>NZ_LMJX01000006.1:0-25688 GCF_001421315.1 Plantibacter sp. Leaf1 | reverse complement strand
ACCGCCGGACTTCTTCGTTGAAATGGCCACCCAAGGTTCTTGGGTGGCCATTTTGCGTTAACGAAGCACAACAGAATGCAGTTGCTTGTCGGGTCTACATGGCGTAGGCTCGATCTTTGGTGTGGACGCTCCATGTCCCCATCGTGATCACGGTCCCAGAGCTCCGGCTCGAGGACCGCGACGCCGACAAGAGATCTTGGGCAGGACACTCGTCCTGCGGTAATGAAGGAGAAACTACTATGGCAGCAGTGTGCCAGGTGACAGGAGCCGTTCCAGGCTTCGGTCACAACATCTCGCACTCGCACCGTCGCACGAAGCGCCGCTTCGACCCGAACGTGCAGAAGAAGACCTACTACGTGCCCTCGCTGCGTCGTAACGTCACCCTCAAGGTGTCCGCCAAGGGCATCAAGGTGATCGACGCTCGTGGCATCGAATCCGTCGTCAAGGACATTCTCGCTCGTGGGGTGAAGATCTAATGGCTAAGCAGCAGGACGTCCGTCCGATCATCAAGCTCCGTTCGACGGCTGGTACCGGTTACACCTACGTGACCAAGAAGAACCGTCGCAACAACCCCGACCGTCTCGTGCTCAAGAAGTACGACCCCGTAGTGCGCAAGCACGTTGAATTCCGAGAGGAGCGCTAACGATGGCTAAGAAGAGCAAGATCGCCCGTAACGAGCAGCGCAAGGTTATCGTCGACCGCTACGCCACGAAGCGCGCCGAACTGAAGAAGGCCCTGGTCGACCCCGCCGGCACCGACGAGTCGCGTGAAGCAGCTCGCGTGGGCCTGCAGAAGCTTCCTCGCAACGCTTCGCCGGTTCGCCTCCGCAACCGCGACGCCATCGACGGTCGCCCCCGAGGCAACCTCTCGAAGTTCGGCATCAGCCGCGTGCGCTTCCGCGACATGGCGCACAAGGGCGAACTGCCCGGCGTCCGCAAGTCGAGCTGGTAACAGCCACGCCGCCGGAACAGTTGTTCCGCTGACGCAGCATCGCAACACCGAACAGGCCGTCCGCATCGCGGGCGGCCTGTTCGCGTCTCCGGCCAGAGCTGCAAGGATCGGAGGCGATCCCACACTGACGAGGAGGCGCTCTTGGACGTCCGGACGCAACGAGCGATCGCACTCCTCGTCGCCGGCTGCTTCTTCATGGAGAACCTCGACGGCACCATCCTCACGACCGCCGCCCCGAGCATCGCGCGCGACCTCGGCACTTCGTCGACCGCCGTCGGCCTCGCCGTCACCGCGTTCCTCCTCACCGTCGCCGTCCTCATCCCCGTCAGTGGCTGGTTGACGGACCGCTTCGGCGCGAAGCGCGTCTTCGCCACCGCCATCGCGCTGTTCACGATCGCGTCCATCCTCTGCGCCCTGAGCTCGACGCTGCCGATGCTCGTCGGGTTCCGGGTCCTCCAGGGCGTGGGAGGCGCCCTCATGGTTCCCGTCGGCCGGCTGGCCGTCCTCCGCGTGACGCCCAAGGATCGGCTCATCCAGGCCATCGCCCTCCTCACCTGGCCGGCGCTGGCCGCGCCGATCATCGCGCCGTTCCTCGGTGGCGTCATCACCCAGTTCGCCTCGTGGCACTGGATCTTCCTCATCAACGTGCCGCTCGGCATCGCCGCATTCGTCGTCGCCCTCCGCATCGTCCCCGACTTCGCTGCCGACGAGGTGCCGCCACTCGACTGGTTGGGCCTGTCGCTCAGCTGTGTCGGTCTGGCCTCGCTGCTCGTCGCCGCCTCGCTCGTCACCGGCATCGGCTTCGAACCGCTCTGGTTCGCCGTGTCCCTCGCCGTCGGGGTGACGCTGCTCGGGCTCGCCGTCCGACATCTCCTGCGCTCCTCGCATCCCTTCGTCGACCTCCGCTCCCTGCGCGTGGAGACGTTCCGGCTGGCGAACGCCGGGGGCAGCGTCTACCGTCTGACGATCAGCGCCGTTCCGTTCCTCCTCCCACTGCTGTTTCAGGACGCGTTCGGATGGACGCCGGTGGAAGCCGGATCGATGGTGCTGTTCCTGTTCGCCGGGAACCTGGCCATCAAGCCGGCGACCACGTGGATGCTCCGACGGTTCGGGTTCCGACTCGTCCTCGTCTCGTCGAACGTCATCGGGGTGCTGTGCATGGTCGCCATGGCGTTCCTGACGGCCGACACCTCCATCGTCGTCATGGCGCTCTTGCTGTTCCTGAGCGGTGTCGCGCGCTCGGTCGGCTTCACGGCGTACAACACGATCACCTTCGCCGACGTCGAACCAGCGGACATGTCGCGGGCGAACACCCTGAACTCGACCCTGCAACAGGCGGCGAGCGGGTTCGGCGTCGCGGTGGGAGCGATCCTTCTGTCCACAGGGTTCTCGCTCGAGGCCGGTTCCGGCGGGGGTCTCCTCCTGCCCTACCAGTTCGCCTTCATCGGGATCGCCGTGCTCACGCTGTTCCCGACCATCGAGGCATGGCTGCTCTCGCGCGCTGCCGGGCACAGCGTGATCGGCGTGCGATGAGGGTCGACGTCCGGGCCGCTCCCAGCTGGGAAACAACCGACACGCAGGTCCGTTTGTCCGCGAACAGCGGATACATCCCTGATTTCTCGCGGATTGCTGCTACATTCGAGGCGGTCACACCGACCAGTTGGTGCCGTATCAGCGACACCTTCGCTACCAACCAGTCAGCTGTACGTTGCAGCAACGTCCGAGGAGGACCCTCACAATGGCAAATTTGAACAAGACCGAACTCGTCGCCGCCATCGCCGCATCGACCGGCCAGAGCCAGGCGACCGTCGGCAGCGTTGTCGACGCGCTGTTCACCACCGTCGCTGAGACCGTCGCCAAGGGCGGCAAGGTTTCGATCCCGGGTTGGATCGCCTTCGAGCAGACCGACACCGCCGCTCGCACGGGCCGCAACCCGCAGACCGGCGCCGAGATCCAGATCCCGGCCGGCAAGCGCGTCAAGGTGACCGCCGGCTCGAAGCTCAAGGCTTCCGTCAAGTAACTCCTCGCGGACCACGGTCCGCGACGGCTCGGCCCGGACCACACGGTTCCGGACCAGACCACGACAGCAGGGCGTCGCGTGAGCGACGCCCTGCTGTCGTTCGTGGAGGAGGACGTCTCGCGGGCAGCGACGGGTCGGGCATCCGGCCATCCGCGGACACTGCGGTGTCGGCGCATCCGCCTAGCATTGCTTCCATGCGGATCCTCCACACCTCGGACTGGCACCTCGGGCGGTCACTGCACGGCGTGGATCTGCTCCCGTACCAGCGCACCGTCCTGGAGCACCTCGAGCAGCTCGTCGAGGAACACTCGGTCGACGTCCTCCTCGTGGCCGGCGACATCTACGATCGCGCGATCCCGCCCGTCGAGGCCGTGACGCTCCTGTCGGAGTCGCTCGGGCGCCTGGCGGCCCGCACTCGCGTCATCCTCGCCCCGGGCAACCATGACTCCGCCATCCGTCTGGGCTTCGGAGCGGCCATGCTGCGGGAGGGCATCGACATCCGAGCCGACCTCACGCGCGTCGGCGAACCGGTCGTCGTCGACGACGAGCACGGCCCCGTCGCCTTCTACCCCCTGCCCTACCTCGACCCCGACACCGCGAGGGGCGTCCTCGGATCGACCGACGCCCCGCTCGCCCGTTCGCATGCCGCCGTGATGGGCGCCGCCCTCGAGCGCGTGCGAGCCGACCTCGCCGCACGCCGGGAGCAGCAGCCGGTGCGATCGGTCGTCGCCGCGCACGCCTTCGTCATCGGTGGGCTCGCAAGCGACAGTGAACGCGACATCCGGATCGGCGGGGTCGACGCGGTCCCGGCTCAGCTCTTCGACGGCTTCGACTACGTCGCCCTCGGCCACCTGCACGGCGCCCAGCGTGTGGGCGCTGCATCGGGAGTCGAGCGCATGCGCTACTCGGGGTCGCCGCTCGCCTACTCCTTCTCGGAGCGGAATCAGGTGAAGTCCAGTGTGCTGGTCGACCTCGGAGCCGACGGTTCCGTCGAGCTGCAGCTGCTGCCGGCGCCCGTCCCGCGCCGCCTCGTCGACGTGACCGGCACCCTCGCCGAGCTGGAGGGCCCGCTCGGCGATGCGGCGGTCGACGCATGGGTGCGTGCCACGGTCACCGACGACGTCCGTCCGCCGGAGCTCTACGCCGCGTTGAGTCGACGGTTCCCCCACCTGCTCGTCTGGTCGCACGCGCCGGCGAACCGATCGGAGGACGCACGGGCCGCAGCGGTCACGGCGGTCTCCGACCCGGTGGAGGTCACCGCGGAGTTCATCGAATACGCGACGGGCGCGTCGGCGACACTGCGGGAGCGCGAGCTCATCGCGGCGGCCAACGAAGCCGCCCTCGCCATGGAGGGCAGCGCCTGATGCGACTGCACCGACTCACCCTCCAAGCCATCGGCCCGTACGCCGGTGAACACACCATCGACTTCGTCGAGCTCGGCCGAGCAGGACTGTTCCTGCTCGAGGGGCCGACCGGGGCCGGGAAGTCCACGATCATCGACGCCGTCGTCTTCGGCCTGTACGGCGAGCTCGCGGGCACCGGGGCCAGCAAGGATCGACTGCACTCGCATCACGCGCTCCCCGGCACGGAACCGTTCGTGGAGCTCGTGTTCGAGACCGGTTCGGGCGTGTACCGCGTGCGCCGGACGCCGGCGTATCAGCGGCCCAAGCAGCGCGGCACCGGGTTCACGCCGCAGCAGGCGAGTGCCACCCTCGTCCGCCTGACGGATCCGGACGCCGCCACCGGGGAGACCCTGTCGACGCGCGCCCAGGAGATCGGTCCCGAGATCAGCCGCATCGTCGGACTCACCCGCGAGCAGTTCGTGCAGACCATCGTCCTGCCGCAGGGGGAGTTCGCGAAGTTCCTCGCCGCGGGTGGTGAGGAACGCAGCGAGCTGTTGCGCTCGCTCTTCGGGACGGAGCACTACGAGCGGCTCGCGAAGCACCTCGTGGAGCAACGCCGGCAGGCGCAGCGCGACATCGAAGGGGCGAAGGAGGCGCTCGGACGAGCGATCGCCCGGTTCGCCGGGGCCGCGGAACTCGACGACGCCCGAGCCCTCGTGGATGCTGCGGGGTCGGACCGCTCAGGTGGAGTGGACCCCACTGCGCTCGAGCTCGCGGTGCCTGATCCCGGTACGAGCACCGAGGCCGGTCCCGATGCAGACCCCGAGCCAGGACCCGACGCCGAGCTGGCCGCCCTCGCTGTTCCGCTCGAAGCCGATTCGCCGGACCTCCTCGCGAACGCCGAGCGCGTGGTCGCCGTCCTCGAACGGCTCGCCGTGACAGATGCCGCCGCCGCCACCGAGGCGCGGCAGGCGCTCGATCAGGCTCGGTCCGAACACGTGGCCGCGACGACGCTGCTCGCCGCGCTCGACCGACGCGCCGAGCTGCTGCGGGAGCGCGAGTTGCTCGCGATCGACGACGAGCCCGTCGCCGCCCTCACCGAACGGGTCGCGGCGGCCGCGCGCGCCGAGACGGTCGCATCCGCGATGGCCGGAGCCACGGCGGCTGCCACCGCGCTCGACGCCGCGAGCGAGGCCCTCGCCGAGGTGGAGCGGCAGACGGACGAACGGATCGTCGCCCTGGACGACACGGGCCTCGCGTCGCGTCGCGAGGCGATCACCGTCGAGCGCGCAGGCCTCACCGCCGTGCTCGCGCTCGAGGCCGGCACCGCGGCACGCCAGCTCGTGCTCGACGGCCTCCGCGCCGAACTCGCCCAGCTCGACGACCGGCTCGCGGAACTGGCCGAGGAACAGACCCGACGAGACGCCCGTCGAGCTGCCCTCGAGGAAGCACCGCAGCGCGCTGCGGACGCCGCCGCCACCTTGGAGCGCGCGAGGGCTTCGGTGGCGCGAGCCGCCGAACGCCGGACGGCGCTCGACCAGGTGGACGCCGCGGATGCGCGCCTCTCCGGACTCACCGCACGGTTCACCAGTGCGGCGGCAGGGGCGAAGGCCGCGGTCGAAGCCGAGACCACGCTGCGGCTCCGCCGGATCGACGGGATGGCGGGCGAGCTCGCGGCAGGCTTGGTCGACGGTGAGCCGTGCAGTGTCTGCGGTTCGCTCAGCCACCCGGCTCCCGCCGCGCTCGCGGGCGATCACCCCGACGCTGACGCGGTCGAGGCGGCCGCCGCCGCGCGCGACGAGGCCGAGACCGCCCTGCACGCGGCACAGCAGGCCCGTGACCTCGCGCTCGCCGAGCGCCGACGCCTCGTGGAGACGGTCCTGACGCTCGCCGTCGACAGCGGTGAGGACCTCGCCGGAACCGAGGCCGAGGCTGCGGACTTGGGATCCGAGCACGACCGCGACACCGAGCCGGTGGCCGGGCCGGCCGGCTTCGACCCCGCGGCGGCCAGGAGCGAGGTCGACGCCGCGGTCGACGCTGCCGAGCGGCAGCGCACGGAGGCGGCCTCCGCTGCGGAACACGCCCAGGCCGAGCTCGCGGAGGCCGGTCGGCTCGCCGAGGAACACCTCGCCGGTGTGGTCGCGGAGGCGCAGCTCGTGGCCGAGCGCGCGACCCTGATCGAGCGGTCCGCGTCGGCTGAACGCGCGCACGAGCAGGCACGTGTCGAGGTGCTCAGGGTCCTGGACAACCGGGCTCCGTCGCTGGCCGAGCTGGATGCCCTGCTCGCCTCCGAACTCGCCGAGCTCGCCGAGCTCGCCGGTGCGCGCACGTCCCTCGCCGAGCGGCGTCAGCGCGACGCGGAACGGACCGTCGAGCTGGAGGCGGCGCTCGAGCGCGCCGGCTTCCCGGACCGGGCGGCAGCGGAGGCGGCGGCGATGGGCGGCGTGGAGCGCGCGAACGCCGAGGCGCGGGTCGCCGACCATCTGCGCCACACGACGGCGAACGCCCAGGCCCTCGCGAGCCCGAGCATCGTCGAGGCGGCGGACGCCGAGGCTCCGGACGTCGTCGCGACGGCCCAACGCCTGGCGGAGGCCGAGGCGGCGGCTGGGACGGCGACGGCCGCGGCCGCGGTGTCGGCACGACGCGCCAGCAATGCGGCGACGGCCGGTGCCGCGCTCGAAGCGGCGGCGGAGGAGAACGCCGAGGCGATCCGAGAGGCCGCGGCCGTGGTGCGCCTCGCCGACGTGGTGTCCGCCTCCGGCGGCGAGAACGCCACCCGGGTGACACTCGGCACCTACGTCCTGCTGCGCCGCTTCGAGGATGTCGTCGCGGCGGCGAACGCCCGCCTCGAATCGATGTCGGGTGGCCGTTACGAGCTCGTCAGAAGCGACCTCAAGGAGGGGCCCTCCCGCAGCCAGAAGGTCGGCCTGTCGCTCACCGTCCACGATCACCGGACCGATCGCCGACGCGACCCGAAGTCGCTCTCCGGCGGCGAGACCTTCTACGCCTCGCTCTGCCTCGCACTCGGGCTCGCCGACGTCGTCACCGGTGAGGCCGGTGGCGTCGAACTCGGCACGCTCTTCGTCGACGAGGGCTTCGGCAGTCTCGACCCCGAGACCCTCGACACGGTGATGGCCGAACTCGGCCGTCTCTCGGCGGGTGGCCGGGTCGTCGGTGTCGTCAGTCACGTCGAGGAGATGAAGCAGCGCATCGGCGAGCGGATCGAGGTCCGTCGGCTGGAGGACGGCTCGTCCACCCTCCTCGTCCGGGCGTGAACGGCGTCCCACTGCGGTCCGGGTTCCCAGCAGCGCCGCGTAGGCTTGCACCGTGAATCGTGCCGTCCGCCTCGCAGGTCCCGCCCTGCTGCTCCTCGTGGCGGTGGCGACCCTCCTCGCGGGTCTCGCCTTCGGTGGCGGTGCCGACGCCCAGCTGCTGGGCGATCCCGGTGCAGTGGTCCGCTGGGGCCTGCCCGTCGCACAGTTGCTCGTGAACCTCAGCGCGGCCGTGACCATCGGCGCGCTGCTCATGTCCTGCTGGGCGCTCAGCCCGGATCGACGCGAATACGGTGCGGCGCTCGACGTCGCGGCAGCGGGCGCAGCGGTCTTCACCGTCGCCGCCGGCGTGACCGGGTTCTTCACCTTCCTCAACGTCACGCAGGTGCCGCTCACCTTCGACGACGCGTTCGGCGCCAAACTCAGCCTGTTCTTCACGAGCATCGAGTCCGGTCAGGCCTGGCTCCAGACCACGCTCATCGCCGCGGCCGTCACGGTGCTCTGCTTCGCCGTCCGCAACCACACGGTGCTCGTGTTCGTGTTCGGGCTGTCGCTCGTCTCGCTCCTGCCCATGGCCCAGCAGGGGCACTCGGCCGAGGCCAGCGGGCACAACGCGGCCGTCACCGCGCTCGGTCTGCACCTCGTGTTCGCCGCCATCTGGCTCGGCGGGCTGCTCACGCTCGTGTTCATCCGCAAGACCCTCGAAGACGGCCGACTCGCGCCCGTGCTCCTGCGGTACTCGACGGTCGCCCTGGTGTCGTTCGTCGTCGTCGCGGTGTCCGGGTACGTGAGTGCCGAGTTGCGCATCGGCTCGCTCGACCGCCTGGGCACGCCCTACGGCATCCTCGTCCTGGTCAAGGTGTTCGCGCTCCTGGCGCTCGGCCTCTTCGGTGCGCTGCAGCGTCGGGTGCTCATCGGGCGTATCGAGCGGTCCGCAGCCGAGCGAGCGACCACCGCCACCACCCGTACCGGCACGTTCTGGTGGCTCGTCGCCCTCGAACTCGGCTTCATGGGCATCGCGTCCGGTGCCGCAGCGGCCCTGGCCAAGACCGCTCCGCCCGTCGACCAGGCGATCCCGAGCACGCCCACCCCGGCCGTCCTGCTCACAGGTGAGGAGCTGCCACCCGAGCTGACCTTCGCCCGCTACTTCACCGAGTGGAACATCGACCTCCTCTGGCTGCTGGCCTGCACGTTCGGCATCTTCTTCTACCTCGCCGGTGTCGTCCGCCTCCATCGCCGCGGCGATTCCTGGCCGGTCCTGCGGACCGTGAGCTGGGTGCTCGGGCTGCTCGTGCTCTTCTACCTGACCTGCGGCGGCATCAACGTCTACCAGCCCTACCTCTTCAGTGTGCACATGCTCGGCCACATGGGCCTGACCATGCTCGTACCTGTCCTGCTCGTCCCGGGCGCCCCCGTGACCCTGCTCGCGCGGGCCGTCCGCAAACGCCAGGACGATTCCCGGGGCGGTCGCGAATGGGTGCTGCTCGCCGTGCACTCGAAGTTCGCGGGCGTGATCTCGAACCCCATCGTCACCGCGGTGCTGTTCGCCGGGTCGCTGTGGGTGTTCTACTACACGCCGTTGTTCCGCTGGTCCATGGAGGACCACATCGGTCACGAGTGGATGGTGGTGCACTTCCTCATCACCGGGTACCTCTTCGTCCAGTCGCTCATCGGCATCGACCCGGTCCCGTACCGACTGCCGTACCCGATGCGGCTGCTCCTGCTCTTCGCGACGATGGCGTTCCACGCATTCTTCGGTCTCGCCATCATCTCCTCCACCGGACTCTTCCTCGCCGACTGGTTCGGGGCGATGGGTCGGACCTGGGGGCAGGTCCCGTTGCTCGACCAGCAGACGGGCGGCGGCATCGCCTGGAGTGTGGGCGAGATCCCGACGCTCGCGCTCGCCGTGGCCGTCGCGATCTCGTGGAGCAAGAGCGACGCGAAGGACCAGAAACGCCTCGACCGCAACGCCGACCGGACGAACGACGCCGAACTCAACGAGTACAACGAGCGTCTCGCCCGGATGGCCGCGAACGACACCCGCTCCTAGCGGGCGGGCCTCAGCGGAGGTCGATGTAGAGGGAGCCGTCGTTCCGGATGGTGACGAACGCCGACAGCGTGAACGGCACGTCCTCGTCCAGGGTCGAGACGGTCCCGTCGAAGAGTGACTTCACCGCGACGACGATGTGGGCGGCGCCGCCCGTCGCGGGCATCTGCCAGCCGATGTCGCCCGGCTGGACGTCGACGACGGGGTAGCTCGCGATGGACCAGACGGGGAGGTCGTCGACGCGGTCGCGGATCAGCATGCCGAACGGGCACCCCGTGGGTTGGAGCACCTGTTGGGCGGCGCAGCCGTCGAGGTACTCGTTGACCTGCGTCTGCACCTCGGAGACGAACCCGGGGGTGGCGTTCGCCGTCACCTCGGCGTCGACGACACTCGCGACCTCGGTGGTCGTGGCCGTGTCCACGGACGCCGTCAGGTACGGGGTGTCGACGGAGAAGTCCACACTGCCCGGGGTGAAGGTGAGGAGCGGGACGGTGGAGGTGAAGGCGCCCTCGGAACCTGCAGCCACGCGGCGGCTGTCGAGCTCGAAGCCGTTGGCCAGGAATCCGGTGGTGTGCGCGACGGTCAGCCGGACGACACTCAGGGGGCTCGTCTCGAACCGCCAGGACGGGAAGAGGCCGAAGGTGCGTTCGCCGCTCATGATCGAGAAGGCGGTGCGGTGCGGCTGGCCGGCGAGCCGGTAGGAGAAGGTCACCTCGTGGGTTCCGGCGGCGGTCGTGACGTCGGACACGAGCCGGACGTTCTCGATCGTGCCGAGCGCTTCGCTGCGGAGGAGGGCGTCCGAGCTGTCGGCGGGGAGCCCGGCCTCCTCGAGTTCGGCGGAGCTCAGCGCGACCCCGGGGAGCGCGAGTGCCGCGGCAGCGTCGTCGGCGGCGAGTGCTTGGAGGTAGCTTCTCGCGAACGACCCCGCGCCGTAGACGTCACGGGCGACGGCCGACCAGGCGGAGAGGATGGCGGCGACGAGCAGCGCGGCGATGCAGAGCCACAGCACGACGGCGCGCACGAGTGCACCGCGCACCGCCCCCGGGCGTCGCAGCTCCCCACGCGTCGCGACATGGCTCATCCCCACATCCTAGGCGGGCGCCTCGCGTAGGATTGGAGGGCGAAAACGGGAGGGAACCGAAGCACCATGAGCGTAGCCCTCTCCGCCGAGCAGCAAGCCGTCTTCGACCGCATCGAGAGCACCCGCGAGCACCTGTTCGTCACGGGCCGAGCGGGCACCGGCAAGTCGACGTTGCTCAACCACCTCGCGTGGAACACCTCGAAGCAGTTGGCTATCTGCGCACCGACGGGTGTCGCCGCCCTGAACGTCGGCGGCCAGACCATCCACTCGCTGTTCCGCTTGCCGATCGGGCTCATCGCCGATCACACGATCGATCAGAACGACCAGACGCGGAAGCTCCTCAACGCGATCGACACGCTCGTCGTCGACGAGGTCTCCATGGTGAGCGCCGACCTCATGGATGCCATGGACCGGAGCCTCCGCCAGGCCCGGCAGCGCCCGCGCGAGCCCTTCGGCGGGGTGCAGATCGTCCTCTTCGGCGACCCGTACCAGCTCGCGCCGGTGCCGGGCAGCCTCGAGGAGCGGGCCTACATCGCCGACACGTACCGCTCGTTCTGGTTCTTCGATGCGAAGGTGTGGTCCGAGACCCCGCTGCAGCTCGTCGAGTTGACGGAGATCCACCGCCAGCACGAGGCCGAGTTCAAGTACCTGCTGAACGGGGTCCGTCACGGGCAGGTCACCGCTGAGATGGCCGGACGCCTGAACGGTATGGGGGCGCGCACCCCACCGGAGGACGGCGTCATCACGCTCGCGAGCCGCAACGACACCGTCGACCGCATCAACAAGGCGGCGCTCGCGAAGCTCGACGGGAAGCCGCTCACCGCCAACGCCGAGGTCTCGGGTGACTTCGGGGGCCGCGCGTTCCCGGCCGACGAGGCCCTCGACCTCAAGGTCGGTGCGCAGGTCATGTTCCTCCGCAACGACAGCGAACGTCGCTGGGTGAACGGCACGCTCGGGACCGTCGTGAAGATCGACTCCACCGTGTGGGTCGAGGTCGACGGCGAGCAGTTCGAGGTCGAGCCGGCGACGTGGGAGAAGTACAAGTACTCCTACTCCGCGGTGACGAAGCAGCTGAAACGCGACATCGTGGCGGAGTTCACGCAGTTCCCGCTGCGGCTCGCGTGGGCGGTCACGATCCACAAGTCCCAGGGCAAGACCTACGACCGAGCCATCGTCGACCTCGGGAGCCGTGCGTTCAGCCCCGGGCAGAGCTACGTCGCGCTCAGCCGGATCTCCACGCTGGACGGCCTCTACCTCTCGCGTCCGCTGCGTCCGAGCGACATCATCGTCGACACCGACGTGAAGCGGTTCATGTCGGGGCAGTAGCGTTCGTTCGCCCGTTTCCGGGCGAATCGGCGTTCGTTCGCCCAAGCAGGGGCGAACGAACGGGGCCGGTAACCCTACGATTATCGGTTATGACGCATCCGATGCCACAGGGCCAGCCGCAGCCCGGTCCGATCACCGCCTGGCGCACGCTCGAGCTGCACACCAGCAAGCCGCCGTTCGCCGGGTACTGGGGGTTCATCCCGCTCGTCGTCCGCATCGACGGCTTCGAGCACCGTCCGAACTGGGGTCCGTCGCAGTTCACGGTGCCCGCCGATCGGCCCGTGCACGTGGCGTGCTCGATGGCCTGGCTGTGGGAGTTCGGCCAGGCCGACTACCTGCTGCACCCCGGCGAGGCGCCGACGCTCGACTACATCGCACCGGCGCAGCAGTGGGTCTCGGGGTCACTCGCGCCGCGCGGCCAAGCGGTCATCAAGGGACGCGGCGCCCAGATCGCCGTGTACGCGGTGCTCGCCCTCGTGTTCGTCGCCATGTTCGGCGTCCTGGCGCTCTCGCTGACGATGTAGTCGGACGGGAGCTCGCGGCTCAGGCGACGGCGGTCGCCTTCGCGGTCGCCAGGTCGCGGAAGAGGTCGGTGTTGAAGCGGTAGGCCACCATGACCTCCTCGATCACGCGGGCCTGCTCGTCGTCGTCCCACGGCACGGCGTCGAGTTGCTCGCGGTAGGTGTCCTTGAACTCGCGCGGCTTCGCGATGTCGCCGAAGAGGTAGAAGCCGACGCCGTTGGTGTCGAAGCCGAACTGACGCTGCATGAGGGTGCGGATGATCTGCCCGCCGGAGAGGTCGCCGAGGTAGCGGGTGTAGTGGTGGGCGACGAAGCCGCCCGGCCAGATCGCGCCGACCTCGTTGATGCGAGCCACGTAGCGGGCGGTGGTCGGGAGCGGGGTGATCTGCTCGCGCCAGTCCGGCCCGATGAGGAACTCGAGGTCCTGCACGATCGCGGGGAGTCGCGTGAGCTTGTCGCTGATGAACGGTGCGGCGACGGCGTCGGCGCGCATGCGGTCCGCCGCGGCCTCCAGGGCCTCGTAGATGAAGAAGTGCTGGGCCACCAGGGCGACGTAGTCCGCCTTCGACCCCTTCCCGGTCATGAGGTCGCCCATGAAGTCCGCGCCCTCGCTGGAGGCGTGTCCGGCGGAGGTGCGCTCGCGCAGTGCCTGGGAGAAGGGGATCACAGTGCTCATGTCGGACTCCACGTCGGCGTTGTCGGTAAGGGTTGCCTAAGTGTAGCCGTCCGCGCTCTCGGAGGGGAGGGTGATTCGGCGGGGGTGGAGCTGATCAGTGGCTGCTGTGCAGGGAACCGTGCGGAACCGCGAACGCGCCGGCTCGGGTCTGCGCGAGCGCCGGCGTCGTGAGTGCCGCCACCACCGCGGCTCCTGCGAGCAGGGTGAGCACGTAGCGCCCGGTGCTCGGTGCCGGACGCGGGCGACGGCTCCGTCGGGTCACCAGCTCGTCCAGCTCGAGTTCCTCCGGTGCCGTCGCGGCGAGCGTGAGCCTCCGGATCCGCCTGGCGAGCACGCCGGCCACCGTCAACAGGAGGACCGTCGACGACAGCGTCGGCAGGAACGGAGGAACGGTCGTGACGCCCACGGACGCCAGCCCGTACAAGACCACCCACACCACGACTGCACCCACGGCGCCGACGAACGACGCTCGGAGCCCGGGGACACGGTCCCGGACGAGGACCACGGCAGCCCACAGCAGCGCGCCGAGGCCGAGTGCCACGAGCGGGACCGCGCCGACGGGCGAGGACCCGGCGCCGGTCGCGACCAACACGAGACCGGCACCGAGGGCCGCCATCGCCAACAGGCTGTTCGCGATCGAGGTCGTCCCGGAGCGGGTCATGACGTCGTCGTCCGCCCGGGCGGTCACGCGTGCGGTCGACGTGGACATGTCAGGCCGTCGCCACCCGCGACACGCGCTTGTCGGCGGCGAGTCCGGCGCCGAGCAGGACCACCGCGCTCGCGAGGTGGAGGAAGTGGTCGGCGGTGTTCAGCGCGAGGATGTTCAGCGCCGATCCGACGATGAAGAACCCGACGACGCCGAGCAGCAGGTAGAACGCTCCGATGACCGTGTTGACGGTCTTGGCTGCGACCGCGCTGGACAGGCCCGCGATGAGCAGGGCGGCACCGATGAGCACGTGTGCGATGTTGTGCAGCGGGTTGACCTCGAAGATCCCGAGGAGGAGTCCACCCTCGGTGGTGAGGAACGGGAGGCCACCGGCGACGATGCCGCCGAGGAGTCCGACCACCACGTAGACCGCGCCGAAGACGGTGGCGAGGAGCCGGTTGGGTGAGTGACGCATGGGAGCCTCCTGGGGTCCGTCGGGCCGCGGGTGCTTCCCGGGGCATGGAGGAGTTCGGAGGTCGGGCGCCCGACGGTTTGGTCGCCGCCGCCGCTCAGTCGTGCGGGCGGGGCTCCACACGGAGGCGCTCGCAGGCGGTGTCGTAGAGGGCCACGACCTCGCGGCGGATCTCACCGCGCCCGGAGATCGTGCCCGCCGGCCAGGGCACCCGTCCACCGGCAGCGGTGCCGTCGACCGTCCACGTCCACTCGCCGCCCGTCTCGTCGAGCGAGATCATCGTGGCGGCCTCGGCGGCGGGTTCGAGGAACGCGCGCACGATGAGCAGGTTGTCGTCGGGGTGGTCGCCGTTCATGTGCGCCAGGACGGCGTCGACGGTGGACTGCGGGAACGGGTTCGAGGTCACCTCTCCAGGGAACACCATCATCGGTCGGCGCACCAGGGCCGTGGGCGAGGTGCCCGGCGCGCGGCGCGCGACCGCTGCTCCCAGCCGACCCCGGTTACAATCGGGAGCAGTCTGCAGTCCGGCAGACCGCTCATCAGGGGGATGACTTGACTGCAACAGCTTCGAGGCGCAGACGCCTCGCCGCCTTCTTCACGGCGGCGACGCTCGCGACGGTGCTCGTCGGCTGCTCGGGACCCTCGGTGTCCGACACCGACTTCCCCGATCAGGTGAGCGGTGCCCTGGCCGGCGACACGACCGACGCCATCACGGCCGCGGTCGAATCCGCCGTCGCCCAGTCCGGTTCCTCCGGAGCCATCGTCGGCGTCTGGGCTCCCTGGGCCGGCAGTTACACGGCGGGTGTCGGCACGACGGAGCCGGGCGGCAAGACCAAGATGGACCCGTCCATGGTCTACCGCATCGCCGACACGACGCGTCCCATGACCTGCACGGTGCTCCTCGAGCTCGTCGACGAGGGCAAGATCAAGCTCACCGACGAGGTGAACAAGACCCTTCCGCAGATCCAGGGCATCGACGGCATCACCTTCCAGCAGCTCTGCCAGGGGACCTCGGGGCTCGGCACGTACACGCCCGCCCTCAACGCCCAGTTCGTCACGAACCCGACCCGCAACTGGTCGATGGCCGAGATCCTCGCCAACGGTCTGGCGAGCGGTTCGCGCACGGCCCCCGGCGCGCTCTTCGGCTCGAGCGACACCGGCTACATCCTGCTCGGGATGGCGCTCGAAGAACTCACCGGGCAGTCGTGGCAGTCCCTCTACGACCACTACGTCTTCTCGCCGCTCGGCATGTCGAAGTCCAGCTTCCCCGACGCCGCCACGGTCACCCTTCCCGGTTCGCACCCGAAGGGGTACCTGACGCCGCGCATCGCCGACGGCACCTTCCAGTGCGACACCCCGACGGACGAGACCGAACTCTCCCCGTCGATGGTGTGGACCGCGGGCGGCGTCGTCTCCTCGGTCGACGACCTGCGCAAGTTCACCCAGTCCTTCGCCTCGGGTTCGCTGTTGAACGACAGCACCTACAAGAAGCAGTGGAAGGACCCGGTCGCCCTCGGCGACGACCAGCCGACGTGGAAGACGTTCGGTGTCGGTGGCGTGCAGCTCGGGCCGCTCCGCGGCCAGGCCGGATCGATGCCCGGGTCGCTCTCCGCGGCCTTCGCCGACCCGACCTCCGGCCTCACGGTCGTCGTCATGCTCAACAACTCGACGCTCGGTGCCGGCTTCGTGCAGGCGCTGGCGATGGAACTTGCGTCCATCGGCGCCAAGGCGGCGCCGGCGAGCGGGCAGAAGGCTCCGGAGATCGCGCTCCCGTGGTCGGAGCAGCAGATGGCCGAACAGCTCGCCGCCTCGGCGATGGTCTGCGCGCCGCCCGTCGCCCCTGCCGGGTAGTGCGCGCGGTCTCCGAGGCCGCAGCGTGGCGCTGGATCGTGGCACGATGACGGTTTCCGGGGGCCGCTGAGCGACTCCGCTTCCTAGGGTGAAGCCATGACGACACACACCCCCGACGAGACCGGGATCGTCCCGGAGACGAAGAGCTGGACCTGGGTCCTCGAACGCCCCTGCCCGGACTGCGGGCTCGACACGGCCCAGGTCGCGTTCCGCGCGCTGCCCGACGCGATCCGGGAGGTCGCCGCCGCGTGGCCGGCGGTCCTGGAGCGTGCCGACGTCCGGACGCGGCCCGACCCGCGGACCTGGTCGCCGCTCGAGTACGCGGCCCACGTGCGCGACGTCTTCCGCATCTTCGACGTCCGACTGCGGCTCGTCCTGGACGAGGACGACCCGACGTTCGCGAACTGGGACCAGGACGCGACGGCTGTCGAAGAGCGCTACGGCGAGCAGGACCCGCGGGTCGTCTCAGCGGAGTTGACCGAGGCGGCGGCGACGCTGGCGGCTGCATTCGAAGGGGTCCCCGACGATGCGCTGGGCCGGACCGCCCGCCGGAGCGACGGAGCGCGCTTCACGACGGAGACCCTCGGCCGCTACTTCATCCACGATCCGATCCACCACCTGTGGGACGTGACGCGGGCGGAGGCGTAGCCGCATCTGAGCCGTCGTCGAGCGGTTCCTGCGCCCTCGCGCGGAACGCGATCGTGTTGACGCGATTGCTGCAGCGCACGGAGCAGTACCGTTTGGAACCGTTGCGCGACAGGTCGACGAGGAGGCCGTCGCAGTCGTCGGCGGCGCACAGTCGGAGGCGGTCCCAGGCGTCGGACCGCACGACGTCGACGAGAGCCATGGCGATCTCGGTCTGGATCCGATCGACGAGCGGGGCGTCGAACTCGGTGGCGTGGAGGTGCCAGTCGAAGCCGTCGTGGCGGCGCAACTGGGGGAGTGCAGCCGACTCGCGGAGCATCGCGTTGATCTCCGTGACGGCCTGGTCGCGGGTGTCGGGGCCGTCGGCGTCGGTCCGCCACAGGGCATGGACCCGTTCCCGGAGCGCTGCCACCGCGGCGCGCTCGGCCTCGTCGCCGTCGACCCTCCCGGAGTAGCGGCTGACGCGGAGGAGCTCGACGAGTCGGGCCGGTGTCGCGAGCTCGTCCTCGCCGCTCCTCGACGCTCCGGCGCGGGTGTTCACGAGCAGCGCGGCGAACAGCAACGCGTCCTCAGTGTCAGGGGCAAAATGCAAGTTGACTCCTTACTCACTCCGACGATAGCTTCATCTCAGCCGGGCGTCCACCCTTCCGCCGGCCCCACTCGCGGCAGTCGGAGGCTCGCATGAAGTCCACATCCTCGACCACGGTCGGTCTGCTCGTCGCCGTGCTCGCCGCGGTCGCGTTCGGCACCTCGGGTGCCTTCATCAAACCGGTGCTCGCCTCCGGGTGGAGTCCGGCCGCGGCGGTCACCGTCCGGGCGCTGATCGGCGGTCTGGTGCTCGCGCCGTTCGCCCTCATCGCGCTCCGTGGACGCTGGGATGCGGTGTGGCGAGGTCGCTGGCGGCTCCTCGGCATGGGCCTCATCGGTGTGGCGGCGACGCAGCTCGTCTACTTCGCCGCACTGCAGACCATCGCCGTCGGCACGGCGATCCTCGTCGAGTACATGGCGCCGCTCCTGCTCGTCGCGGTCGCCTGGGTGCTGACCAGGCATCGCCCGGCGACCGTCGTGCTCGTCGGTTCCGTCGTGTCGCTCGTGGGGCTCGTGCTCGTCGTCGCTCCGAGTGGCGGCGCGACCCTCGACCCTGCTGGGCTCGTCTTCGCGATCCTCGCGATGGTCGGGTGCGCGGCGTACTACGTCATCTCGGCTCGTCCGGCCAAGGGGCTCCCGCCCGTCGCCTTCGCGTCCATCGGCCTGCTCATCGGTGCGCTCAGCCTGTGGCTCGCCGGGCTCGTCGGGGTGCCGTTCACGACGTCGGACGGCGACGTCACCGTCCTCGGGACCGCGGTGGCCTGGTGGGTGCCCCTCCTGTTCGTCGGCGTGGTGTCGACGGCCGTGGCGTACGCGTCGAGCATCACGGCGAGTCAGATGCTCGGGTCCCGGCTCGCGTCCTTCGCCGGACTCCTCGAGGTGGTCGCGGCGACCGGCTTCGCCTGGGTCCTCCTCGGGGAGCAGTTGTCGCTCGCGCAGCTCCTCGGCGGGGTGTGCATCCTGCTCGGCATCGGTTTCGTGCGCTCCGAGCGCGCTCCGGCCGTGCCGATCCCCGTCCCCGTGCAGTGACCGGCGGCGCAGTACCGGGCTCAGCCGACTGAGGCCGGTACCGCGTCGAGATCGGCGAGGATCGCCGCGACCGCTGCCCGACCAGCCCGGTTGGCGCCCACCGTCGACGCGGACGGGCCGTAGCCGATGAGGTGCAGCCGTGGTTCGTCGGCGGCCCGGGTGCCGTCGATCCGGATCCCGCCGCCGGGGAGGCGGATCCCGAGCGGTGCGAGGTGGTCGAGCGCCGCGCGGAACCCGGTGGCCCAGAGGATCGCGTCGACGGGCAGGAAGGAACCGTCGTCGAGGATCACGCCTTCCTCCTCGATGCGCCGGAACATCGGATGCCGCACGAGCACCCCTCGCGCCTCGGCCGACCGCGCCCACGGCGTCCAGTGCATGCCCGTCACCGAGATCACGCTGCCCGGCGGGAGGCCCTGACGGACACGCTCCTCGACACCTGCGATCGCCGCGACCCGTGCCGCGGTGTCGAATTCGTCGTCCACCCACTCCGGCTCGCGACGCGTCATCCACACCGTCTCGGCGACGCGGGAGATCTCGTCGAGGAGCTGGATGGCGGACACGCCGGCTCCCACCACGATCACGCACTGGCCGCGGAACTCTTCGGCCGAGACGTAGTCGGCCACGTGCAGCTGGCGTCCGGCGAAGCGCTCGCGGCCCGGGTAGGCGGGCCAGAACGGCTTCGTCCAGGTGCCCGTGGCGTTCACGACTGCACGAGCGCGGAACACCGTCGGCGGCTGACCGGCGCTCGCCGCGGTCTCGACGAGGAGGTGACCGTGCGGGTCGTCGTCCTCCCGTCGGACGGCGCGCACGTGGACCGGGCGACGCACGGCCAGCGCGAAGCGTTCCTCGAACGCCGCGAAGTACGGCGGGATGACGTCGACGCTCGGGGACGCGGGGTCGAGCTCGGGCTTCGGCATCCCGGGGAGGTCGTAGATGCCGTTGACCGTCGACATCGTGAGCGAGCGCCAGCGATGCTGCCAGGCGCCACCCGGGGCGTCGTCGGCGTCGAGCACGACGAAGGTGCGGGTGTCGTCGTCGGTCGCCCGGCCCCCGGCCGCGTCGAGCGGCACGGCGTCGAGCGGCACGAACCCGCGACGGTGGAGGTGGTACGCGGCGGAGAGGCCGGCCTGACCCGCACCGACGACCACGACGTCGACGGTCTCCGGAGTGCTCACACGGGACTCAACGTCGCCGACCGCCCCCGCATTTCCGGAGCCCGTCCCGGTCGCCGCGGAACCGATCCACGAGCCTCAGCCGTGGGCCAGGACCTGCACGCCGATCACGAGCACACCGAGGAGGACGAGGGCCGCCAGGGCGATGAGCTGCTGCCAGATCGTCAGCCGTGCCCGACGGACCGCGAACCATCCGCTCAGCCCGAGCGTGATCAGGTACACGATCGCCGAGACGCGCAGCGAGGTCGCCACCTCCATGACCCCGACGACGGCGAGCACGAGGAGGATGGTCGGCGTCGCCACCGTGAGCAGCGAACCCCACGCGATCCGGAGCATCGTGCGCCATCCGCCCTGATCGGGGAAGGCACCGTGCGCGGTGAGATGCGCGATCATCTCGGCGACGAGCCCCGCGAGCGTGATCCCGACGACGCCGATCACGAGGGAGAAGAGGGCGTCCGCCGCGTCGTGATGCTCGACGTTGGCCGCGAGCACGAGCACGATCGCGAGGCCGGTAAACGTCGCGTAGACCCGTTCCTTGAGGTACTTCGCGACGGTCTCGACGTCGCCCGGTTCCAGGCCACGACGCTGGGCGCGGTCGAACCCCCGTCGTGCATCGTCGTGGCGCGCGCGCCGTCGATCCGCCCAGGTTCCGCCGTCCGTCATGGTCGAGATGCTAGCCGACGGGCCGGGTGGCGGCCGGGCGGTCCCACGGGGCGCGGGGATAGAGTGCCCGGTATGACCGAAACGATCATCACCGTCGAGGGCCGCTTCGACTACCACCACCCGGCCGAGCGTGGGACCGTCCGTCTCTCCGCAGGGTTCGAGGGGCCGGCCCGGGAGTCCGTCGTCGCCCGGACCACCGCCGTCCACAACGCGCTCACCCAGGCCGCGCAGGGTCTCCGCGCGCAGTCGGCGGTCACCTGGTGGTCCGCCGACCGTCTGCGCGTCTGGAGCGAGCGACCCTGGAACAAGGACGGGAAACAGTTGCCGCTCGTGCACCATGCCTCCGTCGTGCTCGAGGTGAAGTTCGCCGAGCTGCAGACGTTGGCGCGCTGGGTCGAGGAGATCGCGAGCCAGGACGGCGTGACGGTGGGAGGCGTGACCTGGGCCCTCACCGAGGCGACCAAGCACCGCATCACGGCCGAGGCGCAGCACAACGCGGTGCGTGACGCCGTCGACCGCGCGACGAGCTACGCCAGGAGCCTCGGGCTCGGTAACGTGCGACCCATCGCGCTCGCGGAGCCCGGGATGCTCGGCGACGAGACGCGCTCGACGAGCACCCAGAACGCGGCCCCCATGATGCGCGGGGCGGCGGCACCGGCGGGTGACGGTGGTCTCGATCTGAAGCCCGAGGACATCACGGTGGCCGCCCGCGTGCACGCCCGCTTCGCCGCCTCCTGACGAGCCACTCCACCGCCGAAGGCGTCGCACGGCCGACCCGGGAGTGCGGCATCATGAGGGCATGAGGATCGACGAACTCGCGTACCTCCGTGCGCTCGCCGAGGACGGGCACGTCCCGTACGCGGCCGAGGCGCTGGGCATCTCCCAGTCGACCCTCACGAGGGCGATCGGCCGGCTCGAAGCGGACGCCGGGGTCGAGTTGTTCGACCGCCACAAGAACCGCCTGGAGCTCAACCGCTACGGCGAGATCCTCCTCGTGCACGCGCTGCGGGCGCAGACGGAACTCGACAACGCGCAGTCCCGCATCGACGAACTCCGCGACCCCTCCGCCGGTCTCGTCTCGATCGCCTACGTGTCCTCGCTGGGCGGCTGGCTCATCCCGAGGATCGTGAGCGAGTACCGCACGCTGCTGCCGGAGATCCGGTTCGTCCTCGACGGCGGCAAAGCCGACAGCGTGCTCGACGCGCTCCGCTCCGGCTCGGCCGACGTCGCCTTCCTCAGCCCGGAGCCGCGTGATCCGGAGATCGAATGGCGTCCGCTCACCTCCGAGCGGCTCGCGCTCGGGGTGCCGGCGGGGCATGCGCTCGCCGAACGGACGTCGCTCGCCGCCGGCGATCTCGAGCAGACGGAGTTCCTCGCGATGACCACCGACTCCGGTCTGCGGCAGATCGCGGACGCGTACTTCGCCCGCCACGGGATCGTGCCGCGGGTGTCGATGGAGGTGTCGGAACTGTCGACGCTCCGCGGGCTCGTGCGGTCCGGGGTCGGCATCGCCGTGCTTCCGGATTCGACGAGCATCGAGGGTGTCGTGCTCGTCCCGCTCGACGACGAGGCGGTCAGGGTGATCGGCGTCGCGACCAGCCGCGTCCGAGCCGTGTCGCCGGCCGTCGAACAGTTCGTGCGGTTCGTCCGCGAGGAATGGGAGAGCGCGCGGATCGGTCGCCCGTGAGCGGCGGGGTGGTCGGCGGCCCGTGAGCGCCGGGGTTCCGGGGCTCAGTGCTCGTGCGTCGAGCTCCACGGCGTGAAGGCGTCGGGGTAGCGGGCCCAAGCCGCCGGACCGGCGAGCAGCTCCTCGTCCGTGAGCGTGCAGCCGTGCAGGGCGGCGGTGATCGCAGCTTCGTCGAGGTCGATCCCGGTGATGACGAGCTCCTGCCCGAGCGGGGCCCCCGGATCGCTCGTCTCGAACGAGGTCGGCTCCAGGTCGATCATCGAACCGACGTGCTGGAAGACACCGACCCGTGACGCCCGGGTCGCGAGGGCGAGGAAGCCCGCGGTGCGGATCACCTGCCCGAGGTCGCCGGCCTCGATGGGGCCGTCGAAGCAGGCGAGCAGGCGCTCCGGGTGCATCGGTCGAGGGCTGTCGAAGCGGAGGGTGGTCACGCGCTCGTGGTCGACCCACGGGCGGTGCTCGCCGTTCAGCATCGCGATCCATCCGGGTGAGGTGGTGAAGCGCTCGAGGTCGAACGGCGAGTCGCGGTGGCGCGCGAGCGGCTGGCGGCTCCCTGCCGTCGCCGAGACCCCGGGAGTCGCCCGAGGGCGGGTCGCGACCGGTTCGACCAAGCGCGTCAGTGCCGTCGGGTTCAGGTGGCTGAGCAGGGCGAGCAGGACGGCGAGCTGCGCGTGGGTGACGCCGCGCCGCCCGGCGACGGCGATGGTGTCGGCGTACTCGATGTGCTCGACGGTGATCATGGACCGGGCGGTGTACACGGTGTCGCCGTCGTCGTCTTCGTGGGTCACGTACTCGTCGTCGTGCAGGTCGCGCAGGAGGTGTGCGGCGTCGACGACCGTCACGACCGCGTCGAGGAACGCCTCGTCCCGATGCCCGAGGACCGCGGAGACCGCGTCGACGGGACGGACCGTGCTCCCGCAGTCGAGCACGAGATGTCGCGGGGCGAGCGGGTGCCGCACGATCGCCTCGATCGCGTCGTCGATCTCGGCGTGGGCGCTCTCGCCGAGGCCGGACCGTTCGATCGAGACGAGTGCGGACGAGGAGCCGGCGATCTGGCGTGCGACGGTGCGGCGCTCCGGTGGACAGGTGCCGAGGACGAGGGTCACGGTCAACAACGGGGCGCTGGTGCGGGTCACGGCTGGCTCTCCTGAACAGTGGTGCTACGGTGGCTTTTGTTGAGAATCGTTCTCAACAAGTTAGCACGCATCGTCACCACAGGAGGTCACCATGAAGGTCCGCGCATCGCTCAAGTCACTGAAGGACAAGCCGGGCTCACAGATCGTCCGACGCCGCGGGCGGGTCTTCGTGATCAACAAGCTGAACCCGCGCTGGAAGGGCCGCCAGGGCTGATCCACGGGTCGCTCAGCTGGAGACGAACCCCACGACGATCGCGACCACACCGATCGCCGCGATGATGAACGCCCAGAAGCGCACCGGGATGAAGAACAGGGTCGAGCTCGGTCGGCTGTAGAGCTGTTCGCCGGTCTGCGGGTGGAGCACCGGGACGGCCTCCTGCTTCACCGTCAGGCCGTGCTCGTTGACGTACGGCTGCGCGAGCTGCTGCCATACGACGACCGGGCGCGGGGCGTCCAGCTTGGCCAGCGCGTACTTCCCGAAGGCCCAGCACGCGACGGCGCCGAGGAGGAATCCGATGCCGACGAAGACGCCCGTCTGCGGTGCGCTGTCGTCGAGGTTCGGCACCGTGATCGCCTTGATGAGGAATCCGGCGCCGACGGAGAGGCCGAAGATGAGGAAGACGACGATGCCCCAGCGGGTCCAGATGATCATGTGAGCTCCTCTTGAGGGGGCGACGCCGGGTTCGGATGGCGCGGCGGCCGTCCGCGACGTCGTTCACGCTACCGTCGGCTCCGCCCCTGGGCGATGGGGAGCCCTGCCCATGCGCGTTGGCCGCTGTTGCCGGAACGCTGCGTCGCCGGACGGCTCGGCCGCGGAGCCGCTGAACCGCTGTGGACGGCGCTGATCGCGCGATCACGCCCGCGATCGCCGGATACGCTGCTCTGAGAGAGCGGCGGACGGACGTCGTCAGGTGGGAGCCGGCAGCACTGGTGGGTAACGACGACGAGAAGGCACGGGTCGCGACCATCTTCGACGTCGCGCGGCTCGCCGGTGTCTCACATCAGACGGTGTCGCGCGTGCTCAACGACCTCCCGAACGTGCGTCCTGCGACGCGCCTGCGGGTCGAGCAGGCGATCTCGCAGCTGCGGTACACGCCGTCACAGGCGGCGCGTTCCCTCGTCACCCGACGATCGCGGACGATCGGGCTCATCACGACCGGCGGGCCGGACTACGGGCCGTCGAGTACGGCGCTCGGCTTCAACGAAGCCGCACGGGACGCCCGGTACGCGGTGAGCATGGCGAGCATGCTCGAGTCGGATCCGGCGTCGCTGCGGCAAGCGGTCGAGTTGTTGTTGCGGCAGAACGTGGAAGCCATCGTGCTCATCGCCGCACATCGCGAAGCGCTCGACGCGGTGCGTGGCATCGACCTGGGGGTGCCACTCGTCGCGGTCGAATCGAGTCGCCACGACGGGTTCCACAGTGTCTCCATCGACCAGTACCAGGGGGCACGGATCCTGGTCGACCATCTCGTCGGGCTCGGGCACCGGCGGATCGCGCATCTCGCCGGACCGGCGGATTCGGTGGACGCCCTCGAGCGGGTGCGCGGGTGGCGGGATGCGCTGTCGCAGCACGGCCTCGTGGCTCGCGAGCCGCTCGTCGGGGACTGGACGCCGGCGAGCGGGTTCCGGCTGGGGCGGGAGCTCGTCGCGAGTCGGGGCGCCGGCGACGGTCCGACCGGTGCGGGGTCGTCGTTCACGGCGGTGTTCGCGGCGAACGACCAGATGGCGCTCGGCGTGATCCACGCGCTGACCGAGCGCGGGATCCGGGTGCCGGACGACGTGAGTGTCGTAGGGTTCGACGACATTCCCGAAGCGGAGCATTTCGCGCCACCGTTGACGACGATGCGGCAGGACTTCCCCGAGCTCGGCCGGACGATCATGTCGACACTGCTGGAGGTGCTGACCGAGGCCGACTCCGTCGGCACGGTGCGTTCGGTGCCGCGGCTCGTGGTGCGTGCGTCGACCGCCGAGGTGGGCGTCGCGCGCTGAGGGCTGACGGCGACCACCACTGGTCCCTGGGCGCAACCCTGGTCCCTGAGTGCAGCGCCGGTCCTTGAGCGCAACCCTGGTCCTTGAGCGCAACGCTGGTCCTTGAGCGCAACCTGGTCCCTGAGCTTGTCGAAGGGTGGGATGTCCTCCGTGTGCCCTTCGACAGGCTCAGGGGCCGGGTGACGTGGCCTCCGAGAGCGATGTCGGTTCCAGAGCGGGTGGGCCCGGGTGGTCCGGTTCCTGCTGTCGGCTGTGTTCGCCGTTGGCAGGACTGGTCCCTGAGCTTGTCGAAGGGCAGCGTGGGCGGTGTGCGGGCAGACGGGTGCCATGCGTCAGGCGGCGAGGCGGATGCGTCCGCCGCGGATGGGGGTGCGGTGTCGGTCGATGGTGCCGGGTGGGATGAACCAGGGGATGCCGTCGCGCACCTGGATGTTCCAGTGGTCGTCGTGGATGCGGTGGTGGTGGAAGGGGCAGAGGAGGATGCCGTTGTCGAGGTTGGTGGGGCCGCCGGTTGACCACCAGTCGAGGTGGTGGGCTTCGGTGAAGGATGGTGGGTGGGTGCAGCCGGTCCAG
>NZ_LMJX01000005.1:0-5677 GCF_001421315.1 Plantibacter sp. Leaf1 | reverse complement strand
CGTTAACGCAAAATGGCCACCCAAGAACCTTGGGTGGCCATTTCAACGAAGAAGTCCGGCGGTGTCCTACTCTCCCACAGGGTCCCCCCTGCAGTACCATCGGCGCAAAGAGTCTTAGCTTCCGGGTTCGGAATGTGACCGGGCGTTTCCCTCTCGCTATGGCCGCCGAAACACTATTGATGTATCAAAGTGAACAAGCAAACCAACACGCTGTGCGAACACAGTGGTGTTGTTTGCGGGTTCTCGACCGTACATCGAGAACCACTCAGTGGACGCGTAGCATCTTCGTATTCAAACAAAGAAAGTGTTATCAAATTATCGGCTTATTAGTACCGGTCAGCTCCGAGAGTCTTTCGTCCTCTCTTCCACATCCGGCCTATCAACCCAGTAGTCTGGCTGGGAGCCTCTCGCCCGAAGGCATGGAAATCTCATCTTAAGGCCGGCTTCCCGCTTAGATGCTTTCAGCGGTTATCCATCCCGAACGTAGCTAATCAGCGGTGCTCCTGGCGGAACAACTGACACACCAGAGGTTCGTCCAACCCGGTCCTCTCGTACTAGGGTCAGATCCTTTCAAATTTCCTGCGCGCGCAGCGGATAGGGACCGAACTGTCTCACGACGTTCTAAACCCAGCTCGCGTACCGCTTTAATGGGCGAACAGCCCAACCCTTGGGACCTACTCCAGCCCCAGGATGCGACGAGCCGACATCGAGGTGCCAAACCATGCCGTCGATATGGACTCTTGGGCAAGATCAGCCTGTTATCCCCGAGGTACCTTTTATCCGTTGAGCGACAGCGCTTCCACAAGCCACTGCCGGATCACTAGTCCCGACTTTCGTCCCTGCTCGACTTGTCAGTCTCACAGTCAAGCTCCCTTGTGCACTTACACTCGACACCTGATTGCCAACCAGGTTGAGGGAACCTTTGGGCGCCTCCGTTACTTTTTGGGAGGCAACCGCCCCAGTTAAACTACCCACCAGGCACTGTCCCTGAACCGGATTACGGTTCGAAGTTAGATATCCAGAGTGACCAGAGTGGTATTTCAACAATGACTCCACCTGAACTAGCGTCCAAGCTTCAAAGTCTCCCACCTATCCTACACAAGCCACACCGAACACCAATACCAAGCTGTAGTAAAGGTCACGGGGTCTTTCCGTCCTGCTGCGCGTAACGAGCATCTTTACTCGTAATGCAATTTCGCCGAGTTCGCGGTTGAGACAGCTGGGAAGTCGTTACGCCATTCGTGCAGGTCGGAACTTACCCGACAAGGAATTTCGCTACCTTAGGATGGTTATAGTTACCACCGCCGTTTACTGGGGCTTAAATTCTCAGCTTCGCCTTGCGGCTAACCGTTCCTCTTAACCTTCCAGCACCGGGCAGGCGTCAGTCCGTATACATCGTCTTGCGACTTGGCACGGACCTGTGTTTTTAGTAAACAGTCGCTTCCCACTGGTCTCTGCGGCCTTCAAACGCTTTCGGAGCAAGTCCTAATACGCCTCAGGCCCCCCTTCTCCCGAAGTTACGGGGGCATTTTGCCGAGTTCCTTAACCACGATTCTCTCGATCTCCTTAGTATTCTCTACCTGACCACCTGAGTCGGTTTGGGGTACGGGCCACTAGAACCTCGCGTCGATGCTTTTCTTGGCAGCATAGGATCACCTACTATCCCTTACGGGTCCGTATCGTGTCTCAGCCTTCACGAGAGACGGATTTGCCTATCTCTCAGCCTACGCACTTACACCGGGACAACCATCGCCCGGCATAGGCTACCTTCCTGCGTCACACCTGTTAATACGCTAAACGCACCAGCATGGGGTCGAGCGTTAGACCGGACCCATCATCCCCGAAGGGAATCAGTCGTCCGGGTTAGGACTCTTAGCACCACTGGATTGTCTTGGGCGGTTCTTCGCGGGTACGGGAATATCAACCCGTTGTCCATCGACTACGCCTGTCGGCCTCGCCTTAGGTCCCGACTTACCCAGGGAAGATTAGCTTGACCCTGGAACCCTTGGTCTTTCGGAGGACATGTTTCTCACATGTCTTTCGCTACTCATGCCTGCATTCTCACTCGTGTAGCGTCCACGGCTGGTTTACACCGCCGCTTCACTCGCCACACGACGCTCTCCTACCCATCAATACGGCTGGACCACGAAGGCCTACCAAAAATATCAATGCCACAACTTCGGTGGCGTGCTTGAGCCCCGTTACATTGTCGGCGCGGAATCACTTGACCAGTGAGCTATTACGCACTCTTTCAAGGGTGGCTGCTTCTAAGCCAACCTCCTGGTTGTCTGTGCAACTCCACATCCTTTCCCACTTAGCACGCGCTTTGGGACCTTAGTTGGTGGTCTGGGTTGTTTCCCTCTCGACGATGAAGCTTATCCCCCACCGTCTCACTGCTGCGCTCTCACTTACCGGCATTCGGAGTTTGGCTGACGTCAGTAAGCTTTTGGGCCCCATCGGCCATCCAGTAGCTCTACCTCCGGCAAGAAACACGCAACGCTGCACCTAAATGCATTTCGGAGAGAACCAGCTATCACGAAGTTTGATTGGCCTTTCACCCCTATCCACAGCTCATCCCCTCCATTTTCAACTGAAGTGGGTTCGGTCCTCCACGACGTCTTACCGTCGCTTCAACCTGGCCATGGATAGATCACTTCGCTTCGGGTCTAGGACATGCGACTGAATCGCCCTATTCAGACTCGCTTTCGCTACGGCTACCCCACACGGGTTAACCTCGCCACATATCGCTAACTCGCAGGCTCATTCTTCAAAAGGCACGCTGTCACACCTACAAGGGTGCTCCAACGGTTTGTAAGCAAACGGTTTCAGGTACTATTTCACTCCCCTCCCGGGGTACTTTTCACCTTTCCCTCACGGTACTTGTCCGCTATCGGTCATCTGGGAGTATTTAGGCTTATCAGGTGGTCCTGACAGATTCACACGGGATTTCTCGGGCCCCGTGCTACTTGGGATACTCCTCGCACGATTGCAGCATTTCGACTACCGGGCTGGCACCGTCTTTGGCTGGGCTTTCAATCCCATTCGTCTATACCACGTTCTAATGCTCCCCGAATATCAGTTCGGAGTGAGAAGTCCCACAACCCCGGACATGCAACGCCTGATAGCTATCACACATGCCCGGTTTAGCCTCTTCCGATTTCGCTCGCCACTACTGACGGAATCACTGTTGTTTTCTCTTCCTGGGGGTACTGAGATGTTTCACTTCCCCCCGTTCCCTCTACCCGCCCTATATATTCAGGCGGGAGTCACCAGGTCACTTAACAGGCCTGGCGGGGTTTCCCCATTCGGAAATCCTCGGATCACAGCTCGTTTATCAGCTCCCCGAGGCTTATCGCAGATTACTACGTCCTTCTTCGGCTCCAGATGCCAAGGCATCCACCGTTTGCTCTTAGAAATTTGAAATCACATGAGTTTGAATCGATCGTCACCAGTTACCTGATGAAGATTGACCAATGATCAACATCACTTCCGAAGAAGCATGTTTTGATCTTTGTGATCCACAACCCCGAAGGGCCATGAATCTAAGATGCTCGCGTCCACTGTGTAGTTCTCAAAGTACGGGCGGTACCTGCGTGACGGCGATGTATGCCGACAACAACAGGCCCTGAGGTTCGTCCTCCCCCACCGAAGCGGGAAAGATCCGGTCCCTCAGGACCCAACAGCGTGCATATGCAAACCCTCCAGCCGGCCACCGTTCCAATCCCCCGAAGAAGACGTACTTGCTGGCAGACTCTCACGTCTGCATCAATGTCAATGTTCCACCCATGAGCGCCACCCGAGAACATTCGTCTCAGTGTGACTTGGCAACGTAAACCTCGCTGTATACAGACGAGCGTTGCACATGCTCCTTAGAAAGGAGGTGATCCAGCCGCACCTTCCGGTACGGCTACCTTGTTACGACTTAGTCCTAATTACCGATCCCACCTTAGACAGCTCCATCCTTGCGGTTAGGCCACTGGCTTCGGGTGTTACCGACTTTCATGACTTGACGGGCGGTGTGTACAAGGCCCGGGAACGTATTCACCGCAGCGTTGCTGATCTGCGATTACTAGCGACTCCGACTTCATGAGGTCGAGTTGCAGACCTCAATCCGAACTGGGACCAGCTTTTTGGGATTCGCTCCACCTTACGGTATTGCAGCCCTTTGTACTGGCCATTGTAGCATGCGTGAAGCCCAAGACATAAGGGGCATGATGATTTGACGTCGTCCCCACCTTCCTCCGAGTTGACCCCGGCAGTATCCCATGAGTTCCCACCATTACGTGCTGGCAACATAGAACGAGGGTTGCGCTCGTTGCGGGACTTAACCCAACATCTCACGACACGAGCTGACGACAACCATGCACCACCTGTTTACGAGTGTCCAAAGAGTTGACCATTTCTGGCCCGTTCTCGTATATGTCAAGCCTTGGTAAGGTTCTTCGCGTTGCATCGAATTAATCCGCATGCTCCGCCGCTTGTGCGGGCCCCCGTCAATTCCTTTGAGTTTTAGCCTTGCGGCCGTACTCCCCAGGCGGGGCGCTTAATGCGTTAGCTACGACACGGAAACCGTGGAATGGTCCCCACATCTAGCGCCCAACGTTTACGGGGTGGACTACCAGGGTATCTAAGCCTGTTTGCTCCCCACCCTTTCGCTCCTCAGCGTCAGTAGCGGCCCAGAGATCTGCCTTCGCCATCGGTGTTCCTCCTGATATCTGCGCATTCCACCGCTACACCAGGAATTCCAATCTCCCCTACCGCACTCTAGTCTGCCCGTACCCACTGCAGACCCGAGGTTGAGCCTCGGGATTTCACAGCAGACGCGACAAACCGCCTACGAGCTCTTTACGCCCAATAATTCCGGACAACGCTTGCACCCTACGTATTACCGCGGCTGCTGGCACGTAGTTAGCCGGTGCTTTTTCTGCAGGTACCGTCACTTTCGCTTCTTCCCTGCTAAAAGAGGTTTACAACCCGAAGGCCGTCGTCCCTCACGCGGCGTTGCTGCATCAGGCTTTCGCCCATTGTGCAATATTCCCCACTGCTGCCTCCCGTAGGAGTCTGGGCCGTGTCTCAGTCCCAGTGTGGCCGGTCACCCTCTCAGGCCGGCTACCCGTCGTCGCCTTGGTGAGCCATTACCTCACCAACAAGCTGATAGGCCGCGAGTCCATCCTTGACCAAAATTCTTTCCAGCAACTCACCATGCGGTGGAAGCTCGTATCCGGTATTAGACGTCGTTTCCAACGCTTATCCCAGAGTCAAGGGCAGGTTACTCACGTGTTACTCACCCGTTCGCCACTAATTCACCCAGCAAGCTGGGTTTCATCGTTCGACTTGCATGTGTTAAGCACGCCGCCAGCGTTCGTCCTGAGCCAGGATCAAACTCTCCGTAAATGTTGAATTGCACGATCCGAAGACCGGCACATTTCGCGCACCATGCCACCGGAATAGGTGAACACGATGCAAGTTTGAAACTGACAGAACAAATCATTACTGACTTGCTTTGTTTTGTTTAAATGTTTTCCAAAGGAATCTCCCGCAACATCAACCAACCGAAAAGGAAGGCATCAATTGCACGAGGTTTTTGGCATTTGACATTGTGCACGCTGTTGAGTTCTCAAGGATCGGATGCTCCTGCCTTTGGCCATCACGACCGCCCTGCAGGGCAACTTCTCTA
>NZ_LMJX01000004.1:439-233354 GCF_001421315.1 Plantibacter sp. Leaf1 | reverse complement strand
TTCGCGTCCGCGGCGAGGCGACGGAGGGCGCCGGCACCGATGGGTTCTTCGATGCCGTCGATGCTGGCTGAGCCGACGCCGGTTTCGAGGGTGTCGTGGTCGACGCGGATGACGACGGACACGGGTGTGAGCTCGGTCGCGGCACCACCGCAGCCGGCGGTGTGGCGGAAGATCTCGGTGAGGGCGATGGCGCGGCGCCGGTCGGTGGGGATCAGTGACGGCCCCTCCGGCATGGGTGTGCCAGTTCCGTCCGGGTGATCGGCGTCGGCGTCCACGAACTGTAGTCGGCGCAGTCCGGCGCCGATGAGGGCGTCGAGTCCTGCGCGGACGAAGGCGGCGCTTTCTGGGGCGAGTTCGGCGCGGAGGAGCNCAGTTCTCGGAGGGTGGCGCGTTCGGCTCGGCGGAGGAGTTCGTCGCGGGGTTCCCTGCCGTCTTGATCGAGGCGGGTGCGGACGAGCTTCGCGATCCGGACGACATCCTGCAAAGGTGCGTGCGCGGCGTGCTCGACCGCGATGACCGTCGCGGCCTGCAGCTCGGCCCTGGTGCAGATACGGCCAGCGTTCCGGAGTTCACGGACGATGACCGCCGCACCGTCGACGCTGAGCGGGGCAGGAGGTGTGCCGCCTGCAACGGGCCCGTCACCATCCGTTTCGGCGGGGACGGAGGGAGCGTCGGCACCTGGTGTCGCGTCGAGGGCCGCGGCGATGTCTGGGAAGGGGCACTCCTCCAGCTCGCCGAGGAGCCCACGCGGCTGCGTGATCGCCGCGCCGACCTCCGCGATGACCGAACCGCGGGCGCGGGAGACCCGCCACCGCTCGGACACCATCACGCCAGGGTTGGCGTAACCGGCGGCGCGGACGAGTGACCCGTCGCGGCCCGTGGGCGACGGCCGGAGGGCGATCGCTCCGGTGACCCGTGCGGCGAGCACCTCGACTGCGTGCTGCACGGCCCCGAGTTCGTCGAGGACCCGGAACAGAGCCTCGCCGTTCATGTTCTCGAGCTGCTCCGCAGTACCCGTCCCGGCACGGATCGCGTCGAGCGCGCCGTGCCACACGGCATCGAACCCGGCCGCGGCGGCGGCGAGGGGGTTCGGTGCGGTGCTGGTCATGGTTCCATCCAAACACGGACCACTGACACTGGAGCGGGTGAGGAATGTTCTTCTGATCTGGGTATTTATCCGACAGATGGGGTCTGGTCATGGGTGCATCGACGGGCCCAGGGATCGCCCTTCGACAAGCTCAGGGACCGGGGTCCCGCTTCGAGGCGGGAACAGGGAGCGGGAGTGCCCTTCGACAAGCTCAGGGACCGGGGTTCTGCGGTGGATGCGGCGGCCGGGAGCGTCCTGAGGCCGGGGTCGGACACCGGCAAACTTGTTCACCGGGGTGCCCTTCGACAAGCTCAGGGACCGGGAGAGCGATTCGACAACCTCAGGGACCGGGAGTGCGCTCCGGCAGGCTCAGGGACCGGGAATGCCCTTCGGCAAGCTCAGGAACCGGAGTCATCCGGTGACGGATTCGGCAGCCGGGAACGCCCCTCGGCTGGTGCCGTGCCCGGGCGTACACTCCCCGCATGCGTTCATCGGCGATCGACACGGTTCTGGCGCTCATGCGGGCCTTCCACGAGCAGGACCGAGCCGCGGCCGAGGCGCTCATCCACGACGACTTCGTCTTCACCAGCCCGCAGGACGACCACCTCGACCGCGCCACCTGGTTCGAGCGCTGCTTCCCGAGCGCCGACCACTTCGACGCCCCGAGTGTCACGCTGCAGATCGTCGAGACCGACGGCATCGTCCTCCACCGGTACGAGTACGTCGTCGACGGCACGACCTTCCGGAACGTGGAGGCGACCCGCGTGGTCGACGGTGCCGTGCGCGAGGTCGAGGTGTATTTCGGCGGTGCCGTGTGAGCTCTCACCTGCGGCAGGGCGCGTGCCATCTGCCTCGGATCACACTGGCTGGCGGGGTCCGGTTCCGCTGATATTCGGTACGCTGATGCCGTAGCATTCGCCGACGAAGGAGAACCCGCATGCCCGTGCCCTCAGCCAACCCGCCCGTCGAGCGTCGGTCCCTCCGCGAGGTCGCGGTCGAGCGCATCCGCACCGCCATCTTCGACGGCACGCTGGAGCCCGGCGAGCACCTCAACGACGGCGAACTCCAGTCCTGGCTCGGCATCTCCCGCACCCCCATCCGCGAAGCGCTCAACGACCTCGCCCGCGTCGGCCTCATCGAGATGGCCGCCCAGCGCTACACCCGCGTCGCCCTGCCGGACCCCGCTCAGCGCACCGAGGTCATGCAGACCCTCGGCGCCATGCTCGGCGGCATCGTCCGCGTCACCGTCCCCGGCCTCGGCTCGACACAGAAGAAGGCACTCGTCCGCTCGATCAACCAGGTGATCGTCGTCGTCGAGCAGCGCGACATGGCCGAGCACGGGCGTCTCAGCTGGGAGCTCTTCGACGCCTTCATCACCGCGTGCCCGAACGCCACCCTCGTCGCGGCGACGAAGGACATCATCGACGGCCTCACCTACCGGTCGTCCGCGACCCGCACGGAGGAGACGACCGACTGGGCCGCGAAGGAACAGGGCTACCCGGAGCTCCGCAAGGCGGTCGAGGCCGGCGACGCGATCGCCGCCGAGCTCGCGGTCGAGAACATCTTCCGGCTGTCCGCCCAGCTGTAGCGGGCCGCCCTTCGACAGGCTCAGGGACCGGGGCAGTCTCAGGGACTGGGGCGAGGCCCTTCGACAGGCTCAGGGACCGGAACCGCTCACCGAGTCTGTCGACGGACCACGATCGCCCGCCCGGCGAACCCGAGCAACGCCACCGCGCTCCCGACGGCGACGGACGTCGGGGGTAGCGTGCCCATCAGCAGCACGCATCCGGCAGCACCCACCACGCTGACCGCCCGCGGATACCGTCGGTGTCCACTCGTCTGCCGCAGCGCCGCGACGTTCGCGACCACGTAGTACAACAGGACGCCGAACGAGGAGAAGCCGATCGCGCTCCGGAGGTCGACGAGCAGCACGAGCACGACGACGACGGCGCCCGCGAGCAGTTCCGCGCGGTACGGGGTGGCGAAGCGCGGGTGCACGGCGTCGAGCGCCCGGGGGAGGTCGCCGGTCCTCGCCATCGCGAACGCGGTCCGGCCCACACCCGCGAACACGGCGAGCAGTGCACCCAGACAGGCGGCCGCCGCCCCGACCCGCACGAGCGTCGTCGCCCACGGCCACCCGTTCGCCTCCACTACGGCCGCCAGCGGTCGTGACGCCTGGGCCAGACCGTCAGCACCGAGGGTGAGCAACGCCACCACGGCGACCTCTAAGTAGACCACCACCGCCACCGCGAAGGCGATCCCGATGGCCCGCGGGATCGTCCGGGCCGGGTCACGGACCTCCTCGCCGAGGGTCGCGATGCGCGCGTACCCGGCGAAGGCGAAGAACAGCAGGCCGGCGGACTGCAGCACGGCGAGCGGCCCGGCATCGAACCCGAGCGATGCGGAACCGGTCACGCCCGCCGCCGGCCCGAACGCCCCGGAGGCGACGACCACGGCGAGCACGAGCAGGACACCCACGACGATCACGCGAGTCGCCGTCGCCGTGCGGGTCACGCCCAGGCAGTTGGTCACGACCACCAGGGCGACCGCGACCGCCGCGACCGGCCGACTCCACTCGGCGGGCGCAGCGTAGGCGGCGAAGGCGACGGCCATCGCCGCGGCGCTCGCGGTCTTCCCGACGACGAAGCTCCACCCGGCGGCGAACCCCCACCACGGCCCGACGAGTTCGCGACCGTAGACGTAGCTGCCTCCGGCCGAGGGCAGCTGGGCCGCGAGTTGAGCCGACGACATCGCGTTGCAGCAGGCGACGACCGCAGCGATCAGGAGTCCGATGAGCAGCCCGGCGCCCGCCACCTGGGCGGCCGGCTGGAACACCGCGAACACGCCGGCGCCCATCATCGAACCGAGGCCGATGAACACGGCGGCGCTGGTGCCGAGTCGTCGCTGCAGTCCGGGGGCGCTCACCCGATCACGCTAGCGGGGTCTGATGAACACCAGGGTCCGCGTGGAGAACGCGTCGATCACTGGCCTCGCCGGATCACCGTCTGCCGCAGGACGCGCAGCAGGCCGAGGAATCCGAGGAAGCCGATGAACGCGGCGATGAGGTCGAAGACGCGGAGTCCGCCCGGCAGAGTCGGGCCCGCACCCGTCACGACGAGGACCACGGCGATCACCATGGCGGCGATCGAGATCAACGTGCCGACGATCTCCGCCGTCACCCCCTGGACGAGTCCCTTCGCGGGTTCGTCGGCGAGGCCCTTCAAGGTCACCCCCACCGTGCCCTGCTCGAGCCCGGAGAGCAGCGCGTCGAGTCGGCGCGGCAAGTTGCGTGCCAGCGCGGCCGACACTGCGGCCTGGGCCTGCAACGTCACCGCCGTCTGGCGGATCGACCGGGCACGCCGGAGCAGTCGCGGCACCATGGGCAGCGCCTGCTCGAACATGTCGAAGTCCGGGTCCAGGGCCTTGAGGCATCCCTCCAGGGTCGCGAAGCTGCGGAACGCGGCCGCGAGGTCACCGGGCAGGGCGATGTGGTGCTGGCGGATGACGTCCAGGAGACGGCTGAAGATCGAACCGTCGCCGCCCGGGCGGTGTCGTTCGGTGGTGATGACGATGCCCACGTCGTGGCGGAGGGCGTCGAGGTCGGCGTCCTCCGGCAGGTCCACGATGAGGAGGAGCGCGTCGGTCGCGGCGATGTCGTCCTCGCTGACGGTCGCGAGCATCACCGCGGTGAGCCGCTGACGTTGGCTGCGCTCGATGACACCGACGGCGCCGAAGTCGATGAGGCCGAGGGAGCCGTCCTCGCGGAGGATGACGTTCCCCGGGTGCAGGTCGGCGTGGAAGACACCGTGCACGAGGATCTGTTCGAGCACGACCTCCATGAGGCCGGTCGCGAGAGCCTGCCGTTCCTCCAGCGGGATGGTCGCGATGCGCTCGCGAGCGCGGCTGAGGGGGAGCCCGTCGACGAGGTCCATGGTGAGCAGGCGGGCGCCCGACGCCGCCGGATAGACGCGCGGGACGGTGATCCGGACGCCGTCGTCGTGCTCGTCGCGCCGCTTCAGGGTGCTGCGGATCATCTCCACGTTGCGGGCTTCGATCCGGTAGTCGAGCTCCTCGAGCAGGGTCGAGGTGAACGCTCGGGCGACGGAGGCGAGGCGGAGGTCCTGCCCGAACTTCGTGTGGGTCTCGGCGCGCTCGGCCAGACGGACGACGATGTCGGCGTCGGCTTCCACCTGCACCCGAGCGGCGGGACGTTGGACCTTCACGACCACGGGCGTGCCGTCGAGGAGTTCAGCGGTGTGCACCTGCGCGACCGAGGCGGCGGCGAGCGGTTCGGAGTCGATGGACGCGAACACCGTGTCGATCGGGGCGCCGAGTTCGGTCTCGATGACGACCTCGACCTCGTGCCAGGGCAGCGTCGTCGCCTCCGACTGCAGGGAGGCGAGGGCGCTGAGGTAGGGCTCCGGCACGAGGTCACGGCGTGTGGACAGCACCTGCCCGAGCTTCACGAAGGTGACGCCGGAGTCGTTGATCGTCGCGATGATCGCATTGGCGCGCTGCTCACTCGTGGTGAGTTCCAGCTGCACGCGGGATCGGCCGTGCACGAGCCAGCCGGCGCCGTGACGCGAGGCGATCGTGAGGATCTGGAGGTAGCGGCGGGTGCGACGACGGCGCCGGATCGCCGAGCGGACCACGTCGATCGGGTTCATCAACGGGCGGGTGGGGATGATCACCTCGATGGCGACGAGGACGCCGAGACCGAGGGCGAAGATCCAGCCGATCGCGAGGAGGGCGACGGCGATCGCGGCGAACGCGGCACGGGCGTCGTCGGCCTGGCCGTCCTGGAGGAGGCCGGTCTGTTGGACGAGCCAGCTGGCGAACGGCGGACCGGTGACGAAGACGACGAGGCCGACGACGATGCTGCGCGGCCAGCCGACGGGGGCGTCGAGCACCCTCCGGGCGGCGAATCCGAGGAGGAGCGCGGAGACGATCGCCAGCACGATGGTGAGCGCATCAGTCAGCATCCGGCATCCCCTCGTCGGTCGAGCGGTCGACTCGCCCCGTCCGCCAGCGTATCCGGCCGAGCTGAGCGCGCGCGAGCGGTCGTCGGTCGTCTACATTCGACTCACCACCCGAGCCGATCATCGGAGTCCGCATGCTTCCCCCGACCAACCTGTGGGCGTTCGCCCTGGCGTCGCTCGCGCTGATCGTCATCCCGGGGCCGAGCATCCTCTTCGTCATCGGCCGCTCACTCGCGCTGGGGCGGAAGGCGGGCGTCCTCAGCGTGGTCGGCAACGCCCTCGGCATGCTGCCGGCGGTGGCGCTCGTCTCCCTCGGCGTCGGGTCGATCGTCGCCGAATCGGTCGTCGTGTTCACCGTCATCAAGCTCGTCGGAGCCGCGTACCTCGTGTTCCTCGGTGTGCAGGCGATCCGTCATCGCAACGCCCACACCGGCACCGCGGAGACGACGAAAGCCCGCCCGTCCTCACGGCGGCTCCTGGGCGAGGGCTTCCTCGTGGGCGTGACGAACCCGAAGACGATCGTGTTCTTCGTCGCCGTCCTCCCGCAGTTCGTCGCGTACGACCACGGGGCGATCCCGGTGCAGATGGCCATCCTCGGACTCGTCTTCTTCGCGATCGCGCTCGTGAGCGACAGCGTCTGGGCGCTCACGGCGGGGACGGCGCGGGCCTGGTTCGCGCGGAGCCCGAAGCGCCTCTCGAAGCTGACCGCGGGCGGTGGCGTCATGCTGATCGGCCTCGGTGGCACGATCGCGTTGACGGGCAGCAAGGCGTAGCGCAGCGTCCCGACCGGTGATCGGCCGGTGTTCCCGCTAGGGTGGCCCGCGGGGAACGGGGAACGTGCATGGACGATCAGCGGTTGCGGAACGAGACCGGGGCGGGCGAGTCGGCGGAACGGACGAGCCAGCGGCGGCACCAGCGCCTCGTCTTGCAGGTGCTCTCCGGGGTCATCGCGGCCCTCGCGTTCACGACCGCCGCTGGGCTCACCGTGCCGGTGGTTCCCGCCGACGGTCCGGCGTTCAGCGCCCCCGACCGGATCGCGGTGACCACCGCCGCCGGAACGGAGGTCGAGCTCGAGCGGTTCCAGGGGGCGACGACCCGCTTCGGCTCGTATGCGCGGAACGGCCGGACCTTCACGCTGCTGGACGTCGACACCCGTTCACGCGTCGTCGACCGCGTGCCGATCGTCGAACCGGCCGACATCATCGGCTCCGATGAGCTGCCGGTTCGATTCGTCGCCAGGGTGAGTGCGCCTCACGGGGAGGAGGACCCCTCCGCCGGCGAGGTCCGGCTCCGGGACGAATGGCGCATGTACGTCCCGGTCGAGGACGGCCTGCCGGAGTACACCGACCAGCAGATCAACCGGGGTGAGGTGGGTGCGGACGGCGGATCGGTCACCACCGACGACCGCTCGATCCTCGCGATCGCACCGTCCTACCGGGACGGGTCGACGAGCCCGCAGCAGTGGGTGGTCCTCTTCGACTTCGCCGCCCTGCATGCCACGGGGAACACCAATCTCGGGTTCCCGCTGCCCTGGTACGTCGATGGTCCGGTGGTCCCTGCAATCCGTGCCGTCGCTCCGGTGCTCGGCGTCGTCTTCCTCGGTCTCGCGCTGTTCCTGCCCCGACTGCACCGGCGCGGCTCATCGCCGCGCACGGGGTGAGTCGGGGCCTCTCCCGTCAAGCGGCTCGGTCGCTCGGGTGAAGCGTCATCCGATGGCGTCGCGGCGGCGGACGAGCTCCTGCAGGCGCTCGTCGCGGCGGTCGGCGTCCGCCCTGACCAGCCCACGAAGCGAGGTGTCGTAGACGGACCTGGCTTGCTCCGGCTCGCAGTCCAGAACGGCTGCGATGCGGGCGAGCGCCTCGTCGTCCGACACCGCGCTCCCGATCACCTCGGCGATCGCGGGCCAGGACTGACGAGCGGCGGCTCGCAGCCGCTCCGCCTCGATCTGTCGGTCGTAGGCTCGGCGCTCGGTCGCGGGGTCGGCCCGGTGCTGATTCTGCTTGGCGAGCTGACGGCCGACCATCTCGGCCGTCAGCTCGACGCGGAGCGGTTCGGCGAGACGGAGCCCGAGTTCGACGACCACGACGTGGAGGTCGTAGGGGCCGGGCTCCAGCGAGTTGGCGTCCGACTGCGGCTGGAGCTGCACCGGGACACGGGTGACCTCGCCGGGGTCGAGCGGGACGGCGCGGTCCGCCGCGGAACCCTTCCACCCGAAGGAGAATCCGGTCTCGCCGGGCGCGGTGAGGGCCCCGACCGCTCGGAACCCCTCGCTCTCCGGCGTCCATCTGGTGGTACCCGCGTTCACGATGTCGACGACGAGGTCGCTCGGATCGGCGATCTCCGCGACGAACGACGGCCACCGCAGCTCCAAGCCCTGTCGCCGCTCGGCTCGGCTCGGTCGAAGGTCCATGGTGTTCGGGTGGACGCGCACCAGCGGAAGCTGCTCGCTCGGATGCACCTGCGCCACGCGCCAGGTCCGGTGGTCCGTGTCGACCGGCGAACCGAGGTACACCGCACTGCTCTCCATCCGGCGGAGCACCCGCCAACCATCCGACGGTGCCTCAACGGCAGTGGTCTCATCAATGCCGCAAGCCAGTTCGTCCGCTAGCTCCGCGAGTGTCGTGCCGTCGCCGGCAAGTGCACCGCCATCGACCTCGAGGTCCCCGATCCGTGGTGCGTCATCCATGGAAGCCATGGTCGATCGTCCCACGTCGGACCATGATCGAGCTCAGTGGCTGACGTCTTCGACAGCCACGCTCAGGTGTCGATGCGGTGGTCCTGGATGGACTCGTAGGTGACGCGGAGCGACTCCGCTGCGACGTCGTAGCGACGCTGGGCGACACGGATGAACAGCAGGTCGACGAGCGCGAGTTGGGCGATGCGCGAGGACATCGCCCCGGAACGGTAGCGGCTCTCCCTGGCCTGCGTCACGAGGACGAGGTCGCACCGGCTTGCGATGGGGGAGTCGGGGAAGTTCGTGATGCACACCGTCGTCGCCCCCGCGGCACGGGCGAGCTGCATCGCCTGCTCGGTCTCGACCGTGAGACCCGAGTGCGAGATGCCGATGGCGACCCCGCCCGGCCCGAGGAGGGCGGCCGACGGCAACGCCAGGTGGGCGTCGACGAAGGTGTTGGCCGGCATGCCGATCCGGTAGAGCTTCTGGTGGAGGTCCTGCGCGGTGAGGTTCGAGGAGCCGAAGCCGATGATGTCGATGCGCGGCGCGATGAGCAGCGCGTCCACGACCGCGTCCAGGGCGTCCCGGTCGAGCGAACGGGCGGTCAACTCGATCGCCTGCACCTCCTGGTACGCGACCTTCGCGACGACCGTCTCCACCGAGTCGTCCGGGTCGATGTCGGCGTCGTCGACCTCGAACCGGTCCCGCTCCGCCTGCTCGCGGCTCGTCGACGTCGCGACGGCCACCCGGAACTCCCGGTACCCCGTGTACCCGATCGTCTGGCAGAACCGGGCCACGGTCGCCTGCGAGGTGCCGCACGCCTTCGCGAGCTCCGTGATGGTCAACTCGACGACGAGCGACGGGGTGCCGATGATCGTCTCGGCGACGCGCGTCTCGGCGGCGCTCAGGCGAGGGATCGCCTGGCGGAGCACGAGCAGCGCGTCAGTGGACATCCGGAGTTGCCCCCGTCGTGGCGTGGGCCGCGATGGCCGCGCTGAGGGACCCGTCGCCGCTGCGGAGGCGGGCGACTGCTTCATCTGCGGCGATGCCGGTCACGAGGACGAGGATAGCGGCCTTCACCCAGCCGTCGACGGATGCGAGTGTCGCAGCGGCCGTGGCGGCGTCGACGTCGGTGGCCAGCATGACCGTCCGTTCCGCGCGCGCCCGCAGCTTCTCGTTCGTCGCACGCAGGTCGACCATGAGGTTCCGGTACGTCTTCCCGAGTCGCACCATCGAGATCGTCGACAGCATGTTGAGCACGAGCTTCTGCGCCGTCCCGGCCTTCAGCCGCGTCGAACCGGTGAGGAGCTCCGGACCGACGACCGCCTCGATGCCGATGTCGGCGTCCCGTCCGAGTGGGGAGCCCGCGTTGCACGACAGGCCGATGGTGATCGCACCGATCGAGCGCGCGTACTCGAGGGCGCCGAGGACGTAGGGCGTGCGACCGGACGCGGAGACCCCCACGACGGCGTCGTCCGCGGTGATCGACAGCGACGCCAGATCCGCGCGCCCGAGGTCGTCACGGTCCTCCGCGTTCTCCACCGCCTGCTGGATGGCGCCGGGGCCACCCGCGATGAGCCCGACGATGAGCCCGGGATCGGTGCCGAAGGTGGGTGGGGCCTCGCTCGCATCGAGGATGCCCATGCGGCCCGCCGTGCCGGCTCCCAGGTAGATGAGCCGACCACCGCGCCGGAGTCGGTCGACGATCGCGTCGACGGCCGCCGCGATCTCGGGGGCCACCGCGGCGACGGCCTCCGGGACGGACCGGTCCTCCTCGTTCATTGCCTCCACGAGCTCACGCGTGGTGAGGGCGTCGAGGTCGGGGACGCGTTCGCCCACCTGCTCGGTCGACATCGTCGCGAGCTCGGCGCGGAGGGAGTCCCTGACGGAGGAACCCTCAGACAGCGTGGACATCGTCGCGCACGACCCTTCCGGCGTAGGAGATCGCCGTGTCGAGGGCCACGAGCCTGGCGCCGTCCAAGGCGTCGCCCCGAGGTCCGACGAGGTCGACGCCGACCTCGCGCATGGCCGTCGCGAGGTGGGCGGCGAAGTAGGGCTGGGAGGCGATGCCGCCGACGACGCACACGGCACCGCTACCGGCCGCGGCGGCGCTCGCCGCGAGGTGTGCACAGGCGCCGTCGACGATGCCCGCGGCGACCTGGTCGCCCTGCTCTGCCCGGGCGATGACCGTCGGGGCGAAGGTGCCGAGTTGGCGGGCCGGTGCTCCGGTGCTGGAGACCCAGAGCGGAAGCGCCGGGATCGTGCCGGCGAGTGCCTCGGCGTCCGCGAGGAGCGCGGTCGCCGGGCCGCGACCGTCGAACGCGCGCATGCACGCCTCGAGGCCCTCCTGCCCGATCCACCGACCGCTGCCCTCGTCGCCGAGCCAGGGCCCCCAGCCGTCGATCTGCCTGACGGCACCCGCAGCGTCGACGTCGAACACGACGGCACCGGTCCCGGCGATGAGCACGGTGCCCGGGCCACCCGCGAAGGCGCCGGCGTGGGCTGCGAGGGCGTCGTTGACGACGGCGATCGTGGCACCAAGCGCCAGGCGGAGCTCCGCGGTGAACGCGGCGACCTGGTGCGGGGCGGCTTCGACCCCTGCGGCGCCGATCCCGACGTGCCGGACTTCCGCCAACAGAGCCGCCGGGAGCTGCGAGACCGTGTCCATGACCGCCCGAGCCGAGAGCTCGGCACCCTCGTGGTCGGCGAGGCCGGGCGCGCCGTGGCCGTGGGCTTCGGCGAGGACGGTCGGCTCCTCGGCGGAACCGCCCGTGATGCGGGCGCGGCAGGACGTCTTCCCGAGATCGATGGCGAGGACGGGTGGTGCGAGGTGGGTCATGATCCGTTCCGGTGGTGCTGGTGGTGCGATGGTGCGGCGGTCGTCCCCGAGGCGAGCAGCTCCGTGACCCGGTCGGCCGAGGCGCGTGAGGCTGCAAGACAGTCGATGACGGGGAGTGGGAGCCGGAGGTCGTCGGCGAGCGGCAGACCGACGCTCACGACGACCGCGTCGGGCCGGATGGCCGCGATGCGCTCCACGGCGAGCCGCTGCGGGCTGCCGTCGTCGAGGCGGTCCGCCAGGAGGGCGACGCCGTGTTCGGCGGGGATCGTCTCGAGCAGGAGGGACAGCTCGTCCGAGGTGGACGCCTCCGCACGGGGATCCGGTGTGCGCAGACTCGGGCCGGCATCGAGCCGCGTCACCGCGAACCGTTCGGCGAGGGATTCGGCGAACGGGTCGTGCGCGGAGGCGACGGCGAAGGTCGGCCGGTCGCGGAGGTCGACGAGCGTGATCGCCGAGGCGTCGACGGCGACGTCACCGCGGACCCGGACGATGCGGCGGATGGCGTCGGCGAAGCGCCCTTCGACCAGCTCAGGGACCGGGGACGCCTCAGGGACCGGGTCGCCGGTCCCTGAGCCTGTCGAAGGGCCGATCGTCGCGGCGAGCCGCGCGACGCGGGCGGCCGCGCGCTCGACGATCGCCCGGTCGAGACCACCGTCGGTGATCGCGGCGCAGACCGCCTCGAACACCTCGAGGTAGTCGTCCTCGTCGGTGGTGGCGCCCTGCTTCGGTCCGAGGTTCGAGGGGTTGCCGATGCAGAGCAGGTCCACGCCGGCCTCGAGTGCGAGGACCGCCCCGCGTCCGGAACCGGAGGTGGAACGGATCGCGGCCATGTCGAGCGCGTCGGAGATGATCACGCCGTCGAAGCCACTCTCGCGAAGCCGTCGAAGCGGGATCGGGTTGAGGGTCGCCGGTGCGTCACCGAACGCGGGGACGACGATGTGGGCGGTCATGACGCTCGCGACCCCGGCCGCGACGGCAGCGTCGAACGGCGGCAGGTGCTCGGCCTCGAGCTCCTCCAGCTCCAGCTCGATGCGGGGGAGGTCGAGGTGGGAGTCGCTCGCGGTGTCGCCGTGGCCGGGATAGTGCTTCACGCACGCGGCGACCCCGCCCGACTGCAGCCCCTCGACCATGGCGGCGACGTGGCGAGAGACGAGCGCCGCGGTGGTGCCGAACGAGCGCACGCCGATGACGGGGTTCGCCGGGTTGGTGTTCACATCGGCGACGGGGCCGAGGTCGACGTTCGCCCCGGCCGAGCGGAGTCGGCGCGCGAGCTCGGAGCCGACGGCCCGGGTGGTCTCGACCTCGTCGAGCGCACCGAGCTGGGCGTGCCCCGGCAACGTCGATCCGGTGAGGGCCTCGAGCCGGGAGACGTTGCCGCCCTCCTCGTCGACGCCGATGAGGATCTCCGGCCGGTGCGCGCGGAGCGTCGCAGAGAGGGCCTCGACCTGCGCCGGATCGGCCGAGAGGTTCTGGCCGAAGTAGACGACACCGGCGAGGCCGCCGTCGAGTTCGCGCAGCAGCCAGTCCGGGGCGGTCCGGCCGAGGAACCCCGGCCAGAGGACGCCACGGACCAGCCGGGCGACGTCGGGGTCGGTCATCCCTTCACCGCTCCGGAGACGAGGCCGCCGGAGAGGCGTCGCTGCACGAGGATGAAGAAGATCATGACCGGGATCGTGATGATCGTCGACGCCGCCATGACCGAGCCCCAGTCGTTGGAGTTCAGCCCGAAGAACTGCTTGAGGCCGATGGCGACCGTGTAGTTCTCCGTCGAGCCGCCGAGCAGGGTCATCGCGAAGATGAACTCGTTCCACGCGGTGATGAAGCTGAACACGCTCGTCGCGACGAGGCCGGGGGCCACGAGCGGGAGCATGATCGAGCGGAACATGCGCCACCAGCTGGCGCCGTCGAGGAACGCCGCCTCTTCGAGTTCCACCGGGACCGCCGCGACGAAGCCGCGGAGCATCCAGATGCCGAACGGCAGGGCGAGGGCCACGTAGACGATGATGAGCCCGAGCAGCGTGTTGAGCAGCTGCAGGTCGCGGATCTGCACGAACAGCGGGATCACGAGCGCCTCGAGCGGCACCATCTGCACGACGAGGATCATGAGCAGGACCGCGGTGCGGAACTTGAACCGGAAGCGGGCGACCGCGACCGAGGCGAGGAGCGCGACGGCGGCGGATATGAGCACCGTCGCACCGGCGACGATCGCGGAGTTGCGCAGGAAGACGGCGAATCCGCCGTCGGTCAGGACCGACTCGAAGTTCGTCAGCGACAGCTCCTTCGGGAAGAAGGACTGGCCGCCGCTCGACGCCTGCGCGTCGAAGGCGCTCGACAGCATCCAGTACGCCGGGAACAGTGTGAACACGAGGAGCAGGGTGACGAGGACCGCCTTGACCGTGTTGGAGCGGATCTTCCGACCGCTCGCCTTCCGGTGCATGGGGACCTGCGGCTTGGCGGATCCGTCGGTTCCCGGTCCCTGAGCCTGTCGACGGGCGGTGGTCGGGGCGGGGGCGTGGGTTGTCACAGTTCGTCCTCCTTCATGAGGGCGCGGATGTAGACGATCGTGATGCCGAGCAGCACGAGGGTCAGCAGCACCGCGATGGCCGAGCCGAAGCCGTACCGGTTCTGCCCGAAGGACTCCACGTAGGACCACACGCCGAGGTTCAGCACCTCACGGTTCGAGCCGGAACCACCCGGCATGAGGTAGATCTGCGCGAACACCTTGAAGTCCCAGATCGTCGACAGGATGATGACGACCGAGAACACCTGGCGCAGCGACGGGAAGGTGATCTGGAAGAAGCGGCGGAACGCGCCGGCCCCGTCCATCTCAGCGGCTTCCAGCATCTCCTTGGAGACGCCGAGCAGGCCGGCCAGCACGGTGATGGCCACGAACGGGAACCCGTGGTGGATGACGTTCAGCAGCGCGATGCCGTAGAACGTGAACTGGTTGGTGAACCAGTTGAAGGGCTCGTCCATGAGCCCGGCGCCCATGAGCGTCTGGTTGACGATGCCGCGGTCGGCGTCGAAGATCCAGACCCACACGTAGGTGCCGGTGACGGCGGGCATCGCCCAGGCGACCATGATGGCGCTGCCGACGATGGTGCGCCAGAAGGAGCCGAGGTTCGCCATGAGGAGGGCGACGAGGGTGCCGAGGACGACCGTGCCGATGACGGCGGCCGCCGCGAAGAAGACCGTGTTCGGGAGGACGACGGTCCAGAGGGTCGGGTCTGCGAAGACCTCGGCGTAGTTCGCCCCGCCGTTGAAGTTGGTGTCGCCGGAGACGATCTCGCGGAGGCCGTAGTCCTGCAGGGAGAACAGCACGACCCGGATGAGCGGCCAGAGCAGGAGGACGGCGAGGATGAGGAGCGCCGGCGTGAGCAGCAGCCAGGGGCGGGTGCGCATGAGGAGCCGCAGCCGCTTGGGGGAGGGGCCCCCGGCCACCCGCGAAGCGGGGGCTTCGCGGGTGACCGTGGGCGGGGTGAGGGTCGACACGATCGGCTACTTGCCGTTCATGATGTCGTCCATCTCGGTGGCGGCGTCGGTCGTCGCCTGGTCGACCGACTTGCTCCCGGAGAGGATGGCCTGGATCATCGCGTTGGTGGTCTTCTTCGCCTGCACCGCACCGAACTTCGGGGTCACGGGGAGGGAAGCGCCGCCGTCGACGAACTGCTCGGCGAAGGGCTTCACCAGCGGGTCGTCGCTCTCGGTCGCGTCGCTGAGCAGCGAGGTCTGGCCGGGGAAGTACCCGGTCTGCTCGGCCCACTCGGAGGCGTACTTGCCGGTCGTCATCATCTCGATGAACTGGAACGCGAGGTCCTTGTTCTTCGAGGTGTTGAACATGCTGAGGTGCGAGCCGCCGAGCACCGAGGGCGACATGCCGCCGTCCTCACCCGGGATCGGGATGGCGGCGAACTTGCCCTCGAGCTCCGGGTTCTTCTGCACGATGGTGGCCGGGGTCCAGGAGCCCATGATCGCCATGGCGACCTTGTCCTGCACGAAGTTGTCGAGGACGTCGGTCTCCTTCCAGGTGGTCGCACCCGAGGAGGAGAGGTCGTACTTCGTGGCCAGGTCGGTCCAGAACTGGATGCCCTTGCGCGAGTCGTCGCTCGCGAGCTGGGACTTCCAGGTGTCGCCGTCGAGCTCGGAGACCTCGCCGCCGGCGCCCCAGACCCACGGGTAGGCCGTGAACTCGGCGTCACCGGGGACGGGGAACGGGATCATGTCGGGCTTCGCGGCCTTGATCGCGGTTCCGGCGTCGATGATCTCCTGCCAGGTGGTCGGCGCCTTGAGGCCGAGCTCCTCGAAGACGTCGGTGCGGTAGACGATCGAACGGACGCCGGCGTACCAGGGCATGCCGTAGAGCTCGCCGTCGTAGGTGCCGGAGTCGGCGAGACCCTTGACGAGGTCGTCCTTCAGGCCGGCCTTGTCGACGTAGTCGCCGATCGGGGCGAGCGCGCCGGCGTCGGCGAACTCGGCCGTCCAGGTGGTGCCGGTCTCGGCGACGTCCGGCGTGGTGTTGCCGGCGATGGAGGTGACGAAGCGGTCGTGGGCATCGGCCCACTGCACGTATTCGACCTTCAGGGTGGCGCCGGTCTCCTTCTTGAAGGCCGAGCCGACCTCTTTGAAGAAGGCCTCGGAGTCGGGGTTGGTGCCCTGCATGATCCAGACGGTGAGCGTCTGGCCGTCGGCCGAGACGTCGCCTGAGCCGGATCCGCCACCGGCACAGGCGGTGAGGCCGAGTGCCGCGGTGGCGAGGACGGCCAGCGGAAGGGTGCGCTTGCGCATGGTGCTGCTCCTCGATTCTGGGATCGGGAGTCCGAGCCGTCGTTGGCCCGGGATCCGTGATGACCGTGGGGTCGATCCCTGCTGTTTTCAGTGGGTGTGGAAACAGTATTCAATAAGTACAGGGAGCTTGCAAATATTTTCCAGCACTGCAACACGGTCGTTACCTGCGTGACGGACGTGTTTCACGAAGCTGCGAGAACCGTGAGCGGACAGGGGTCTGCGGGGCCGCGCGAGCGGCCTTCCCGCGAGGCGCTCAGGCGGTGCGGACGATGATCGCGCGCATCGCCGCCGCGGCCGCGTCGCCATCGCGTCGCTCGACGGCGCTCGCCAGGTCCCGGTGCAACGCCGCGTCGTCGAGATCGATCGCACCGGCCGGAAGGCGGTCGACCCGATCCCGGAGGGCTGCGTCGATGGCGTCTCCGACGCGGTCGAGGAGCGGGTTCGCTGCAGCCTGCCGCAGGAGTCGGTGCAACCGGAGGTCGGCGTCGAGGAAGGCTGCGACGTCCTGGGCTGCCGCGGCGTCGAGGAGTGCGTCGCCGATCGCCCGCAGCTCGAGCCCGGCCGCGCTACTGCGTCGCTCCGCCGCCAGCCGGGCGCACTCGGGTTCGGTGGCGGTCCGGAGCTCACGGATCGCCAGCAGCGTCGCGTCGCGTCGTCCGCTCGCGAGCGACCAGCCGAGCACGCGTGGCTGCAGCCAGTCCCACCGCTCCGACGGCAGGACCGTGTGTCCGACGTGGGCCTTCCCCTCGAGGAGGCCGAGCCCGCCGAGGACGCGGGTCGCCTCGCGGACGACGGACCGCGAGTGCCCGGTCAGAGCGGTCAGTCCTTCGACCGTGCACACGGCGCCGGACGCCAGTCGTCCCTCGACGATGTCGGAGCCGATGCGGTCGAGCGTGCGTTCGAACGCCGAGGTACCCGGTCGGTCGGTGGCGGTCACCGCGCGACGGCCGGGCGGGTGGGGGAGATGACCAACTCGTCGATCCGGACGTGGGCTGGGCCGTCGAGGACGAAGGTGACCGCGCGCGCGATGTCCTCCGGGGTCAACATCGTCTCCCGCGCCGCGGCGTCCGGCACCTGTGGTCGCATCGAGAGGAAGGGGGTGTCGACGTCGCCGGGGCAGAGGTGCGTCGCGCCGACACCGTTGATCCCCTCCTCCTCGTTCAGCGTGGCGCAGAGGGACGACAGTGCGGTCTTGCTCGCACTGTAGGCGACGCCGCCCTTGGTGGAGAAGCGCCAGCCGGCGAAGGAGGAGATGACGACGACGCGGCCCTGTGCCGCACGGATGCCGGGCAGTGCGAGGTCGATCGCGCGCGCCACGGCGGTGAGGTTCGTGTCGACGATCGTCGCGAACTCGGCCATCGACTGGTCGTCCCAACGCCGACGCGGTGCGTTCGATCCCGCGGCCGTGACGAGGTCGTCGACCGTTCCGAAGTCGGCGAGGATGCGCTCGTGGGCACGCGCGAGTGCCGCGGGGTCGGTCGCGTCGGCGGCTGCGGCGAGGGCTGTTCCGCCCGCTGCGGTGATCTCCGCCACCGTCTCGTCGAGCGCCTCCACCCGGCGGCCGGTCACCACCACCCGGCGCCCGGAGCGGGCCGCGGCCAGCGCGACGGCCCGTCCCATCCCGCTTCCGCCACCGGTCACCCACAGCACTCGATCCGTCATGGCTCCAGTGTAGGCACGGTCGACCATTCGTATGTTTTAATCGCCTGACGTGGGCGGTGCTGCCGTCGTCCATGCCGCAGAGGAACGGAGACGACGATGTTGCTGGATCTGACGGACCGCCGGGTCATCGTGACCGGGGGAGCACGCGGGATCGGTCGGGCGCTCTCGGAGACGTTCCTCGCCGAGGGTGCGCGTGTCGCGGTCCTCGACCTCGACGTCACCCCGCTCGACGATCTCATCTGCGCATGGGGCGACGCGCTCGCCGCCATCCCGTGCAACGTGCGGTCCGAGACCTCGGTGACGGAGGCGGTCACGGAGGCCGCCGCGCGCCTCGGTGGGATCGACGTCCTCGTCAACAACGCCGGCGTCAACGTCGAGGCGTTGCTCGAGGAGACGAGTGACGACGCCTGGACGGCGTGCTTCGACGTGAACGTCGGCGGGGTCTTCCGGATGTCGAAGGCCGTCATCCCCTATCTGAAGGAGCAGGGCTCGGGCCGGATCATCAACGCGGCGAGCTTCGCGGCGATCATCCCGAGTGTCGGCAGCGCGGCGTACGCGGCGTCGAAGTCGGCGGTGGTGCAGTTGACGAAGGTCCTCGCCAGCGAACTCGGCCCGTGGGGGATCACGGTGAACGCCTACGCGCCCGGCATGGTCCCGACCGCGATGAACGGCTTCGCCGAGCTGCCCGCCGATCGTCAGGACGCCTTGCTCGACACCCTGTCGCTGCGCCGGTGGGAGGAGCCGGAGGACGTGGCGAACGTCGTCCGCTTCCTCGCGAGCGACCAGGCCGGCTACGTCACCGGAGCGTTGATCGACGTCAGCGGCGGGAAGTTCGCGACCCAGTTCCCGGCTCGCGCCCGCGGCTGATCCACGCGGATCCGGTGGTCATCGCCGGTCGATCAGCACGGCCGATTCCGCCTCGCCGAAAGCGACAGTCGTCGGGCCGACGCGCCCGGGGAACGGTTCCTGCGCGAGGATTCGCAGCCAGCCCGAAGGACGCTTACGATACCGTGGACGGCACATCCGGAGGCCCGCTGAGCGGGTCATCGGACGGCAGTCGAGTGGGCTGACCGGGGCAGGTCCACACCCCGCATCATCGTCGGGATCACCATCTGGAGCAGAGGAGTTCGGTCAGCCGTGGCTTCACGAGTGCAAGTGTCCGAGCGTCGCCGATCGCGCGATGCGCGTCGAGGGCGCCACCGGGCCGCAGCACCGATCGAACCGTTCACCAGAGGGTTCAGCGCCCTCGGCGAGCTCGCCGCCTCGGGTGCGCAGGTCAGCCTCCGGATCAACGACATCACGACCGGCGAGATGCTCATGTCGGCCGACGACCACGTGGTCGTCCCCACCGCCTCGATCGGCAAGGTCCTGCTGCTCATCGAGGTCGCAGCACGACTCGGCGACACCGACTTCAGCGGTCTCACGATCCTCGACCGCGAGCCGCTCGACGCGGTCGCCGACTCCGGGATCTGGCAGCACCTGCAGGCGCCGTCCCTGCCCGTCGCAGACCTGGCGGCGCTCGTGGGTGCCACGAGCGACAACCTCGCCACGAACGTCCTCCTGCGTCACATCGGCCTCGAGGCCGTCCGGCACCGCGCCGAGGAGATCGGACTCAAGCGGACGGCGCTGCTCGACATCGTGCGCGACCACCGGGGTCCCGACCACGCACCCCAGCTCTCCGTCGGGTCCGCCCGCGAGCTCGCCTGGCTGTTCCAGGCCCTCGCGACGGGCGAGATCGTCGACGCGACCACGAGCCGGCGCGTGCTCGCGTGGTTGTCACTCAACACCGACCTCTCCCTCGTCGCCTCAGGGTTCGGCCTCGACCCGCTGGCCCACCGCGAACCCGACCACGGCATCCAGCTCTTCAACAAGACCGGTTCCGGCGTGGGAGTGCGCGCCGAGGCGGGCATCCTGCGCGGCCCGAACGGCGCCGTGAGCTACGCGGTGTGCACGAGCTACGACGACACCGAGCTCGGAACGCGACTCGGCGTCGTCGACGCCGTCCGCACCCTCGGCCAGGACCTCCTCGAATACGTGCACTGAGCCCGCCGGGTCCCTGAGCCCACCCGGTCCCTGAACCCACCCGGTCCCTGAGCCTGTCGAAGGGCCTCAGTCGATGCGCCCCAAGGTTGCCAGGCGCTCGAGCACCTCACGTCCGGCGGGCGGGCAGCGGTCGAGCGACTCCGTCCCCACCCAGTGCACCGCGCTCACCTCGGCCGAGGGCTGTGGGACCGCATCCGTCTCCGCCGCGAAGACGTGCATCCGGACGAGTCGGCCGTCCGGCTCACCGTGGGCTTGCGTGAGGACGGTGAACAGCGGCGTCACGCCTGCCGGGTCGAGGTCGACCGCGATCTCCTCGCGGGCTTCGCGCACGGCAGCCTCGGCCGGCGTCTCGCCCGCGTCGATCTTCCCGCCCGGCATGTAGAGGACGTCGCGCCCCCGGGCCGTGACCATGAGCACCCGTCGGTCCCGGACGATCGCGACAGCGGACACGAGGATGTCGGCGAGCGGTCCGCGCCCGCCGCCGGTCAGGTCGCTCATCGGGTCACCTCGCCGTCCGAGTCGGCGCGTGGGCGTCGCCGTTCGGCGAACCCGTCGACCGCCAGCTCCACCGCCTCCCGGAGCTCCTTCGTGCTGAGGATGACGAAGTGGCCGGGGACGGGCAGGAGCACGTTCGTCGCCCCGGGCAGCACGCTGCTCGACGGGACGTGCGGGTCGAAGGTGCTGTAGATCGAGACGATGTCGGCGTTCACGTCGTGGGGTGCACCGAGGGCCACGATGGTCTCGTCGGTCGGCAGGAACGCGCGGAGGCTCGGATCGACGACGTACTTGGCGAGCACCGATCCGGAGAAGGGCGAGCAGATCGCGACGACGCCGAGCAGCCCGAGGCGTTCGCGATCGGTGAGCAGGAGTTCCTTCCCGACGAGGCCCCCTTTGCTGTGCGCGACGATGACGCAGCCGGCGTTCGGCTTCGGCAGCCTGCCGAGCGCCCGGGCGAAGCGGGCCGCGGTGTCCCGGATGGGCTTGCGGTTGTAGCCGAGGCCGCGCGCGATGCGGATGCGGTACCCGGCGGCGTTGAGATGGTCGGCGACCGGCTTGAGGAACGCCCACGTCTCGTAGACGCCCGGGATCAGGACGACGACCGGGCGGCTGGTGTCGCCACGACCGTACTCCCTCGGGATCCGGCCGCTGAAGAAGGCCCTGGTGTGCCACACCACCGAGTGGATCCAGTCGACGGCGACGATCCCGGCGATGCTCAGTGCCCCTGGGCGTTCCGCGACGGGTGGGGCGTCTGCGAGCGCGACATCGTCGGCATCCGCCACCGATTCCTCGTCCATCCGCACCCCCTCGTCCATCTTGCCACCGGCCGGCGCTGCCGCCGTCGTGCGCCGTGGTCGCCGCGCTCGGCCGGGGCGGCGCGAGCCCAGTGATCCTGCGGGAACGCGGGGTACGCTGTGTTGACAAGGCGACGGCGCGCTGCAAGCATGAGTCCGTTCGTCGAACCCCTATGCGCGAGGTGCACCCACATGACTGATCCGAACTCCGGCCAGCCGAACGACCCGTACGGTCAGGGCCAGGCTCCCCAGCAGCCGCCCTACGGCGAGTCGCAGGTCCCGCCGGCTCCGCAGTACGGGGAGCAGGCGCCGCAGTACGGTCAGCCCTCGCCCTACGGCGAGCAGCAGACGCAGCAGTACGGCGAGCAGCCGAAGTACGGTCAGCAGCAGTCGCCCTACGGTGAGCAGCAGCAGAACCCCTACGGCCAGCCGCAGGCTCCGTACGGTCAGCAGCAGAACACCTATGGCCAGCCCGCAGCCCCGTATGGTCAGCCTCAGGCGCCGTACGGCTACGCGCAGCCGGCCGGCCAGAAGACGAACGTCATGGCGATCATCTCGCTCATCGCGCCGTTCGTCGGGTTCGGCGTCGTCGGCCTCGTCCTCGGCATCATCGCCCTGGGTCAGATCAAGCGCACCGGTGAGCAGGGCCGTGGCCTCGCGCTCGCCGGCACGATCGTGAGCGGTGTGTCGGTCCTCGCCGGCGTCATCGTCATCATCTTCTACATCCTCATCTTCGCCGGCATCATGGGCACGGCGGCCACCTACGACTACGACAGCTACTGATCCACGGCCTGCTCGGCAGGCGGATCATGACGGGCATCGGCATCGCGCCGGTGCCCGTTCGTCGTTGTCGCGGTCCGCGCCTCGGCGAGCCCAGGCGTCGTGCGTCGACGGGCTAGGAGGCTGAGGCGGCCGAGTCGGCGTCGGTGACCGGCGCGACGACCACAGGAGCCTGCGGGACCTCGATACCGAAGAGCGTCTGCAGTGCCGTGGTGTACGCGGCCTGATCGCCGTTGCGGGCGAGGTTGCGTGCTCGGACCGTCGGTTCGTGGAGGAGGACTCCGGCGAGGTGACGCAGGGCGCGAGCGGTCGATCCGTCGTCGTCGCCGCGGGCCGTCGCGCGGGCGACCTCGGCCTCGACGAGGGCGTGCACGTGGCTCCGCAGGGCGACGACCGCGGGTTCGAGGCTGCGTTCCTCGCCCACCGCGGCGAACTTCTGGGCCGCACGGCTGACGATGGAGCGGGCGACCTCGGTGGCCTGCAGCTCTTCCAGCGGCGCGTGGATCCGGATGGTCTCGAGGTCGAGGAGGACGACACCGGCGACCGTGGCGACGTCGGGGTCGACGTTGCGCGGCAGGCCGAGGTCGATGACGAGCTGGGCCGAGGCGTGCGGCACGGGGCACTCCGCTGCGGCTTCGGTGATGACGTCGTGGACGAGCTCCGAGACCCCGGTGGGCTCCACCTCGGCGGCCGGCGTGGCGGCACCCGACACCAGGGAGAGGACCGGTGCGTCCTGCGCGGCGCCGGCGCGGGCACGGTGGTCGGCTGCGACCGCTGCGCGACCGGCGCGGAGCAGCGCGGCGTCGACGACGTGGCCGTCGGCGGTGGTGCAGGTGACGATGATGTCGACCTCGCCGGTGGTGCGAGCGAGCTCGTCCTGGCCGATCCAACCGATCTCGTGGGACCGGGCGAACTTCTCGGCCCGGCCGGAGGGCGAGTGCACGAGCACGTCGGTGACGCCGCGGTCGCGGAGGGCCGCGAGGCTCGCTCCGGCGTAGGCTCCGGTGCCCACGAGCAGGACGCGCTGCGTGGCCCAGTCGTCGATCCGGCTCTCGGCGAGGTCGAGGGCGAGTCGCACGATGGAGCGGCCCGCGCGCCCGAGCGGCGTGCGGTTCTTGATGCCACGGGAGGTCTGCGAGGCGCGCTGGAACAGGCGCTCGAGTTCGGAGCTGGTGGTGCCGCCGGCCCGAGCGGACTCGAGCGAGCGCCTGACCTGCCCGGCGATCTCGCCCTCACCGACGACGACGGACTCGAGCCCGGCCGACACCGCGAAGAGGTGCTCGGCGGCCGCGGTGCCGACGCTGAGGTCGAACACCTCGCGCAGCTGCTCGGCGGGGATGCCGGTGGTCTCGCTGACGGCCTCTGCGGCGGCCTCGAAGGCGACGGAGGCGGCTGCGGTGACGGGCTCGTCGAGGTCGATGTACGCCTCGAAGCGGTTGCAGGTGGCCACGACGACGGCCCCGGAGACGCATTCGTGGTGGGCGACCAGGCGCGCGGCAACGCCCTCCGCGCCGACTGAGAGTCGTTCGAGGAGGTCGAAGGTGGCGTTCTTATGGCTCGCCGTCACACACATGAGCACCCGTCGAGTGTACCCGAGCGGGCACGTCGGTCTCTCCGGGAAGCCACCCAGGTGACCCTCACCGAGCGGCCGGCTCGCCGCACTCGTGCAGGAGGGAGATGGGAGGATGGAGGGGTGAGTCTTCCACCCGAACATCCCCTGGTCACCGGCACCACCGAGGCGTCGCCCCTCATCACCGCGTACCGCGGCACCCGTCCCGAGCGGACGCCCGTCTGGTTCATGCGGCAGGCCGGTCGGTCGTTGCCCGAGTACCGCGAGCTGCGGATCGGTACGGCCATGCTCGACGCGTGCCTCGACCCCGAGATGGCGAGTGAGATCACCCTGCAGCCGATCCGTCGCCACGGCACGGACGCGGCCATCTTCTTCAGCGACATCGTCGTGCCCCTGAAGCAGGCCGGGGTCGCCGTGGAGATCGTGCCGGGCCGCGGACCGGTCATGGGCTCGTCCGTGCGGACGGCCGCCGAGGTCGACGCGCTCGTCGCCCTCGACCCCGCGGTCCTCGACGACACCCTGGAACCCATCCGAGCCGGCGTCGCGCGCACGGTGGCGGGGCTCGCCGGCATCGCCGACGGCACCACGCCGCTCATCGGGTTCGCCGGCGCACCGTTCACCCTCGCCGCCTACCTCGTCGAGGGCGGCCCGTCGAAGGACCACCTCGCCGCCCGCACCCTCATGCACGCCGACCCCGAGTCCTGGGCTCGGCTCATGGCGTGGTGCGCCGACGTCACGGGCCGCTTCCTCCGGGCGCAGGTGCTCGCCGGTGCGTCAGCCGCGCAGCTGTTCGACTCCTGGGCCGGCGCCCTGTCGCTCGACGACTACGAGCGGCATGTCGCCCCGGCCTCGCGCGCGGCCCTCGCCCACGTCGCCGACCTGCCGGTGCCGAAGGTGCACTTCGGTGTCGGCACGGGTGAGCTGCTCGGGGCCATGCACCGGGTCGGCGCCGACGTCGTCGGGATCGACTACCGGCTCGCGCTCGACGAGGGCATCCGCCGCCTCGGCGGGACCGTGCCCGTGCAGGGCAACATCGACCCGGCGCTCCTCGCCGCACCCTGGCCGGTGCTCGAGGCCCATGTCCTCGAGATCCTGCAGCGCGGTACGGCGGCGCCGTCCCACGTCCTCAACCTCGGCCACGGTGTCCCACCCGAGACGGACCCGGACGTCCTGACCCGCATCGTCGCGCTCGCCCACGATTGGCAGCCGGCATGAGCCTCGAACCGAAGCGTCTCGTCGTCATCGGTGGTGGCGCGGCGGGCCTCGTCGGCGCGGTCGACTGCGCCAGGGTCGGGATCGCGGTGACGGTCGTCGAGGCGCAGGAGTCGTTCGGGGGAGCGCTCGCGGCCGCCGATGTCGCCGGTCTCCGGGTCGACGTCGGGGCGGAGAGCTTCGCCACCCGTGGCGGCTCGGTCGCCGAACTCATCGAGCAGCTCGGCCTGACCGACCGCGTCGTCCGACCCAACCGGGCCGGCGCATGGTTGCACGTCGCCAAGCCGGGTCAGGCCCAGCGGAGCGTGCCGCTCCCCAAGGCCGGTCTCCTCGGGATCCCGACGAACCCCCTGGCGGACGACGTCCGGCGGGTCATCGGCTGGAAGGGCGCGCTGCGCGCGTACCTCGACCGCATCCGTCCGCCGCTCACGATCGGAGCCGAGCACAACCTCGGCGCGCTGGTCCGGAAGCGGATGGGGACCGCCGTCCACGACCTCCTCGTCGCCCCCGTCACCTCGGGCGTCTACTCCGCGGCTCCCGACGACCTCGACGTCGACCGAGCGGCTCCTGGGCTGAACCAGGCCCTCACGCGCACGGGTGCGCTGTCCCTCGCGGTCGCTGCGCTCCGGGAGAACGCTCCTGCGGGTGCTGCGGTCGGCGGGCTCGACGGCGGCATGACGGTGCTCATCGACGGGCTCGTCGCCGAACTCGAACGGTGGGCGTCCACACTCATCACGGGCGTCGCCGTCACGGCGATCTCGCGGCACCCGTTCGACATCGACGTCGACGGTCCAGGCGTCGGGCTCGGCGACGCCGGACTCCCTCGCATGAGCGAGCGTGCGGCAGACCCCGGAGCCAGGCCCGCGCCCTGGTACGTCGCGTTGACGGACGGGCGGGTCCTCGAAGCCGACCTCATCCTCATCGCGGCACCTGAACCGTCCGCTCGTGCCCTGCTCGCAGACGTCGGTCCGTCCCTGCGCGAGCTGCCGGCGGCCGGCGACGACGCGGGCGACCCGCTGCTCCCCGCCCCGATCGAACTCGTGACGATCGTGCTCGACGAGCCGGCTCTGGACGCGGCGCCCCGTGGCTCCGGGCTGCTCGTCGCCCCCGGTTCGACCCTCCACGCGAAGGCGCTCACGCACTCGACCGCCAAGTGGGCCTGGCTCGCCGGACGCGCGAAGGAACAGGGGGAACACCGACACGTGATCCGCCTGTCGTTCGGTCGTCAGGGGGAGGCCGACGCGACCAGTGCGTTGTCCGACGACGAGTTGCGCTCGGTCGCGCTCGCCGACGCGTCGGCCATGCTCGGTGTCCCGCTCGCCCCGGAGACCGTCCGTGGCTTCCACCGCATCTCCTGGACGGGGACGCAGCCGACCGCAGCGCGTGGGCAGCGCGAGCGGTCGAACGCGATCCGCGAGGCGGTCGCGGAGGTCCCGGATCTCGCGGTCACCGGCGCCTGGTTGTCCGGTACCGGACTGGCGTCGGTCGTCCCGGACGCCCACGAGGCGGCAGCGCGGCTCCGTCACCAGGCACTGCAGCGGTAGACGGCCGGGCGTCGGCCATATGCCGGACCCGGCATCTTTTCCTGTCAACCCCCGACCCGATGGTGGCGCCGGACTGACACCCGACTACGCTGGTCCCGTTGGATGCAGCAACCCAGCACCACTCGAACAGACGGAGGCGCCATGAAGGGCAAGGTCATGTTCGTCGTCGGTGGGCTCACGGGCTACGTGCTCGGGACCCGCGCCGGACGCGAACGCTACGAGCAGATCAAGACCCAGTGGGTCAAGCTGTGGAACGCGAAGCCGGTGCGCGCACAGCGCGGCAAGGTCGAGGACTTCGCCAAGGCCCGCATCAGCGAGGTCCCCGCAGCCCTGTGGAGCGGCGTCAGCGCCGTCGCCAAGGTCGTCAGCCAGCAGGGCTCGACGCCCGGCCAGAAGCTCGACCGCGCGATCTCGAAGACCGAGGACACCGTTCAGGATGTCGCCGACACCGTCTCCGACGCCCGCACGGCCTCCGGTACCTCCACGTCGACGGCCTCGAAGCCCGCAGCACGGAAGCCCGCGGCTCCGAAGCCCAAGAGCGGCGAGTAGCGCCGACGATGGGCTTCATGAGTGACCGGAACCGGTCGGAACCCCGGTACGACAAACGCGACGAGTCCCTGCTGACCCTCGTCGGTCAGCTGCCTGGCGTCGTCTCGAACCTGGTCAAGGCCGAGATCGCGAACGTCAAGACGCAGCTCGCCCACAAGGGCAAGTACGCGGGCATCGGCGCGGCGTTCGTCGCCGGCGCGGCCGTGTTCCTCTTCTTCGCGATCGGGGTGCTCGTCGCGGTCCTGATCCTCGCGCTCGCGCTCGTCATGCCGTCGTGGCTCGCCGCGCTCTGCGTGTTCGTCCTGTTCGTCCTGGTCGCGGCCGTCCTCGTGCTCATCGCGTTGCGGTACTTCAAGAAGATCAACGAGGACCCGAGCCCGATGGACAACGTGAAGGAAGACATCAAGGCAGTGAAGGGACTCGGCGAGTATGACCGTTGACCAGTTCCCGGGGGCCACGCCCTCGCCCGAGCAGGCTCGCGCCGAGCTCGTCGCCACGCTGAACGCCATCGAGGACAAGCTCAACGTCCCGAAGCAGATGCACCGCGCCAAGCGTCGTGCCATCGTGCGGGTCGCGACCGTCAAGGTCGAACGCCCCGCGGTGTTCTACGCCGGTGTCGCCGGTCTCGCCGGCGCGGCCGGCCTGGCCGTGTGGGGCATCGTCCGCGCGATCGCCCGCTAGGGCGTTCTGTCGCGGGTCGCTGCGCCTCAGGACACGGGCGGGGTCACCGCCCGGGTCATCGGCACGTGCACGATGTCGTCCTCGACGTAGTCCGGGCCGCTGATCACGAACCCGAACCGTCCGTACCAGTCGGCGAGTCGCTTCTGCGCCCCCATGCGGAGCTCACGGTGTCCGTGTTCGGCGACCGCGCGGCGGATGAGTTCCGCGGCCAGTCCCCGACCGCGTGCGGTGAACGCGGTGGCGACGCGCCCGATCTCCGAGTGCTCCGCCTCCGTGAGGATGCGGATCGTGGCGAGCACCTCTGTGCCCTCCTGAGCCCACGCGATGAGGGTGCCGTCCTCGAGGTCCCGCCCGTCGAGGTCGGCGAAGAGGGCCGTCTGCTCCACGACGAACACGTCGACACGGATCTTCAGCACCTGGTAGAGCGTCACCGGATCCATCTCCGCCAGGTGGGCGACGTGGTACTCGACGGGGGCGTGCAAGCTGGTCATCAGCTGACTGTATCGACTGTGAGGGCAACCTCAGTGTCAATCGTGACCTGCCACTTTTGCCCATTCGACCGAACTGGGTGAGGATAGGACTATGACTCACCCGGCCTCTGCCGAGGCATCGCACCACCCGACCGACTCAGCCACCCCGACTGGCCCCTCAGGATTCACCCTTTGGGCTGTCCTGCGCCGCGAGCCGGCGAGTGCGCTGCCGCTCGGCGAAGAGCATGTCTCCGAACTCGAAGCATCCATCGCGCTCATCGAAGCCCAGGGGGTGACGCTGCGCGGCATCTACGACGTCTCCGGTCTCCGCGCCGACGCCGACCTCATGCTGTGGCTCCACGGCGACACCGCCGAAGGCCTGCAGGCGGGTCTCCGCGAGCTGCGCCGCACGGCCATCCTCGCCTCGCTCGCCCCGACGTGGAACGCCATGGGCGTCCACCGCGACGCGGAGTTCAACCGTCAGCACGTCCCCGGCTTCCTCCGTGGCATCGAGCCGAAGGGGTGGCTCTGCCTGTACCCCTTCGTCCGCAGCTACGAGTGGTACCTGCTGCCCGAGGAGGAGCGTCGCAAGATGCTCGCCGAGCACGGCCGCCAGGGCGCCGCCTTCACCGGCGTGCTCGCCAACACGGTGGCCTCCTTCGCCCTCGGCGACTACGAGTGGCTCCTGCCGCTCGAGGCCGACGACGTGGTCGAGCTCGTCGACCTCATGCGCGACCTCCGCAACACCGAGGCGCGTCGCCACGTGCGTGAAGAGGTGCCCTTCTTCACGGGACGCCGCATCACGCCCGCCGAGGCACTGGAGGTGGTTCGCTGATGGCCGCGATGAACCTGGGCAGCTCAGGAGCGGACGCTCCGGAGCGCATCGTCCGCGGAGCGACCGACGCCGCGGCAGCCGGTCCCGAGCACGTCTCCGAGCCGACGAAGTACGACGCCATCCTCCTCGCCGGATTCGGTGGGCCGGAAGGGCAGGACGACGTCATCCCGTTCCTGCGCAACGTCACGCGTGGTCGCGGCATCCCGGAGGAGCGCCTCGAAGAGGTCGCCCACCACTACCGCCACTTCGGCGGGGTGAGCCCGATCAACGATCAGAACCGTGCGCTGAAGGCCGCGATGGAGCTCGAACTCGCCTCGCGCGGGATCGACCTGCCCGTGCTCTGGGGCAACCGCAACTGGGACCCGTATCTGAGGGACGCGCTGACGGAGGCGCACGAGCGTGGCTTCACCAAGCTCATCGCCGTCGCCACGAGCGCCTACTCGTCCTACTCCAGCTGTCGTCAGTACCGCGAGGACTTCGCGATGGCGGTCGACGAGACGAACCTGCAGGGCGAGATCCAGATCGACAAGGTGCGTCAGTTCTTCGACCACCCGGGCTTCGTGACGCCGTTCATCGACGGTGTCCGCGACGCGATCGCCGACTACCTGCGGGAGCAGCCCGAGCTCGTCGCCGAGACCCAGATCGAGGTGCTCTTCGCGACCCACTCGATCCCGACCGGCGACGCGGCCCGCTCCGGCCCCGACTTCCGGAACTTCGGCGATCACGGTGCCTACGAGGCCCAGCACCTCGCGGTGGCCGAGGTCGTCATGGCCAATGCGATCGACCAGCTGCGTGAGAACGGTGTCCTCGGTGGCGCCGTCGGCAGCGGCATCTCCGTGCCGTGGCAGCTCGTCTACCAGTCCCGCTCCGGCCCGCCGAGCATGCCGTGGCTCGAGCCCGACATCAACGACGCCATCGCCGAGCTCCCCGCAGCAGGTCGCAAGGCCATCGTCATCGTGCCGCTCGGATTCGTGAGCGACCACATGGAGGTCATGTGGGACCTCGACAACGAGGCCATCGAGACCGCCGGTGAGCACGACCTCGCGGCCGTCCGCGTGCCGACTCCCGGCACGTCCGCCGCCTATGTGAAGGGGCTCATCGACCTCGTCCTGGAGCGTCGCGACGGGACCCCGGTCGAGGAGCGCCCGCACATGACCGACCTCGGTCCGTGGTACGACGTCTGCCGCCCCGGGTGCTGCGAGAACGCCCGCCTGGGCTTCAAGCCGGCGTTCTCCGGGATCGCCCCATGACCCTTCGCATCGGAACCCGCGGCAGTGCTCTCGCGCTGGCGCAGACCGGTCATGTGGCGGACGCCCTCACGGCGGCCACCGGCGAGGACGTGGAGATCGTCACCATCACCACGCAGGGCGACACCAGCCGTGAGTCGCTCGCGACCATCGGGGGCACCGGCGTGTTCGTCAACGCCCTCCGCGACGCCCTGCTCGACGGTGCCTGCGACCTCATCGTGCACTCGCTGAAGGACCTCCCGACGGCGCAGGCGGAGGAGTTCACGATCGCCGCGATGCCGATGCGTGAGGACCCGCGCGACGCCCTGTGCGCCTCCGGCGACCGCTCGCTCGACGATCTGCCGCAGGGCGCCCGCATCGGGACCGGCTCCCCACGCCGCATCGCCCAGCTGAAGCGCATCCGTCCCGATCTCGACGTCGTCGACATCCGCGGCAACATCGACACCCGTCTCCGACGCATCGACGACGACCTCGACGCGGTCGTCCTGGCCGCCGCCGGCCTCACCCGTCTGGGCCGACTCGACGCCGTCACCGGTCTCTTCGACCTCGACACCTGGCCGACGGCACCCGGGCAGGGTGCGCTCGCGGTCGAGTGCCTCGCCGACGAGGAGTCCTCCATCGCGGGATCGATCGCCCTGCTCGACCACGCCCCGAGCCGCTGGCAGGCCACCGCCGAGCGCGCCGTGCTGCGACGCCTCGAAGCGGGTTGCTCCGCTCCGGTCGGCGCTGCCGCCTGGCTCGACGACGAGGTCCTCGTGCTGCAGGCCGCCGTGTACTCGCTCGACGGCGCACGGATGATCCACCGGGAGAGCCGCTCCGAGGGGTTCTCGGGTGAGGGCCACGGGCGTGAGCTGCTGCAGGCGGCGGACGCGCTCGGCGTCTCGCTCGCCGACGAACTCATCGAGGCCGGCGCAGCCGACCTGGCTCCGCTGGGAGGCACCGCGTGAAGGACTGGACGAAACCGGACACCGTGCCCACCCCAACCAAACCCCTCGGCGGGTGGCGCGTGCTCGTGCCGCGCGGCGGGCCGTGGGGCGACTCTGTCGCCGGTACGGTCCGCGGCAAGGGTGGCACCCCGGTCGTCGCCCCAATGATCAACTTCGCCAGCACCGACGACCCCGAGACCCTCGCGACCGCGCTCGCCGCGCTCGAGGCCGGGGAGTTCGACTGGCTGACGGTGACGAGCGCGACCACGGTCGACGTCCTGTCCTCGCAGCGGATCCGCATCCCCGAGACGACCCGCGTCGCCGCGGTCGGCGAGACCACCGCTGCGGCGCTCACCGCGGTCGGCTACAGCGTCGACCTCGTCCCGGCGAAGGACAACTCGGCCAAGGGCATGGTGCAGGACCTCACCGTCCTCGAACCGCACCCGAAGCGCATCCTGACGCTGCGTTCGGCCATCGCGAAGCCACTGCTCACCGAGGGCCTCATCGCGGCCGGGCACGACGTGCAGTCGGTCGTCGCCTACCGCACGGTGGGCGTCCCGGTCGCGGAGAAGATCGTGGCCGACGTCGCGAGCGGGCGCGTGCGTGCCATCCTCGTGACCTCGGGCAGTGTCGCGGAGCAGGTCCGGTCGCAGTTCCCCGAGATCCCCGACAGCACCGTCATCGCCGCGATCGGGCCACGCACGGCCCGCGACGCCCGTGGCTACGGCCTCCGGGTCGACGTCGTCGCCGAGCAGCAGACGGTCGACTCGCTCATCGAGGCGATCGTGGCGGCCGCGCTCCGTCGGAACCGCGAGGACGGCGCCGACGGCGGCAGGGCCTGACCGACGTCACGCCCCGACCGACGTCACGCCCCGACCGACATCACGCCCCGACCGGCGTCATACCCCGACCGGCATCACGCCCTGCGCGAACCGGGAGGGTGCGTCGGTGGTGACGCGTAGGCTTGACGGGTGAGTATCCCCGAGACCCGTCCCCGTCGTCTCCGGCAACAGCCGGCCATCCGTCGCCTCGTGAGCGAGACCCGGCTGGATCCGGCGGAGCTCGTCCTGCCCATGTTCGTCCGTGAGGGCATCTCGGAGTCCGTCGAGATCACCTCGATGCCGGGCGTCAGGCAGCACACGATCGACAGCGCCAAGCGTGCGGCGGTCGAGGCGGCCGAGGCCGGCATCGGCGGGGTCATGCTCTTCGGTGTGCCGTCGGAGCGCGACGCGATCGGCTCCGGCGCGACCGACCCCGAGGGCATCCTCAACGTCGCGACGCGTGCGCTCGTCGCCGAGGTGGGCGACGCCCTCGTGGTCCAGACCGACCTCTGCCTCGACGAGTTCACCGACCACGGCCACTGCGGCGTCCTCGACGCCCGCGGACGCGTCGACAACGACCGGACGCTCGACCGCTACCGCGACATGGCGCTCGCGCAGGCCGAAGCCGGTTCCGCGCTGCTCGGCCTCTCCGGCATGATGGACGGCCAGGTCGCCGCGGTCCGAGAGACGCTGGACGCCGCCGGATTCGACGAGACGATCATCCTCGCGTACTCCGCCAAGTTCGCCTCGGCCCTCTACGGCCCCTTCCGCGAGGCCGTCGACTCGCAGCTCCAGGGCGACCGCCGCACGTACCAGCTCGACCCCGCCAACCGTCGTGAAGGACTCCGCGAGGCGCTCATCGACGAGGCCGAGGGTGCCGACATCGTCATGGTGAAGCCCGCGGGGAGCTTCCTCGACGTCCTGGCCGACGTCGCCGACACGGTGTCGATCCCGGTGTGGGCGTACCAGGTGTCCGGCGAGTACGCCATGATCGAGGCCGCCGCCCGCCAGGGCTGGATCGACCGCCGTCGGGCGATCGAGGAGTCGGTGTTGTCGATCAAGCGCGCCGGCGCCGAAGCCGTGCTGACGTACTGGGCCGTCGAGCTCGCCGCCTGGCTGGACGAGTCGCGCGGCCTGCGCGCGGGAGGAACCCGATGAACGACGCAGCATTCGCGCGAGCCCAGCGCTCCATCCCGGGCGGCGTGAACTCGCCCGTCCGCGCCTTCCGCTCGGTCGGTGGCACGCCGCGCTTCATGGTGTCCGCCACGGGGCCGTACATCACCGACTCCGAGGGCGTCGAGTACGTCGACCTCGTCAGCGCGTGGGGTCCGGCGCTGCTCGGTCACGCCCATCCGCAGGTCGTCGAGGCCGTCCAGGTGGCCGCCGCCCGTGGGCTGTCGTTCGGGGCGTCGACCCCGGCCGAGACGGAACTCGCGGAACTCGTCAAGGAGCGCGTCCAGGCCTCCGGTGTCGCGCCGATCGAGAAGCTGCGCATGGTCTCCACCGGAACCGAGGCGACCATGACGGCGATCCGTCTCGCGCGCGGTGCCACGGGCCGGAGCCTCATCGTGAAGTTCGCCGGGCACTACCACGGTCACTCCGACGGCCTGCTCGCCGAGGCCGGTTCGGGCGTCGCGACGCTCGCCCTGCCGGGGTCGGCGGGCGTCACCGCCGAGACCGCCGCGCAGACGATCGTCGTCCCGTACAACGACCGCGCGGCGCTCCAGACGGTCTTCGCGGAGCGTGGGGCCGACATCGCCGCGATCATCATGGAGGCGGCCTCCGCCAACATGGGTGTCGTCCCTCCCGCGCCGGGATTCAACGCCGCGGTCGTCAAGCTCGCCCACGAGCACGGAGCCCTCGTCATCATCGACGAGGTGCTCACCGGTTTCCGCGTCTCCTCCGCCGGTTGGTGGGGACTCGACAACCGTGGCCTCGCCGCGGTCGCGCCAGGCACGGTGCCGACGCCCGGTGCCGAGGACTGGGAGGCCGGCAACCACGCGGTCGCGAACCCCACCGGTGCGATCAGCATCCCGGTCGGGGTGTACCAGCCCGACCTCTTCACCTTCGGCAAGGTCATCGGCGGCGGCATGCCGCTCGCGGCGCTCGGCGGGCGGGCGGAGCTCATGGATCTGCTCGCACCACTCGGCCCGGTCTACCAGGCTGGCACCCTCTCGGGGAACCCGGTCGCCCTCGCCGCGGGCATCGAGACGCTGCGCCTGGCCGACCAGGAGGTCTACCGTCGGGTGGATACCGCGGCCGCGACCGTCTCGGAGGCCACGTCGAACGCCCTCACGGAGGCCGGCGTCGCCCACACCGTCCAGCATGCGGGGAACCTGTTCTCCTTCGCGTTCAGCGAGACGGCCCCGACCGACTACGCGGCCGTCCTCCGCCAGGACGCCTTCCGGTACCCGGCGTTCTTCCACCGCATGCTCGACGCCGGGGTGTCCCTGCCGCCGAGCGTCTACGAGGCCTGGTTCGTCTCCGCGGCGCACGACGACGAGGCGATCGGGCGCATCGTCGACGCGCTCCCCGCTGCCGCACGCGCGGCCGCGGCGGCCATCCGCTGAGGCGGGTGGCAGTGGCGGGGCGTCGTCGGTCCGGGGACAGGTCATGCGTTACCGCTTTGTGAACTTCCGGCAACGCGAACGTCGGTGGGGCTTGGCAGACTAGAGGCATGGCCTCCTTGCGTCTGCACCCCGACCGACTGGAGATCGAACTGTCCGCGTACGACAAGGCACTCTCCCTGCGTCGGAGCAACGTCGTCGTGCCACGGTCGAGCATCCGTTCCGCCACCATCACCGACGACCCGTGGATCTGGGTCCGCGGCATCCGCGCACCCGGCACGGCGATCCCGCTGACCCTCGCCATCGGGCAGTGGAAGTTCCACGGCGGTAAGGACTTCCTCGTCATCAAGGGCACGAAGCCGTCGGTCGTCATCGATCTGGAAGACACCGAGTACTCGCGGCTCATCATCACGACCCGGCGGAGCGCCGAACTCATCGCCGCGCTCGACCTGCACTAGGCGCTCCTCGGGAGGCCTTGTGGGCTTCCCGGTCCTGGCCGCACCCTCGGAGCCGACGCACCCGCGCCGTGACGCTGATCAGGGTCGTTCGCGACCAATTCCCTCGAACAGGGCACAAAACGGCATCTGACCGGTATCCTGGGGCCGCTCGAACCTCCGAAGACCCGCCTGTTCGAAAGGACCACAGCCCATGTCGACTCCTCCTCCCGGTGAATACCCCGGCCAGCCGCCGCAGGCCCCGCAGGCACCGCAGCCGCCGAAGGATCAGTACGGCTCCTCGGCTCCGGCCTACTCCGGCGGTTCGGCTCCGTCCGGCGACGCGACCGCGGGCAAGACCCTCGGCATCGTCGGCCTGATCCTCGCGTTCCTCGCGCCGCCGATCGGTCTCATCCTGAGCATCGTCGCTCTCGTGCAGTCCAAGAACGCCGGGGTCAAGAACACCCTCGCGAAGGTCGGCCTCATCCTCTCGATCGTCTTCATCGTCCTCGGCATCATCATCACGATCGCCGCAGTCGCGATCGGTGCGGCGGCGTTCAACGAGGCGTGCGAGTCGCTCGGCAGCGGCGTCCACACTGACGGCACCACCACCATCACCTGCCCGTAGTTCCGCGACGCCCGTCGGATATTGGGGAGTTGTCCCCATCCCCTGTCGGGTATCTCACCCACTACTGTTGGCTCGCGCCCCTGGCGCATCAACCATCCTCGAGAGGAACCATCATGACCAACGCACCTCAGTACAACCCCGGCCAGCAGCAGGGCGCGGCACTGCCCGCCGACTACCCGGGCAAGACCCTCGGCCTCGTCGGCCTCATCCTCGCGATCGTCGTGCCGCTCGTCGGCCTGATCATCAGCCTCGTCGCGAAGAACCAGTCCAAGGCAGCCGGTTACCCGAACCAGCTCGCGAAGATCGGTGTCATCATCGGCGCCATCCTCCTCGTGCTCGGCATCATCGGCTCGATCCTCTACTTCGTCGCCCTCGGTTCGGTCATGTCGACCGCCGGCTACTGAGTCTCAGCAGTTCCGTCGACAGCGGTCGGTGCCTTCGGGTACCGGCCGCTGTCGCGTTCCCGCGTTCGCAACTCAGGAGCACGCCGGCGTGTCGGCATCGCGCGGTGCGATCAGTGCGCGACTCGCCGGGCCCGTCCTGAGTTGCGAACGCCGAGGGGACTCAGCTCCGGTTGTTCGCAATTCAGGAGCGTGCCGGTGTGTCGGCCGTGGATCGCGTGAGCAGTGGGGCGGCTCGCCGGGTCCGTCCCGAATTGTGAACGCGGGGTCAGGCGCGGACGTCGACGACGATGCGGCCGTGGACCGAGCCGGAGAGGACCCGCTCGGCGGCGTCGACCGCGTCGGCGAGGGCGACCGTCTCGGTCAGGGTGTCGAGGACGTCGAGGTCGAGCGCGCTGGTGACCCGCTCCCACGCCGCCTGCCGCAGGGGGAGGGGTGCCTCGACGGAGTTGACGCCGGCGAGGGTGACCCCGCGCAGGATGAACGGCATGACCGACGTCGGGAGGTCGGACCCACCCGCGAGACCGCACGCGGCGACCGTCCCGCCGTACTCGACCTGCGACAGGACCGTCGCGAGCGTCTGCCCACCGACCGAGTCGACGGCTCCCGCCCAGCGTTGGCTGCCGAGCGGCCGGCCGGCTGCGGCGAACTCTGCCCGGTCGACGATCGAGGAGGCACCGAGCGTCCGAAGGGCGTCGCCCAGCTCGTCGACCCGACCGGTCGAGGCGGCGACCTCGAACCCGGCCGAGGCCAGCAGGGCGATCGCGATGCTCCCGACCCCACCGCCTGCTCCCGTGACGAGCACGGGGAGCCCGCCGACACGGACGGCGCCGGAGGTCGCGCTGCCGTGTTCCAGCGCGAGCACGGCGAGGGCAGCGGTGTACCCGGCGGTGCCGATCGCGGCGGCCTGTGCGCCCGTCACGTGATCGGGCACCCGGACGAGCGCGTCGGCGCGGACCCGGGCGCGCTCGGAGAGCCCGCCGTACCGGGTCTCGCTCAGGCCGTCGCCGAACAGGGCCACGCGGTCGCCGGCCGTCCAAGCGGGATCGCTCGATTCCGCGACGACACCGACGAGGTCGATGCCGGCGATCATCGGGAACTCGCGGACGACACCCGGCTTCCCGGTGAGGACGAGGGCGTCCTTGTAGTTGATGCTGGAGAACTCGACGTCGACGGTGACCGACTCGTCGGGGAGTTCGGCGTCGGCGAGATCGCGGAGCTCGACGGTCCGCGTGGGCTTCCCGCCCTCGTGCTCGACCTGCTCGATGACGTATGCGCGGCCCATGGTGCTCCCGTCTCCGGCGTTGGCGCCGGTGGTTGGCTTCGTCGAGCCTACGCTTCCGGCTCGGGCTAGGTCACGTCGCGTCGCCAGGTGGTGGCGTAGCCGACGAGGGCGACGACGACACCGATCCCGAGCAGCACGAGCCCGCCCTGCCACCAGGTCAGCGCGTCCTGCTGCGCGGACATCATCGAGTAGAAGCTCGGGCCGACCAGCGCGTCGGTCGCGGCTCCGGGGAGGAACCGGCCGATCGACGCGGTGACCTCGGAGAACGACGACGCCAGCCGCAGGAGCGGCTCCACGAACTGGGTGAACGCGAGCACCACGATGATCGCACCGACCTGGCTCGGGAGGACGGCACCGAGGCCGACGCCGATCGCACCCCACAGCGCCATGGCGAGGACCGCCCGGCCGATGAGCGCCCAGGTGTCGGGATCGGTCAACAGGGGATCGACTCCGCTGATCGCGAGAGCCCCGCCACCGAGACCGACCGACGCCACGAGGGCGATCACACCGTAGAGCGCGCCCACACCGGTGAGGGCGAGGACCTTGCCGACGAGCACATGGCCGCGGTTCGGGTTGGCGAGGAACGTCGGCGTGAGGCTCTGATGCCGGAACTCACCGGTCGTGGCGAGCGCTCCGAGCAGCACCGGGAACACGTATCCGATGCTCGTCGCGAAACCGTAGATGAGGCTCGGTTGGGTGAGCATCTCGCTGGTCGCCTGAGCGCCGCCGCCGCTGGACTCCGCGGCCCCCGGGATGTTGGCGAACAGGAGCGCGGCCCCGGCCGCGGCGAAACCGACGTACACGAACAGGATGAGCGCGAGCCCCCACCACACGCGGGTGGTGAAGACCTTGAGGAATTCGGAACGGACAGCTGCCAGGAGCGAGGTCATGCGTGGTCCTCCCCGCCGCTGACGAGGGCGAGGAACGAATCCTCGAGCCCCGATCGATGCCGCGACAGTGCACTGAGCGGGATGCCTGCGGCGAGCGCGACGCGGCCGATGTCGATGGATTCGACGTCGTGCACGACGAGCCCCGAGCGGGCCTGGTCGAAGGTGTAGCCGGCGGCGGTGAGTGCCTCGGCGAGGCGTTCGTGCTCGGGCGAGTTGACGACGACCCGGAGGGTGTCGGCGGCGTCGAGGCTCGCGAGGGTGCCGACGTGCGCGAGGCGTCCCTTCGCGATGATGACGACCTCGTCGACCGACTGCTGCACCTCGCTGAGCAGGTGGGAGCTGATGAGGACCGTCCGGCCCTCCGCCGCGAGCGCGGTCAGGAACCCGCGGATCCACTTGATGCCCTCGGGGTCGAGGCCGTTGATGGGCTCGTCGAGGACCAGCACACCGGGGTCGCCGAGCAGCGCGGTCGCGAGACCGAGGCGTTGCCGCATACCGAGGGAGTACCCGGCGACGCGGCGGTCCGCCACGTCGAGCAGTCCGACCTGCGCGAGCACCGCATCGACGCGGTCGGACGGCAGCCGTGCTGCCGAGGCGTGCACCCGCAGGTGGTTGCGGGCGGTGCGCCCGGGGACGAAGCTCGCCGCCTCGAGGGCCGCGCCGACGGTCGCGGCCGGCACCGGGAGCTTGGCGTACGGCACCCCACCGAAGGTCGCGCTTCCCGAGCTGGGTTGCACGAGTCCGAGCAGCATGCGCAGGGTGGTGGTCTTCCCGGCGCCGTTCGGCCCGAGGAAGCCGGTGACCTTCCCCGGTTCCACGTGGAACGTCAGATCATCGACCGCTTGCACCGCCCCGAAGGATTTCGAGAGTCCGTCGAACTCGATCGTCACGCCAGCGGTCATCCGGTGCCTCCCCACGGGCGCGGCCGGATCCGCACCTCGTCCGTCCACGCTACCGGGGGCGATACCGGTCGCGCATCGGCCGCTGGGGGGAGATCCGATCGGCCCGCTAGAGCCCGAGGGAGTCGAGCGATGCGCGGACGGCCGCGGCCGAGTCGGCGAACTGCTGCTCCTCACGCGGCGACATGGCGACGTCGACCACCGAGCGCACCCCGGAGCGGTCGACGATGCTCGGCACCGACAGTGCCACGCCACTCACGCCGTGGTATCCGTCGAGCACGGTGCTCACCGGGAGGATCGCGTGCTCGTCGCCGAGGATGGCTTCGACGATGCGCGCCCCCGACAGGCCGATCGCGTAGTTCGTCGCCCCCTTGCCCTCGATGACCCGGTAGGCGGCGGTTCGGACGTCGACGGCGATCTCGTCGAGCTGCTGCTCGGTGAAGCGTGAACCGTCGGGCAGCTCCCAGTCGAGGATCGGCACGGGGCCGATGGTCGCCTGTGACCACAGGGGGAGTTCGCTGTCGCCGTGCTCTCCGACGATGAGCGCGTGCACGGCGGAGGTCGCGACCCCGGCGCGCTCGGCCAGGAGCCAGCGCAGGCGGGAGGTGTCGAGGACGGTCCCGGAGGAGAAGACCCGCTCCCGGGGCAGGCCGGTGATCTGCTGGGCGGCGACGGTGAGGACGTCGCACGGGTTCGTGACGAGCATGTAGACGGCGTCGGGCGCGTGCTCGACGAGTTTCGGGAGCAGCTGTTCGAGGATGCGGATGTTCGTCCCCGCGAGGTCGAGGCGGGTCTGGCCGGGTTCCTGTTTGGCGCCGGCCGTGATGACGACCACGTCGGCGTCGGCGACGACGGAGATGTCGTCACCACCGGTGATGCTGCTCGACCCGGTGAACTGCGTCCCGTGCGCGAGGTCGAGGACTTCGGCGGAGGCGCGCTTGCCGTCGATGTCGTAGAGCGCCACCCGACGGGCGCTGCCGCGGATGAGCGAGGCGTAGGCGAGGGACGAACCGACGCTTCCCGCCCCGATGATGGCCAGTTTCGACTTCGTGCGAACACCCATGGCACCATCTTGGCAGGGGCGGATGTGCGTGGTCGGAGTCGAGCGCGTCAGCGCTCGGGTTGTCTCGATGTCGAGGTATCGCCCGCCCTTCGACAGGCTCAGGGACCGGATCGGTCACTGAGTCACCCCCTCCGGTCATCGAGCGTGTCGGAGGGCGTCCGCGAGCCACCGGTTCCGTGCGCGGATGAGCCGCTGCAGATGCCTCGTCAGGGCGAGGTGCTCGGCGACGACCCCCAGGGGGCCGAGCGGTGCCGAGAAGGTGATGTCGTCGAGCATGATGGTGCGCGCCGTGCCCATCGGGCGCTCGAGTGGTTCGAAGAGGTGGATGTGCCGGAAGCTGCGGAACGGGCCGCTCACCTGCTCGTCGGTGAAGCGGTCGTGTTCTTGGAACTCGGTGATCCGGCTCGTCATCGTCCACGGGATGCCGAAGTGCCGCGCGCGCCAGGTGACCGTCTCGCCCAGGCCGATGAGGCCGGAGGTCACTCCGCCGATCGCGCGCTCGCCGGTGTGCTGCATCGAGCCGAGGTGCGCGTCGATCGAACGCGAGAGCTCGAACGCCTGCTCCATCGTGCCGTCGAGCTCGGTGCGGAGGATGAAGTGGGAGGTCACGGGTGCTCGCTCAGGCGATCGCGGCCGGCGCTGCGTCGGCGTGGACGACGCACCGCGGGCCACCGGTCGGGCCGTCCGCGTGCGCCTCGCAGACCACGAGTTGCGTCTTGCACGACGGGTCGGCGCAGTTCTGCAGGTGCTTCGTCGCCGTGTCGCAGACGACGCAGTGCCCGATGACGGCGGCGTGGTCGCTGAAGTCCAGCGAACCGCGCTTGTCGAACACGTACAACGAACCCTCCCAGAGGCCGTCGTCGCCGAACTGCTCGCCGTACCGGACGATGCCGCCGTCGAGTTGGTAGACCTCGCCGAACCCGCGCGAGCGCATGAGCCCCGACAGCACCTCACAGCGGATGCCGCCGGTGCAATAGGTGACGACGGGCTTGTCCTTGAGATGGTCGTACTTGCCGCTGTCCAGCTCTGCGACGAAGTCCCGCGTGGTCGCGACGTCCGGCACGACCGCGCCCGCGAACCGGCCGATCTCCGCCTCGAACGCGTTGCGGCCGTCGAAGAAGACGACCTCGTCGCCGCGTTCGGCCACGAGCTCGTGCAGTTCGGTGGGCTGGAGGTGCACCCCTCCGCCGGTGACGCCGTGGTCGTCCACCTGGAGTTCGCCGGGGGCGCCGAAGGACACGATCTCCTCGCGCACCTTGACGCTGAGCTTCGGGAAGTCGCTGATCCGCCGCCACGGTGCGGGCCGGTGCTTTGCCGTGCGGACGGTGTCGTCCTCGACGAAGCCGGAACCGTCGCTCCACTTCACGTCCAGGCCGCGGAACGCGGGGTGCTCCGTCGTCTTCCGGACATAGAGCTTGCAGGCGTCGAGCTCGCCGCCGACGGTGCCGTTGATGCCGTCCTTCGAGATGAGGATGCGGCCGCGGAGACCGAGCGACTCGCAGAGGTCGCGCTGCCACAGGCGGATCGCCTCCGGGTCCGCGAGGGGCGCGAACGCGTAGTACAGGAGGATCTTCGGGTCGGCCACCGGTCAATCGTAATCGCCGGTGGGCGGCCCGCTCCCGTGTCCGGCCCCGGCTCCGGTCCCTGAGCTCCCGCCCCGTCCGATCCCGGAGCTCCCCCGTCCTGTCCCTGAGCTTGTCGAAGGGCACCCGCCCCGATCCGCCTCCCGCCTTGTGTGCGGCCGACAAGCCTCGTGACCCCCGCGCACCGCGCGCCTAGGGTGGACGCAGACCTCGAAGGAGATGGCTATGCGCACAGCAGTGATCGTCGACGCGATCCGGACCCCGTCCGGCCGTGGCAAACCGGGCGGAGCGCTGAATGCGGTGCACCCGACGGACCTCCTCGCCGGCACCATCCGCGCGCTCGTGGAGCGGACCGGCATCGACCCGGCCGTCGTCGAGGACGTCTACGCCGGCTGCGTCACCCAGTCCGGCGAGCAGGGGCAGAACATCGCGCGGAACGCGGCGCTCGCCGCAGGCCTCCCGCAGGAGACCCCCGGCACGACGATCGACCGCCAGTGCGGTTCCAGCCAGCAGGCGACGACCTTCGCCGCGCAGAGCGTCATGGCGGCCGGGAACGACGTCGTGATCGCCTGCGGCGTCGAGTCGATGAGTCGTGCCCCCATGGGGTCCAACGTGCAGGGGGCGGACCCGTTCGGTGCAGCGCTCCGCGCTCGGTTCCCCGACGGACTGGTGGGCCAGGGCATCTCGGCCGAGCTCATCGCCGCCCGGTGGAACCTGAGCCGGGACGAGCTCGACGCTTTCGCCGCGCGCTCCCACGAGCGGGCCGCGGCCACCTGGGCGTCCGGCGGCTTCGACCGCGAGGTCGTCGCGGTCACCCTCCCGGACGGCTCGGTCGTCACCACCGACGAGACGGTCCGTGCCGGGACGACGCCCGAGGGACTCGCGGGGCTCCCCGCCGTCTTCCACGACGACCGCCTGGCGGCCCGTTTCCCGGAGATCGCCTGGAGGATCACGCCGGGGAACGCCTCGCCGCTTACGGACGGCGCCTCGGCGGCGCTCATCATGAGCGAGGTGCGGGCAGCGGAGCTCGGGCTCACCCCGCGCGCCCGGTTCGTCTCCTTCGCCGCGGTCGGCAGCGATCCGATCGAGATGCTCACCGGCATCCTCCCCGCCACCCGTCGCATCCTCGAGCGCAGCGGACTCGACGTCGACGACATCGACGCGTTCGAGGTCAACGAGGCCTTCGCCTCCGTGCCGCTCGCGTGGCAGCGCGAGTTCGGCGTGGACGACGAGCGGCTCAACCCGCGTGGCGGGGCGATCGCCCTCGGACATCCGCTCGGCGCCTCCGGGACGAAGCTGCTCGCCACCCTGCTGGGGCAGCTGGAGGCGACCGGCGGGCGCTACGGCCTGCAGACGATGTGCGAGGGCGGCGGCATGGCCAACGCGACGATCATCGAGCGGCTGTGACCGCCGTGCGTTCCGTTCCCCGTCCCTCGCACGTGTCGAGGGGCCACCATTGCAGGAAGGGATCACCGACATGGATGTGACCGGAAGCTCGGCGATCGTCACCGGCGGCGCCTCAGGACTCGGCTTCGCGACCGCGACCCGCCTGGCCGGAGCGGGCGCGCGCGTCGTGCTCGTCGATCTGCCCGGTTCCGCGGGCGAGGAGCGGGCCGAGGAGTTGGGCGGCTTCGCCACCTTCGTCCCGGCGGACGTGACCGACGGCGAGCAGGTGCAGGCGGCCGTCGAGGCGGCGACGTCGCGCGGCCCGCTCCGGGTCGTCGTCAACTGCGCGGGGATCGCGCCAACGGCGAAGGTGCTGGGGCGCGACGGTCCCGCAGACCTCGGAGCGTTCGAACGGGTGCTGCGGGTCAACGTCCTCGGCACGTTCAACGTCATCCGACTCACGGCCGACGCCATGCAGCACAACGAACCGGACGGCGACGCCTCCGACGGTGGAGGGGATCGCGGCGTCATCGTCAACACGGCCTCGGTCGCCGCGTTCGACGGCCAGATCGGCCAGCCCGCCTACGCCGCGTCGAAGGGTGCGGTGCACTCGATGACCCTGCCGATCGCCCGCGAGCTGGCGCGCCACGCGATCCGGGTCGTGACGATCGCGCCGGGGATCATGGAGACGCCGATGCTCGCGGGGCTGCCGGAAGCGGCGCAGGCGTCGCTCGGGCAGCAGGTCCCGTATCCGGCCCGGCTCGGCCGGCCCGACGAGTACGCCGCCCTCGCGCTCCACATCATCGAGAACGGCTACCTCAACGGCGAGACGATCCGCCTCGACGGCGCGATCCGGATGGCGCCCAGGTGAGCGGCCGCCCACCGATCGACGCATCGACCCATCACCGACCAGGGAGCACCACGTGACCAGTGACGACACGATCCTCTTCGAGGTGAGCGACGGCCTCGCGCACCTCACGCTCAACCGTCCCAAGAGTCTCAACGCGATCGACGACCGCGCGGCCAGGCGGTGGCGCGACCTCGCGACCGAGATCGTCGAGCGGGACGACGTCGAGGCGGTCCTGTTCGACGCCAACGGTCCGGCGTTCTGCGCGGGCGGTGACGTCCTCGCGATGGCGGGCATGGGCGACGGCAGTCCGGGGTCGACCGGCGCCTTCGTCATGGAGCTCGCGGACCTCATCCACGAGGGGCACCGGACGCTGCAGCAGGCCGCGAAGCCGATCGTCGCCGCGGTGCAGGGGGCCGTCGCCGGAGGCGGGCTGGGCTTCATGCTCGTCGCGGACGTGATCATCGCCTCGGACCGCGCCAAGTTCGTCAGCAAGTACGCCGACATCGGCCTCACGCCCGACTGCGGGGTGAGCACCCTCCTGCCCGAGGCGGTCGGGATGCGCCGGGCCCTCGAACTCACGCTGAGCCCGCGCATGTTGAGTGCCGAGGAAGCGCTCGACTGGGGGCTCGTCACCGAGGTCGTTCCGGCCGAACAGCTCGACGCGCGGGCCCGCGAGGTGGCCGCGTTCTGGTTGGCGGGCGCGACGGCCGCGTTCGGACAGGCGAGACGTCTGCTCCGGGCAGGCGTCGGCAGGACGTACCAGGACGCACTCGACGACGAGGCCCGCACGATCGGCGCCGCCATCGAGACACCGGAGTCCGTCGCCCGCGTCTCGGCGTTCGCCGCCGCCTCAGCCAAACGCGCAACCGCCACCACCCCGAAGGAGCCCACCGCATGACCACCCTCGCCGGCAAGACCATCCTCATGTCGGGCGGCAGCCGTGGCATCGGCCTCGCGATCGCCCTCCGAGCCGCCCGCGACGGCGCGAACGTGGCGATCCTGGCGAAGACCGACACCCCGGACCCGCGGCTCGAGGGCACGATCCACACCGCGGCGGAGGCGATCCGTGAGGCGGGTGGGCGGGCGCTGCCCATCCTCGGCGACGTGCGGAACGACGACGACATCACGCGCGCCGTGTTCGAGACGGCGGGCGAGTTCGGCGGCATCGACATCGTCGTGAACAACGCCAGCGTCATCAGCCTGGCGCGCACGCTCGACCTCGACGCCAAGCGCTACGACCTCATGCAGGACGTCAACGTCCGCGGCACCTTCATGCTGTCGCGCGCGGCCATCCCGATGCTGCGCGACGCGGAGAACCCGCACATCCTCTCCCTCTCGCCGCCGCTCAACCTCGACGCGAAGTGGCTGGGCGCCCACACGGGCTACACCCTCGCGAAGTACGGCATGTCGATGGTGACCCTGGGCCTCGCGGCGGAGTTCGGTCGGGACGGCATCGCGGCCAACACGCTGTGGCCGAAGACGACGATCAAGACGGCGGCCGTCGGCAACATCCTCGGCGGCGAGGCGCTCTTGGCGAAGAGTCGGACCCCGGAGATCTACGCGGACGCGGCGTACGAGGTGCTCATCTCGCCGTCGCGGGAGCTCACGGGCCGGTCGCTCATCGTCGAGGACGTGCTCACCGAAGCCGGCGTCACCGACTTCGCGAAGTACTCTCCGGGCGTCGACGAGTCGGAGCTGTACCCGGACATCTTCCTGTAGCCCTCCGACAAGCTCAGGGACCGGGGACCGGGGTGTCCGCTGACGGCAGAACGTGGGCTCCCCGCCTCCGGTCGGCTCGCGCCTACAGTGAGACCAACGAGCCGGAAGGGGACGCCATGTTGTACCGCGAAGCCCTCGGCGCCGCCTTGCGCACGCGCCGTCTGGAACAGGGGCGGACCCTGCAGGACGTCGCCCTGGCCGCCGCCGTCTCGACGCCCTACCTGTCCGAGATCGAGCGCGGCCGGAAGGACGCCTCGTCCGAGGTCGTCGTGACCATCGCCGACGCCCTCCGCACCGGGCTCGACACGCTCATGTTCGACATCGCCGACCGCTTCGACGCCGCGACCGTGCCGGCGCACGTCGAGGCTCCGCTCACCGACGCCCCGCTCGCCGAAGCGACCGTCACCGTGCTCCGTCCCCCGGCGGACCCGCAGCTGCTCGCCGCCTGAGCCGCGTCCCGAGCGCCCGGCTCCGGCCTGGCCGATGCCGGCGTGCTCCGCCTCCGGGCTCAGCCGGCAGCGAGCGCCGCGAACACCGAGGCGAGCCGGGGAGCCGCGGACTCCCACGTCGTGTCCGCGTCCCAGTGCCCGAGCGCCGTCACCTCGGTGTGCCGTCCGGCCTGGTGCTTGGGCTCGGGGTCGCCGGGCAGCCGGAGCTGTTGGGTGAACCGCCCGGAGGTCCGGTCGAAGTCGAGGACGTGGAAGGCGACGTTCCGGTTCCAGTCCTCCGAGGGCCAGGAGATGAAGTCCACCCGAACCCGATCGGCGTCGAGAGGCCCTTCGGCGACGTAGCTTCCCGGGTGGTCCTCACCCGGCGACAGGATCCGGTAGGCGCCGTTCGCGTAGAACAGGAGCAATGCCGGTTCGAACGGCTTCTCCGCGAACATCGTCGTGTAGTGGAGGGCGTCGGCGCGCACCACCTCGGCCAACAGCTGCGGGGTGCGCGCTCCGTCGGCGGTCTGGTCGGTCACGGTCGTCTCCTCAGGGTGTGTCTCGTGCAGCATGGTCGACCTCGCAACGGTCTCGACGCGGGCCGGCTCGCGCAGGCCGGTGCCAGCCTGGCCGCCCCTGCCGGGTGCGCGGTGTGCGTCGGCTGAACGGACCTGGAGAACACGCCTGGTATGTCAGCGGGGAGGAGGTTCGCCTCGCGCCGGAGGCCGTCCTCGCGGAAATGTCCTGTTCCCGGCCGGTTCTCATGCCTCTGGAGGCGGGACCGGCGGGCGTAGGCTGGGATGAGGTGCCGGCGCCCGCAGCACCTGAGAGGAACACCCGTGATCCAGCACCACCTGCGTGTCCACCGCAGCGACGAGAACCTCGTCCGCGAGGGCCAGCTCGCCTGGCAGCTCGCCCGGGTCGCCACCGATCCCGTTGAGGTGACGCCAGAGGTCGTCGACATGATCATCAACCGGGTCATCGACAATGCGGCGGTCGCGGCGGCATCGCTCACGCGTCGCCCGGTCTCCTCGGCGCGAGCGCAGGCGCTCAGCCACCCCGTCAGCACCGGCGGCGACGGAGCCACCGTGTTCGGTCCCGACCTCGCCCGCCGCGTCTCGCCGGAGTGGGCGGCCTGGGCCAACGGCGTCGCGGTCCGCGAGCTCGACTTCCACGACACCTTCCTCGCTGCCGAGTACTCGCACCCGGGCGACAACATCCCGCCCATCGTCGCGGTCGCCCAGCACGTGGGGTGCACGGGAGCCGACCTCGTGCGTGGCATCGCGACCGGCTACGAGATCCAGATCGACCTCGCGAAGGCGATCAGCCTGCACCGCCACAAGATCGACCACGTCGCGCACCTCGGCCCGAGTGCCGCCGCGGGTATCGGCACCATGCTCGGGCTCGATCAGGCGACCATCTACCAGGCCATCGGTCAGGCCCTCCACACGACCACGGCGACTCGGCAGTCGCGCAAGGGCGAGATCTCCACGTGGAAGGCCCATGCCCCCGCGTTCGCCGGCAAGCTCGCGGTCGAAGCCGTCGACCGGGCGATGCGCGGCGAGACCAGCCCGTCCCCCATCTACGAGGGCGAGGACGGCGTCGTCGCCTGGCTGCTCGACGGCCCGGACGCCTCCTACGACATCCCGCTGCCCGGTGCAGGGGAGCCGAAGCTCGCGATCCTCGACTCCTTCACGAAGGAGCACTCGGCCGAGTACCAGGCGCAGGCCTGGATCGACCTCGCCCGCAAGCTGCACCACGAGCACCCGGAGCTCCTCGTCCCCGGCGCGGTCGACCGGATCGTCCTCCACACCTCTCACCACACGCACTACGTGATCGGCTCCGGATCGAACGACCCGCAGAAGTACGACCCGACGGCCTCGCGCGAGACGCTCGACCACTCCATCCCGTACATCGTCGCGGTCGCCTTGCAGGACGGCGCGTGGCACCACGTCGACTCCTACCGGCCGGAGCGCGCGCAGCGCGAGAACACGGTGGAGCTGTGGCACCGGATCACCACGGCCGAGGACCCGGAGTGGACGCGCCGCTACCACTCGCTGGACCCGTCAGAGCAGGCCTTCGGCGGCCGCATCGAGATCACGCTGACCGACGGCTCGACCATCGTCGACGAGATCGCCGTCGCCGACGCCCACCCGCTCGGTGCCCGACCGTTCGCGCGCGCCGACTACGTGCAGAAGTTCCGCACCCTCGCCGCCGGCGTCCTCGACCCGGAGGAGATCGACCGCTTCCTCGCGCTCGCCGAACGCCTGCCCGAGCTCGATGCGGACGAGGTCAAGCAGCTGAGCATCCAAGCGTCCTCCGGGGTCCTCGCCTCGGCGCCGCACCCGACCGGTCTCTTCTGATGCCGGCCGACGACCAGACGGGACACCGCTGATGTTGTACAGCCAGACCACGCCGGCCGAGAAGCGCCGGGCGTTCCGCGAACGGCTCGCCACCGGTGAGCTGCTCCGATTCCCCGGCGCGTTCAACCCGCTGTCGGCTCGCCTCATCGAGCAGAAGGGCTTCGACGGCGTCTACATCTCGGGAGCGGTCCTCTCGGCCGACCTCGGCCTGCCCGACATCGGCCTGACGACCCTCACCGAGGTCGCCGGTCGGGCGAAGCAGATCGCGCGCATGACCGAGCTGCCGGCCATCGTCGACGCCGACACCGGTTTCGGTGAGCCGATGAACGTCGCGCGCACCGTCCAGGAGATCGAGGACGCCGGGCTCGCCGGCCTCCACATCGAGGACCAGGTCAACCCGAAGCGCTGCGGGCACCTCGACGGCAAGCAGGTCGTCGACACCTCGACCGCGCTCGGTCGCATCCGCGCCGCCGTCGACGCGCGTCGCGACCCGAACCTCCTCATCATGGCGCGGACCGACATCGCGGCGGTCGACGGTCTCGACGCGGCGATCGACCGGGCCAAGCAACTCGTCGATGCGGGAGCCGACGCGATCTTCCCGGAGGCCATGCGGTCGCTCGAGGAGTTCGCCGCCGTCCGTGCGGCCGTCGACGTGCCGATCCTCGCCAACATGACCGAGTTCGGCAAGAGTGAGCTGTTCACCTCGCAACAGCTCGCCGACGTGGGCGTGAACCTGGTCATCTGGCCGGTCTCGCTCCTGCGCATCGCCATGGGCGCGGCGGGTCGCGCACTGGACACCCTGAACGAGGAGGGCTCGCTCACGGGCAAGTTGGGGGAGATGCAGCACCGAGCCGACCTCTACGAACTCATCGATTACGAGGGCTACAACCGGTTCGACACCTCGGTGTTCAACTTCACCGTCGACCGGTAGCCCGCAGGCACGCTCAGGGACCGAGTGCCTCGATCGGGCCCGATGAACACCACCTGGGTCTCCGTCGCCTGAGCTTGTCGAGGGGCGACCCGGGTGCCAAGCTCGACCCACGCATGACCACTGCACCACCGCAAAGGAGCACCGCATGACCGAAGCGACCAGCGACATCAAGAAGGGTCTCGCCGGCGTCGTCGTCGACGTGACGAGCGTCTCGAAGGTGAACCCGGAGACGAACTCCCTCCTCTATCGCGGGTATCCGGTGCAGGAGCTCGCTGAGCACTGCACCTTCGAGCAGGTGGCGTACCTCCTGTGGAACGGCGAGCTGCCGAGCCAGGCCGAACTCGCCGAGTTCACGTCGTCGGAGCGGTCGCAGCGCGCCCTCGACGACAACGTGAAGGCGGCGATCGACCTCCTCCCCACCACCTCGCACCCGATGGACGCGCTCCGCACCGCGGTGAGCGTCATCGGCGCGAACGACCCGACCGCCGAGACCAACACCGTGGAGGCGAACGCGGTGAAGGCGGCCAGCCTGTACGCGAAGCTGCCGGCGATCGTCGCCTACGACCAGCGGCGCCGACACGGCCTCGAGCTCGTCCCGCCGCGCGACGACCTCGGGTACAGCGAGAACTTCCTCTTCATGACCTTCGGTGAGGAAGCGGACCCGGTCGTCGTGGACGCGTTCGACGTGTCGATGATCCTGTACGCGGAGCACTCGTTCAACGCCTCGACGTTCACGGCCCGCGTCATCACCTCGACCCTCAGCGACCTCTACTCGGCGGTCGTCGGCGGGATCGGTGCCCTCAAGGGTGCGCTGCACGGCGGCGCGAACGAGGCCGTCATGCACGTGTTCGACGAGATCGGCACGGCCGACCGCGCCAGCGCCTGGCTCGATGCGGCGCTCGCCGAGAAGCGCAAGATCATGGGCTTCGGTCACCGCGTGTACAAGAACGGCGACTCGCGGGTGCCGACGATGCTGGCGTCGTTGGAGAAGCTCGCTGAGCACTACGGCAAGCCGGAGGTCCTCGAGCTGTACACGGCGCTGGAGTCCGACGTGGTCGAGCGGAAGAACATCAAGCCGAACCTCGACTACCCGTCCGGCCCGGCCTACAACCTGATCGGCTTCGACACGGAGACGTTCACGCCCCTCTTCGTCGCGGCCCGCGTGGTCGGTTGGACGGCGCACATCGCCGAGCAGCTGGCGTCGAACGCGCTCATCCGCCCGCTCTCCGAGTACGTCGGTCCTGACGAGCGGCACGTCCCCGTCAGCTGACACCCGCTGCACCCACACCCCGCCGAGCCCGTCTCGGCGGGGTGTTCCGCGTGCCCTTCGACAAGCTCTGGGACCGGATCCGACTCCCGGATCACCCCGAATACCACACTTATGTAATACATACTAAAATACCTGTTACGATCAGCGTGTCCGGTCTCCGGGCGCCTCTCCAGCTGCGCGGTCCTCCCCGAAGACCCGGAGGCCGAGTCACCCGGTGCCGCAGTGCCTGTCCATGAACGGAAGCCCCCACGAAACTCACCGAACACCCTGTCGGCCTCGGGGTGGGCAGGGTCCTCCAGCATCTCCCGAAAGGAACACCTCCCATGAAGAAACTCCCCATCGTCGCCGCTGTTACGTTCATCGCTCTCGGCCTCGCCGGCTGTACGGCCACCGGGTCCACCGGGCCGACGGAGAGCAGTGCCTCCGCCTCCGCCTCCGCCGAGGCCGGCTCCGACTACGTGGTGCCCGAGATCGACGGCTCCTGCGTCGACGGCACCGCCACCATCGCCGAAGACAGCTCGAACATCACCCTCGAGGGTGACTGCGAGAACGTCGTCGTCGAGCGCTCCAACAGCATGGTCACCATCACCGGGGTCGTCTCGAACCTCACCGTCAACAGCTCCATCTCGCTCGTCAAGGTGACCGAGGTGGCCACGGTCGCGTTCGGTGAGGGCGCCGACGGCAACAAGGTCGTCACCCCCTCCACCCCGGCCGTCACCGACGGCGGACAGGACAACCTCGTCGCCGCCGAGTGATCCGGCGAGAGCGCAGCCGCCGATCCCTCCCCGGGGGTCGGCGGTTTCGTCTGTCCAGAGCCATCGGAATCCGATCCGGAATATCGGACTCATGTTATACATACTAAAATATCTGTTACGATCAAAGGTGTTCGGCTCCCGAACACCTCCCCAGCTACGACGCCCGGCTCGACCCGAAGATCGAGTCGGTCTCCGCCGTAGCGCCTGCTCACGAAAGGAAGCTTCCTCCCTATGAAGCTCAAGAAAACGCTGTCGGCCTTCGGCCTGATAGCCATCACGGCGTCAGGGGTCCTCACCGGCCCGACCGCCGCAAGCGCGGTCTCGCCCGAGGTCACCGTCGCGGACACGACATCGGCCCAGCTCACGGGGCAGTTCGTTCTGAAGAACTCGGCATCGTCCAACTACTGGACGAGCTATCCCGCGTCGGTCGGCTTCATCTCCAGGGGCTTCAACACCCTTGAGGAGACGCTGGAGGTCGCTCCTCCGCTGACCGTCCCAGCAGTCGGCACCACCGGGAAGATCCAGTTCGACGGCTTGTGCGTGCCATCTGCAAACGAGTTTCGCCGAATCGTCCTGACCAGCTGCGACGCAGCGTTCACGGACGGGATGTACGTTGAGGCCGACGGCACGATCCGGAACCAGCTGGGCTGGCGGTTGGACATGGTCCAAAGCGGCTTCGAATGGAGGTCAGTCGCCGACGGCGGAGAGGCGTATGAGGACCGCCTGGTCATGAGTCAGATGGCTCCCGTGGAGGAGCCCGCAGCCTCCATCGGTTCGCCGACGCTGCAGCCTGGCAAGTCTGCTCAGGTCACGGCGACGTTCAACGCCGCCGCAGGCGGGCAGCGGATCGACATCGACCACCCCGCCGACACGAAGATCACCGCGGTCGACGATTCGGCCTTCACCCTGAACAGCCAGGGCATGACCGGCACGCTGCCGAGCGGCACGACCTCCGTCACCTTCACGCTCACGGCTGATCAGGACGCTCCGATCGGCACCGCCCGCGGTGGTCAGATCGCCTACGGCGCGAACCGCACGAAGCTCGCCGACTTCACGGCCAACATCGAAGCCCCTCCGGTCGCACCGGCGGTGGAGATCGACTCCGTCACCGTGCAGCAGGGCGATTCGGTCGATGTCGACGTCGAGTTCAACGAGTCGGTGTCCGGTCAGGTCGACATCATCCTGCCGCAGGGTCTCGCCCCGACAGGGGCGGCGCCGTCCGGCTTCACCTGGAACTCGAGCATCAAGGGCTTCCGGGGAACGGTCACGGACGCCAACCGCGTGTTCACGATGGACCTGACCGCGGCCGCCGATGCGGCGGTCGGGACCTTCAACGGTGCCGTGCGCGGTTCGGGTCTCGAGCAGGGATGGTCCGCGACCATCACGGCGGCCCCGATCGCTCCTGCGGTGACGATCGAGTCCGTTAACGTCCAGCAGGGCCAGTCGGTGGGTGTCGACGTCGAGTTCAACGCGTCGGTGTCCGGCCAGGTCGAGATCGTCGTACCGGCAGGCCTCGCCCCGACCGGCAACGCGCCCGCCGGGTTCACCTGGTTGCCGAGCATCAACGGATTCAGTGGCACCGTCACGANCAACCGGGCGTTCACGATGAACCTGACCGCCGCTGCCGATGCCGCGGTGGGCACCTTCGACGGAGTCGTGCGCGGCGCTGGGCTGAACCAGCCCTGGTCCGCGACGATCACGGCGGCCCCGGTCGCTCCTGCGGTGACGGTCGAGTCCGTCACTGTGCAGCAGGGCCAGTCGGTTGGTGTCGACGTCGAATTCAACGCGACGGCTTCAGGGCTGACCGACATCCTCCTGCCCCAGGGTCTCGCCCCGACCGGGGCGGCGCCGACCGGGTTCACGTGGATGCCGGGTATCGGCGGCTTCCGCGGAACGGTCTCGGNCAACCGGGCGTTCACGATGAACCTGACCGCCGCTGCCGATGCCGCGGTGGGCACCTTCGACGGGGTCGTGCGCGGTGCTGGGCTGAACCAGCCCTGGTCCGCGACCATCACGGCGGCCCCGATCCCGCCTGCGGTGACGATCCCGACGCCGACGTTGCGTCAGGGACAGTCGGTTCAGGTCGAGGCGACGTTCAACACTGCTGCCGGTGGAAAGCGGATCGATGTCTACCACCCCGCTGGCACGAAGATCACCGCTGTCCAGAACTCGGCGTTCAAGATCGACGCGCTGGGCATGGGCGGGACGTTGCCGGTCGGCACGACGTCGCTGAAGTTCACCCTGACGGCGAACACGGACGCACCGATCGGTGCGGCTACGGGCGGCAAGGTCACCTACGGTTCGGGCCACACGAAGATCGCGGACTTCACCGCGATGATCGAAGCGACGCCGATCGACCCTGCGGTGACGATCAAGTCCGTCACCGTGCAGCAGGGTGAATCGGTCGACGTGCCGGTCACCTTCAACGCCGGAGTGAACGGCCTGGTCGGGATCATCGTTCCGCAGGGACTCTCACCGGTCGGAAACGCTCCTGCCGGGTTCTTCTGGTCCGAGGGTGTGCACGGCTTCACCGGCACGGTCACCGATGCGAACCGGGCGATCACCTTGCACCTGGCGGCGGCGCCTGACGCCGCCGTGGGCACCTTCGACGGTGTCGTGACCGGTGGTGGCCTCGTCGACGTGCCGTGGTCTGCCACGATCACGGCGAGTACGCCCATCCCCGATGAGCCGATCGTGCTCGTGTCGCCGGAGATCGGTGCCGTGCTCGAGCCCGGTGCTCCGGTGTTCTCCGGAACCGGCCAGGCGGGTGCGAAGATCCAGGTCTACAGCGCTTCGCAGCAGCTGATGGGCGAGACCGAGGTCGAGTCGGATGGAACGTGGTCGCTCACGTGGAGCTCCTCGCTGACCCCGGGTCACTACTCGGGCGGCACCGTCCGGCAGTACGTCGGCGACAAGCCCTACACGAGCGTGCCCTACGACTTCACGGTCAAGGCCGCCGAGGTCGCACCACTCGTCGTGACCTCGCCGCAGATCGGTGAGACGATCGAGGAGACCACGCCGGTGTTCACCGGGACGGCGCAGCCTGGCGCACGGGTGGAGATCCGTGGCGGCTGGGGTGACCTGCTCGGCAGTGTCGACAGCGTCGCCTCCAACGGTCAGTGGAGCATCACGTGGAACAAGTCGGTGGTGCCTGGCCGCTACGCGGGTGGCACGGTGAAGCAGTTCGTCGACGGTGTGGAGCGTGGAAAGTTCGTCTACGACTTCACCGTCGAGTCCGCCGAGGTCGCGCCGCTGGTCGTGACGGCGCCGAAGGTCGGTGCGACGATCGAGGAGACGAAGCCGGTGTTCACCGGGACCGCGCAGCCTGGCGCGAAGGTCGAGATCCGTGGCGCGTCGGGGAGCCTCCTCGGCAGTGTCGACAGCGTCGCGAGCAACGGGCAGTGGAGCATCACCTGGAACAAGACGGTGGTGCCTGGCCACTACTCGGGCGGCACGGTGAAGCAGTTCGTCGGTGGTGTCGAGCGTGGCAAGTTCGTCTACGACTTCACGATCGGCAACACGACCGTCGCACCGCTCCTGGTGACCTCGCCGAAGGTCGGCGAGACGACCCACGAGACTACGCCGGTGTTCACCGGATCGGCACAGCCGGGGGCGAAGGTCGAGATCCGTGGCGCGTCCGGCGCGATCCTCGGCAGCGTCGAGAGCGTTGCGAGCAACGGGCAGTGGAGCATCACCTGGAACAAGCCCGTGTTGCCCGCCCGCTACTCGGGCGGCACGGTGAAGCAGTTCGTGAACGGTGAGGAGCGCGGGAAGTTCATCTACGACTTCACCATCGTCCCGTCCCAGCTCGTGGTGAGCTCGCCGAAGATCGGCGAGACGATCTCGGGCACCCGTCCGGTGTTCACCGGAACCGCAATCCCGAACGCGGAGATCCAGATCCGTGGGGCGTGGGGGACCGACCTCGGGCACACGGCTGCGAACGAGCACGGTGAGTGGACGATCACCTGGCCGAGCGACTACAAGCCTGCCCGCTACTCGGGTGGCACGGTGACGGAGTCCGTGAACGGCAAGGTCATCGGCTCGTTCACCTACGACTTCATCCTCACGAAGTAGTCCGTAGCACCACTCCAGCACCACCCCTGCAGCACCCCTGTCTGTCGGCCGGTACCCCCGGCCGGCAGACAGGGTCCCGAACCTCCCGAAAGGACAACAACCCATGAAGAAGCTCCCTATCTTCGCCGCTGCGGCGTTCATCGCCCTCGGCCTCGCCGGCTGTACGGCCACCGAGTCCACCGGGCCGACGGAGAGCAGCCCCTCCGCCTCCGCTGAAGCCGGTTCCGACTACGTGGTCCCCGAGATCGACGGCACCTGTGTCGACGGCACCGCCACCATCGCCGAAGACAGCTCGAACATCACGCTCGAGGGCGACTGCGAGAACGTCGTCGTCGAAGGCTCGAACAGCATGGTCACCGTCACCGGGACCGTCTCGAGCCTCACGTTCAACAGCTCCATCTCGCTCGTGACCGTGGCCGACGTGGCGAACGTCACGTTCAGCGAGGGCGCCAACGGCAACAAGGTCGTCACCCCGTCTGTCCCCGCCGTCACCGACGGCGGTCAGGACAACCTCGTCGCGGCCGAATAGCCCGACGCCACTGCAGCCGCCGATCCCAGACGCCGGGGATCGGCGGTTGTCGCGTACCTGGGGGGTGAGTTTTCCACAGATCGGAGATACCCCACACCTGACCAACTGGTATATCTGTAGGCTCACGGAGTTCAGCTGAACACTCTTGCGTGCATCGACGGCACCCCTGCCGATGCACAGATCCGTGAAAGGTCCACTCCGCCTATGAAACGCCTCGCCCCGTTATCCGCCATCGGGCTCGTCGGTGTCCTCGCCGCCGGCCTGGTGGGTGCCCCGGCCTCAGCGACCACGCCCGACGTCGCCACACCCGACAGCAGTGTCACCGCGTCGATCTCCGGCCGGTTCGTCGGACAGATGCGTGCCGGCGGTGTCGGCGCGTACTTCGCCGTGACTTCGTCCGGGAACACCTCGAACCCGACGCCGGCATCGGTCCACACCTCCGTCGGCGAAGCGCTCGCCGCTGCCACGGAATGGACCTTCCCCGAACTCGACGGCGTCGGCCCGATCCGGGGTGTCGTGAACGGGTGGGAGCGCTGCCTCGAGCCCAACCCCGAGCAGCGGTACAAGTACGTGTACCCGGCGACCTGCAACGGTTCGCTCGCCCAGGAGTGGGCATGGCAGGACATCGAAACCTCCGAGCTGTCCGGCTCCGGTCTGGTGTCCAGCGGCGGACAGGGCGGGTTCCTGCGACAGTTCGCCGGCATGCTGGCCGTCGGCGGCATCGGCATCCCCTCGGAGGGAGCGGTGATCCTTCCGGACGGACACGCCCCCCAGCCCGTCTTCGAACCGCTCGTCCTCACCGCACCGGCTGTCGGTTCCACCGTCCGCATCCCCCAGCCCACGTTCACCGGCACGGGCCACCCTGGTTCGGCGATCGAGGTCATCGAGGCTCGTGGCGGTGTCATCGCCTCCGGCGTCGTGAACCCGCAGGGGTCGTGGACCGCTCCGGTGTCGGCGGCACTGGCCGCCGGCGCGCACGCCGGCACTGTCCGGCAGGTGGCCGACGACACGACGGTGCCCTGGTCGCTCACCTACGCCGCGGTCCGCGCGATCACGGTGGAGTCACCGGCGCTGGACAGCACGGTCGAGGTCGATCGCCCGATCTTCTCCGGTCGCGGAGAGCCCGGCGCTGCCATCACGATCCTCGACGACCGTGACGGCGTCACCCTCGTCGACACGACGGTCACCAGCTCCGGCACGTGGGAGCAGCAGTCGCTCCGCGCCCTGGAGGAGCGCGACTACGTCGCGACCGCGACGCAGCTGTTCGAGCAGCAGCGCACCACGGCACCGGTGCGCTTCACCTACCGCGAACCCACGCCGGAACCGGGTCCGGTGGTCGACGTGACCCTCGAATCGCCCGCCATCGGTGCCGTCATCACCACGCCGGTCCCGGTCTTCACCGGGCGTGGCGAGCCCGGCGCCACGGTGCGGGTCATCGGCTCCTGGAACTCCGAGCTCGGCAACGGCCTCGTCACGAAGGAGGGCACCTGGCGCGTCGAGTGGAACAAGTCGATCACCCCGGGCACCTACCGTGGCGGTCGCGTCGTGCAGGAGATCTCGGGCGTCGAGCAGTCCCGAGTGCCCTACGACTTCGTCATGCGCCCCGGTGCAGGAGCCGCGCCGCTCGTCGTGACCTCGCCGAAGATCGGTGGCGCGCTGCTCGGTCCCGTCCCCGCGTTCACCGGTACCGCTCAGCCCGGTGCGCGAGTCGAGATCCGCACCCAGTGGGGACGCGTCGCCGGTTCGGTCGACCGGGTCGACAGCACCGGAACCTGGTCGATCACCTGGGACCAGTCGCTCCTCCCCGCCCGATACGTGGGTGGCACCGTCAAGCAGTACATCGAGGGTGTCCAGGCCGGAAGCGTCACGTACGACTTCACGATCGCCAAGCCGCTCGTGGTGACCTCCCCGACGGTCGGCGAGACGATCTCGGGCACCCGGCCGGAGTTCACCGGCACGGCGACGCCCGGCTCGACCATCTCGATCGTGGGCGCTTGGGGCACCGACCTCGGTTCCGACGTCGTCCGTCCCGACGGGACCTGGAGCATCCTGTGGCCGACCGACTACAAGCCCGGGCGGTACGCGGGCGGGCACGTCAAACAGGCGGTGAACGGGACGGTCGTCGATCAGTTCGCGTACGACTTCATCCTCCACGGCAGCAGCCACTAGCCGTCGACCACTCACGCCCGGGTGGCGACGCGGCACCGGTTCCCTTCGGTCCGCGTCCGCCACCCGGGCGTCGTCGTGCGGTGCGCTCGGATGTCGGTGGTCACCACGTAGGGTGAGCGGCATGTCAGCAGTCGCACCATCCATCCAGCAGGCCCCGCGACCCTCGGCGCCGCCGCTGGCCAGCGTGCCGAGCGAGGGGGCGACGACGTCGACGAGCGTGCGGACGGTGTACCGGCCGACCGGGCCACTGGATGTCCACGCGACGCTGCGCCTGATGTCCCGCGGTGGCGATGGCCCCTGCTACCGGAAGACCCCCGGCGGTGTCTGGTTGACGGCGCGCACACCCCAGGGTGGGGCGACCCTGTACGTGTCGGCCATGCGTGACGGCGAGGTCGAGGCGACGGCCTGGGGACCCGGCGCCGAGTGGATGATCGACGGCGTGCCCGAGCTCCTCGGTCGCGACGACGACTGGAGCGGGCTCGACGTCAGCCGAAGCCCACTGCTGACGGAGGTGCTCCGCCGGAACCCGGGCATGCGCCTCAGCCGGAACCGGCTCGTGTTCGAGATGCTCGTGCCGTCGATCATGGAGCAGAAGGTCACCGCGATGGAGGCCTGGCGGGCGTGGCGGCAGCTCGTGCGGCGGCACGGCGAACCCGCACCGGGCCCGGCGCCCGAGGGCATGATCGTCGCGCCGGCGGCCGACACCTGGCGCATGATCCCGAGCTGGGAGTGGCACGAGGCCGGGGTCGGGCCGCAGCGCTCCGAAACGGTGGTGCGGTCTTCCCGTCTCGCGAGCGCGATCGAGCGGACGGTCGACGAGCACCCGGACGACGCCTCCCGGCGGCTGCGCAGCCTCCCCGGCATCGGGGTGTGGACGGCCGCAGAGGTGACCCTCCGCGCGCACGGCGACCCGGACGCGGTGAGCGTCGGCGACTACCATCTGGCGGCGTCCGTCGGTCAGGCCCTCACCGGGGCGCCGGTCGACGACGACGGCATGCTCGAACTCCTCTCGCCGTGGAACGGGCAGCGGCAGCGAGTGCTCCGGCTCATCGGCCGGAGCGGGATCCACAAGCCGCGCCGAGGGCCGAAGATCACGATCCAGGACCACCGCCGACACTGAGCGATCGGGCGTCGCTCCGTCCGGCTCGGGGACCGGGATGGGAGCGGGACCGGGGCTGCCACACGCGCACGACCCCTCGCGAGCCTCGAGAGGGAACGCCGGATCCGCGAATAGGCTGAGCGGCATGGCGAACGAAGCGTACGAGGATCCCACCGAGACGGTCGGCCTCGCGGATCGTGCGGTCGCCCTCGCCGCGAAGTGGGTGGACGAGGGGGCGAAGGAGCCCGTGGACCCGGCGGCCGCTCGGCTCGCCGGCGTGCTGCGCGATCCCAATGGACTGGAGTTCACCGTCGGCTTCGTCGACGGGGTCATGCGACCGGAGGACGGCTTCGTGGCCGGTAACGCCCTCGCGGCCCTCGCCTCCCGGACGCCGAGCTTCCTCCCCTGGTACGAGCAGGCCGCCATCCGCACCGGCGGCCTCGTCGGGCCGGTCCTGCCGTGGGTCGTCGTCCCGGCTTCCCGTCGAGTGCTGCGCGGCATGGTCGGCCACCTGATCGTCGACAGCCGACCGCGTGAACTCGGTGCGGCCATCGCGAAGTTGCGGGCCGACGGCTCTCGACTCAACCTGAACCTCCTGGGTGAAGCCGTCCTCGGCGAGGGGGAGGCCGCCAGGCGACTGGCCGGGACCCGCGAACTCCTGCAGCGGCCCGACGTCGACTACGTGTCGATCAAGGTGTCGTCCATCGCCAGCCAACTCTCCATGTGGTCGTTCGAGCAGGTCGTCGACCGCATCGTCCGCCGCCTGGTCCCGCTGTACGAGGAGGGCCTCGCGACCGGCACCTTCATCAACCTCGACATGGAGGAGTACCGCGACCTCGACCTGACCATCGCGGTCTTCACCCGTCTCCTCGACCACCCGCAGCTGCTCCGGTTCGAGGCCGGCATCGTCATCCAGGCGTACCTCCCGGACGCCCTCGAGGCCATGATGCAGCTCACCGCCTGGTCCAAGCAGCGCGTGGCCGCCGGCGGAGCGCCCATCAAGGTCCGCCTGGTGAAGGGCGCGAACCTCGCGATGGAGCGCGTCGACGCGGCGATCCACGGGTGGCCGCTCGCGACGACCGCCTCCAAGCGGGAGACCGACACCAACTACAAGCGCGTCCTCGACTGGGCGCTCACCCCCGCGCGCACCGACGTCGTCCGGGTCGGCGTCGCCGGCCACAACCTCTTCGACATCGCCTACGCCTGGCTGCTGGCGGGCGACCGCGGCGTGCGCGACCGGGTCGACTTCGAGATGCTCCTCGGGATGGCCACCGGCCAGGTCGAGGCCATCAAGCGTGACGTCGGCGCAGTGCTCCTCTACACGCCGGTCGTCAACCCGAAGGAGTTCGACGTCGCGATCTCGTACCTCGTCCGGCGGCTGGAGGAGAACGCGAGCGAGGAGAACTTCATGTCGGCGGTGTTCGATCTCGCCGAGAAGCCGACCCTCTTCGCGCGGGAGCGGCGTCGCTTCCTGGCCTCGGTCGAAGCACTGCACGAGACCCCCGGACACGTGCCGACCCCCAACCGGACGCAGGATCGATCCCAGGAGGCCGTCGAGCCCGTCCGCGACGACACCGAGGCCGATGAACGGTTCCGCGACCCCGCCCAGGACTCGGACGCCGGCCTCACCCAGCAGGTGCTGGGCCTGGATCGCGGATCGGACCGCGAGGACCGGTTCCGTACCGAGTCGTCGAGCTACGTCGAGACCGCGGTCTTCTCCCGCTCGGAGCGCGGGGGCATCGTGGACGGCGCGCCCGGCTTCGAGAACACCGCCGACACCGACCCGTCCCTCGCGGCGAACCGCGCCTGGGGTGCGGCCATCCTCTCCCGGGTGCCGGCGTCGACCCTGGGGAACACCGCGGTCGCCGCCGCGGCCCTCACCGACGAACGCGTCCTCGAGCGCACGATCACGATGGTGCAGGCCGCCGGAACCCGCTGGGGTGCCCGTCCGGCCGCCGAGCGGGCGGCCGTGCTGCACGCTGCCGGCCGTGTGCTCGCCTCCCGCCGAGCCGAGCTCATCGAGGTCATGGCCAGCGAGACGGGCAAGACGATCGCCGAGGCAGACCCGGAGGTGAGCGAGGCGGTCGACTTCGCCCACTACTACGCCAGCACGGCGCCGGAACTCGAGCGGGTGCGCGGCGCACGCTTCGTCCCCTCCCGACTCACCGTCGTGACGCCGCCCTGGAACTTCCCCGTCGCCATCCCGGCGGGCGGTGTCCTCGCGGCACTGGCGTCCGGCAGTGGCGTCATCATCAAGCCCGCCCCACAGGCCAAGCGTTGTGCGGCGGTCGTCGTCGAGGCCCTCTGGGACGCCGGTGTCCCGCGGGACCTGCTCGTCCTCGCCGACGTCGAGGAAGGGGAGCTGGGTCGTCGACTCGTCTCGCACCCGGCCGTCGACCGCGTCATCCTCACCGGTGCGTACGAGACCGCCCGGTTGTTCCGCAGCTGGCGGGCCGACCTCCCGCTCCTGGCCGAGACGAGCGGCAAGAACGCCATCATCGTGACGCCCAGCGCCGACCTCGACCTCGCGGTCGCCGACATCGTGAAGAGCGCGTTCGGGCACGCCGGCCAGAAGTGCTCCGCCGCGTCCCTCGTGATCCTCGTCGGGTCCGTCGGCCGCTCCGACCGCTTCCTCCGGCAGCTGGAGGACGCCGTCCGTTCCCTCCGCGTCGGCTGGCCGTCCGACGCCCGCACGCAGATGGGTCCGATCATCGAGCCGGCGGGGGACAAGCTCCGCTCGGGACTCACGGAACTGCGCCTCGGCGAGAAGTGGCTCGTGGAGCCGAAGCTGCTGGACGACTCCTCGGTCAACTTCGGCGCACCGAGCGAGCGTCTGTGGTCGCCCGGGGTGCGCACGGGGGTCCAGCCCGGCTCGCCGTTCCACCTGACCGAGTACTTCGGCCCGGTGCTCGGTGTCATGCGCGCGGCGACCCTGAGCGAGGCGATCACCCTCCAGAACGCGACGCCGTACGGCTTGACCGCCGGGCTGCACACCTTCGATCCCGCGGACCTCGACGAGTGGCTCGACACGGTCGAGGCGGGCAACCTCTACGTCAACCGTGGGATCACGGGTGCGATCGTCCAGCGGCAACCGTTCGGCGGCTGGAAGCGTTCCTCCGTCGGCACCGGTGCGAAGCCTGGCGGGCCGAACGCCCTGTTCGGGCTCGGCGACTGGCAGCCCGATCCCGGTTCCGCGAGCCAGAGTCTGCATCTCCGCGGGCTCGACACCCGCATCGTCAAGCTCATCGAGGCGGCGCAGCCGTCCCTCACCTACGAGGCCTTCGACGTCCTGCGGCGCTCGGCGCTCAGCGACGCCGTGGCGTGGGGGAACGAGTTCGGCGAGGTCACCGACGTCTCGCAGCTCGGCGTGGAGCGGAACCTCCTCCGATACCGGCCGGTCGCCGTCTCCGTGCGCGTGGCGGCGGGTGCCGACCTGGGCGACGCGCTCCGGGTGCTCATCGCGGCGGTGCGGTCACGGTCGCGGTTCACCGTGAGCCTCGGCGGGCGGTTGCCCCGTGAGGTCCGTGACTGGTTGTCCGAGCTGAACATCCCGGTCTCGCTCGAGACGGATGCGCAGTGGCTCACCCGCATGGCTGCCCGCGGCTCCATCGACACCGGTGAATCCGGCCAGGAGGCCCCGTTCGCGACCCGGGTGCGGATCGTCGTGCCACGCCCGGAGACCGTCGCGGAAGCCGAGCCCGGCTCGGAGGCCTCGGACTCCGAACCGTTGGCGAAGCGACTCGCGGAGGCGCTCGGCGGCGACCCGGACATCGCGATCTGGGCGGGGCCGGTCACCCAGGCGGGGCGCGTGGAGCTGCTGCCGTTCCTGCACGAGCAGGCGATCTCGATCACCGCGCACCGGTTCGGCACGCCGGACCCGTGGTCCCACGGCGTCATCTGAGCGAGGAGCGACCGAACGCTTCAGGCCCGGAGGGCTGCGCCGACGAGCTCGAGCGCCTCGTCGGCAGGCACCCCGAGCTCGCGGATGCGGTCCGCGTACGCGGCCGCCGCACGCTGCGCCTGCTGCTCGATCGCGTCGCCGTGCGCCGACACGAACGTGCCCGCGCGGCCTCGGGTCTCGATGACCCCGTCGGCCTCCAGGAGTCGGTACGCCTTCGCGACCGTGTTGGGTGCGATGCCCAGCTCGTCGGCCAGCCCCCGTACCGTCGGGAGCTTCGACCCCGTCGGCATCGAGCCCTCGCGCACCCCGTCGATCACCTGCGTCCGCAGCTGCTCGAACACGGCGACACCGGAGGTCGGTTCGATCCGGAACGGCATCAGTCGACGTGCCGGTGGATGAGGCGGGTGAGGACGATCGCGCTGCGGGTGTGGTCGACGTTCGGGGCGATCCGGACCCGCTCCAGGGCGTCCTCGAGGGCGGGGATGTTGCGGGCGCGCATGTGGACGATCGCGTCGGCACTGCCGGTCACGGTGCCGGCGTCGACGACCTCGGGCACCCCGGACAGGATCCGCAGGAGTTCGTTGGGGGAGACCGTGCCGCGGCAGAAGAGTTCGACGTAGGCTTCCGTCTGCATGCCGTCCACCGTGGGGTCGACCTGGATCGTGAACGACTGGATCACGCCGTCGGCCACCAGCCGGTCGACGCGTCGCTTCACCGCGGAAGCCGACAGGCCGACGACCGCGCCGATGTCGCCGTATCCGGCGCGAGAGTTCTGCCGGAGCAGGTCGATGATGCCGCGGTCGAGGTTGTCCATAGGGTCAGTGTAAGCGCAATCATTGCGTGAGAATCTGCCATTTCGCAGCAATCCTGCGCCAAAGTCCGTGAAACCGCTGCGAACTGCGTGCGATGATGAACGTGGCGTGCCTTCGGGCCCCTGGACATCGTCCGCCGTTCCTCGCTCGTATCTGGAGGCCGACGTGTCGTCGACGCTCAACCACCCCACCCCCGCCCCGCAGGATTCCGCCGCTGCGGGTCGCATCGCGAATCGCCGCCGGTACCTCATGTGCCGCCCCGACCGCTTCACGGTCAGCTACCGGATCAACCCCTGGATGAACCCGGACGACCCCACCGACACCTCGCTCGCCGTGTCGCAGTGGGAGCGGCTGCACCAGGCGTACCTCGACCTCGGGCACACGATCGACCTCATCGACCCCATCGACGGCCTGCCCGACATGGTGTTCGCGGCGAACGGCGGGTTCACGCTCGACGGTGTCGCCTACGGTGCCAAGTTCACCTACGACGAGCGCATCCCCGAGGGCCCTGCCTACATGGACTGGTTCGAGGCCAACGGCTTCCGCGTCGAGCGCCCCGAGTTCGTGAACGAGGGCGAGGGCGACATCATGCTCGTCGGCGACACGATCCTCGCGGGGACCGGATTCCGCACCGACCCGCGCAGCCACGACGAGGTGCGACGCATCTTCGACCGAGAGGTCGTCACGCTGAACCTCGTGAACCCGAGTTTCTACCACCTCGACACCGCGATCGCCGTGCTCGACCCGGTGGCCCCCAGCGACGGTTCGCCGGCGAACATCGCCTACCTGCCGACCGCGTTCGACGAGGCGAGCAACCGCATCCTCGAGGAGCGGTACCCGGACGCGATCCACGTGAGCACGGAGGACGCGGCGGTGCTCGGCCTCAACTCCATCTCGAACGGTCGCGAGGTCGTCATCGCCGCTCGCGCCGTCGGGTTCGAGCGCCAGCTGCGGGAGCGCGGCTACCGCCCGATCGGCGTCGACCTGTCCGAGCTCCTGCTCGGTGGTGGCGGCGTGAAGTGCTGCACCCTCGAGCTCCGCGGCTAGCCCTTCGGCAAGCTCAGGGACCGGGGTCGGGCGCAGGCCCGGCTGTCGAGGGGTTGCGGGTCACGCGCGGCACCGCGTATACCTGCTGTGAACGATCGACCGCCGACGGAGGGCACCCATGGACGCCGCAGAACGACGTGACCACGAACGAGACAAGTCGGGACGGACGAGCACCCTGGGGGACGCGACCGGATTCTGGGTCGTCATCGCCCTCGCGCTCTTCGCGGGCGGCATGTGGTCGTTCGGTGAGGCGTTCCGCAACGAGGCCTTCCAGACGGTGTGGTTCCTCGGCGGCATCCTGATGATCGCGCTCGCACTCTTCGTGCCGGCGCACTTCGCCAGCCGGAACTGACGCTCCGCCGCACGTTCGCCGATGGTTGGCTGAGCGTTCGATCGACCGCCCCGTACCGCCGATACCGTCCTGTCCAGCGCGCTACGCTGACTGAGCAGACACGAGGACGGCACATGGATTCCACGGTGGTCATCATCCCCACCTACAACGAACGCGAGAACCTGGAACGGATCGTCGCGCGCGTCCGCGTCGCCACCCCCGACGTCCAGATCCTCGTGGTCGACGACAACTCACCCGACGGCACCGGCGACATCGCCGATCGACTCGCCGCAGCCGACACCGCGGTGCACGTGCTCCACCGGACGGGCAAAGAGGGCCTCGGCGCCGCCTACAAGGCCGGCTTCGCCTGGGCGCTCGGGCGCGGGTTCGGCAGCGTGGTCGAGATGGACGCCGACGGTTCGCACGCTCCGGAGCAGTTGCCGTCGCTCCTGGCCGCCGCCGCGACCGCCGATGTCGTCCTCGGGTCGCGCTGGGTGCCGGGCGGCTCGGTCGTGAACTGGCCCAAGCACCGCGAGGCCATCTCGCGGGTGGGCAGCGGCTACGCCCGGTTCGCGCTCCGGCTCCCCGCGCGCGACGTGACCGGCGGCTATCGTGTGTTCAGCGCGGATGCGCTGCGCAGGCTCCAACTGGACGAGGTCCACTCCCACGGCTACGGGTTCCAGGTCGACATGCTGTGGCACGCGAACCGGGCGGGACTCAGCATCGTCGAGGTGCCCATCACCTTCACGGAGCGTGCGCTCGGAGCCTCGAAGATGACGGGCGGCATCGTCGTCGAGGCCATGCTGCGCGTCACCTGGTGGGGGATCTGCGAGGCGACCGACCGGGTCATCGGGCGGCACCCCGAGGCGTCACGCGCCACCGCCGGTTCCTGAGCCGGAGCCTCAGACGCGGCTCGGGCCTGAGGAGATCACGGGAGCCGAGCGGATGAGCGTCTCGTCGTCGATCGCGTCGACGAGGTACCCCGCGACGTCGGAGCGGCTGATCCGCACGGAGCTCGGCCAACGACCGGCGGGCGAGGTCACGACCGGTCGGCGCCGCTCGCTCCCCGACAGCAGGGTCGGGCGCACGATGGTCCAGTCGAGGGCCGAGCTCCGCAGCGAGGCGTCGGCGCGTTCGTGATCGGCGTAGACGGTGCCGAGCCGCAGGAACCGGGTCGTCCATCGCAGCGGGGACGGCACGCTCCGCCGTGACTCCCCGGTGCCGAGTGCGGAGAGCAGCACGATGCGCCGGAGGCCGTGCGAGCGCATGGCGGCGGTGATGGTGTCGATGGCGCTCGTGATGAGGTCCGGCGGGCTCACCTGGCGCGCCCACGGCCAGTCGGAGGTGCCGAGGTTGGTGAGCGCGACCACGACCGCCTGGGTGCCGTGCATGGCCGCCTCGACGTCGTCGATCCGCAAGGGTGATCCCTGGGTGATCGTCAGTCGATCGCCCGGGACGACCCGTGTGGGGTCGCGGACGAGGGCGGTCACCGAGTGGCCGGTGCGCAGCGCCTCGGAGATCACGAGTCGACCGGTGCGTCCGCTGCCGCCGATGACGAGGAGGTGGGCCACAGCGCTCCTTCCGGGAGTCGGGCCCGGATGGACGCGGGCGGCTCGGACCGAGGGACGTTCCCATCGTGGACCAGAGCGCGCCGTGCGGCATCGGGGACAACCCGAGACGTGACGAGTGCCGCAGGAGCGCCTCACCACGATGATGCGCATGCCGCCGTGGCGGACGTTCGTCCTCTGCCGGAACGAGGAAGCCCCGGACCGTGGTGGTCCGGGGCTTGCTCGTGTCGCTCGGGTGGTCAGGCCTTCGCCGCGGACGCCGGCTTGCGGGCCGGGGCCTTGCGCGGGGCCGGAGCCGTCTTGGGCGCGGCCGGCCGTGACGCGCTCAGCGTCGACTGCTCCGGGAGCGGCTGCAGCGTCGTGAACCGCGAGAGCTGGGTCACGTGGTGCGGCTGCAGCTCCTCGAGCGACGCGACGCCCAGGAGCTTCATCGTGCGCACGATCTCGCCCGAGAGGATCTGGATCGCGCGGTCCACGCCCTCGCGCCCACCCGCCATGAGCCCGTAGAGGTACGCACGGCCGATGAAGGTGAAGCGGGCGCCGAGGGCGACGGACGCGACGATGTCGGCACCGTTCATGATGCCCGTGTCGAGGTGCACCTCGGCGTCCTTGCCGACCTCGCGGACGACGCTCGGCAGCAGGTGGAACGGGATCGGTGCGCGGTCGAGCTGACGACCGCCGTGGTTCGACAGCTGCACGGCGTCGGCGCCGAGGTCGACGGCGAGCTTCGCGTCGGCGACCGACTGGACGCCCTTGACGATCAGCTTGCCCTTCCACTGCTCGCGGATGTACTTGACCTCGTCGGGCCCGACGGTCGGGTCGAACATCGTGTCGATGAGGGCTGCCACCGTGCCGGACCAGCGGTCGAGGCTCGCGAACGCCAGCGGCTCCGTGGTGAGGAAGTTGATCCACCAGGCAGGCCGGGGCAGGGCGTCGACGATGGTCTTCGGGGTGAGCGACGGCGGGATCGTCATGCCGTTGCGGACGTCACGCAGGCGAGCGCCACCCACCGGGGTGTCGACCGTCACCACGAGGGTGTCGTACCCGGCCGCGGCTGCGCGGTCGACGAGGGCCATCGACCGCTCGCGCTCGCTCCACATGTAGAGCTGGAACCAGTTGCGGCCGCCGGGAGCCGCCGCCTGCACGTCCTCGATCGACGTCGTGCCCATGGTGGAGAGGGTGAACGGGATGCCGGCCGCCGCGGCCGCCGACGCACCGGCGCGCTCGCCCTCCGTCTGCATCATGCGGGTGAAGCCGGTCGGGGCGATGCCGAACGGGAACGCGACGCGCTCGCCGAGGACGTCCCAGCCGGTGTCGACGTTCGCCACGTTCTTGAGGACGGCCGGGTGGAACTCGATGTCCTGGAAGGCCTGACGGGCGCGGGCCAGCGAGATCTCGCCCTCGGCCGCGCCGTCGGTGTAGTCGAACGGGGCCGTCGGCGTGACCTTCTTCGCGATCGTGCGGAGGTCGCTGATGGTCGTCGCCGCGGCGAGACGGCGGCGGCGCGCGTTGAACTCGGGCTTCTTGAACTGCATGAGGGGCAGCAGGTCGTGGGGCTTGGGGATGCGGCGTTCAACCATGGGTCTGTTCTTCCTTCTCACGGGAGGGTGCGGGGTTCAGGGCGTCGTAGTAACCGGTGATGTGGGAGCGCACGGACTGACGGGCGAGGTCGGGGTCGGCCGAGCGGATCGCCTCGACGATGCCGCGGTGCTCGGCCCGGAGTCGGTCGGCGGTGGCGGACCAGGACGACAGCTGCGGCACACCGGCGAGGACGTAGCGTTCGATCGAGTCGCGGAGACCGGACATCGTGGCGACGAGGACCTGGTTGCCCTCCGCCTCGGCGAGCGACAGGTGGAACTGGGCGTCGAGCGCGAGGAACTCCGCCTCGGTGAGCGTCGGCTGGTCCATCGCGTCGAGGAGCGACTCGGGGTGCTTGAGGTCCGCGGCGCGTTCGCCGGCGCGCGTGGCGAGGCTGTGGACGACGGCGGTCTCGATGACGAGTCGGGTGTCCACGACGTCCTGCACGGCGAACCCCTGCGCGGCGACCTGCAAGCGCATGAGCGTCGCCATGCCGCCGGAGGGCGTGGCGACGATGATCGCGCCGGCGGTGGGGCCGGAACCGGTGTGCGTGCGGATGAGGCCGAGGACCTCGAGGACGCGGATCGCCTCACGGACGCTCGACCGGCCGACGCCGAGGTCGATCGCGAGCTGGCGCTCGCCGGGCAGTCGGTCGCCGGGCTTCAGGACGCCGCTGAGGAGGTCCGACTCGATGCGGGCGAGGACGACCTCCCAGGCACGGGGCTCGGGACGCGGGGGTGTGGGGGCCGGTGCTGCCGGTGCGGTCGATCCCGGTGCGGCCTCCGTCGTCGGTGCGGGTGCTGCTGCGCTCATCGGTCCTCCTTCGGCACCTCGATGTGGTCAGACCACAAACCATACCTCTTGAACCGATTCAAGGCGAGCCCTGGCGCGAACTTTTCCGCTCCGGACCCATCGGGCGGGCCGATCAGGTGCGGAGGACGATGTTCTCGGGTTCCTCGCCGGCCTGCAGGTGCTCGATCTGTCGACGCAACAGCCGCGCCATCCGGGGGAGCATCGCGCTCGTCGCACCGCCGATGTGCGGCGAGACGAGCACGTTCGGCAGCGACCACAGCGGGTGGTCCACCGGCAGTGGTTCGGGATCGGTGACGTCGAGGGCGAGGCGGATCCGGCCGCTGCTCGCGTGCCGGACCAGCGCCTCGGTGTCGGCCACCGGTCCTCGGGCGACGTTCACCACGAGGGCGTCGTCGGGAAGTGCCGAGAGGAACGCGTCGTCCACCAGACCGCGGGTGCCGTCGGTGAGCGGGACGACGACGATGACGATCTCCGCCTGGGGCAGGAGCTCCGGCAGCTCGTCGATGCCGTGGATGGTGCCGCGCTCGTCCTCACGAGCCGTGGAGGCGACGCGGGTCACCTCGACCTCGAACGGCAGGAGCCTCGCCTCGATGGCCGCGCCGACACCGCCGTAGCCGATGAGGAGGACCCGACGGTCCGCGAGGCTCGGGCGCTGGCTCTGCAACCACTCGCCCGTCCGCTCGGCGCGCACGAAGTCGGGGATACCCCGCTGTGAGGCGAGGATCAGGGCCACCGTGAGCTCCGCCGTCGACGCCTCATGCACGGTCGCCGCGTTCGCCAGCACGACGCCCTCGGGAAGGAGGTCCTCCAGGCCGTCGTAGCCGATCGACTGGACCTGCACGAGCTGCGGCGTCACGGCGGCCACGTTCGCGAGCGGCTTGTTCGAACCGAGGTACACGGGCACCACGAGGTCGATGTGTTCCACCGGCGGCTCGGTCCGGAGGTCCCACTCGACGAACTCGACCCCCTCAGGGGCAGGGCCCTGCGACAGCACCTCCTCGCGGAGCTCGGTGGGCAGGCTGACGATGAGCGGAGAAGCAGTCATGCTGCGACGCTACCGGGTGACCGCGCCGTGGCCCGAAGACTTGCGCGGCTCGTAGCGGGTCGGTTCGAAGCTCCGCGCGACGAGGGCGCGCAGGGTCTCGAGGTCGCCGTCGATGATCCCGACGGCACGCGCCTGCACGAGCACGTTCCCGAGCGCGGTGGCCTCGACGGGGCCCGCGACGACCGGGATGCCGGCGCGGTCGGCCGTCAGCTGGCAGAGGAGCGCGTTCTGGGAACCGCCGCCGACGACGTGGATCGTGCGGACTCGGACGCCAGACAGCTCGGAGGCCGTGTGGATCGCATCGGCGAACGCCTGCGCGAGGCTCTCGACGATGCATCGGACGAACTCGGCGCGCGACCGCGGCACCGGGGAGCCGTGCTCGACGAGGGCCTCCGCGATGCGGACCGGCATGTCGCCGGGCGCGAGGAAGCGCGGGTCGTTCGCATCGAACACGGAGACCGGGGTGTCGACGGCGGCCGCCTGGGCGATGAGCCCGGGGAGGTCGATGGTCTCGCCGCCCCGCTCCCAGGTGCGCACCGACTCGCTCAGGAGCCAGAGCCCCATCACGTTGTGGAGGAACCGGGTGCGACCGTCGACCCCGCCCTCGTTCGTGAAGTTCGCTGCCCGGCTCGCCTCGGTGAGCACGGGACGCTCGAGCTCGACGCCGACGAGGCCCCAGGTGCCACACGAGATGTACGCGGCGTCCTGGCTCGTCATCGGCACCGCCACGACCGCCGACGCCGTGTCGTGCGAGCCGATCGCCGTGACGGGCGTCGAGGACGACAGACCGACCTCGGCGGCGACGCCCGGGAGCAGCGTCCCGATGCGATCGCCGGGCTGGACGATGGGCGGCAGGATCGCGGCCGGGATGCCGAGTCGGGCGAGCAGCTCCGTGTCCCAGTCGGTCGATCCGCCGGCCCGCACGAGTCCCGTCGTCGACGCGTTGGTGGCCTCGGCGACGCGTGCACCGGTCAGCCAGTGCGCGATGAGGTCCGGGACGAGTAGAGCGGTGTCGGCGACGTCGAGCATGCCGGCGTCGCGCTCCGTCGCCAGCTGGTAGACGGTGTTGAACGGGAGGAACTGGAGCCCGTTGCCCCGGTAGAGCTCGGCGAACGGGACACGCGCGTGCACCGCCTCGACCCCGGCCGCCGTCCGCTCGTCGCGGTAGTGGAACGGAGCGCCGAGCAGTCGCCCCTGCCGCAGGAGGCCGTAGTCCACCGCCCACGAGTCGATGCCGATGCTCGACAGATGCGGTTCCTGCCTCGCCGCCCCCGACAACCCGGCCACGACCGAGCGGTACAGCTCGAGGATGTTCCAGTGGAGGCCGTCCGGCGTGCGGACCGGGGTGTTGGGGAACCGGGCGACGGGCACGAGGCGGAGCTCGCCCGGACCGACGTGTCCGAGCATGACCCGGCCACTCGTCGCCCCGAGGTCGACCGCCGCGACCGTGCCGCTGGAGCCGACGGCGCTCGCCGCACCCGTCGCCGTCGCGCTCATCGCAGGAAGGCCGCGGCGACGCCCGCGTCGACGGGGATGTGCAGGCCGGTCGTGTGGCTGAAGTCGCTCGTGCAGATCGCGAAGACCGCGTTGGCCACGTTCTCCGGGACGACCTCGCGCTTGAGGATGGTGCGCTGCGCGTAGAACTTGCCGAGGTCCTGCTCCTCGATGCCGTACGTCTTCGCCCGGTTCGCGCCCCAGCCGGAGGCGAAGATGCCCGAGCCGCGGACGACGCCGTCGGGGTTGATGCCGTTCACCTTCACGCCGAACTCACCGAGCTCGGCGGCGAGGAGACGGACCTGGTGGGCCTGGTCGGCCTTCGTCGCGGAGTAGGCGATGTTGTTCGGTCCGGCGAAGACGGAGTTCTTCGACGAGATGTAGACGATGTCGCCGCCGAGCTTCTGGTCGATGAGGACGCGCGCCGCCGCCTTCGAGACGAGGAACGAGCCCTTCGCCATGACGTTGTGCTGCAGGTCCCAATCGGCCTCGGTGGTCTCGAGCAGCGACTTCGAGAGCGAGAGGCCGGCGTTGTTGACGACGAGGTCGAGCCCACCGAAGGCGAGGACCGTCTCCTCGATCGCGGCCTGCACCGCGGCCTCGTTCGAGACGTCGGCGGCGATCCCGATCGCGACGTCGGTGGTGCCGAGTTCCGCCGCGGCCGCCTGGGCCTTCTCGAGGGAGAGGTCGGCGATGGCGACGACCGCGCCCTCGGCGACGAGGCGGGTCGCGATGGCCTTGCCGATGCCGGACGCGGCTCCGGTGACGAGCGCGATGCGGGTGGCGAGCGGCTTCGGCTTCGGCATCCGCTGCAGCTTCGCCTCCTCGAGCGCCCAGTACTCGATCGCGAACTTCTCGGCCTCGTCGATGGGTGCGTAGGTGGAGAGACCCTCCGCGCCGCGCATGACGTTGATGGCGTTGACGTAGAACTCCCCGGCGACGCGCGCGGTCTGCTTGTCCTTGCCGAAGCTGAACATGCCGACACCGGGGACGAGGACGATGAGCGGGTCGGCGCCGCGGATGGCCGGGCTGTCGGACGTGGCGTGACGGTCGTAGTACGCCTGGTAGTCCTCGCGGTACGCCGTGTGCAGCACGCCGAGTCGCTCGACGATCTCCTCGACGCTCGCCGTGGCCGGCAGGTCGACGGTGAGCGGCTTCACCTTGGTGCGGAGGAAGTGGTCGGGGCAGCTCGTGCCGAGCGCGGTGAGGCGGGGGTGCTCCGCCGCGGCGAGGAAGTCGAGGACCTCGGGGCTGTCGGTGAAGTGCCCGACGATGGGGCGGTCCGTGGAGGCCAGCCCGCGGATGGTGGGGGCGAGGGCCGCGGCCTTCGCGCGTCGCTCCGCCTCGGGGAGTGCCGCGTAGCCGTCGAGTGCCGGCCCGAACGGTTCGGGACGCGAGTTCGCCTCGATGTAGGCGGCCGCGGTGTCGATGATCCAGAGCGAGTTGGCCTCGGCCTCGTCGGAGGTGTCGCCCCACGCGGTGATGCCGTGGCCGCCGAGAATGGTGCCGATCGCCTCCGGGTTGTCGGCCTTGATGGCGGCGATGTCGAGACCGAGCTGGAAGCCGGGGCGACGCCACGGGACCCACACGACCTTGTCACCGAAGATCGTCGCGGTGAGCTCGGGGCCGTCGGCGGCGGTCGCGATGGCGATGCCGGAGTCGGGGTGGAGGTGGTCGACGTGGGCCGCATCGACGAGGCCGTGCATGGCGGTGTCGATGGAGGGGGCTGCTCCGCCCTTGCCGTGGAGCGTGTAGTCGAACGCTGCGACCATCTCGTCCTCGCGGTCGAGGCCGGGGTAGACGTCCTGGAGGGCGCGCATGCGGTCGAGGCGGAGGACGGCGAGCCCTTCTGGCTTGAGCGTGCCGAGGTCACCGCCGGAGCCCTTCACCCAGAGCAGTTCGACCGGCTCGCCCGTGACGGGGTCGGTCCCGGTGCCTTTGGCGGAGGTGTTGCCGCCCGCGTAGTTCGTGTTCTTCGGGTCGCTGCCGAGGCGGTTGCTGCGGGCGATGAGCTCGGCAGCTGTTGGGTTCACGGACATTCGCACTCCTTCGTCGGGGCACGTCCGTGCCCGATGTTCATTCGTGTTAAGTATGACAAGAAGTGACAGGCGACGCAATGGCGGAAGTCCGTTCGCAATTCAGGAACGCTCCGGCGTGTCGCCCCCGGTGTCCGTGGTGTCGCGTGCGGCGCGCCGCAGTCGTCCTGAATTGTGGACGGGGGAGTCAGAGGAGGTCGACGGCGTCGCGGTAGGCGTCGAGGCGAGGGTCGGCCGGGTCCAGCTCGGTGACGAGCAGGTCGACGTCGGCGAGCGCGAAGCCGGTCGCCATCGCCCGCTGGTCAAGCTTCGCGGAGGCGGCGACGAGGATCGTCTCGTCCGAGGCGCGTGCGAAGGCCTGCTTGACCTGCGCCTCCTCGAGGGTGACCTCGGAGCTGCCGATCACGGGATCGACCGCCGCGGCGGAGAGGAAGAACCGCCGGTACAGGAGGGATGACGCCGCCTGGCAGGCGATCGGACCGATGAAGCTGTCGGTTCGCGACTCGGCCTGGCCGCCGACGAGGATCGCCGAGATGTCGCGGTTCGCCGTGGCCAGCAGGAAGTTCGGGTAGGAGTTCGTCGCGACGGTGAGACGCGAATCGGCGAGCAGGCGACTGATGCCGCCGGCGGTGCTCGACGCGTCGATCGCGATCGCGCCGTCAGTCGGGAGGAGGGCGCGGAGCTTCTCGACGATGATGCCCTTCTCCCGGACGCCCGTCGCAGATCGTTCGGTGAAGGTGCGCGGTCGGAGGGTCGGGATGGCGCCACCTCGGACGCGGCGGACGATGCCGGCCTGTTCGAGGTCGGCGAGGTCCCGGCGGACCGTCATCGACGAGACGTCGAGCTCGGTGGCCGCGTCGTCGAGTCGGATGCTGCCGTCGCGCTCGAGGATCGCGGTCAGGCGGGCGCGTCGCTCCTCGGCGCCGAGCGTCCCCGTCGTTGCCATGTCGTCCCCTGTCCGCGGTGTCGGACGTGTCCGTTCCTGTCCGTCTCAACAGGATGTCACAGCGGGTGTCAGGTGGAGGCGTCGATCAGCGTCTCGGCCGCACGGCGGGCGTGCAGGGCCGCCTCGGGGGAGCCGGTGATCGCCGCGGTGGTCTGGGCGCCCTCGGCGAGGATCGCGAGTTGGGGTGCGAGCGAGGCCGGAGCGCCCGCGTCGGCGACGAGGTCGGCCACGTAGGCCTGGAAGGAGGCCTTGTGTTCCCGGGTGATCGTCGCGACGGCCGGCGAGACGCCGCCGAGTTCACCGAAGGTGTTGATGAAGCCGCAGCCACGGAACGAGTCCTCGCTGAACCAGCCGGCCAGGTAGTCGTACACGGCGAGGATGCGGTCGCGCGGGGTGTCTGCGTCGTCGACGAGGGCGCTCACGCCCGTGGTCCAGAGGTGGTGCCGGTGGTCCATCACTGCGAGGACGATGTCCTCCTTGCTCGGGAACTCGGCGTACAGGCGCTTGAGCGAGACGCCCGCTGCGGCGCGCAACTCGTCCATCCCCACGGCCTGGATGCCCTTGGCGTAGTAGAGGCGGTCGGCCGCGTCGACGATGGTGTCACGGACGAGCGCGGTCGCGGCCGGGGCGGGCAGGCGGGCCGCGGTCGTCGTCTGTTCGGTCGTCATCCCCTCAGTGTACTTGCATTGAGAACGATCGTTCCCTATGCTGGTGTCCATCGAGGAGAACGAACGTTCTCATTCGGGGCGCGGGACCGGGCGATCAGCTCGGGCGCCGAGACGAAAGGAATCGAACCATGTCGTTCATCACCGTCGGAACCGAGAACAGCACCTCCGTGGAGCTCTACGTCGAAGACCACGGCACCGGCCAGCCGGTCGTCCTCATCCATGGCTACCCGCTCGACGGCTCCTCGTGGGAGAAGCAGACCGCCGCGCTCCTCGACGCCGGCTACCGCGTCATCACCTACGACCGCCGCGGCTTCGGCAAGTCCTCGAAGCCCACCGTCGGCTACGACTACGACACCTTCGCGGCCGACCTCAAGGCCGTGGTCGACGGGCTCGATCTGCAGGACGCCGTCCTCGTCGGCTTCTCGATGGGCACCGGTGAGGTCGGCCGCTACCTCGGCACCTACGGCTCCGAGCGGATCGCGAAGGCCGTCTTCCTCGGCTCGCTCGAGCCCTACCTCCTGCAGACCGACGACAACCCGACCGGCGTGCCGCAGGACGTGTTCGACGGACTCCTCGCGGCGGCGACCGACGACCGATACGCGTTCTTCACGAGCTTCTTCGAGAACTTCTTCAACACCGACGAGAACCTCGGCTCCCGCCTGAGCGAGGAGGCGCTGCGGGCCAACACTCAGCTCGCGTACAACGCCTCGCCGTTCGCCTCGCTCGCCGCGCAGCCCACCTGGCTGACGGACTTCCGGGCCGACGTCGCGAAGATCGACGTGCCCTCGCTGATCGTGCACGGCACGGGCGACCGCGTCCTTCCGATCGACTCGACCGGCCGCGTGTTCGCGAAGGCGCTGCCGTCGGCCGAGTACGTCGAGATCGAAGGCGCGCCGCACGGCATGCTGTGGACGCACTACCGCGAGGTCAACGAGCAGCTGCTCGCCTTCCTCGCGAAGTAGCGGCACTGTCGGTTCGCAATTCAGGACCGCTCCGGCGCGTCGGCGACCTCGGCCGGCGCGCCGGGCGTGACACGCCGCGGGCGTCCTGAATTGTGAACGTCTGGATGTGGATGAAGCCCCGCGACCGGGATGGTCGCGGGGCTTCGTCGTCCTCGGGTGCCTACGCGCCCCAGCCGGCCTGCGTGCCGCCGACGCGCGCCTCGGCGATCTGCTGCTGGTAGCCCGAGGCGAGGTAGGCGGCGAACGGGTCCGCCGGCAGTCCGCGGCTCTCGCGCCACGCGGCGAGCGGGCCCCGGACGTCGGTGTAGAACGCGTCCATGAGGATCCCGTTCGCGCCCAGGACGTCGCCGGCCTCCTGTGCCGAGGTCAGGGCGTCGCGGTCGACGAGCAGCGCGCGGGCCGTCATCTCCTGCACGTTCAGCACCGAGCGGATCTGACCGGGGATCTTGTCCTCGACGTTGTGGCACTGGTCGAGCATGAACGCGACGGGGGAGTCGTCGTCCAGGCCGCCGCCGCGCACGACCTCGTAGAGGATGCGGAACAGCTGGAACGGGTCTGCCGCGCCGACGATGAGGTCGTCGTCGGCGTAGAACCGGGAATTGAAGTCGAAGGAGCCGAGCTTCCCGAGGCGGAGCAGCTGCGCGACGATGAACTCGATGTTCGTGCCGGGCGCGTGGTGTCCGGTGTCGAGGCAGACGAGCGCCTGGTCGCCGAGCTCGACCACCTGGGCGTAGGACGTTCCCCAGTCGGGGACGTCGGTGTGGTAGAACGCCGGCTCGAAGAACTTGTACTCGAGCACGAGGCGCTGCTCGTCACCGAGCCGGGCGTAGATCTGCTGCAGGGAGTCGGCGAGGCGGTCCTGGCGGCCCCGGATGTCCTGCTGGCCCGGGTAGTTGCTGCCGTCGGCGAGCCAGATCTTGAGGTCCTGCGACCCCGTCGCGTGCATGACGTCGATGCAGGCGAAGTGGTGGTCGATGGCCTTCTGGCGGATCTTCGGGTCGCTGTGCGTGAGGCTGCCGAACTTGTAGTCCTCGTCCTGGAACGTGTTCGAGTTGATCGTGCCGAGCGCGACGCCGTGATCCTCGGCGTACGTGCGCAGGGCGCCGAAGTCGTCGACGAGGTCCCACGGGATGTGCAGCGCGACCTTCGGTGCGAGGGCGGTGAACTCGTGCACCTTGGCGGCGTCGGCGATCTTCTCCTCGGGCGTGCGCGGGGTGCCGGGCGTCGTGAACACCTTGAAGCGCGTGCCGGAGTTGCCGAACGCCCAGGAGGGGAGCTCGATGGCCTGCTGCTCGAGCAGGGGGGTGATGGTGTCGAAACGGGTCATGATCACTTCTCTGTGGGTGTTCCGGTGGTCGGTGGCGCCGCGATGGCGTCGGTTGCAGCATACGTGAATCGTTTCAACGACGCTACCCTGCCGCGGTGTTCGACCCCTTCTCAGGATGCACGGGGCGTGTCGCGGCCGCCGTGGGGCGACACGCCGCCCGAGTCCTGAGTTAGGGAAGGGGGTCGGGTGCGGAGGGCAGGGCGGCGAGTTGGTCCTCGAGGTGGAAGACCTCGGTCAGCTGCAGGAAGCCGTGGTCGGGCGGGAGGTCGAGGTCGACGAAGAACTCGCCCATCTCGGCTTGCCAGCGGGCGTTCACCTCGGTGTCGGCCATGCCCGCCTGGGCTGCCTCGAGCGAGGGTGTCTCGAAGTACCCGATGAGCAGTCCATCGTCCCGGACGAACAGCGAGTAGTTCAGCCAGCCGGTGTCGGCCAGGGCTCGCAGCATCTCGGGCCAGACGGCCGCGTGGCGCTCGCGGTACTCGGCGAGCCGCTCCGGCTTGACCTGCAGTTGGAAGCACACGCGGTGCAGGGGCTCGGAGCTCGTCATCGAGGCTGGCCTTTCGGTTCACGCGGAATCGCCATGAATCGATTCAGAGGCGATTGCCCCAGGCTATCGGCGTCCCTGGAGGTGGTCAATCGGCGCGGAACTCGGCGCCTCGCCGTTGCGCGCCCGCGCCGACTGGGTCTGGACACGCGCCCCCTCGATGTATACGGTGTCCACATGACTCCCGACGATGGGCAGGCGGACCGGCCGCCGACCGCGGGTCCCGTGGCCTCGGATCCGCCCGCGTCGACCGATGAGGACGCGGTCGGCGCCTTCGACGCGGCCGACCACCCGCACTGGCGTCGTGACGTCGCCGTCTTCCTCTCCGGCCAGACGGTCTCGCTGTTCGGCTCGATGCTCGTGCAGTACGCGATCATGTGGCACCTCACCCTCGAGACGAAGTCCGGGGTGGTGCTGGCGTTCGCCGCGGTCGCCGGGTTCCTGCCGCAGGCCGTCGTGTCCATCTTCGGCGGCGTCTGGGCCGACCGGATGAACCGCAAACTCCTCATCATCGTCGCCGACGGCTCCATCGTCATCACGACGCTCGCGCTCGCGATCTTCCTCATCACCGGCGCCGCCGACCTCTGGCTCATCTTCCTCACGCTCGCGATCCGTTCGGTCGGCGCCGGTGTCCAGATGCCGGCCGTGTCCGCCCTCATCCCGCAGATCACACCGACCGACAAGCTCATGCGCGTGAACGGTCTCAACGGGTCCATCCAGTCGGCGATGATGCTCGTCGCCCCCGCGGCCGCCGGCGCCCTGTACGCGAGCGCGTCGCTCGTCGCGATCTTCTTCGTCGACGTGGTCACGGCGGCGATCGGGATCGGTCTCCTGCTCCTCGTCCCGGTGCGGACGCTCGTCCGGAGCGGCGAACGGCCCGGCTACTTCGCCGACCTCACCGAGGGCGTCCGCTACGTGTGGCGACACGGCTTCGTGCGGTGGTTGCTGATCCTCTTCGCGATCGTGTTCCTGCTGATCGTCGCGCCGTCGTATCTGACGCCGCTCATGATCGCGCGCTCGTTCGGCGACGAGGTGTGGATGCTCACCGTGAACGAACTCGCGTTCAGTGTCGGCATGGTCGCCGGCGGCGCGATCATCGCGATCTGGGGCGGCACGAAGAACCGGGTGCTGCTCCTCGTCGGCTCGTCGGTCGTGTTCGGGGTGCTCTCGATCGGGCTGGGACTCTCGACGAACCTCTGGGTGTTCTTCGGCTTCATGCTCCTGCTCGGCCTCGCGGTGCCGTTCTTCTCGACGACCTCCATGACGCTGCTGCAGGAACGCGTCGAGCCGGAGCGTCAGGGACGCGTGTTCGGCTTCGTGGGCATCGTCATGGCGGTGTCGATGCCGCTCGGGATGATCGTCTTCGGACCGCTCGCCGACGTGGTCTCGGTGGAGCTGCTCCTCGTGGTCGCGGGCGTGCTCACGTTCGTCGTCCTCGCGGTCGCCGTGCTCGTGCCGTCCGGTCGTCGCGCCATGGCGGAGGTGTCGAAGCCGGTGTGACCGGCGTGACCGGCGTGACCGGCGTCGATCAGGGCAGCTGCGCCGCGTAGCCCTCGCGGTACGTGGGGTAGCGGTAGGAGAACCCGGTGTCGCGGAGTGCGGTGGCGGCGATGCGCTTGCCACGATGCGCCTCCTCGGGCGTGCGACCGGCGTCGTCGAGGACCGGTGGGGCGACGCCGAGCCGCTCGGCGATGAAGTCGGCCGCCGTCGACAGGAGGACCGGCTCTTCGTCGATGCCCGCCACCACCGGAGGCAGGGCCGTCGCCGGCAGGTCGAGCAGGTGCACGATCACGGCTGCGGCGTCGTCGCGATGGATGCGGTTGGTCCATCCGGACGGCCTGGTCACGCGACCGTCGCGGACCTGGTCGACGAACATCGTCGACGTCGGCCCGTAGAGACCACCGAACCGGATCAGACTCGCCTCCGGCACGGCGGCACTGACGGCCTCCTCCGCGGCGACCAGTGCCCGTGCGGTCCCGGTCGTCGGGACGGCGAGTGTGGTGTCGTCGATGCGCTCGCCGCCGTCCTCGCCCCACACGGCGGTCGACGAGACGAAGAGGATCCGGGGTGGGGTGCCGGGGAGCGCCGCGACGGCGGCCAGCAGGTGCGCGATCCCGTCACGGTAGAGGGCGTCGTAGGCCCCGACGGATCGCTGGTGCGGAGCGAGGGCGACCACGATCGCGGCCGTGTCCGCCGGGAGCTCGGGGGCCGTGGTGGTGAGGTCGCAGAGCTGGAGGGTGAAGCGCCCCGGGGTGGTCTCGGTGGCCGGGGTCGCGGTCGTCGGCGCCGTGCGCTTCACGCCGACCACGTGCTCGCCGCGGGCCAGGAGCCTCGCGGCGACGTCCGAGCCGAGCTGTCCGAGTCCTACGATCGCGATGGTCATCGCCCAACCGTACCCGGCACCAGGAGGGAGAATGGTGGGATGGGTGCTGCCGGGGAGTTCATCGACGCCGCGCTCCAGTACGAGGGCGACGGGTACCGTGCCGCGGACGTCGTCGAGCGGCTCGGCGGCGGGCTCGAGTCCTACGGATCGTCCGTCGGAGCGGTCCGGGGTACCGTGCGGGACGCTCTCCGGAAGTTCCGCGGGATGGAGCACGACGAGCTGACGGCCCTCGCGACCGAGCTCTGGTCCGTGCCCGTCTTCGAGCGACGGCTCGCGGCGGTCGTCCTCCTGCAGGCGAGCGTCGCCATCCTCAGACACACGGATCTCACGCGCATCGAGGGCTTCGTGCGCAGCGGTCGTCACGCCGAGCTGGCCGATCCGCTCGCGACCGACGTCGTCGGCCCGCTGCTCGACCACCTCGACGGCACGGCGCGGGCGAAGGCCGAGACCGTGCTCGACCGGTGGATGCAGGACGAGCCGTGGTTGCGACGGGCTGCCCTGCTCGCGCCGATCCGTGAACTGGGTGCGGGCGGTGGCGACGTCGATCGCGCGGCCCGTCGCCTGTCGGTCGCGCTCGACGGGCTCCAGCGACCGGCGCCGATCGCGGTCGTGGAGCCCGCGGCGGAGCGGCTGCGCGCCGTGCTCTGAGGCCGTCGGTCCGTGCGCCCTTCGACAGGCTCAGGGACCGGGTGCGGCCCAAAGACCGGGTGCGTCACACCTGGCGGAAGTCGATCCCGAGGAGACTCGCCGCCGCCCGGTAGTCGGCCGCCCGATGCCCGACCGACAGCGACCAGTGGTGGCCGATGCCGGTCGCGCTCCACTCATCGACCCAGACGCCGGGGTCCCGACCGAAGTCCACGCGGCTCGTCGTGTTGCCGATCGCGAGCAGCGGGCCTGGCACGACCGTCCCCTCCGACGCGACGAACGACAGCGAACCGTCCCGGTCCTGGCCGAGTCCAAGGAGCGTCACCGGGCCGTGGCGCACGTCGAACTCGACGCTCACGCCCCAGCCGCGCTTGCCGTGGTACACCCCGAGGCCGCGCAGCAATGGGTCTCGCGAGCTGACGGCGAGGTGCGCCGGTCCGTCGTGGCCCATCTCGACGACTCCGTCCTCGAAGTCCAATGCCTGGATCTCGCAGAACGACCCGCCGGCGCCGACGACCTGGGTCGCGAGTTGCGCGACCGTCGTCCGCAGCTCGTACTCGCCGGTCGTCGGGACGCCGCGAGCGGTGAGCAGCGAGGCGCCGAGGATCATGCCGGCGCCGAGTCGTTCGTGCTGTTCGCCGTCGCGACCGCGGTGGTAGTAGGCGAGGCTGTCGAGCGCGAACTCCTCGACGAGGCGGTCGAGACCCACCGAGACCTTCGCCCCCCACGCGAAGTCGTCCTCCACGACGGTGTCGTCGAGCGTGAAGACCTCGCGGGCGAGCGCCATGCGGTCGGCCACCTGGGCGTCGGTGACCTCGTCGACGAGGACGCGGAGGTCGTCGAACTCGAGCACCTCCACGTGTGATCCGAAGGTGGTGGGGAGCAGGGTGAGGTCCGTCGAGACGTCGAGCATGCCCGGATAGACGTGACCCATGAGGCCGTGTCGCGCGTGCCGGAGAGCGGCGCGGACATGGGCCGCCTGGATCCACCGACTGATGCGCTCCCAGGCCGACTCCTGGTGCAACCACCCCGAGACCGAACGGAAGGGGATGCCGGCGCGGCGGAAGACGTTGCCGACCTCGGGTACCGGGCACTGCCCGCAGTAGGCGAGCCAGGCGCCGGTGTCGAAGCTCGCGTGGTCCATCCGCTCGGTCGGCTGCAGGTCGATGACGAGTACCGGGGTGCCGGTGCGCTGGGCGATGGGGAGGACCATCGACGAGGTCAGGTAGGTGGTAAGGAAGAGGACGATGAGGTCGCAGTCGCCCTGGCGGAGGCGCTCGGCGGCGACCTCGCCCTCCTGGGCGTCGGAGATGAATCCGACGTCGACCACGTCGGCGTCCATGCCTCGGAAGCGCTCGGAGACGACCCGGGCCGACGCCTGGAGCTGGGGGAGGAGGTCGGGGAACTGTGGCCAGTACGTTCCGAGTCCGCCGGCGACGAGGCCGACGCGGGGCTTGCGACGTGCCTTCGGGGCGAGGAGCGGGTGTGCGGCGGGGGTGTGGGTCATCGGTGATCCTGTTCGTCCGGCGGCGGTGCCGTTTAATCGATTAAATTCGTGATCCGACTGTAGCGTCATCCGTCTCGCCGCGTCGAGGATCAGGATGCGGGGATCGAGTCGCGCGAGGTCGCCGGCGCGGATTCGCGCAGGACGATGCGCGGTTCGAGGGTGCGCGCCACATGCGTGTGCGAGGAGCGATCGGTGCCGAGTTCGGCGAGCAGTTCGGCGAGCAGGATCTCCACGGCGACGCGTCCGAGCTCGTCCTTCGGCTGCTCGACCGTGGTGAGCGGCACCCTGCCGTCGGCCGCGAGCGGCAGGTCGCCGTAGCCGACCACCGACACGTCGCCCGGCACGTCGAGACCGCCGTCGTTCAGCCCGCGGATGACCCCGAGGGCGAGCTGGTCGTTCGTGCAGAAGACCCCGGCGGCGTCCGGTGTGCGGGTCGCGATGCCTCGGCCGGCCTCACGTCCGGCGTCGACGGTCATCTCCCGGGCGGTGACCTCCACCAGCTCGTCGGGATCGATCCCCGCCGCGACGAAGGCGTTCCGTGCGCCAGCGCGTCGGTCCTCGCACTGGGGGATCGCGCGGTCGCCGTTCACGAGCACGATCGGTCCTCGCCCACCGGTCGTCGCCAACAGGTGGGCCACCGCCAGCTCGCCGCCGCGGACGTCGTCGATCGCCACGGAGCACCCGGTGCCTTCGGGAGCGGTGCGGTCCATGAGCACGAGGCGGCTGCCGACCCGGCGGAGCTGGGCGAGGCGCGAGGCGTCGGCCGTCAACGGAGCGACCAGGGCGCCGGCGGCCCGGTGCTCGGCGAGCATCTCGAAGTGCTGTAGCTCGAGGTCCGGGTCGTCGTGGCTGACGCAGAGGGCGACCGTGTACCCGTGCTCGGCGGCCGCCTCGGTCACGCCGCGGGTGATCGCCGAGTAGAAGGGGTTCACGATGTCGGGGATCACAAGGCCGATGAGCCGGTTCGTGCCCTGCCGGAGCGTCGCCGCAGCGCGGTTGGGCACGAAGTCGAGTTCGGCGATCGCCGCGAGCACCCGTTCACGCGTGGCCGGGGCGACGATCTCGGGGCGGTTGAGCGTGTTCGAGACGGTCGCGTTCGACACCCCGGCGAGCCTGGCGACGGCGGCGAACCCGATGTCGTGCTTCGCCATGTCCGTCCTCCCGGTTCCCTCCACGAGCGTACCCGTCCACAACTCAGGACGGCCGCGGCGTGTCGACGCGACAGCCGGTCCGGCGGACGTGACACGCGGGGCCGGTCCTGAGTTGCGGACGGTGCAGCCCGCCGATGGCGACCCGCGAACCGCGAGGCCCTACGGCAGGGTGTGACCGGCCGCGGTGAACAGGCGGTACCACTCCTGGCGCGACAGCGTCACGTCGGAACCCGCAGCCGCCTCCTCCACGCGCGAGGGCTTCGTGGTGCCGAGTACCACCTGGATGTTCGCGGGGTGACGGGTGATCCACGCGGTGGCGATCCCCGTCGGCGTGACGCCGTGCGTCGCGGCCAGCTCGTCGAGCACGTCGTTGAGCTCCGCGTAGTGCTCGCGGTCGCCGAGGAAGACGCCCGTGAAGAAGCCCGCTTGGAACGGCGACCACGCCTGCAGGGTCATGCCGGTGAGGCGGCTGTAGTCGAGGATGCCGTTGTCGCGGTCGATCGACTGGTCGAGGCCGGCCATGTTCGTGGCGATGCCCGAGGCGATGATCGGTGCGTGCGTGATGCTCAGCTGCACCTGGTTCGCGATGAGCGGCTGCTCGACCGAGGCCTTGAGGAGCTCGACCTGCGCCGGCGTGTGGTCCGAGACGCCGAAGTTCCGGACCTTGCCCGACGCCTGCAGGGTGTCGAACGCGGACGCGACCTCCTCGGGCTCGACGAGGGTGTCGGGCCGGTGGAGGAGCAGGAGGTCGAGGTAGTCGGTCTTGAGCGCCGCCAGCGACTCGTCGACCGTGCGGAGGATGTGCTCCTCGGAGAAGTCGAAGTAGCCCGGGCGGATGCCGACCTTCGACTGGATGACCACCTGCTCGCGCTCGGCGGCGGTGAGGGTGACGGCGTCGCCGAACCGGCGCTCGCAGCCGTGACGCTCCGAGCCGTAGATGTCGGCGTGGTCGAAGACGGTCACGCCGGCGTCGCGTGCGGTGTGGAAGAGGGTGCGGATGGCCTCGTCGTCGAGGGGTTCGATGCGCATGAGGCCGAGGACGATGCTGGACGCGGTCAGGTCGGTCTGGAGCAGGGGGATGGTCTTCATCGTCCCATCCTGGCCGAACGCACCGACAGCCTGCCTAGGATTGACGCATGTTCGTGTTGTCGTTGTTGCTCATCGTCCTCACGATCGTCGCGCTCATCGACGTGGTCGGCCAGCCGGAACCCGTCGTCCGCAACCTGCCCAAGATCGTCTGGGTCCTGCTCATCGTCTTCATCCCCCTCATCGGCGTCGGCCTGTGGTTCCTCCTCGGCAAGGACTGGTCGAACAGTCGCATCAAGCTCCCCGAACGTCGGGGCCGGAAGCAGTCGCGGACGTCCGGCTCGTGGGGCCCGGCCCGTGGATCGTCGCCGGCCACGACGCCCTCGCCGTCGCAGCCCGACCGCGCCGTCAGCAGCACGGAGGAACAGCTCGCCGCCCTCGAACGCGAGATCCAGGCCGCCGAGGACGCGGAGCGCATCCGCAAGCTCGAACTCGAGATGCAGCGATCCGATCCCCCCGCCGACGATGGCCCGGCTTCGAGCGCCGACCGCTCCTGACCGGACTCCGCGCGTCGTCCACAACTCAGGACGCGAACGGCGCGCCGCCTCCGGAACCGGGGTTCCGAGAGCGACGCGCCGGGGCGGTCCTGAATTGCGAACGGCCTAGAAGTCGTAGTCGTCGATGTTGTCCGCGGTGAAGGTGGTCGGCGGGCCGACGATGACGGTGCCGTCGGCGCCGACCTCGCGCTCGCCCAGGTCGCCGGCCTCGAAGGTGTCGCCCTCCTTGCCCGTGATGGTGCCCTCAGCGAGTGCCTTGCCGGCGTACGCGGCGACGTAGCCGAGCTGAGCCGGGTCCCACAGCGCGAACGCGGTGACGGTGCCGTCCTTCACGAACGGCCGCATCTCGTTCGGGAGACCGAGGCCCGTCAGTGCGACCTTGCCCTTGTACTCCGAGGTGGAGAGGTAGCGGGCGGTCGCGGCGATGCCGACCGTCGTGGGCGAGATGATGCCCTTGAGGTTCGGGTGCGCCTGCAGCAGCCCCTGGGCCTCCTGGAAGGACTTCGTGTCGTCGTCGTCGCCGTAGACCTTGGCGACGAGCTTGATGTCCTTGTACTCGGGGTTCGACTTGAGCTCCTCCTCCATGAAGGCGATCCACTCGTTCTGGTTCGTCGCGTTGGCCGTGGCCGAGAGGATCGCGATCTCGCCGGAGCCGCCGATCTGTTCCGCGATGAGCTTCGTCTGGATCAGGGCGACGTCCTTGGCGACGACCTGCGAGATGAAGACGTCGCGGCAGTCCTTGCTGGTGTCGGAGTCGAACGCGACGATCTTCGCGCCGCCCTCGCGAGCCTCCTTGAGGGCGGGGCAGACGGCGTCGGGGTCGTTCGCCGCGATGACGATGACGTTCGTGCCGGCCTGGGTCTCCGCGTTGATGAAGGACACCTGGCTGGACGCGCTCGCCTCGAGCGGACCGACGACCTCGGTGGCCGAGAAGCCGGCCGCCTTCGCGCCGTCCTCACCGCCGCCGAGCACGACGTCCGTGTAGGGGTTGTTGAGCTGCTTCGGGATGAAGGTGATGCTCTCGGCACCGCCCGCGCCACCACCGGAGCCGGCGGAGTCGCCGGTGGCGCACCCCGTCGCGATGAGGGCGAGTGATGCCGCTGCGGCGATGAGGGCCGCTGCTCGACGGGCCGAACGGCCTGTCGCGTGGTTTCGAATCGACTGCATTGTCTGTTCCTTTCTGGATACGCCTGGTGCTGTGGCGTGGGATCGCCCGGGAGCGCGCTGATCGGGGATCAGTGCTGGGGCAGGCTGCGTCGGATTCGTCGGTGGTGGTTCCACTGCTTGACGGATTCGAAGATACTGGGGCCGACCACCGAGGCGATCAGCAGGGTGCCGGTGACGATGATGAGCACGACGTCCGAGACGCGACCGAGTCGGAGCGCGTAGTTGATCGTGCCGATGAGGAGCACGCCGGCGACGACGCCGGGGATCGAGCCCTTGCCGCCGAAGATGGAGACGCCGCCGAGGAGGACCGCCGCGATGACGGCGAGTTCGAGGCCGGAGGCGTTGTCGCTGCGGGCGCTGGAGTAGCGCAGCGTCCAGAAGATCCCGGCGAGCGCGGAGACGCCGCCGGTCGCGACGTACAGCCAGAACTTCGAGCGGGCCACCTTGATGCCGACGAAGCTCGCCGCCTCCGAGCTGAACCCGAGGGCGTAGAGGCCGCGGCCGAACGGGGTGAGGTGCAGGACCACGCCGAAGACGATCACGACGAGGAGCACGCCGACCATGACGACCGGGATACCGGTGGAGCCGATCTTCGAGGTGAAGAACGCGGTGAGCTCCGCCGGGAAGTTCGCGACCGCGTTGTCACCGATGACGACGAGAGCGAGCCCGCGGAACAGGGCGAGGGTACCGATGGTCACGGCCAGCGAGGGGAGCCCGACCACCGCGATGAGGAAGCCGTTGAACGCTCCCGCGACGACGCCGACGAGGAGGCCGATGAGGAGGACCACGCCGATGTCCATCCCGCCGCCGGCCCACAGCACACCGATGACGGCGCTTGTGAGGCCCGCGGTGCTCGCGACGGACAGGTCGATCTCGCCGGTGATGATCACGAGCGTCATCGGCATGGCGATGAGGAGGATCGGGATGACGTCGAGGAGCAGGAAGCCGACGGTGACGGGCGAGGCGAAGCGCGGGATGAGCAGGCACGCCCCGATCACGACGACGAGGAGGGCGTAGATCATGATCGCGTCGCGACCGAGCAGGATGCGGGAGAGTCCCGTGCGTCCCTTCGGCTCCGCGACGAGCACGCCGGTGGTGTCGGTGCCGAGCGGGCCGGAACCCTTCGTGAACGGCGCCTTGGCCGGTGCCGGGGTCTTCAGATCAGACATCGCGTGCCTCGCTCATTCGCAGTTTCTTGGCCGTACGGAGGCTGGCGACACGATCGATGATGATCGCGGCCAGGATGAGGACACCGACGATCGCCTGCTGCCAGAACTTGTCGACGCGCAGGGCGGTGAGGGCACTCGTGATCGTGGTGAGGAGGATCGCGCCGATCGCTGCTCCGGCGACAGAGCCGCTGCCGCCGAAGATGGCGACACCGCCGACCACCGCAGCGGCCACGACGTCGAGCTCCATGCCGGACCCCGTGGTCGCACCGACCGAGTTGAAGCGGGAGGCGTAGAGCACCCCGGCGAGCCCGGCGAGCACCCCGTTGGCGAGGAAGGCGAGGAACACCCGGCGTCCGACGGGGATGCCGAAGAGCTTCGCGGCGTCGGGGTCGGACCCGATCGCGTACAGGTCACGACCGGAGCGGGCACCGGCCATGAACACGGCGACGACCACGACGACGAGGATCGCGATGAGGGTGATGACCGGGAACCCGAGGACCGTGTCGACGGAGAGGTTGCCGAAGGCGTCGGGCCGGTCGTCGGCGAAGTACTGCGTGCCGCCGGCCCAGGCGTTGTTGAGGCCGCGGTAGATGTAGAGCGTGCCGAGCGTGATGACGAGCGCCGGCACCTTCGCGATCGTGACGAGTGCGCCGTTGATCGCGCCGAGGACCCCGCCGAGCAGCATCGCGATGAGGAACACGGCGACGATCGGCAGCTGCGGCATCGTCGCGAACATGGTGCCGGTCGCGAAGGCGACGAGGCCGAGGATCGATCCGACGGAGAGGTCGACGTTGCGGGTGATGATCACGAGCGCCTGGCCGACGGCGAGGATGATCATGATCGTCGCGTTGAGGAGGAGGTCCTTCACCCCCTGCGCCGACAGGAACAGCGGGTTCGCGAGGTACGTCACGAGCACGAGGACGACGAGGGCGACCGTCACCGGCAGCTCCCGGAGTCGCACGATCGACGCGATCGGGTTCGTCGTGCGCTCGGTCGCGACGGTGACGGGGGCGCCGCCGGGTCGTGTGCCGCCGCCCGGCTTGGTGGTGGTGTTCGTCATCGTGCGCCTTCCAGGGATCCGGTGGCCGCGTGCATCACGGTCTCCGGGGTCGCTTCTTCGCGGGTGAGCTCGGCGGTGATCCGGCCCTCGTGCATGACGAGCACGCGGTCGGCCATGCCGAGGACCTCGGGCAGTTCGGAGGAGATCATGAGGATCGCGATGCCGCGGCCCGCGAGTTCGGAGATGAGGCGGTGGACCTCGCTCTTCGTGCCGACGTCGATGCCGCGGGTGGGTTCGTCGACGATGAGGAAGCTCGGCTCGGTGGCGAGCCATTTCGCGAGCACGACCTTCTGCTGGTTGCCGCCGGAGAGCGTGGAGACCGCGTACTCCTGCGAGCCCGTCTTCACCTGGAGGCGGGTCGACCACTCCTCGGCGGCCTGGCGTTCCCGGCGGCCGGAGATGAGGCCGAACCGGGCCAGCCGGTGGCGGAGGGTGAGGGTCGCATTGCGGGCGACGGAGAGGTCCATGACGAGGCCCTGCTTGCGGCGGTCCTCCGGGACGAAGCCCATGCCCGCGGTGATCGCGGCCTGCGGGTCGCCGGCCTTGACCGGTGCCCCGCCGAGCGTGACGCGGCCGGAGTCGTAGGGGTCGATGCCGAACACTGCGCGGGCGACCTCGGTGCGTCCCGCGCCGACGAGCCCGGCCAGGGCGACGATCTCGCCCGACCGGACGGTGAAGGAGATGTCGGAGAAGACCCCGGCCCGCGACAGGTGCTCGACGGCGAGGACCGCGTCGCCGATCTCCGCGTCCTGCTTGGGGAAGAGGGTGGCGATGTCGCGTCCGACCATCTGGCGGACGATCGCGTCGACGGTCGTCTCGGCGGTGACGTGGGTGGCGATGTAGCGGCCGTCGCGCATGACCGTGATGCGGTCGCAGAGCGCGAAGACCTCCTCGAAGCGGTGGGAGATGAACAGGATCCCGGCACCCGCGTCGCGCAGGGAGCGGGCGACCTGGAAGAGGCGGTCGACCTCGACACCTGAGAGGGCCGCGGTGGGCTCGTCCATGATGAGGACCTTGGCGTCGAGGGAGATGGCCTTGGCGATCTCGATGATCTGCTGGTCGGCGATCGACAGGCCCTCGGCCACCCGGTCGGGGTCGATCTGGACGCCGAGGCGGTCGAAGAGGGCCTTGGCGGCCTTCCGCATGGCGCCGGTGCTGATGAGGCCGAGGCCGTTCTTCGGCTGGCGGCCGATGAAGATGTTCTCCGCGACGGTGAGGTCGGGGAAGAGGGTCGGCTCCTGGTAGATCACGGAGATCCCGGCGGCCTTGCTGTCGGCGACGCCGCGGAAGGCGACGGGCTTGCCGGCGAGGGTGAAGTCTCCGGCGTCCGGCGTGTAGAGGCCGGCGAGGATCTTCACGAGCGTGGACTTGCCTGCGCCGTTCTCGCCGACGAGGGCGTGGATCTCCCCGGCCTCGATCCGGATGGTGCCGTCGGCGAGTGCGACGACGGGGCCGAAGGTCTTCGCGGCTCCGATGAGGGAGAGTGCGGGCTGCGCTGAGCGCGCGGGCTGCGCTGGCGGGTCGATCGTCATTGAGGGTCCGTTCCTCCACGGTGAGGGGTTCGTTCCCGACCGGCTTCATGAATCGATTCATGGTCGGGAGCACTGCACTGTACGGCCGGGTTCTCGCGAGCGGCAAGACGCACGGGCCGTTCCTGACAGGACCTTCAGAAACACCGTCGGGGTCGGCTCGCCTAGGCTGTGGATGCTCGATGGCGAAGGAGGACGACCGTGCGGATCCTCGTGGTCGACGACGAACGCGAGATGGCGGCCCTCCTCTCCCGCGGCCTCGGTTCCGACGGGCACGAGGTGACGACCGCGTTCGACGGCCCGAGCGCCCTCGCCCTCGCCAAGCAGGCGGCCGCGAACCCGGCGGCGGGTGGGGAGACGGGGTACCAGGTCGCCGTCGTCGACGTCATGCTGCCCGGGCGCTCCGGCTTCACCGTCTGCCGCGAGCTCAAGGACCTCGACCCGACGCTCGCGGTCATCCTGCTCACGGCCCGCGACGCCGTCGACGACCGGGTCCGCGGCCTCGACGCGGGAGCCGACGACTACATGATCAAGCCGTTCGCCTTCGCCGAACTCGCCGCCCGCATCCGCGCCGTCCGGCGGCGCGACGCCCTCACCTCGCAGCCGCGCCTGGACGTCGGCGGGCTGACGCTCGACCTGCACCGCCACCGGGCGCGCGTCGGGGACCGCGACGTGCCGCTCAGTGGGACCGAGTTCGACGTCCTGCGCGTCCTGGCGAGCGAGCCGGGCGTCGTCGTGTCCCGGGCGGCCATGCTGCGCGAGGTCTGGGAGACCTTCGACAACATCGACCCGAACGTCGTCGACCAGTACATCAGCCGGCTCCGACGCAAGCTCGAGCTGGCTGAGGCGGGCGTCCGCATCGTGACGAGCCGGGGCGTGGGGTTCTCCGTCGTCGCCGCGGAACGGTGAGCCGATGACGGATGGGCCTGGCGGACGGGCGCGCGGCGGACGCGGACGGCACCACGGCATCCGCACCCGGATCGCCGGCGGCAGCCTCCTCATCGCGGTCGTCGTGTCGCTCTTCGCGGGCCTCGCGATCAACGCCCAGTTGGAACGCATCGTCCGCGACGGCACCGTCCAAGCACTCCGCAGCGACGGCGCGCAGTACGTGTTCGCCCTGCAGGCGAGGCCCGACGACCCCCTGCAGGGTCCCGGCCTCGGCACCCGGATCGCGGTGATCGCCCCCGACGGCTCGATCCCCGTCTTCAGCCTCCCGACGACCTTGGCGGGGCAGCTCTCCGCACTCGCGGCGACCCGCGAGGTCACCATCGTCGACGCCGGCCGGGCCACCTACGTCCTGCTGTCGCAGCCCGTGACCGTCGGCGGCGACACCTGGTACGTCATCGCCGGGCGGGACGAGGCCGAGGAGACCACCGTGCTGGTGCAGATGCGGCTCCTGCTCGTCGGCTCGTTCGCGCTGCTCGTCCTCGGCGTCGCGGCCGGGGGCTGGATCCTGACGACCGTGTCGCTCCGCCCCGTCACACGGCTGCGGGTGAGCGCGCAGAGCCTGAGCGGTCGGTCGACGGCCGAGTTGCTGCCGGTGGGGCGGGCGGACGACGAGATCGCGCAGCTCGCGATCACCCTCAACGACCTCATCGAACGGCTGCGGGCGTCCGCCGACCGCGAGCGACAACTCGTCTCCGACGCGAGCCACGAACTCCGGACGCCGCTCGCGATCCTGCGGACGCAGTTGGAACTCGCGAGGCTCGAGGACTCCTCGCGGGAGCAGCTGCTCGCCGACATCGAGGGCGCCGAGCGGAGTGCCACCAGGCTGTCGGCGCTCGTCACCTCCCTGCTCGAACTCTCGCGGATCGAGGCAGATGCGCCGGTCGGGCGGTCGACCGCGGACGCCCTCGACGCCGAGACGCTCGAAGCGGTCGAGCGGGCCAGGTTCCGGGTCGCCTCGGACGACACCCTGGCCGGGGTGGAGGTCGAGGTCGTGAGCGCGCTCGCCGACAGGGCACCGGACGCGGCGGCCACGTACGCCGTCCGCGCCGACGACTTCGGCCGGCTCGTCGACAACCTGCTGGGGAACGCCTTACAGGCGTTCGCCGATCGTGGCACGGCTCCACGTCGGCTGTCGGTCATGCTCGACGATGCCGCCGACCTGCTCACCCTGCGGGTGTCGGACACCGCGGGCGGGCTCGATCCGGCCTTCGAGCCACGGGCGCTCGAGCGGTTCAGTCGTTCGGACGCGACGCGGTCCTCCGGGCACGGATCGGGGCTTGGGCTGGCGATCGTCGCCGCCATCGCGCGCAACGCCGGGGGAGCGATCCGGCTCCTGAACCGTCCCGGTCACGGTCTGGAGGTCGTCGTCACCCTGCCCGTCGCCCCGGTCCTGCCGGTCGATCCGGTGTGAGCACTGCCCGTTCTCAGGAGTCGGTCGGTGTGTCGGGCTCAGGTGGGCGCGCCGCGCCGGAGAACTCCTGAGCAAGGGACAGGGGTGAACGTCGGCAGTGGGCCGGGCAGGCGTGCGCAGTCGCTGCGTGCAACAATGAGCCAGCCCGACCGGCGTCACCTGGCGGGACAGACCGGCGAAGGGGAACCGTGAGTGCGAGCGTGAAGGACGTCGCGGCGAGGGCCGGCGTCTCGGTCGGAACCGTCTCCAACGTCCTGAACCGTCCCGAGAAGGTGTCGCCCGTCACCGTCGAACGCGTGCACGCGGCCATCGACGAACTCGGCTTCGTGCGGAACGACGCCGCCAGACAGCTCCGCGCCGGCCGGAGCCGCAGCATCGGCCTCGTCGTGCTCGACGTCGGCAACCCGTTCTTCACCGACGTCGCCCGCGGTGCCGAGGACCGCGCCGACGCCGAAGGCCTGTCGGTCCTGCTCGGCAACAGCGACGAGAGCCTCGACCGTGAGCGCGCCTATCTCGACCTCTTCGAGGAGCAGCGGGTCGCCGGCGTCCTCATCACCCCGCTCGGCGACGACCTCGACCGCCTCGCGCGTCTCCGGGATCGCGGGACGCCCACGGTGCTCGTCGACCGGCAGACCGACGACGCGAGCTTCTCCTCGGTCGCCGTCGACGACGTGGCCGGCGGCCGGCTCGCGGTCGAGCACCTCGTCTCGCTCGGCCGTCGTCGCATCGCCGTCGTCGGTGGCCCCGCGTCGCTGCGGCAGGTCCGCGACCGACTCGCGGGGGCGACCCAGGCGGTCGAGGCAGCCGTGGCTGGAGGGGACGACGTCCGGCTCGAGACGCTGGAGACCACGTCGCTCACGGTGTTGCAGGGGCGGGCGGCCGGCGAGGTGATGACGGGACGTCCTCGTGACGAGTGGCCGGACGCGGTGTTCGCGGCGAACGACCTCCTCGCCATGGGCGTCCTGCAGGCGTTCAGCATGCTCGGCTCGGTGCGGGTGCCCGAGGACATCGCACTCATCGGATACGACGACATCGACTTCGCCTCGGCGGCCGTCGTGCCGCTCTCCTCGATCCGCCAGCCGAGCGCCCTCATGGGGCACACGGCCGTCGAACTCCTGCTCAGCGAGGCCGCCGCCGGAGTGAGAGGCGTGCCGGAGCAGATCGTGTTCCAGCCGGAACTCGTCGTCCGGCAGTCGACGGTCGGCGTCCGGTCCGACTGACGCGCGGGGTTCCGCGAGCGCGGTGACGCCTCACGTTCCGGCGCTCATCGTTCGTCCACAGGGCGTTCCAAGCGGAGGTTCTTCTCAGGGAAGCCCACGTAGGGTGGCCGTTTCGTCTCCCTCGGACCGGGCAACCGGTCGACCGCGGTCATCGAGGGAGGGGCTTCCCCGGCCCAGCGACACCCACCGAGCATGAACCGAGCGCGCCCCCGACGCGCACGAGACCCAGGACGGTACCCCACCCATGACCAGCACCACGCCCGCGCGCGCCGTCGAACGACTGCACGTGGACACCCCGGCCACCACCCTCGCGCAGACCTCCGGCGCCGCGCCGACCACTTCGGCGTCGACGACGCCCCGGCCGTCCCGCGGCGGTGGTGGCCGTCACGTCGCCCTGAGCCCTCGCGCCGCGCGTCGGGCCGCCCGGCTCGAGGACGACCGCTGGACGGCGTCCGCCGAGGACGAGCGACGCCACGTCGACCTCGTGCCCGTGAAGCGTCCGTCCGCGAAGCGCGGCAAGGGCTCGTTCGCGAGGCGCGCGAAGCCGTTCGCCACACTCGGCGTCATGACCCTCGCCACCGGCTTGTTCGTCTCGGTCTCGATGCCTGCCGCCGCGGCCGGAGTCGACGTCGACGCCGCGACCGGTGGCGCGATCCCGTCCGCCGCGACCATGCAGTCCGTGTCCTACTCGGTGCCCTCGACCGCCACGGCCGCACCGTTCACGCGCGACGGGTACGGCGCGACCAGCCAGGAGGAGCTCGACGCCTCCGCAGCGGCTGCCGCTGCCGCCGCCGCGCAGGCCGCCGCCGCCGAGAGCGCCTCGGCCTCCGCGTCCTCGTCCACCTCCGCGTCGTCCGGCCGTACTTTCCCGGCACCGAACGTCGCCCGCTCCGGCGAGGCGATCCTCAACTACGCGGCACAGTTCGTCGGTGTCGTGCCCTACGGCAACGGCAACGACCCGTCGGACAGCTTCGCCTGCGACGGCTACGTCCAGTACGTGTTCGCGGCCTTCGGTGTCTCCCTGCCGCGCGGGGCCGGTGCGCAGGCGGCGTCCGGCGTGCAGATCTCGGCGTCCGAGGCCGTGGCCGGCGACCTGCTCTACTGGCCCGAAGGGCACATCGCGATCTACGACGGCAACGGTGGTATGTACGACTCGCCCGACTGGGGTCGGTACGTCCAGCACCGCCTGACCATCTGGGGCGACCCGGTCTACATCCGCATCCCGTAGACAGGCCCGTCGTCCACAACTCCTGCTCGACCCGCGCTCGGCCGGCAGCTCGGCCCGGTTCGGGCTGCCGTGTCTTCGGTGTGAGCCCGTCGGGCAGGAGTTGTGCACAGGCCGCTCGGGGATAGCGTGGACAGATGACCGAGTTGCACGCGAGCCCGACCTCCGACGCACCAGGTGCGGAGGCGTCCGCGCCTCCGATGTCGCCGGCGGACGAACGTGGCTTCGAGACCTCCCTCGGCACGATCCTCGCGAAGGTCGACGGCCCGGTCGTGCGGGCGCTCGGCATCCCCTACGCCCGTGCGGGTCGCTTCGAGGTGCCGGTTCCGACGGGGCTGCCGACCGACGCCGACGGCACCGCGACCCCCTACCGCGCCCTCCGTCGTGCGCCCGCCTCGCCGCAGCGGCCGTCACGGGTGCTCGAGGCCGTCCTCGAGGGTGCAGGCGAAGGGATGGTCGACTCCGAGGACTGTCAGGCGCTCTCGATCACGATGCCCGCCGACGTGCAGCCCGGTGAGTCACTGCCGGTGATGGTCTGGATCCACGGCGGCGCCTACGTCACGGGCGCCGGTGACCTCGACGTCTACGATCCGATCAACCTGGTCGTCGAGCAGCGGGTCGTCGTCGTGTCGGTCACCTATCGGCTGGGCATCCTCGGGTTCCTCGGCGACGGCGAGGCGCTGCCGGCCAACCTCGGCCTGCTCGACCTCGTGCTCGCCCTCCGCTGGATCCACGAGCACATCGCGGCGTTCGGCGGCGACCCCGACCTGGTCACCCTGTTCGGGCAGTCCGCGGGTGCCGACGCCATCGCCCACCTGATGATCAGTGACGGCACCGCGGGGCTGTTCCGCCGGGTGATCCTGCAGAGTGCGCCGCTCGGCATCAGCAGCGGCCGGGCGAAGATGGCGAGCGCCATGATGCGGGCGGCCGGGGCGCCGGACCGCGACACCCCGGTCGGTGAACTGATGGCCCTGGAGGAGCGGGTGGAACGCGCCGCGCGGCGCTTCGGGCTGCGTGGTGGCATGGCGTTCGGCACCCAGTACGGACACGCGCCACTCCCGGCGGAGGCCGATCGCGACGCAGCGTGGCGGGAGGCCGCCTCGCACATCGACGTGCTCATCGGTTCGACGACCGAGGAGACCCGCCTCTACGTGCCACTCATCCCGGTGTTCGCGCGGCTCACCGCGATGCCGCTCGTCGGGGTCCCGATCCGACGGGCGCTCGTCGGCGCGACGACGCACCTGACCTACACCCGTGATGCGAAGGCGTTCCTCGAACGGCATCGGGCGTCCGGTGGTCGGGCGACCCGGTACGAGCTCAGCTGGGCACCGCCGGGCAGTCCCTACGGCGCTTCGCACGTCACGGATCTGCCGCTCCTGCTCGGCACCGAGCGGGCCTGGAGCCGCACGGCGCTCATCGGCACGTCGAGCTGGTCGGAGGTCGACCGTCGTGGTCGATACCTGCGTCAGATGTGGGCGGACTTCGCGCGTGACGGGGTCCTGGCCGCCGACGCGACCGCGGGCCTGAGCGACGTGGTCACGCTCGACCGCTGAGGCCGGACCACTGAGGCCCGGCCGGGTGACTACTCCTGGAGGGCCTTCACGGAGGGGAGCAGGTTCGCGACGCTGGCGTAGTAGACGACGCCATCCCGGTAGGTCACGACGGGCAGGTAGTCGGGGTCGTTCACGTCGGGGGCCTGGAGGGCACCTGCGACCGACGCGTCGGTCTCGGTCCATCCGGCGCCGATGAGCGACTGCTTCTGGGTGTCCCACTCGGCGCTGGTCTTGGCTCCCTGCGCGTACCAGACGCGGATGTCGCCGCCGGAGCGGGCCCAGTAGCAACCGAGGCCGCCGGCGTCGATGATCGACTGCATCGTGTCGTCGAGGACGAAGATGTCGGGGTCCAGGACCAGCCCGTCCTCCGCGAGGCTCGCGTACTCCTCGTCCGTCAGGACGGTTTCGCAGGTCGCGTCGCTCATGGGCTCGGAGGTCGCCGAGGGCGTGGCCGTCGGTGCCGCGGTGGTCGCGGAGGGGGCGGACGTCTGCGTCGGGGTTCCTGCCGAACAGCCCGCGAGGGCGAGGAGGACGACGGCGAGGGCGGGGAGAGTGGAACGCTTCATGATCGTAAGTGTGTCAGACGACTTATACGGTCGGAATCGGGGTCGTCCCGGGTTGCGTGGCCGATGGTTCGTGGACTAGCTCCTCGTCAACGACCAGTGCCAGGCACGCGCGGGCATGCGCCCGGGCTTCGGCCGGCGTAGGCGCAGCGGACAATCCGAGCAGCCTGCGTCGATGCGGTTCGCCGAGGAGCAGGGTGTAGAGCTGCTCCGCCTGCTCGCCGACGTGGCCGGACAGGAAGGCGATCGAGCGAGCCGGTCCCGCGGCGTAGAATTCGGCGGCGACCTCGGTGAAGCGCGGTGACTCCGCGATCACGAGCCGATGCAGGGCGACCGAGACGTCCGAGTGCAGCGCCAGGACGAGCCGGGTCGCCGCGTCTTCGAGGGACTCGGCGTCGGACCCTGGGGCGTCGACCGCGATGAGGTAGGCGTGCTGTCGCTCGACGGCCGCCGACAGCACGCCGGCGAGATCGCCGAACCAGTTGTAGATCGTCCGCTTCGTCACGCCGGCGTCGGCGGCGATCGCCTCGATCGTCGTCCCGCCGTACCCGTGCGCGGTGAATCGTCCGATGGCCGCGTCGAGGATCGCATCGCGGCGGCGGTCCCGTTCGGCAGCCGTCGGGCGACCTCGTCTCGTGTCCATGCTCTAATGATACGGTAGCGTCTCATTCAAGCGAAAGGGTGGAGATGACGAAGATCCTGCACGTGGCGATCGTCGACGACTGGGAGGCCAGCAGGCCGTTCGGCGAGTACGAGGTGTCGACGAGGGCGGTGCCCTTCGTGGACGCCGGGTTCGTCCATGCGACGACTGCCGACGGTCTGCCCGAGGTGCTCGACCGCGTCTACAGTTCGCTCCAGCTCCCGCTGCTGCTCATCGTCCTGGACGCCGAGGAACTGCAGGCATCAGGCGCCGAGGTCACCTGGGAGCCCGCGCCTCGCGTCCTCGCCCCACTGCCCACCGCGGGCCCGGCGGTGATCGCGGAACTTCCGCTCGAACGCGATGCGACCGGCGCCTGGCAGGTGCCCGCGGCGCTCGCCGGACTGACGATGGGCTAGGCGGTCATCACCTGGCTCGGTGCGTACCCGCTCAGTAGTGGTCGCGCGCCTGCAGGATGACGATGTGGGTGTCGGTCACCAGGTACACGAGTCGGTTCGCGTCGTCGATCCGTCGGGACCAGGCTCCAGAGAGGATGTGCTTCAACGGCTCGGGCTTCCCGATGCCCACGAACGGATCCCGGAGGACGTCCTGGATGAGCAGGTTGATCCGCTTGAGCGTCTTGCGGTCTTGGCTCTGCCCGGAGGTGTAGTCCTCCCAGCCGCTGCGGTCGAAGGCCAGCTGCCGGGTCACGCGTCGAGCAGCTTGTGGGTCTCGAACTCCCCGTTCCGAGCGCGTTCGAGCGAGGCGAGGAGGCGTTCGGCACCCTTGGCGTTGCGGAGCAGGTACGCGGTCTCGACCATGGCGTCGTAATCGTCCTTCGAGACGAGGACCGCGTTCCCTCGCTTCGAGACGACCTCGACCGGGACGTGGTCGTCGTTCACCTGTTGGATGAGACCGAACAAGTTCTTGCGTGCGTCGGTCGCGGTGATCGCTGACATGGGGAGCCTCCTGGAGTGGTACAGAAAAACGTACCACTTCACCTCGCTGCTGACCTCCTCGGTCTACCCGAGCGCCGGCTTGATGTCCTTCACGATCGACTCGAGGATGCGGGCGTTGAATTCGACGCCCAGCTGGTTCGGCACGGTGACGAGGACGGTGTCCGCCGCCTGGACGGCCGCATCGGCCGCGAGTTCGGCGGCGATGACGTCGGGTTCGCCGATGAAGCTGCGACCGAAGCGCGCGAGCCCGCCGTCGAGGTGACCGACCTGGTCCTTCGAGTCGGCCTGCGCCCGCAGGCCGAAGTAGCGTCGCGTCTCGTCGTCGATGAGCGGGAGGATGCTCCGACTCACCGAGACCCTCGGCTGCCACTCGTGACCGGCTTCGGCCCACGCCGCGCGGAACATCGCGATCTGCTCGGCCTGCAGCTCGTCGAACGGCACGCCCGTGTCCTCGGTGAGGAGCGTCGACGACATCAGGTTCATGCCCTGCTCCGCCGTCCAGACGGCCGTCGACCGCGAACCGGCACCCCACCAGATGCGCTCGCCGAGGCCCGGCGACTGCGGCTGGATCGCCAGCAGGCCGTTCGTCCCGGTCATCTGCGGGTTCGCCCGGGCGACCCCGGCTCCGGCGATCGCCGCACGGAACACCTCGGTGTGCGCGCGGGCGACGTCGGCGTCCGTCTCGTCCTCGCCGGGTGCGTACCCGAACGACTCCGAACCGCGGAGCGCCGTCTCGGGTGATCCCCGGCTCACACCGAGCTGCAGTCGCCCGTCACTGATGAGGTCGGTGGCCGCAGCCTCCTCCGCCATGTAGAGCGGGTTCTCGTAGCGCATGTCGATGACACCGGTGCCGAGCTCGATGCGCGAGGTCTTCGCCGCCATCGCCGCGAGCAGCGGGAACGGCGAGGCGAGCTGTCGGGTGAAGTGGTGCACGCGCACGTAGGCGCCGTCGACGCCGACCTCCTCCGCGGCGACCGCGAGGTCGATGCTCTGCAGGAGCGCGTCGCGCCCCGTGCGCACGCTGGAGCCCGGAACGTCTTGCCAGTGTCCGAAGGACAGGAACCCGATCTTCTTCACGCTGGCTACAGCGTCGCGTGCACCGGTTCTATTCCGGTGAATGGATCTGTCGTGCCGGTGGTGGACGGCTGCGCATCGACCCCGACCGCGAAGCGATGCGTCCCGCTCGTCACCGACACCGGCTCAGCACCCGGGAGGTCGACGACCGCCGAGGTCCCCGTCGGAACCTCGACCTCGACCTGCAACGCGCCGTCGGCGATGGTCCAGGCGATCGACGCGCGCCCGTACGGCGTCAGGTGCACCGCCGAGGCGTGGGTGAGCCCGCCGCCGGGCCGCGGCTTGAACAGGATCGACCGGTACCCGGGCGCGGCCGGCGCGATGCCGGCGACGACCCGGTGCAGCCAGTCGGCGACCGCGCCCAGCGCGTAGTGGTTGAACGAGGTCATCTGCCCGGGATTCACGGTGCCGTCCGGCAGCATGCTGTCCCAGCGTTCCCAGATCGTCGTCGCCCCCTGCGCGACCGCGTACAGCCACGACGGGCACCCGTCCTCCAGGAGCAGGTCGTACGCGCGATCGAGGTGGCCCGACGACGTCAGCGCGTCGCTCACGATCGGGGTGCCGACGAAGCCCGTCGCGATCCGGTTGCCCGCGCCGGCGACGAGGGCGCTCAGCCGGTCGCCGGCGCGGTCGACCGCCTCCGCATCCGGCAGGAGCTCGAAGGCGATCGCGAGCGAGTACGCGGTCTGGGCGTCACTCGTCATGACCCCGTCCTCGCCGACGTACTCCGCCAGGAACGCGCGGCGGGTCGCCTCGGCGAGGTCGGCGTAGTGCTCCGCGTCGGCGGAGCGTCCGAGCACGGCGGCGGTCTTCGCGAGGTGCGCCGTCGACCAGGCCGAGTAGGCGGTGGCGACGAGGTACCGGTCGGTGAGCGACTCGGCGGGCCGGTCCGGCGGGGCGGCCGGATCGAGCCAGTCGCCCAGCTGGAAGCCCTCGTTCCACAGGTGGCCAGGGCCCGAGAGGCGGTGCACGAGGTCGACCCACCGCTTCGCACTGTCGTACTGGGCAGCGAGGACGCCGAGGTCGCCGAAGCGTTCGTAGAGCACCCAGGGCGTGAGGACCGCGACGTCGCCCCACACCGCGCCGGGCCGGTTCGGTGTCCACTGCCCGTCGTCGGGGATGAACGGCACGTACCAGGGCACGGTGCCGTCCTCGTGCTGCTCGACCGCGACGTCGCGCAGCCAGGAGCCGAGCATGCCCGACACGTCGTAGAGGAAGGAGGCGGTGCGCGCGAACACCTGGAGGTCGCCCGTCCACCCGACGCGTTCGTCGCGCTGCGGGCAATCGGTGGGGAGGTCGACGAAGTTGCCGCGCATGCTCCAGAGCACGTTCTCGTGGAGCCGGTTCACGCGCTCGTCGGAGCTCTCGAACCAGCCCGTGCGTTCGAGGTCCGAATGGTAGACGCGTGCGACGACGTCGCCGTTCGCGACGGCTGCGTCGAAGTCGCCCGGCCATCCGCTGATCTCCGCGTACCGGAACCCGTGGATCGTGAACCGGGGTTCCCACGTTTCGGCAGCTCCACCGTCCGGCGGGGTCGGTCGGCCGGCGAGCGTGTAGCTGTCGGTCGCCTTCGCCTCCCGCAGCGGACGGGTGTAGATCTCGCCTGCCTGCATGACCTCGGCCGTGCGGATCACGACCGTCTCGCCGGCCGTTCCCGAGAGTCGGATCCTGAGTCGACCGACGAGGTTCTGTCCGAGGTCGAGGATGCGTCTCCCGCTCGGGCTCGTGAGGACCGCGATGGGTGCGACCTCCTCGACGGCGCGAACCGGCGGACCCTCGGGGGCGACGAAGGTGGACGGGTCGCGGGTGCCGATGCGGACGCCCGTCCACGCGCTCGCGTCGAAGCCCGGCGACGACCATCCCGGCCGTTCCTCGCGGGCGTCGTAGTGTTCGCCGTCGTAGTTGCCCGAGCTGATGATGGGTCCGAGGGACGCGCGCCACCGCTCGTCGGTCGCGACCGTCTCGACACGGCCGTCGTGGTACCGCAGCTCCAGTTGCGCGATGAGCGACAGGTCCGAGCCGAACAGGTTGCGGAAGCCGCCGCGCCAGCCGAGGCGCCCCCGGTACCAACCGTCGCCCATCCACGAGCCGATCGCGTTGTCGCCGGGGTGGAGGAGCGCGGTGACATCGTGCGTCGCGGTGCGCAGTCGGCTGGCGTAACTCGTCCAACCCGGGGCGAGCGCCTCGTCGCCGACCCGACGGCCGTTGATCTCCGCCTCGTAGACACCGTGCGCCGTGACGTACAGGCGGGCGGATTCGAGGCCCGCACCGACGGTGAAGTCGCGCCGCAGCAGGGGCGGCCGGCGGGTGTCGCTGTCGGGATCCTCGTCCCAGTCCGCGGCGATGGGCTTCGCGACCCAGTCGTTCGGCGAGAGGAGACCGGCCTCGACCGTCGCCGCCGGTCCCCAGTCCGCCACCTCGTCGGTCTGGGTCTCAGCGCTCCCACCGCCCCACACCCGGACACGCACCGAGGCGACCTCGCGTGAGCGGAGCGGTTCACCCGGCCAGGCGACGAGGACCGATTCGCCGGTGGCGATGCGTCCGGTGGTCGTCACCCGATCGCTTCGCGTGATCTCGATCTCGGCGGCGCGCTGCTCCCAGCCGGCAGGGCCCAGGTTGGTCCAGCTGAGCCTGGGCTTCGCCACACCGATACCGCGGGCCTCGCGGAGATGCTCGAATCGGGGAGCGCTCGTGGTCACCATCGTGGCTGCTGGTCCTTTCGTCAGGCAGGGCGCGTCGCAGCTCGCGAGGCGATCAACTCTGACACGTTTCAAAAACCGATCGTACAACGGAGGCAAGCGCAAAAGCGAGCGGGTCGCGGTACTTCTTGACACGTTTCAAAACCTGGAGCAGGATGGAGGCGCTGGCAGGGTCGGAGCGGACCCGCCAGGTGGGACTGGCCCCGGAACGAGGCCGTCCCGCGCTCACGACGACGACGATGGAGAGCGACGATGACCACACCCGAGGCAGCCAGCGGAACCGAGACGGGCGGAACGGGACGACCGGCCGTCGCGCTCGTCGGCACCCTCGACACCAAGGGGGTCGAGTACGCGTGGATCGCCGAGCGGCTCGGGGAACTCGGTGCCGACGTCGTGGTCGTCGACGCCGGGACGCGCGAGCCCCACGGCTACCCGGCAGCCGTCGACTACCCGAACCGCGAGGTGGCGGCTGCGGGCGGGACGGATCTCGAGACCTTGCTCGCAGCAGAGGATCGCGGCGCGGCCGTGAGCACGATGGGCGAGGGTGCCGCGGCCGTGGTCGGTCGACTGCACGCCTCGGGGCGCATCGACGCCGTCCTCGCGCTCGGCGGGAGCGGTGGATCGGCGATCGCCGCCCGCGTCTTCCGTGATCTGCCGATCGGGACGCCGAAGCTTCTCGTCTCGACGATGGCGTCCGGCGACGTCTCCCCATACGTCGGAGCGAACGACGTGACACTCATGTACAGCGTGGTCGACATCGCCGGGATCAACCAGATCTCCCGCGCAGTCCTGGGCAATGCGGCCGCCGCCGTCGCCGGCATGGCTGCGGCCGCGAAGACTCGCGGTCTGGCCTCCTCCGCCGAGCGCACGGACCGGCCGCTCATCGGGGCGTCGATGTTCGGGGTGACGACCCCGGCGGTCGACGCGGCCCGCGAGCGTCTCGACGAGCTCGGCTACGAGGTGCTCGTCTTCCACGCCACCGGGTCGGGCGGGCAGGCGCTCGAGTCGCTCGCCCGCAGCGGGATGCTCGCGGGGGTGCTCGACCTCACGACCACCGAGCTCGCCGACGATCTCGTCGGCGGCGTCCTGACCGCCGGTCCTGACCGCCTCACCGCGGCCGGCGCGGCGGGCGTGCCACAGCTCGTCAGTCTCGGTGCACTCGACATGGTCAACTTCGGGCCGCGCGCCACCGTCCCGGAACGCTTCGCCGATCGCGACTTCTTCGTCCACAACGCGACCGTCACCCTCATGCGCACCACGGTCGACGAGAACCGGGAGCTGGGTGCCCGCATCGGCCGGAAACTCGCCGCGGCGACGGCCCCGACGGTGCTGCTGATCCCGCGCGGTGGCGTCTCGGCCCTCGACGCCGACGGCCTGCCCTTCCACGACCCGGAGGCGGACGCCGCGCTCGTAGAAGCGGTGCTCACCGGCCTGGACGGCAGTGCGGTCACCGTCGTCGACCGCCCGGAGCACCTCAACGACCCGGCGTTCGCGAGACTCGCCGCCGACACCCTGCACGCGCTCATCGAGGACAGCAGCACCACGGAGGAGGACTGACCATGGACAGGACCATCGCACTCGAACGGCTCCGCGCCACCGTCGCGCGAGGGCAGGCCGTCATCGGTGCCGGAGCGGGCACCGGCATCTCGGCGAAGTCCGCGGAGGCCGGCGGCGTCGACCTCATCATCATCTACAACTCGGGACGGTACCGGATGGCCGGTCGAGGCTCGCTCTCGGGGCTGCTCGCCTACGGGGACGCCAACCAGGTCGTCGTCGAGATGAGTCGCGAGGTGCTGCCGATCGTGCGAGACACCCCCGTACTCGCGGGCGTGAACGGCACCGACCCGTTCCGCATCATGGAACGCTTCCTCGACGAGCTCAAGACCATGGGGTTCACGGGCGTCCAGAACTTCCCGACCGTCGGCCTGTTCGACGGCGTGTTCCGCCAGAACCTCGAGGAGACGGGCATGGGCTACGACCTCGAGGTCGACATGATCCGACTCGCGGCCGAACGCGACCTCCTCACCGCGCCCTACGTCTTCGACGTCGAGTCGACGGTCGCGATGACCGAGGCGGGTGCCGACGTCCTCGTCCCGCACATGGGCCTGACGACCGCCGGCACGATCGGTGCGACCACGGCGCTCTCCCTCGAGGAGTCCGCGCACCGGGTGCAGGAGATGCGGGATGCCGCCGTCGCGATCAACCCGGACGTCATCGTGCTCTGCCACGGCGGCCCGATCGCGGAACCCGAGGACGCGGCCTTCATCCTCGCCAACACGACGGGCGTCGCCGGCTTCTTCGGTGCGTCCTCGGCGGAGCGGCTGCCGACCGAGCGCGCGATCAAGCGCCAGATCGAGGACTTCAAAGCCATCCCGACCCGCTGACCGACCCGCGGCGCCAGCCGCACCACCCACTCGACGAGGAGCACGCCATGACCGACACCCCGAACACCGCTGCACGACCCATCACCCCGGCCACCGCCGGTCGCCGACCGGACGAGGTCCCCACGCGGGTCTTCGACTGGGGCACCATCAAGTGGCTCGTCACCCCGCACCTCGACGAGGGTGCCGGCCTCACGGTCGGCGAGGTCATCGTCTACCCCGGGCAGGGGCACGCACCGCACCAGCACCCGGGCGAGGAGGAGGTCATCACGGTCATCTCCGGCGAGGGGGTGCAGACGGTCGGAGACGGCCCGGCGTTCCCGATCCGCGAGGGCGACGCCGTCTACATCCCGAAGGACACGGTGCACTCCACCTACAACACGACCTGGCGTCCGCTGCGGCTGTCGGTCGTGTACACGCCTGGTGGCGCCGAGACGGGTCTCGACGGGCTGCCCGACGCGCGCATCCTCGACGCCGGCGAGGCTCCGAGCTGGAAGCAGGACCGCTGATGCCGGTGATCGAACCGGGTTCCTGGGTGCATCCCGGCTCGAAGCCGGACTGGAGCGAGATCGGCACGATCGGTCGCTTCGCGGTGTCGGTCGACGGCGGCCGGTTCGACCGGCACCACCACGACGACCACGAGATCTGGTTCATCGCCGAGGGCAAGGGCAAGGTGTTCGTCGACGGCGCGGAACGCTATGTGCAGTCGGGCGACATCGTGCTGACGCAGGCGGGCGACACCCATGACATCGTCGAGGTGTACGAGACGATCCGCGGGTTCTTCACCGAGACGGGACTGCCGACGGGTGGTCGTGTCGGTCATCTGCACGCGGACGAGTCGGACGCCGCCGGGCACGTGGTGACCGCGCTCCCGCTGCCGGCCGACTTCCCGGCCCGAGCCTAGGATCGTCGGTATGCGCATCGCCGTCACCGGGAGTTCGGGCAAGCTCGGGTCCGCCACCGTCGAACGCCTGCGCCGGGACGGCCACACGGTGCACGGGCTCGACCTCGCCGGTGCTGCCGGGCCCGGGTTCACCCGCGTGGACCTGACCGACTACGGGCAGACGATCGACAGCCTGCTCGGCGTGACGGCCCGGTTCTCCGGCCTCGACGCGGTGGTGCACCTGGCGGCCATCCCGGTGAACGGGCTCGTGCCGGACGCGGCGACGTTCCACAACAACCTGACGGTGTCGTTCAACGTGCTGCATGGGGCGTTGCGCGCGGGGATCCGGACGATCGTGACCGCGTCGAGCATCACGGCCATGGGCTTCCCGTTCGAGGAGGCGCCGGAGTTCCTGCCGATCGACGAGACCGTCAGTCGCGCCAACAACACCTATGCGCTGGGGAAGGTCGCCGAGGAGGCGATGGCGGCGCAGCTCGTGCGGTGGGCCGAGGGCACGTCGATCACGGCGCTGCGGTTCACGAACGTGGTCGCGCCGGGGGAGTACGGGACGTTCGCCCGCGCGTCGGAGCCCGGGTATCGGCGCGATCTCCTGTTCAGTTACGTCGACGCGCGTGACGGTGCGCAGGCGGTCGCGCTCGCGCTGGCCCGCGCGGAGCCCGGTTTCGAGGTGTACGACGTGTGCGCCTCCGACACCGGGACGACGGTTCCGTCGGCGGAGCTCGCGGCGACGCACTTCCCCGGCGTGCCGCTGCGCGAGGGGCTCGGCGAGTTCGAGACGCTCATGTCCATCGACAAGGCCCGCGCGCGCCTCGGCTACGAGCCCGAGCATCTCTGGCGGGACGAGTTCGAGCGCGAGGAGGCGGCGCGGGGCTGATCGGTCAGTGCGGTGTGAATGTCCACACGTGATGGATTACGTGTCCTACAATAGGGTCACACAATCATCTACGATAGTTCGGTGGCACCACGATGGGAACGATCAAGCGAGAAGCACGGTGTTCCTCGGGGAGACCAGATCCACGCCATCTTGCACGCGACCTTCACGCAAATCTTGGACGAACCCGCTGGTGGCCGAGCAGGGACCATTCGACTCTTCATCGGACCCGCGCACGCGCAGACGTCACGAGAGCTGGAGATCCTGGTGCGGGAGTACGAGGATGGCCGGGAGGCCGAGGTCTTCCATGCGATGGACCTCGGCCCGAAGTATCGCCGATACCGAGCGGAGCGAGAGCATGACTGAGACCGATGCGAACGAGGCGCTCGTCGAACGCCTGACGGATGAGCACACCCCGGTGCGGGCGACCGCGGCTCCCTTGACGGGCGCGGCCGCCGCCGAGGCGGGTCGAGCATTCCTCCTCAACCAGTACGGGAGCGATGACGCCATCGAGGAGGCGATCCGCGTCGGCAGGCCGAAAGTCGGCGCCGTTCCCGGAAGTGGTGAATCTCCGCTCGTGAAAGGTCGGATCCCGGAATCGGACTACCGAGCCCTCCAGGTGCTCAAGGAGCGCACCGGGAAGAACCAGAGTGCGCTGGTGCGTGAGGCTGTGCACCTCCTACTCGAACGTCATCAACTCGCAAGCTGACCGCGCGAGTCAGTTCCTCCGGTCGTGGACCGGGTTCGCGTGCGCCGGTGGTTCGCCGACCTCTGCGACGGTGTGGCCGCTGCAGCTCGCCGAGGTCGCGCTGGCCCGCTCGACCCGCGACACGGTGAACCATCGCATCGCGTCGCGCATCCGGCACCACCCCACGAGGTACCACTGCCCGTTCGTCGAGGCGAACAGCACGGGCTCGACGTCGCGGGTGGTCGTGATCCCCGTTCCCGAGGTGTACCGGATGCGCACGACCCGCTGGTCCGCCATCGCCTCCTCGAGAGCCGACCGGACGGCGCGCGAGGCGGTCGGCGGGGCGTCGACCCAGATGCGGTCGGCCAGGGCGTCGGCTCGGGCGCGGGTCCTGGGGTCGAGGACGTCGAGGATCTTCGCGACACCGGCTGACGCCAGATCGGCGTAGGGGGCGTCGGGTGCGGCCGCTGCGGCCGCCATGAGCGCCACCGCCTGCACCGGGGAGAGACTGACCGGCGGGAGCGTGGTGCCGACGGCCATCCCGTACCCGCCGCCGGGACCTGGGCGGGACCAGATGGGCGCGCCGCTCCGCTCGAGCGCCTGGAGGTCCCGCTTGACGGTGCGCACGGAGACCTCGAAGTCGCGTGCGAGCCGCTCGGCGGAACATCCGCGGGATCCACTCCGACGCAGGGCCTCCGTCAGCGCGTGCAATCGCTCCGCCCGTTTCATCGGTCGACGAGATTCGTATTCATGTCAGAAATCGTGACACACTGCTGCGCAGGTCGGGATCGAGAGTGGAGACATGACCACACCGAACACCACCCCCGCCATCATCCTCATCGCCGGCCACTGGCTGGGCGCCTGGGCCTGGGACGAGGTCGTCGAGCAGCTCGACCTCGACCACTCGCGGGTCTTCGCGATCACCCTGCCCGGCCTCGACGACGCCGATCCCGACCGCGCGACGAGGACCCTCGACGACCAGGCCACCGCCATCCTGGACGCCCTCGACCGGCCCGACGTGTCCGCGGACCGTCCGGCGGTCGTCGTCGCGCACAGTGGAGCGAACGGACCCGTCAGCCTCGTCCTCGACCGGCGCCCCGATCTCGTCGCGCGGGTGGTGTGGGTCGACTCCGGGCCGATGGCCTCCGGAACGGCCTTCGCCCCGGACCTTCCGCCGGAGGTGACGGAGCTCCCGCTGCCCGCCTTCGACGTCCTCTCGCAGCAGGCGAGCCTCGACGGCTTGAGCACCGAGGTCCTCGACCGGTTCCGGGCCAGGGCGGTCCCTGAGCCTGGGCCCGTCCTGCGTCAGCGCATCGAACTGACGAACCCAGCCCGGAACGCCGTACCGACCACCCTGGTGTGCTGTTCGATCTCCAGCGCTCAGGTGCTGGACATGGCCAGAGGCGGGCACCCGATGTTCGCAGCGGTGGCCGAGCTCGAGTCCGTGGACGTCGTCGACCTCCCCACGGGGCACTGGCCGATGTGGAGCCGTGCCGGCGAGCTCGCGGAGGTGATCCGGTCGGCAGTGCTCAGCCCGCGTCCGGCTCGTCCTGGGTCGTCGGCGACCGCGTCGGACGGGACCGCCTAGCCGACGCCCTGGCCGGCCGTCGCGAGCGCCCGCACCTCGGCGACCTCGCGGATCTCGTCGGCACCGATGTTCGCGCCGAAGAGTTCGTGTCCGGGCTCGAGGACGACGCCCGCGTGGAGCGGCCCGATCTCGACCGGGTCGAAGCCGAGTGCGTCCACGACCGCGGCGACGGCCACCCGGTCCTCCGGAGCGTCGCCGGCGATCGCGATGCCCTTGCGTCCCGGAATGCCGGCCGGACGCGGCTCGCCGTCGAGGTCGTGGTAGCCCATGTGGTTGAACGCCTTCACGACGCGCGACTCCGGCAGGAACTCGGCGATCAGTTCGCTCGTGGAGGTCGCCGGTGCACTCAGGTCGGTCCGGTGCCCGTCGACCTCCCACCAGTAGTTCATGGCGTCGAGCACGAGCTTGCCGCGCAGCTCCTCGACCGGCAGCGTCCGGTACTTGCCGAGTGGGAGGGCGAGGATCACGAGGTCGGCCTGTGCAGCGGCGTCCGCCGAGGTCGTGGCGACGGCACCGGGAGCGAGCACGTCGATCGTGAGGGCGATCCGGGCCGCCTCGCGCGATCCACTGATGAGCACGCGGTATCCGGCGGCGACCGCGAGGCGTGCCAGGACCGTGCCGACCTTGCCGGCGCCGAGGATGCCGATGGTCGGTGCCTCGGGCGAGGTCCGCTCGTCGGTGGTCCGGTCGGGCCCGGAAGTGGTGTCGGACATGAGGCTCCTTCATGAACGGTGCGACTGCACGCGGTCGCCTGGGTCAACCGGGGGTCGTCCGTCGCTATTCCGACACCGCTCGGGCGGGACGCGCAACCCCTCCTGCCTGAGCCGTCCGGCGACGTACCGTTGCCGCATGACTGACGCAGAATCCACCGACCAGGCGACCCCCGACACCACTGGCACCGGCGCCCCCGAGACGATCGGCGCGACCGAGGACACCCTCGGAGCCCGCGGCGACGACAGCTCCACCAGCGCGAGCAAGGACCCCGAGGACTGGGTCACCGGCGACGAGCCGATGACCGGACCGCAGCGCAGCTACCTCGACACGCTCGCCCGCGAGGCCGGCGAGGAGCTCCCCGCCGACCTCACGAAGGCGCAGGCCTCCGAGCACATCGACCGGCTCCAGAACGCGACCGGCCGCGGCCAGTCCGCATCCTGAGCGCCGCCGCCGCCATGACCGACCACAGCACGGCACCGCTCCATCATGAGGTGGTCGTCATCGGCGGCGGCAACGCCGGTCTCTCCGTCGCGGGCAGGCTCCGCCGCTACGGCGTGGACGACGTCGCGGTCATCGAACCGCGCGAGCACCACCTGTACCAGCCGATGTTCTCGCACGTCGCGGGCGGGACGGCGGCCGCATCGGTCGCCACGCGCCCGCAGGCGTCCGTCACGCCCAAGGGCGTGACCTGGATCCAGGACCGGGTGCAGACGATCGACCCCGTCGCGAAGACGGTCCTGCTCGAATCCGGCACCCGGGTCGAGTACGACCAGCTCGTCGTCGCCCCCGGCATCCAGAAGGACTGGGACGCCGTGCCCGGCCTCAGCGAGGCGATGGCATCGCCCGTGGGGATCTCCAACTACGAGTTCGAGTACGCGCAGAAGGCCTCGCGCGTGCTCCGCGAGGTCCGCTCCGGCACCGTCGTCTTCACGCAGCCGGCCGGCCCGGCGACGTGCTCCGGCGCTGCCCAGAAGCCGATGTACCTCGCGTGCGACTACTGGCGCCAGACGGGCGTCCTCGACGACATCCGGGTGATCCTCGTCGTCCCCACGCCCACCATGTTCGGGATGCCGATGATCGACGCCGAACTCGACCGCAAGGTCGCCGAGTACGGCATCGAGGTGCGGTTCTCGCGCGAGCTCGTCGCCGTGGACCCGGAGCGACGCGTCGTGACCATCGCGGAGACCGCCCCGCAGGACGGCCCCGACCGCGGTCAGGACGGTTCGACGGGTGGACGGCACGAGGAGATCGCCTACGACGTCCTCCACGCCGTGCCGCCGCAGTCCGCACCCGACTGGTTGGCCGACACGGCGCTCGCCGACCCCGGCAACCCGGGCGGGTTCGTCGAGGTCGACTCCCTCACCCTGCGGCACCCTCGGTTCCCCGAGGTGTGGACCCTCGGCGACGCCGCCGCGGTCATGAGCTCCAAGTCCGGCGGTGCGCTCCGTCAACAGGCGTTCACCCTGGTGAAGAACCTGACCGCCGTCCGTGCGGGGAAGTCGCCGAGCCACGTCTACAACGGGTACTCGGTGTGTCCGTTCACGGTGTCGCGCGGGACGGTCGTGTTCGCCGAGTTCGACGACCGCTACCGGCCGATGCCGACCATCCCGTTCTGGAAGGGGCTCGCGAAGGAACGACGCTTCACGTTCCTCGCCGACCGCTACCTGCTGCCGTGGGTGTACTGGAACCTCATCCTGCAGGGTCGGGCGTGACGGTCCGCAGGCGCACGCCGAACGTCGTCTCGGTGACCGGGACGCGATAGCGCTCGGGGAGGGCCGGACCGCAGGAGGAGCTGCCGAGCCCCTGCTGCGCGTGGTCGAGGTTGAGCCAGACGCGGCCGGAGTCGCGGAGGTCCTGCGGGTGGCGGGCCTCCTCGAGCGCTTCGCTCGTCCAGCGTCGCGCGGTGAAGTCGAAGCCGGCGTCCTGCAGGCGCTCGGCGCGCAGGGTCGGCAGCTCGTCGCCTGCCAGCTCCAGCCAGCTCGTGCCGACGTGGTTGCCGTTCTCCTCGGGCACCGGGTAGTCGGTCTGCAGCGCGTCGATCGTGCTGGAGAACCGTCCGATGCGCGCCGCGGCGAGGCTGTCGACGTACGACTCGCCCGGCCCACGGCCGAACCACGTCGCTCGGCGGTAGGCGGACGGGAGGCCAAGTCGGAGGCCCAGCCGCGGGAGGGTCAGCAGGTGGTCGCCGATCGGCGTGTGCTCCCAGACGCCCTCCGGCACGACGGTGACCGACAGCTCCAGGGCGTCGCCGAGCGTGGTCCAGTCGAAGATCCAGCGCAGGCCGAGGCCGTGCGCGGCGGGGGCGCTCCTGCCCCGCACGCGGAGTCCGATGCCGCCCAGCCCGTCCTCGACGCGTTCGACCGCGTCGGTCCGGTGCAGGAAGCGGTCGAGTCCCGTGAGCTTCCAGCTCGCCGCCGCCGTGTTCCGTGGTCCCTGCCCGCGGTCGTTCTCGGTGGGTGCCCGCATGATGTCGAGGACCGGCCCGTCGAGGTCGAGCGCGCCCAGGGAGCGCAGCCGACCCGTGCGCGCGTCGAAGGACGCCGGCCCGAGTGTGATGCGGGAGCCGGGGGTGCGTTCGACGGATGCGGTCACCCGGGCGGCCGGCGCCGAGCGGTCGGTGGGCGCTGTCCTGGCGGGCGTCACCGCGGCGTCGGCGGACGGGATCAGCACCTGCCCGAACGCGACCTCGTGCCCTGCGGCCGCCCACGGCTCGTCGGCGGTGAGGACCGCCCGCACGGTGAGCCAACGTTCGACCGGCGCACCGGAGACCGGATCGATGCCTGTGGTGGGCACGAGCGCGTCCGTCGGAAGTGCGACGGTCGCCTCGCTCCGGGCACCGACGGCCGGTGTCGGGAGTTCGCCTGACGCGACCGCGACACCGTCGTCCTCCACGAGCCAGCGCAGGGCCAGGTGGTCGAGCGAACGCATGTCGTGCTTGTTCCGTACCCGGACTGTCCCAGCGGCCGCGTCCGGGAGCAGCTCGACCGGGCTGATCGCGGCGTGGAGCTCGGCGAGTCCGGGCGACGGGGTGCGGTCGGCGAACACGAGCCCGTCGAGGCAGTAGCGCCCGCCGTTCGGACGGAACGCCACGTCGCCGCCGTGCATCACGAACTCGCGGCCGGCGGCGTCGGTGCTGCGGAAACCGTGGTCCATCCACTCCCACACGAAGCCGCCGCAGAACCGGTCGGACGACTCGAGGATGCGCTGGTAGTCGACGAGCGACCCGGGTCCGTTGCCCATCGCGTGGGCGTACTCGCAGAGGAGGAACGGGAGGCGGCGTCGGCGCACGTCGTCCGGTGACCCGGGGACGACGCCGGCGGGGGTCGGCTCCTCGCGCCGACCGATGGCCTCCAGCAGCTCCTGGTCCGGGTACATGAGGCTGGAGAAATCGGAGTTCCGGTACGACGGGTCGCGCTCGTACATGATGGGGCGGGACGGGTCGCGCTCGCGGATCCACTGCTCCAGGACGTCGAAGTTCTCGCCGACCCAGCTCTCGTTCGCCATCGACCACACGACGATCGACGGGTGGTTCTTGTCGCGCTCGACCATCCGCTGGACGCGGTCGAGCATCGCGTCGCGCCAGACCGGCTCGGTCGGCGGGTTGCCTGCCCAATCGGTGTAGATGAAGCCGTGGGTCTCGAGGTCGCACTCCTCGACCACCCACAGCCCCAACTCGTCGCAGAGACGCAGGAAGTCGGGGTGCGGCGGGTAGTGGCTGGTGCGCACGGCGTTGAGGTTGTGCTGCTTCATGAGGAGGATGTCCTGCCGCATCGTCTCCGTGTCGAGCGAGCGACCGCGGTCCTGGTCGTGCTCGTGGCGGTTCACCCCGCGGAACAGGATCGGCACGCCGTTCACGAGCAGCCGGCCGTCCTCGATGGCGACCGTACGGAAGCCGATCCGCAGCTCGATGGTCTCGGGGACCTCGGGCGCGGCGTCGGTCGGCCGCGGTCGGAGGAGGGCCGTGTAGAGGCGCGGTTCCTCGGCGCTCCACGGTTCGACAGGCAGGGCGGTCGCCGTGCCGGTCGGGAGGTCGCGGATGCCCAACTCGGGGACGTCGACGAGGCCGGGGACGTCGGTGTCGACGCGGAGCACGCCGACGCCGTCCCGGTGGTCGTATCGCGCTGTGACCTTGACGTCGTCGATCGACCCCGGCGGGCGTGCGAGGAGGTCGACGTCACGGAAGATCCCGGGCAGCCACCACATGTCCTGGTCTTCGAGGTAGGTGCCGCTCGACCACCGGTGCACCCGGACGGCGAGGACGTTGTCGCCGGCCACGAGGTGCTCGCCGACCTCGTACTCGACGGGGAGCCGACTGCCCTTGCTGTGCCCGAGGAGCACGCCGTTCAGCCAGACCGTGCCGCAGGAGTCGACGCCCTGGAAGCGGAGGACCGTGTCGGCGTGACGCCAACCCTCCGGCAGGGTGAAGTGGCGCCGGTAGTCGCCCGTCGGGTTCTCCTCCGGGACCCGGGGCGGATCGATCGGGATCGGGAACGCCGTGTTCGTGTACAGCGGCTGCCCGTGGCCCTCGAGGACCCAGTGGGCCGGGACGCGGATCCGGTCCCACCCGGAGTCGTCGAGGTGTGGATCGCCGAACGTGTCGCCCGTGCCGTCCGCCGTCGGTGCGAGCGTGAACGCCCACTCGCCGTTGAGCGACAGTCGGCGCGCGTCGCTCCGTTCGTCGGCTCTGGGGCGTCGCCGACCGGTGCCGGGCATCGGATCCTCGACCCACGACGCCGCGAGTCGTGCTGAGTCGTTCATCGTCATGCAACCTTCGAGATCGGGTGGTGGGTCGGTCATCCGGTTCGCAATTCAGGAGCCTCGGGGCGTGTCGCGTGCGACGAGCCGCGCGCGGAGGACGACTCACCGGGGTGCTCCTGAATTGCGAACGGGGTGGAGGGTGACCTCAGTCGGTGAGGGTGCTCGGCGGGGTGCCGAGGGCGTCGAGGTCCGACCAGAAGTCGTCGGGGATGGTCGTCGTCCTCAGGGCCTCGACCTGCTCGAGGCGCTCGAGCCGGTTCATCCCGACGACGGTCGAGTCGACGAGTTCCGAGCGCGTCGAGAACGCGAGCGCCGCCGCGGCGAGCGGGATCCCATGCCGTGCGGCCACCTCGTCCGCGCGCGCCACCCAGGCCAGCAGCTCCGGCGACCCCGCCTGGTACGCGTACGTCGACGGCTTGCCGTCCGTACCGCGGCGCCCGGCGAGTAGTCCGCCACCGAACGGAGCCGCGTTGAAGACGCCCATCCCGCGGGACCGCGCCTCTTCCAGCAACGCCGTCGCCGAACGATCGACGAGGGTGAAGCGGTTGTGCGTCAGCACCACGTCGAACGCCCCGCTCAGCACATACGGCAGCATGACGCTCAGCGGACCGGCCGCGATGCCGATCGCGTCGACCACACCCTGCTCCTTGAGCGCCAGCATGCCCTCGATCGCCCCGCCGGGTGCCGACGCCTCCGCGAACGACACCGAGTACGGGTCGTGCAGGTGGAGGATCGGGATGCGGTCCACCCCGAGACGCTCGAGGCTCTCCTCGAAGGAACGGAGCACCCGGTCGCGGTCGAACACCGCCGTCGACGGATCCTGATCCACCTTCGTCACGACGCCGCGCCCCGCAGGGAGGCCGCTTGCACGGATGGCGTCGCCCAGGGCGGTCTCGCTGCGTCCGTCCGAGTAGTTGTTCGAGGTGTCGACCAGCAGGTTCGGTCCGCGGAGCGCCGCGGTGGCGAACGCCGTCGACCCGGGCCCGGGCGATCCGTCGGCGCTCGCCGGGGTGCCGAGCCCCGAGGTGCCGACCGTGACCGGGCTCGCGAGCAGGCCGGTCGAGCCGAGGGGGCGGAGGTCGGCCGGTGCCGGAGCGCCGGAGGTCGTGGTGTCGGTGTGGTCCGAGTGGGTCGTGTCGTCGTTGATCATGTCGTCCATCCTGCGCCCGCCGTGTCGTCCGGCGTCACCCCTTGAGTGCACCGGACGCCAGCCCCTTCATGATCCGTTGGTTGAGGAAGACGAACACCACGAGCAGCGAGAACACGTTGATGCAGATTCCCGCGAAGAGCGGCCCGTAGTCCACCTGGCCGAACTCGCCACTGAAGTTCAACAGGCCCGCCTGGATGGTGCGGAGGTCCGCGTTCGTCGTGAAGGTCAGGGAGATGAGCAGGTCGTTCCAGATCGACAGGAACTGCACGAGGCCGATCGTGAAGAGCGCGTTCCGCACCATCGGCAGCCCGATCGACCAGAAGGACCGGATGATGCCGGCGCCGTCGATCGTCGACGCCTCGAACACCTCGCGCGGCACGGCACGGAAGTAGGCGGTCATCATGAACACCGTCAGCGGCATGCCGAGCGCCGTGTACGTGATGATCATCGGCCAGTAGGTGTTCGTCAGGCCGAGGTTGAAGTAGGCGACGAAGAGCGGCACGAGGATCATCTGGCCGGGGATCATGATGCCCGAGATGAACAGCAGCAGGGTCAGGTTCCGGCGCTTCCACACCATCACCTCGAGGGCGAACGCCGCGGCGACGCCGAAGATGAGGATGAAGACGAGCGACGGCAGGGTCACGATGACGCTGTTGAGCAGGTTCTGCGAGATGTTGCCGGTCGTCCAGGCGGTGACGTAGTTGTCGAAGCTCCACGACTCCGGGAGGGAGAAGGTGGACTCCTGCAGGAACTCGCGCTGGTTCTTGAACGAGGACAGGAACAGCCACACGATCGGGTAGATCTCGATGACGAGCAGGAGCCCGATGAGGATGACCGAGGGCAGCTTGCGCAGGTAGTAGGCGCGCGAGCGTGGAGCGCGACGCATCCTCGGCCGGCGGACGGCGGTGCCGGATCCGTCGCCGCTGCCGCTCGAGGCCGGGGTGGTGGCGCCGGGCGCCGGGGTGATGGCGGTCGTCATGGCGTCAGTCCTTCGTCAGGTCTCTGCGGGAGGTCTTGAAGATCAGGAGCGTCACGAGGAAGCACATGATCGTGAGCACGAACGCGAGTGTCGAGCCGTAGCCGTAGTTCTGGTACGTGAACGTCGTGTTGTACATGTACAGCGTCAGTGGGGTCGTGGCCGTCCCCGGCCCGCCGCCCGTCAGGGCGAGCACCGAGTCGAACACTTTGAGCGTCGCGTTGAAGCTGAAGATCACCGCCGACAGCAGGACGGGGAGCGACAGCGGCACGATGATGTAGCGGACGAGCTTCAGGCCGCGGGCGCCGTCGATGCGGGCCGACTCGATCACCTCCTCGGGGATGTCGAGGAGCCCGGCGTAGAGCAGGACGGCGTAGAAGCCCATGGACCGCCAGAGGTCCATGATGATGATCACGACGAAGGCGCTGTCCGGCGAGCTGAACCAGTCGACCGAGTCGATGCCGAAGCCGTTCAGGATCGCGTTCACGGGCCCGGTCTGCGGGGCCACCTCGAACAGCCGCTTGAACAGCAGCCCGACGGCGACGGTCGGCAGCACGACGGGGAAGAACACGAGCGTGCGGACGAGCGTCGACGCCTTCTTGAGGACGAAGACGTAGAAGAGGGAGAGCCCGTAGCCGAGGGCGATCTGCGCGACCGTCGCGATGAGCGAGTACTTGATGCTGAAGAAGATCGCCTCGGGGGCGGTCGGGTCGGCGAACAGCTGGGCGAAGTTGTCGAGGCCGACGAACTCGAAGCCGCGCAGGTCGCCCTGGAAGAAGGTGAGGCCGAACGACCACATCACCGGGACGAGCTTCACCAGGGTGAAGATGAGCAGGGCCGGGCCCAGCAGGATGGCGATGGCCTTCCTGTCGCCGAGGACGTCTTTCATGCTGTGCTCCTGAGTCGGTCGGGGGACCGTGAGGCTGGGCGGCGGGGCGCGTGACCCGCTGCAGGGTGGGTGTCCGCGGACGGACGGATCCGGTCGCCTGGCGGGTGCCGGGCGACCGGATCGCCGGTTACTTCTTGAGGCCCGCGTCCACGCCGGCCTGGACGAGCGCCGCGAAGTCCTCGGGGGAGATGCCGCCGGTGAGCAGCGGGGCGGCGTTCGTCTGCGCGTCGACGCCGGCCTTCTCGGGGAGGAAGGTCTCGAACCAGGTGACCGTCTCGTCGGTGTCGGCCATGATGCCCTGCACCTCGGCGGTGAGCGCCGGGACGTCCGTGACCTCTTCATTGAGCTTGAAGCCGGAGATGACGCCCTGGTTCTTCAGCACGCTGGAGCCGTAGTTCTCGGCGATGCAGCTGAGCCAGCCGCCGACCTTCTCCTCGTCGTACCCCTTGGTGGAGAACGAGGTCGCCGCACCGGTGTTGGCCGGATACTGGTCGATCGAGCCCTTGCCGCCCTCGACGGTCGGGAACGGCATGAAGCCGACGGCGTCCTCGCCGATCTGGTTGAGCTCGGTGTTGTAGACGTCGGCGAGCATCCAGGTGCCGTTGTACATCATGGCCGCGTTGCCGGTGAAGAACTCGCTCGTGGCGGTCTGCATGTCCATCGTCGTGATGCCTGCGCCGAAGTACTTGCCGAGGTTCGCGACGGCGGTGATCGCCTCGACGTACTCGGGGTCGGTGAGCTTGGCGTCTCCGGAGGCGATGTCGTTCATCGCCTCGGTGCCGAGCGACCGGAAGAGGTAGGTGCTGATGTAGCGCGTGATCGTCCAGCCCTGGGCGCCGGAGACGGTGAAGGCCGACTTGCCGGACGCCTGCACGGTGTCCGCCGCGTCGAGGAGCTCGTCCCAGGTCTGCGGGATCTCGATGCCGAGGTCGGTGAACATCGTCTTGTTGTAGAAGAAGCCCTCGACGTTGTACTGGTAGGGCATCGAGACGAAGCGGTCGCCGTAGATGTTCTTCACGGTGGCGACGGCCGAGGGGAGGATGTCGTCCATGACGCCCAGCTCGGTGAGGGTGTCCTCGAGGTCGAGCACGGTGTCGTCGTCGCCGAGGGTGCCGCCTGGCCGCAGCGGTGCGGTGGGGGCGGTGAAGGTGGTGGGCAGGGCGTTCTGGCTGGCCAGCAGGGTGACGCGCTGGAGCACGTCGGCCTGGGGCAGGGTCTCGACCTTGAGCGGGAGTGCTTTCTCGTTCGCGGAGCAGGCGCCCTCGCCGAGGGCGGTGAGTTCGTCGCGGACGATCGAGTTCTCGACGGCCGCGAGGTAGTCGAACGAGGTGGCGCTCGTCGCGCCTCCGTTCCCTGCGCAGGCGGTCAGGGCGAGAGCGGTGACGCCGAGAGCGCCGATGGCGGTGGCCGACCGACGTTTCGGGGCCCGGTGCGCTGTGGACACATTTCCTCCTTGAAGATGTGGCAGTGATGGTGAGACGCGAGCGGTGACCGTCGCGAGCAAAGTTGAAGCGTTTCAATGGCCGAGGCTAACCGCGCTCGGCTCGCATGTCAAGCATCGGATCGGTCCCAATCACGGCGGCGGTTCCGGGTCGGCGAGTCGGCGTGGGAATGCACATTGACACGTTTCAAGTCTGGGGCGACAATGGGGGCGGTCGCCTCGTGGTCTCGATGCCGCGCAGACGGTCCAGTCAACGACGATGCACGGCGTCTGAACGCGCCGGACGAACGGAACGGAACCGCACATGAGGTTGCAGGGCAAGCGAGCGATCATCACCGGAGCAGCAGGAGCGCTCGGCCGGGTGATCGCCCAGAAGCTCGCCGCCGAGGGCGCCGACGTCGCCGGCCTCGACCTCAACGCCGCCGGCCTCGAGGAGACCGCGGAACTCGTCCGGGCGCACGGGGTGCGCGCCGCCTCGGCCACCGCCGACCTGACCGACTTCGACGCCGTGCAAGCCGCCGTCGGGGGCATCGTCGCCGAGTGGGGTGGCGTCGACATCCTCCTGAACGGTGCCGGCGGCGGTGCCGTCAGCTTCTTCCACGAGATGACCTCCGAGACCTGGACGACGCAGATCGACCGCAACCTCAACTCGGTCTTCAACGTGACGCGTGCCGTCCTGCCCTCCATGCTCGAGCAGCGCTCCGGTCGCATCATCAGCATCGCGTCGATCGCCGCCGTCAGCGGTGGCCGCCTCGTGCGAGGAGCGACCGCCTACGCCGCGGCCAAGGCCGGTGTCGTCGGGCTCACGAAGGCCCTCGCGATCGAGGTCGCCGAGCAGGGCGTCACCGTGAACGCCCTCGCGCCCGGCGCGCAGGCCACGCCCGGCCGCTACAATGACACCCCGGAACGCCGCGAGGCCCTGCTCGCCCAGATCCCGACGCGGTTGCTCGGCGAGCCGGAGCACCTCGCGGAGACCGTCGTCTTCCTCGCCTCACCCGCCGCCGTGAACATCACCGGCCTCATCCTGCCGCTCGACGGCGGACACTCGATCTAGGCGACGGGGCGACGACGATGACGACGGGAGACGACATGACGCGGCTCGAGCGCGGCAAGGCCAAGTTCGACGAGGTGTACGGCGAGGGGAAGTCGGAGGGGCTCGTCGCGATGCAGACGGGTCTCGCGCAGGACCTCGCCCGCTTCGGGATCGAGTTCAACTTCGGGGACATCTACTCGCGCCCCGGCCTCACGCTGGCGCAGCGGGAGCTCATCACCCTGGCGGCGCTCGTCGCCCTCGGCGGCCTGGAACCGCAGCTCCGCGGGCACACGCGAGGTGCGATCAACGTGGGGTGCTCGGCCACGGAGATCCTCGAGACGGTCATCCACACCGTGCAGTACGCGGGGTTCCCGCGTGCGCTCAACGCCATCCGGGTCGTCACCGACGCCCTCATCGAGGTCGGCGTGGAGATCCCCGAACCCCTCGGGCCGGAGCCGCACCGCGATCAGGACTGACCGAGACGGGGCGATCTAGACTGAGCCGGGCCGCGGGAACGCTCCCGGGGCACGCAGCACGAGGGCAGGGGTGAAGCATGGGACGAGTCGGCATCCGCGAGGTCGCGACGCTCGCCGACGTCTCCATGGGCACGGTCTCCCACTACATCAACCACCCCGACCGCGTCTCGCCCGAGAAGCAGGAGCGCATCCAGCGTGCCATCGACCAGCTCGGGTTCGTCCGCAACAACGCCGCCTGGCAGCTGCGCCTCGGCCGCAGCGGCACCATCGCCTACATCGCGCCCGACGTCAGCAACCCGTTCTTCGCGACGATAGCCGAGGGCGTCGAACAGCGCGCCGCCGAGGACGGTCTCTCCGTCTTCATCGCCAACTCCAACCGCAGTCGTGAGCGCGAGGACGCCTACCTCGGCATGTTCGAGGCGCAGCGGGTCCAGGGCATGCTCGTCGCCTCGCACGAGTCGGTGGAGGAGCGGCTGACGAGCATCCGGCAGCGGGGGATCCCCTCGGTCCTCGTCGGGCAGTTGGCCTCCTCGCCCGATCAGCCCTCGGTGTCCGTCGACGACGTGCGCGGTGGGTTCCTCGCGGCCGAGCACCTGCTGGCGACCGGCCGTCGGCGACTCGCCTTCGTCGGTGGTCCACTCGGCATCCGTCAGGTCGCCGACCGGTTCGAGGGGGCGAGCGCCGCCGTGGCCGCCGTGCCCGGGGCGACCCTCGAGGTGATCGCGGGCACGGAGCGGACGATCGCCGAGGGCCGCGAGCTCGGCCGGGCCATCGCCGCCCGGCCGCCCGAAGCGCGACCCGACGCCGTGTTCGCGGTGAACGACCTGCTCGCCCTCGGCATCATGCAGACGCTCGTCGTCGAGCACGGGCTCCGCGTCCCGGACGACCTCGCGATCGTCGGCTACGACGACATCGAGTTCGCCGAGTCGTCGATCATCCCGCTCACCTCCGTGCGCGCACCGCACGAGGGGTTCGGTGTCGCCGCGGTGGAGCTGCTCCTCGGCGAGTTCGCCGTCGCGGAGGGTGCACCGACCCCACCGCCGTCCTCGCGCCACCTCGTCTTCCAGCCCGAGCTCGTCGTCCGGGCCTCCTCCGTCTGAGCGGCGCGCGTCAGGGCCGCGGCGCCTGCCGGGTGGCCGTGCGGATGCGGTAGAGAGAGCTCGACGCGGTGATGTAGAGCGTCGAGCCGTCCTCGCCGCCGAAACAGACGTTGGCCGTGCGCTCCGGGACCGCGATGCGCAGGATCGTCGCGCCGGTGGGGTCGAAGACCTCGACGCCGTCGCCGGCCGACGACCAGACGTTGCCGTCGACGTCGATGCGGAAGCCGTCGGAGGCCGGGACGGCGGTCGCGGCGAAGGTGCGGCCGGGGGTGTCTCCGTGCTCGACCGAGATCCCGTCGGCGGCGACGTCGTACGCGGCGATGCGCTGCGCCCCATTGCCGGTGTCGGAGACGTAGAGGACGGATTCGTCGGGGGAGAACGCGAGCCCGTTCGGGTGCACGAGCGCGGTGATCACGGGTTCGACCGCGCCGGTCGACGGGTCGAGGCGGAAGACGAAGCAGCCGTCGTACTCCTGCTCACCGGGGTGACCCTCCCGGCCGCTCGCGTCGATCCCGTAGGGCGGGTCGGTGAACCAGATCGACCCGTCGGAGTGCACCACGACGTCGTTGGGGGAGTTGAAGCGCACGCCCGCCCACCGGTTGACGAGCGTGACCGGGCCGTCGGGGCCCTCGATCTCGACCGCGCGCCGCCCGTGGCTGCACTGCACGACGCGACCCTCGCGGTCGATCGTGCGTCCGTTCGTGTACTCGGCGCCGTCCCGGAACACGGCCGTCTCGCCGCTCGCCGCGTCGAACTCGAGGATGCGGTCGTTCGGGATGTCGCTCCATCGGAGGCGTCCGGTTTCGGCGATCCACGCCGGTCCCTCGCTCCAGATCGCGCCCGTGTAGAGGTGTTCGAGCTCGGCGCCCTCCGCGAGCAGCGGCGAAGGATCGGTCATCGTGACATCGTCGTCGGTCATGACATCCAGCCTATTCGGCAGGTGCCGGTTTACGCCGGATCGATGGGGGAGGAGCCGAGGTTGCGGGCGGTCGGGCGCGTGACGGGCGGTTCGACGATCGACTCGAGGAACGCCCACGCGTCCATGCGCCAGCGGTCGCCGGCGACGTCGATCGCCTCGATCCGGAACGGCGGGGTGAGGATCGCGTCCCAGTCGATGGAGTCGAGCACACGCCGCGGGATCATCTCGTCCACGTAGGGGGCCTCGCGCTCCGGATCCGGAGCCACCTCGGGAGCGTCGCCGTCGACCAGGCCCTCGAGCCGGTCGATCATCGCGTCGTCGAACGCCTGCATGCGGGTGACGAGGGTGTGGAGCTCCTCGGCTTCGAGCCCGGCGACGAGTTCGAGGAGGTACGCGCGCCCCGGATAGGCGTCCGCCGGCACATCGACGATGTTGTACCGGCCGTCATCGGAGATCCACATGCGTCAACGGTAGCCCGTCATCGCTGGGGGCCGGGCGAGAGTGCGCCGTCGCTCAGGATTCCGGCGGCCGCTGCGTCGGGTGCACCGGGAGCTCGGCGGCCGGACGGACGAGTGCGGTCCGGCCGGGTTCCGCGAAGCCGAACTGCTCGTAGAGCCCGTGCGCGTCGCTCGTGAACAGCGTCCACCGGAAGTGCGCGCCGGGCCCGTCGTCGATCATCGCCTGCACGATGCGCTTGCCGAGACCGCGACCCCGGTGCGCCTCGAGCACGACGACGTCCGCGAGGTAGGCGAAGCCGAGCCCGTCGGAGACCGCACGGGCGAAGCCGACCTGCGCGCCGGTCTCCTCCTCGTACACGCCGATGACCCGCCAGGCGTCGTCGATCTGCGCCTCGACCTCGGTCCGGCTGCGCCACTTGGCCCAGTAGACCTCGCGGAGTGCGCCCCACACGGCGTCGCGGTCGATGCGGTCCTTCGAGTCGTCGACGAGGTAGCCCATCGCTCCACTGTATGGCGGCCGGAAGCGGGGTTCCGAGTGCCGATCCAGGGTCGGTGGACCGATCGTCATCCGGCGACACGTGGAATAGCCGCGCGGCCCTCCGCCTTACCGTGAGAGAGGCACACGCCTGAACCGAAGCTCTGGAGGATCATCAGATGACTCACGCCCGCACCACCCTCGGAACGTCCGACCTGTCCGTCTTCCCGCTGAACCTCGGCGGCAACGTGTTCGGCTGGACCGCCGACCGGCAGACCTCGTTCGACATCCTCGACGCCTTCGTCGCGGGCGGCGGCAACTTCATCGACACCGCCGACGGCTACTCCGCGTGGGTCCCGGGCAACACCGGCGGCGACTCCGAGCGCCTCATCGGTGAGTGGCAGGAGCTGCGCGGCAACCGCGACGAGCTCGTCATCGCGACGAAGGTCAGCCAGCACCCCGACTTCCAGGGACTCGCCGCCGACAACATCCTGAAGGCCGCCGACGCGTCGCTCGAGCGCCTCCGCACCGACCACATCGACCTCTACTACGCGCACTTCGACGACGAGTCCGTCCCGCTGGAGGAGACGGTGACCGCGCTGTCGTCGCTCGTCGACGCGGGCAAGGTCCGTTACCTCGGTATCTCCAACTACTCCGCCGCCCGCATCGCCGAGTGGTTCGAGATCGTCGAGGCCAAGGGGCTGCACCGCCCGATCGCCCTCCAGCCGCACTACAACCTCGTCGAGCGTGAGTTCGAGGGGGAGCTGCGCACCATCGCCGAGCGCGAGCAGCTCGCCGTGCTGCCCTACTTCTCGCTCGCGAAGGGCTTCCTCACCGGGAAGTACCGCGAGGGTGCGAGCGTCGACAGCGTCCGCGCGGAGGGTGCCCAGGCGTACCTCGCCGACCACGCCGCGCTCCTGCCCGTGCTCGACGAAGTGGCATCCGCCCACGGTGTCTCGGTCGCGACGGTCTCGCTCGCGTGGCTCCGTTCGCAGCCGACCGTCGCCGCGCCGATCGCGAGCGCCCGCACCGTCGAGCAGCTGCCCGACCTCCTCGCCTCCGCGACCCTCGAGCTCTCCGCCGACGAGCTCGCGGCGCTCACCGCCGCCTCGGTCGCCTAGCGCGCTCCGTCGGTCCCCGGTCCGTGTGTCTCCACCGGTCCCTGAGCCTGTCGAAGGGCGCACCTCGACAGGCTCGGTGACCGGTGGGTTCGGCGACCGGCGGCAGGTGACCGAACCCCGCCAGGCTCGTCGGAGCTGCCGGAAACACCCCGGCAACATGGGGCCGAGTAGAGTCGGGCCATGGGCGATCTGTTCAATGGCTACGGCGGCACACTGGCTCCGCGCAAGACGGTGAGCGGTGTCCCCGCCTTCGACGAGATGTTCGGCGAGGCGGCGGAACACGCCGGTGGCGCGACGGCCAGACGGGCGTATCAGGAGATCTACACCTCCCTCGCACGCATGACCCAGGAGGAGCTCCGCGGGCGCACCGACGCCCTCGCCAGCTCCTATCTCGCGCAGGGCGTCACCTTCGACTTCGCCGGTGAGGAGCGTCCGTTCCCGCTCGACGCGGTCCCGCGGGTGATCGAGCAGCAGGAGTGGACGCAGGTCGAGGCCGGCATCAAGCAGCGGGTCAAGGCGCTCGAGGCGTTCCTCGCTGACGTCTACGGCCCGCAGCTCGCGGTGCGCGACGGCGTCATCCCCGCCAAACTCATCTCCTCGTCCTCCCACTTCCACCGGCAGGCCTACGGGATCCAGGCGGCGAACGGCGTCCGCATCCAGGTCTCCGGCATCGACCTCATCCGCGACGAACACGGCCAGATGCGCGTCCTCGAGGACAACGTGCGCGTCCCGTCCGGCGTCAGCTACGTCATCTCCAACCGCCGGGTCATGGCGCAGACCCTCCCGGAGCTCTTCGTCTCGATGCGGGTGCGCCCCGTCGGCGACTACCCGAACAAGCTGCTGCAGGCGCTCCGTGCCTCGGCCCCGCCCGGTGTCGAGGACCCGAACGTCGTCGTGCTCACCCCCGGTGTGTACAACTCCGCCTACTTCGAGCACACCCTGCTCGCGCGCCTCATGGGTGTCGAGCTCGTCGAGGGCCGCGACCTCTTCTGCTCCGGCGGCAAGGTGTTCATGCGCACCACGGCCGGCCCCACCCGCGTCGACGTCATCTACCGTCGTGTCGACGACGAGTTCCTCGACCCGCTGTCGTTCCGCGCCGACTCGATGCTCGGCTCGCCCGGCCTGATGCTTGCGGCCCGCCTCGGCAACGTGACGATCGCGAACGCGGTCGGCAACGGGGTCGCCGACGACAAGCTCGTCTACACGTACCTGCCCGACCTCATCAAGTACTACCTCGCCGAGGACGCGATCCTCCCGAACGTCGACACCTGGCGTCTCGAGGACCCGCTCGCCCTGGAGGAGGTGCTCGACCGGCTCGACGAGCTCGTGATCAAGCCCGTCGACGGCTCGGGCGGCAAGGGGCTCGTCGTGGGGCCGGACGCCTCGAAGGAGGAGCTCGCGACCCTGAAGACGAAGCTGCAGGAGGACCCGCGCGGCTGGATCGCGCAGCCGGTCGTCATGCTGTCCACCATCCCGACCCTCGTCGAGGACGGCATGCGTCCACGCCACGCCGACCTGCGGCCCTTCGCGGTCAACGACGGGAACGACGTGTGGGTCCTGCCGGGCGGCCTGACCCGCGTCGCGCTGCCGGAGGGGCAGCTGGTCGTGAACTCCAGCCAGGGTGGTGGCTCGAAGGACACCTGGGTCGTCGGCCGTGCCTACGACCCGAACGCCGCTCCCGAGGCCTCGTCGCACGACATCCAGGGGCTCGTCGCCGAGCAGGCCACGACGGAGACGACGTCGATCCCGATCATCTACGACCACGGCACGACCCCGGAGCACTCGCCCCAGGACCGGCCGACGGGCAACCAGGACCAGCAGGAGCAGCAGCAGCAGGCGCGTGCGGACGCACCGTCTGAGCGTGTCGACGGGCAGGAGGACGCAGCATGCTGAGCCGGATCGCCGAGAGCCTGTTCTGGATCGGTCGCTACATCGAGCGGAGCGACGGCACCGCCCGCATCCTCGACGTCCACCTGCAGTTGCTGCTGGAGGACCCGTGGATCGACGAGGACACCGCCTGCCGTTCGCTGCTGTCCGTGATGGGGAGCGACGCACCGGCCGACCAGGAGCTCACGCGCCAGGACGTCCTCGCACAGCTCGCCGTCGACCGCACCCACCCGGCGTCGATCGCCTACTCCCTGGGTGCCGCTCGCGAGAACGCCCGTCGTGCCCGCGAGATCGTGTCGACCGAGCTGTGGGAGTGCCTCAACACCACCCGCGCGCGGATGCCCCGACGGGTCGCGAGCGACAAGGTCCACGAGTTCTTCGGCTGGGTCCGCGAACGCTCGGCGCTCGCCGTCGGCATCGTCGACTCCGCCACGAGCCGCGACGACGCCTGGCGGTTCTTCACGCTCGGCCGCAGTCTCGAACGCGCCGACATGACCGCCCGACTGCTGGCGACGCGGTCGCTCACCGAGGCCAGTGGTCCGTCGTGGACGACGATCCTCCGCTCCTGCGGCGCGTACGAGGCGTACCTGCGCACCTACCGCGGCATGCCGAGCGCGAAGAACGCCGCCGAGTTCCTGCTGCTCGACCAGCTGTTCCCGCGCTCCGTCATGTTCTCGATCAGCCGGGCCGAGGAGTGCATGCGCGACCTCGAACCCCGACGCGGTCGGGTCGGCACGGTCGACTCCGCCCAGCGGTTGCTCGGTCAGATCCGCAGCGACCTCGAGTACCGGCCCATCCAGGACACCCTCGGCGACCTCCCCGGCCGGATGGACGCCGTGCAGAACGTCACGAGCCAGGTGTCCGAGGCGATCCGCGAACGCTACTTCCCCACGCATGCGGTGCCCGCGTGGATCGGAGAGAACTCATGACCCGTCTGCACATCAAGCACAGCACCGGATTCTCGTACGCCGGCAAGGTGAACGCCTCCTACAACGAGGCGCGCATGCTCCCCGTCACCACGGAGGACCAGTATGTGCTGTACTCGCACATCGATATCCAGCCCGGTGCGTCGCAGTCGACGTACACGGACTACTGGGGCATGAAGGTGTCGGCCTTCGAGGTGCTCACTCCGCACGACGAGCTGTCGCTCACGGCCACGAGTCTCGTCGAGGTCCGCCCTCGGAAGCACGAACCGCACCCGACCGGCTGGGAGCAGCTCGACATCGCGACGCAGGCGGCCGTCACCCGGGTGGAGCACCTGGAGCAGACCCGTCGGACCACGCCGCCGGACGACCTCGTCGAGCTCGCCCGGACCATCGCCGACCGTCACGAGAGCCCGTGTGAAGCCGCGATGGCGATCAGCCGTGAGATCGGCGAGCAGATGGACTACGTGCAGGGCGTCACGAGTGTGTACTCGACGGCGGCCGAGGCGTGGGCCAACCGCAAGGGCGTCTGTCAGGACATCACGCACATCGTCCTCGGGGCACTGCGGTCCGTCGGGATCCCGGCGCGCTACGTGTCCGGATACCTGCACCCGAAGCCGCACGCGGCGATCGGTGAGACGGTGACCGGGGAGTCGCACGCCTGGGTGGAGTGGTTCTGTGGTGACTGGCGCGGCTTCGACCCGACCAACATGGTCGATGTCGGTGAGCGCCACGTGCTCATCGGGCGTGGTCGTGACTACGGCGACGTGTCGCCGCTCCGTGGCGTCTACGCGGGTCCGTACCGGTCGAAGCTCTTCGTGAAGGTCGAGATCACCCGCGAGGCCTGACCCGGGGTTGGTGCCAGCGCGGTGCGCTGACGTGAGCGCGGGTCATGCGCGTGAGCGCGGTGCTCCGGAGGGGCGCGCCCACGCGTGCGGCCCGCGGTCGTGCCCCGTCCAGCGCTCTCACGCCAGCGCACCGCGCTGACGCCCGGAGGCCGGCGCTCGCTTCAGCGCACCGCGCTGACATCTGTCCGCGTGGGCGACACCCGTAGGATCGACGGCATGCAGACCGAGATGATCGTCCCGGCCCGCCGCCCGATGAAGCTGATCCCCGCGGTGCTGCTGGCGGCGTCCGCGTTCTGCCTCTTCGGCCTCATGCAGCCCCTCGCCGGGTACCCGTTGCTCGTCGCCGCGCTGGTCACGGCGATCCTCATCGATCGCGCGCTCGCGCAGGATCTGTTCCTCATCGCGATCGGGATCGGCATCGTCTCGACCACCTCGGTGGAGGCTGACGTCTCCTGGCCGAGCTTCTTCCGCATCGGCACCGTCCTCCTGCTGGCGGTCGGCGTCCCGTTCCTCATCGACCGCTTCGTCTACCGGCGGAAGGCGATCATCTTCCCCTGGCGCAGCCGCGAGAAGAAGACGAAGGGGGAGATCGCGTACCTGTTCGCGGTCCCGCTCCTCGGGTGGGCGATCCTGCCGTTCTACTTCATCCGATCCGGTGCCTACGAGAACTGGCCGGTGATCAGCGACGCCGGTGAACTCGGGCGGTTCTTCGTCGGGGTGAACGCGGTCGGCACCTGGGACGAGCTCTTCTTCATCTGCACCTGCTTCGCGCTGCTGCGACGGCACTTCCCGGTCTGGCAGGCCAACCTGCTGCAGGCCGTCATCTTCGTCTCGTTCCTCTGGGAACTCGGCTACCGCTCGTGGGGTCCGCTCCTGACGTTCCCGTTCGCGCTCCTCCAGGGGTACCTGTTCTCGAAGACGCGCTCACTCGGCTACATCCTCGCCGTGCACCTGCTCTTCGACGCGATCGTGTTCCTCGCGATCGTGCACGCGCACCACCGCGACTGGATCCCGATCTTCTGGTACTGACCGGTGTATTCGTCCGCCAGCGCACCGCGCTGACGCGAATGTCAGCGGTCCGGGCCCAGCGCGGGGCGCTGACGCGAGCGGTGGTGTTCACGCTTCGGCGCGGGTCTGGCGGGTGACCGCGGGTCTCCAGAGGGGCGCGCTCACGCGGCAGACCCGCGCTCACGTCAGCGCACCGCGCTGGCGGCACCACGAGCGGGTCAGGGGGCGGCGGGCTTCGAGGCCTTGCCGTCGAGCCAGAGCTCCGTCGACTCGTCGCGGTGCACGCCGTCGGTGCCCACGTGCTTCTCGCTGATCGTGGGACCGTTCTTGATGACGTGCACGAGCGCCATGCCATGGCCGCGGCCGAGCTCGTAGTCGGTCTGCAACCACTCGAGGATCTCGCCGGCCTTCGTGGACCCGTCGAACCCACGGGTGTGCGCCTCGTCGACGAGCTCGCGGGGTGTCTTGCCGGTCTTGGCTTCCGCCGCGTCGAGGTAGGCCTGGAACGACATGACTGCTCCTTCGTCGGTGGGATGTCAGCGACATCGTACCCAGCACCGGTGGCGCCGCGACAGACCCGGTTCCGCGCCAGACGGCGACCCTCCAGGATGGGCGCCCGGCGCGCCAATAGGGTGAAGGGATGGAACGCCCCCGCAGGACCCCAGCAGGATTCGCCGCGACCGTCGGCATCGACCTCCTCGCCGTCATCGTGTTCGTCCTCATCGGCCGGGCCAGCCATGGCGAAGGGATCCTCGGCATCCTCGTGACCCTGTGGCCGTTCGCCGTCGGCCTGCTCGTCGGGCACGTGCTCGCCCTCGTCCTCGGCCAGCGCGAGACCCGCGCCGTGCGCTGGGCGGGCGTCATCGTCTGGGTGTCGACCGTCGTCGTCGGCATGGTGCTGCGAGCGGTGTCCGGCCAGGGCGTGCAGCTCAGCTTCGTCATCGTGACCGTCATCGTCCTCGCCGTCCTGCTCCTCGGCTGGCGCCTGGTCGCCTGGCTCATCGCTCGCCGGCGCCACTGATGCGCGCATGAGCGCCGTCGCCTGGGGGCGCTGGTACTTCGGCGTCCAGGCCGTCGCCGGCGCAGCCTGGTGGGTGTCGGTGTTCCTCGTCCCGTTCGTCCGCGACGCGACCCTCGGCTCCCTCGACCCGGTGATCATGGCGCTGCTCGACGTGCCGTTGTTCGTCGTCGCCTCGGCGCTCGCCGCGATCGGGATCCGCTGGGCGGCGATCCTGGCGACGGGATGGACGCTGCTCGTCACCGTCGCACTCGGCGTGTTCGCGGCGGTGACCGGCCAGGCGGGCATCGGAGCCCTGCTGATGGTCGGCGCCGCCGTCGGATCGGTCACGGCACTCGCGCTCGTCCTCACCGGTGGGATCCCGAGGGCGTGGATCGCGATCGGACCGTTCGCCTTCCGCCCGGCGGATCCGACGGCGTCGACCGGGGCGCAGCTCGGGCGGACGGCCATCGAGATCGTCGCGTTCTGGGGCGTCTTCCTCGCGGTCATCCCGGCGGTGCTGCGGTTCTTCGAGCTGCGGTGGCAGGTCGCGATCACGCTCCCCGGCGCCGAGCCGTTCGCCGTCGTCGCCGGGGTCGTCGTCCTCGTGCTCGGCAGCATCGTCGGCCTGTGGTCCGCGGCCGCGATGGCGACCACGGGAGGCGGGACGCCGCTGCCGGCGGCGATGCCGAACCGCCTGGTCGTCGCCGGCCCATACCGCTTCGTCCGCAACCCGATGGCAGTCGGCAGCATCGTGCAGGGGATCGGGGTCGGCCTGCTGCTGTCGTCCTGGATCGTGGTCGTCTACGCGGTCTTCGGCGCGGTCGTGTGGAACATGCTGGTCCGGCCGGTCGAGGAGGCCGACCTCGAGGCCCGCTTCGGCGAACCGTACCGTCGGTACCGGTCGGAACTCCGCTGCTGGGTGCCGAGCCTCCGCCCGGTGCCCGCCCGTCGGTGATCCATGACGGACGGGCCGCTGCTGGGCGGACCGGCTAGCGGCGGGAGCCGGTGAGTGAGCTGCGCTCCTCGACCGGCGACGGCTCCGGACGGGGTTCGGCCGCCGCCGTCGCGCGCGGCTTCGCTTTCGGCAACGGGATCGGCGAGGTGAGCGCGATCTGCTCCGAGAACTCCTCGGGGGTGACCGGTGCGACGACGCCGTCGTGGGTGAACTGCAGCCGCCAGCGGGAGTCCGGGGCGACGCGCAGGCGCAGGTGGTGCCGCACGACCCCGTAGAGGAGACCGGTGGCGCAGGCGATGAAGCCCGCCAAGGCCCCGAGCCCGAGTGCCCACCGCGGCCCGAGGGTGTTCGCGACCCACCCGACGATCGGCGCACCGATGGGCGTGCCACCCATGAGGATCGCCATGTACAGCGCCATCACCCGGCCGCGCACGGCTGCCTCGGTGGTGGTCTGGACGAGTCCGTTCGCGGTGGTGAGCAGGGTCACGGTCGAGAAGCCGACGAGGATGAGCACGGCGGCGAACGTCCAGTAGCTCGGCATGAACGCGGCCGTCAGGGCGGCGACGCCGAAGAGGCCGGCCGCACCGACGATCATGCGCATCTGCGCCTGGGCCCGCCGCGCGGCGAGCAGCGCTCCGGTCAGTGAACCGATCGCGAGGACGGAGGAGAGGATCCCGTACTCACCGGCACCCTTCCCGAACTCGACCGCCATCGTCGACGCGAAGATCGGGAAGTTCATGCCGAACGCGCCCATGATGAACACGATCACGAACACGACCAGGAGGTCGGGGCGTCCGCGGACGTAGCGGAAGCCCTCGACGAACTGCCCGCGGGCGCGTGGTGCCCGCGGTGGTCGGCGGAGCTTGCCGGTGCGGAGGGCGAGCAGCGCCCCGATGACGCCGAGGAAGGTGAAGCCGTTGACGACGAAGACCCACCCGGACCCGATCGCCACGATGAGGAGACCGGCGATCGCCGGGCCGACCATGCGGGCCGCGTTGAACGACGCCGAGTTGAGGGCGACCGCGTTCGACATGTTGTGCTCGTCGACGAGCTCCGAGACGAACGTCTGGCGGGCCGGGCCGTCGACCGCGTTGATGATGCCGAGCGCGAGCGCGAAGAGGTACATGTGCCACAGTTCGGCGTGCCCGAAGATGAGCAGCGCGCCGAGGGCGAACGCCAGGAGCATGAGGCTCGACTGGGTGAGGATGAGGATCTTGCGCTTGTCGAAGCGGTCCGCGATGAGGCCGGTGATCGGCACGAGCACCAGCTGGGGCCCGAACTGCAGGGCCATGGTGGCGCCGACGGCCACGGCGTCGTTGTCGGTCAGGTCGGTCAGGACGACCCAGTTCTGGGTGGTGGCCTGCATCCACGCGCCGACGTTCGACACGAGGGCGCCGATGAACCAGATGCGGTAGTTGACGCTGGACAGGGAACGGAACATTGCACTCACTGGGTGGCGAGTCTCCTCATGATCTCGGCTGCACGGGCGAGGGTGTCGCGTTCGTCCGGGGTGAGCGCGCGCAGCTGCTGGGTGATCCACGCGTCGCGTTTCCGGACGGTCTCGGTGACGGTGGTGTGGCCCGCTTCGGTGAGGGCGATGGTGACCTTGCGGCGGTCGGCCGTGTCGGTTTCGCGGGTGACGTACCCGGCCTCTTCGAGGCAGTTGACGGTGCGGTTCATCGATGGCGCGGACACGCGGTCGCGTTCGGCGAGCGCACTGAGTGTCGCGGAGCCCTCTTTGTAGAGCCCTCCGAGCACGGAGAACTGCGGATCGCTGAGGTCGTCGACGCTCTTCTCGCCGCGCAGGCGCCTCGCCAATCGGAAGGTGCCCATGCGGAGTTCGGAGGCCTGCTCCGCGATCGTCCGTGCTGTCGTCTTCGGTGCCGCTGTGCCTGCCACGAATGCTTAGCCTAGCTCATTAGTGAGGCTAAGTAAAGGCTCCGAGGCAGGTGCAGCGGTGCTGGTCACAACCAGCGACGGAACCGGAAGATCGCGTACAGCGTGCCGGAGAGGGCGAGCATCGCGCCGATCGCGGCGGGGTAGCCGAACTGCCAGTGCAGCTCGGGCATCGCGTCGAAGTTCATGCCGTAGACGGTGCCGATGAGCGTCGGTGCGAAGAGGATCGCCGCCCACGAGGAGATGCGCTTGATCTCCTCGTTCTGCGCCAACGCCGTCTCGCTCATGCGGCGCGACTCCTCGTTCTGCGCGAGGCTCGCCTCGGAGAGTCGGCGCATCTCCTCGTTCTGCTGCTGCGTCATGAGGGTCGCGTGCACGGTCAGCGCGTTGCGGAGCAGGTGACGGAAGGAGTCGACGCGCTCGGCGATCCGGAGGACGTGGTCGAGCACGTCCCGGAAGCCGTTGCGCAGTTCCTCGTCGAGCCCGTACTTGTCGGCCCCCTGCAGGAGTCCGTGGAGCACGGCGCGGAGCGGGGCGGTCGCGCGCTGGAACGCCATCACCTGTCGCAGCAGTTCGTAGATGCGACGCGAGACGTCCGCTGCGTCGCCGAAGAGCTCGTCCTCGATCTCGTCGATGTCGTTCTCCAGCCCGGCGACGACGGGTCCATAGCCGTCGACGACCTGGTCGACCACGGCGTGCAGGACGGCGTCGGGGCCGAGCGCGAGGATGTCGGGTCGCGCCTCGAGGCGCCGACGGACCTGACCGAGGTCGGGCTTCTCGGCATGCCGGACCGTCACCACGAAGCCGGGGCCGACGAACAGGTGCACTTCGCCGAACTCGACCCGCTCCTCGGCGTCCAGGTAGTGGGCGGGGCGCAGGACGACGAAGAGCGTGTCGCCGTAGCGTTCGAGCTTGGCCCGCTGATGGCCTTTCAGGGCGTCCTCGACGGCGAGCGGGTGCAGGTCGAACTCCTGCGCGACGGAACGGATCTCCGACGGTTGCGGGCGGTACAGCCCGATCCAGGCCATGCCGCGCTGCTCGTTCAGGAGTTCGTAGGTCGCGTCGAGGGAGCGCGGGCTCGCCGACCGTCGCCCGGTCACGTAGATGCCGTTGTCGATGAGTGCCATGAGGTCTCCGTCCGTCGATGGACGGGAGCGTGTGGCGGCCGCGCGGGTGCGGACGATCCTGAGGGATCGCACCCGGGGAGGTGTGAGTGGGCGCCTCGGCGCCGGCGGGGCAGCGCCTACCGGGTGGGGGAGGCGGAGCGGTTCGTCGACGCGATGGCGCGGGTACTGTCACCAGCCATGGCCGCTCACCTCGCTTCCGTCGATCCCTGCGGCCCGCCGTTCGGGCCTCGATCACCGTACGCCTGCCGCTGACGAACCGCAAACCCGCATCTGTGGGCTGATCGGGACCTGCCGCACGGTGTGGAGGAGACGAGGCGTCGAGCGTGCGGAAGGCCTACGCTGGCGGGATGAGCGAGCAGATCCCGCCACCTGTCGACGCCGACGACGCGAACCGGCCGTTCGAGCCGAGGCCGTACACGACCGAGACGATCGTGGACGACGACGGCGTGACGATCTACCTCTACGTGTGGGAGGTGGCGAACCCGAAGGCCGTCGTGCACATCGCGCACGGCGCCGGCGAGCACGCCCTCCGCTACGGCCGCCTCGCCGCGGCACTCAACGATGCGGGCTATACGGTCGTCGCCGACGACCACCGGGGCCACGGCCGGACCGGCCTCGAACACCTGGGCCTCGGCAAGCTCGGGCCCCGCACCACCTGGGGTGCGATCGCCTCGCTCGCGGCCGTCGGTTGCCACCTGCGCACCCGGTTCCCGGAGTCGGCGTTGGCGCTCCTCGGCCACAGCTGGGGCTCGCTCATGGCGCAGAAGGTCGCGGCGCACCACGATCTCTACGAGTACCTCATCCTCTCGGGGACCTCGCTGGCCATGCCGGGCGTCATCAACGCCGGCGACCTCAACAAGCGGTGGCGGAAGACCGGAACCACGGGCCTCGAGTGGCTGAACCGGGATCCGGCCGCCTGGGCCGCCTTCGCCGCCGACGAGCGCAACTTCGACATCGGCGTCACGCCCGTGTGGAACCCGATCCAGGCGTTCGCCTTCCTCGGCCGGCCGCCCCGCCACATGCCGCGCAAGCTGCCCGTGCTCATCATCGGCGGCTCCGACGACGCGCTCGGCGGCGTCCGCGGGCTCACCCTCCTGCGCGACGCCTACGTCAAGCGCTCGAAGCTCACGGACGTGACGCTCATCATCTACCCCGACGCCCGACACGAGATCTTCAACGAGCTGAACCGCGAAGACGTCGAGCGCGACGTCGTGCAGTGGCTCGACAAGCGCACCTGAGTCGGCGTCCCGGCGCCGCGCCCNNNNGTCCCTGAGCTCACCCCGTTTGGTCCCTGAGCTCACCCCGTTTGGTCCCTGAGCTCACCCCGTCTGGTCCCTGAGCTTGTCGAAGGGCGCGGGACCGGGACAAGTACGGCGACCACGGGGTACAGTCGCGGCATCCACTCTCGACGCGGAGGAGACCCGGTGACCTCGGACGGCCCCACCTACAGCCATCGTCGGCGCAACCCGGCCGAGCGCATCGCGCGGTCCCTCGCCGGGGCGAGCACCGTCCCGTACTGGCTCGACACCCCGGAACGCCCCACGCCGGAGCCCCGCCTCGTCGGCCACGTCGACACCGATCTGCTCGTCGTCGGTGGCGGCTACTCCGGGCTCTGGACGGCGCTCATCGCGAAGGAGGCCGACCCCTCGCGCGACGTGGTCCTCATCGAGGGCAAGGAGGTCGGCTGGGCGGCGAGCGGCCGCAACGGTGGCTTCTTCGAAGCGAGCCTCACCCATGGCGACGACAACGGGGAACGCCACTTCGCCGAGGAGCTGCCACAACTCGAACGGCTCGCGGACGAGAACTTCGACGAGTTCGTCGCCACGCTCGACCGCCTCGGGATCGACGCCGAGTTCGAGCACACGGGCGTGCTCACGGTCGCGACCGAGCCGCACCAGGTCGACGCACTCCGCGAGGTCTCGGGCGACGGCGTCTTCCTCGACCGCGAAGCGGTCCAGGAGCTCGTGCACTCCCCGGTGTACCTGGCGGGTCAGCGCGAGTGGAAGAGCACCGCGCTCGTCCACCCGGCGAAGCTCGCCTGGGGCTTGAAGCGCGCCTGCATCGAGCTCGGCGTCCGGGTGTTCGAGCACACGCCGGCGACCGGTCTGCGGCGCTCGGGCGAGGGCGTCGCGGTGACCACGCGGCAGGGGAGCGTGCAGGCCCGCCGGGTCGCGCTCGCCACCAACGGCTTCCCCTCGCTCCTCAAGCGCACCGAGCTGCTCACCATCCCCGTGTACGACTACGTGCTCATGACGGAACCGCTCACCGCCGAGCAGCTCGCGAGCATCGGCTGGACGGACCGGTTCGGCATCGCCGACTCGAGCCGCGAGTTCCACTACTCCCGCCGCTCGGCCGACGACCGCATCCTCTACGGCGGCTTCGACGCCGTCTACCACCGCGGCGGCAGGATCCGTCCCGAGCACGACCAGCGTCGCGAGACCTTCGAGACGCTCGCCGACCACTTCTTCACGACCTACCCGCAGCTCGACGTGCGGTTCACCCACGCCTGGGGCGGGATGATCGACATGTGTTCGCGGCTGTCGGCCTTCCAGGGCTCGGCGCTCGGCGGTCGTGTCGCCTACAGCGCGGGGTTCACCGGGCTCGGCGTCGGGGCGACGCGCTTCGGGGCGAAGGTCATGCTCGACCTGCTGAGTGGCGAGTCGACGGAGCTGACCCGGCTGCGGATGGTGCGGTCCAAGCCGATCCCCATCCCACCCGAGCCCATCGCGAACCCCGCCATCCAGACGGTCCGCCGCGCCGTCGCCCGTTCCGACGCGAACGAGGGCCGCGACGGCCTGCTCCTGAAGGTCATGGACCGCTTCGGCATCGGGTTCGACTCCTGAGCCGATCGGCACCGCTTCCGGGGAATCCGGACGCCGTCCAGGAATAGGCTGGGGGCATGCATGGTGAGTACAAGGTCCCGGGTGGCAAGCTCGTCGTCGTCGATCTCGACGTGGTCGACGGTCGGATCGCCGACTTCCGACTCGCGGGCGACTTCTTCCTCGAACCGGACGACGCGCTCGCGCTGATCGACCGCGCGGTCACCGGCCTGCCGGCCACCACCGACGCAGCCGGGCTCGCTGCCGCCATCCGCGGGGCGCTGCCGGAGAACGCCGTGCTGCTCGGCTTCACCCCCGAGGCCGTCGCGACCGCCATCCGCCGTTCGCTCGCGAAGGCCACCGGCTGGGGCGACTACGACTGGCAGCTCATCCACGACGGCTCGGTCTCCCCGCAGCTGCACCTGGCGCTCGACGAGGTGCTCACCAACGAGGTCGGCGAGGGCCGCCGCGGTCCGACGCTCCGCATCTGGGAGTGGGACCAGTCGGCGGTCGTCATCGGCAGCTTCCAGTCCCTCAAGAACGAGGTCGACCTCGACAACGCGAAGGCGAACGGCTTCGAGGTCGTCCGCCGGGTCTCCGGTGGCGGCGCCATGATGATGCAGCGCGGCGGGATCATCACCTACTCGCTCTACGTGCCGGCGGAACTCGTGAACGGCATGACCTTCGCCGACTCCTACGCCTACCTCGACGACTGGGTGCTCGTCGCCCTCCGCTCGCTCGGCATCGAGGCGACGTACCAGCCGCTCAACGACATCACGAGCCCATCCGGCAAGATCGGCGGGGCGGCGCAGAAGCGCCTGGGGAACGGCGCAGTGCTGCACCACGTCACGATGAGCTACGACATGGACGGCGAGCTCATGACGCAGGTGCTGCGCATCGGGCGCGAGAAGCTCAGCGACAAGGGGACGACCTCGGCGGCCAAGCGCGTCGACCCGCTCCGCAGCCAGACGGGCCTCTCGCGCGCCGAGATCATCGACCGTATGAAGGACACCTTCGTGGAGATCACCGGCGCGACCCCCGCCCATGTCACGGAGGCGGAGCTCAAGGCGGCCGAGTCGCTCGTCGAATCGAAGTTCGACACCGACGCCTGGCTCACCCGCGTCCCCTGATCCGGCCCTGCGTCGGTCGCCACGCGACCAGCGCATGCCGGAGCCCGCGGACTAGGGTGGGGGAACGATGACAGCGCAGAACGAGACACCCGACACCCCGGTCCCCGCCACGCAGGCCTCCCTCGAGCAACGACTCGCCGACGCGGTCGCCGCCGAGAGCGAGCCCCGCGTCGTCGAGCGCTGCGTCTCGCTCCTCGCCGGCCGGTACGAGGGCGAGGACTTCCTCCGCGTCGTCGGTGGCCACCACGCCGAGGGCATCCTCGGTGGCGCGCCCGCGTTGTACTGGCCGGAACTCTGGGGCACCCGCGCCCTGCTCCACGTCTGGGACGACTCCGCGACCTCGGCCGTCGTCGCCGCACTCGGCAACCAGGCCTGGCGCGTCCGCGAGATGGCCGCACGGGTGTGCGCCGAGCGTCGCGTCGGTGACGTCGCCACGATCGCCCCGCTGCTCAACGACGACCACGCCCGCGTCCGCGCGGGTGGCGCCAGGGCGCTCGCCGCCGTCGGGGGCGACGAGGCCAAGCCACTCCTCGAAGGTCTCCTCCGCGACCCCGACCGCGAGGTCCGTCGCGCCGCCCAGCAGTCGGCGAAGGCGCTCAGCGCGCGCAGCTGAGTCTTCGACGGCGCCGCGCCGACAGGCGCTAGTGGGTCGCCGCCTCCAGCACGATGATGACGACGCCGAACAGGGCGGTCGCCACACCGCCGAGGAGGCACCACCACCAGCGCGAGCCGCGCACCACGAAGGCCGCGCACCCGAGCACGAACAGCATCAGCGTCGACACCTGCAGCGCGAGGTTGACCGCCTGCTCATGGGCGAGGCCGCCCGCGACGCCCACGATGAGCGGGATGGTGGGCAGCACGGCGGAGAGCAGCATGCCGAACGACTCCTCGAAGCCGTGCCGGATCGACGCACCGAGGGTAACGGTGCCCTCGTGTCGGTCGTCGCCGTGGTGGGCGAGCGCCGCCGAGTAGACGTGCGCCAACCAGAACACGACGAGGGTGATCGCGCTCGTGAAGAGCACCTGCTCGACGTCGTCCTCCTCGTACACGCTCGACGCGCCGACGAGGCCGGCGTACACGATGGTGCCGTAGATCGCGCTCGACGACGTGAGGCGACGCAACGGTGACGAGTTCGGCTGCATGATCCAGAGGATAGCGGGCCGGGCGGCACCGCGTCCGGCTTCCGGCGACGGCCGGGATCAGACCGCGTCGCTCCGCTCGCCGCGCTCGTAGACCGAGGCCGCGGGTCCGACGATGTTCGTGTCCGGGGTCCCCACCACCTCGTGGTCCTTGTTCGCATAGTCGAAGCGGTGCAGCACGTGCCGCATCGCCTCCACGCGGGCGCGCTTCTTGTCGTTGCTCTTCACGATGGTCCACGGGGCGTCGGGGGTGTCGGTCGCTTCGAGCATCGCCTCCTTCGCCCGGGTGTAGTCACCCCACTTGTCGAGCGACGCGAGGTCCATCGGCGACAGCTTCCACTGCCGGACCGGGTCCACCTGGCGGATCGCGAAGCGGGTGCGCTGCTCGTCCGCGGAGACGGAGAACCAGAACTTCACGAGGTCGACGCCGTCGCCGACGAGCATCTGCTCGAACAGCGGGGCCTGGCGCATGAACTCGTCGTACTGCGCTGGCGTGCAGAACCCCATGACCCGTTCGACGCCGGCGCGGTTGTACCAGGAGCGGTCGAACAGCACGATCTCGCCGGCGGCCGGCAGGTGCTGCACGTAGCGCTGGAAGTACCACTGGGTGGACTCACGGGCCGTCGGCTTCTCGAGCGCCACGACGCGGGCACCGCGCGGGTTGAGGTGCTCGGTGAACCGCTTGATCGTCCCACCCTTGCCCGCGGCGTCGCGCCCCTCGAACACGACGACGAGGCGCCGGTCGTTCGCCTTGATCCAGTTCTGCAGCTTCAACAGCTCGATCTGGAGCAGCCGCTTGTCGCTCTCGTACTGCTCGCGCGACATGCGCTCCGCGTACGGGTAGCCCTCGCGCCACGTGTCGATGTGGGAGCCGGCGGCGTCGAGCAGGATCGGGTCGTCGTCGTCGACGTCGACCACCTGGTAGCCGTCCATCCGGTCGAGCGGGGGCGGCGGAGCGTAGTGCGAGACGAGTTGCTGCATGGTCGGGACGCTAGTCCCCGTGCGTAACCGCCAGGTGGACGGTGGATGACGCGTCGGGGTCCGGTCAGCTCGTGGAGCGGGTGAGGAGGTCCTGGCGCTCCGGGTGGGCGTCGAACCACTCGCCGACGTACCAGCACATGGGCACGATCCGCCGCTCGCTGTGCTGCTCGACGTCGTCGACCGCGTAGGCGACGAGCTCGCCCGCGTACCCCTTGCCGCGGAACGGCGGCGTCGTGAAGGTGCGGGGGAACGAGATCGAGTCGCCGGAGATCCGGTAGTCGACGACGCTCACCAGCTGGCCGTCGACGTGCATGGTGTATCGCTGGGCGTCGGTCTCGTTGGCGAACTCGGTGGTCATACGGGGTGCAACGCGCGGGCCGGGTCGTTCCTTCCCGCCGGGGCGGGGCCGGACTGCCAGAATGGGCACATGTCCCTCGCCGCAGCAGCTCCCGACGGGCCGCCGCTGTGGACGCACGACGGCCCGGACCTCGTGCTCGAAGGCGACAACCTCGACGTCGTGGCGCAGCTGCCCGACGAGGCGTTCACGCTCATCTACCTCGACCCGCCCTTCAACACGGGCCGGGTGCAGCGCCGCCACTCCTCGACCTCGGTCCGCACGGCCGAGACGGGCGTGAACCGGTTCGCGGGGTTCAAGGGGCAGGCCTACGAGCGCATCCGCGGCGACCTCCGACGGTTCGACGACGCCTTCGACGACTACTGGGGCTTCCTCGAACCACGGCTCGTCGAGGCCTGGCGGGTCCTCGCCGCCGACGGCACGCTCTACCTCCACCTCGACTACCGCGAGGCCCACTACGCCAAGGTGCTGCTCGACGCCCTCTTCGGCCGCGAATGCTTCCTCAACGAGATCATCTGGGCGTACGACTACGGCGCGAAGGCGCAGAGCCGCTGGCCGACGAAGCACGACACGATCCTCGTCTACGTGAAGGACCCGAAGGGGTACCACTTCGACAACGCGACCGTGGACCGCGAGCCCTACATGGCGCCCGGCCTGGTCACCGCGGAGAAGGCCGCACGCGGCAAGCTGCCGACGGACGTCTGGTGGCACACGATCGTGTCGCCGACCGGCCGCGAGAAGACCGGCTACCCGACGCAGAAGCCGGAGGGGATCCTCCGCCGGATCGTGCAGGCCTCCTCCCGCGAGGGCGACTGGGTGCTCGACTTCTTCGCCGGCAGCGGCACGACGGGCGCGGTGGCGAAGGCGCTCGGACGTCGGTACGTGCTCGTCGACGAGAACCCGCAGGCGCTCGAGATCATCCGGGCCCGGCTGGCCCGGTAGGGCTACACCGAGGCGCGCGACACGAGCCGGGTCGGCATGACGGTGACGCGCTCGACCGGCTCACCCGCGAGGCGTCGCACCAGTACCCGGGCCATCTCGGTGCCCAGATCGACGGGCGACTGCGCGATGGTCGTGAGCGGCGGCGCTGCCGTCTCGCCGTAGCGGTCGTCGTCGTAGCCGACCACGGCGATGTCACCGGGGATCGTCAGTCCGGCCTCGCGGATGACGGAGTAAGCGCCGGCGGCCATCTGGTCGTTCGCCGCGAAGAGCCCGTCGATCGGCACCCCGCGCGCGAGCAGTCGACGCATCGCGGCGGCGCCGTCGGCGGGGGAGAAGTCGCCCACCTCGATGAGGTCGGCGGACAGGCCGGCCTCGGTCAGTTCAGCGCGCCATCCGGCGAGGCGGTCCACCCCGCCCGGCATGTCCTGCCGACCGGCGATCGTCGCGATGTGTGTGCGGCCCGCGTCGATGAGGCAGCGCGCCGCACTCCGCGCACCCGCTACGTTGTCGACGTCGACGTAGGTGCTGTCGACGACGTCGGCGCCCATGGGGCGACCGCCGAACACGATCGGCAGCTCCCGGCCGAGTCGCGTGTACGAGTGGTCGCCGCTGTGATGGGAGACGACGAGCGCCCCGTCGACGTTGCCGCCGAGCAGGTAGCGACGGGTCTTCTCGGAGTTCGCCTCGGAGGCGATGAGGAGGTTCAGCGTGTAGTCGGTCTCGGCGAGCTCGAGGGCGACCCCCTGCACGACGGAGGCGAAGAACGGGTCCGAGAACACGCGGGCGGTCGACTCCGGGACGACGAGCGCGATGACCTGCGTCCGGCGCGAGGCCAGCGATCGGGCGGCGCGGTTCGGGACGTAGTCGAGCGCCGCGATGGCCTCGTTCACGACGGCGACGACCTCCGGCGTGACCTTCGGGGAACCGTTGACCACCCGGGAGACCGTGGCGCGCGAGACACCCGCGCGGGCGGCGACCATCTCGAGCGTGGGGGCTCCTTGACCGGACAGCATCATCGTCCCCTTCCGAGCGGGTGTGCGTGGCCGAGTGCAGTGTATCGCCGCCCGTCTGGACGGCAGCGGCCGGCGACCGTTCTCAGGAGGTGACCGGCGTGTCGCGGCCTCGCGGGCGCGACACCCCGCGTCGCTCCTGCGTCAGGACAGTTCGGCGACGGCGGGTGCCGTGCGTGAGGCGGCGATGCGACGCGCGTAGGCGAGTCCGCTGTCCTTGATCGTGCGCACCTGCGTGTCGTAGTCGACTCGCACGATCCCGAAGCGCTTGTCGTAGCCGTACGCCCACTCGAAGTTGTCGAGCAGCGACCAGACGAAGTACCCGCGCACGTCCGCGCCGTCGGCGATCGCCAGCTCCACCTGGTCGATGTGGTCCTGGATGAAGGCGTCGCGGTCGACGTCGTGGATGCGACCGTCCTCGGCGACGACGTCGTCGTACGCCGCACCGTTCTCGGTCACGTACAGCGGCGGCAGCGTCGGGTACTCCCGGCCGAGCCGGACGAGGAGGGTGCGGAGCCCGGCGGGGTGCACCTCCCAGTCCATCGCGGTGCGCGGCAGGCCGCGGCTCGGGAAGGAGATCCCGGTGGAGGCGAGCCAGGGGGAGCCGACCTCGCGTTCGGTCGCGCCCGAGTGGCCGCCGTCGGCACCGGAGTCGTCGGGGTGCCCCGAGACGAAGTCGTCGTGGTAATGGTTCACGCCGAGGAAGTCGATGGGCGCGGAGATGGCCTCGAGGTCGCCGTCGCGGACGAGTTCCTCGAGGCCGAGGCCGGCGAGGTCCTCAGTGACGTCGGCCGGGTAGGCGCCGAGGACGATGGGTTCGAGGAAGATGCGGTTCATGATGCCGTCGACGCGGCGCGCGGCGTCGACGTCGGCCGGGTCCGTCGGGTCGGCCGGGATCGCGTTCGTGAGGTTGAGGGTGATGCCGATCTGTTCGGCGCCCAGCTCGCGGAGGCGGGTGGTGGCCAGCCCATGGGCGAGGTGCTGGTGGTGGATGGCGGCGAGGGCGGCTGCCTCGTCGCGACGGCCGGGGGCGTGCACGCCGACCGCGTAGCCGAGGAGGGCCGAGCAGAACGGCTCGTTGAACGTCGTCCAGTGCTGGACCCGGTCGCCGAGGACGTCGTAGGTGGCTTCGGCGTAGTCGACGAAGCGGAGGGCCGTGTCCCGGTTGGTCCATCCGCCCTGCTCCTCGAGGGCCTGCGGGAGGTCCCAGTGGTAGAGCGTCAGCCAGGGGAGGATGCCCGCCTCGAGCAACTCGTCGACGAGACGGCTGTAGAAGTCGAGGCCGGCGGGGTTGACCTCGCGGTCGCCCGGCTTGATGCGCGCCCAGCTCGTCGAGAACCGGTAGGCGTCGAGGCCCAGCTCGCTCATGATCGCGACGTCGGCAGTGCTGCGGTGGTAGTGGTCGACGGCGACCTCGAGGTCGTCGCCGTTCGCGATCGCTCCCGGCACGCGCGCGAAGGCGTCCCAGATGGAGTCCTCCTTGCCGTCCTCGTGGGCGGCGCCCTCGACCTGGGCGGCGGCGGTGGCCGAACCCCAGAGGAACGGCGGCAGGATCAGGGCCGGGCGGCTGGTGGGCTGGGGGGCGTGCGTCATCGGAGCTCCTCGTGGCTGGGTGCTAGGCCATGCTATCGCCTGCTGAGAGCGCTCTCATGCATGGGTGGGTATGGGGCCGGCGCGGTGCGCTGACGTGAGCGCGGTGCACACACGTGAGCGCGCCCCTCCGGAGGGGCGCGCTCACGTGCTGGGGCCGCGGTCGGGCCGAATCGACGGCGCTCACGTCAGCGCGGTGCGCCGGCGGCGGTCACCCCGCGGTCACGTCAGCGCGGTGCGCTGGCGAACGAGGAACGACGGTCAGCGCCTGGTGCTCGGGTCGACGACGCGGTTGCTCGCGGTGTCGGGCGACAACTGCGACCCGGCCAGCTCGGCGGCTCGCTGCGCGGAGAGCGACAGCTCGTCCTCCGCGTCCACGGCGGCCTGCGCGTCGGTCCGCTCCTGCAGGGCCGACTTCGCCCGCAGCGGCGGCGCCTTCAGGAACCAGCTCAGGACGAACGCGACGGCGACCACCGCGAAGCTCACCCAGAAGACCGTGACGGTCGCATCGGCGAAGCCGGTGAGGAACGGCGCGGCCAGGTCGTGGTTCGCCCCGAGGAGGAACGAGGTGTCGCCGTCGAGCGCGGTACCCGCCGAGCCGCTGTTCTCCTGCGCCCGCTGCAGCACCTTCAGGATGCCCTCGTTCGCGGGATCGGACAGCACGGCCGGATCCTGCGCCGCTGCCCGGACGCGCTCGCTGAGCGTCGGGTCGGCGAAGGCCGCCGCGATCGTCGTCGGGATGCGCGTGTAGAGCACCGAGAAGATGACCGCCGTACCTAACGTTCCACCGATCTGACGGAAGAACGTCGACGAGCTCGTCGCCACACCGATGTCGCGCGCCTCGACGGCGTTCTGGCTCGCGATCGTCAGCGTCTGCATGAGCTGACCGAGGCCGAGGCCCACGAGCAGCATGCCGCCCATCATCCACCAGACCGGCTTGTCGGCCGTCGCGAAGCTGAAGTAGAAGAAGCCGCTCAGCAGCAGGAAGGTGCCGACGATCGGGAACGCCTTGTACTTGCCCGTCCGCGCGATGATCTGGCCGCTCGCGATGGAGGAGATCATGAGGCCGAGGATCATCGGCAGCATGAGCAGACCGGACTCGGTCGGCGTCGCGCCCTCCACCAGCTGGAGGAACAGCGGCACCGTCATCATCGCGCCGAACATGCCGAAGCCGACGAGGACGCCGAGGATCGTGGCGACCCGGAAGGTCGAGTTCTTGAAGAGCTTCAGCGGGATGAGCGCGTCGTCGCCCATCGCCCGCTCGACGAGGATGAACCCGACGATGCCGGCGACGCCGATCGCGTAGCAGGCGATGGAGCCGGCCGAAGCCCAGCCCCAGATGCGGCCCTGTTCGGCGACGAGGAGGAGCGGGACGACGGCCAGCACGACCGTGGCGGCACCCCACCAGTCGATGCGGACGCTGTGACGCGTGTGCGGGATGTGCAGGAAGCGCAGCACGATCGCGAGCGCGATGACGCCGATCGGCAGGTTGATGAGGAACACCCAGCGCCAACCGGTGATGAACAGCAACTCGGGTGCACCGGCGAACAGGCCGCCGATCAGCGGGCCGATGACGCTCGAGACGCCGAAGACGGCGAGGAAGTACCCCTGGTACTTCGCGCGCTCACGAGGAGCGAGCATGTCGCCCATGATCGTCAGCGGCAGGGCCATGAGCCCACCGGCACCGAGCCCCTGGATGGCGCGGAAGATCGCGAGCTCGTACATCGAGCCGGACATGCCGGCGAGCAGCGAGCCGATCAGGAAGATCGAGATCGCGATGATGAACAGCGGTCGACGACCGAAGATGTCGGACAGCTTGCCGTAGATCGGCGTGGAGACCGTCGACGTGATCAGGTAGGCCGTCGTGACCCAGGCCTGCAGGGCCATGCCGTCGAGGTCGTCCGCGATGGTGCGCATCGAGGTGCCGACGATGGTCTGGTCGAGGGCGGAGAGGAACATGCCGGCCATGAGGCCGAAGATGATGAAGAGGATCTGCCGGTGACTGAGGACGGGCGTGGATCCCGGTCGCTCGGTCGAGGCGGGGGAGCTGGATGACATGCGGTCTCGTTCGACTCTGGGCGCGCCGGTTCACAGGCGCACCGACGTTGGGGATTTTGCGTAGTGTGCAAACTTACACCCGGCGCAAGTTCCGCGGCAACCGACCCGGTCAGGGTGTCGTGGTCGCTGCGCCGTCGAGCTCCGCGTCGAGCGCCGAGAGGTAGTCGAGGGTGGCGGTGAGCGCGACGTGCGCGTCGTCCAGGTCCAGGTGGAACTGGTACTCGTGCGGCAGCGCCGGCTCGTGGTCCGCGGCCCAGAACAGCTTCGTGACGGGGACCTCGGCGGCTTCGAGGGCCTGACTCATCGGCACGGACTGCAACCAGGTGAGGGCGTCGCCGTTGCCGCCGGTGATGAAGGTGGGCGGGAAGTCCGCGGTGACGAAGTCGATGGTGGACATGAGCGCACCGGTCGACGTCTCCGACCAGTCCTTCGTGCCCGCATAGGCCCAGAGCGCGGTCTGCAGTCCCCAGGCGCCGATGCCGTCGAGCTCCGCCATCGCCGTCATGTCGTAGACGCCGCAGTTGAGGATCGCGCCGACGAGCTGATCCGCGCGGATACCGGGGGTCATGCCGCTGAGGGCGGCGTAGTCGGGGTTCGTCGTGAGCACGGCCAACTGGCTCGCGAGCTGTGATCCGGCCGAGTCGCCGGCCAGGACGATGCGGTCCGGGTTCCCGTTCCACTCCGACGCGTGCTCGGAGATGTACGCGAGCGCATCGTTCAACTGGTCGACGGCCGTCGGGTAGATCGCTTCCGGGGCGATCGTGTAGTTCACGGCGATCGTCGTGTAGCCCTCGGCGGCGAGGATCCGCAGGTACGGTTCGACGTTGCCCTTCTCGCCGGAGATCCAGGCCCCGCCGTGGATCCACACGATGGTGGTCAGCGGCTCCGTGCCGTCGGCGGGGGTGAAGACGTCGAGGGTCGTGTCGACCTGGGGGCGCCCGCCACTCGGCGCGGCATAGGCGACGTCGCGGTACTCGGTGAGCTTCGTGTCCGGGACGTACGGCTCCATCTCGGCGACCGTCGCGGCGCCACCACGCTCGAAGACCGAACGGATGAGCAGGGCGGACGGCCACGGGGTGATCGCCGCGACGACCGCCACCACGAGCCCGAGACCGATCACGACGGCGACCGCGGTCAGCAGCCGACGGAAGTGCGGACGCCTGCGGTGCGTGGGCGCGTGGTGTGCTGGCGTCGCTGCGGTCATCGTCGGGCCCCTCGTGCGGTGTGCGTGCCTGTCGCCAGTGTGGCAGAGGCGGACTCGGCGTGTCACGGTTAGGCTCGACGGGTGACCGCAGCCCACCAGCCCTCCCACCGACGCCCGGTCTCGCCGCGCGTGCGTCGCAACCGCGTGATCGCCTTCGGGGTGCTCGCGGCGGTGCTCGCGATCCTGCTGGTGGTGCTTGTCGTCAACATCGCCGGGGGAGCGACGCCCACCCCGGTCGCCGCAACGAAGACGCCGAGCGCCACGCCGACGGCCACACCGACCCCGACCCCCACCGCGACGCCCACCCCGACCGAGACCACCCCGGTCGCCCCACCGGCGCCGCCCGCGTTCGACAAGGCCGCGTTCTCGATCGACGACCCGCTGAGCCCCTGGGTGGTCGTCAACAAGACCCGGCCGCTCAACCCCGTCGACTACACCCCGCCGGACCTCGTCGCGGTACCCGTCGCCCACACCTGGGACCCGCTGCTGCGCGCCGAGGCCGCCGCGGCGATCGTCCAGATGTTCGACGCCGCCTCGGCCGAGGCCGGTCTGTCACTCGCGTCGAACAGCGCGTACCGCAGCTACTCGAGCCAGGTGTCCGTGTACGACAGCGAGCCGGACGACGCGACGACCGCGCGACCCGGCTACAGCGAACACCAGACCGGCTGGACGATGGACATCGGCGCTGCGAGCGGGAACTGCTCGCTCAACACCTGCTTCGGCGACACGACCGAAGGACAGTGGTTGGCGGCGAACGCCTACCGCTTCGGCTTCCTGCTGCGCTACCCGGCCGACAAGGTCGAGGTCACCGGCTTCTCCTTCGAGCCGTGGCACTACCGCTACATCGGGGTGTCGCTCGCGACCGAGATGCACAACACGGGTGTCACGACACTCGAGGAGTTCTTCGGACTCCCGGCCGCCCCCGGGTACCTGAACTAGCCCTTCGACACGCTCAGGGACCGGGGTGCGGCTCAGGTACCGGGGCGGACCGGCCAGCGCCTAGGCGCCGAGGGCGTCGTCGACGATCCGCTTCGCCTCGGCCTGCACGAGCTTGAGGTGCTCGGCACCCTTGAAGGACTCGGCGTAGATCTTGTAGACGTCCTCCGTGCCGGAGGGTCGGGCCGCGAACCACGCGTGCTCGGTCACGACCTTGACCCCGCCGATGGCGGCGTCGTTGCCCGGAGCGTGGCTGAGCTTCGCGACGATCGGGTCGCCGGCGAGTTCCGTCGCCGTGATCGCGTCACCGTCGAGCTTGCCGAGGCGCGCCTTCTGCTCCTTCGAGGCCGCGGCGTCCACGCGCTCGTACACCGGGTCGCCGAAGCGCTCCGTGAGTTCGCGGTACAGCACCGACGGGGTCTTGCCGGTCACCGCGAGGATCTCCGCGGCGAGCAGGCACAGGAGGATGCCGTCCTTGTCGGTCGTCCACACGGAGCCGTCGAAGCGCAGGAAGCTCGCGCCCGCACTCTCCTCGCCACCGAAGCCGACGGAGCCGTCGACGAGGCCGGGGACGAACCACTTGAACCCGACCGGGACCTCCCACAGGCGACGCCCGAGGGACTCGGCCACGCGGTCGACCACCGACGACGACACGAGGGTCTTGCCGACGGCGGCGTCCTCACGCCAACCGGGCCGGTTCGCGTACAGGTAGTCGATCGCGACGGCGAGGTAGTGGTTGGGGTTCATGAGCCCGGCGTCGGGGGTGACGATGCCGTGGCGGTCGGCGTCCGCGTCGTTGCCGGTGAGGAGGTCGAACTCGTCACGACGGGCGACGAGCGCCGCCATGGCCGACGGCGACGACGGGTCCATCCGGATCTTGCCGTCCCAGTCGAGCGTCATGAACGCCCACGCCGGGTCCACGTGCGGGTTCACGACCGTGAGGTCGATCTCGTACCGGTCGGCGATCGCCTGCCAGTAGTGCACGCTCGCGCCGCCCAGGGGGTCGGCACCGATGCGGATGCCGCTGCGCTTGATGGCGTCGAGGTTGATGATGTGCTTCAGGTCGTCGACGTAGTTGCCGCGGAAGTCGTACGTCTCGACGGCCGAGGGCTCGGCCATCTTCACGTCGTGCAGGCCGCCGGCGATGAGCTCGTTGGCGCGGTTCGCGATCCACGAGGTGGCGTCGGAGTCGGCCGGACCACCGTGCGGCGGGTTGTACTTGAACCCGCCGTCGGCCGGCGGGTTGTGGCTCGGCGTGACGACGATGCCGTCGGCCTGGTCGCCGTTGCCCTCCGCGTTGTACTTGAGGATGGCGTGGCTGAGCGCCGGCGTCGGGACGAAGTCGTCGAACTCGTCGACGAGCACCCGCACCCCGTTGGCGACGAGGACCTCGAGCGCCGTCGTCTGGGCCGGGCCGCTGAGCGCGTGCGTGTCGGAACCGATGAAGAGCGGACCGGTGATGCCCTGGCCGGCGCGGTACTCGACGATCGCCTGCGTGGTGGCGGCGATGTGGTCCTGGTTGAACGCCGTGTTCAGCGAGGAGCCGCGGTGTCCGGACGTGCCGAACACGACCCGCTGCTCCGGGATCGAGACGTCCGGCTTGAGCGTGTAGTACGCGTCGATGAGCGACGGCACGTCGATCAGGTCGGCTTCGGTGGCGGGGGTCCCAGCGCGATCGTTCATCGCCCCAGTCTGGCAGCAACCGATCGGGTCAGGAAGGCGCTTGACCTCCGGATGTCGGGCACCCGACGATCGGGGACGGTCAGCGGGTGGCGAGGACCGCGGCGGCGCTCGCCGAGGCGGATGCGGTGGTCGCCGGGTCGGTCGTTCCCGCGGCGGCGGTCGCACCGGTGTGCCGCGTGCCGCCGGGAGTCGTGAGGTCGGGCAGCGCGTACGCCTTCCCGGTCACGATGCGCTGGATCGCGTAGAGGCTCTCGGTGGCCGGCCCGAGGTACTTGCCCCGGTCGTCGGCGTTGCTCGAGCCGACCGCGTTGTGACCGTCGACGGCGCCGAGGTGGTCGCCGTCGCCGAGCGTCAGGCCGTCCGAGCCGAACACGGTGGCCCCCCAGGCACCGCCGGTCGGGTTCGCCCGCCCGGACAGGATCTGCCCGAGACCCGCGAGCGTGTCGGCACTCGCCTGCGAGGCGTACACGCGACTGGTGGGGACATGGAGGTCGGTGATCGCGATCTCGGACGGGATGCCCGCGGAGCCGAGCATGACGAAGTCGTCGACGTGGTAATCGCCGGAGGCCAGGGCGAGCGAGGCCGTCGCCGTGCCGTAGGAGTGCGCCACGACGCTCAGCTGCGAGGCGACACCGTGCGTCGTCCGGTAGGCGTCGTAGCCGGCCAGCACCCCGGCGAGCAGCGGCGCCCCCTCGATGGCGCGGTCGTTGGAGGGCACCTCGAGGGCGGTCGGGCTGTGGCCGCCGATCCAGAGGATCACGGCGCTGTCCGCCGCAGCCGCCTGGATGCGCTTGGCCCCGCGCAGGTAGTCGTCGAGCTCGAGCGCGCTGCTGTTCATCCCCGGGACGAACACGGTGACGTAGGTGGCGATGTCGACGTCGCCGACCGCGACCGCGACGCGAGGAGGGCCGGACCCGGCCGACTGCAACGTGATGAGGTACTCGGGCTGGAGTCTGGCGGCGACCGCCTCCGGGGCGTACCGGTCGACGAGCAGCTTGATCGCGTCGAGTCGCGACACGGTCGTCGCGAGGGCCGTCGAGGCCGCTTCGCCGTCGACCTGGTCGGAGCCCGCCATCATCGCGCGGTAGCTCGCCTCGGTGTCGGCGAGGAGTCCGGCGAGGCGGGACACGTTGGCCGTCGCGCGGTCCGTGTAGGTGACGCCCTCGAGGTTGCCGATGATCGCCGGGTAGCCGGTCATGAGCAGCGCGCGGTATCCGGGTGGGAAGGCGGTCCAGAGCTGGGCGACCTGGATCGACGACATCGTCGTGAGCGCGGATGCCGCAGCGGCGAGGTCGCCGACGTAGGTGGCGGTGAAGGCCGCGGCACTCATGGTGGGGACCGTCGACGCCGCCGGCGCGAAATCGGTGGCGGCGATCGCGCTCGCCCCGGCGGTCGAGGTCTGCGTCACGGTGACGACGCCGGCGAGGATCGCGGCGATGGCGACGGTCATGACGACCGACTTGACGAGCGTGGCGCGGGCGGCGGAGAGCGGTCGACCGACCCACGTCGGGAGCCGCCAGGCGGGCAGGGTCCAGGAGGGTGCGATGTCGAACGCGGCCTCGGCGCCCGCCGCGAGGTTCAGTCGAGGAGTGGTCCGCGAGGCGGCGTCGGTGAAGACACTCGTCACGTCACTCCTGTTCGTCGTCTCAGGCCATCGGATGGAGCCTCGCGCGACGTCGGATCACGCATCGAGATCGGGGAGACGAACGGCCGTGAACTCGCATCCCGAGACGAGCGGCAGCGCCCAATACACCCTTGTATCCATTGTGACGGGTATTGGCGTGTTTTGAATAGCTCAAAACGGGGGGTATCTGGGCCGAAACGGCCCGTTTTCCCTGAATATCAGCCGGATGTGACCTGGATGGGAGTCAACGGGGCGTCGGGGGCGTGTCGCGAGCCACGCGGTACGCTCGGAGGCATGTCTGCCGCACCCCCCGAAGACGCCCGTCGGAGCTACAGTTTTCTCGGTCCGAGCGGGACCTTCACCGAGGTCGCGCTCGGTCAGGTCGAGGAGGCGAGAGGCCAGATCTGGAAGCCGGTCAGCAATGTCGGCGAAGCCCTCGGCGACGTGCTCGACGGCCGCAGTACGGCCGCCGTCATCGCCATCGAGAACTCCGTCGACGGCGGGGTGTCCGTGGCGCAGGATGCACTGGCCACGATGCCCGGTCTGCGCATCGTCGGCGAGGTGCTCGTCCCCGTCAACTTCTTCCTCGTCGCCCGACCCGGAACCCGCCTCGAGGACGTCGCGATCGTGAACGCGCACCCCGTCGCCTACGGGCAGTGCCACCTGTGGCTCGATGCGAAGCTGCCCTCGCACGGGCACATCCCGGCGTCGAGCAACGTGGCTGCTGCCGCGTCCTTGCTCGACGGCACCTCCACCGCGGACGCCGCCGTCGCCCCGCCCGGCATCGTCGACCACTACGAGCTCGACGTCCTCGCGGAGAACATCGGCGACAACCCGAACGCCGTGACCCGCTTCGTCGTCGTCAGCCGCTCCCGCGAGATCCCGGCTCGTACCGGTGCCGACAAGACGAGCCTCATCGTGGAGCTCCCGAACGACCAGGCCGGCTCACTCCTCGACATGCTGGAGCAGTTCTCCACCCGCGGCGTGAACCTGAGCCTCATCGAGTCGCGACCCATCGGCGACGCCCTCGGGCGCTACCGCTTCGTGATCGACGCCCTCGGACACATCGAGGACGAACGGATGGCCGACGCGCTGCTCGGGCTCCGTCGGTTCAGCCCGAACGTGATCTTCCTGGGCTCCTACCCGAGCGCCGACCGCACCGCCGTCGACTACCACTCGCGGTACAACGACGAGGTGTTCATCGAGGCGCGCGACTGGCTGCGCGGGCTGCTCTCGGCGGAGCCGCTCGAGGACTGAACGGCGGCGGTCGCTCAGGCGACGATGTCGACGCCGTGACCGCGCAGGCGACGCTGCTCGGCGGTGAGCGAGGCGATGAGTCGTCCGTTGGTGCCGCGGATGTGGTCTGCGACGAGCTCGGCCGCCCGCGTCGCGTCGCCGACCACGACCGCGTCGAGGATGGCGTGGTGCTCCCGGGAGGCCTGGTCGCGGGCCTCCGGGGTGCGGACCTCGAGCCAGCGGGTGCGGGCGAGTCGGACCATCGCCCCGTGCACGCCCTCGGCGAGGAGTCGGTTCCCGGAGAGCGCCGCGAGCTCCTCGTGGAAGTCGCCGCCGACTCGCAGCACGGTGCGCTCGTCGTCGGGACGCGGTTCGTCGAGCAGCGCGCGGACGGCGGCGAGCTGTGCCTCGGTGGCGCGTTCGGTCGCGAGTCGTACCGTCGCGGTCTCGAGGGCCTCGCGGTACTCGGCGATGAGGCCGATCTCCTCGAGGTCGATCGGGGCGACGATCCAGCCGCGGCCGTCGCGCTTCGCGAGCCCCTCGGACTCGAGCCGGGTGAGTGCCGCCCGCACCGGCGTCCGTGAGGCGGCGAACCGCTGTTCCAGTCCTCGCTCGGTGAGGGACCGACCGGGCGCGAGGTCGAGGGTGAGGATGGCGGCTCGGAGGCGGTCGTAGAGCTGCGTCGTCTGCGTCGGGGTGCTCATCCGGGCTCGGTTCTCGTCGGTGGTCTTGGTATACCAAGATGGTGTACCGTCATGCTAGCAGTCGGATCGACCGGCAGCAGGAAGCGGTTCGATGACCGGGACGACCCCGCCCACGACGGCCCCCGCGGTCACCCGCGGAGGCCGCCCGCCGATGCCGAACGCCGGCCGCGCCTGGACGGTCCTCGGCCTCGGTGTTGCCGCCCAGACCGCCGGGACGCTCTTCGTCAGTACCCCGGCGTTCCTCATCCCGCTCCTGCACGCCGAACGCGGCATGTCGCTCGCCGAGGCCGGCGTCCTCGCCGCAGCGCCCACCCTCGGCATGGTGCTGACGCTCATCGCCTGGGGCTGGCTGGCCGACCGCATCGGCGAACGGATCGTCATCGCGGGCGGCCTCGCCCTCACCGCCCTGGCGGCCGCCGGAGCGATCGCGGCGGACGGACTCATCCCCTCGCTCGGCTACGGGCCGCTCGGGATCCTGCTGCTCCTCGGTGGCGCCGCATCCGCGAGCACGAACTCGGCGAGCGGTCGGATCGTCGTCGGCTGGTTCCCGAAGGACCGTCGCGGGCTCGCGATGGGGATCCGCCAGATGTCGCAGCCGCTCGGCGTCACGGCCGCCGCGGTGACGGTGCCCTCGGTCGCGGCGACGTCCGGCATCTCCGCGGCGCTCACGATCTCGCTCGTCGCGACCGGTGTCCTCGCGGTGGCCTGCGTCATCGGGCTCCGCAACCCGCCACGAACCGTCGTTCCGACGCCGGTGCCGACGGTGACGACGCCGAACCCGACCGCCGCCCGCCCACGCAACCCGTATCGCGGCGACGCCTTCCTCTGGCGCATCCACGCCGTGTCGATCCTGCTCGTCGTGCCGCAGTTCACCCTCACGACCTTCGCCCTCGTGTGGTTGGTGTCCGACCAGGGGTGGGACGCGCTCGCCGCGGGCGTCCTCGTCGGCGTCTCGCAGTTCGTCGGGGCCGTCGGACGGATCGGTGTCGGCGTGCTCAGCGACCGGGTCGGCAGCCGGGTGCGTCCGCTCCGCTGGGTCGCCGTGTCCGCGGTCGTCGTCATGCTGCTCCTCGCCGGGGCCGGGTTCCTGCAGTGGCCGGTCGTGGTCGCCGTGGCGCTCGTGGTGGCTAGCACGGTGACGGTCGCCGACAACGGGCTCGCCTTCACCTCCGTCGCGGAGATGGCCGGTCCCGCCTGGGCGGGCCGTGCGCTCGGGGCGCAGAACACCGGACAGTTCATCGCCGCGTCCGTCGTCGGTCCGGCGGTGGGCGCGCTCATCGGCCTCGTCGGGTATCCCGTCGCCTTCCTGGTCGTCGCGGTGCTGCCGGCGGTCGCGATCCCGATCATCCCGGGCGAGGCGGCCGAGCACGACCACCTGTAGCCCGGCGTCCGGTCCGCGGGTGTCGGAAAACGACGGCGTGGTCGGTCCGCGGGTGAGGAGTGAGTAGCCTCGAATGATGACCGACTCCCGTCCTGCGACCACCGTCATCGTCGGTGCCGGCCTGTTCGGCCTGTCGACCGCCGTCCACCTCGCCCGTGCCGGACGACGCGTGACGGTCCTCGAATCGGGCGCGGCTGCCGACGCCACCACCGCCGCGGGAGCCGGCTTCGTCGGACTCTGGGCGGCCGGGTACGCCTGGTACTGGAACGCGTCGGAACTGGCGCTCGAGCAGGCCGGCATCGACTTCTACCGCGGCCTCGACGCCGCCGGGTACGACATCGCCCTCCGCGACACCGGCAACGTCTGGCTCGCCCTCACCGAACAGGCCGTGCTCGACCACCTGCTGCCGTTCGCCGAGCACCCGCTCCGTCCGGAGGACGCCCGCCTCCTCACCGCCGTGGAGACCGCCGAACTCGTGCCGGGACTCGACCCGGAGGCGATCGTCGGCGCGTTCATCCACCCGGACGGCATCCAGATCAGCGCGCCGGACGCCGGGCTCGCGCTCGCGGACCTCGCCCGAGCGGAGGGCGTCGAGATCGTCGAGCACACGCCGATCGTCGAGCTCCTCACCGAGGACGGCCGGGCGGTCGGCGTGCTGACCGCAGCGGGCGATCGGGTGCTCGGCGACGAGGTCGTCCTGGCCGCAGGCTCCTGGACGAACGAGCTCCTCAGCACGACCGGGCGCGAGCTGCCGTTCGCCCGCGTGATCGCGAGCCGACTCACCACGGCACCCTTCGGGCTCGGCGAGCTGCCGACGCTGATGATCCCGGAACTCGGCGGCCTGTGGATCAGAGAGCACCTCGGTGGCCTCACCTACGGCAACGGCGTCGGCTACGAGGCGCTCGCGGTCCGCGACAGCCCGGCCGAGCGCCGCCCCGACCGCCCCGACCTCGTCGAGGCGATGCGCGACCACCTGACCCCGATCGTCACGGAACTCATCCCCGCCGCCGCCCCCGTCCTCGACGCCGCGGAGGCCGTCCAGGGCGTCGTGTCGTACACGGCCGACCGCCGGTTCATCGCCGGGCCGATCCCGGAACTCGCCGGGCTGTACGTCGTCGCCGGCGACAACGAGTCGGGCGTCACCCACGGTCCCGGCCTCGGCCGCATGCTCGCCGAACTCATCGTCACCGGCGAGAGCCCCTTCGTCGACCCGTCGCGATACGCGCCCGATCGCTTCCCGGCCCGACCGTTCGCCGACGAGGCTGCGGTCGCCGCCGCCATGCCCGCACGCCGGGAAGTCGACGCCCGAGCCCGAGTGGAGCAGGCCCGATGAGCGCCCCCTCGCCGACGGCTGGACCGGCACCCCTGCCCGAGCGGGTCGAGGTCGTCGTCATCGGAGCCGGCGTCGTCGGAGCCGCCGCCGCGCGGACGCTCGCCGAGCGCGGCCGGAGCGTGCTGCTCGTCGAACGCTTCGAGCGCGGCCACGAGCACGGCTCCTCCCACGGCGCGACCCGCATCTTCCGCCAGGGCTACGACGTCGACGACTACGTGGCCCTCACCTCGGAGGCGCTCGCCGGCTGGCGCGAGCTCGAGGAACGGAGCGGCCGGACCCTGCTCGAACTCACCGGCGCACTGGACCACGGCCGCCCGGAGATGCTCCGCGGGATCGAGGCCGCGATGACGCGAGGCGGGATCGCCTCGGAACGGCTCTCCCCGGAACAGGCCGCGGAGCGGTGGCCCGGTCTCCGATTCGAGCAGGAGGTCCTCCATCACGCGACCGGCGGGCGGCTGTCGTCCGCGGAGGCGATCGAGGCCTTCCTCGACCTCGCCGTGGTGGCCGGGGCGACGCTCCGGTTCGGCGTCCGGGTGACGGCAGTCGAACCGATCCCGGCGACCGGGACGACCGCTGCCGGTGCCGTGGTCCGCACCGAGCTGGGTGACGTCACAGCCGACCACGTCGTCGTCGCCACCGGATCGTGGACACCGGACCTCGTGGGCGAGCTCGCAGCGAGCGACGGCCGTCCGCTCCCCGAGATCGTCGTCACGCAGGTGCAGCCCGCCCACTTCCCGACCGCGGTGGCCGCGGACGCCTGGCCGAGCTTCGTCCACTACCCGGACGACGGCTCGAGCGTCTACGGTCTCCTCACCCCCGGCGAGGGCGTGAAGGTCGGCCTGCACGGTGGTGCGGTGCACGTGCACCCCGACGAGCGCGACGGCCTGGCCGAACCGGAGGAGCTCGCGCGCCTCACCGCGTACGTCGCCGAGTGGGTGCCCGGGGTCGACGCGTCGGCGCCGCATACCATCAGTTGCCTCTACGACCTGAGCCCGAGCGAGGATTTCGTGATCGACCGGATCGACAGGATCATCGTCACGACGGGATTCTCCGGTCACGGGTTCAAGTTCGGACCCGTGCTCGGTCGGCTCGTCACCGATCTCGTCGACGGCGACGCCCCGCACCCGCGGTTCGCCCTCGCAGCCCACACCCCACCCGCGTAACGCCGCCTCCCTCGGGCGGACCTCCCGCCCAGCGCCACAGCACCCGGCGCCACCCACCCGCACCCGCACCCGCAGTCACCCGAAGGACCCTCCCCATGAACCGATCCACCCGTTTCGCGGCCGTCGCCGTGAGCCTCGGCGTCGTCGCAGCCCTCGCCGGTTGTACGGCCCAGGGCGGCACGACGACTACGACCGCGCTCGTCATCGGGACGACCGACCAAATCGTCTCCCTCGACCCCGCCGGCGCCTGGGACCGCGGATCCTTCACCCCGCAGAACCAGATCTACCAGCACCTCCTGAGCTACGACGAGGGTGACGTGGTGCCCGCGCCCGACGCTGCGGAGTCCTGCGACTTCACCGACGCGACCACCTACGTCTGCACCGTCAAGGAAGGCTTGACCTTCTCCAACGGGCACGCGCTCACGGCCTCCGACGTCGTCTACTCCTTCACCCGCGTCCGGGAGATCGCCGCCGACAACGGCCCGTCGCCGCTGCTCGCGAACCTGGAGAGCGTCGAGGAGGGTGACGACGACCAGGTGGTCTTCACGCTCAAGGTCCCGAACGACCAGACCTGGCCGTACGTCCTCACGAGCATGGCCGGACCGATCGTCGACGAGGAGGTCTTCCCCGCGGACAAACTGTTGAGCGATGACGACGTGATCGGCTCCGGGCCCTACGAGGTCGACAGCTACCAGTCGGGCGGGCTGCTCTCCCTCGAAGCGAACTCGCGCTACTCCGGGACCCGGGCGAAGACGCAGCACGTGGTGCTCAAGCCGTACACGACGGCGTCGAACCTGCGGCTCGACCTGGAGAAGGGCGACATCGACATCGCCTACCGCTCGTTGACCGCGACGGACGTCGCCGACCTCCGCGGTGATTCCGAGCTGCAGGTCGTCGACGGTCCTGGCGGTTCGGTGCGCTTCCTCACCTTCAACCTGAACACCCAGCCGGGTGCGAACGACGCGCAGAAGCTCGCGATCCGGCAGGCGGTCGCCTCGCTCGTCGACCGGAAGGAGATCGCCGACCAGGTCTACAAGGGCACCTACGCGCCGGCCTACTCGGTGGTGCTCGATGGCCAGACGGGTGCGACGCCCGCGTTCCAGACCGCCTACGGCGACGCCCCGGACCGGTCGAAGGCCGCCGCCATCCTCGCCGCCGCGGGCGTCAGCACCCCGGTCGCCCTGCCGATCCAGTACACGAGCGACCACTACGGCCCCGACTCCGATCAGGAGTATGCGCTCATCAAGTCGCAGCTGGAGGAGTCGGGTCTGTTCTCTGTCGACCTGCAGTCGACCGAGTGGACGAGCTACGTGAAGGAGCTCAACCCGGAGTCCGGCTACCCCGCCTACCAGCTCGGGTTCTTCCCCGACTACCCGGACCCCGACAACTTCATCCGCTCGGCGTACTCGACGACCGGCGCGTCCGTCGCCAACGGGTACTCCGACCCGGCCGTCGACGCGCTCATCGACACCGAGGCGACGGCGACGGACCCGGCGGCGCGCATCGCCGCGATCGAGCAGATCCAGGCGCTCACCGCGGAGGCGGCACCGATCATCCCGCTGCTGCAGGGCACGGAGACGGTCATCGCGCAGAAGAACGTGACGGGGCTCGAGGAGACGCTCGACGCGACCTACGTCTTCCGCTTCGCCGTCCTCGACCGCACGAAGTAGTCCGCGAGCCGGGGTGTGCGTCAGCGCGGTGCGCTGACGCGAGCGCGGGTCTGTGAGGTGAGCGCGCCCCTCTGGAGACCCGCGCTCGCGCGCCCGGGTGGCGCTCACGCCGGGTGCGCGTCATTCACGTGGGAGCACCGCGCCGGCACCCCGTGGCGAGGTCTCATGCCAGCGCGGTGCGCTGACGCGAGACCCGTCGAATCGGCTTGAGCGCGGGTCTGTGAGGTGAGCGCGCCCCTCCGGAGACCCGCGCTCGCGGCTATGGGGCGCGCTCGCGTCAGCGCACCGCGCTGGCGCCCATCACCGACGGGCGTGGACCCTCGCGATCGCGATCGTGGCGGCGCCGGTCAGGGTCACGGAGCCCGTTTCGAGCCGCAGGGTGTCGTGCTGGGCGAGTGCAGAGCGGTCCAGGCCGGGGCCCTCCACCGAGACCGCGCCGTCGAGCAGCACGACGAACGTGGTGGCACCCGACGGGGTCGAGACCGTCGATGAGCCCGAGACGACGACCGCCTCGAGCGATCCACGAAACCGGTCCCGCGACACCATGAGGTTGAGATCGAGCGTCGGACCGACCACGCCCGTCGATGCCACCACCGCAGCACCGTCGAAGGCGGCGACCTGCCACCGGTCCAACTCGACCGGCTCGCCGTCGATCAGGAGCCCGAGGCCGCCGGTCGACAGCGCCATCAGCTGTCGGTCGACGCCCGGGAACACCGAGAAGGCGACGTCCGACTCGACCGTCGCGATGCTCAGCGTCCAGCCCGGGCCGTCAGGCACGTCGACGTCGCCCTCGGCCTCGCGCCGGACGGGCTCAGCGGCGATCTCCGTCGCGGCACCGAGCCCGTTCCGCCAGCGATAGCTCCGATGCCCCGCGGCCGGCAGCAGCACGACGCCCGGTGCCTCGGCGGCATCGCTCACGGTCGGGCGCCCGACGCGACGCGCTCGCCGCGCTGCCACACGCCGACCGTCAGTGGCACCCCGGGTCGGTAGGCGAGGTGCGAGACCGAGGGGGCGTCGAGCACCTGCAGATCGGCGAGACCGCCCGCCCGGAGCGATCCGACGGCGTCGACACCGTGCTCGCGACCGACCGCCACCGCGGCCCCGCGCGTCGCCGCCCAGACCGCCTCGGCGATCGTGAGCCGCATCTGCAGCACGGCGGTGGCGACGCAGTACGCCATCGACGTCGTGTACGAGGTACCGGGGTTGCAGTTGGTGGCGAGGGCGATCGCGGCGCCGGCGTCGATGAGCGCGCGTGCCGGGGGGAACGGTTCGCGGGTCGACAGGTCGCAGGCGGGCAGCAGGGTCGCCACCGTCGACGAGCCGGCCAGGAGGTCGACGTCGGCGTCGGACAGGTGGTTGCAGTGGTCGACGCTCGCCGCCCCCAACTCGACCGCGAGCCGCACCCCGCCGCTCTCGCCGAGCTGGTTGCCGTGCACGCGGACCCCGAGCCCCGCGGCGCGACCGGCGAGGAGCACCTCCCGCGACTCCTCGACGTCGAAGGCGCCGACCTCGCAGAACGCGTCGATGTACGACGCGAACGGCGCGACGGCGTCGAGCATCGGGCCCGTGACGAGGTCGAGGTACTCGCGACGGTCGACGCCGGCCGGCACGAGGTGGGCGCCGAGGAAGGTGACGACGTCGGCGACCTCGGCCGCCGCCCGAGCGGACCGCGCCTCGCCCTCGACGTCCAGCGCATACCCCGTCTTCGCCTCCAGGAAGGTCGTCCCCTGGGCGAGCGCCTCCGCCCGCAACCGCTTCGCGCCCGCGACGAGCTGCTCCTCCGAAGCGGCGCGGGTGGCGGCGACGGTCGTGGCGATCCCGCCCGCCGCGTACCGCCCGCCGGCCATCCGTGTCTCGAACTCCGCCGAGCGGTCGCCCGCGAACACGAGGTGCGTGTGGGTGTCGACCCACCCGGGCAGCACGGCGCGTCCGCCCACATCGGTCCGTGCGTCGGCGTCGGGGGCATCGGACGCCGCGCCCAGCCAAGCGATCCGACCGTCCTCGATGACGAGCGCCGCGTCGGTGACCCGGTTGCCGTCGGTGTCGCCGGGCCCGGAACCCGCGTTGGTCGTGAGTTCGGCGATGCCGGTGATGAGTTCGGTCGTCATGGCTGCATCTCCTGCGAGGGGTGATCAGGTGTCGGGGACGAGGTGGCGGCTCGGGGCGTCCCTGTCGATGCTGCCAGCTCGGCGAGCGCCGCCGCGAGGAGCTGTTCCGGCGTGGTCTCCTGCGGGGTCGCGAGCAACCGGCCGCGTTCGGCCACGAGTCGCCCGCCGACGATCACCCGCTCGACGTCGGACGCGGTCGCGACGAGGGCGAGCTGGGCCGGGTCGGCGCCGGTGGTCCGCAGACTCGACGTCGACACCTCGACGAGGTCGAGCGGGTCGCCGACGGCGAGTGTGTGGCGCCCGAGTCCGAGCGAGCGGTAGCCGCCGGCGGTCCCGGCCTCGAGGAGTTCCGCGGGCGAGAACCGACCGCGTCGGCCGGAGGCGAGCCGTTCACCGGCCTCGAGGCCGCGCAGTTCGAGCAGGGGGTCGACGACGGCGTTCTGATCGGATCCCACGGCGATCCGCGCGCCGGCGTCCGCGAGGCGGCGTGCCGGTCCGATGCCGTCGCCGAGGTCGGCCTCGGTCGTCGGACACATCACGACGGTCGCGCCCGACCGCCCGATCGCCGTGATGTCGGCGTCGGTCAGATGCGTCGCGTGGACGAGGCTGATGCGCGGGTCGAGCGCCCCGAGCGCCGCGAGCACACCCGTCGGTGTCCTACCCGTCTTCGCGAGGGTGTCGAGGTTCTCCTGCGGTTGCTCCGAGAGGTGCACGTGCAGGGGGACGTCCTCCGGCAGTCCGGCGAGGATGGTGCGCATCGCTTCGACGGGCACGGCCCGCACCGAGTGCAGGGCGGCACCGAGGGTGACCAGTCCGCTCGTGCCCAGGGACGTGGAGAGCGCCGTGCGGAGTCCGTGCCAGCGGTCGAGCCAGCCGGCCGCGCCGCCGTCGCCGAACGCGCGCTGCTCCGCGAGCAGCGGCGCTGCCGGACCACCGGCGGGTCCGAGACCGCTCGCGAGGTAGGCCGTGTCGAGGAGGGTGAGTCGGATGCCGATCTCGACGGCGGCCTCGGCGACCGCCAGTTCCATCGCGTGGGCGGTCGGGTACGGGGTGCCGTCGGCCTGGTGGTGCACGTAGTGGAACTCGCCGACCGCCGTCCAGCCGCAGACGAGCATCTCGCCGAACACGGCGCGAGCGACCCGGCCGTAGTGGTCCGGGTCGAGGCTGGCGGCCGCCGCGTACATCGCCTCGCGCCACTGCCAGAAGTCGCCGCCGTCGGCGTGGGTGCGTCCGCGGAGCAGACGGTGGAACGCGTGCGAGTGGGCGTTCCCCATGCCGGGGACCACGGTTCCGAGGCGTCGGTCGTCCGCCTGCGGGTCGACGTCCCGCTCGACGGTGGCGATGCGTCCTGCGTCGTCGGCGGTGAACCGGACGCGGTCGATCGGTCGGCCGTCGATGATCGCGGTCGCGGCCCAGACGGGAGCCCGCACGGCCGCTGCGCCGGGATCGACGCTCGCGCCCGTCACAGCACGCTCCGCAGCAGGGTCTCCAGCGCTTCGACCCCGGCGACGCAGTCGGCCGTCTCGGCGAACTCCTCCGGCGAGTGCGAGACACCCGTCGGGTTGCGGACGAAGACCATCGCCGTCGGCACCGCACCGTTCAGGACGCCCGCGTCGTGACCGGCTCCCGTCGGCAGCAGCGGGACCCCGCCGAGCGTGCCGGCGAGCCGCGCGGCGAGCTCCGGGTCGAACTCGACGACGCCCGACCACGATTCCTCGATCAGCTCCGCCGCACATCCGGAGTCGGCGACGGCCTCCTGCACGCGGGCGCCGATGTCCGCGACGAGGGCGCGTGTCTCGGCGTCGGTGGCCGCGCGGGCGTCCACCCAGGCGTCGACCTCCGAGGCGATGACGTTGGTGCCGCCCGGCACGATGCGCAGGCGACCCACGGTGGCGCGGGCGTCGTCCGTCGCGAGCGCGGCCTGCTCGACCGCGAGGATCGCGCGGGCTGCCGCGACCACCGGATCACGGCGCTCACGCATGCCCGTCGCGCCCGCGTGGTTGCCCTGGCCGCTCACGCGGAGCCGCCACCGGCCGTGGGCGAGGATCGACGAGGCGACGGCCGTGGGCGAGTCGAGGTCGATGAGGCCGCGCCCCTGTTCCACGTGCAACTCGATGAAGAGCCCGATGCGGGCGAGGGCCTCGTCGTCGCGACCGAGGTGCTCGGGAGCGAGCCCGGCGGCGGCTGCCGCTTCGGCCACGGTGATCCCGTCGGCGTCCGTCAGCGCCCGGGCGGCGTCCGCGGTGATCGCCCCGGACAGGAGCCGGGATCCGAGGCAGGCGACCCCGAACCGCGAGCCCTCCTCCTCGGCGAACACGACCACGGCGACGGGACGGGACGGCTGGAAGCCGGTGGCCTGCAGGCGTGCCACGGCGTCCAGGGCGGAGACGACGCCGAGCGGCCCGTCGAAGGCGCCGCCGCCCGGGACGGAGTCGAGGTGGCTGCCGGTGACGACCGCGTCAGGCCCCGGTGTGCCCCACCACGCCCAGAGGTTGCCGTTCCGGTCCGTCTCGACGTCCAGACCGAGCCGGGCGGCGCGGGCCGTGAACCACTCGCGCAGCTCGAACTCGGCCGGTGTCCAGACGTGCCGGGAGTACCCACCGCGTGCCGGGTCGACCCCGACACCGGCGATCTCGTCGAGTCCCGCGAGTCGGCCGTGGGCGAGGAGGCCGTCGGTCACTCGCCCTCCCACATCGGCACCCGCAGGCCGCGTTCGCGGGCGACCTCTGCCGCCCGCTCGTAGCCGGCGTCGACGTGCCGCATGACGCCGGTGCCCGGGTCGTTCACCAGCACGCGCGCGATCTTCTCGGCGGCGAGCGGCGTCCCGTCGGCGACGATCACCTGACCGGCGTGGATGGAGCGGCCGATGCCGACGCCGCCGCCGTGGTGGATCGACACCCAGGTCGCGCCGGACGCCGTGTTGAGCAGGGCGTTGAGCAGCGGCCAGTCGGCGATGGCGTCCGAACCGTCGGCCATCGCCTCCGTCTCCCGGTAGGGCGAGGCGACGGAACCGGAGTCGAGGTGGTCGCGGCCGATGACGACGGGCGCGCTCAGTTCACCCGAGGCGACCATCTCGTTGAACTTCAGGCCGGCGAGGTGGCGCTCCTGGTAGCCGAGCCAGCAGATGCGTGCCGGCAGACCCTCGAAGGCGATCTTCTCGCCGGCGGAGGTGATCCAGCGGCGGAGCTTCTCGTCCTCGGGGAACAGCTCGAGGATGGCGCGGTCGGTCGCGGCGATGTCGGCCGGGTCGCCGGAGAGCGCGGCCCAGCGGAAGGGCCCCTTGCCCTCGGCGAAGAGGGGCCGGATGTACGCCGGGACGAAGCCGGGGAAGTCGAAGGCGCGCTCGTAGCCGCCGAGCTTCGCCTCCGCACGGATCGAGTTGCCGTAGTCGAAGACCTCGGCGCCGGCGTCCTGGAAGCCGACCATCGCCTCGACCTGCTTCGCCATCGCGAGGCGGGAGCGGGTCGTGAAGTCCGCGGCGTCGGTGGTGGACTCGCTCTGCCAATCGGCGAGCGCCGTGTCCTCCGGGAGGTAGGCGAGCGGGTCGTGCGCGCTGGTCTGGTCGGTGACGATGTCGATCGCGACGCCGCGACGCAGGAGTTCGGGGAACACGGTCGCCGCGTTGCCGACGAGGCCGACGGACAGTGCACGGCGCTCGGCCTTGGCGGCGAGGACCCGGGCGACGGCGTCGTCGAGGTCGTCGGTCATCTCGTCGAGGTAGCGGTGTTCGACGCGACGCTGCAACCGGGACGGGTCGACGTCGACGATGAGGACGACGCCCTCGTTCAGGGTGACGGCGAGCGGCTGTGCGCCACCCATGCCGCCGGCGCCGCCCGTGAGGGTGAGGGTGCCGGCGAGGGTCCCGCCGAAGCGCTTGTCGGCGATCGCGGCGAAGGTCTCGTAGGTGCCCTGGAGGATGCCCTGCGTGCCGATGTAGATCCACGAGCCGGCGGTCATCTGTCCGTACATCGTGAGGCCCTCGGCCTCGAGCTTGCGGAACTCGGGCCACGTCGCCCAGTCGCCGACGAGGTTGGAGTTCGCGATGAGGACGCGCGGTGCCCACTCGTGCGTGCGGAAGACGCCGACGGGCTTGCCGGACTGCACGAGCAGGGTCTCGTCGGCCTCCAGGCCTTCGAGGGTGCGGACGATCGCGTCGTACGCCTCCCAGTTGCGGGCCGCCTTGCCGGTGCCGCCGTAGACGACGAGGTCCTCCGGGTGCTCGGCGACCTCGGGGTCGAGGTTGTTCATGAGCATCCGGAGCGGGCCCTCGGTCTGCCAGCTCTTGGCGGCGAGGGTGGTGCCGCGAGCGGCGCGGATGGTCCGGGGAGCGTGTGCCGAGTCGGTCATGCGCTCAGTCCACTCCGCTGCGGGTCGCCCGGCGAGTGCTGTCGATCACCTGGTGTCTGGTCCCCCAGACATCGAGCCGTCGAGGAGCAGCGAGCCCTGGCCGCTACGGGAGGGTGACGAGCAGCCCGCCGCGGTGCGCGTCGAACGCGACCATCGTCGCCACGCCGAACGCGTCGCCGTCGAGTTCGAGGTCCTGCGCCTCCTCCACCCGGACCGTCAGCGCCTCCGCCCGCAGGTTCGTCACCGTGTTCGCGCCGCGACCCTCGGTGAACCGGATCATCCGACGACCGACCGCCGTCCGTCGCAGCACCCGGTTCTCCCACGTCACCTTCCGCCACACGAGCAACCAGCCGAACGCGCCCTTCGGCTGCAGCACCGCCACGTCGAGGAAGCCGTCGTCGAGCTCGGCGTCCGGCATGAGCTGCACCCCGCCCTGCAGCGTGCCGCAGTTGCCGACGAGCACGGAGCTCACCGTCGCCGCATGCTGCCGGTGCCCACGCAGCTGGTAGTGGATGCGGAACGGTGCCGCCGTGATGATCGAGCGGAGGCCCGACTCGACATACGCGAGCCAGCCGAGCGACTTCTTCAGATCCGGGTTGGCGGTGGAGATCATCATCGCGTCGATCCCCATGCCGGCCATCACGACGAAGGCGTGCTCCTCCTCGGAGCCGTCGGGGCGTGTGATCATGGCCACACCGATGTCGATGGCCCGCGTCTCGCCCGTGAAGGCCGTCGCGATCGCGGCCGTCTGGTCACCGAGCGGCAGCTTCAGGTTCCGCGCCAACAGGTTGCCGGTGCCCGAGGGGATGAGGGTCAGTGGCACCCCGCTCCCGCGCAGTCCCTCCGCGACGGCGCGCACCGTCCCGTCGCCACCGGCCGCGAGCACGACCCGTGCGCCGTCGAGGACCGCGCGTCGCGCCTGCCCGATACCGGGATCCTCGACACTCGTCTCGTAGAGGTGCGGTGCCGCCCACCCCGCCTCCTGCGAGCGGGCCTCGAGGGCGCTCCGCAACCGGGTGGCGTCGACCTTCACCGGGTTGTACACGAGCGCTGCGTGCGGGGGAGTCGGCATGGCCCAACGGTACTGTCCCGGGGCTCTGGCGCCGACCTCGATCGCTAGACTTGCCGGGTGATCGATCCCGTACTCCTCCGCGAACAGCCAGAAGTCCTCCGAGCGTCGCAGCTGAAGCGAGGGTCATCCGTCGACCTCGTCGACCAGGCGATCGACGCCGACACCGCACGCCGGTCCGCGATCACCGGGTTCGAGGAGCTCCGCGCCGAGCAGAACGCCTTCGGCAAGCAGGTCGCCAAGGCCCCCAAGGAGGAGAAGGCGGCACTCGTCGCCCAGGCGCAGCAGCTCTCCGCCCGCGTGAAGGAGGCCCAGCAGGTCGCGACCGAGGCCGAGGCCTACTTCGCCGACATCGCCGGACAGATCCAGAACCCCGTCCTCGACGGCGTGCCCGCCGGTGGCGAGGCCGACTTCATCACACTCCGCGAGGTCGGCGAACGCCCCACCTTCGACTTCACCCCGCGCGACCACCTCGAGCTCGGCGAGCTCCTCGGCGCCATCGACATGCAGCGCGGCACCAAGGTCAGCGGCTCGCGCTTCTACTTCCTCCGCGGCATCGGCGCGCGTCTCGAGATCGCCCTCATGAACCTCGCGCTCGACCGCGCGCTCGAGGCCGGCTTCGTCCCCCTCATCACCCCGACGCTCGTGCGCCCCGAGATCATGAAGGGCACCGGATTCCTCGGCGAGCACGCCGACGAGGTGTACCAGATCGCCGGCGAAGACCTCTTCCTCACCGGCACGAGCGAGGTGGCGCTCGCCGGGTACCACTCCGACGAGATCCTCGACCTCGAGCAGGGTGCGCTCCGCTACGCCGGCTGGTCCACCTGCTACCGCAAGGAGGCCGGCTCGTACGGCCGCGACACCCGCGGCATCATCCGCGTGCACCAGTTCAACAAGCTGGAGATGTTCGTCTACACCAAGCCGGAGGACGCGGCGGCGGAGCACGAGCGTCTGCTGTCCTACCAGGAGGCCATGCTGCAGTCGCTCGGCCTCAGCTACCGGGTCATCGACACGGCGGCCGGCGACCTCGGTTCGAGCGCCGCCCGCAAGTTCGACGTCGAGGCCTGGGTGCCGACGCAGGATGCGTTCCGTGAGCTCACCAGCACCTCCAACTGCACCACGTACCAGGCCCGCCGCCTCGACACCCGGTACCGCACGGAGTCGGGCAAGACCACGCCGGTCGCGACGCTCAACGGCACGCTCGCGACGACCCGGTGGATCGTCGCGATCCTCGAGACGCACCAGCAGGAGGACGGCAGCGTCGTCATCCCGGAGGTGCTCCGGCCCTACCTGGGCGGGCTCGACGTGGCGCGGCCGATCCGATGACGTCCGAGACGACGCCGGAGCAGCCGGCCGCGACCTCGCCCCGGCTCCTCGTCGCGCTCGACATCGACGGCACCGTCCTGCACGAGGACGGCTCGCTCAGCCTGTCCGTCGCCGACGAGGTCCGCCGCGTGGTCGCCCTCGGCCACGTCGTCACCCTCGCCACCGGTCGGAGCTGGGAGAGCACCCGACCCGTCCTCGAAGACCTCGAGTTGACGCCGCAGTACGTCGTCTGCGCGAACGGCGCGCTCATCATGAAGCGCGACGAGTCGAAGCCCGACGCCTACGAGCGCTTCTTCATGGAGACCTTCGACCCGACGGAGGTGCTCGGCCTCATCCAGCCGCACCTGTCCGAGGGCAGCTACATGGTCGAGTACCCCGACGGCTTCCGCAAGTACACGGTCGGCATGGAGGACTGGAACCTCGAGAACGCCGTCGAGGTGCCGTTCGAGGAGCTCGTCACGAGCCCGGTCACCCGCGTCGTCGTGGTGTCGCCGAGTCATGACGAGGAGGAGTTCCTCCGCATCGTCGACCGCATCGGCCTCAGCCAGGTGAGCTATGCGATCGGGTGGACGGCCTGGCTCGACATCGCCCCCAAGGGCGTCAACAAGGCGACCGCGCTCGAGCGGGTCCGGCAGTGGCTGGGCCTCGAGCGTTCGCAGATGGTCGCGGTCGGCGACGGCCGCAACGACGTCGACATGCTCGGCTGGGCGGCCGACGGCGGCCGTGGTGTCGCCATGGGTCAGGCACCCGAGGAAGTGCTCGCCGTCGCATCCGAGGTCACCGGCACCGTGACCGACGACGGTCTCTCCCAGCTCCTGAGGAGCATTTCGGGTTAACATCGTCCAAAGCTCTGTGCCTGCACGTCGTTTCCGGTGCGCACGGGGCGTCGGGTCGTGCCGGTTCCACCGGTCTCCTCCCGCGTCGCTGCAGCCCGGTCCGCCCGGGTTGGAGCCAGCCCTGTTCCTGAGATGAGAGCGAGATCCATGACCCGCCACGCCGACGCGTCCAAAGCGCGCGCCGCCGTCCGTCACGGCAGGCTCCGCAAGTCGAACCCGTTCGCCACCGTCGCGAAGGTGATCGCCGCGACGGCCGCCGTCGTGGGTGTGAGTGGCATCGCGGTCGCCGGTGTGGCCGCGCTCGACCTCGCCAACAGCGTGAAGCCGGTCGCACACCTCGACAACGAGACGCCCGGCGCTCCGCCGCCCAACATCGGCGCGATCGAGGGTGGCGTCAACCTCCTCCTCGTCGGCAGCGACTCGGGTGACGGCAACGAGGCGTACGGCGAACGCGACGAGAACCTCAACGACGTCACGATCCTCATGCACATCTCTGCAGACCACTCGAGCGCGACGGTCGTCAGCTTCCCGCGCGACATGTACGTGCCGATCGGCGACTGCGCGAACGGCGGCAACGGCCGCGACAAGATGAACACGGCCCTCATGTACGGCGGTGCCGACGGCGGGCTGGCCTGCGCCGTGTCCACCGTCGAGGGCATCACCGGCCTCTCCATCCCCTTCGCCGCGCAGATCGGCTTCGACGGCGTCATCTCGATGTCGAACGCCGTCGGCGGTGTTCCGGTGTGCGTCACCGAGCCGCTGAACGACGCCTGGAGCGGCATCAACCTCGACGTCGGCACCCACGACCTCTCCGGCGCTTCCGCGCTCGCCTTCCTCCGCTCGCGCCACGGCGTCGGCGACGGCAGCGACCTGTCGCGCATCTCGAACCAGCAGGTCTTCCTGTCCTCGCTCGTCCGCACGCTGAAGAGCAGCGAGACGCTGTCCGACCCGATCAAGCTCTACTCGATCGCCCGGGCCGCGCTGAAGAACGTGACCCTGTCGAACAGCCTGAACAACATCGACACGATGGTGTCGATCGCAGCAGCGCTGAAGGACATCCCGCTCGACCGGGTGGCGTTCGTCCAGACGCCGACCGCCACGGTCGAGGGCGGTGTCGAGGCGACCTCCGATGCCGACGTGCTGTGGACGGCACTCCAGAGCGACCAGGCGGTCGCGCTGTCGGCGACCGGCAAGTACGTCGTCACCGACCCGAACGCCCCCGTCACGCCCGATCCTGCGGCGACCGATGCGGCTGCCGATCCCGCTGCGCCGGTCGACCCGGCGGCTGCCGGTCCGGTGGCGCTGCCCGACACGATCACGGGCCAGAACGCGGCACAGAACACCTGCACGGCCGGTCGTCCCGAGGAAGACCAGTAGTCACCGGGTGATCGGATGGGGCCGCTTCGCCGCTGGCCCCATCCGATACACTCGATCCTGGTCGGCCGCAGCGTCATGGCGGGCGATCGACCATCAGGAGGGCTGTCCGAGCGGCCGATGGAGCCAGTCTTGAAAACTGGTGGGCAGAAATGTCTCGTGGGTTCGAATCCCACGCCCTCCGCACTCCTTCGCCACACCGTTTCGCACTGTTCTCCACACCCGGATCGGGTGGCCTCGCCGTCGGCTCCGGGGTATCCGGCTGTGCGCTGCACATGCTCCCGTGGTTGAATCGTCGAATGCCCCCGCATTCGCCCGACATCGACGAGCCCGCCGGCGACCCCGCGGCTCGACGCACGGCAGACCGTGGGCCACGCCCGAAGAAGCTCGCGACCATCGCCAGACACGGCCGTCTGAAGCGTTCGAGCCCGGTGGCGACGGGCCTGAAGATCCTCGCCTCGACCCTCGCCGTCGCCCTCGTGAGCGGTGGCATCGTCGCCGGTATCGCGCTGTGGGACGTCGCCGCGACGGTGAAGCCCGGTGTCGCGCTCGTCGACGCGCAGGGTGAGACGGTCACCGACCTCCCCGCGATCGGCGCCTACCCGGGCGGCGTGAACCTCCTCATCGTCGGCAGCGACTCCCGCGAGGGCCAGGATGAACGGTTCATCGATCCTGAGGTCGAGGCGACGGGCAACCTCAACGACGTCACCATGCTCGTGCACATCTCCGAGGACCACAGCAACGCGACGGTCGTCAGCTTCCCTCGCGACATGTTCGTCTCCATCCCCTCCTGCCCCGACCCGGCCGGGGGCTCGTTCGACTCGATGAGTCGGCAGAAGATCAACACCTCGCTCAGCTACGGCGGCCTCGCCTGCACCGCGTTGACGGTGTCGCAGCTCACCGGCCTCGAGATCCCGTTCGCCGCCGAGGTGCAGTTCAGCGGGGTGATGGCGATGTCGACCGCGCTCGGCGGGGTGACGGTGTGCGTCGCCGACCCCATCGAGGACGAGTACACGAACACCTTCCTGTCGGCCGGCGAGCACACGCTCGAGGGGTATGAGGCGCTCCAGTTCCTCCGGACCCGTCACGGCGTCGGCGATGGCAGCGACCTCAGCCGGATCAGCAACCAGCAGGTGTTCCTGTCGGCGATGATGCAGCAGGTGAAGAGCGCCGAGACGCTGACGAACCCCGCCATCCTCTATTCGCTCGCGAAGGCGGCGGCGCAGAACATGCAGCTGTCCGACAGCCTGACGAGTCTCGACACGATGATCGCGATCGCCATGACGCTGCGCGAGGTCGACCTGTCGAACATCGCGTTCGTGCAGTACCCGAACGAGGCCGTCGAGGGTGGTGTCGAGCCGATCGACGACGCCGCGACCGCCCTGTTCGCTGCGCTCGCCAACGATCAGCCCATCCAGCTCACGGGTGCCACGGGTGCCGGTGCGGTCGCGAACCCGGCCGACCCTGCTCCCGCAGACCCGGCGGAGGGTGCCGATGCCGGCGCCGACCCGGCGGCGACGGCTCCGCCCGCCGATGCGACCGACACCTCGGCCGGTGCCGTCGTCCTGCCCTCGTCCGTGCAGGGCCAGACCGCTGACCAGCGGACCTGCTCCCGCGGCCGGACCCTCGAGGACCAGTAGTCCTCAGCGCCGGTCCCTGTCCTTCGACAGGCTCAGGAACCGGCGTGCGTGCCGTCGCGCAGCCGATCGGGCCGGGGGATTCGTCTCCACGCCCATCTCCGGTTATGCTGGTCGTCGTGCGTCCGTTCGCGAGCGCACATGGAGACGTCGCATAGTTCGGCCTAGTGCACCACCCTGCTAAGGTGGAGTCCCCGTAAGGGGACCGCGGGTTCAAATCCCGCCGTCTCCGCACTGGATCTTCAGCTCGAAACCCTCGCCTCGGCGGGGGTTTCTGCGTTGCACGACATCTGTCGGGGTTGCCAGCGCGGTGCGCCGGCGTCACCGCGCCCCTGGTGCGTGAGCGCACCCCTCCGGAGACCCGCGCTCGCGTGTGTGACCCGCGCTCACGTCAGCGCACCGCGCTGGGCCACCCACCAGGTGTCGGGTGGGGGTGGGTCAGGCGGTGTGGCGGAGCTCGCCGTGGTGGCGGAGTTCACGGAGGATCGCGAACGATCCGGCGTATCGCTCCTCGGTGAGCGTGCCGAGTGCGGCGATCGTCCCTCGGTCGAGGCCGGAGCGGACGGCGACGGCCTGCAGCTCACGACGGGAGAGGGGGAACTCCACGGTCCTGAGGAGGCTCTTGAGGTCGGTGCAGGCGGCGGTCGCCGGTGGTTCCGCCGCGGCTGGGTGAGGTCTGGCTTCCATCTCCACATTGTCGATACGGCCCCCCGAAAAGGCGACAGCACGGCTCGGTTCTGGCGCGAGAGGACGCTAGCCTGACGTGAAATGATGCGAGGGAGCCGCGCCATGCCTGAGGATCGCGACGACACGCCGCCGCCGACCGACCTCGCCGCCGCCGCGGTCGACCTCCTGCGCCGTCCGCTGCCGACCTTCGTCACCGAACGGAAGCGGCTTGCCACCACAGCGCGCGAGCACGGCGACACCGACCTCGCCACCGCGATCCTCGCGCTCCGGAAACCGTCGGTCGCCGCCTGGGCGCTCAACGTGCTGGCCGCCCACCAGCCGACAGCCCTGGACGAGCTCGAGCACCTCGGCGCGGCGCTCGCCACGGCCCAGGGCGCCGGCGACGCCGCAGCACTCCGTTCGCTCGGTGCCGACCGGCGCGCCCTCGTCGCCCGGCTCGTCGACACCACCGTCGCGGCGGCCGCCGAGGAGGGCGCGACGCTCTCGTCGACGGTCGTCGAGACGGTGCGCCAGAGCCTGCAGGCCGCGAGCGCCGATGCTGAGCTGGTCGCGCAGCTCTCGACCGGACGGCTGACCGACGCTCCGACCTCGAGCGGTTCGGGGTGGGGTGGCGTCGTCGGCGGGCCCGGCGCGCGACGTGACGACGACGCCGAGGTCTCGGAGGAGCGCGGTCGCCAGACGCAGGGTGACGCTCCGGACGCCGATGATCGCCGCCGACGGCTCCTCGAACGGCTCGACGCGGCCGAACACGAGGCGGAGCTCGCGGAGGGCGCGAGCGAGGAGGCGAACTCGCTCCTCGACGACGCCGCAGTTCGCCGCGCCGACCTGCTCCGCGATCGCGAAGACCTCGCCCGCCGGCTGGACGAGCTGGATGCCGAGCTCACCGACGCCGCTCGCGAGCTGGCTCGCCGACAGCGTGAGGCCGATCGCGCGCAGCGTTCCCTGGATGCGGCCCGCGAGGAGACGGGCCGCCTCCGCGCCGCACTCGACGAGTGACCCCGCCGGGCTCCGGTCGGCCGATGCCCAGTGGTCCGCCGGGAAGCGGCTCGCGCACCGCGACATCCCGGCGACCACGGACACCCGGCACGCGCCTAGACTCACCGTGTGGGTGAAGTGCGACAACCGGAAGTAGTCTGGCAGCAAGGGACACAGCAGTTGGAAGCGGAGCGTTCCGAGCGGATGCCGGTGCTCGGGGACGTGCAGCAGCACGATCGCCTGACCCTCGTCGCACCGGATCTCGCGTGCACGATCTGCTCCGCCGCGCTCGTGCTCGGCGACCGGGTGCTGCGGTGCCCGGCCGGGCACAGTTTCGACATCGCGCGCCAGGGGTATGCGTCGCTCGTCGTCGGTGGCCGGACACCCAAGACCGGCGACACGCAGGAGATGGTCGCCGCCCGCGCGGCCTTCCTGGAGGCGGAGCACTACGAGCCGATCGCCGATCACGTCGCCAGGACGCTGCCGCTCGCCCGCTTCCTCCCGGACGGCTCAGTCGACGACGACAGCGCCCCGCTCGTCGTGGACATCGCCGGAGGGACCGGCTACTACCTCGGCCGCATCCTCGATGCCCGGCCCGCCTGGCGCGGGTTCGGCTTCGACCTCTCGCCCCTCGCCGCTCGCCGGGCCGCGCGCGCTCACGGCCGGGCCGCCGCCGCGACGGCGGATGCGTGGGCTCCGTTCCCTCTGCAGACGGCGTCGGTCGACCACCTGCTCAGCATCTTCGGTCCGCGCAACGGCGCCGAGATGCGCCGCGTGCTGCGGCCCGACGGACTGCTCACCGTCGTGACCCCGCAGCCCGGTCACCTCGCCGAACTGCGCGACCGGCTCGGCATGATCGGGATCGCCGAGCGCAAGGACGCCCGTCTCGACGCCCAGCTGGAGGGCTTCGAGCTGCGCTCCCGCGAGACCCTGGACTACTCCGTCGAGCTCATGCCGGAAGAGGTGCGCGACGAGGTCCAGATGGGCCCGAGCGCCCACCACCTCGACGACGACGTCTTCGAGCAGGCCATCGCCGACCTGCCCGGATTCACCCGCGTCACCGTCGCTGTCACCGTGAGCGTCTTCGCTCCAGCCTGACCGCAGCCGCGGCGATGGATGGCAGAGGCCGTCGGCCGGGCCGTCGGTGGTGCGTCGATACGATGGAGGGCACTCATCGAAAGGCGCTCATGACGATCACCGCTGCCGCAGACGGCTCCGCCCTCGGCAACCCCGGACCCGCAGGCTGGGCCTGGTATGTCGACGACGACTGCTGGGCGGCCGGCGGATGGCCGCACGGCACGAACAACATGGGCGAGCTGCGCGCCGTCCTCGAACTGTTCCGCGCGACCGAGCACGTCGACGACGACCTCCACATCCTCTGCGACAGCAAATACGTCATCGACTCGATCACGAAGTGGATGCCGGGCTGGAAGAAGAAGGGCTGGAAGAAGGGCGACGGCAAGCCGGTCATGAACCTCGAGCTCATGCAGGAGATCGACGCCGCCATCGCCGGACGTCGATACAAGTTCGAGTGGGTCAAGGGACACGTGGGTCACCGGCTCAACGAGGCCGCCGACATCCGTGCCCGCACCGCCGCCGAGGCCTACCAGCGCAAGACGCCGGTGCCGGAGGGACCAGGCTGGACCGGTGCCGGAGCTGCGGAGGCCCCGTCGATCCCCGAGGCCGGCGCCGTCGCTGACGCCGCCTCCGAGACGACCGAGCCGGAGCTGTTCGCCGACCTCGAGGTGGAGGAGGAACGCACCGCTCCCGTGTTCGACGCAGAGGACGACGGCGCGCTGTTCTCACTCGACGTCGAACCGACGTGGCACCAGCTCACCCTCGACCTCACGTCCGACGAGCACGAGCGTCTCGTCCGCCGCGCCCGCGAGGCCGGCACGAGCGTCCAGGAGTTCCTCCGCGGCCTCATCTGATCACCCGGTGCGCCGTTCGTTCGCCCATTCTTGGGCGAGGGGACACCCGTTCGCCCAAGAATGGGCGAACGAATCAGGTCAGCGGGCGGCGGACTCCGGTGCGCTGTCGTCCTCGGGCACGGCGAAGCCGTAGCTCGCGTCGACCAGGATCGGCAGGTGGTCGGAGATCCCTCGACGCAGCGTCTGCACGCGGTCGATCTTCAGGCCGACGGACGTCGCGAAGTCGAAGTGCCCGCGGAACATCTTGTAGCGCGTGTAGGTGCTGCGGTCGCTCAGGCTGAGGTCGTAGCCGCTCTCCTGCATCTTCGTTCCGAGCCCCTTCTGGAAGAGGGGGTAGTTGTAGTCGCCGACCATGAGCGTCGGGACGTCACCCATGGCGTGCAGCTGCTCGTGCGCCGCCTTGATCTGGTGGCGACGCAGCGAGTTGAGTGCGGTGAGGGGCGCGGCGTGGAAGGAGGCGACGATGAGTTCGCGTCCGGCCTCGACGTCGGTGAGGCGCGTGCCGATGAGCCGCTCGTGCGCGGGTGCCAGCACCATGTCGTGGAGTGACTTCTTCAGTGCGAAGGTCTGCGTCGACTCGGCGGTGAACCGGTCGCGGCGGTAGTAGATCGCGAGACCCAGGCGGTTGCGGTGGGTGCTGTCCGCGAGGTGCAGGCTGCCGAGCTCGGCAGGGAGCTGCAGGGTGTCCGCCTCCTGCAACGCGAGGACGTCCGGCCCGAACTCTTCGGTGAGCGCGACGAGCTCGCCGCTGGCCTTGTTCTTGCGGAGGTTGTAGCTGATGACCTTCATCCCAGCCTCACATTCTGTTGGCAGAGCTCAAGACTACGGTCCTCACCGCCGTCGGATGCTCTGGACGGGCCCGGACGACGGTGCGTCGCCGGACGAGGGCGGTCAGGAAGGGGTGTCGACGACCGTGAGTCGCTGGGTGGCGCGGGTGAGCGCGACGTAGCGGAGAGACAACGCCGACCTGCCCGAGCCGCCCAGCTGCTCCGGCTGGACGAGGATGACGCTATCGAACTCGAGCCCCTTGCTCTCGCGCGCTGTCCCGCTCCACACCCGCGCGCGGTCGGCTCCCGCGTCGGCGAGCAGCGTGTCGATGTCCGCCAGGAGCGGGCGCGGGGCGATGACGCCGGCGATCCCGACGTGCGCGGTGATCGCATCGATCGCCGCCCGCACGGCCGTCGCTGCGAGCTCCTCGGGGCCGACGGAGAGCTGCACGGGCTCCTCCTCGCCGCGACGGATCGACACGGGCGCAGGGGACTCCGGGTCGAGTTCCAGGCGGACCGGGTCGGCGAGGTCCATGATCTGCTCGGGCGTCCGGTAGTTGACGGTGAGGAGCTCCTGCGTCCACCGGGGGAGCTGCGGGCCGAGCAGCTCCTGCCAGCTGGAACGCGTGGCCGAGGTGCTCTGCTGGTTGATGTCGCCGACGAGCGTCATGGACCGGTTCGGTCCGCGGCGCAGGATCGCGCGGAGGAGCATCGGGGTCAGTTCCTGCGCCTCGTCGATGATGACGTGGCCGTAGACCCAGGTGCGGTCGGAGGCCGCGCGCTCCGCCGGGCTCCGGTCGTCCGCGATGGTCTGCCGGTCGGCGAGGTCCTGCGCGGAACGCAGGTAGTCGTCGTCCTGGGCCTCGTCGTCGATGCTGATGTCGCCGATCATCTCGAGCACGCTGCGTGCGTACTCCACGTCGTGGCGGCGCTCGTACGCGGCTCGACGCTGGCGTTCCAGCTCGGGCCGCTGGTCTTCCCCGATGAGTTCGGCCGCTTCGTCGACGAGGGCGATGTCGCCGGGGGTGAGGCGGTCGGCCCAGGCGGTGTCGCCGGTGCTGTCCGGGTCGGCGGGCGCACGGAGCAGGAGTCGACGCTCCTCGTCCGTGTGGTCCGGCGTCACGCGCGCGAGCAGCTCGGCATCGGTGAAGAGGCGGTCGATGATCTCGGCCGGGTCCAGGATCGGCCACATCGTGTCGAGCAGCTCTTCGACCTCGGGCTCCTCGCTCAGCTCCTGTCGGCGTTCGTCGGCGTCCTCGCCCGTGCGGGGCTCGAAGCCGTCGCGCTTCGCCTCGAGGCCGATGAGGTGCGTCAGGACGGCCCGGTCGAATCGCAGCTTGGCTTCGTTGTGGGGCGTGCCGGAGCGTTCGATGCCGGCCTTGATCCGGCGCAGGACCCCCGGGGTCACCCGCAGCGGGCCGTCACCGGCGATGCGGATCGTCACCGCTTCGTCGAGCGGCACCTGTCGTTCGCGGACGGCGCGGGCGACCACGTCGGCCATGCGCAGCTGACCCTTGAGCTCCGCGACGTCGAGCGAGTCCTCGGCGTGCGCGTCGAGACCGGGGACGAGTGTCGCCGGCGTGACGAGCACGACGGCCGTCTCACCGAGCGAGGGCAGCACCCGGCTGATGTAGTCCAGGAAGGTCGAGTTCGGCCCGACGATGAGCACGACGCTCCGCATGAGGCGCTCGCGGTGCTCGTAGAGGAGATAGGCGGCGCGGTGGAGGGCGACCGCGGTCTTGCCCGTGCCCGGCCCGCCCTGCACGAGGAGGGTGCCGGGCAGCGGTGCGCGGATGATCGCGTCCTGCTCGGCCTGGATGGTGTCGACGATGTCGGCCATGTGCTTGGTCCGTGCACGACCGAGGGCGGCGAGCAATGCGCCGGACTCACCGATGCCGCTCGGCTCGTCCTCGCTGAGCAGCGTCGTGTCGAGGACCTCGTCGTGCACCTCGGTGACGCGGCGACCGGCCGTCCCGATGCGTCGGCGGAGGCGCAGCCCCTCGGGGCGCAGCGGCGTCGCGGTGTAGAACGGGCGCGAGGCCGGGGCGCGCCAGTCGAGCAGCAGCTGGTCACCGCTCTCCGGGTCGCGCAGGCCGATGCGTCCGATGTGGTGACGTTCCTCGGTCTCGCGCTCGAGCAGGCCGAACAGCAGACCGTAGCTGGACGACCGCAGCTCGACCATCCGCTGACGGTGATGGGCGACCAGGGCGTCACGTTCCGAGAAGCTGGAGTCGTCGTCGCCGTCGAAGGCCCGGAGGGCGAGCTCGGAGCGTCGTTCCTCGAGGTCCGACTGCGTCCTGATCACGTCGTGCAGCCGGTCGAGGTGGTCCTGTTCCTCGGCGATCGCGTCGTTCTGCACGGTGCTCCTTCTGGGTGTGGCGCGGTCCGTGTTCCGGGTTCCCTGCGAGGACCGCACGAATACGGTAGTCGCTTTCCAGCGCCTCACCGTCCCTGGAGGCGAAGCTCCCAGAGAGCTGGTGGGTGCGCGCGGCCCCCGGGATCGGCACCGAATCGCGGCTGATCGATAGGCTGGCGGGCATGAGCGCACCGGACGGATGGAAGCCGCAACCCCCTGCACCGCAGGAGGCGTACCCGCAGCAGCCCGCTCCGCCGCAATCCGGGGCCGTGCAGCCGTACGTCCAGCCGTATCCGGTGCAGCCGTACGCGCAGCAGTACCCGGTACAGCAGTACCCCGTGCAGCCCTACGCGCAGCAACCGTACGCACAGCCCTATCCCGCGCAGCCGATGTATCCGGCCCCCTACCCCTACCCGCAGTCACCGCCGCGTGGCCTGAGCATCTCCAGCATGGTGATCGGCCTGGTCTCCCTGTTCTTCGGGTTCACCTTCGTGCTCCCGATCGTCGGCTTCGTGCTCGGACTCATGGCGCTCAAGCGGGAGCCGACCGGTCGGGCCATGGCGATCACGGGCGTCGTCCTCAACGGACTGTTCCTCCTCGGGTGGGCGGCGCTCGTCGTGCTCTGGGTGTTCGTCATCGGCGGTCTGCTCGCCGGCGTCGGCGGCGCGGCCTCGACCGGTATCAGCGCCTAGCGGGACCGGTCCGGTCGGCGACCCGGTCAGCCGGCGGGGACGACCGTGCTGACCATCGAGAGCACCACGGCGCCGTCGACCTCTTCGCGTTCGAGCCAGACCGCGATGCTCGAGAACTCGGTGAGCGAGGCGGCGTGCGTCCCGCCGCACGCGAGGACCGCCGGCCCGCCCGGCAGCTCGCAGTGCCACCGGCGGCGATCCGTGAGCCCGTCGCCGTCACGGTCGATCCGGACCGTCGCACCGCTGTCCAGCCAGCCGTCGAGGGTCTCGCGGATGCGTGCGCCGAGCGCCTCGAGGTCGTCGAGGGCGGCCGGGTCGAAGCCCTTCCGCCGGAGTGACTTGCCGATGCGGTAGCGGTCGGTCGACGCGTGCGGCGCGATCCTGGAGGACTCGCAGGCGAGCGCGTCGAAGTCCGGTGCGCCCAGGGTGTCGAGGGCGACCTCTTTCCGCCAGGCGTCTGCGAGTGCGGCGTTCAGGGCGAGGGAGGCGAGGTGGCACCCGGTGTGTCCGGCCGACAACGCGTGACGGGTGGCGGCGTCGACCTCGATGCGCGCGGTCGCCCCCTCGATCGCTCCGGCTGCGGTCGTCGCGTCGCCCGCGATGAGGTGGACGACGAGGAAGGCCCAGCCCTCCGTACCCTTCTTCACCGGGACGGCGTCGCCGAGGTACAGCTCGGTGCCGTCCGTCGCGCCCACGACGCAGTCGAGCACCGCGACCTCTCGGCCGTCGTCACCGTCGCCGAACCGGACGGTGGCCTGGTCGGCGGGCTGGTCGGGCCACGCGGCGTCCACGGGGTGGCAGGCCGTCTCGTCGAGTACGACGGCGAGGCGGTCGCCCACGGGTTCGACGTGCAGCACCGTGCCCGTCGAGACGAGGGCTCCTGCGGGGTAGGTGACGCGGGTGTCCGAGGTGGGGAGGGTCATGTCTCCACGCTAGCGCGAGCGTCTCCGATGCCCGGAGCCCACTGTCAACCCCGGGAAACCGTGGACGGTCCCCACGTAGAGTCACGGGACACGGGGCGCGACGCGCTCCGCGGAGAGGAGTGCATCATGACGGATCAGCAGGACCAGCGTTCAGACGACGACCTCGCCACCGGAGAGGCCGGAGCCGACCAGGAGGCCTGGGAAGGCGCCGACATCGACACGGCCGAGCTCGTGAGCTCCGACCAGACGACCGCCGGCTCGGGCTCGGACGGCTCGAGCCAGACCGTCGACGGCACGGGCTCCGAGGACGCCGCTCCCGCCGAGGAGCAGGCGACCGAAGAGGCCGTCGAGACCCCGGCGCCGTCGACCGAGCTCGACGAGCCGCTGGGCGACGCCGACGCCGACGGTTCGACGGATCACCAGCCCGACTCGGGGCCCGCCTCCGAGGTCACCGATGACGCGCGTGAGGTCTACGACACCGCTCCCGACTGAGCGATCACCGGAACGACGCCCGACGGGCCGTCCTCGTGCACCTGCACGACGGCGGCCCGTCGTGTCGTGTCGGGAGTTCCTCGCGGGGGCGGCCGGTGCTGCGTGCGAGGACGATCCCCGAGGAGGCCCCGCTCAGATCGGGAGCAGCGACCAGACGACGGCGAGCGCGACGAGGGCGGCCGCCCCGGCGATCGCCAGGCCGTTGAGTGCGCGGTGCTCCACCATGATCGCGACGTACTCGCGGAGGAACGCGCTCGGGACGTAGTACGCGGCCGTCGGTGAACCGATCACCTGCGCGTCGCTGCCGATGGACCGCGCGAGGAGGGCGGCGCGGAGGACGTGGTAGTTGTTCGTGACGACGAGCGTGTCACCGTCCCGGCCGCTCGACTCCTGCAGCTCGCGCGAGCGGAGCAGGTTCTCGCGCGTGCTCGTCGATTCGGTCTCGGGGAGCACGTCCGCCGGTTCGGCGCCGTTCGCGATGAGGTACTCCGCCATGGCGACGCCCTCGGGTCTCGGCTCGTCCTCCCCCTGGCCACCGGAGGGGATCAGGAGCGGCCGGCGCGTGCCCGGACGTGCGGCGCGATGGATGCGGAGCGCGAGGTCCAGACGGCTGCGCAGCAGGGGAGGGACCTGTCCGTCGATCAGACCTGAGCCGAGGATGACGACCACGTCGGGCGTGACGGTGTGCCGGAAGCGGCTGTAGACCAGGGAGTAGACGCCGAACGCCGCGAAGGTCGCCGCCGCGTAGAAGCACGCGAACCCGAGGAGGACCCCCACGGCGACGAGGAGGATCGCGGCCCAGGACGGGAGCGAGCTCAGGTCGAGTCCGAGCACGAGGAGGACGGCGAGCACCGGGAGGACGAGGATCGCGACCCCCGCGAAGAGCGAGAGGAGGTTGCCCAGGCTCCGTCCCTCGAGCCGGATCATGGTGATGCCGTTCCCGATGAGGAGCACGGCGAGCACGCCGACGAGCAGGACCGCGCCGAACGCCGCCAGCAGCACCGTGAACGGCGTCGTGCGGGAGGCCTCCGTGAGGAGGGCGACAAGCCCGCAGGCGATGGCGGCGACGAGGAAGACACCGTTGCGCAGGCGGCGTGCGTCGCGGCGTCGACTCGCGAGGTACAGCACGGCGAAGACGACGGCCGGGAGCAACATGATCATGTCCTCATCCTGCCCGACGGTCCGTCCCGGCCCGATCCTCCGCGTCGGATCGCGTCGACCGCTACGATCGCGGTGGTTTCGGCGTCATCGCCTTGAGGGTCGCCTCCTCGGCGTCGATGGCGGCCAGGACCGCGGCGACGGCCGGCTCCTGGTAACGGCCCTCCGCGCGCGCGGCGAGGAGCGCCTCCCGTTCCGCGGCGATCATCTGTCGGCGCAGGCGGGCGAACGCGATGGTGCGGAGTTCCGAACCGTCCCCGGTGTACTGCTCGAGCGCATTGGCCACGAAGCTCGCGTTGGTCCGCAGGCGGGTGAGCACCTGTTCCTCGTCGGCGTCCGTCGTCAGCTCGTCGAGGCGGGACAGGCCGGCCGTCTGGACCTCCGCCATCAGCATCAGCTGCTCGACGCGCTCCTGGCTGTGGTTCGGCGGCGGGAGGTGGAGTGCCCGGATGATCGACGGCAGCGCGAGCCCCGAGAGGAGGGTGCCGACGACCACGACGAACGCCAGGAACTGCAGGAACTCGCGGGAGGGGGTGTCCTCCGGCAACAGGAACACGGCGGCGAGGGTGACCACACCGCGGACACCGGCTGCGGAGACGGCGATCCCGTTGCCCCACGACCAACTGCGTTCACGGAGTCGTCTGGGCCCGAGGCGGTAGATCGCCGTGACCGTCATCTCCCAGACGAAGCGCGAGACGATGAGCGCCGCGAGCACCCCGACACTGATGAACACGGTCGGCCAGAGCCCTGGTCCGGTCTGGATCGCTCCTTCGAGGATGCCCGCCAGGTTGAGGCCGATGAACAGGAAGACGGCGTTCTCGAGCAGGAACTGGATGGTGCGCCAGTTGAGCGACTCCGCGATGCGTGCCTCGGCCGATTGCACGATGGGTGCCCGGTAGCCGAGCAGCAGGCCGGCCGAGACGACGGCCAGCACGCCGGAACCGTGGATCGCCTGCGCCAGGAGGAACGCGAGGAACGGGGTGATCAGCGACAGGCAGGTGTCGAGCACTGGTGCGCGCAGGCGTCGGCGGACCTCCGAGAGGACCCAGCCGACCGCGAGACCGACGCCGACACCGGCGACGACCTCGATGACGAACTCACCGGCGATCATCACCGGGTTGACGACGCTCGTGATGGCGAGGATCGAGGCGTTGAGTGCGACGAGCGCGGTGGCGTCGTTCAACAGGCTCTCGCCCTCGAGGATGGTGAGCACCCGCCGGGGGAGTCCGAGACGGCCGGCGATGGCGCTCACGGCGACGGCGTCGGTCGGGGCGATGACCGCCGCGAAGGCGAAGGCGGCGGCCAGGGTGATCGAGGGGATGAGCAGCCAGCTCGCGAACCCCACCGAGACGACGGTGAACGCGACGGCTCCGACGGAGAGCAGGATGATGCCGTCGTTACGGGCGCGGATGTCGATGAGGGAGATGCGGATCGCGGAGGCGAACAGGAGCGGGGGCAGCAGGCCGTAGAGGATGAGGTCCGGTTCGATCTCGACGGTCGGGACGGCGGGGATGAACGACGCGACACCGCCGACGAGTACCAGGGCGACCGGGGCGGAGACGCCGGCTCGGCCGGACAGACCCGACACCGTGACGGTGACGACGACGAAGACGACGATCCATGAGATGAGGGCGACCGGATCCATGTGGGGATTGTCCCACCTGCCGGAGCGTCAGGACCCGTCCGATCGTCCGGACTCGCACCGGTGCCGGTGACGGTGCCGGTGATGCCGGTCGGCGCACGACGACGCCCCCGCACGGTCAAGCCGTGCGGGGGCGTCGGATGGAGCGGTGCGGCGACTCAGCCGCGGCGGTTCGAAGCGCTGTTCGAGGTGCGCGACGTGGCGCCGGTCTCGGGCGTGCGCAGGCCGAAGCGGAAGGTGAGCTTGTCGGTCGAGTGACCGCGGCCGTGGACGCCGGTGCCCGAGGAACGGTTGGAGGACGCTGGGGTCCGAGTCTGGGTGATGGACATGATGGATCTCGATTCTGATGTTGCGGATGATGGATGAGCCGGATCCAGAAGGGGAATGCGACGACGATCGCGGCTGGTCGCATGGATGAAGCGACGAGACCGTCCGGAGTGCAGCTGGGCCGTCATGCGGCCGTGCTGGTCGGCTGGGGCCGTCCGGTGGATCGTTGTTCGCCGTTCTGGGAAGCGGCAGGTGGTGTAAATGTCGGGAGCATCGGCGGATCCGTGGAGGTGTGGACTCTGCACACGGAAGCCGGTTGTGACATCGGCACTCAGGGACAAACAGTACGTTGCGAGGCTGAGAAGAACCTGTGAGTGACGATGGCCGGGAGGCTGCCGGTGTCGATGCCCGAGCCCGGACCCGGGCATCGACAGGCGACCGACGGTGTCGCGGAGCTTCGGGTCACCGAACCTAGGGGAAGGGGTGACCCTATCTCCCGCGCGCTCGAAGGGGTATCGAGCTCGGGAGGCCGGAGGGTGATCGCGGGGGGTCGATCGGTTACCGGTGGTCCTGTCGGAAAAACTCCGACAGCAGATATATTAACAGCTCAGCGAGCGAGGTTGCTGTGCGTCGGCTGTGAACCTCAGTCGGTCGCGAGGAGGCGCAGGATCCGAGCGGTCTCGTCCGCGACCGCCTGTCGACCGGCGCGGACGTAGGTGCGGGGATCGACCAGCTCGGGGCGTTCGTCGAGCACGCCCCGGACGGCCCGGGTGAACAGGCCGTTCAGGTGCGTGGACAGGTTGATCTTCGTCATCCCCGACCGGACGGCCGCACGGAGCTCGTCATCAGGGAGGCCGGAGGATCCGTGCAGGACGAGCGGTACGGCGACCGACTCACGGAGTCGTCGGATGAGGTCGTGGTCGACGGCCGCTTCTCGGCTCGTCATGGCGTGCGAGGTCCCGACGGCCACGGCGAGTGCGTCGACACCGGTCGCGGCCACGAACGCGGTCGCCTCGGCGGGCACGGTGCGGGCTCCTGGCGCGTGGACACCGTCCTTCCCGCCCACCTCACCGAGCTCGGCCTCGACGGCGACGCCACGCTCGTGGCAGAAGTCGACCATCTCCTTGGTGGCGCGCACGTTGTCCTCGTAGGGGAGGGTCGAGGCGTCGAACATGACGCTGTCGACCCCGAGCTCGACCCCTTCGCGGATGAGCTCCGCCGACTCGACGTGGTCGAGGTGCACGAGGACCGGCACGGTCGCCGCCCGGGCGATGGCCAGTGAGGCGAGCGTGATGGGGGCGAGCGAGCCGTGGTACCGCACGCAGTTCTCGCTGATCTGCAGGATGACCGGCAGTCCCGCTTCCTCGGCACCGGCGACGATGGCCTCGGCGTGCTCGAGCAGGACGACGTTGCACGCGGCGATCCCCGCGTTCGACGTCGATGCGTGGCCGAGGAGGGTGATGAAGTCGATGGCGGTGGTCATGGGGTCACTCCCGAGTGGTCTGCGGCGGATTCGGACGGTGTGGTGGACGACGGTGTCGGCACCGCGGATGGTCCGGTGGTGGAACGGGTGGGTGGGGCGAGGAAGCTGCGGAACGCGTCGAGGTCGATCGACCCGGCGACGGGTTCCAGCACGGCGGCCGCGCCCGCGGCGGCGGCGGTCCGCAGCGCCTCTGGGAGGGTGTCTCCGGCGAGGAGGGCTGCGACGAGTCCGGCGGTCGCGGCATCGCCGGCCCCGGTCGGGTTGCCGCGCACGCCGGGGACGGCCGGCACCTCGTACTCGCCCGCCGCGTCTCCGGCGGTGAGTCCGTCGGCGCCGCGCGAGATGACCACGGTGCCGGCGCCGAGCGCGAGGAGGGCCGCACGGGCGGCGGTGAGCGTGGAGGTACCGGTCGCCTCGAGGGCCTCTTCGAGGTTGGGTTTGAGGATCGTCGCCCCGGCTCTCGCGGCGGCGAGCAACGCCGGTCCGCTGACGTCGACGACGACGCGGACTCCCGCGTCGACGCCCACTCGCACGATGGAGGCGACGACGGTGTCGGGGGTGTTCGGCGGCAGGGAGCCGGAGAGGACGAGCATGCTCGCGCCCTGGACCGCGATCGCGAGTTCGGTCGTCACCGCGGTCCACTCCTCGGGCGTCACCGCCGGCCCGGCCTCCGCGAACAGGGTGGGGTGGTGGTGGCCGTCGACCACCGCGACCGTCGAACGCGTCTCGTCGGCGAGGGAGACCACGCGGGTGGCGAGTCCGTCCGACTCGAGGGCGGTCCGGAGCCACGAGCCGGAGGAGCCGCCGAGGGGGAGTACCTGCACGGTGGGGATGCCCAACATCGCGAGGACGCGGGTGACGTTGACGCCTTTCCCGCCGGCTCGTCGGACGACGGAACCGACGCGCTGCGTCACGCCGATCTGCTGCTCGGCGACCTCGTAGGTGATGTCCACGGCGGGGTTCGGCGTCACGATGACGACCTGGCCGCCGTCGAGGCTCGGCGTCGTCATCGTGCCGTGACCAGACGTCGGGCGAGGATGCCCGCGCCGACCGTTGCTGCCTCGTCGCCGTGACGGGCGGGCAGGATCGCCGGCACACGCACGATCGAGAGCCGTTCCCGCAGGGCGCGTTCGAGTGGTTCGAAGAGGGCTGGGCCGGCGAGGGCGAGTCCGCCGCCGACGACGATGGCGGCCGGCGCGGCGACGACGGTGATGCCCGCCAAGGCCTCCGCGAGCGCGCCGATCGCGTCGTTCCAGATCGCGACGGCCGGAGCCTCACCGCGAGCGGCCGCATCGGCGACGGTCTTGGCGTCACGGGTGCCCGCGCGCCTCGCGATACCGCCTGCCGACGCGAGCTCCTCGACGCGGAGTCCGCGGTGCGGTCCGTCCTGGATCACGCGCTGCCCGATCTCGCCCGCCCAGCCGCCGCCGGCGAAGGGGACGCCCCCGATGACGAGCGCCGAGGCCAGGCCGGTGCCGACGGGGACGAACGCGATGGTGCCGTGGATCCCCGCCGTGGCCAGGGACACCGCCTCGGCGAGGGCGCCGGCGCGGACGTCCTGACCGAATGCGAGCGGGACGTCGAGCGAGGGGCGGAGCAGCTCCGGGAAGGCGAGGTCGCGCCAGCCCAGGTTGACGGCGTGGATGCAGACGCCCTGTTCCTCGTCGACCACGCCGGGGACGACCACACCGACCGCGACCGGTGGCGAGACGGCGTGCGCGGTCCCGACGAGGCGCAGGACGACGTCCCTCGTCCGGCTGCCGGACGGGTCGTCGACCGGGGTCGCCTCGCGCCAGCGCCCGAGGACCGTGCCGTCGGCCGCCGTCAGTGCGGCTTTGACGCCCGTCCCGCCGACGTCGACGCCGAGGACCGCTCCGGCGGTCACGGCGTCAGGATGACGGAGCGCGTGAGCGACCGGGGGTGGTCGGCGTCGAGCCCGCGGGCCTCCGCCAGGGCGATCGCGAACCGCTGCGCGACGACGAGTCCCGCGATGGGGTCGAGGTCGTGCTGGACGAACGTCGCGCCGGTGGCCGCGACGTCGTCGGGCAGACCGGCAGGCGTGGGCCCGAGCGACCAGACGAGCCGGCCGGGCTGCGCGATGGCGATGGGGCCGTGGCGGTAGTCCATGGCCGGGTAGGACTCCGCCCAGAACTGGGCCGCCTCGCGCGTCTTGAGTGCGGCTTCGAAGGTGAGGCCGACCGCGTGCCCGAGCCCGATGAACGACACCTGGTCGGCCGAGAGGTGGTCGTCGATCGGGATGGTCAGGGCCTGTTCGGCCTCGACGGCGAGGGCCTCGACGTCGTGACCGAGCGAGCCGCGGAGGAGCGCGAGTGTCGTGGTGGCGAAGCGGGTCTGCACGACCGAGCGTTCGTCGGCGAAGGGGAGCGCGACCACGTGGGCCGCCGGGACCGTCGCCGGCGAGTCCTCGACGGCCGTGATGAGGACCGTGGTCACCGACTCGCCGACGGCCTCCAGCAGCTGCACAATCTCCGTCGTCGTGCCGGAGCGCGAGATCGCGACGATGCGGTCGTAGTCGCGCACCCCGGGGAACTCGGAACCGGCGAACGCGTCGGTGATGCCGAACCCGGCCTGTTCGCGGAGGACGGCGTAGCTCATCGCGATGAACCAGCTCGTGCCGCACCCGACGACCGCGACGCGCTCGCCCGGCTGCGGCAGCACGGCGGAGAACTCCGGGACCAGGGCGGCTGCGGTGCGCCAGGATGCGGGCTGCGACGCCAATTCGGCGGCGACGAAGGTGTCGGGCATGAAGTGCCTTTCGCGTGGAGGGACGCGATCGCGACGGGGCGATGCGTTGGGAACAACCATACCGGATCGAATCTGATCGATACCAGAGCAAATCATCAGAATCGATCATACTGACGCTCGCCGAGCGCCCATATGATGGTCACAGTACGCCCGACTCGATCCGGAATGCAGGACAGATGACGCAACAACAGCGACTCAACGCCCTGCTCGAGCTCGTGAGCGAACGCGGCAACGTGACGATCGCCGAGATCGGCGAAGCACTCGGCATCTCCGCCGCGACCGCGAGACGCGACCTCACGGCACTCGCCGAACAGCGTCTCGTCACCCGGACCCACGGCGGTGCCGCGGCGCTCGGCACCGGCTACGAACTGCCGCTGCAGTACAAGATCGCGCGCCAGGCCGACGCGAAGCGGGCCATCGCGAAGGCGGCGGCCACGCTCATCAACGTGGGCGACGCCGTGGGACTGAACGGTGGCACCACCACGAGCGAGGTCGCGCGGGTGATCGGTCGGAGCGAGCACCTCGTCCGCTCCGACGGGGACGCGTCCGTCACGATCGTCACGAACGCGCTGAACATCGCCTACGAGCTCTCGGTGCGGTCGCACGTGAAGATCGTCGTGACCGGCGGCGTCGCCCGCCGGCAGTCGTACGAACTCGTGGGCTCGCTCGTCGCCGGCGCGCTCGCTGAGATCGCGCTGGACGTGGCGATCCTCGGTGTCGACGGGCTGAGTGCGCAGTTCGGCGCCACCACCCTGCACGAGGGTGAGGCCGCTGTGAGCCAGGAGTTCGTCAAGGTGGCGAAGCGGGTCATCGTGGTCGCCGACAGCACGAAGATGACCAAGGCGACCTTCGCCCGCATCTGCCCGCTCGACCGCATCGACGTGCTCGTCACCGATGCAGCGGTGGATCCCGCCCTGGCCGAGGCCCTCGCCACGGCCGGCGTCGAACTCATCATCGCCGACTGACCGCGGCCGGTCCGCCCGTTCCGGGGCCCTGCGACGTCCCGGGTCCCTCCGGTCGCCGAGCCTCCTTCCGGCCACCGGGCCATCCCCCCCCGGTCACTGAGCCTGTCGAAGTGTGACCCCGCTCCACATGTTTCGGCGCGGTAAAACCTCTGCACCGCATCTGCCGAGCCCCTTGCGTGATCGCTGTGATCGCCTATTGTCATTTCATGATCGTTTTGGCATCATATGAATCAACTTCACGCAAGGAAGCGGATGTGATCGAGTGAGCAACGCACCAGCCACCACCCCCACCGGGCTCCGGGTCGCCGTCATCGGCACCGGTCAGCGCGCGTACATCGCGGAGCACGTGGCCGCGAGCCCGACGCCGGCAGCGATCGTCGCGGCGGTCGACACCACCGAGATCGGTCGCAGCCGCGCGCGGCAGATGTTCGGCGACGACCTCGACGTTTTCGACTCCCACCAGGCGCTCATCGCCCAGGGCGGTATCGAAGCCGCGATCGTCACGACGCCGGACTGGACCCACAAGGAGATCGCGGTCGACCTGCTGCGTGCCGGCATCGCCGTCTACCTCGAGAAGCCGCTCGCGATCACGCTGGACGACGCCGATGCCGTGCTCCAGGCCGCCTACGAGTCGCGGACGCCGCTCTACGTCGGACACAACTTCCGCCACGCCGCGGTCGTCCGGCTCATGCACGAGGTCATCGAGCGGGGCGAGATCGGCGCGGTCAAGTCCGTCTGGGTGCGTCACTTCGTCGGCAACGGCGGCGACTACTACTTCAAGGACTGGCACGCCGACCGTTCGCGCGTGAACACCCTCCTCCTGCAGAAGGCGAGCCACGACATCGACGTGGTCCACTTCCTCGCGGGTGCCTACACCCGGCGCGTCGTCGCGATGGGCGACCTCGCGGTGTACGGCGACGTCGAGGACCGCGAGGACCGCAGCGGTCAGACGATGGCCGACTGGTTCTCCTACGACAACTGGCCGCCCGAGGCGCAGCGCGGACTCAACCCGGTGGTCGACGTCGAGGACGTCTCGATGATGCTCATGACCCTCGACGGCGGGATCACCGCGAGTTACGAGCAGTGCCACTTCACGCCCGACTACTGGCGGAACTACACGGTCATCGGCACCCACGGCCGGCTCGAGAACATCGGCGACACCGCCGGCGGGACGGTCAAGGTCTGGAACCGCCGACGCACCTGGAGCACCGAGGGCGACGCCGAGTACCCGATCGCGGGCGTCGAGGAAGGGCACGCCGACGCCGACGTCGACACCATGAACGAGTTCCTCGCCTTCGTGGCCGACGGGACCCCGACCACGCTGTCCCCGGTCGCCGCACGGCAGGCGGTCGCCGCCGGTGCGCTCGCCGCGCACTCGCTCCGGAACGGCTCGATCCCGCTCGACGTGCCTCCCCTCGACCCGACGCTCGTCGAGTACTTCTCCTCCCTCACCACCAGTACCGCGACGCCTTCCAGCACTGCACCGCATTCCCTCGACGCCACCGCCCGGTAGCGCACCTCGAAAGGACTCCCGTCATGCCTTCGTTCTTCACGAACCACACCTCATCACCAGGTGGCCGCGCCCGTCGCCGTGCCGTCCTCAGCGGCATCGGCCTGCTGGCCGCCGCAGCCCTCACCGCCGGTTGCAGCACCGGTGGCGGCGGCGGCGCGACCGGCGGCGAGTACGCCGCAGCCCCGAAGGACCTCAAGGCCGAGATCACCTACGGCGTGTGGGACCAGGCCCAGGTCGCGGCGATCGACGCCAACATCGAGGCGTTCAACGAGGTCTACCCCGACATCACCGTCAACGTGAACGTCACGCCGTGGGCGTCCTACTGGTCGAAGCTGCAGACGCAGGCGTCGAGCGACACCCTCCCCGACCTCTTCTGGTTGAACGGCCCGAACTTCCAGGTCTACGCGGCCAACGGCAAGATCGAACCGATCACCGGCGCCGTGAAGGCGGGCGACATCGACCCGAAGAACTACCCCGAGGCCCTGAACGAGCTGTACTCGCTCGAGGACACGCAGTACGGCGTTCCGAAGGACTTCGACACCGTGGGTGTCTGGGTCAACACGGCCCTGTTCGAGCAGGCCGGTGTGGCCCTGCCCGCCGACGACTGGACCTGGGACGACTTCGACACCGCAGCGCAGACGATCTCGACGAATCTCAAGGACCAGGGCGTCTACGGGGCCGCCGGCGGTATGGACGGCCAGACCACGTACTACAACACGATCCTGCAGGCGGGCGGCGAGGTCATCAACGCCGACCAGACCGAGTCCGAGTACGACAGCCCCGAGGCACAGGAAGGGCTCCAGTTCTGGACGGACCTCATCGCGAACGGTTCCTCGCCCAACATGCAGCAGCTGACGGACACCCCGGCCGACCAGTGGTTCACCTCGGGCAAGGTCGCCATGTACTGGGGCGGCAGCTGGCTGCGACCCCTCGTCGGTGAGTCCGACGTCGCCGCCACCACGCAGGCCTTCCCGCTGCCGATCGGCAAGGAGCAGGCGACGGTCATCCACGGCGTCTCCAACGTCGTGGCGTCCGCGAGCAAGAACAAGCAGGCAGCCCAAGCGTTGCAGGTCTTCCTCGCGAGCGAGGAGGCGCAGCAGCAGCAGGGCGACCTCGGTGCCGTCATCCCCGCGTTCACCGGCACCCAGCAGTCCTTCGTCGACTCCTACCCGACGATGAACCTGCAGGTCTTCCTCGACGCCCTCGACTACGCCAAGCCGCTGCCGGTCTCGGAGAACACCGCGGCATGGAACGCGCTCGAGGTCGAACTCCTGCCCGACGCGTTCAGCGGCGACAAGCCCGTCTCCGACGTGGCGAAGGAGATCGCCGAGCAGATGAACGCCGCCCTGGCCAAGAAGTGACCGGTCAGACCGTGACGCGCACCCCGTCGGCGCCGCTCTCCTCATCGAGGGCGGCACGGCGGGGTGCCGCCCGCGGCGACGGTGCCTGGCCGTGGGCGTTCGTCCTCCCGCTCCTCACCGGCATCGGCGTCTTCTTCATCTGGCCGATGATCCAGACCGCCTACTACTCGTTCACCGAGTGGGGCGTCTTCGGCGGAACCACCTTCACGGGTGTCGAGAACTACGTGCGACTGTTCGCCGACCCGCGGCTCTACGCCTCGCTCGGCAACACCCTCATCTACACGGCCGTCGTCCTCCTCGGCATCCCGATCGCCGTGTACCTCGCCAGCCTGCTGAACCTCCCGGGCCTCCGCTTCGCGAGCTTCTACCGGGTGCTCTTCTTCCTGCCGTACGTGGCGATGCCGACCGCCGTCGCGATCGTGTGGCGCATCATCTTCAACGGCGACTTCGGCATCCTCAACTACACGCTGTCGCTCGTGGGCATCGACGGTCCGTACTGGATCAGCACGCCGGGGACCGCGATGTTCGCCGTGGCCATCGTCGGTCTGTGGTCCTCGCTCGGCTTCTCGATGATCATCCTGGCCTCCGGGCTCAAGAACATCGCGCCCGAGCTGTACGAGGCCGCCGAGCTCGACGGGGCGACCCGGTGGCGTCAGTTCCGCTCCATCACGGTGCCGCTGCTCACCCCGAGCATCTTCTTCGTCACGATCATCACGGTCATCTCGAGCTTCCAGCTCTTCGACCTGCTGTACGCGATCCTCGGCAGCACGAACCCCGTGCTCCCGAAGAGCATGTCGCTCGTCTACTTCTTCTACGACCAGGGCTTCGTCCAGAACGACAAGGGCTACGCGTCGGCCATCGCGATCGTGATCTTCCTGATCATCGGACTGGTCACGCTCCTGCAGTTCCGGCTCCAGAAACGATGGGTGAACCATGACTGAGCAACTCACCGCGACGGCGCCGCTCACCACCCGCGCCGTCACCGTCCCGGGATCCGGCCGCCCGACGGCCGCCTCCGCTCGCCGCCGCGACGCCGGTCGCCCCGGCCAACGGCGCGGGTCCCACGTCGTCGCCCACATCGTGCTCGGTGTCGGCGGCCTCATCATGGCGTTCCCGTTCATCTGGCAGATCATCATGTCGCTGTCGACGAACGCGGAGGTGCAGAGCGTGGTCCCCACGTTCTGGCCGGCGGAACTGCAGTGGCAGAACTACGCCGCCGTGTTCGAACGGCTCCCGTTCCTCGACCAGCTCCGCACCTCGATCCTCATCACGGTCATCCGGACCGTCGCGCAGATCGTCCTCTGCACCATGGCGGGGTACGCGTTCGCCCGCATGCGGTTCCGGGGACGCACGATCCTGCTCGCCGTGACGCTCTCGATCCTCATGGTGCCGTCACAGGCGTACCTCATCTCGCAGTACCAGATCGTCCAGGGCTTCGGCTGGTTGAACACCACGCTCGGCATCGTGGCACCGGGCCTGTTCAGCGCGTTCGGCACGTTCCTCATGCGGACGGCGTTCCTGAACCTCCCGACGGAACTCGAGGAGGCCGCCCGGATCGATGGGGCCGGACCGTTCCAGATCTTCTGGAAGATCATGCTCCCGCTCGCGAAGCCGAGCATCAGTGTGCTCGCCATCACGACGGTGCTGTGGTCGTGGAACGAACTCCTCTGGCCGCTCGTGGTCTCGACCTACGCGAACTCCATGCCGCTCGCCGCCGGGCTCGCGACGCTCTCGAGCGACAAGACCACGGACTATCCGGTGATGATGGCGGCGTCGATCCTCGCCATGGCGCCCGTGTTGATCCTGTTCATCGTGCTGCAACGCCGGGTGATCGACGGGCTCGCGTTCTCCGGGCTGAAGTAGGTCCTCGGTCCCTGAGCTTGTCGAAGGGCCACCCGGTCCCCGGCCACCACCCGGTCCCTGAGCTTGTCGAAGGGTAGGGACCGCCCTTCGACAGACTCAGGGACCAACTGGCGTCAGGCCTCGCCGGTGCTCCACCAGGAGACGATCGGCGTGCCGTTGACGAGGTGGTCGCCGATGGCCCTCGCCTTGAAGCGGGCCGGGTTGTGGGAGGCGATCGTGCGGGCGTTCCGCCAGTGCCGATCGAGCGCGAGATGCGTCTCGACGGCGCTGGCGCCGCCCACGTCGAACAGGGCGGTCGCCGCGTCCAGCACCGCGGGCAGGATCACGAGCTGTGCCCGGGCCGTGGCGAGCTCGACGGCGGCGAGCTGCGCCCGGATGCGTTCGGGATCGCCACCGAGGATCGCCCTGCTCGAACGCTCGAGCGCGGCCGACGCCGCGGCCAGCGCCGCGTCGGCCGCGAAGGACTTCGCCGACAGCTCGCCGACGACCTCCTGCACGATCGGGTCACCCTGAGCGGTGGCGGCCGCGCCATGGCTGTACGTCCTCGTCCGCGCGCGGACGAACCCGGCGGCGTCGTCGACGATCGCCCGCCCGATGCCGGTGACCGCGGCGAGCAGGACCAGCTGCACGAACGCGCCACCATGTGACGGCCGGTCAGGTTCGCGTCGCACCACCGTCGACGGGTCGACCGCGACATCGGTGAACACCGTCGTGCCGCTGCCGGTCAAGCGCTGCCCGAACCCGGTCCAGTCGTCGATCCGATCGACGCCGGGGGCGCCCGTGTCCACGAGCACCGAGACGAACTCGCCGTCCTGCTCGGCCGCGACCCCGACGAGGTCGGCGAACAGCGTGCCCGTGCTGTAGAACTTCGTCCCGTTCAACCGCAGCCCCTCGGGCGTCTCGGTGAGGCGGGTGGCGAGCGAGCCCACCTTGGCGGTCGAGCGTTCGTGGCTCGCGTTCCCGACGACGGCGCCGTCGGCGAGCCGGGCGAGGCGTGCCTCCCGGTCAGCGGACGCCGGCGCGTGCAGGGTGCGGTCGAGGTAGGAGAAGTGGGAGCGGAACAGCTGCGCGAGGTTGGGGTCGCGTCTGGCGAGTTCCGCGAGCAACTCGAAGAACTCGCCGTGCGTGGCCGCATCGCCGCCGTGTTCGCGAGGCAGGGTCACCCGGGTGAAGCCGGCCTCGCGAAGCGCTTCGACCTCGGCATACGGCAGGCGGCGCTCGCGCTCCCGCTCGACGGCGCCCCGCCCGAGTTCGTCGAAGAGCGGAGCGAAGCGCGCGACCAGATCCCTGTCGACGGTCGTCGCGCTCATGACGCCTCGCCATCCACCGTGACCGCCGCCGAAGCGGTCGCCGAAGCCGGCACCGGGGCCGTCGTCGCCGGTTCCGCGTCCGGCCGCGCGCCAGGCGCCTCCCACTCGGGCAGGGTGCCGAGCAGTTCGAACTGCCCGAGGGCCGCCGCACGTTGGACGGCCGGGTTGTGCGAGGCGATCGTGCGGACGTTCCGCCAGTGCCGGTCGAGCGCCGACGCCCGACCGACGGCGGAGGCCCCACCGACTTCGAAGAGCCGGCTGAGCGCGTCGAGGACGAGCGGGAGGACGACCTGCTGGACGCGGAAGACCTCCAACAGCGTCTCGCGGGCGGTGTCGGGACCGTTGCCCGACTCGCCCAGGGTCCGGGCGGCGGCGAGGACGAGCGCGCGGGCGGTGTGGACGACGCTGCTCAGCTGTCCGACGATCGCCTGCACGAGCGGATCCTGGCTGGGCAGATGCTCGCCCGCGTGGCCGACCGTGCGACGTCGCGCCCGCACGTAGTCGACGGTGTCCTCGAGCGCGCGCTGCGCGATCCCGGCGACCACGCCGAGCAGGATGAGCTGCTGCAGGGCGCCGGTGCGGTGCCATGCCGCCGCGTCGCCGCGGTGGACGACGAGGTCGCGAGGGTCCACCGGCACCCGGTCGAACGTCGTCGTGCCGCTCCCGGTCAGCGGTTGGCCGAAGCCGTCCCAGTCGTCCACCGAGCGGGTTCCTGGGTCATGCGCCGAGACCGTCGCGGCGACCCGATCCGTGCCGTCGAGGGCCGACAGGTGGATCCAGTCGGCGTAGATGCTGCCGGTCGTGTAGTACTTGGTGCCCGTGATCGTCAGCGTCTCGCCTTCGCGATCGAGGACGGTCTCGAGGTGGGCCGTCGCGTGGCGTTCGGACTGCGCGTTCCCGACGAGGTCGCCGTCGCGCAGCCGGGCGAACCAGAGCTCGCGGTAGGCGGCGTCGGGCGAGGCGAGCAAAGACTCGACGAACAGGATGTGCCCGCGCCAAACGTGCCCGAGGCTCGAATCCGCGGCGGACAGCGCGATGAGCCGGGTGAAGAGCTGCTCCAGGGTGAGCCCCGCGCCACCGGACTCCCGTGGGACCCGGGCGGCGGCGAAGCCGAGCCGCCGGAGCTCGGCGACCTCGTCGAACAGGAGGCGTCGGTCGGTCTCTCGCGCCACGGCGCCGCCGCGGAGTCGGGCGAGGAACGCGTCGAAGTCGGTGTCGTTCATCGGTGCAGCACCCGCTTCGCGAGGACGTTGCCCAGTAGTTGCGCGAGCTGCACGAGGACGACGAGGGTGATGACGACGAGGCCGACGACGATCCAATCGAACCGCTGGTAGCCGTAGGTCATGGCGAGGTCGCCGAGCCCACCGCCACCGAGTACGCCGGCCACGGCGGTGGCGTCGACGAGGGCGACGAGGATGTACGTCAGCCCGAGGATGAGCGGCCCGAGCGCCTCAGGGACGACGATCGTGAAGAGCACCCGCGCGGGGCTCGCCCCCATGGCGGCGCCGGCCTCGATCGCGCCCGGCGAGACGGCGACGAGGTTCGACTCGGAGACGCGCCCGATCGCGACGCTCGCGACGAGGATGAGCGGGATCGTCGCGGGCAGCGGTCCGAGCCCGGTACCGAACACGAGCCGCGTGAGCGGGATGAGCGCGATCGCGACGATGAGGAACGGCACCGGCCGGATCACGTTGATGATGAAGTTGAGGACACCGAACACGAGGCGGTTCTGCAGGAGGTTGCCGGGACGGCTCGCGTAGAGGAGCAGGCCCAGCAGGATCCCGATGACGGTCGCGACGGCGAAGGCGACGGAGACCATCAACCCCGTCTCGCCGATGGCCTTGAGGAGACGGGGGAAGAACGCCTCCGGGTCGAAGTCACGCATGGGTGTGCTCCTTCAGGATGGTGGGGTCCTCGGCGCGTGGTCGCCCTTCGACAGGCTCAGGGACCGAGGCGTGGGCGTCAGGGACAGAGGTGTGGGCGTCTGGGGCCGAGGGGTCTTGGGCGCTCGGTGCATGCCCTTCGACAGGCGCAGAGACCGACGAGGGCGCCGGCCCCGGGTCGATGGCGGTGACGGTCGCCGTGGCACGGAGCCCGTCGATGGCGGCGTCGACGCGGTCGTCCGGGCCGAGGAGTTCGACCGTGAGACTGCCGAACAGGCGGCCCTGGAGCTCGTCGACCCCACCGAACACGACGTTGAAGTCGATGTCGTTGTCCCGGGCGACCCGCGAGAGGAACGGGTGGTTGGTGTCGCGATCCTCGACGTGCAGCTGCACGAGCCGCCCGTGGTGCACGGCCCGGATCTTCGTGAGCACCTCGTCGGAGGGGATGTGGTGCAGGACGGAGGAGACGAAGCGGCGCGCGGTCGCCGTGCGAGGCGCGGAGAACACCTCGTAGACGCTGCCCTGTTCCACCACCTCGCCGTCCTCCATCACGGCGACCCGGTCGGCGAGCTCGCGGATGACGTCGATCTCGTGCGTCACCAGCAGGATCGTCACCCCGTACTCGGCGTTCACCCGACGGAGGAGTTCGAGGACCTCGCCGGTCGTCTGCGGGTCGAGGGCGCTGGTCGCCTCGTCGGAGATGAGGATCTCCGGGCGCGTGGCGAGGGCTCGTGCGATGCCGACGCGCTGCTTCTGTCCACCCGAGAGCTGCGAGGGGTAGGCGAGCGCTTTGTCGCTCAATCCGACGAACGCGAGGAGTTCCTCCACGCGGTCGAGGATCTCGGCGTCCGGCACCTTCGCGAGCTTCAGCGGGTAGGCGATGTTCTTGTAGACGGTGCGTGACTCCAGGAGGTTGAACTGCTGGAAGATCATGCCGATCCGTTGGCGTGCCGTGTACAGCGCTGATCCCGAGAGCGCCGAGATCTCGAGTCCTTCGACGATCACCCGTCCGGTCGTCGGGCGCTCGAGCGCGTTGACGGTGCGCAGGAGCGTCGACTTGCCGGCGCCGGAGTAGCCGACGATGCCGAAGATCTCACCTCGCTCAACCGTCAGGTCGACGTTCCGAAGCGCCTCGAAGGCGCGGCCCTGCACCTCGAACGTCTTGCTGACGTCCTCGAAGGTGATCGCGGTACTCATAGCTGCTCCTCTCGCGGGACGGCCGCCCGGGAGATCCCGGGCGGCCACTGCGTGGTCGTCCTATCCGGCTTCGGTCTGGAGCTCGGCGAGCTTGTCGCGGAGCTCCTTCACCGGCACCTGGACGAGGATCGAGTTCCCGGCGAACTCGTCGTCGAGGGCCTCGGCGACGCGCGGGTCGGCGTAGGTCTCCTCGAGGATCTTCCAGGCCGGGTTGTCCTTGTCGTCCTCGCGGGTGGCGATCACGTTGACGTAGGGCAGGTTCTTCTCGGAGAGCGAGTCGTCGAGGAAGAGCGCGTCGTCCTTGGTGATGTTCTGGCTCGGGTCGAAGTACGAGGTGCCGACGACGACGGCGGCGAGCGACGGGTCGTCGAACTGCTGCGGGATGCTCGTCGCCGGCAGCGGCACGAACTGGAGGTTCCGCTCGTTCGCGGTGACGTCCTCGACGGTCGGGAAGTTGCCGGCGTCCGCGGCGATCTCGATGAGGCCGGCCGCGGCGAGGATGTTCAGCGCGCGACCGCCGTTCGACGGGTCGTCGGGGATCGCGACACGGGCGCCGTCGGCGAGGTCCTGCACGTCACCGAGCGTCTTCGAGAAGATGCCCCACTGTGTGATCACGGTCGAGAACACCGGCGTGAGGTCGGCGTCGTTCTCCGCGTTGAAGGCGGAGAGGTAGAGGATGTGCTGGAACGCGTTCGCGTCGACGGTGCCGGCGACGAGCTCGGTGTTCGGGAGCACCCAGTCCTTCACGTTGACCCACTCGACGTCGAGGCCCTTCTCGGCGGCGACCTCCTTCACGGCGTCCTGGAACTGCGTGTCCTCGGACACGGCGATCTTGACGCTGAGCCGTTCGGCGGGTGCGCCGGATCCGGTCGCGGCGTCGGCGGCGCCGTTCTGGCCGCCGACGACGACCGACACGGCGATCGCGATGGCGGCGACGGCGACGGCCGCGATCCCGCCGATCAGGATGGTTCGACGCTTCCGTTTGCCGGCGGCGATCGACTCGCGCAACTCGCTCGGTCCTGGTCCGGTCTGCTCGGTCATGAGTGGTCCTCGAATCTGTCTGTGGGTGCACTGGTGCGTGCACGGGGACAGTCTCCACAGGAGTTCGAGACGACGCTCGTCACGTTACCGAGGGCGGGTCACAGTTCGAGATGAAACGTAAACGCCGGGCGCTCGGCGGCGGAACGACCTACACTGCGGCACGACGACGAGCCCGACGCCCGCGGCCTTCCGCGACCCGGACCCGTCGGCGGAGGCCGCACGCAGCGGAGGCCGCACGCAGCCGAGGCCGCACGCAGCTGAGGCCGCCTTTCAGCCGAGGTCGTACCGTGCGAGGGCGTCCGCGTCCTGGGCGATCCGCGACGCCCGGCGAGCGGCGTCGAGCGCCTCGACCGGATCGGCCGTCGCAGCCGCCTCGGCCAGCGCGAGTTGGCGCTTCGCCTCGGCCAGCCGGGTCCTGGCGTCGGCACCCACTCGGTCTCGGTGCGCGGAGATGACGTCGGCCGCGATGCGCAGGTTGCTGTCGGCCGTGAACATCGCCCCTCGCATCGCCTCACGGGCGTTGTCGAGGCGCCGCCGTTCACTCCGAGCCGTCGCGAGGGCGGCGTCCAGCTCGATGTCGGCGGCGCGCACCGACTCGAGGCGTCGAGCGGGATCCGGCAGGATGCGCTCGCCGTCCGGCGAAGTCACGGACTCGGCCAGCAGGAGGGCACGGTTCGCGCGGTCGATCGCTCCGGCGATCACCTCGGCCGTCTCCGGTCGCTCCGCCGACTCGCGGAGCTCAGCCGCTTCGACGACGACCGTCCGGAGTTCCCGAGCCGCCGCAGCGAGCTCGGCCTCCGCGGCACCGATGCCCGCAAGCGACCGTTCGACGGCGTCGAGCCGGTCCTCCGCCTGCTGCAGCTCCCGACCGAGGCCGTGGAGTGCCGCAGCGGTCGGGCGTCCGTCGGCGATCCGCTCGGCCGCGTGCCGCGCGTCCTCCACCGCCTGGTCGACCGTCGTCTGCGCGGTGCGACGGAGCACTCGGGCGTCCTCGACGGCGCTTGCCGCGTACCGTTCGGCGGCCGACGCGATCGCGAGCCCGGTCGTGGTCAGTCGGTCGCGCGCCCGGTCGATGCGTCGCTCGAGGTCTCCGAGGAGGTCGGGGGCGGAGCGCTCGGCACCACGCCGTTCGGCGAAGCCGCGCAACCGGGCGGTGAGGGTGCGCTCGACGTCCTCGCAGAGGTGGACGATGCGTTCGTTCCACTCGCGTCGCTGCCGCTCGGTGTCGGCGACCTCGTCCTCGAGGGCCTGGCGCAGTCGGAAGGCCTCGCCGAGTGCGGCTCGTGCCGCGGCGACGTCGGCGGCGTATCCGCGCGCGGCCTCGCGTCCGAACTCGGCTTCGGCGAACCCGACCTCGTCCTCGGCCTCACGGACCGCGTCGTCGGTGCGGACGAGCGCGATGCCGGCGCGTCGGTGGAGGTCGTCGATCGACGCGATCGGGGTCTTCGGGGTGCGTCGGCGCAGGAACGCGAGGAGGAGCCAGACGATGATGCCGACGCCGCCGAAGACGATCAGCGAAGGGAGCCACCACAGGTCGACCATGGTCTCCAGTGTACGAACGCGGGGCGGAGGATGGGCTGGGAGGGGGTGCGGCGGACGGCGGGCCGAGCGGGTCGTTCCGACGCCTGTCGAGCTTCCTCGCGCTGGCGCCTGGAGCGTCGGAACCCGGGTCTACGCTGAGGCCATGACCCGCCAGCAGCGCCTCGTGCTCACGATCGCGATCCTCTCGTCGTTCGTCGCGTTCCTCGACGGCTCGGTCGTGAACGTCGCGCTGCCGGCGATGACGAAGGAGCTCGGCGGTGGCCTCATCGTGCAGCAGTGGGTCGTCGACGCCTACCTCATCACCCTCGGTTCGCTGATCCTGCTCGCGGGGTCCTTGTCCGATGCATTCGGGCGCATCCGCATCCTCCGCATTGGGCTCATCGGCTTCGGCGTGACGTCGATCCTCTGCGCGGTGGCACCGTCCGCCGAGGTGCTCATCATCGCCCGCCTCCTCCAGGGCGGTGCGGCGGCCCTGCTCGTGCCGAGCTCGCTCGCCATCATCATCTCCACCTTCAGCGGCGTCGCACAGGGCAAGGCGATCGGCACCTGGACGGCGTGGACCGGGGCCGCCGGGATCACCGGCCCGCTGCTCGGCGGGGTGCTCGTCGACACCCTGTCGTGGCGGCTCATCTTCGCGATCAACATCATCCCGATCCTCGTCACGCTGTTCCTCATGATGCGTGCCGACCGGGTGCCGGAGCCCGAGCACCGTCCGCGCATCGACGTCGTCGGCGCCGTGCTCGGGGCGGTCGGGCTCGGAGGTCCGGTGTTCGCCCTCATCGAGCAGGAGCGCTACAGCTGGGACAGCCCCATGCTCCTCGTGCCACTCATCGTCGGTGTCCTCTCCTTCATCGCCTTCCTGTGGTGGGAACGCCGGCACCCCGATCCGATGCTGCCGCTGTCGTTGTTCCGCGTGCGCAACTTCGGGTTCGGCAACATCGCGACGGTCTTCATCTACGGTGCGTTGTCGCTCGGGTTCTTCGCGATCGCCGTGTTCATCCAGCAGACGGCCGGCTTCAGCGCGACCCTCGCGGGGATCGCGACGCTCCCGCCGACGCTCGTCATGCTCGCGTTGTCGTCTTGGTTCGGGAAGCTCGCCGGCACGCACGGGCCGCGGTTGTTCATGACCCTCGGACCCATCGTCGCGGGTGTCGGCTTCCTCCTGATGATGGGTGCCCAGCAGGATCTCGACTACTGGCTCCAGTTGTTCCCGGGCATCCTCCTCGTCGGTCTGGGGCTCGCGATCACGGTCGCGCCGCTCACCGCCGGCATCCTCGGGTCGATCGACCCGGCCCATGCGGGCATCGGCTCGGCCGTGAACAACGCGGTGTCGCGGGTGGCCGGACTCGTGACGATCGCGCTCGTCGGCATCATCGCCGGTGGCTCGCTCGGCGTGGGCGGATTCGCGCGGGTGGTGCTGGCCACGGCGGTGTTCATGTTCGTGGGCGGCCTGGTCTCGTTCGTCGGGATCCGGAACCCCAAGGCCGCGGAACCGGCGCCGACGCCCTCGGCCTGACCCGCTCCGAACGCTCGTCGCGTCGGTCAGCTCGGTTCGACGGTGGTCCCCGTGACGGCCGGCGCCGTGGTCGCCGCACCGATGACCGCGTGGAGCATCTCGCGGAGCTGTGTCAGATGGTCGGCGTCCATGCGCAGTTCCTGCATGACCCGGTGCGGGATGGCCTCCGCCTGTGTGCGGAGCTCGCGGCCGGCGGTCGTGAGGGAGACGTCCAGGACGCGCTCGTCCAACCGGCTGCGGTCGCGCCGGACGAGCCCGGCCGCCTCGAGCCGCTTGAGGAGCGGCGACAGCGTGGCCGGCTCGAGCTGCAGCGCACCACCGAGGTCTTTGACCGAGCGCGGGCTGTGCTGCCACAGCGCGAGCATCACGAGGTACTGCGGATGGGTGAGCCCGAGGGGTTCGAGGATCGGGCGGTAGAGCGAGATGACGCTTCGTGACGCGACGGCGAGGGCGAAGCAGACCTGGTTCTCCAGCTGGAGGAGGTCGTCGGTCGTCGTGGCGGTGGATTCGTTGGCGGTCACGGTCCCATCGTACCCAAATGATTAGTACACTTATCAATATGAGTGAGAAGCGATCGTTCCGGGAGTCCGTCCGAGAGGCGGGTGGCCTGTACGGCTGGGTGAACGGGCGGATGTGGAAGGTGCTCGGGCCACCGCCGCTCGGTCCGTACAACGAGGAACCCCTGCCGCCGTCGGCCCAGTCGGGGTGCCCGATCTGCGGGCACGCCATGTCGGAACACATCGTCGACCGCACGACCGGCCCGCGCACGCAACTGCACTGCCCGAAGGCGCCGGCCGCCTGACGCCCGGCGCCCGCAGGTGGATCGAGATCATCCTCTGGGTGCATGCGCCTCCCGCGGTGAGCTGCTGTACTACTGATATGTCTCATGCTTCGACCAGTAGCCCCGCCATGCCCAGTCCATCCGCCACCCCGACGGTCTCGCCTGCTCGTCGGTGGCAGCTCATCGACGCCCTCCGCGGCTTCGCGCTCGCCGGCATCCTCTTCGTCAACGTCCCCGACATCACCCGACTCGGCCAGGACATCCCCTTCGACGAGCGGCACGCGACCACGATGGACCTCGTCCTCGAGTTCGCCGTGCAGACCCGGTTCGTCCCGATCTTCGCCTTCCTCTTCGGCATGAGCGCCATGTTCGTCATCGAGGGTGCGCGCCGACGCGGTGTGCACCCGCTCCTCCCGATGCTGCTGCGCTACCTCGCGCTGTTCGTGATCGGTTTCGCCCACGCCTTCCTCTACCCGGGCGAGATCCTCCGCGAGTATGCGATCTGCGGCCTCCTCATGCTCCCGATCGTGCTGTGGGCGCCGCGCTGGGTGACGCTCGGCCTCGGCGTCACCCTCACGGTCGCCGCCTACGCCCTCACCGGGGGTGGGCTCGCCACGCTCCCCGGTCTCCTCCTCGCCGGAGCCGGAGCGGCCGCCTACGGGCTGCCCAAGGTGCTCGACGCCGGCGGACGCCCGGTGTGGATCGCCTTCGCCGGCGCGGTGGTGCTCGCCGTCCCCGCGCTCTGGTGGCAGACGACGGAGCCCGGAGACCCCCGCTTCACGACCGCCGGTGGCATCGCGGGCGGCGTCCTCGCCATCGTGTACGTCACGGGCTTCGCCCTGCTCTGGCAGACGCCGGTCCGTCGGGCACTCGCCCTCGTCTTCGAACCGCTCGGGCGGATGGCACTCAGCAACTACCTCGGTGCCTCCGTGGTCCTCGCCCTCGTCGCACTGGTCGTGCCCTTCCGCGAGTTCGACGACCTCGCGCTCGTCAGCCTCGGCGCGCTCGTCCTCATCGCGATCCAGTCGGTGCTCAGCCGCCTCTGGCTGCGCCGATTCCAGTACGGTCCGATCGAGTGGCTCTGGCGGATGGCGACCTGGCGTCGTGTGGTCCCGTTCCGGAAGCCCGCGCTCGGCTGAGGCCCAGCCCGGCTCGGGCGCGCAGGGGACCGACGATCACGGTGAGGGCACCGCGACGGCAGACGCCGCCACGGCCACGGCGTCGGCGGGTTCGCGACCGAGGAGGTCACGGAGATCGTCGCCCGTGCCGGCAAGGAATCCGTGGCGGACCGCACTGAAGATCGACAGCAGCATCGGTGGCTGGAACGGTTTGAGCTGAGCGTGCATGAGCGCCTCCCGGCGTTCGGCGAGTGACGTCGAGTGGAGCCCGACGCCCAGGCGATCGGCCACCTGCCTCGCCGTGATCGGTTTGCCGACGAGGTCGTACCGGCGTCCGACGTGGGTGCCCGGCGTCATCGCGACGACGGCGGCGGCCTCGGCGAGGTCGGCTCGGGTGACGGCGGCGAGCGCCCCGTCGCCGAAGGCCGAGTGGAGTGATCCACCGGACCACTCCAGCAACGAACCGAGGAGCTCCGCGTACAGGCCGTTCCGGAGGATGGTCCAGGAGAGCGGGCTGCGCTCCAGCCGCCGCTCCGTCCACCGGTGTGCGAGCGCGAACGCGAGGTGGTCGCCGGCCGTCGCGAGGCTCGTGGAGACGACGTGCCGGACCCCGTCGCGTTCGGCCGCGGCGATCGCCGTCTCATGGCGGGCGATCACGACGTCGTCCTCGGCTTCGCCGGCCGAGACGAGGACCAGCGTGTCGACGCCGACGAAGGAGACGCTGTCCGCGTCGTCGAAGTCGATCCGTCGGGCGCCATCCCGCCCGCTGCGGTTGCTCGCCAGGGGCGCGGCGCCCCGAGCGGTGAGCGCGTCGAGGATGGCGCTGCCGAGTTGGCCGGTGGTTCCGGTGACGAGGATCATTTCAGGGCCTTTCGGTGTTCAGGATGATGACTCGGACGAGTCTGCGACCCCCGCCGAACACCCACAAGAAGGCACTTGCATGTCACTCACGCACACCGCGGTAACCGCCGACCTCGAACCCTGCGGCAAGGAGGGGCACCCGGATTGCGGCATCCGCGACGTCCTCGACCGCATCGGCGACACGTGGTCGGTGCTCGTCGTCGTGGAACTCGCGTCGGGTGAGCGGCGGTTCCGTGAGCTGCAGCGCGCGATCGACGGGATCTCCCAGCGCATGCTGACGCTGACGCTCCGGCGCCTGGAACGCGACGGCCTCGTCGAGCGGACCGTGTTCCCGACCGTGCCGGCGCAGGTGTCCTACGCGCTCACCTCCTCCGGCGCAGCCCTTTCCCACCTCGTCAAGACGCTCGCCGACTGGTCGCTCGAGCAGCGGCCGGCGATCACGGCGTCCCGCGCGGCTTACGACGCGGCGCACCCCGGCCACGGCATCCGATGACCGCTGTCGCTTGATGTCCGTGAGGAGTAGCGTCGGCGCATGGAGCATCCGATCGTGCACGACGCCGACGATCCCTTCGTCGAACGGGTCCGGCAGGTGTGCCTCGCCTACCCGGAGGCCGTCGAGACGTTCGGCCATGGCCGCCCGAGCTTCAAGGCGGGGAAGCGGGTCTTCGTGACCGTCGGGTCGGAGATGCGCGTCCCGCACAGCATCACGTTCACCCCGGCCGAGGAGGAGCTCGGCGCCTGGCTCGAGGACGAGCGGTTCTGGTCGCCGAAGTACGACGGGCCATCGGGGAAGCTCGCGTTCGACGCCGGACTCGACGGTGACGACGGGCGCACGCTCGACGACGTCGACTGGGAGCTCATTGCCGAACTCATCGACACCTCCTACCGGCAGGTCGCCCTCAAGCGGCAGCTGCGCGCGCTCGACGCCCGCTGACGGCGGAGACCTCGCCCCACGGACGGCACCATGCCAGACTGACGACCGGGGGAGCCGTGCGCTGCGGTTCGAGGACGGGGAGCTGTGAGCGACGACGGATCCGGGACGCGGATCGCCGATCCCGAGCCCGACGCGGTGCCGTCCGGGAGTCCGACGCCGGCCGGTCGAGCCGGAGCCGGAAGCCTCGCCGTGTGGCTCTCGCGCATGAGCGCCTACCTGCGACGCAGCGCCGTGCTCGCCGCAGCGACGATCGTCGTGGTCTCCGGAGTCGTCGGTGTCATCGTCGCGTTGGGGATCCTCGACCGGCAGATGGAGTACCGCGACGGCGACGGGCACCGGATCACCGGAGGTGGCAACCCGGCGACCTGGTCCGACGCCGTCTCCTTCTCACCCGCGGGCGAGTGGTACAGCGTCCTCGGCACCATCGGCACCTACCTGTGGTTCGCCCTCGCGGTCGTGCTCCTCCTCGTGCAACCGGCGGCCGAGCTCGGCGGACGATGGGCCAGGTCCCGCGGATTCGGTGCGTTCTTCGGACTCGTCCCGGTGGCCGTCGTCGGCCTCGCGATCTGCGTCATCGCAGCGGTCAGGATCGACGGGAGCAATTCGCCCGGTTGGCTCGTGGGTTGGACCTCCTTCGGGACCGTCGTGTGGTTGGCGGTGGTCTACGGGCTGCCGATCCTGCTCGTCGTCGCGGCGATCGTCGGCCTCGCGAGGCTCGCCGACCGCGGGAGACGGCGCCGCTTCCTGCTCGTCCTCGGTGCCGTCCTCGCGGTCGCGGTCGTCGCCGGATCGCTCGGACTGTTCCGTCCGCCACCGCTCGAGCCGGTGGCCGGTCCGCCCCTCGGTGGGGAGGCCGCGGCGTTCACGCAGGCCCTGGAGCCGCTCGACGGCGTGGCGTCCGTCGACGTCCTCGGTGCGGGGGCCACGGTCCTCATGGCCGCCGACGCCGGCGCCGACGAGGTGCTCGCCGCCGCCCAGGCCGCGCGTCAGGTCTCAGAGGAGCAGGCCGCCGCAGCACAGGACGCCAGGGTCCAACCCGCCATCGTCATGGTCGTCCTGGCCCGCGAGTCGAGCGGCACCGATCAGGCCGCCGACGACCCGCAATCGGCGCCTTGGCGGCTGCAGCTCGTCCCCTCCGAGTACCCGGCGGACACCCTGCCCACCCAGGTGGATCGGTTGCTGCGGGCGGAGGCGCTCGGCATCCAGATGGTCATCACGGGCGATCGGCCGGCGATCACCGTCCCCTCGATCGCCGCGTTGCCGGGCGTCGTCGCGGCCTTGGCCGAGATCGCCCCCGACGGAGCCTACGTCTCGGTCCCCGAACGGTTCTCGATGGTCTTCGACCCGCTCGACCTGAGCCCGGCGATGGTTGACGCGATCGTCGGTGTCGTCGTCGCGAACCCGAACGCGGAGTTCGAGCTCACCGCCCAGCCGAAGCTCTACGTGAACCACGTGACCCCTGAGGCCGCCGCCGCGATCGACGCGATCCTCCGGGACCCGGCGCTCGCCGGGACGAGCCCCTCCGGGTATCCCGCCGAGTACCAGATCCACACGATCGGCCCCGACGGCGACGTGTACCTCGAGGGCACCTTCGGCTGACGCCCTGCCGGTAGCGGCGTGCCAGACTGACCGCCAGGGGAGCGCCACTGCGGCGTGTTGAAAGCGGGGAAGCATGGACGACGGGGGAGCGACGGGCGACGAACCGAGCATCGCCGGAGCCGGCGTTGCGACGTCGAGCACGACCACGTCGACGGAGCCTGGCCGTCCGCAGGAGTCCGCCCGTCGATCGTCCCGCCGCTCGCTCCTGTCCAGCTCCCTCGTCCGCTCGCTCGACCTCGCAGTGTCGGGTGTCCTGATCGTCGCCGTCGCTGGCGTCGTCACCACGCTGCTCTCGATCATCGGAACGGCGATCCCAGCCGATCAGGCCACTGGTTCCTACGGGCTGGAAGCGCCGATCGTGGCGAACGGGCCGTCGGTGGCGGAGCTCTGGTACCAGATGCTCGGCTCGCTCGGCGGTTGGATCCTCGTCACCGTCGGCGTCATGCTACTGATCGTCCAACCGGTGATGGAGGCGGTCCGTCGGGCGACGCCGTCGCGCGGACTCGCCGTGCTTGCTGCGGTGGCTGCGGTCGCTGTCGCGGGGGTCGGGTTCGGCGTGCTGGCGATGCTCGGGAACCTGCCCTGGATGGTGGTGACGGGAAGTGTGCCGAACACCTCCGGGTCCGCGTTCGTGTTCCTCGTGTTCGGCCTCGTTGTCTACGGCATCCCCGTCCTGATCGTCGCCGCCGTCATCGTGCTTCTGACGTTCGTGATCGGTCGCCGAAGGGTGCGGATCGTGACCACGGTGCTTGCCGGTCTGGTCGTCGTCGCCGTCATCGTGGCGTCGACCGGAGCGTTCCGCCCACCGCCCGCCCAGGCCGTTGCCGCGGCACAACGTACGGAGGCCATCGACGGCTTCACCGATGCCCTCGCCGACGTCGACGGAGTCGCCGACATTGACGTCGACGGTCACGGCGCGACCGTCACGATGTCGCTCGACGCCGGAGTCGGCCAGGTGCTGGCTGCCGCCAGCGCGGCGAAGCGGGTCGGCGACGACCTCCAGGGCATCGCCATCGTCGTCATCCAGCGCGAGCCCGACCCGACCTCGCCGGCCCAACAACAGGACCCGCCGCGCGGTCCTTGGCGCGTGCAGCTCGTACCGAGCGACCGCAGCATCGATGAGATCGCCGACCAGCTGCAACGGTTGATGCTGACGGAACGGTTGCAGGTCGACATCGACGTCGACGCTGCCGATGGGACGCCGCGCGTCACCGTCTTCTCCATGCAGGCCTTGCCGGCCGCAGTGCGCGAACTCCGGGAGCTGTATCCGGACGGCGCGTCCTACAGCGTGCCGGACCGCTTCTCGATGGTGGACGATCCGAGCGAGCTGAGCCCGGCGATGGTCGACGCCATCCTCGCCGTCGTCGAGGCCTACCCGGGCGTCGAGATCGAGGTGACGACGCAACCGAAGCTGTGGATCACCGACGTCACACCCGAGCAGGGCGCGGCGATCGTCACCATCCTGCAGAACCCGGCGCTCGCCGGAACGAGTCCGTCCGGGTACCCGCTCGACTACTCGATCAGCACCTCCGGTCCCGACCAGGACCTCGAGGGCACCTTCGGCTGACGCCCTGCCGGTAGCGTGAGGGGATGACCTCCGAGCAGCCCACCCGTCTCCAGTTCGGCGCCTTCGTGATGGACACGGGGTCGCACATGCAGCACGGACTCTGGCGGCACCCGGACGCCCGACAGCACACCTTCGACGACGTGCAGCTCTGGGTCGACCTCGCGAAGACGCTCGAGCGCGGACGCTTCGACACGATCTTCTTCGCCGACGTCGTCGGGGTCTACGGCGGCGCTGGTGCGTCGTTCGACGTGAACGCCCGCGAGGGCATGCAGCTGCCGAGCAACGACCCCTCGATGCTGCTGTCGGCGCTCGCCATCAGCACCGAGCACCTCGGACTCGCCTTCACCTCGTCGATCCTGCAGGAGCACCCGTTCACCTTCGCGCGCAAGATCTCGACGATCGACCACGCCTCGGGTGGCCGGGTCGGCTGGAACATCGTCACGAGCTTCCTCGAGAACGCGGCACGCAACTACGGCCTCGACCGCCTCGTCGAGCACGACGAGCGGTACGCGTGGGCGGAGGAGTACGTCGAGGTCGTCGGCAAACTGTGGGAGGGCTCCTGGGACGACGGCGCACTCCTCGCCGACAAGGCCAGCGGCGTCTTCGCCGACCCGTCGAAGGTGCACCGCATCGACCACGTCGGCGAGCGGTACCGCGTCGAGGGTCCGCACCTGTCGTCGCCGTCGCCGCAGCGCTCGCCGTTGCTGTTCCAGGCGGGTTCATCGGGTGCCGGCAAGGCGTTCGCAGCGAAGGTGGCCGAGGTGCAGTTCATGATGGCGCCGAGCGTCGAGGCAGCCCGGGCGTCGGCGGAGTCCACGCGCGCCCTCGTCGCATCGACCGGTCGCGACCCACGCGACGTGAAGTTCTGGCAGGCGATGTCGTTCATCGTCGGCAGCACCGAGGAGGAGGCGAAGCGCATCGAGGCCGAGTACGACGAGTATCTCTCCGCCGACGCGTTCCTCGCGCACTCCAACCTCGGGACGGACCAGGCGACGGGGAAGCCGATCGACCCCGAGACGCCGCTGAAGGACGTCGAGACGCAGGGCGGCCACAGCATGCTCGAAGCGCTGAAAGCCCTGTCACCGGATCGGGAACCGACGGTGCGCGACCTCGCGAAGCTCACGGCGAAGCTCCGCGGCCGCGTCGTGGGGACGCCCGAGCAGATCGCCGATCACCTCGCCGAATGGCGGGCCGCGGGGATCGACGGCATCAACGTGGCCAACTGGATGATCCCGTCGAGCTACGAGGTCTTCGTCGACGAGGTCATGCCGGTGCTGCAGGAGCGTGGGCTCGCGCAGCGCGAGTACGCCCCGGGGACGCTCCGGGAGAAGCTGTTCGGCGCCGAGCCGACGCTGCCCGAGACGCACCCGCTGCGCGCGTACCGCGGGGCGTTCGCCGGTCGCTGAGGTCGGCGGCCGCGGTGGGCTACTCCGGCTTCGCCGTACCGACGGCCCACACGAAGGGCGGCGGGGTGCCGTTGATCGACCAGTCGCCGACGATCCGCGTCTTGTAGATCACCGGGTTGTGGGAGGCGACGGTGCGCGCGTTCCGCCAGTGCCGGTCGAGCGCGTTCGTCCGACTGACCGCTGAGGCCCCCAGCGTGTTGAAGAGCAGCGTCGCCGAGCGCGGAACGAGCTCCGACAGCACCACCTGCGCCTGAGCCGAACGGATCTCGGCCTCGATGTTCGCGTGCAGGTCGTCCGCGGAGTCACGGTCGGCGGCCGTGATCGATGCCCGCTCGATGGCCGCGGCGACCCCGAGGACCGTCTGCTTCGCGACGAACGCGATCGAGGAGATCTCGCCGACGACCGCCTGGATCTGCCCGTCGTCCTTCACGAGCGGCGCGAGCCCGTGGCTGTAGACGCGGGTGCGGGCGCGGATCTGCTCGCCGGCCTCGCGCTCCACCGCGGCAGCGATGCCCGCGTGCACCGCGATGAGCACGTGCTGGTAGAGCGCCGTCTGGTACCGGAAGCGGTCGCTGAACGCGTGCACCTGATCGGCGTCGACGACGGCGTCCTCGAACACGATCGTGCCGGTGCCGGTGAGCTGCTGGCCGAAGCCGTCCCAGTCGTCGGCGATCGAGACGCCCGGCTGGTCGGTGCGCACCAGGACGGTGACCTCGGTGTCGGGCTGCCCCTCGACGACGAGGCGCGCGGTCGCATCGGTCCAGTCGGCGTAGATGCTGCCCGTCGTGTAGAACTTGCGGCCGTTCACGACGTAGCCGCCGTCGCGCTCGGTGACGACCGTGCCGGACACGCCCAGCGCGCCGGAACCGACCTCGCTCCAGGCGTTCCCGACGATCTCACCGGCGACGAAGCGTTCGAGCCACGCCGTGCGGCGGTCGCTCGGCGCCGCGACGAGCTGGTCCTCGACGAGGGCGATGTGGCCGCGGAAGATCTGCGGCAGGTTCGAGTCCGCGGCGGCGAGTTCGATGAGCAGCTCGGTGAACTCGGGGAAGGTGAGGCCCCAGCCGCCGAACTCGGTGGGGACGCGGAGGGCGCCGAAGCCGGCGGCGGCGAGCTGCCGCACCTCCTCGCGCGGGAGCCGGTGCTCGAGTTCGCGCTCCACGGCGCCGGCCTGGATCTCTGCGAACAGCGGGAGGAGGCGCTCGCGGGCGGCCGCGAAGCCGACCGGACGGGCGGTGGAGGTGGTGGGTGCGGAGGACATCTGGTTCCGTTCCGTTGGCGGCTGGGGCCCTTCGACAAGCTCAGGGACCGGTGATGGGGTACTCAGGGACGGGCGGGCACTCGGTCCCTGAGCCTGTCGAGGGGCGGGGCAGGGGCGGGTGGCCTAGGTGTACAGCGAGATGGGCTGCAGCTCGCCGTTCAGGTGGTTGGCCCCGACCTCGAGCTTCTTGTAGTCGACCGGGTCGTGGAGGGAGTGCGTGCGCACGTTGCGCCAGAACAGGTCGAGGCCCACGGACGCCTTCGCCGAGCTGGAACCGGTGACCTCGAAGATGCGGTTCGAGACCTCGATGCCGAGCTCGGTCGACACGACCTTGAGCTTCGCGATCTCGATGGCGATCGCACCGCGGTCGGCTGCCGTCACCTCGGCACCGCGGGCGATGATGCGGTCGAACCGGGCGTTGGTGCGGTCCGCGAGGGCTTCGACGGCGGCGATCGAGGAGACGAACTCGCCGACGACGCGCTGCACGAACGGGTCGTCGCGGTAGGTCTCGGCGTGGCTGAGGAACCAGGCGTTCTTGCGGGCGCGGACGAGCTCGGTGCCCTGCGCCAGCGCCCCCTCCGCGATGCCGAGGTAGAGGTTGCCGAAGGCGAGCTGGATGCCGGGCGTCACGAGCGAGGAGAACGGTTCGTCGCCGACGGTGCCGAGGATGTCGGCCTGCTCGACGAGGACGTCCTCGAAGCGCACCGAGCCGGAAGCCGACAGTCGCTGCCCGAGTGCGTCCCAGTCGCCGAGGTAGGCGATGCCGTCGCGGTCGTGGTCGAGGACGAACTGGTAGATCGTGCCGTCGTGGTCGCCACCGCGGACCACGGCGTTGACGAGGATGACGTCGCCCGCCGAGGCACCCGTGGAGAAGCGCTTCAGGCCGTTGAGGCGGAAGGCGTCGCCGTCCTGCGTGAGCGAGAGGTCGGGGTCGGTCGGGTTGACGGAGTCGCCCCAGATCCACCGGCCGGCGACCGTCTTCCGGTGCCACTCGGCCTGGGTGGCCGGTTCCGCGGTGAAGCCGATGTTGCCCGCGTTGATGTAGTGGTACGCGAGCAGCTGGCCGATGGAGGCGTCGACGCGCGACAGGATGCGGATGACCCGGAAGGCGCTCTCCCAGTGCCCGCCTCCGCCGCCGAACTCGGCCGGGTCGAGGAGGTTGACGAGCCCGGCGTCGCGGAGGAGGTCGAGTTCGTTCGTGGGGTCGAGGTTGGCGCGGTCGCGCTCGAGGACGTCGACGGCGAGCCGGGTGGCGACCTCGGTGGCGACGGCGTCCCAGTGCGCGAGTTCGGCCTCGTCGGCGTTGCCCGACCAGTACGTGCGCCCTTCGGGGACCTGCCGCCCGGTCACTGAGCCTGTCGAAGTGCTGATCGTGTCGATGCTCATGCTGAAGCTCCTTCAGTGGCGTAGGCGTTGTCGTCTGCCGCGTCGGCGGTGTCGGTGTCAAACAGGGACGGCGCGGTGTCGTCGGCGGCACTCGGCCGCCCTGCGTAAGCGCCGCGGTACCGGTGGGCGGGGTGCCACTCGGGGATCACTGGCGAACCGGTGCCGTTGAGGCGCCCACGGAGGGTGCCCTCCGGGTACTCGTCCCACACCCGGCCGCGGCGGCGGAGTTCCGGCACGAGGAGATCGACGACGGCCTCGAACGTGCCCGGCGTGATGACGTAGGCGAGGTTGAACCCGTCGGTGCCGGCCACGTCGATCCAGCGTTCGATCTCGTCGGCGACCGTCGCCGCGCTGCCGACGAACACCGGCCCGATCCCGCCGATGCCGATGTAGTGGGCGATGTCGCGCGGCGTCCACTCGCGGTCCGGGTCGGCGAGCGTGAAGATCGCAAGCGCAGACCGGGCGGCGTCGGTGTCGACGTACTTGAGTGGCTTGTCCGGGTCGAAGGAGGAGAGGTCGAGGCCCGACCAGCCGCCGTAGAGGGTGAGGGCGCCGTCGAGTGAGACGTACTGCTGGTACTCCTCGTACTTCGCCTGCGCCTCCTCGTCGGTCTCGGCGACGATCGCGGTGGCGAGCGTGAGGATCTTGACGCTGTCACGAGGGCGCCCGAGGGCTTCGGCGCGGTCGCGGATGTCGTCGGTGGTCTTGCGGGTCAGCTCGGGGACGAGCCCGTTGATGAAGACGGCCTCGCCGTGGGTCGCGGCGAACTGGCGGCCGCGGGCGGAGGCGCCGGCCTGGAAGATGACGGGCGTGCGCTGCGGCGACGGCTCCGAGAGGTGGATGCCGGGCACGTGGAAGTGCTCGCCGTGGTGGTCGATGGGGTGGACCTTCGTCGGGTCGGTGTAGACGCCGTTCTCGCGGTCGATGACGACGGCGCCGTCCTCCCACGACCCCTCCCACAGCTTGTAGGTGACGTCGAGGAACTCCTCGCCGATGCCATAGCGGTCGTCGTGCCCGATCTGCTGGGTCAGTCCGAGGTTGCGGGCCGCCGAGTCGAGGTAGGAGGTGACGACGTTCCAGCCGATGCGCCCCTTCGTGAAGTGGTCGAGCGTCGAGAACCGGCGGGCGAGCGCGTAGGGCAGTTCGTAGGTGGACGCGACGGTGACGCCGAAGCCGAGGTGCTCGGTCGCCTTCGCCATGGCGGACACCTGGATGATCGGGTCGCCGACGGGGAGCTGCGCGGAGTCGATGAGCGCGGGCGCCGAGGAGTGCCGGTAGACGTCGTAGATGCCGACGACGTCGGCGATGAACAGGGCGTCGAAGGTGCCGCGCTCGAGGAGCTTGGCGAGGTCGATCCAGTAGTCGATGTCGTTGTACCGGTGGGCTTCGTTGGCCGGGTGCTTCCACAGGCCGGGAGCCTGATGGGTGACGCAGCTCATGTCGAACGCGTTGAGGATGATGCGCTTGCTCACAGGGATACCACCGGGTCGTCTCGTCGAGGCTGGGTCCGGCGGCCGGTCACGGCGCCGTCCAGCACGACGGTACTCGCGGGCTCCGAAGCTCGCGAGGGCCCCGAAACAGAGCGTCACATGGTGCGACGGAGCCGCCTCGGCGCTCGGTTGCTTCCCAGCATTACTTTACCTTACGTAAGCTAAAGTAACTCGCATGAGACCCAGTGCACGGAACGAGATCCTCGACGCGGCCGTCCGCGTCGTCGACGCCTCAGGCGAGGCGAACATCACCTACGAGGCGGTCGCGCAGGAGGTCGGCCTGACGAAGGCCGGGCTGCGGTATCACTTCCCCTCGCGCGACGCGATGATGATCGCGGTCATCGAGCACGTCGTCGGCCGCTGGCAGCGTGAGCTCGTCGAGGAACTGGGTGGGCCGCTCGAGGAGTCCACCCTCGAGGAGCGGGTGCGGGCCTTCGTCACCTTCGCCGGTGACGGTGGCGCGAGCCAGGGCGAGTTCGTCGTGTTCGCGGAGGCGGTCCGCCGCCCCGAGCTCGCGGCTCCCTGGCTCGAATACCTGCGCACCTGGTTCGGCTTCGGCGAGGACGCCGACGCCACCACCCTGCTCCTCGTCTGGCTGGCCGCGAACGGCCTCTGGATCGCCGAGGCGACCGGCATCATCGACGTCGGCCGCGAGCAGCGCGCCGAGCTCGTCTCCCGGCTGCTCGCGCTCGCCGGAGGTGGTTCCCGATGAGGAAGTGGCTCATCCTCTCCGCAGCCATCCTGCTGGAGGTCACGGCGACGCTCTCGCTCCGTGGCGCGATCGAGGATCCACGGTGGGTGATCCTCGCGGTGGTCGGCTACTCGGGTTCCTTCGTCGCGCTCTCCCTGCTGCTCCGGATGGGCGTGCCGATCGGTGTCGTGTACGGCATCTGGGCCGCCGCCGGGGTCGCGCTCACCGCGGTGCTCGCCTCCGTCGTGTTCGGTGAGCAGTTCACCCTCCCGATCGGGATCGGCATCGCGATCGTGATCGCCGGGGTCGTGCTCGTCGAGACCGGCCACGGGCCCGACGGGGCGAAACCCGCCGCATCGAACAAGGAGGTCGGCGCATGATCTGGTTGCTCCTGGCCGGTGCCATCGTCACCGAGGTCACCGCGACGCTCTCCCTCCGCGCCTCCGAGGGCTTGCGGAAGAAGCGCTGGATCGCGCCCGTCGTCGTCTCCTACCTCACGGCCTTCGGGCTCCTCACGATCGCCCTCGCGAACGGGATGCCCGTCGGCATCGCGTACGGCATCTGGGCCGCCTGCGGTGTCGCGCTCACGGCGATCGGTGCGCGCGTGCTGTTCAAGGAAAAACTCACCCCGCGCATGATCGTCGGCATCGGCTTGATCGCCGTCGGCGTGCTCGTGATCGAACTCGGCTCGCAGGCGCACTGACCCGCACTGCTCGTCGCCCCACGCCCTCCCACCCGAACGGAGTCCCATGTTCACCATCGCCCCCGCCTCGCCCGCCGACCTGGAGGACGCCGCGGCCGTGCTCGCGACCGCCTTCCGAGAGGACACGGTCACCTCGACGCTCGTCTCCGGTGCCGACCGCGGCCGCCGGCTCGCCCTCCTGTTCGAAGCGATGCTGCGTTCGAGTGCGGCGTCGAGCAGTCGCGTCGACCTGGCCCGACGTGACACGGACGGCGTCGTCCTCGGTGTCGCCGTCTGGGAGACGCCGGACGCACGTCACTCCCTGCTCGACCAGGCGCGGCAGTTGCCGATGTTCGTCCGTGCACTCGGCCTGCGCGGACTTCCCCGAGCCATGCGCCTGCAGCGGACGCTCGCACAGCACCGCCCGGCCGAACCGCACTGGTACCTCGCACAGATCGGTGTGGGCGACGGCGCTCGCGGAGCCGGTGTCGGGGGTGCGCTGCTCGAATCGCGGCTGCGTGCCATCGACGCCGATGCGCTCCCCGCGTACCTGGAGTCGTCGAACGAGCGCAACCGCGCCCTGTATCGGCGGAGCGGGTTCCGGAGTATCGCGTCGATCGCGGGCATCCCGGGCGTGGTGCCGGCCGCGATGTGGCGGGACGTCGTGCGGCCTGCCTGAGCGGGGCCGGCCTGAGCGGCTTGCCTGAGCTCGGTCGGGCGGGGTGGGGACCGCTCCCCATTGAGTCGGTGGCCGGTCTGCGCCATCCTCGTCGTGGGTGGAACAGCCCGCAACCGACAGCCTTGGGGGGCTCCTGTGGACAGCAACACGCTCGCGATCATCGCCATGCTCGTCCTGCTCGCCATCGTCGGGTTGGGGGTGTTGAAGGGGCTCGGGCGTCGGAAGATCCGCGAGGCCGGCGAGAGCAAGCAGGCCAGAATCCCCGCGACCCTGCAGGAGTTCGGCCGCTCCGTCATCCTCGGCACCGACGCTGCGAGGGCCGTCGCACTCGTCGAGGGCCTGCCGAAGAGCCGGTTGAAGTCGCTGCGTCCGGGGGTGTGGGGACTGAACCAGATCTCGAAGGAGGACGCCGTCATCGAGGTGTGGCCGGCGGGCTCCGGATCCGAGGTGCTCGTCACCTCGCTCGAGGAGAACTTCGGGTTCCCGCAGGGCCTCGACGGGTGGCAGAAGTTCGCCGCCCAGCTGGAGGCCACCGCGACCGCGCAGGGCGTCTCCGTCCAGCGTGGTGCCCGTGCCTTCCGCTACCAGCCGGCGCCAGCGAACAGCCTCGACCGCGCGCACTGGGTGCTCGAGAAGGTCGTCGCGCGGTAGCCTCCGGTCGCTGAGCCTGACCCCGGTCCCCGAGCCTGTCGAAGGGTCAGCCACCTCCGGTCCCTGAGCCTGTCGAAGGGCTCGTCCCGGCTCGCTACAGGTTCCCGAGGTACGCCAGGCGCTCGCCGCCGAGCTCGATCGCGAGCGCCCGCTGCCGCTTCACGCGCCGCCATCGCACGATGAACAGGACCGTGCCGACGGCCGCGAGCACGACGCTGACGCCGAGCATGATCGGTCCGGTGGCTCCGAGCTCCTCCGGGTCGACGGACAGCAGCGCGCCCGCGAGGATCCCGACCCCGCCGAGGCAGGTGCCGGCGTACGCTCCGGCCGCGAACAGGCGTGACGCGGGGATCGGTCCGAGGAAGTGCTGCAGGAGGACGGGTGGGAGGCCTCTGCGGCGTTGTTCCGGTCCGCGGCTGTCGAGCCAGTCGAGGGAGAAACGCTGGGCGATGCTGATCTCGCGGGCGCGAGCGATACCGCCGACCATCCACGCGACGAACGCGAGCAGCGCCGAGCCGACCACCGCGACCGCGACGAAGGCGTTGGCGTCGCTCGGCAGACGGTCGAGGAAGCCCTCGGCGATGGCCGCCCCGAAGATCGCGAGCAGGGCGACACCGGCGAGGCCGAAGAGGATCCGGTCGCAGATCTTTCGAAGGGTGCGCGCGCCGATCGTCGCTGGGATGGGCTGGAGGTGGACGACGTCGTCATCGTCGGCGAGCCACGACCGCATCCGGCCCCGGTCCTGCGGTGGGACCCAGGACGGGAGCTCGCGCTCGTCGTCCGGATCGAAGCGCTCCGCGTCGCGGTTGCCGAGCGCTCCGTTCCGGTCGCCGAGCTTGTCGAGGTGCACCCGGTCGACGACTTGTTCCGCGGCCAGTCGGGCGGGGTCGTCCGGTCGTCGGAACCGGTCGTCGTCGCTGGTGTCGTCCTCGGCGTCCAGTGGGTCGGACTCGTCTTCGACGACCGACCCGTATTGCGGTGCGGGTGGGACGAACGGGGTCGGGTCCGAGTCCGGGGCGTCGGGCGTCGCCGGCGGTGCATCCGCGGCACGGTGCGTGGGGTCGGGCGCCGTGCCCTGCGCGATCCGCGTCGCTTCCTCCCGGACACTCCGGCCGAGCGGCCCGGCGGCCTGCACCACGGCGTCCAGCAGCTTCACGTCGCCCGAAGCCTCCGCTGCCGTGATGCAGTCGGCGATGAACCCGCGTCGACCGATCGTGACGTTCGAGCCCTTCCCGGCGAGTGAGCGGGAGATGCGTTCTCGGCCGACGTCGAGCGGATCCTGGCCGGTGTCGTCGGGGATGCCGCTGCCGGCGATGAGTGCGACGAGTGGCACGAGGTCGGAGGTGGGGAGGCTGCGGAGCCAACCGCCGTTCATGATGATGCGTGCCCGCGCGCCGGTGTCGGTCGTGATGCGGAGACTGAGGACCGGGGTGGTCGCGGCGGGACTGCGGGTGAGGAGTTCGCCGCTTACGATCGACCGGAGCGGGACCGCCTGGCCGCCGAGGAGCGCGGTGCCGCGGACGGCGTCGACGCCGACAGGGCGGAAGGCGCTCGCGAGGTGGAGCAGGCAGATGCCGGCGGTGATGAGGAAGAAGACCGGAATGGTGACGAGTGCCGTGGGTGCGATGTCGAAGATGCTGTCGACGACGCTCCCGGTGATCCAGCCGAGGACGGCGGCGAGGATGCCGGACAGGACCAGGATGAGGACGAGGTTCGACCGGACCGGAGGACGGCCGATCATCGTGTAGCCGGCAACGGTCGGTCCTGATGCTGCGTGCACGTGTCTCCTCCAGCGGGTGGTCGCATCGACTGTTCCATGCCGGTGTCGTTCCTGTCGAGCGCGACGCCCTGGCCCCGCGCTTGTCCCCGGTCCCTGAGCCTGTCGAAGGGCCACGCCGCTCTGGTCCGCAACCCGTTCCGCGGACCCGGCCACTCCGGTCCCTGAGCCTGTCGAAGGGCCACCCACCCAGATCCCTGCCCCCGTCCAGGCTCGATTGGCGTCTGAGGCCTCCGTGTTGTAGGCTCTACTTCGGCCTGCCGAGCCGAAGTTCTCTTCTCTCAGCAAGCAATGCGCCCGTAGCTCAACGGATAGAGCATCTGACTACGGATCAGAAGGTTGGGGGTTCGAATCCCTTCGGGCGCACAGTACGGAAAGCGGTCCACTTCGGTGGGCCGCTTTTTTCGTGCCGCGGGACAGCAGGACATCTGCGCGAGAACCGGATGGAATCGCGCGAAGCGTCCTGCTCTCGTGCATTCGTCCTGTTCTCGTGGCGCGGGCGGGCGCGGCTACGCGCCGCAGGTGCCCAGGGTGCTGGTCAGCTCCTGGCGATCGGCGTCGTCGAGCGTGAGGTCGTAGGCCATCAGCACGAGCACGAACCTGGCCGCATACTCGCAGTGCGAGGCGGCGGCCGGCGGCATCCAGTCGCCGGGACCGGAGTCCGACTTCGACGAGTTCGTGGCACCGTCCACGGCCTGCAGGTTGATCGGATCGTTCGCGAACTGCTCCCGCTGCTCCGGCGTCCACGCGTTCCCGCCATGCCGCCAGCCCCACGCCAACGGCACGACGTGATCGATCTGCACCAGCTGGCTCGACCGCTCACCACGCTGGAAATCGATCGTCGTCCCCGTATACAGGTCGTGCAGGACACCGGTGAGGACGACGCAGTCGCGGGTGCCCGGCTTGAACGTGACCCCGACGAGGTCGCGCGCGAGCACGTCGTTGCGGGTGTCGCAGCCGTTGCGGTCGACGTCGGCCCACCGCTGACCGAACAGCTCCCGGTCGTAACCGGTCGCCACCCGGGAGGCGGTGTCGACGTCGGCGAGCGCGTCCTCGACCGCCGACCCCGAGACGACCAGCTGCCCGGACGCGTCGACGACCGCGAACCCGGCCGCCTCGAGGGAGGCACGGGCGCTCGGGCTGACCGGCGCGGGGGTGGGCGCCGCGGACGACAGCGACGGCGATGGCGACGCGACACCGCCGAACACCGTCCCGCCGCCGAGCTGCGTGGCGACGAGGACCACGACTGCCGCCAGCAGGGCGACGAGCAACGCCACAGGAGTCTTCTTCATGCTGGGTGTTCTCCTCGGGGTTGCGCCTTCTCAGCGTAGAGGTGGGTGCTGACACGGAGATGGTGGGCGCCCTTCGACAAGCTCAGGGACCGGGGGGTCGGGATTCGGGACCAGGCCCTTCGACAAGGCTCAGGGACCGGGGTCGCGCCCTTCGACAAGCTCAGGGACAAGGGCCCCGACAAGCTCAGGGACCACGGGGCCTGCCGCTGCGGACGAGAGCGGGATAGGGTCATGCAGACACAGGGTGCCCCACACCGGGCGCCCGCGATCAAGGAGGATCACGTGTCAGGTAACAGAGCCGTCGCCTACAAAGCAGCCGGAGTCGTCGAGGTCATCGACATCGACTATCCCACCTTCGAATTGAAGGACGGACCGGGGGTGAACCCGGCCAACGTCGGTCGGAAGGTCCCGCACGGTGCGATCCTGCGAACGGTCGCGACGAACATCTGCGGCTCCGACCAACACATGGTCCGCGGTCGCACCACCGCACCGCCGAACCTCGTCCTCGGACACGAGATCACCGGTGAAGTGGTCGAGGTCGGACCCGACGTCGAGTTCATCAAGGTCGGCGACATCGTCTCCGTCCCGTTCAACATCGCCTGCGGCCGCTGTCGCAACTGCAAGGAACGCAAGACCGGCATCTGCCTGAACGTGAACCCCGACCGCCCCGGCAGTGCCTACGGTTACGTCGACATGGGTGGTTGGGTCGGCGGCCAGGCCGAGTTCGTGCTCGTGCCCTACGCCGACTGGAACCTCCTGAAGTTCCCCGATCGCGACCAGGCGCTCGAGAAGATCATGGACCTCACCATGCTGTCCGACATCTTCCCGACCGGCTTCCACGGTGCCGTCACGGCAGGCGTCGGCGTCGGATCGACCGTCTACGTCGCGGGTGCCGGCCCCGTCGGCCTCGCAGCGGCGACCGGGGCCATGCTGCTCGGTGCCGCAGCCGTCATCGTCGGCGACATGAACGCCGACCGGCTGGCCCAGGCCCGGAGCTTCGGCTGCGAGACCGTCGACCTCACCAAGGGCGAACCGGGGGAGCAGATCGAACAGATCCTCGGCGTCCCCGAGGTCGACTGCGCGGTCGACGCCGTCGGCTTCGAGGCCCGCGGCCACGGCGGTGACGCCGGCCATGAAGCCCCGGCGACCGTACTGAACTCGCTCATGGACATCACGGCGGCCGGTGGAGCCCTCGGCATCCCCGGGCTCTACGTGACGGGCGACCCGGGCGGCATCGACGAGGCCGCGAAGAAGGGCGCACTCTCCCTGAGCCTCGGCACGGGTTGGGCGAAGTCGCTGTCGTTCACCACCGGTCAGTGCCCGGTCATGAAGTACAACCACGGCCTCATGATGGCGATCCTCCACGACAAGGTCCATATCGCGAAGAACGTGAACGCCACCGCGATCACCCTCGAGGACGCCCCGCGCGGGTACGCGGAGTTCGACGCGGGGGCCGCGCAGAAGTACGTGCTCAACCCGAACGGCTACCTCGACGCCGCGTAGGCGGCACGGCCGCGACCGCTCCTGAGCGAGAGCGGTCCGCCGCCCGTACACCCGATCCGCCCTCCGGCCACCGTGCCGGAGGGCGGATTCGCGTTGTCACCGGGAGATCTCGACTACTGGTTTTTCGCCGGCACACGTCCTGCAGGGCATCCGCAACAGCGTTGTCTGACGAACAGCTGTGTGAACCGTGAGATTCCCTCCTCACGGTCCGTCTCTCCAATGACGCGGAACACCGGCGGGGCCTTGGGGCCCGTCCCGCGGCGAAGAGATCCCCATCACGCACAAGGACGACCATGCACCACTCCTTCCTCGCACCAGAAGCAGACCCGGAGCGCGAATCCGACATCACCGGCACCATGCTCGGCAGCACGAGCAGCTCGGTGTCGACGGTGCCGATCCGCAAGGTCACCGTCAGCGGCGACGACCCCGCGACCGCGCGCCAGAACTACGAGCGCGCCTACGACGGCAGCCGCTTCACCGTCACCCGCGGTACCGAGCCGTTCTCGTTCCAGTGGGTGTCGATCGGCGACGACCGTGTCTCGCTCCGCACGGCGACGATGAATGGTCACGTCACCGGGGAGACCCCTGGGTTGACGGACTACGTGGTCTCCTGGGTGCAGACCGGCGGCGGATGGATCGTGCGACGTGACGGACAGCGGATGGAGATCCCGCGATCCCCGTTCGTCCTGCCGTTCCACCGGCCGTACACGGTGCACCTCACCCCGCACCGGCAGAACTCCGTGGTCTTCGCACCCGCGTATCTCGAGGACCTCGCGACGGAGATCCACGCCGGCCCGAGTCAGCAGCTGTCCTTCGACCTCGAGGCGACGCCGACCACTGCGGCGATCGAACGCTGGCGGACGGCGCTGAACGCCTCCACCCCGGTGCTCACCGACGAGGCCGCCCCACCGTTGCTGCGGATGAACGCCCAGCGACCCCTCGCGCTCGCCCTCCTGCAGCTCGCCCCGTGGGCGGTGTTCGACCTGCCTGAGACGCTCCGCGAACCCTCCATGGCCCGCACCCGCCTCGCGGTCGAATACCTGCACCACCACGCGGCGGAGCCGATCACGCCCGCCGACGCCGCGAGGGCCGCGGGCCTCCACACCCGCACCCTGCAACTGCACTGCCGCCGCGAACTCGGCATGTCGCCGACCGCCTACCTGCGCGACATCCGACTCGGCCGGACGAGGAGCGACCTGGCCGCGAGCGCCCCGCAGGACACCACCGTCGGTGAGGTGGCCCGGAAGTGGGGCTTCTCCCACCTCGGACGCTTCTCCTCGGCGTACCGCACGCGGTTCGGCGAGAGCCCGAGCCAGACGCTTCGCGGCTGAGCCAGGGCCTCGCCGCCCGAATATCCAGAAAATGAGTGCTTCGCTCGGAAATCGCCCGCGACCGTGAGCTTCGGCCGTGACGAGCAGTCTCATAGATGTCGCCCGGTACACGGGCACCGCAGCCGGACCCCCGACTGTGCAACCGCACCACCAGCCACGAAGGAGCAACACCATGTCGAACACCACCGACACCGCCACCCACGCCGCCACCACCTCCACCGGCAAGAACGTCATCGCCGACGGCGTCGTCCAGAAGGTCGCCGGCATCGCCGCCCGTGAGGTCCCCGGCGTGCACGACCTCGGTGGCGGAGCGGCCCGTGCCATCGGTGCGATCCGCAACGCGATCAACGCGCAGGACCGCGGCCAGGGCGTCAACGTCGAGGTCGGCGAGAAGCAGGTCGCCGCCGACATCGTGATCGTCGCCGAGTACCCCGTCGACCTCCAGCGCGTCGCCGACGACGTCCGTCGCAGCGTCACCGACGCCATCGCCAACGTCGTGGGCATGGACGTCACCGAGGTCAACGTGACCGTCTCCGACGTCCACATCCCGTCCGACGACGACAACGACGCTGACGAGAGCCGCGTCCAGTGAGCACGACCGACCGTGGCATCCTCGTCGGTGCCGTCCTCGCGCTCGCAGCCGTGGCCTTCGGCTTCTGGGCGATGATCCTCGTCGCCCTGTTCATGCTGATCGGGTTCGGCATCGGACGCGTGCTCGAGGGCAAGCTGGACCTGCGCGGCGTCGCCGACGCGCTCCGCGGGCGGCGGTCGTCGTGACCGCGGCGGTGGCGGCCGAACAGGCCGTGCATGGTCGCAACACGATCAGCTCCCGCGCCGTGCGTCGCGTCGTGTCTGCCGTCACCGCGGAGGAACTCGGTGTGCGGGCGTCGGAGGTCTCGGTCGAGCTCTCCGACGCCCACGGGGCCCTCACGGTCACCGCGAGCACGCCCATCCACGTGTCGCCGCTCGGCACCGACGCCCGCACGTCGGGAACAGTGCTCGAACGCCTGGCACGAGCACAGACCAGCATCCGTGAGCGGTGCCTGAGCCTGACCGGATCGACCATCGGACGCGTCGATCTCCACATCACGGGCGCGAAGCTCGAAGAACGAAGGAGGGTGTTGTGAGCACCCAAGCCCTGTACCGCCGTGCGGTGCGTCGCGAGACGCACTCGCCGCGGTCCGCCCTCGCGATCACGATCGCCATCGTGCTCGCGCTCGTCCTCGCCTGGCTCGGCACGGAGTCGGTGCTGGCCGCGATCGGGCAGCAGCCGCTCCTCGTCGCACCGAAGGACATCGTCACCGCGGTGTTGACGGCGGCGACGGCTCCGGCCCCGCTGCTCGTCGCCATCGGTGTCGTCGCGGCGATCGTCGGGTTCATCCTGATCGTCCTGTCGCTGGCACCCGCCCGCCAGGGTCGCCGTGGATCGATCGCCGACCGCACCGCGACCGTCGTGGACGACCGGGTGATCGCCCAGTCGCTCGCCCGCGTCGCCTCCTACGCCGGCGACATCGACCCCTCGCAGGTCAACGTCAGCGTCGGTGCCCGCAGCGCCCGCGTCGACGTGACGCCGACGAGCGGTCGCCGTGTCGACCAGCGCGAGATCCAGCAGGCGGTGGACGCGGAGGTCGCATCCTACGACTTCCGGCCCGCCCTCCGGGTGAAGGTCAAGCTCAACGAACAGGGAACGGTGGCCTGATGAACTCGACGAACCGATTCCTCAACCGCTTCTTCATCCTCGTCGTCGGACTCGTCGTCCTGGCGGCCGGTGCAGCGCTCTCCGTGGGCGCGCTCCTGCCGGACGTGCAGCGCACGATCAGCGAGAACGCCGAGCGCGCCGTCGGCCCGACCACCGACACGATGGACGCCCAGCCGTGGATCCTCTGGGTCGCTGCTGCAGCCGCCGTGCTCCTCATCGTCATCCTGCTGTGGTTCGTGCTCCGTCAGGGTCGCGGCCACACCGGGACGCTGCTGCAGGTCGACGAGCAGCCCGCCAAGGGCACCCCGACGGGCGGTCGCGTCATCCTCGACGTGAAGCTCGCCGAGCAGGTCCTCGAGGAGGCCATCGGGCGCAACCCCGACGTCGTCGCGGTGGACGTGACCGGCTTCCGGATCCGCAAGCAGACGGCCCTGCGGCTCACCGCCCACGCCCGCCGTGGTGCCTCGCCGATGGAGCTGCGCCGCGACATCGAGGCCGCCATCCACGAGTGGGACGGTGCCCTCGGGACGTCCACCCCGGTGGTCGTCCAGATCGTCAGCGGACTCCGCACCCGCCTCGCGAGCACCAACCGGGTCGTCTGACCCACCGCTCCGCGGCACCGCCGTGGCAGCCCGAACCGACAGCAGCATGACCGCAGGACCGATGCGCCGCCGACGCGGCGCGAGGAGGATCGCATGAGCGACGACACGAAGCACCCGGATCAGCAGCACATCCCCACGCCGGCCGAGGTCCGCGCCGAGCACCCGACGGTGCTCGTGCCCGCCCACGGTGACGACGAGGTGCGCCGCATCGAGTCGCACGACGGTGAGCCTCCGGCGGCGGCGGCGAAGCCCGCGTCGAGCTCGGTGTCGGTCCCCGCGGTGGAGCCCATGGCCGAGCCGGCCGAGCCGAGCGCACCGGTCGTGGAGATTGACTCCGGTCGCCGACGTGAGCAGGAGCAGGACGAGCTCGCGCAGGTCATCGCCGCCACCGCTGAGACGGTCCCCGGTGTTCACGCGCTCGGCTCCCCGACGGCGCGTGCCGTCGACAGCGCCAGGACCCGGCTGCTCGGACGCACCTCCGTCCCGGGGGTCAACGTGCTCGCCGACGACGACGTGCTGAACGTCGAGGTCTCGTTGGTCGCCGAGTACCCGGCGAGCGTCGAGGAGGTCGCGGACACCGTTCGCGCCGACATCGCCTCGGTGCTGGAAGCGCGTCACTCGGGGCCGGTCGACATCGACATCACCGTCACCGACGTGCACGGCCCGTTCGATCCGGCCGACCCGGACCCGGGCGAGCTGATCGACGGCGCGACCGCCGCCATCGACGACGCGAAGGCGAAGACGGGCGAGGCGATCGGTGCCGCTGGCGACGCCGCCGGGAAGGCGCTCGACTCGGCGAAGGCCACAGCCTCCGATGCTGCCGACGCCGCCCGCGCCGGTGCCGCGAACGTGGCCGATGCCGCTGGCGACGCGCTCGAAGGGCTGTCGAAGCAGCCGCCGAAGTCCGCTGACGATGCCGCGGTAACCGTGTCGGACGGCGAGGTTCCGGTCGCCGATGCACCGACCGACACCACCGTGGTCGCCGTTCCGGTCGCGGACGCACCCGCAGCGGACGACGACGCGATCATCGCGGACGCGCCGGCTGCCACCGGCCAGGTGGAACCGGCGACCGACGGCGATCTGCCGGAGGACCTCTCCGAGGCAGCCCAGAAGCTCGCGGAAGCCGCCGACGCGCTCGCGGAGGTCGCCGAGGAGGTGACGCGCGGCGTCGACCCGAGCCCCGCCGACGCGGACGCCGACTCAGGAACCGACGCGGGCGCGACGGCTCCCGCCGCCGCCCCTGAATCCGCGTCGACGACGGATCCGGAGCAGCCCTCCCGTTCCCCCAAGCACTGACCGGTACCAGCGAACGGAGAACCGTCATGCCCCTCTTCAGCCGAACCCGGTCCTACGGGGCCAGCCGTCCGCGACCGCGTGCCGTCTGGGCTGCCGCGATCACCGGCGTCGTCCTCGTGGTGCTCGTGGTCGTCGGAGTGCTCATCCCGATCCTCGGTCTCATCGGCGCTGCCGACGGTGCGACGGTCGGGGCGCTCAACGTGCCTGTCGGGAGCATCATCGCCGCGCTCCTCGTCGGCTACATCCTCGCACTGCTGCTGCTCCTCGGCTGTGTCCGCAGTCGCAACGGTGCGCTGTCGTGGGTGCTGGCGGTCGCCGCGGTCATCTCGGCGCTGCTCGTGTCGCTGTGGCCGCTGCTCGCGGTCGCGATCGCCGGCGTCGATCAGGCGTCCGACATCGTCCCCTTCATCCAGGACCTCATCGGGCGGGTCACCGGCAACTGATCACCGGAGATCCGCGCGGCAGCAGGATGTCCTCCCTCAGGATCTCCTGCTGTCACGCGGATCTCCTGGTGTCAGCTCAGCCGGCGGCTGAGGTGCACCTCGACCGCGTCGCCGATCTCCTTGCCGAGCCGCTTGCGGAGTTTGGCGCTGATGGAGAGCATGTGCCCGCCGGTGCCGGTGGGCATGAGGCCGACGTTCGGGACCTCGACGCCGTCGACGGTCGCGTCGACCCGCACGGTCTTGCCGCTGCCGAAGAACTCGGCGGAGCCCGGCATCTCGACGCAGGACCAGACGTCACCCTTCACGTCGACGCCGATCGGCGCGGTGAAGGTGTGGTCGAGCTCGATCGGTTCGATGGCCATCGGTGGTGCTCCCTGCTCCTGGGGACCCGGCCATTGTCGCGGCTCCCGCGCCACCCGGCAACCATGGTCACCGGCCGTGACCCGACCACCGGTCCCTGAGCTTGTCGAAGGGCGCCCCGCCTACCAGTCCCGCCCTTCGACAAGCTCAGGGACCGCCCGTCTACAGGCTCAGGAACCGCCCTTCGCCAAGCTCAGAAACCGCGTATCGACGGGCCTCCGGAAACCGCTCGACCCCTCGGCAGGCTCGTGGCGAGCGCTGCCGAGGGGCCGGGGGACCTCAGTTCTGGGGGAAGCCGAGGTTGATGCCGCCGTGGGAGGGGTCGAGCCAGCGGGCGGTGATGGCCTTCTGCTGGGTGAAGAACCGCACACCCTCGGCGCCGTGAGCCTTGGTGTCGCCGAACAGGGAGTCCTTCCAGCCGCCGAAGGAGAACGTGGCGACCGGGACGGGGATGGGCACGTTGATGCCGATCATGCCGACCTGGATCTCGTTCTGGAACCGCCTGGCTGCGCCGCCGTCGTTGGTGAAGATCGCGGTCCCGTTGCCGAACGCGCCACCGTTGATGAGGGCGACGCCTTCCTCGTAGGACTGCACGCGCACGACGGCAAGGACGGGTCCGAAGATCTCCTCCGTGTAGACCTTGGACGTCGTGGGGACGTGGTCGATGAGGGTGGGGCCGAGCCAGAACCCGTTCGGGTCGCCGTCGATGGGCGTGTTGCGGCCGTCCACGACGATCGTCGCACCGTCGGCCTCGGCGATGTCGAGGTAGGAAGCGACCTTGTCGCGGTGCACCTTCGTCACCAGCGGTCCCATGTCGCAGTTCCGACGCCCGTCACCGATCCGCAGCGTCGCCGCACGCTCGGCGATCTTCGCGATGAGTTCGTCCGCGACCGGTTCGACGGCCACGACCACCGAGATGGCCATGCACCGTTCCCCGGCGGAGCCGAAGCCTGCGTTGATGGCGGAGTCGGCGACGAGGTCGAGGTCGGCGTCCGGCAGGACGAGCATGTGGTTCTTCGCCCCGCCGAGGGCCTGGACCCGCTTGCCGTGAGCGGTGCCGGTCTCGTACACGTACTTCGCGATCGGCGTGGAGCCGACGAAGGAGATCGCGCGGACCTCCGGGTGGGTGAGGAGCCCGTCGACGGCCTCCTTGTCACCGTTCAGCACCGTGAACACGCCGTCGGGGAGCCCGGCCTCTTTCCAGAGCTTCGCGAGCCAGATCGCCGCGGACGGGTCCTTCTCGCTCGGCTTCAGCACGACCGTGTTCCCCGCCGCGATGGCGATGGGGAAGAACCACATCGGCACCATCGCTGGAAAGTTGAACGGCGAGATGATCCCGACGACCCCGAGCGGCTGCTTCGTGGAGTACACGTCGACCCCGGTCGAGACCTGCTCCGAGAACTCGCCCTTCAGGTGGTGCGCGAGGCCGGTCGCGAACTCGACGACCTCCTGCCCGCGGGTGATCTCACCCAGCGCGTCGGAGACGACCTTGCCGTGCTCGGCCGTGATGATCTCCGCCAGCTCACCCTTCTTCGCCTCCAGCAGCTCACGGAATCTGAAGACGATCTGCTGACGCTTCGCGAGCGGCAGGTCACGCCAGGCAGGGAAGGCGGCGGCGGCGGACGCGACCGCGCGGTCGATCTCCGCCTGGTTCGCGAGCGCGACGTGCTTGGTGGCGACACCGAGCGCCGGGTCGTAGACGGGGGCGGTGCGGCCCGAGTCGGACGGGGCCTCAGCGCCGTCGATCCAGTGCGGGACGACCGGCAGCGAGCCGGACTCGGTGGTCGTGGTCTCGGTGGTGGCGGTGGTGGTCATGCGGAGTGCTCCTGAAGATCGTCGGCTGCAGCGGTGGGGGTGTCGTGGGGGACGGGCGTCGGCGCGGGGAGTCCCGACACCTGGTCCCAGAACGGTTCCGGCTCGCCGGTCACGCGCGCAGCTCCGTGAGTGCGCTGTCGATGATCGCGACGCCGGTGGCGACCTCGTCCGGGGTCACGACCGCCGGCGGCACGACGTGGATCCGGTTCTCGCTGATGAACGGCAGGAGGCCCGCCTCCATGAGGGAGGACTTGAACCGGCCCATGTCGGCGGCGGCGAGCGGGGCGCGCGTCTCGGGGTCCTCGACGAGCTCCACCGCCCAGAACACGCCGCTGCCGCGGACCTCGCCGATGACGTCGTGTCGCTCGGCGAGGGCGTGCAGGGCCGGCCCGAGGTGGTCGGTGCCGATCGTCTTCGCGTGCTCGACGACGCCCTCCTCGGCCATCGCCGTCAGCGTCGCGACGACACTCGCCGACGCGAGCGGGTGGCCGGAATAGGTGAGGCCACCGGGGAACACCTGGTCGTCGAAGTGGTGCGCGATCTCCGCCGACACGATGACGCCGCCGAGCGGGACGTAGCCGGAGTTGACGCCCTTCGCGAAGGTGATGAGGTCCGGTCGCACGTCGAAGGCGTCGAACGCGAACCACTCGCCGGTGCGGGCGAAGCCGGCCATGACCTCGTCGAGGATGAGCATGATGCCGTAGCGGTCGGCGATCGCCCGGACGCCCGCGAGGTAGCCGGGCGGCGGGGTCAGGACACCGGCCGTGCCGGGGATCGTCTCGAGGAGGATCGCGGCGATCGAGCCGGGGCCCTCGGCCTGCACCGTGCGCTCGAGGTGACGCAGCGCGCGCTCCGACTCCTCCTCCGGCGTCGTCGCCCAGAACTCGGTGCGGTAGAGGTATGGGCCGAACACGTGCACGTGACCGCGTGCGTACTCGTTGGGGATGCGGCGCCAGTCGCCCGTCGCGACGATGGCCGCGCCCGTGTTGCCGTGGTACGAGCGGTAGGTCGAGATGACCTTGTCGCGACCGGTGGCGATGCGGGCCATGCGGATCGCGTTCTCGTTGGCGTCGGCGCCGCCGTTGGTGAAGAAGACCTTCTCGAAGCCGTCGGGTGCCCGATCGAGGATGAGCCGAGCGGCCTCGGCCCGCGTCGCGTTGGCGGCCGCGGGGGCGATCGTCGTGAGCTGGGCGGCCTGCTCCTGGATGGCCGCGACCACCTTCGGGTGCTGGTAGCCGAGGTTCACGTTGACGAGCTGGCTGGAGAAGTCGAGGTACCGCCGGCCGTCGTGGTCCCAGACGGTGCTGCCGAGCCCGCCCGCGATGGGGAGCGGGTTGAGCGTGCTCTGGGCGGACCAGGAGTGGAGGACGCGCTGGGTGTCGGCGTCGCGCACGGTGGCGTTGTCGAGGCCTGCGAGGAAGTCGTTGATCACCCCTGCAGCCTGGCAACCGGCGACGCCCGTGTACATGTCGAATCCAGTGATAGGTTCGGCTCATGTCCACGCAACCCGTGATCGGCGGCGAGGCCGGTCGCGTCCACACCGGCGTCACGTTGCGCATCCTCATGGCCCAGCCGGTGTTCAAGCTCACGCTGCTCGTCGAGGGCGACGCCGCCGACCTCGATCGCGAGATCGCCTGGGTCCACAACTCCGACCTCGGCGACCCGACCCCGTGGCTCGAGGCCGAGCAGCTCCTCCTGACCGACGGCGCCCAGTTCGCCGGGTCGATGAGCGAGGAGCTGGCCGACCGCCGCACCGACGAGTACGTCCGCCGCCTGGTGGCGCGGGGGGTCGTCGCGCTCGGATTCGCGACGGGGATCATCCACGCCGATGTCCCGCAGCGCCTCATCGACGCCTGCATCCGTCACCGGTTCACGCTGCTCGAGGTGGGCGAGCGGACGCCGTTCATCGGGATCATCCGCTTCGTCGCCGATGCGGTCGCGGCTGCGCGGGTCGCATCGTTGGAGTGGTCGCTCGCCGCCCAGCGCGCGGTCGCGAGGGCGGCGCTCCGACCCGACGGGCTCACCGCGATCCTGGAGGAGCTCGGGCAGCAGCTCGACTGCTGGGTCGCCCTGTACGACGCGCTCGGCAACCGCGTGGTGACGAGGACGCGGGAGCCGGTGCCCGAGGGCGTCGAGGCCGCGGTGGCGGACGTGCTCCGACGCGGGTCGCGCGCGGGCCTGCACCTCGGCGAGGGCGCGGACGGCGCGACCCTGCTGACGCTCGGCCGACGCGGCGAGCTGCGGGGCATCCTCGCCGTCGGGTCCCGCGTGCCGCTCGACAACGCCGAGCACGACCTCGTGTCGAGCGTCATCGGCCTGGCGAGCATCGCGCTGGAACAGCACAGCGCCCTCGACCTCGCGCGCCGTCAGCTGCGCTCGGGGCTGCTCGAACTCCTGCTGTCCGGCGACCACGCCGTCGCCGAGCGCACGGCCGCCAGGCTCTGGGGGCCGCTCCCGCCCGACCCGATCCGCGTCGCCGTCGTCGACATCCCGCCGGGGGAGCTCGGGTTCCTCTCCGAACTCGACGTCCAGGCCGCCGCCCACGGGGGCAAGCTGTTCTTCGCCGAGCAGGACGCACGCATCGTCATCGTGTCGAGCGACGCGGACACCGGGCTGTGGAGCGGGGTCGTCGGCCGGCACGCGCTCGCCGGCGGGGTGTCTGCGGTGACCACGTGGGCGGCGGTGAGCGACGGGCTCGCCGAGGCGACCCGCGCTCGCGCCTCGGCCGGCGAGACGCCGCGGCTCGTGCGGTACGAGGCGCTCGCGGAACAGGGGCTGCTCGGGTTGCTGAGTGCCTCGGGTGGTTCGGTGCTCGCGAACCGGTTGCTCGAACCGCTCGGACGGTTGGGCGAGGACGCGCGTGCGACGCACCTCGAGACGGCACGCGTGTGGTTGGAGGCGAACTGCGTGACCGACCAGGCCGCAGGCCGCCTGGGCGTCCACCGGCAGACGCTGCGTGCACGCATCGCGACACTCGAGCGGCTCCTCGACCTCGACCTCTCGCGCTTCGCCGACCGCACCGAGCTCTGGAGTGCGCTCCAACTCGCCGAGCGCTGACGCCGCACTTCGACAAGCTCAGTGACCGGAGGTGGTGGGGTGTCGAGACCGGTTGCCGGCCGCTGAGCCCCACCAACCCGGTCCCTGAGCCCCACCAATCCGGTCCCTGAGCTTGTCGAAGGGCAGCACCGAGGACGGGCTGCACGTCGACAAGCTCAGTGACCGGGGCGCTCAGTGACCGATTAC
>NZ_LMJX01000004.1:0-354 GCF_001421315.1 Plantibacter sp. Leaf1 | reverse complement strand
GGTGTCGTTCGCGAGGCGCACGGCCTCCTCCTCCGACGCGACGCGGTACAGGGCTGCGACGGGCCCGAAGAACTCCTCGTGGAACGCGTCCATCTCGGGCGTCACGTCGGTGAGGACCGCGGGCGGGAAGAAGTTCCCGTCCGGCTCGCCCGAGGCCAGGATCGTCGCGCCCTGCGACTTCGCGCGGCCGAGCTGCTCGCTGAGGCGCTCGGTCGCAGCGGACGACGACAGCGGGCCGAGCTGGGTGCTCTCCGCCATCGGGTCGGCCGGTGCGTTGCCGGTGAACACGGCGGTGAACTTCGCGGCGAAGTCGTCGAACAGCTCGTCGATGATGATGAACCGTTTGGCGGCGTT
>NZ_LMJX01000003.1:580776-638885 GCF_001421315.1 Plantibacter sp. Leaf1 | reverse complement strand
TTCTCAAGGATCGGATGCTCCTGCCTTTGGCCATCACGACCGCCCTGCAGGGCAACTTCTCTAACTTACCACTTCTTCGGTTGTTGTCAAGTCGAGCGAGAGTCGATCTCGTTGAGCCGAAGCCCACCGGATCCTCACCGTCTCGATGACCCGAGATCTGGGAAGTTCCAACCTAGTCTTGAAGCGAGACAATCTCAAGTGTGAGTCTTGCTCACGACGAGACGCTCAGCTTTTGGCTGGGTGTCGGTCCCACTTGAGGCCGGGAAGCTCTTCCGCTTCCCGCACCTTTGGGGTGACGAGTGATTACTTTACGCAGACCGCCAGGTCGTGGCAAATCGCCATTGCATCCCGGGCGTGTCGCCCGAATCCATGGGGATCACCGCTCGCCATCGTCTCCGATGCCCATCACCGCAGGGGTGTCCGAACCGGCAGCGGTGACCGAAGCGACGGCCAGCGGGCTCCCACCCAGGGCGGTGAACGTGTACTCGTCGCCGGCGGACGCCACCGACCAGCTCCGATCACCCGTGGTCGCATCGATCCCGACGAGCCCGCCGTCCAACGTGAGGAGGAGCGTCCGCTCGCCGTATCCGACGAGGCTGCCCTCAGCGTCCTGTTCCTCGTAGCGCACCTCCCCGTTGCCGGCATCGACGCCGGTGTACCCGCCGTCACCGTCGCTGAGCATGATCGTGTCGCCGACGGTGTACGCGCCGTCCCACGTGCTCGTGAGTCCACTGCGCCATTCGACCTCGCCGGATCCGGGGTCGAGACGACGCACCCGCTCCCCCGACTGGTCGGCCACGACCAGGAGACCGGTCGCATCGAGGACCACCGGCAACGCCCCGGCCGCCTTCCATCGTTCGGCGCCGGTGCGGTCGTCGACCCCACGGATGGTCGTGTCGTTGCCGGAGTAGTCGATCGCGACGAGATCACCACCGACCTGCTGGTAGTACCAGGAGTCGTCACCCTCCCAGGCGATCGGCGAACCGTCGGTGAGCGAGTAGACCGCTCCGTCGTAGAAGAGCTTGTCGCCGGCGGTGGTCGCCCGCTCGCCGGCGTCGCCCTCGATCTCCCAGATCGGCTCGGTCAGATCCGTCGACCGGTACCGACCGACCGTTCCTCTGCCGTCCATGGTGGTCGACGAGATCAGCAGGTCCCCCTCGAGCCCCGGGACGAAGGCGGCCGGTGCGGCGAAGTCCGCGAAGCCGATCCCCTCGACACTCGAATGCTCCTGCGACGTGGAGACCACGTGTCCGTCGCGGCGACTCACCGCGACCATCAGGTCGCCCTGGTTGAGCACGATGGCGGCAGCATCGGGAGGCGAGACGACCACCGGGGCGTCGAACCGGTCGAACTCCGGGGAGAGCTCGGTGACACGGCGGTCCCAGAGCGTGTGCCCGTTGGCGGTGTTCACGAGGGAGATCACCGTCTCACCGGGGGCGTCGTCGAGGCTCGTCTGATCCAGCGGCCGGTCGGTCGACCACACCAGGAGCGCCGTGCTCGGACTCGCCGTGTACCCGTTCACGTACAGCTCGTCCCCCGCGGGCACCTCGTCGTCGAGCGGGTGGGCGAGATCCCAGGTCCCGACGGTCGGCTTCGTCGGGAGGTCGCGCAGTAACGCCAGCCCTTCGACGCGGTGCGGGACGGACGCGACCACGATGAGCACGACGACCACGATCGCGGCGACCACGGCTGCGGCGATCCCACCGAGCAGGAACCATCGACGCCGCGAGGGGACCCGTTTGGCCGAAGCGGGCAACGAGTCGGGATGCCAGACGGCGCGGGGGCCGGTGGTGCCCGCCTCCACCGTCTCCCCCGTCGCGGTCAGAGGGAGTGTGTCCCGCGCCGTCGCCGCAGGCAGCTCGGCAGCTGAGGACGAGACCTCCGGGGACGTGGGCGGCGCCGAGGTCGCGGGTGCGGGTGCGGGTGCCTCAGACGGGTCCGTCTCCGGGGAGGGCACCCCGCCGGGAGTGACAACGGCGGTCCCGTCCTGGTCGACCGCACCGGTCGACGGCGTCGGCTCGTCCGTCGACGCCGTCCCGGACGTCGGCGCGATCTCGGTTTCGGTGTCGGCCTGCGTCCCGAGATCGCCCGCCGTCTCAGCGTCCGTGTCGGCCCCGCTCGCCGAGAGCTCTTCCGATCGCACGGGCAGCATGCTCCCACAGCTCGGGCACACGCCGTCGCGACGATCGACGATCTCTGTCCCGCACGCCTCGCAGAGCTGCACTCGGAGCATCCCTCTCAGATTCGACGACGATCGCGACGCCGTGGTCGGCGGATCAGGCGGACGCGTCGTCCAGGAAGACCCCGGCGAGCGTCCGCTTACCGCGCCGGATCACGGCCACCCCACCGGGGAGGAACCGACCCGCAAGCGTGGCGTCGACATCGTCGATCTTCCGGTTGTTCACCGAGACGCCCCCCTGGGTGACCGCGCGCCTGGCCTCGCCGAGGCTCGAGCAGAGTTCCGTGTCGACCAGTGCCTGGATGACCAGGGTGTCCTCGCCGGTGGCGCGGTTCGGGAGCTCTGCGACGGCGGAGCGGAGTGTGTCCACGTCCAGTGCCTCGAGCTCGCCCTGCCCGAACAGCGCGGCGGACGCGGCGATGGCGGCGTCCGTGGCCGTCGTCCCGTGGACGAGCGCGGTGACGGCGTAGGCGAGCGTCTTCTGCGCCTCACGCCTGAACGGTTCGGCCTCGGTCGCGGCCGCCAATCGCTCGATCTCGGATCGGTCGAGGAAGGTGAAGACCTTCAAGCGCGCGACGACGTCCGCGTCGTCGGTGTTCACCCAGAACTGGTAGAACGCGTACGGACTCGTCATGCTCGGGTCGAGCCAGACCGCGTTGCCCTCGCTCTTGCCGAACTTCGTGCCGTCGGAGTTCGTGATGAGCGGGGTCCCGATCGCGTGGACGTTCGCCCGCTCAACCCGGTGGATGAGGTCGGTGCCGCTCGTGAGGTTGCCCCACTGGTCGCTTCCGCCGGTCTGCAGCACGCACCCGTACTCGCGGTAGAGCTCGAGGTAGTCCATGCCCTGGAGGATCTGGTAGCTGAACTCGGTGTAGCTGATGCCCGCCTCGGAGTTGAGCCGCGCACTCACCGCATCCTTCTTGATCATCGTGCCGACGCGGTAGTGCTTCCCGATCTCGCGCAGGAAGTCGATCGCGGACAACGGCGCCGTCCAGTCGAGGTTGTTGACCATACGAGCGGCGTTGTCGCCCTCGAAACTCAGGAAGCGTTCGATCTGGGCGCGCAACGACTGCACCCATTCGGCGACCGTGTCGGGGGTGTTCAAGGTGCGTTCGGCGGTGGGCCGAGGATCGCCGATGAGCCCCGTCGACCCGCCGACGAGTCCGAGCGGCCGGTGACCGGCCAGCTGGAGGCGACGCATGACGAGGAGCTGGACGAGGTTGCCGAGGTGCAGGCTCGCCGCGGTGGGGTCGAACCCGCAGTAGTAGGTGATGGGGTCTCCCGCGAGCAGGGCCTTCAGCTCCTGCTGGTCGGTCGACACGTGGACGAGCCCGCGCCACACGAGTTCGTCCCAGATGTCCTCGAAGGCTGGATCGTTGCGCTGTTCAGGGAGAGCGAGGTTCGACACGCGTGCAAGGCTATCAGCGCCGGATCGACCGCCCGATCGATCGAAGGCGGCGCCGTGCCAGGACCCGCTCGTCGACTTGCGGTATTTTCTCTCAGTCGTGCGAGTTGTTGAAATTCCTGCATGGAGGGTCTACGGTGAGCGTGAACCGACTGACGGGAGGAATGCCGTGTTCGTCCTCACCGTCGACCAGATCGCCAGCCGGACCGGCCCGGACCGCGCCGGAACCGTCATCGACGCCGTCAACGAGCGGTTCCGGGACCGTCTCCTCCTCCCCGCGGAACGGACGGCGGGCGACGAGTTCCAGCTCGCCACCGAGGACGCCGAGCTGGCGCTCACGATCGCCCTCGACCTGCTGCGTGACCGGGGATGGAGCGTGGGCGTCGGTCAAGGAGACGTCCGCCGACCGCTTCCCGAGTCGACCCGCGCGGCCACCGGGCAGGCCTTCTATGCCGCGAGGGACGCCGTCACCCGCGCCAAGCGCGCGCCCTTCCGATTCGCGCTGGACGCCGCCGACCGGGAACGAGGCGCCGACCTCGAAGCACTCATCGTCCTCCTGTTGCACCTCCGGGACCGCCGCACCGCCGGCGGCTGGGAGGTGGCCGACCTCCTCGCCTCGGGTGCGACGCAGACGGAGGCGGCGGAACGGCTCGGGATCACCGAGAGTTCCGTGAGCCGCCGAGTGGCCGCGGCCGGCATCCGGGCCGAAGCCGCGGCGACCACCGCGCTCGTCCGACTCCTGGTCGAGCTCGACCAGCACTCGGACACCTCCCATTCCGTCGATCGAAAGGACGAGCGATGAACCTCTTCGTGCTCACCCCGCTCACCTGGCCGACCATCGTCGGCCTCCTCGGGAGCGCCCTGCTCTTCCTCCTGCTCGGGCGGCTGCTCGCCGCGCGGCTGGCGAACCGGCTCATGGTCGCCCTCGCCGTCCTGATGGCGACCGGCGCGCTCGCGACGGCCCTCGTCCCCGCCACCCCGCCGAGCGGCCCGGCCCTCCTGCTCCTCGGCACCTTCGTCCTCGCCGTGGCGGTCGCGGGCGGCGGGCCGGTCGCGTCGTTGGTGCTCTCGCTCGCGACGAAGGGCACCGTGGCACCCGGTGTCCATGGCGGCATCCTCGTGGGCGAACGGCACACGGGCGAGTCGCAGGTCGTCGGCCGTCCGATCGAAGTCCTCCGCGGCGGGATGGCCATCGGCGTCCTCGAACGGCTCGCCCTCGTGGCCGCCCTGTTCTCCGGCTATCCGGAGGCGATCGCCGTCATCGTTGCGGTCAAGGGCGTCGGCCGTTTCAGCGAACTGGACTCGGCCGAGGCACGCGAACGGTTCATCATCGGCTCGCTGGCCAGCCTCCTCTGGGCGGCAGGCGTGGCGTCGATCCTCGTCATCGCTCGGGGCTGAGCCGCTCGTCAGTCGGCGGCCCGGGGCGACCGACGATAGGGCGAGACGGTCGCCTCCCCGGGAAGGACGAACCGCCACGGATACGCCGCTCCACCGCCGACCCCGCTGACACCGGTCCTCGGCCCGCTCACCGGGTCCGACACCCGCTGCGGCAAGGCGAGGTCGAACGGCGGAGCGGCGAGGTCGTCGCCGGACTGGGCGAGCGTCACGCCGAGGGCGACCGTCAGCCGTGCCGGCCCTCGGGCGAGATCACGGGCGGACACGCGCTCGCCTCGACGCCGTCGGGCGAGCTCCTCGCCTCCGACGACCTCTCCGGCTCGCAGCAGCACCGCCGACGCGGTTCCGACCGGCGAGCACACCACGTTGATGCACACGTGCATGCCGTAGCTGAAGTACGCGTACAGGTGGCCGGGCGCACCGAACATCGGACCCGTCCGAGGTGTGGGTCCGCGATGGGCGTGCGAGCCGGGATCCTCACCGACGCCGAGATAGGCCTCGACCTCGGTCAGCCTGACCGACACGGTGCCCTCCGGCGTCGTGTGGGACAGCACCGCGCCGAGCAGCGCCGGCGCGACCTCCAAGGCCGACGCCGAGGTCAACGCGTGCAACGCACCGGCCGCCGTCATGAGACCCGGCGCCACCTACAGTGTGAGGGCCTGCGACAACGCGCCGACCCGGCCGACGAGCGTGACGAGCTGGTCCTGCACCCGTTCCGGCGCCGTGCCACCAGCACCGAGTCGGCTGCCGATCGAGCCGTCCACCGTCAGGACGCTCCGGACCTCAGGGGTGAGGTGCTCGGACACGCCGGCGAGCGCGGCGTCGTCGGGTTCGTGCAGGGCCAAGCCCCGCTCCTCGCAGTACTTGACGAGGGACCCGCTGATCTCGTGCGCGTCCCGGAAGGCGACCCCCTGCTTCACCAGCCACTCGGCCACGTCCGTCGCGAGCGAGAAGCCCTCAGGCGCGAGCTCGCGCAGACGCGCCGTGTCGAACCGCAGTGTCGCGACCATCCCGGTGAACGCCGGGAGCAGGACCTCCAACTGGTTCACGGAGTCGAAGACCGGCTCCTTGTCCTCCTGCAGGTCGCGGTTGTACGCGAGCGGCAGTGCCTTGAGCGTCGCCAGCAGCCCCGTCAGATTGCCGATCAGGCGGCCGGACTTCCCTCGGGCGAGTTCGGCGATGTCGGGGTTCTTCTTCTGCGGCATGATGCTCGAGCCGGTCGAATAGGCGTCGTCGAGGGTCACGAAGCCGAACTCGCGGGTGTTCCACACGATGATCTCTTCGGCGAACCGCGACAGGTTGATCCCGATCAGCGAGGTGATGAACGCGAACTCGGCGACGACGTCGCGACTCGCCGTCGCGTCGATCGAGTTCTCGGTGGGGCGGTCGAGGCCCAGCTCCCGAGCGACGAGCACGGGGTCGAGGCCGAGCGAACTCCCGGCGAGTGCTCCGGATCCGTAGGGTGACGCACTCGCTCGGGCCAGCCAGTCACGGAGCCGTTCCAGGTCCCTGGTCAGCGGCCAGGCGTGCGCGAGCAACTGGTGCGCGAGCAGCACCGGCTGGGCGTGCTGCAGGTGTGTCCGGCCGGGCATCGCCGCATCGGGGTGTGCCTCCGCCTGGGAGACGATCGCATCGATCAGGTGGACGACCTCGCGGGCGATCGCCCGGCCGTGATCGATCAGGTAGAGCCGGACGAGCGTGGCGATCTGGTCGTTGCGGCTGCGGCCGGCGCGCAGCTTCCCGCCGAGTTCCTTCCCCGCCCGCTCGACGAGGCCACGTTCCAGCGCGGAGTGCACGTCCTCGTCACTCTCCGCGGCGACGAAGACGCCCTCGGCGACATCCGCGTCCAGTCGGTCGAGCGCGGCGAGCATGTCGCGGAGTTCGGCGTCGTCCAGGTAGCCCGCCGCGGCCAGTGCCTTCGCGTGGGCGCGGGAGCCGGCGATGTCGTAGGCGGCGAGGACCCAATCGAACTGCGTCGACTTGCTCAACCTCGCGAGCTCCGGCGACGGTCCGCTCGCGAACCGTCCTCCCCAGAGGGCTCCCGATTCGCCTGCACGGTTCTGCTGTTCTGCCACGATGGGCCTCCTGTACTGCTCGCGTCCGAAGCGCTCCGGACGGGTCGATGTGGCTGAAGCGGTGGTGGGTCAGGCCGCGGAACCGGTGTGCTGCTGTTCCAGCAGCCAGACGAGCAGGGCCTTCTGCGCGTGGAGGCGGTTCTCCGCCTCGTCCCAGATGATGCTCTGCTCGCCGTCGATCACCTCGGCCTCGACCTCGAAGCCGCGATCGGCCGGCAGACAGTGCATGAACACGGCGTCGGCGGCGGCCAGCCCCATGAGTCTCCGGTCGACCCGGTAGCCGCCGAAGATCGCCACACGCTGTGCCTTCTCGTCCTCTTTGCCCATCGACACCCAGGTGTCGGTGATCATGACGTCGGCGCCCGCTGCGGCCTCGTCCGGGTCGGTCGTCACGAGGATCGACCCGCCCGTCGTCTCGGCGATGCGTTCCGCGTCCGCGACGACATCCGGCGACGGAGCGAACTCCGCGGGCGCCGCGACCCGCACGTGCATGCCGGCGGTCGCGCCGGCGAGCAGGTAGGAGTGCGCCATGTTGCTCGCGCCGTCTCCGAAGAACGACATCGTCAGCCCCGCCAGACCGCCTTTGTGCTCACGGATGGTGAGGAGGTCGGCGAGCAGCTGGCACGGGTGGAAGTCGTCGGACAGGGCATTGACCACGGGCACGGTCGTTCCAGCGGAGATCTCCTCCAAGCCGGACTGCGCGTAGGTGCGCCAGACGATCGCCGCGACCTGGCGTTCCAGCACCCGAGCGGTGTCCGCCGCCGTCTCCTTGCCGCCGAGCTGGCTGTTCGCCGTCGAGATGATGAGCGGGGACCCACCCAGGTCGGCGATGCCGACGGCGAAGGACACCCGCGTGCGCGTGGAGGACTTGTCGAAGATGACCGCGACGGTCTGCGGGCCGGCCAACGGCTGACGGGACCAGCGGTCCCGCTTGAGCTCGGTGGCGAGATCGAGGATCTGGGCCTGCTCGGCCGGGCTGAGGTCGTCGTCGCGGAGGAAGTGACGGGTCATGACTGAGAGTCCTGTTCGTGAGGGTCGGTGGCCGGTCAGGCCTGGACGGCGTCGAGCGCGGCGCGGAAACGCGTGGTGAACTCGTCGATCTCGGCGTCGCCGATGATCAGCGGGGGTGCGATGCGGATGCTCGTCGCGTTCGGTGCGTTGATGATGAGGCCTCGCTCGAACGCCGCGGCGGACAGCTCCGCCGCCACGGGTGCGCTGAGGCCGATGCCGATGAGGAGGCCGTGTCCGCGGACCTCCTCGATCAGGGGTGATCCGATGGCCGTGATCACCGCCCGGAGCTGCTCGCCGCGGACGGCCGCGTTCTCGACGAGACCGGCACGCTCGATCTCCTCGAGCACCGCGTTGGCCGTCGCCGTGGCGAGCGGGTTGCCGCCGAAGGTGCTGCCGTGTTGGCCGGGTCCGAACAGCTCGGACGCCGCACCGAAGGTCACCAGCGCGCCGATCGGCATACCACCACCGATGCCCTTCGCGACGGTGATCGCATCCGGGATGATGCCGGCGCGCTGGAAGGCGAACCACTCCCCCGTGCGGCCGGCGCCGGTCTGGATCTCGTCGATGATCAGCAGCACCCCGTGCGCCTCGGTGAGCGCGCGGGCTCGGGCGAGGTAACCGTCCGGGAGGTCGACGACGCCGGCCTCGCCCTTGATCGGCTCGACGATCAGCGCGGCCACCCGATCATCGAGTTCCGCTTCCAGCGCCTCGATCGTCGTCGGGATGTGTTCGACTCCCCCGGGAAGCGGGTGGAACGCCTCCTGCAGGGCGGGCTTGCCCGTCAACGCGAGCGCGCCGAAGGTACGCCCGTGGAAGGAGTTCTCCAGGGTCAGCACCCGAGTCCGGGAACCGTCGCCGACATTCAGGCGCGCGAGCTTGAACGCCGCCTCGTTCGCCTCGGCACCCGAGTTCGCGAAGTACACCCGACCGCCGTCGTCGGCACCCGCCAGCCGCTTCAACCGGGCGGCGAGCTCGAGTTGCGGCGGAGTCGAGAAGTAGTTCGAGACGTGCGCGAGCGTGCTCGCCTGCCGGGTGACGGCGCCGACGAAGGCCGGGTGCGCGTGTCCGAGCGCGTTGACCGCGATCCCGGCGAGGAAGTCGAGGTAGCGGTTGCCCTCGGCATCCCAGACGTGACAGCCCTCGCCTCGGGTCAACATCGCGATCGGCGTGTTGAACGTACGCATCATGTCCCGTTCGACGCGGGACTTCCAGTCGCTCATGAGTCCTCCGGGACGACCTCGGTGCCGGAGCCGTTCTGGGTGAACACCTCGAGCAGGATGGAGTGCGGCACGCGGCCGTCGATGATGGCCGCCTTCGCGACGCCACCGTCGACGGCGTCGAGGCAGGCGGTCATCTTGGGGATCATGCCGGATTCGAGGCTCGGAAGCATCTGCCGCAGCTCCGTGGTCGTGATCCGCGAGACGAGCGAGTCACGGTCGGGCCAGTCGCTGTACAGACCGGCCACATCGGTCAGGATGACGAGCTTCGCCGCGCCGAGTGACACGGCGAGCGCAGCGGCGGCGGCGTCCGCGTTGACGTTGAGCGTCTGTCCGGGGTGGTCGAGGTCTGGAGCGATCGAGGACACCACCGGGATGTTGCCCGCGTCCAGGTAGGCCTGCACGGACGAGGGTTCGACGGTCACGACGTCGCCGACGAGGCCGATGTCGACGGGCTCCCCGTCGACGACGACGGAACGACGGCGTCCGCCGAACAGGCCGGCGTCCTCACCGGAGAGGCCGGCCGCGAGTGGACCGTGCTCGTTGATACGGCCGACGAGCTCAGGGTTGACCTGGCCGGTGAGCACCATCCGGACGACGTCCATGGCCTCCGGCGTGGTGACCCGGTATCCGCCGCGGAACTCGCTGTGGATGTCGAGGCGTTCCAGCATGGCGGAGATCTGGGGTCCTCCACCGTGGACGACGACGGGCTTGAGCCCCGCATAGCGCAGGTAGACCATGTCCTCGGCGAAGGCCTGGGCGAGTTCGTCGCTCACCATGGCGTTGCCGCCGAACTTCACGACGATCGTCTGGTCGCGGAAGGCCTTCAGCCAGGGCAGGGATTCGATGAGGGTGGCCGCCTTGATGGCAGCCTCCTCGGGCGAGTTGTCTCGGTACTCCGTCATCGTCAACTCGCGTACGCGCTGTTCTCGTGCACGTAGTCGTGCGTGAGGTCGTTCGTCCAGATGGTCGCGCCCGCCTCGCCGGCGTGGAGGTCGATGAGGACGTGCACGGCACGGGGAGCGAGGTCGACGAGTTCACGCGGCTGATCGGGCTCTCCCGCCGTACACACCTGGACACCGTTCATCGCCACGTCGATCCCGTAGGGGTCGAATGCGGCGCCCGTGGTCCCGACGGCCGCGAGCACGCGACCCCAGTTCGGATCGTTGCCGAAGACGGCGGCCTTGAACAGGTTGCTCCGTGAGACGGCACGAGCGACCTCGACGGCGTCGTCCTCTGAGGACGCCCCGATGACCTCGATGGCGACGTCGTGGGCCGCGCCCTCGGCGTCGGCCTGCAGCTGCAGGGTGAGATCGCGGCAGACCTCGGTGAGTGCCGCGATGAAGTCGGGCAGGTCCGGGGTCGCTCCGCTCGCCCCGGAGGCGAGCAATGAGACGGTGTCGTTGGTGGACATGCAGCCGTCGGAGTCGAGACGGTCGAAGGTGACCCGCGTCGCGCTCCGGAGGGCGCGGTCGAGTTCCGCCGGCTCGAGGACCGCGTCGGTCGTGATGACGACGAGCATGGTGGCGAGCCCTGGCGCGAGCATGCCGGCGCCCTTGGCCATCCCGCCGATGGTCCACCCGTCGGCCGATCGATGCGTCGCCTGCTTCGGCTTCGTGTCGGTCGTCATGATCGCGGTCGCGGCATCGAGGCCGGCCGCCTCACCGGCGCCACCCTCCATCGTGATCGCCCGGGTCGCATCCCAGACGCCGGCGGTCAGCTTGTCGAGGTCGAGCTGCTCGCCGATCAGTCCCGTGGAGCAGACGAGGACGTCGCCCGCGGAGACCTCGAGGCGCTCCGCGACCGACTCCGCCGTCGCATGCGTGGTCTGGAACCCGCGCGAGCCCGTGTAGCAGTTCGCGCCACCGGAGTTCAGGACGATGGCCGAGACGATGCCGTCCTCCATGACCTGCTCGCTCCAGAGGACGGGGTTCGCTTTGCACCGGTTGCTCGTGAACACCGTCGCCGCATGCTGCAGCGGTCCGACGTTCTGGACGATGGCGAGGTCGAGCCCGCCCGAGGTCTTGAGGCCGCAAGCGACCCCCGCCGCCACGAATCCTGCTGCTGCTGTCACACTCACGGTGCCACTCCGTTCACACTGAGGCCGGTCGACTCGGGGAGTCCGAGTGCGAGGTTCGCCGATTGGATCGCCGCTCCGGCGGTCCCCTTCACCAGGTTGTCGACGGCGGTCACGACGACCACGCGTCCGACGGCCTCGTCGACCGCCAGCCCGATGAGCGCGGTGTTCGCACCGAGCACGTCCGCCGTCCGCGGGAAGGCCCCCTCCGGCAGGACCTGCACGAAGGGTTCGCCCTCGTAGGCCGACTCCCACGCGGCGCGCACCTGCGCGGCCGTGGTGCCCGGGACGATCCGCGCCGTCGAGGTCGCCAGGATGCCCCGCGACATCGGCACGATGACCGGGGTGAAGGAGATGGTCGCCACGTCCGCTCCCGCGGCTCTCAGGCTCTGCGTGATCTCGGGGATGTGGCGGTGGGTCCCGCCGATCGCGTACGGGTTCGCAGAGCCGAGCACCTCGCTCGCCAGCAGGTTGAGCTTCAGGCTCTTGCCGGCGCCGGACGGGCCGACCGCGAGCACGGACACGAGGTCGAGCGGCTCGATGACGCCGGCGGCGATGCCCGGCGCGAGGGACAGGGCGACCGTGCTCGCGTTGCACCCGGGGGCGGCGATCCGCTTGGCGCCGACGAGTGCGTCGCGGCCCCGGCCGGTGGTGGTCTGCAGTTCGGGCACGCCGTACGCCCAGGCACCGAAGTAGTCGCCGCCGTAGAACGCGTCCCAGTCGCCCTCATCGACGAGCCGGTGGTCGGCTCCGCAGTCGACGACCAGCGTCTCGGGCGGGAGCGAGGCGGTGACCTCCCCCGACTTGCCGTGCGGCAGGGCCAGGAAGACGACGTCGTGCCCGGCCAGGACCTCGGGCGTCGTCGCCTCGAGGACCAGATGCCGGAGCGATCGGAGGTGTGGCTGGTGGTCGATGAGTGGTTGACCGGCGTTCGCGTGCGCGGTCACCGTCGTGACCTCGAAGTCGGGATGGTCGGCGAGCAGCCGAAGCAGCTCGCCTCCTGCGTAACCGGATGCGCCGGCGACGGCGACAGAGAAGGACATGGCTCTACCTTATTGAGTGGACGCTCGGGTGGCGGAGGCGGCGACTCCTGGACGACTGCACCGTCTCGTGGACCGTGCGGGCATCGGGGTCGCCTAGCGTCGCTCTGCGGTGGAGCGCGTGGACACGCGACGGCGGAGGGCGCGGAGCGTGATCGCCCGCGAAGAACCCTGTGCCTGGAAACGTGCCATGCCGAGAGCGTACTACGGCGACGAGGATGCGGACGAATCCGGACCGGCCGCCGCGCGCTCCGCGATGAGCGCCGCCTGGACCCGGGACCGGGCATCCAGCTTCACGAGGATCCGCGACACGTGTGTGCGCGCCGTCGCCTCCGACAGGCTCAGTGCGGCGGCGATCCCCGCGTTGCTCAGTCCCGCTCGGAGCTGCGCGAGCACCTCCCGCTCCCGCGGTGTGAGGGCGGCCAGTCCCGGGTGGACGGTGACCGGACCGGTGACGACGGGAGGGCTCGATGCCGCCAGACGGTCGAGTACCCGGCGCGTCACCTCCGGAGCGAGGACCGCCTCCCCCGCATGGACACGACGGATGGCATCGACGAGGCCGGCGGCCGAGACCGTCTTGACGAGGAAGGCGTTCGCCCCGGCGGCGAGCGCGTCGTCGACGTAGCGGTCGATCGCGAAGGTCGTGAGCACGATGATCGCCGGCGGCGGGTCGACCGCGGCGAAGATGGCCGGGATCGCGTCGATGCCGGAGGCCCGCGGCATCTGCACGTCGAGGAGGACGACGTCCGGCCGGTAGCGGGTGGCCTGGGTGACGACGGACTCCCCGTCCACCGCCTCGGCGACCACCAGGATGTCGTCCGGCTCGGCGAGCAGGGCACCCAACCCGGCCCTGACGGCCGCGTGGTCGTCCGCGATCAGGACGGAGATCGTCATGTCGTCACCCCCGCGGTGACCCGGGCCGGCGGCGTTCGAAGCATCCCGGTCGGCACCGTCACCGACATCCGCCACTCGGCACCGTGAGGGCCCGCGGTGAGGTCCCCTCCCACCAGCCGCGCCCGCTCCGCCAGGCCGACGAGGCCGACGCCGCCGGAACCGACGAGGGCCGATGCGACCGGCGACGACGGCAGCGGATTGCTGAGCACGACCGAGAGTGCGCCCGGCGGCAGCGAGATCTCGACCCGCACCCGCGCGCCCGGCGCGTGCTTCGCGGCGTTCGTCAGCCCCTCGACGAGGGTCCGCAGTCCGACGATCGACGTCTGCGCCGGGACCTCGGCGAGCGCTGCGTCCCCCGGCATCCGGAGGTCGATCTCGACACCGCTGGCGCGGGCGACGTCGACCGCACGGGCGATCTGCTCGCCGGTGAGACGGTCGGGCGCCGATACCGGCACGTCTGCGGAGGGGTCCCCACGCAACACGTCGATCATCGTGCGCATGTCCGCCAAGGCTTCCAGACTGCCGGCTCGGACGAGTTCCACGGTGTGACGGAGGGTCGCCTCGTCGGCAGGCGTCCGTCGTTCCAGCGCCGCGGTCGACTGCATGGCGATCGCCGACAGGTGTCCGGCGATGACGTCGTGGAGTTCGCGGCTGAGTTCGAGCCGTTCCCGGGTGACGGCGTCCTGGCGGAGGGCGGTGGCGGCCTGCGCGATCGTGTCGGCACGCTCCCGTTGACGTTCCGCCTCGAGGCGCGGGTACCGCACCATCCTGCCGAACCAGATCGAACTGGCCAGGATCACGGGGACGGTGATGAGCGAACCCAACAGGACGCCTCCGTCCAGACGCGCGGCCGCGACGACGTCGTCGGTGAACCAGAAGACCGCGAAGACGCTGACCGCTGCGACCGCGATCGCCGTGCACACGAAGGCGGCGATGTCGACGAGGCGCGACCGTGAGTAGAGGGCGGCGGCGTAGGCGAGGTCTGACAGCACGACGAGGACCCCGACGCTGCTGCTGCCCGTCGACAGCGCTTCTGCGAGGGTGATCAGCGCCCCCAGCAGGAGCATGGTCAGCGGGCGGCGTCGCCGGAACACGTGCACGACCAGGACGGCGGCGAGGAAGACCAGCATCACCGGCGCCGTCGACGGGGTCGCCGCCATACTCCAGGGGATCTGGAATCCGATCAGCGCGAACAGGAGCCCGACGACGGCGCAGACGACGGTGACGACCGGTTCCCGGTGTCGACTCACCCATGAGCGAGGTCCTTCAAGCGCAGCCATGCGTCCATCAGACCAGTTCCCGGCGGCAGACGCGAGCGCCGGAGGGACGACGCGCCCGTACGCAGTTCCGCTGACGACGCCGGCGCAGGATCCGTAGCTCGGTCGATGTGGGGCAGCACGCCGCTGCGGGAGCATCGGGACATGGACAGCTTCACGGAACTCTTCGGGACCAGCCCGCTCATCTGGGCCATCCTCGGCGCGGAGGGCGCGTTCTGGATCCTCCTCTTCGGCGGCTTGGCGGTCCGCTACCTGCTGCGGCGGCGGCTGCTCAGTTCGATCATGCTGATCGGGGTGCCGCTCGTCGACCTCGTCCTCCTCGTCCTCACCGCGATCGATCTGGCCGGCGGCGAGGAACCGAACCTCACACACCTCCTGGCGACCATCTACCTGGGATTCACCGTGGCCTTCGGACACGCGCTCATCACGAAGGCCGACGGCTGGTTCGCCCACCGGTTCGCCGGGGGCCCGGCACCGCAGGCGAAGCCGAAGTCCGGGCCCGCGTACGTTCGGGCCGCGTGGCTCGAATGGCGTCGGGTGCTGCTCGCCGTGAGCATCGCCATCGGCGGACTCCTCGCGATGCAGGCCATGGTGGGGTGGTCCGTGCCCTCCTCGTTCGCGGAGGCGAACGACGACGTCATCTGGGGCATGATCGTCAAGCTGCTCGCCATCACGGCGATCTGGCTCGTCGCAGGGCCGGTGTACGCGGTCCTGTTCCGGAGCGCCGCAGCACAGCCCGACACCACGGAGCGGGTATCCGATCCGATTCGGTCGCACTCAAGGCCCTAACGGGGGTGCGCTATCTCATATCTGAGATAGCATGACGCCATGGAAGAAACGGCAACGTCTGAACGAACTGATCCCGCTGCGCCGCTCCGGCAGGTCGGAGCACTCATCCGCGGGGCACGACAGGGACGCAAACTCACCCAGGCCCAACTGGCTGAACGCGTCGGCACGAGCCAGAGCGCGATCAACCGGATCGAGCAGGGCAGCCAGAACATCAGCATCGACCTCCTGAGCCGGATCAGCACCGCGCTCGAGAGCGAGATCGTCAGTTTCGGCGAGCAGAAGAAGAACTCGCACCTCCGCGTCCAGGGCGGACGCAGACTCCACGGGAGCATCGAGGTCCGCTCGAGCAAGAACGCCTCGGTCGCCCTGCTCTGCGCGGCGCTCATGAACCGAGGCCGCACCACGCTCCACGGCATCGCCCGCATCGTCGAGGTCGACCGCATCATCGACGTCCTGCGCAGTCTTGGCGTCTCCGTCGTGTGGTCGCCCGACGGCCAGGACGTGGAGATCCACGTGCCCGACGACCTCTCGCTCGCGAGCATCGACGAGGACGCCGGACGACGCACCCGCAGCGTGCTCATGTTCCTCGGCCCGTTGCTCGGCCGATACGACACCTTCGCCCTGCCCTACGCCGGCGGCTGCGACCTCGGAACGCGCACGGTCGAACCCCACCTCATCGCCCTGCGGCCCTTCGGCCTCTCCATCGAGGCGACGGCCGGGTGGTACCAGGCCACCGTCGCTCCCGATGTGCCCGAGGAACTGACCGTCGTGCTGACCGAACGCGGCGACACGGTCACCGAGAACGCGATCATGGCCGCAGCCGTCCGGGACGGGGTCACGACCATCCGCAACGCCAGCCCGAACTACATGGTGCAGGACCTCTGCTTCTACCTCGAGCTCCTCGGCATCACCATCGACGGCATCGGCAGCACGACCCTTCGGATCACGGGCCGCAGCGTCATCAACGAAGACGTGGACTACTGGCCGAGCGAGGACCCGGTGGAAGCGATGAGCCTGCTGACTGCAGGCATCGTCACCGATTCGGAGATCACCGTCACACGGGTCCCGATCGAGTTCATGGAGATCGAACTCGCGACGCTCGGGGAAATGGGCCTGCGTCACACCCGTTCCCCCGAGTACCCGGCGGCGAACGGTCGCACCCGGCTCGTGGACGTCACCGTGCACCCGTCGAAGCTGCACGCACCGATCGACAAGATCCACCCAATGCCGTTCCCCGGACTGAACATCGACAACCTGCCGTTCTTCGCCGTGATCGCCGCGTGCGCCGAGGGCGACACCCTCATCCACGACTGGGTCTACGAGGGCCGGGCGATCCACCTCACCGACCTCACGCGCCTCGGCGCGAACGTCCGCTTGCGCGACCCGCACCGCATCGACGTCTCCGGTCCGACGCACTGGTCCGGAGCCGAGGTGAGCTGCCCGCCGGCACTCCGACCCGCCGTCGTCATCCTGCTGGCCATGCTCGCGGCGAAGGGCACGAGTGTCCTGCGGAACGTCGACATCATTGCCCGTGGGTACGAGCAACTGCAGGAACGACTCATCACCCTCGGCGCCTCGATCGAGACCTTCCGCGACTGAGCGCACCGACGACGGACGCGGCCCCGCAGATCATCGATCCGCGGGGCCGCTTCGTCTGTCCTGGACCGACTCAGTCGCGGATGCTCGCGCCGAAGCGCTCCGCGGCCGCCGCCGCTCCGGCGAGCTTCGCGTCGCTCGCCTCCGCAGCCGTCAGCGTGCGATCCGACGCCCGGAAGCGCAAGGCGAAGGTGAGACTCTTGCTCCCGACCGGCACCCCCGTGCCCCGGTAGTCATCGACGAGGCGGATCTGTTCGAGCAGCGAACCGGCCCCGTTCCGCACGGTCTCGAGCACGGCACCTGCGGCGACCGTCTCGGGCACGAGCAGTGACAGATCCTGCGTCGCCGCCGGTAGCGTCCGGACGCCGACCGCCTCGGGCACCGCGTCGCCGAGGGCGATGATGCGGTCGAGGTCGAGTTCCGCGACGGCCACGACGCGGGGCAGGTTGGCCGCCTCGGCGACCTGCGGGTGCAGTTCACCCGCATATCCGACCAGCACGTCACCGACGTGCAGGGCCGCAGCACGACCGGGGTGCATCGCCTGGTGCGCGCCCTGGGACACCGTGATCTCAACACCGGTCGCGACGGCCACGGCCTGGACGGCCTCCAGCGCCTCGGCGATCCCCGCGGCGACCGCCGGCTGCCCCGGTTGCTTCGGCACACTGTTGCCGACGGCGAGGAAGCCGAGGTGACGCGGCTGTGCCGGGACGCCCGCTTCGAGTTCGTCGAGCTGCTCGTCCGATGGTCGGGCTGCCCCCTCCGGCAACACCGACTGACCGAACGCGCCGTGCCGTGCAGGACGGAACACCGCCCCTAGCTCGAAGATCGCCAGGTCGGTCAGCCCACGCGACACGTTGCGGTGGGCGACGGTGAGGAGACCGGGCACCATGGACGCCCGGAGATACGGAGCTTTGGCGTCGAGGGGGTTCGCGAGCTTCACCGACGGGAGTTCCCCCGGCTGGGCGGTACCGAAGCGGGCGTTCTCCTCGGCTGAGACGAACGGGTACGACAGGACCTCGGTGGCACCGCCGTAGGCGAGCGCGTCGGCGACGCCTCGGCGGAGTCGCTGCGAACGGGTGAGCCCGCGGCCCGGAGGGGCGACCGGGAGCACGGACGGGATGCGGTCGTAACCGAGGATACGAGCGACCTCCTCCGCGAGATCCTCCTTGCCGGTGATGTCGTGGCGCCAGCTGGGCGGAGTCACGAGGAGGCCGTCGTCGGTGGCGGCGACGACCGCTCCGATCTCCGCGAGGGCCGACCGGGTCTCGTCGGCGCCGAAATCGACCCCGACCAGTCCGTTGATGTACCCGTCGGGCAGCAGGATCGCCTCGCGATCGGCAGCGTCGGCGACGGTCGATCCGAGCGCATCCGGGCGACCACCCGCGAGGTCGACGAGCAACTGCGCGACCCGGCCGGCTGCTGCGATCGCGACCTGTGGGTCGACGCCGCGTTCGAAGCGCTTGGACGCCTCGCTCGGCAGCTTGTGGCGACGGGCGCTCCTGGCGATGGACACCTGATCGAAGTTCGCCGCCTCGATGAGGACGTTCCGGGTCGCGTCGGTGATCTCCGTGTGGAGGCCGCCCATGACGCCCGCCAGACCGATCGGACCGGAGTCGTCGGTGATCAGGAGGTCCTCGTCGTGCAGCTTCCGTTCCTGACCGTCGAGGGTGACGAAGGTCTCCCCCGTCCGCGCACGTCTGACGACGATGCCGCCGGTGAGCGTGTCGAGGTCGTAGCCGTGGATCGGCTGGCCGAGCTCGAGCATGACGTAGTTCGTGATGTCGACGACGAGCGACACGGAGCGGATGCCCGCGAGCTTCAGCCTGGCGACCATCCAGGGCGGCGTCGGCCGGCTCGGGTCGACCTCGCGCACCACGCGCGTCACGAACACGGTCGAACCGACGCGGCCCCGGATCGGAGCCTTGTCGTCGATGGTGACCGGGAACCCGTCGAGTTCGGTCGTGAAGGCGTCGGGCACACTGGACGCCGGATCGCGGAACGGAGCGCCCGTCGCGTGCGAGTACTCGCGAGCCACCCCGCGGATGGAGAACGCGTAGCCGCGGTCCGGCGTGACGTTCAATTCGACCGCCGCGTCGTCCAGACCGAGCAGCGCGATGGCGTCGGTACCGACGGGTGCTTCCACACCGATCGTCGAGAGCCGCAGGATGCCGTCGTGGTCCTCACCGAGGCCGAGCTCGCGGGCGGAGGCGATCATGCCGTCGGACACGTGACCATAGGTCTTCCGCGCGGCGATCGGGAACGGGCCGGGGAGCACGGCTCCGGGCAGGGTGACGACGACCTGGTCGCCGACGAAGAAGTTGCCGGCGCCGCAGACGATGCCGCGCACGGCACCCTCGTCATCGCCCTCGGCGACACGCACCTGGCACCAGCGGATGGTCTTCCCGTTCGACTGGGGCTCCTCGACGAACTCGAGCACCTCGCCGACCACGATGGGGCCGGTCAGCTCGAAGACGTGGATGTCCTCCTCCTCGAGCCCGACACGGACGAGGGCCGCGTGGACGTCTTCGGGGGTGGTCCCCGGGGCGAGTTCGACGAACTCCCCGAGCCAGCTCAATGGAACACGCACGACTACACCACCATCCCGAACTGCTGGGAGAAGCGGACATCGCCCTCCACCATCTCTCGCATGTCCTGCACACCGTCGCGGAGCATCAGCCCGCGCTCGACGCCCATCCCGAAGGCGAAGCCCGAATAGACGTCGGGGTCGATCCCCGCCGAGCGGAGCACGTTCGGGTTGATCATCCCGCACCCACCCCACTCGATCCAGCGCGGGCCGTCCTTGAAGGTCGGGTGCCAGAAGTCGAGCTCGGCGCTCGGCTCGGTGAAGGGGAAGTAGCTGGGGCGCAGTCGCACCTTCGCGTCGTCGCCGAAGACACTCTTCACGAAGTGGTCGAGGGTGCCGCGGAGATGCGCCATCGTGAGCCCCTTGTCGACGGCGAGGCCCTCGAACTGCATGAAGACGGGCGTGTGGGTGGCGTCGAGTTCATCCGTGCGGTACACCCGGCCCGGCGCCAGGACGTAGACCGGGAGCTCGCGCTCGAGCAGCGAGCGGACCTGGACCGGCGAGGTGTGGGTGCGCAGGACGAGGTGGGACTCGAGCGGCTCGACGAAGAAGGTGTCCTGCATGGCACGCGCCGGGTGGTCGGCGTCGAAGTTCAGGGCGTCGAAGTTGAACCACTCGCTCTCGACCTCCGGCCCCTCGGCGATCTCCCACCCCATGCCGACGAAGATGTCCGACACCCGGTCCTGCAGCAGGGTGAGCGGGTGCCTCGCGCCGACCGTGCGCCGCAGGGGCACCGCGGTGACGTCGATCGTCTCGGCCGCGAGGCGTGCCTCCGTCTCGGCTGCGAGGATCTCGTCCTCGCGAGCACTCAAGGCCTTGGCGACCCGACCACGCGCCTGGCCGACGAGCTTGCCGAGAGCGGCCTTCTGGTCGTTCGGCACACTACGGAGCGAGCCGTTGAGGGCGGCGAGCGGTGAAGCCTCGCCGGCGTGGGCTGATCGGACCGCTTTGAGGGCGGCCGAGTCGGTGGCGGCGGCGATGGCTTCGAGAGCGGCATCGACCGCGGCGTTCACCGCTGGTTCGGAGATTGGGGATGCGTCGGACACGAGAGCCAAGTCTACCCAGGCGCCCGCCCCGCGGCGCGACCGGCTGCAACGCACCCGGTCGCCGCCGTCAGGGTGTGGGGCGTCCCGTCTGGTCCCCGAACTGCACGCCGATCAGCTGGGTCGTCGTCACCTCGGGAGCGGCCTGCTCCTTCGGCGTCCGAGGGGACCGACGCGTGCGTACCTCGACGATCTTCGCGACCCCGGACAGGATGAGGCAGAGCACGATGTAGATCGACCCCATGACGATGATGGACGGGATGATCGGACTGCCGTACAGCGCCTGCGACCCGAACTGCTTCGCCAGGTAGAGGAGCTCCTGGTAGGTGATGAGGAAGCCGAGCGCCGTGTCCTTCAACGCGACCACGAGCTGCGCGATGATGACGGGCAGCATCGCCCGGATCGCCTGTGGGAACAGGATCAGGCGGAGGACGGCGGACTTGCGCAGCCCGATCGCGTACGCGGCCTCGCCCTGACCCTTCGGCAGCGACTCGATGCCCGCTCGGAAGATCTCGGAGAAGACCGCGCCGTTGTACAGCGTCAGCGCGATGGCGACGGCGACGAACGGCGTCACGAAGGTGAAGCCGACGGGCGGCAGCCCGTAGTACATGAGCATCATGAGGATGAGGACCGGGACGGCCCGGAAGAACTCGATGAAGATCGTGAAGGGGACGCTGATGATCTTGTGGTCCGACAGCCGACCGATCGCCAGCACCAGTCCGAGGACGACGCTGCAGACGGCGGCGACCGCGAAGGCGGACAGGGTCGCGCCCGTCGCTTGGAGGATCTGCTCCCACACGCGGGGGAAGGTGAAGAGCTTCCACTTCGAAGCGGTGAACTGCCCGGTCTCGATGAACCGGAAGACGATGAAGGCGAGGATGCCGGCGACGACGAGGACGGTCGCGACCCCGATCCACCGGTAGCGGACGACGGCCTTCGGGCCGGGGGTGTCGAACAGGACGGAGCTCATCGCGCGATCCTCCACTTCTTCTCGAAGGCCCGTTGGGCGAGGGACAGGAGCGACACGAGGGCGACGAAGATGAGCGCCACCCACAGCAGTCCGATGAGGAGCGGTTCACCGCGTTCGGACAGGTTCGCACGGATGGCACCGGCTTCGGCGACGGAGAAGCCCGCTGCGACGGTGGTGTTCTTCAGCAGGGCGATCAGCACGCTGAACAGCGGCGGGAGCACCGCACGGAACGCCTGCGGGAGGATGACGAGTGTCATGGTCTGCCCGAACGGCAGGCCGATCGCACGAGCGGCCTCGGCCTGGCCGATCGGCACCGTGTTGACGCCCGATCGCAGGACCTCGGCGACGTAGGTCGCGGTGTAGAGGCTCAGTCCGATGATCGCGAGCGTGGTGTAGCTCACTTCCGGAAGCCCGAGTTTGGGGTAGCCGAAGGCGAAGAAGAAGAGGATGAGGGTGAGCGGGGTGTTGCGCACCGTGTTGACGTAGACGGTGCCGAACAGGCGCATGGCGGGCACCGGCGAGACCCGCATCGCACCGACGATGGTGCCGAGCACGAGCGCGAAGAACCCCGACACCACGAACAACAGCAGGGTGTTGCGGAAGCCGGTGACGAAGAGGTCGAGATTGTCGAGCAGGACGTTCATGTCGCGCACGCCTTTCGGGAGGGGGACGCCCGTGGCGGGCGCCTGGGCGGAGTCGACGGGACAGCTCCCCCGGACGGCCACTGGTGCGTGGCCGCCCGGGGCGCTGCTTAGTAGTCGTCGACCGCCGGCTGGGTCACCTTGGTGCCCGAGGCGCCGAGGGTGGCGTCGTAGATCTTGGTCCAGGTGTCGCCGCCATCGGTGAACATCGTGTTGATGAAGTGGCGGAGCGCGTCGTCACCCTTCGGGAGACCGATGCCGTAGAGCTCGGTGCTGAACGGTTCGCCGACGACCTTGAGGGTGTCGGGGAACTGCGCCGCGTATCCGATGAGGATGGCCTGGTCGGTCGTGACCGCGTCGACCTTGCCGTCGTTCAGCGCCTCGACACACTGCGAGTAGGTGTCGAACTCCTCCGTCTTGGTGTCGGGGAAGTTGTCCTTGATGTTCTGGATGGGCGTGGAACCGGTCGCCGAGCAGACGGTCTTGCCGGCGAGGTCGTCCTCGCCCTTGATGTCGTCGTTGTCAGCGGCGACGAGCAGGCCCTGGCCGGTCTCGAAGTACGGGCCGGCGAAGTCGATCTGCTCCTTGCGCTTGTCGGTGATCGAGTAGGTCCCGACGTAGTAGTCGATGTCGCCGTTCACGATCGCGGACTCGCGGTTCGCGCTCGGGATCGCCTTGAACTCGATCTTGTCGGCGTCGAAGCCGAGCGATGCGGCGATCCATGTCGCCATCTCGACGTCGAAGCCGGAGCGTTCGCCGGTGGCCGCGTCGAGGTACCCGAGACCGGGCTGGTCCTCCTTCACGCCGATGCGGACCTTGTCGGCCTTCACCATCGCGTCGTAGGTGGGGCTGCCTTCGAGCTGGACGTCGGAGGCGACCTCGAAGAGGGCGCCGCCGTCGGACGCGCCGTCGGTCGATCCGGTGCCGGCGTCGCCGCCGCTGCACCCGCTGAGCGCGAGCGCTGCTGCAGCGACTCCCGCGGTGATGAACATGAGCCTCTTGCGCATGTTGTCCTTCCTTCCTTGGTGCCCGGGACGGGCCGATCGGTTGGTCAGTTCCGGGTCGCCGCGCGGGGAGCGCGATCCGGAGTCGGATGGGTCAGTGGGTGAGGAGCTTCGACAGGAAGTCCTTCGCGCGATCCGACTGCGGGTTCGTGAAGAACGACTCCGGGTCGGTGTCCTCGAGGATCTCCCCGTCGGCCATGAAGACCACACGGTCGGCGGCCTTCCTGGCGAAGCCCATCTCGTGGGTGACGACGATCATCGTCATGCCTTCGCTCGCGAGCTGCACCATGACGTCGAGCACCTCGTTGATCATCTCGGGGTCGAGCGCCGAGGTGGGCTCGTCGAAGAGCATGACCTTGGGCTTCATGGCGAGGGCTCGGGCGATGGCGACGCGCTGCTGCTGTCCGCCGGACAACTGCGCGGGCAGCTTGTCGGCCTGCACGCCGATACCGACGCGTTCGAGGAGCACCTTGGCCGCGTCGTCGGCGTCACGCTTCTTCTGCTTGCGCACCTTGATCGGTCCGAGCGTGACGTTCTCGCGGATGGTCTTGTGCGCGAACAGGTTGAAGGACTGGAAGACCATGCCGACGTCGGCCCGGAGCTCGGCGAGTTGCTTGCCCTCCTCGGGGAGGCGCTTGCCGTCGATCCGGATCTCCCCCGAGGTGATCGTCTCGAGTCGGTTGATGGTGCGGCACAGGGTCGACTTGCCGGAACCGGACGGTCCGATCACGACGACGACCTCACCCTTGTTGACGGTGAGGTTGATGCGCTTCAGGGCGTGGAAGTCGCCGTAGTGCTTCTCGACGTTTTCCATGACAACGAGCGGCTCGCCCCTGCCCGCCTGAATGGGATTACTGGTGGTCTCGTATGCTCCTGCGGCTCCGTGCGCTGACGCGGCTTCGGGTTCCGTCGGGCCGGAGTTCGGGGACGCTGTTGGCTCCATGTAACCCAAACTAGGTGACCGTGTGTTTCGTGCGCATGACGGAAGCGCTACGGTTACCGTTTCGTAACCTCGACGGCCGACGCCTCAGGCGCTCAGGCGTGCTGCGCGAACGCGCTCTCGAAGACGCACACCGATGCTGCCGTGGCCAGGTTCATGCTCTCCGCGCGGCCGTAGATCGGTACCGTAACCGCACGGTCGACCAGCGCCAGATGCTCGTCGGTGAGTCCTCTGGCCTCGTTGCCGAAGACCCAGGCGGTGGGCTGTGCGAGCACGCCCTCGGACCGCGCCACCAGCAGGTCCTCACCCTTGATGTCCGCCGCGAGCGTCTGCAGACCCGCGGCACGGGCCCGTTCCAGCACGGCGGGCAACTCGACACCGACGGCGACGGGCAGGTGGAACAGCGAACCGGTCGTGGACCGCACGACCTTGGGGTTGTACAGGTCGACGGTCCGTCCGCTGAGGACGACCGCGTCGGCTCCGGCGGCGTCGGCCGCGCGGATGATCGTCCCGAGGTTGCCCGGGTCGCGGACCTCCTCCAGGATGACGACGAGCTGCGGCTGCCCGGCGAAGATGTCCTTGATGGAGGTCGGGAACTGCTGCGCGACCGCGATGAAGCCCTGCGGCGTGACGGTGTCCGCCATCGACTCGAGGACCTGCTCCGTGACGAACTCGATCTCGAGGCCGGCGGCGGACGCGGCGGCGGCGATCTCGGTGTACCGCTCGAGCGCCGTCGGCGTGGCGTACAGCTCGAGGATCAGGTCGGGCCGGAACTGCAGGGCCTCAGACACCGCCTGTGGTCCTTCGAGGAGGAACAGGCCGGTCTCCTGTCTCGCCGGACGCTTGGCGAGCTTGGCGACGGATCGGACGCGCGGGGACCGCGGATTGTCAAGCACGCACCCATCCTAGGGCGCGGGCTCCGGACAGACGAAACGGCCCGATCCCCTGAGGGATCGGGCCGTTCGAACACGTCCGAGGACGAGCGCAGGGCTTCCGACTAGGCGGAGACCTTCGGCGCCGAGGTGTCGGCGGGCAGCGCGGCCTTGGCCGAGGCGACGAGCGCCGCGAACGTGGCGGGCTCGTGCACGGCGAGCTCGGCGAGCATGCGACGGTCGACCTCGATACCGGCGAGGCCGAGACCCTGGATGAAGCGGTTGTACGTCATGCCGTTGGCGCGCGACGCAGCGTTGATGCGCTGGATCCAGAGGCGACGGAAGTCACCCTTGCGCGCACGACGGTCACGGTACGAGTAGACGAGGGAGTGAGTGACCTGCTCCTTGGCCTTGCGGTACAGACGCGAACGCTGACCGCGGTAACCGGCGGCGCGCTCGAGGATGACGCGACGCTTCTTGTGAGCGTTGACCGCCCTTTTGACTCTTGCCATGTTCCTAGTTCCTTACGGGTAAACGGTCTAGCGACCGAGCAGCTTCTTCATGACCTTGGCGTCGGCGGGCGCCAGCACCTGGTCCTGGTTCAGGCGACGGGTGCGACGGCTGGACTTGCTCTCCAGGTTGTGTCGCATACCGGCCTGCTGCTTCATCAGCTTGCCGCTGCCGGTGACCTTGAATCGCTTCTTGGCCCCGGAGTGGGTCTTCTGCTTCGGCATGGGATTCCTCGTTTCTTATCGGTTCTCGTCGGTGGATGACTCCACCGGAGCAGCCTCGGAGGCTTCGTCGGCTTCAGCCGGACGTGCCTTCGATGCCGCACGTTGTGCGTTGGCTTCGGCCTTGGCCTCGGACTTGTTCTTGAGTGGCCCGACGACCATCACCATGTTGCGGCCGTCGACCATCGGGGTGGACTCGACGGTGCCCCACTCGGACACGTCCTCGGCGAACTTCTGGAGCAGGCGGACGCCCTGCTCTGGGCGGGACTGCTCGCGGCCGCGGAACTGGATCATGGCTTTCACCTTGTCGCCGGCCTTGAGGAAGCCCTCAGCGCGCTTGCGCTTGGTCTCGTAGTCGTGCTGATCGATCTTGAGGCGGAACCGGACCTCTTTGAGGATGGTGTTCGCCTGGTTGCGCCGGGCCTCTTTGGCCTTCTGCGCAGCCTCGTACTTGAACTTGCCGTAGTCCATGATCTTCGCGACGGGCGGCTTGGAGTTGGGTGCGACCTCGACGAGGTCGAGATCCGCTTCCTGCGCGAGGCGAAGGGCGACCTCGATTTTGACGACGCCGACCTGTTCTCCGCCGGGACCGACGAGTCGGACCTCCGGGACGCGGATACGGTCATTGGTACGGGGATCGCTGATGCGGAGCTCCTCTGACTGGGTGGGATGCCACACGGCAGGTCCGATACCTGCGACGCGACGAATTCGGTTCACCACACACCCGTACCCCCGAACGGTGTCCGTGAACACCGTGCCGGAAGGCACCACGCCCTTGCTACCCGAAGCCGTGAAGCGTCGGGCGGAGCGTGACAACCCGGTAACCTAATGAAGCGGTCAAGCGCGGGTGGGAGAATCTCCTCTTTCGTACCGAGACATGTCTCGGAGCACCGCACGAGTCTAACAGAGGATCCACGTGAACAACACCACCAGCCCCTACGACCACGACGACGAGTCGGGAGGAGCCGATCAGGCCACCCGCGACATCGCGGACGTCCCAGCCGTCGAGGTCATCACCACCGCCGCCGTGCACCTCATGAGCGCCGCAGCGGTCAAGTGCGGCCTCGCCGACGCCCCCGACGCCCAGACCGACCTCGACGAGGCGCGGAAGCTCATCAACGCCCTCGCCGGCCTCATCACCGCGGGAGCGTCGGAGATCAGCGACATGCACGCCCGTTCGCTGCGCGACGGCCTGCGTTCGCTGCAGCTCGCCTTCCGGGAGGCCTCGACCATCCAGGACCCCATCGGCAAGGGGCCCGGCGAGAAGTGGACCGGCCCGGTCACCTGATCCGGTTCCCGCCTCGCCGGCCGGAGGACGGTCGGCGAGCGGGACGGTCAGTCTGCGGGACGGAGTGAAACGGCGAGTGAATCCACCCGGGTGGCGATCGTCTCGTCGGCGGCCCACCGCTGGGCGAGACGGGCGAGCACCGCGTCGAGTTCCTGCTGGGTCAGGCCCTGCAGCAGTCCGAGTTCGACCACGAGCTCGGATCCGGCCAGCTTCGCGTCGGGATCACCGGCACGCAGCCGCACGGTCACGACCGCGAGTTCCGGTTCGATCGACCGCTCGAACGCCTGCCGCACCGCCGCATCGCTGAAGCTGGGCGTCCACGGCTGTGACTGCGCGATCGCCCAGAGCGCCGGCCGCCGGATGGCGAACTCCGTCGTCGACGTCGGATCGAGCACCACGACGTCGGTCTGCTCACTGGCCGCGGCCAGCGCGACCCGGACGCCATCGGCGGGGATCGGCCGGGCCGTGCCGTTCCAGGCTGACATGGCACCCACCGAGCTGAACACCGGGAGGACGGTCCGACCGTCAGGTCCGGTCACGGTCACGATCGACAGCTCCTGCGACTTGTCCACCAACTGCCCCTGCTCGTTGCTCCCGGCTTCGCCGAGGTGCGCCACGAGCGGGATGAGCAGTCGTGAGTCCCGGAAGGCGTCGACGACCTCCGCCTCACCGACCTCGCCGGCGCGGAACCGCCGCAGGGACTCGATCAGGCGTTCCGGCGCGCTGCCGTCGTCGCCCGAGCTCGCGTTCTGCTGGAACCGTCGACCGGCCCAGGGCTGGCCCGCGGAATCGGCGCCACCCGGCGTCGGGTGGTGGTGACGGTCGGGCGCAGGACCGTCTTCAGCTGCCGGAGACATCCAGCGCCTCGGCCAGGGTGAAGGCACCGTTGTACAGCGCCTTGCCGATGATCGCCCCTTCGAGGCCGAACGGGACGAGCTCGCGCAGGGCGACCAGGTCGTCGAGGCTCGAGATCCCGCCGGAGGCCACGACCGGACGGTCGGTGCGGTCGATCACCTGTCGGAGCAGCTCGATGTTCGGGCCCTGCATCGTCCCGTCCTTGGTCACGTCGGTCACGACGTACCTGGCGCAACCCGCCTCCTCGAGGCGGTCGAGCACGGTCCAGAGGTCGCCGGCGTCCTGCGTCCAACCACGGGCCGCGAGGGTCGTCCCCCGGACGTCGAGACCGACGGCGATCGCCTCGCCGTACTGGGCGATCACACTCGCCGCCCATTCGGGGTTCTCGAGCGCCGCGGTTCCGAGGTTCACGCGCTTGACGCCCGTCTCCAGCGCCTGCTCCAGGGAGGCGTCGTCGCGGATGCCACCGGAGAGTTCGATGTTCACCCCGCGCGCCTTCGAGATCACCTTCCGGATGATCGCACGGTTGTCGCCCCGGCCGAACGCGGCGTCGAGGTCGACGAGGTGGATCCACTCAGCGCCCTGACGGGCCCAGTCCAGAGCCGCATCGACGGGTTCCCCGTAGTTGGTCTCGGAGCCGGCCTCGCCGCGCGTCAAGCGGACGGCCTTCCCGTCCACGATGTCGATCGCCGGCAGCAGGGTGAGGCCGGCCGTCGTGTTGAACTCGTTCATGATCCACCGTCTCTTCGGAAGCTGCGAGCCCGTCGGGCGTCGGCGCACAGGATGCCTCGTGGCACAAACACCTGATCCTAGTCGGGCTACAGGGTGCCGAGCCAGTTGGACAGGAGGCGGATGCCGGCGGCGCCCGACTTCTCGGGGTGGAACTGCGTCGCCGACAGCGGACCGTTCTCGACGGCGGCCAGGAAGGGCGCCCCGTGGGTCGCCCAGGTCAGACGCGGCTCGGGGAACGGCGGCATGACCTCCAGGGTCCACGACTGGGCCGCGTAGGAGTGGACGAAGTAGAACCGCTCGTCGGCGAGGCCGTCGAAGAGGACCGAGCCGGCGTCGGGCGCGACCGTGTTCCAGCCCATGTGGGGCAGCACCGGTGCGGTGAGTTCGGTGACGGCGCCCGGCCACTCGCCGAGCCCCTCGGCCTCGGAACCGCGCTCCACCCCGCGCTCGAACATGACCTGCATGCCCACGCAGATGCCGAGGACCGGTCGGCCTCCGGCGAGACGGCGGTCGATGACCTCGTCGCCGTGCGAGGAACGCAGTGCGCCGATGACCGCGTCGAAGGCGCCGACACCCGGAACGACGAGGCCGTCGGCGGCCTGGGCGGCCTTGCGGTCCCCCGTCAGGACGACGTCGGCGCCGGCGAGCTCGAGCGCCTTCACGGCGGAGTGGACGTTGCCGGAACCGTAGTCGAGGACGACCACCGAGGGGCGGGCCGTCACAGGGAGCCCTTCGTCGAGGGGATGCCCTGCACCAACGGGTCCAGGGCCTTCGCCTGGCGGAACGCACGCGCGAAGGCCTTGAACTCCGCCTCGGCGATGTGGTGCGGGTCGCGGCCGGCGAGCACGTTGACGTGCACCGTGAGACCGGCGTTGAAGGTGATCGCCTCGAAGACGTGACGCACCATCGACCCGGTGAAGTGTCCGCCGATCAGGTGGAACTCGAACCCGGCCGGCTCACCCCCGTGGACGAGGTACGGGCGGCCGGAGATGTCGACGACAGCCTGGACGAGCGCCTCGTCGAGCGGCACGAGTGCGTCCCCGTAGCGCGAGATCCCCGACTTGTCGCCGAGCGCCTGGCGGATCGCCTGCCCGAGGGCGATGCCGACGTCCTCGACCGTGTGGTGGACGTCGATGTCGACGTCGCCGGTCGCGCGCACGGTCAGGTCCGTCAGCGAGTGCTTCGCGAACGCCGTGAGCAGGTGGTTGTAGAACGGGACGGAGGTCTCGATGCTGCTGGTACCGGTGCCGTCGAGGTCCAGTTCCAGCTCGATGCTGGATTCGCTCGTCGAGCGCTGGATCCGGGCCGTTCGCTGCTGCGTGGTCATGCGTTCCAGTGTATCGACGGTGCGAGCGCAGCACGCCGTGTGTCGGACGACGGTGGTCGTCGCGTCATCCGGGAGCAGCCGTCCGACACGACGCCTATCGTTGAGAGGTCATGACTTCCTCACTCAGCACCACGCCGGCCGCCGCTCTCGACCAGGCGGAGATCGCCGCACTCCGGGAGCGGTTCCCGATCCTCGCCCGCGAGATGAACGGGCACCCGCTCGTGTACCTGGACTCGGGCGCCACCTCCCAGCGCCCGACCGAGGTCCTCGACGCCGAACGGCACTTCGCGACCCACGAGAACGCGGCGGTCCACCGAGGCGCCCATCTCCTGGCCGCGGAGGCGACCGAATCCTTCGAGGACGCCCGGGCGACCGTCGCCGGATTCATCGGTGCGGACGAGCGCGAACTCGTGTGGACATCCGGTGCCACAGCGGCCCTCAACATCATCGCCGGGGCCATCGGGAACGCGAGCGCCGGACTCGGCGGCGCAGCGGCCGAGCGGTTCCGCCTCGGGCCCGGCGACGAGATCGTCGTCACGGAACTCGAACACCACGCGAACCTCATCCCCTGGCAGCAACTCGCCGCACGGACGGGCGCCACCCTCCGTCATCTGCCCGTCGACGACGACGGCGTCCTCTCCACGGACCACGCCGCCGCCGTCATCGGCGAACGCACGCGGATCCTCGCCTTCGCGCACGTGTCCAACGTGACCGGCGCGATCGCCCCCGTCGCGGAGCTCGTCGCCCTCGCCCAGCGCGTCGGCGCGCTCACGGTGCTCGACGCCTGCCAGTCGGTGCCGCACCTCCCGGTCGACGTCACGGCGCTCGGCGTCGACTTCCTGGTGTTCTCCGGCCACAAGATGCTGGGGCCGAACGGCATCGGAGCCCTCTGGGGCCGCCGTGCGTTGCTCGACGCGCTTCCCCCCTTCCTCACCGGCGGGTCGATGATCACGACCGTCACCCTCGAAGGTGCCGAGTTCCTGCCGGCGCCCCAGCGGTTCGAGGCCGGGACCCAGCCGGTCTCGCAGGCGATCGCCCTCGCGAGCGCGGTCCGGTTCCTGCAGGACGTCGGCATGGACCGCATCCACGCCACCGAGGCCGCGTACGGCCGCCGGCTCGCGGCCGGACTCGCCGCCGTCCCCGGGGTCCGTCTGATCGGCCCTCCTCCGGGCTCTCCCCGTGCCGGTCTCGCGAGTTTCGAGGTCGCGGGTGTGCACGCGCACGACGTCGGGCAGTTCTTCGACGATCGCGGGATCGCCGTGCGCGTGGGGCACCACTGTGCCCAGCCGCTGCACCGCAGGCTCGGCCTGACGGCTTCGACGCGCGCCAGCAGCTACCTCTACACGCTCGAGTCCGAGATCGACGCGTTCCTGGACGCCGCCGCACTCGTCGGTCCGTTCTTCGGAGTTAGCCGATGAGCGGTCTCGAGAGTCTGTACCAGGAGCTCATCCTCGACCACGCCCGACAGCGGCACGGGTTCGGGCTGCAGGACGCGCCCGCAGCCGAATCGCATCAGCTCAACCCCACCTGCGGCGACGAGGTGACCCTGCAGCTCCACCTCGAGTCCGACGGCAGCCTCCGGGCGATCGCCTGGGAAGGGCACGGCTGCTCGATCTCCCAGGCGTCCAGTTCCTGCCTGAGCGACCTCGCGCCCGGCCTCACCCCCGGCGAGCTGCAGACGCTCATCGACGAGTTCCGCACGGTCATCCGCTCGCGCGGCACCCTGCAGTTCGACGAGGAACGCTTCGGCGACGCCGCGGCGTTCGGAGGCGTCTCGCGCTACATCGCACGCGTCAAGTGCGCGATGCTGCCCTGGGTCGCCGCCGAGGAGGCCGTCTCGCGGCTTCCGTGAGCGGAGCCGGCGCGCGGGACACCCGCACGCCGGTCGAGGGCACTACGCCGGACTGATGGCGGCCAGCGCCTCCAGGAACGCGGTCGTCTCCGCCTCCGTACCGGCGGTGACCCGCAGGTGGTTCGGGATGCCGACGTCGCGGATGAGGACGCCCCTCGCCAGCAGCGCCTCGAAGGCGGCGTGGGGGTCGGCGACACCGCCGAAGAGGACGAAGTTCGAGCCGCTCCGCTTCGGGTCGTAGCCGAGGCGCGTCAGTTCCACCACGAGGCGATCCCGCTGGGTGCGGATGTCGTCGACCATCGCCAGCATCTCGTCGGCGTGCCGCAGCGCGGCGGTTGCGGCGGCCTGCGTCAGCGCACTCAGGTGATACGGCAGCCGCACGAGTCGGAGCGCGTCCACGACGGCCGGGTCTGCGGCCAGGTAGCCGAGCCGGACACCCGCGAAGGCGAACGCCTTGCTCATCGTCCGCGACACGATGAGCCGGGGCCGACCCTCGAGCAGGCGCAGGGCGCTCGCCTCGTCATCGTGGGCGAACTCCGCGTACGCCTCGTCGACGACGACCATGCCGCGCGACGCCTCGTACACCGCGGCGACGGTCTCGAGCGAGAGCGGCGTGCCGGTCGGGTTGTTCGGCGAGCACAGGAACACGAGGTCGGGATCAGCCGCCTTCACCTGCCGGGCGGCCGTCTCCGGTGAGAGTTCGAACTCCGGGTCGCGTTCCGCCGGGATCCACGTCGTGCCGACGCCCGCTGCGAGCAACGGGTACATCGAATACGTCGGGACGAATCCGAGCAGCGAACGACCCGGTCCGCCGAACGCCTGCAGGATGTGCTGCAGGACCTCGTTCGAACCGTTGCCCGCCCAGATCTGCTCCGGCGCGACGCCGTGACCCAGATACCCGGCCAAGGCCTCCCTGAGGACCGTGAACTCGCGGTCCGGGTAGCGGTTGACGGTGAGGACAGCGGAGGCCAGGGAGGCGACGATGTCGTGCGCCACGGCCTCGGGGATGGGATGCGTGTTCTCGTTGACGTTCAGCGCCACGGGCACCTGCGCCTGGGGGGCCCCGTACGGACGCTGTCCTCGGAGGTCGTCGCGGATGGGGAGGTCGTCGAGAGCAGTCACCCGACAATCGTAGCCAGTCGTACCCCGCCGTCGACGCGCTCAGGGCCACTCACGAGCAGCTCGCGCCTGCCTTACTCCGCTGCGTATCGCTGCGGGATGGCCAGACGCTGCCCGGGCTCGATGCCGGCGGTGCTCAGCTGGTTCAGGTTCATGATCTCCGCGATCACGTCGCGAGGGTCCGCATCCGGGGCGATGGACTCGGCGAGCTGCCAGAGCGACTCACCCGGGTCGACCGTGATGTAGCTGAACGTCGTACCCGCCGCTGCGGTGTTGGCTGCCGCGCCACCGGCTGACAAGCCGACGACCGCGACGCCGATCACGAGTGGGATGGCGGCGAGCGTGGTGAAGACGACCCGCCCGCGTCGCGTCAGACGGAGCCGACGCGCTGGCCGCGCGTCCGACGTCGGTGCCTGCGCGGTGCGCGTGGAAACCGTTGCGTGTGACCCGATCAGTGCTGCGCTCATGTCAACCCTCCAAGTGTGTGCTCATCGTGCGATGAGGACTCGTATCCGACCCTCGGCCGAGAGGGCCGGATACGAACCTGTGTTCCGAATATATCTTCGATTGTTCGAATACTCAACCCTGTGTTCGCACCTTCGCGCCGGGAAATCGACGACACGCTCGAACAGATGTTTGTCTGGTCGAGCTGGTGCGGATACAGTTTCGAGTGTTGGAAGCAGTACACCACCACCCACCGACATCGGTCACCGACAGCCGATCAGGGCAGGAGCGAAGATGGCAGCGAACACGGCGGGCGACGGCGCAAGGGAGCGTCAGGTCGGCGGCACTCGGCGGCGGAAGAGCCTCAGCGACAAGCAGCTGGCGATCCTCGACGTCATCCAGCGCTCTGTCTCGCAGCGGGGCTACCCGCCGAGCATGCGTGAGATCGGGGACGCCGTCGGGCTCGCCTCCCTCTCGAGCGTGACGCACCAACTCGGCCAGCTCGAACTGAGCGGGTACCTCCGGCGCGACCCCAACCGCCCCCGCGCCATCGAGGTCCTCATCGACCTTCCGAGCGCCGTGGAGGGCAGCGACCCCGACACTGCTCCCCCGGTCGGTGACGCGGCGATGGTGCCGCTCGTCGGGCGGATCGCGGCCGGCATCCCCATCACGGCCGAGCAGCAGGTCGAAGAGATCTTCCCCCTGCCACGCCAACTGGTCGGGAAGGGCAGTCTCTTCATGCTGAAGGTCGTCGGCGACTCCATGGTCGACGCCGCCATCTGCGACGGTGACTGGGTCGTCATCCGTGAACAGAAGACCGCGGAGAACGGTGAGATCGTCGCCGCCATGCTCGACGAGGAGGCGACGGTGAAGGTGTTCCGTCAGCGCGACGGTCACACCTGGCTCCTCCCCCGCAACTCGGCGTTCGAGCCCATCCTCGGCGACCACGCCGAGGTGCTGGGCAAGGTCGTCGCGGTACTCCGGACCGTCTGACGTCACCCCACTCGACGGACACGGGCCGGGACGATCAGACGGTCGCCCCGGCCCGTGTCCGTCTGTGCCGTGACGCTCGGTTCAGCGCTGCCGAACTCGGCCTGAGTGCGGCGCACAGTGAGGTGTTCCCAATCCCGCGCCCTGGTCCTACGCTGAACGCATGGACGCCGGCCTGAATGCTCGCGCCAGCCGGTCGTCCCGTCGCGTGGGCGTCCTGAGCGCGTCCTCGCTCCTGTGCATCGCCATTCTGGCGGGATGCTCGCCTGCACCCGACGGCACCTCGACGACGACGGCCGTTCCGACCGGCGTCTCCGTGCAGCTGGGTCAGAACCGCGATCAGTACGCCGGCCGTTCCGCGATCGTCCGGATTGAGAACGGGAGCGAGGACGACCTCGTCATCGTCGGCCTGGAGGTCTCGGGGTCCGCCTTCACGGCGACCACCGACCGGGACCGGGCCTCAGCCGTGCCAGCGGGGCAGACGAAGGATCTGTCCGTCGAGCTTCCCCCGGCTGCCTGCGGCACGGCTGCGTCAGATCTTCGGGCCGACGTCACCCTGCACCTCGAGGACGGTGCTGTGATCGCGATCACGGCAGTGGCCGACCCCACCGCGGTCCTGCCCCGTCTGCACGGAGCCGAGTGCACCGTGGTGGGCGTCGACCGCATCGCGGACGTCACCGCAGAGTCCTCCGTGCGACTCGAGGGCTCCGGGCCGTCGACCGTCGCGGTCCTGACGATCAGCGTCACGCCCACCGGCCGGCGCGGACGCCTCGACCTGGTCGAGCTGCGGTCCACGGTGCTCCTCAAACCGGCACCCGACGCGTCGACGCCGACCGACGCTTCGGCGTGGCCGCTCGACCGCACCGTCGATGCGACCAGTGGTCCTAAGTCGATCGACGTCCGCATCGTGCCGACGCGATGCGACCCGCACGCCCTCGCGGAGGACAAGGTCGGGACACGCTTCCCGCTCGTGGTGCGCATCGACGGTGGACCGGAAGCGGTCATGACGCTCCCGTTGCCTGCAGCCACCGCCACCGCACTCAAGGACGCCGTCCGGATCCGCTGCGGCTGAATCCCAGCCGACACGGCGGACGGCCGGGCCTCAGGAGGTGACGGCCGGCGCCGGGAGGATCTCGGCGAACGGCGCGAGCGCGGCTGCGACCTCGGCACCGACGAGGGCGTGCACGATGGTCCCGCGCTCGTCGTAGTCCGTCGACAACACCTTGCCGCGTTCGTGCAGCAAGGTGACCAGGTCGCCCCGGTCGAACGGGACGAGCACGTTGACCTCGTTGCTCGGCGACGGGATCAGCGCCTCGATGCGCTCCATCAGTTCGTCGATCCCGACGCCCGTCCTCGCGGAGACGAACACGGCGTCCGGGACCAGACCGCGCAGGACGAGGAGCTGTCCGTCATCGACGAGGTCGGCCTTGTTGAACACGACCAGTTCCGGGATGTGGCGCGCGCCGACCTCACCGATCACGTCGCGGACGGTGGCGATCTGACCCGCCGGGTCGGGATGCGCGGCATCCACGACGTGCACGATGACGTCGCTGTCGGCGACCTCCTCGAGCGTCGACCGGAAGGCCTCGACCAGCTGGTGCGGCAGGTTGCGGACGAAGCCGACGGTGTCGGCGAGCGTGTACTCGCGCCCGTCGGCGGTCTCGTTGCGTCGGACGGTCGCGTCGAGCGTCGCGAACAGGGAGTTCTCGACGAGGACGCCGGCCTTCGTGATGCGGTTGAGCAGACTGGACTTCCCGGCGTTCGTGTACCCCGCGATCGCGACCGACGGCACGGTGTTGCGTCGTCGGTTCGCCCGCTTCGCCTCGCGCGCCGGCTTCATCGCGGTGATCGACTTGCGCAGCTTCGCCATGCGGGTGTGGATGCGCCGGCGGTCGAGCTCGATCTTCGTCTCACCCGGCCCCCTCGATCCCATACCGGCGCCGGCACCACCGACCTGTCCACCGGCCTGACGGCTCATGGACTCACCCCAACCACGCAGGCGCGGGAGGAGGTACTCGAGTTGGGCCAGTTCGACCTGCGCCTTGCCCTCACGGCTCTTCGCGTGCTGGCTGAAGATGTCGAGGATGACGGCCGTGCGATCGATCACCTTGACGGCCACGGCGTCCTCGAGCGCTCGTCGCTGGCTCGGTGCGAGTTCGGTGTCGGCGATGACCGTGTCGGCGCCGAGCGCCTGCACGATCGCCTTCAGCTCCTGCGCCTTGCCGCGCCCGAGATAGGTGCTCGGGTCGGGGTGTGGCTTGCGCTGGAGCAATCCGTCGAGCACGACGGCCCCGGCGGTCTCGGCGAGAGCGGCGAGCTCGCGCAGCGAATTCTCCGCGTCGTGCAGCGCACCCTGTGGGTAGACACCGATGATCACGACGTTCTCGAGGCGGAGCTGGCGGTACTCGACCTCCGTGACATCCTCGAGCTCCGTCGAGAGCCCCGCGACGCGACGGAGGGCCTGGCGGTCCTCGCGGTCGAACTGCTCGCCGTCGTCGGACGAGCCACCCGTGGTGTCCGAGGTCTGCAGCGCGGCGGCACCGCTGCCGAACAGGGTGTGCCCGCTCGAGCGGGACGCGGCGCTCGTGAGCACCCGCGCCACCACGTCGTCGGGATCGGCCACCGAGACGTCGTCCGATCCGGCTCCTGGGTCGACATCGGCGTCGTCTGCGGGGTCGTGGGCTGCATCCATCGGTGGTCTACTCATCACGTTAACCCTACTTCCTCCTGGTCCGGTACCGTTCCTGTATGTCGAACGAGCACTACTTCACCGCCGAACCCGCGAGCGAGTTGCAGCTCAGACCGATCACCGCGAAGCTCGGCGGAGTCGACCGATCCCTGGTCTCGGCGAGCGGCATCTTCAGCCCCGGGCACCTCGACCAGGGCACGCTGGTGCTCCTCGCGAACACACCACCGCCCCCGGCGACAGGCGACCTCCTCGACATCGGATGCGGTTGGGGTCCGATCGCCCTGTCGCTCGCGCTCGCGTCACCGGAGGCGACCGTCTGGGCGGTCGACGTGAACCAGCGGGCGCTCCAGCTCACCCGCATCAACGCGGAGCGTCTCGGACTCGACAACATCCGCGCCGTCCTGCCGGAAGACGTGCCGGACGACATCCGGTTCGCGACCGTCTGGTCCAACCCACCGATCCGGGTCGGCAAGGACGAACTCCACCGACTGCTCATGCACTGGCTTCCACGACTCCAGGACGACGGTGACGCGTGGCTCGTCGTCCAGAAGAACCTCGGTTCCGACTCCCTGCAGAAGTGGCTCCAGGAGCAGCTGCCGGCGTCGTTCCACGTGGGCCGAGCGGCGATGGCCAAGGGCTTCCGGGTGCTGCACGCCAGACGGCGCGAACACCGCTGAGCGGCGTCGTCAGGCGAGCGTGATCGTGCCCGAGTAGACGAGCGTCGCGGGGCCGGCCAGCACGACGTGCTCGCCGTCCTCGCGCTGCACCATGCGGACCCCGAGCACACCGCCCGGGACCTCCACCCGCCAATCGTCGGGAGCTGCTGAGCCGGCCCAGTGCCGGAAGGCGAGCGCCGCGGCCGCGGTCCCGGTGCCGCAGCTCAGTGTCTCGCCGCTGCCCCGCTCGTGCACGCGCATCCGGATCCGTGCCACGCCGTCGGCGATGAGCGGCTCTCCGGGGAGCACCAGCTCGACGTTCGCACCCTGCGGCGGCGTGGGCTCGAGCTGGGGGACGTATTCCAGCTCCGCTCCATCGAGTTCCGCGGCGTCCGCCACCGCGACGACGATGTGCGGATTGCCGACGTCGATCCCGATGCCGGGTCGGGCGACGGGAAGCCCCTTCACCCGGACGAGCGTGTCCCGTTCGTCGAGGGACCAGCGGCCGAGGTCGACGGCGTACCCGAGCGGGTCGTACCCGATGGTCCGGACACCCGCGCGGGTGCCGATGGCGAGCTCCTCACCGCGGGCCAGGGTCACCAGACCGCGCTCGAGCAGGTAGTGCAGGAACACTCGGATCCCGTTGCCGCACATCTCGGCGACAGAGCCGTCCGCGTTGTGGTAATCCATGAACCACTCCGCTGAGGGATCGGCTGCCAGCGCTGCTGCGCCGACGTCGAGGTGCTCCGACCGCACTGCGCGGATCACGCCGTCGGCGCCGATCCCGAAGTGTCGGTCGCAGAGCGCCGCGATCTGTTGCGGGTCGAGCGGCTCTCGGCCGTCGGGATCGGAGTACAGCACGAAATCGTTGCCCGTACCGTGGCCCTTCGTGAAGGAGAGTGTCGACGCCATCCGACCAGTCTACGGGCGAGTCCGGCCGACGAACTCGTCCGCTTCGGCGCTCCCGCCCTCCACCCACTCGATGTCGGGATACCGCTTGAACCAGCTGACCTGCCGCCTGGCATAGCGTCTCGTGAGCCGCTGGGTCTCGGCGATCGCCTCCGGCTCGGTGAGTTCCGACCGGAGCTGCGCCGCCGCCTGGGCGTACCCGATGGCCCGGGCAGCGGTCACACCGCGCTCCAGCCCCTGCTCGAGGAGCGAGGCGGTCTCGTCGACGAGACCCGACGCCCACATCGCCTCGACGCGCCGGTCGAGCCTCGAGACCAGTTCCTCTCGCGGCGTGGAGACGCCGACGACCTCGACCGGTCGCCAGGGCGTCGGGCGTTCGGGCAGCGCCGCGCCGTGACCTCGCTCGGCGAGCTCATGTACCTCGAGCGCCCGGATGACGCGTCTGGCGTTCGCCACGTCGACCCGCTCCGCCGTCTCGGGGTCCGCTCGCCGAAGCCGCTCGACGAGTACCGCGATCCCCTCTCGTTCGAGGTCGTGCTCCAGCCGCTCCCGGACGCCCCGGTCGCGAGGGGGGAACCGGAAGTCGTGGATGACGCTGGACACGTACAGCCCCGAGCCACCCACCAGGATCGGCGTCACCCCACGGGCCAGGAGTCCGTCGATCACCGCGCGAGCCGTCGGCTGATACCAGGCGACGGACGCTTCCTCGGTGACGTCGAGCACGTCGAACAGGTGATGCGGGATCCCCCGGCGCTCGGCGAGCGGCAGCTTGGCAGTACCGATGTCCATGCCGCGGTAGAACTGCATGGCGTCGGCGTTCACGATCTCAGCGGGTCGACCGGCGTCCCGGAAGGCCGTCGCCAGATCGAGCGACAGCGCGGACTTCCCCGTCCCGGTCGCTCCGACGACCGCGAGGAAACCGGTCACCGACGTTCGCCGTCACTCGGGTCGTAGATGGGCGAGGTGGTCACCCCGGCGACCGGGGCCCCGACGCGGAGTCCGGGAAGTCCGAGCGACACCCGCCCGGGTTCACTCACCCCAGGGGTGGCCGGCACGCCGCAGGAGTCGGCCTGAGCGCGATCCCAGGCGTCTCCGGCCCGCGTGCGGCGGACGCGCAGCGGTGCGCCGGCCGGGGCGTCGGCGAGGAGATGGAACGATGCGGCTTCGGTGATGGTGACCGTGACGACGTCGCCCGGGCGCGGGACCTCGGATCCAGCTGGCACATCGAAGTGGACGAGCCGTGAATCCTCGGCCCGGCCGCTCAGCCGATGCGTCGTGTCGTTCTTGCGACCTTCACCGACGGCGACGAGCAATTCGACCTGTCGGCCCACCTGCCGCTGGTTCTCCTCCAAGCTGATCCGGTCCTGCAGCGCGACGAGTCGTTCGTACCGCTCCTGCACGACGGCCTTCGGCACCTGGTCGGGCATGGTTGCCGCGGGTGTCCCCGCCCGGATGGAGTACTGGAACGTGAACGCACTCGCGAAGCGTGCGGCCTCCACCACCCGCAGCGTCTCCAGGAAGTCCGCTTCGGTCTCGCCGGGGAACCCGACGATGATGTCGGTGGAGATCGTCGCGTGCGGGATCCGTGCGCGGACCCGGTCGAGGATGCCGAGGAACCGTTCGGACCGGTACGAGCGACGCATGGCTTTGAGGATGCGGTCGGATCCCGACTGGAGGGGCATGTGCAGCTGCGGCATGACGTTCGCCGTCTCCGCCATCGCGTCGATGACGTCGTCGGTGAACGCCGCGGGGTGCGGACTGGTGAAGCGGACCCGTTCGAGCCCCTCGATCGTCCCCGCCGCGCGCAGCAGCTTTCCGAACGCCTGTCGATCGCCGAATTCGACCCCGTAGGAGTTCACGTTCTGGCCGAGGAGGGTGACCTCGATCGCGCCGTCGTCGACGAGGGCCCGCAGCTCGCCGAGGATCTCCCCCGGACGTCGGTCCTTCTCCTTGCCTCGGAGGGACGGCACGATGCAGAAGGTGCATGTGTTGTTGCAGCCGACGGAGATCGACACCCAGCCGCTGTAACTGGAGTCCCGCTTCGTGGGGAGCGTGGACGGGAAGGTGTCGAGGGACTCGAGGATCTCCAGCTGGGCTTCGTCGTTGTGTCGAGCCCGTTCGAGCAGGCTCGGAAGCGACCCCATGTTGTGGGTGCCGAAGACGACGTCCACCCACGGTGCCTTCTTGAGGATGACGTCTTTGTCCTTCTGCGCCAGACATCCACCGACGGCGATCTGCATGCCGTCGCGCTGCTTCTTGATGGACGCCAGGTGCCCGAGATTGCCGTACAACTTGTTGTCGGCGTTCTCACGCACAGCACAGGTGTTGATGACGACGATGTCGGCCTGCTCACCATCGGCCTTGACGTATCCGGCCGCTTCGAGGGAGCCACTCAACCGTTCGGAATCGTGCACGTTCATCTGGCAGCCGTACGTGCGGACCTCGTAACTCCGCTGCCGACCGGCTTCGTCGAACGCTGCGGGAGAGGCGCTGATGACCGTGGGGGTCTCGACGATGCTGCTCATACCAGCAGTCTACGCGCGGGCTGGAGCACGACCCGTCAGCGGAAACTCACGCCCGAACGCTTCGAACCGGAGAGCGCACGCGAGCAGGCCTCACGGATGATCGCCGAACCGTAGCCGCGTCGTGCCAGGTAGGCCGACAGCCGCCGCTCGGCGGTCGCCTGGTCGAGCGACCGGAGTTGGCCGGCACGCTTCTCCGCGACGACCAACGCGCGCCGGAGCTCGTCGTCGTCGTCGATCGCCTCGAGGGCTTCCGCCGCGATCGACGGGTCGATCCGTCGTGAGGAGAGCTCGCGCCCGATCACCGCTCGGGACTGCCCCTTCCGGGTGTGCAGGCTCTCGACGAGCTGGCGCGCGAGTTCCGCATCGTCGAGATAACCGCGGCGACGGAGCTCGCCCAGGACATGCTCGACCTCATCCGGCTCCGCCTCATGACCCCGGAGGAGTTCCGCGATCTCCCACTCCGAAGAACCACGACGGGCGAGCCGCCGCACGGCCAACAGGTCGAGCTCGGCCAACCGCACCTCGGGGTCGACCGGAACCTCCGGGTCCTCGGCCGCCTCGTCGTCACCGGGCGCCTCGGCATCCGTGTCGGAAGCCCAGGAGACGCTTCGAGTGGCGGGTGCGGTCCGGTCGGTTGGGGATGACGTGGCCTGCGACCGGCTCTGAGCCCTGCCGTGTTCGACCGTGTCCTCGGTGGTCCGGCGGCGGAGTGGGGCGACCGGGCGACCGGGCGAGGCTCCCTCGCCCTCGGGTGCCGAGGGATCCTCGGTCTGGCCGACGAACCAGCCGTCGGGCTCAGGAGTCGCTTCGGCGGCCGGCCGGCGGCCGAACAGCGAGGTCACGGGAGCCAGCGTCTCCGACGACTCGTCGGCCGGACCGGCGGGAGGGAAGGAGACGACCATGATGACCTCGCTGTTCGGGTGGGGTTAGGCGCTGCGCTTGGCAGCGGACTTCGAAGCGCCGGCCGATGCGAGCTGCGGTGCCCCGCCCGTCGCCGCTTCGAGTGCGGCGGCCTCAGCGGCTGCCACCTCGGCGGCAGCGGCGTCGGCCGCCTTCTTGGTGGCGGCACCTTCGGCTCCGACACCGAGTTTGCCGAGGATGCGGCGCTCGATCTCAGCGGCGATGTCGGGGTTCTTCAGCAGGAAGTTCCGGGCGTTCTCCTTGCCCTGCCCCAGCTGGTCGCCCTCGTAGGTGTACCAGGCGCCGGCCTTCTTCACGATGGCGTGCTCGACGCCAAAATCGATCAACGAGCCCTCACGGGAGATGCCGACGCCGTACAGGATGTCGAACTCGGCCTGACGGAACGGCGGTGCCATCTTGTTCTTGACGACCTTGACGCGGGTACGGTTACCGACGGCCTCGGTACCGTCCTTCAGCGTCTCGATCCGGCGGATGTCGAGGCGCACGGAGGCGTAGAACTTGAGCGCCTTGCCGCCGGCGGTCGTCTCGGGGCTACCGAACATCACGCCGATCTTCTCGCGCAGCTGGTTGATGAAGATCATGGTCGTGTTCGTCTGGTTCAGTCCACCGGTCAGCTTGCGCAGTGCCTGCGACATGAGGCGGGCCTGGAGACCGACGTGCGAGTCGCCCATGTCGCCCTCGATCTCAGCACGGGGCACGAGTGCCGCGACGGAGTCGATCACGATGAGGTCGATGGACCCGGAGCGCACGAGCATGTCGGCGATCTCGAGCGCCTGCTCACCCGTGTCGGGCTGGGAGACGAGGAGCGAATCGATGTCGACACCGAGCTTCTTCGCGTACTCGGGGTCGAGTGCGTGCTCGGCGTCGATGAAGGCTGCGATGCCCCCGGCACGCTGGGCGTTCGCGATGGCGTGGAGCGTGAGGGTCGTCTTACCCGAGGACTCCGGACCGTAGATCTCGACGATGCGACCGCGAGGGAGTCCTCCGATCCCGAGCGCGACATCGAGCGCGATCGATCCGGTGGAGACCACTTCGACCGGCGCGCGCTCGTCGCTGCCGAGACGCATCACCGAGCCCTTGCCGAACTGACGGTCGATCTGGGCGAGTGCGGTTTCGAGGGACTTCTCGCGTTCAGCTGGGCTTGGCATGGTGTGCTTCTCTCTGCTCGGTGTCGGATGCCTATAGGCTGTCGCCGCGTGTTCCGAGACCCGCTTCTCCTGAAGGTCGGGGCCCGGAGGCGACAAGGCGTCGATCGTTCCTGGTGTCTTCGACGGTACGCGCCACCACCGACACCGGTCGGTGGACGACTCGATCCGTACAGAACGCACTCACGAATGATCCTGTGGAGGACACTAGCAGCACTAGAACGGATGTTCGATACCGTTCGAACGGCGTGTCGGGCATCGCCCCAGCGTCAGGACGACGTCCGGACGACGCGCGTTGCGGACTACGACCCCGGCTGCAAACGACCGACGCCGTGTCGTCGGTCGTCGGGGACGTCGGTCGCCGCGCAGAGCGCGATCCACACGTCACGTGGCGGGACACCGGCGCGGAGGGCCTCCTCCGCCGTCTTCGACCCGAACTCCGTCAGACCGAGATCGCCGGTGAGCACCGCCCCGTAGGCGGCACCGAACTCGTCGGCGACGGCCGTCCTGAACTGACTCAGCTTCATCCCTGCGCCTCCTTGTTCGCCCTCGGGACACGGAAACGCCCCGGGAGAGGGATCCCGGGGCGTCTCGACGAGGTACTCGACCCGCTCAGCGGGAGACGAGCTCGTCCAGCTCGTTGACCAATTCGTCCGGAACGGTGTCCGGGATGTTCGGTGAGAGTCCTTCGATGACCGCGAGGCGGTCGCCGACCTCTCGCATGATGACGGAGATCGGGGTGTCGAGGGCGTCTGCGACGGACGCGAGGATCTCGCTCGACGCTTCCTTCTGACCCCGCTCGACCTCGCTCAGGTATCCGAGTGCGACGCTCGCCTTGCTGGCCACCTGGCGCAGCGTGCGGCCCTTCTGCAACCGGAAGTCCCTCAGCACGTCGCCGATCTCTTGACGGACTAGAACCACGTGACCCTCCCTCTGTGCTCTACGACTCCATGTCGTACAGCGCTCTGCTTCTGCAACGCGGATTCACGTCGTCCCAGCTGATCGCCGTGTCGTTCGTGGATGGCCAACATTACAACCACCGTGTGCCGAACACTAACCAGAATCACTGGGCTTTTCTTGTGAATCACTGATCTGTAACGCGATGGAAACGGTAGCTATTCCAAGGATCGACGCCGGGTTTCACGCCAGGCGGCCGAGCTCGTGGACGAGCGCCTCGAGTGCCGACGCGACCGTCTGCCGACGGATCTCCTGGCGGCCGCCGTCGAGGGTGAGTGGGACCACTCTGCCGCCCGCTCTGGTGACGATCCCGACGAAGACCGTCCCGACCGGTTGACCGTCCTGTGGATCCGGCCCGGCCACCCCGGTCGTCGCGATCCCGACGTCGGCCGGCAACCCGTCGACAGCCAATGCCCGACGGACGCCGTCGGCCATCTGCAGGGCCACCTCCGGGTGCACCGCGCCATGGAGCGCGAGGAGACCCGCGTCCACCCCCAGCACCGAGTGCTTGAGGCGGGTGTCGTATGCCACGACCGCACCGCGGACCGCCGCAGAGGCTCCGGGGACACCGACGAGCTCCGCGGCCAGCAGGCCGCCCGTGAGCGACTCGGCGACCGCTATGGTCAGGCGTGATTCGATGAGCGATGCGATGGCCTCGGCCGCTCGGGGAGCCGGTTCGTCACCCGAGGCGGTCGTCATCGCTTCACCTGACGATCGAGCCGCGCACCACGGGCGGCCGTGATCACGTAGTCGATACCGCTCGCGATCGTGAGGAGGACGGCGATGGTCATGAACACCGCGTTCACCCAGAGGACCCAGTCGCCCAACAGGACCCAGAACGGCGCGAGGGCGAGCGAGATGGCGACGGCCTGCGCGACCGTCTTGAGCTTGCCCATCCACGCCGCGGCGACGACGTGGTCGGAGATGACGATGAACCGGTGGACGGTGATGCCGACCTCGCGGACGAGCACGACGATCGTGACCCACCAGGGCAGCTCGCCGAGGATCGAGAGCGCGACGAGTGCCCCGCCCGTCAGGACCTTGTCGGCGATCGGGTCGAGGATCTTGCCGAGGTCGGTGACGAGGTTGCGGCTCCGCGCGATGTGTCCGTCGATCCCGTCGCTCGCGATCGCGACGACGAAGAGCAGAGCCGCCCACCAGCGGAGGGCGCCGTCCGTGCCGTCGTCGGCGAGGAGCATCCACATGAAGACGGGCGCGAGCACGATCCTCGCCACGGTGATGCCGTTCGGGAGGTTCCAGTTCGAGATGCGGGGCTCAGCGGCCGCCGCGTCCGATGCCGTCATGTCTACTCCCGACCGGTGAGACTCCAGGCGTCGTCGTCAGAACCGCCCTCGACCTCAGGATAGTCCTGGAACTGCGCCTCGACGGCGTCCGGCCCGTAGGGGTCGGCCGCCGTCGCCGGAGCCGCCGCCGCCGTGGCGGGCGCTGCCGCTGCAGCCACCGCAGGGGCGGACACGGGGGCCGCCGCTGAACCGTCGTCCTCACCACGGAGGCGCGCCAGGACGCCCGGAAGCTGCTCCGCGGTCACGAGCACGTCGCGAGCCTTCGAGCCCTCCGAGGGGCCGACGATCTCCCGCGACTCCATGAGGTCCATCAGCCGGCCGGCCTTCGCGAAGCCGACCCGCAACTTCCGCTGCAGCATCGACGTCGAACCGAACTGGGTCGAGACCACGAGCTCCGCGGCCGCGAGCAGCAGCTCCAGATCGTCGCCGATGTCCGCGTCGATCTCCTTGCGCTCGGCGACGGCCTGGACGTCCTTGCGGTACTCGGGTCGCGCCTGATTGGTGACGTGCTCGACGACCCGCTGGATCTCGTTCTCGCCGACCCAGGCGCCCTGCACGCGGATCGACTTGTTCGCGCCCATCGGGAGGAACAGGGCGTCGCCCTGACCGATCAGTTTGTCGGCACCCGGCTGATCGAGGATGACCCGGGAGTCGGTGACGCTCGTGACGGCGAACGCGAGCCGGGACGGGACGTTGGCCTTGATGAGCCCCGTGACGACGTCGACCGAGGGTCGCTGCGTCGCGAGGACGAGGTGGATTCCCGAGGCACGGGCCAGCTGGGTGATCCGGACGATGGAGTCCTCGACGTCGCGAGGGGCGACCATCATGAGGTCGGCGAGCTCGTCGACGACGACCAACAGGTACGGGTACGGCTTGAGCACGCGTTCGCTCCCCGCGGGAAGCACGATCTCGTTGGCGACGACCGCCTTGTTGAAGTCGTCGATGTGCCGGTACCCGAAGCTTGCGAGGTCGTCGTAGCGCATGTCCATCTCCTTCACGACCCACTGCAGCGCTTCCGCCGCCTTCTTCGGGTTCGTGATGATGGGCGTGATGAGGTGCGGGACGCCTGCGTACGGGGCGAGCTCCACACGCTTCGGGTCGATGAGGACCATCCGGACCTCGCTCGGCTTCGCGCGCATGAGCAGGGAGGTGATCATGGAGTTCACGAACACGGACTTGCCCGAACCGGTCGACCCGGCCACCAGGAGGTGGGGCATTTTCGCGAGGTTCGCGACCACGTACCCGCCGCCGACGTCCTTGCCGACGCCGATGGTCATGGGGTGGTTGCTGTTCGTCGCGGCCGTCGAGCGGAGGATGTCGCCGAGGGTGACGATCTCGCGGTCGGTGTTCGGGATCTCGATGCCGATGGCGCTCTTGCCCGGGATCGGGGAGAGGATGCGCACCTCGTTCGAGGCGACGGCGTAGGAGAGGTTCTTGCTGAGCGCCGTCACGCGCTCGACCTTCACGCCCGGGCCGAGCTCGATCTCGTACTGGGTGACCGTCGGGCCGCGGGAGAAGCCGGTGACCTTCGCGTCGACACCGAACTGGTCGAGGACGCTCGTGATCGCGGCGACCGCCTCATCGTTCGCGGCGCTGTGCGTCTTGGCGGGCTCCCCCGCCGCGAGCGTTCCGGCGGACGGCAGGCGGTACGGCGTCTCGTCGTGACTCTGCGCGAGCGGACGTGCCGAGAAGTCGATCTGGTCGGGTGCGCCGAGCAGGGCCGGGTCGAGGTCTTCGATGACCTCCGTCGCGCCGGGGATGCTGTCGTCGTGCAGGCCGGTCTGCGGCTTGATCTCACCCGTGTTGAACCGCTTGACGGCGCTCTCCGCCGCCTCGAGGTCGCCGAGCAGTTCCGAGCCGAACGCGTCGTGGACCGGCGCGGACTTCGGCGACGGCGCAGGCGTGGCGACCGGTTCGATCGGCGAGTCGAAGCCGCCACTCGGCTTGTCGAGGCCGAGGAGCTCGGTCATGTTGTCGCCCATGAGCGGATCCTCGAAGGTCGGATCGTCTTCGCGACGGCTCGTGTTCCGGCGCCACCAGGGCAGGGCCGCCGGCTCGTCCGGCTCCTCGTCGAGGTCGTCCAGACGCTTCGTGCGCGAGCGCTTCGTCTCGGCCGGGGTCTCCTCCTGCTCGGCCTCCGGCTGCTCGCCGAACATCCACGCGGAGAACTGCCGGAACCGCGCACCGACGCGGTTCGGCGGCGTCTTCGTGACGATGAACAGGCTGAGGAGGATGAGGAGGGAGATCAGGACCGTCGCACCGATGGGCGTGATGACGGCGGCGAGCGGCGCACCGAGGATCCAGCCGAGGAGGCCACCGGCCTGCGCGAGCGCCGGGAGGCCCTGGCTGGGGTTCGGTTGCCCTCCGTGGATGTGGCACAGCGCCGAGATGCTGATGAGGAGGAGCCCGAGGCCGATGCTGATCCGCCCGTTGTCGTCGACCGACGCCGGGTGCCGGAACAGCCACACGGCGAACACGATCATGATGACCGGGAGCACGAAGGCGAGTCGGCCGAACAGCCCACCGAAGGACCAGGCGTCGAACGTCTGCGCGATCGGGTCGGCCGCACCGAACCACTCGACCACGGCACCGGTGACCGCCAGCAGGAAGAGCAGGAAGGGGAAGCCGTCGCGGCGGTCCTCCTTGGCGATGCGCTCGGGACCGAGCGCCCTGACGGCACCACCCACGCCGTGCGCGAGGCCGAGCCACACCGAGGTGACGATGCTGCGCTGCTCCTCCGCGGCCGGGTAGGCGACCGTCTTCTGCTGCTTCGTGGCCGACGCACCCGACTTCGGAGTGGCCTTCGTGGCGGACTTCGTGCTGGTGGTGCGCGACGAGGCGCCACTCGGCGGCGAAGCGCTGCGCGAACGGCTGGTCGAGTTGGAACGTGCGGCCATGGGTTCACGGTACTCGTCGCCATCGACGCAGCCCGGCAAGCTGTCGGGGTGTCCACGATCCGCGCGGCCCCTGGCGGTCAGCGGAGATTCAGGACCATCGTGTCGCGCGTGCCCCGGCGGTCGAGGGTCGTGAACCCCTCGGAGCGGTACAGGGCCACGGCGTGGTTGGCGCGCTCGACACTGAGGCTGATGCGCTGATACCCGGCGGCCCTGGCGAGCAGGACCGTCGCCTGCAGGAGCTGGCGGCCGAGGCCCTGGGCCCGGTGGATCGGACTGACCCCGAGGATGAGCTCCGGGACACCGGGGGCCACATAACCGAACCCGGGGGTGTCGGCGGGGAACAACCGGAACCACGACGCACCGACGACCGCGCCCTCCTGCGTCTCGGCGATGACGCCGGCATCGCCGGGGCGGCGCCAGCCGTGCACGTACCGGGTGTGCTGCGTGTCGGCGAGGACGGCCGCCCTGGTCCGGAACCCGGCGGCGCTCCAGTTCGCCGCCTCGACCATCATGTCGGTGAGCACGCGCACATCTTCCGCCGCGGCGTCGCGGATCGAGTAGACCGCCATGGACGGATGGTACGCCACCGGTGTTTCGAGCAGATGTCGGCGAGGGAGCCAGCAGCCGTCGTCAGTACCGGATCGCGTCGATCACTTTCACCCGGACGGCGACGAGCGCCGGGAGGAGGCCGGCGATGGCACCGACGGCGGTGGCGCTGACGAGCCCGAGCACCGCGGCCTCGACCGGGAACGGCGGGAAGTCCGTCACGAGCCCCTGCCCGATGAACTGCTCGACGATCGGGCTCTTCACGACGGCCACCGCCACCATCACGCCGATGACGCCCGCGACGAAGGTGGCGACGACGCTCTCCATCATCACCGCGAAGAAGACACGTGGCGCCGTGGCGCCGAAGCTGCGACGGATGCCGATCTCGCGGATCCGCTGGCGGACGGTGACGAGCGAGAGGTTGATGAGCCCGAGCGCACCGAGCAACAGGATGAGCCCCGCGACCGCGCCCACCACGAGCTTGAGCGACAACAGCGGGTCCTCCCCCGTCTGCCCGAAGTCGTTGCGGAAGACGTCGACCCCGTACGCGTCACCGAGCTCGGCGCGCAGGTCGGACTGGATCCGCTGGGTGAACGCTTCGGCGTCGGCGTTCGGGACCCAGAACTCGAACTGGGGAAGCTGGCCGGACTGGCCGGCCGCCTCGTCGGCGCCAGACACCGGTCCGATCGCCGTGACGCCGGCCGGCAGGATCGACAGCTGCGGTTCGGTGTCCCACTCGTTGCTCGCGTACACCCCGACGACGACGGCCGTGATCGCGCGCTCCCCGTGGATCGTGACCGTCGGGTGCGACTCGATGGGCGGCGAGCCGAGGCGCTGCCAGAACGCGGGGTTGACGACGACCGCCGGCGCGAGGCGTTCGCCGTCGTCCGCCTGGAACCAGGTGCCCTCGTCGAGCCTGATGCGGTGCATCTCGCCATACGGGACGTCGACCACGGTCGACGTCACCGGCACGGTGCCGTCGGCGAACTGCACGTTCAGCTGCAGGCTGCCGGACTGCGAGACGTACTCGATGTCGTAGCGGTCGGCCAGCTCGTGGACCGCGGTGACGAGTGCCTCCGGGTCGGGTTGTCCGGTGCCGGTGCTGTAGGCGGACGCCATGAGCGTGGCCGGCCGTCCGCCGTAGCGTTCCTGCGACTCGGTCTGCGCCTGAGCGGCGAGCGACGACATGCCGACCATGCTCGTGAGGGCGCACACGGCGACGCCGACACCGATGAGCGACAGGATGACGCGACCGCGATGGATGCGCAGTTCCTGCGCCGCCTCGACGACGGCTCCGACGATCGAGGTGAGGATCCTAGACATCCGCCGCCTCCAACTCCTCGTCCGGCGTGAGGACGCCGTGGTCGAGGCGGTGATGCGTCGTCGCGAGCCTCGCGATCGCGCGGTCGTGGGTGATCGTCACGAGTGCGGCCCCTGTCGACGTGGCCACCTCGTCGAGCAGCGACATGACGGAGGTGCCGGTCTCGACGTCGAGGGCTCCGGTCGGCTCGTCCGCCAGGATCAGGCGGGGGCCGCGGACGAGCGACCGCGCGATCGCGACACGCTGCTGCTCACCGCCGGACAGCTTCGTGGGCATCGCGTCGAGTCGGTCGCCGAGCCCGACCCGTTCGAGCATCGCCGCCGCGATCTCCCGGCGACGCCAGAAGGACCGCCCGCTCGCGTACAGCAACGGTGTCGTGACGTTCTCGAGCGCCGTCCGGCCGGGCAGGAGGTTGAACTGTTGGAAGACGAAGCCGATCTGGGCACCGCGAAGGCGGTCCCGCGCTCCGGAACCGAGCCGCTCGGCTGGACGACCGTCGAAGACCAGGGAGCCCGAGTTCGGCTTGTCGAGCAGGCCGAGCAGGTTCAGCAGCGTGGACTTCCCCGAACCCGAGCGCCCGACGATCGAGACCCGATCCCCCTCGTGCACCTCGAGGTCGACGCCGTCGAGGATGGTCAAGGGCGGGGCGTCGGGGATCTGGACGACCCTGGTGACCCCGCGGAGTTCGAGGAGGGTCACCCGACCGACCCTTCGCAGCTCATGCTGCCGTCCGGGAGCGTCGTGCACCCCTCGGGGACGGGGGCGACGGCACCGGGCACGAACTGCAACACGGAGTCGCCCTCGGCGAGGCCGTCGACGATCTGGACCTGCTGCCCGTCGTTCAGGCCGAGCGTGACGGGACGTTCCTCCTGCGCGCCGTCCGCGCCGACGACCCACACGGTCCCGGTGCCCGCGGAACCCTTGACCGCGGTCGTCGGGAGGACGAGGACGTTCTCCGCGGTCCCGCCCGCGAGTTCGATCGTCGCTGCGAGTCCGGCGAAGACCCGGACGTCACCGGGCACGGCGCACGTGACCGAGGTGCCAGCGGCCCCCGGAGTCTGTCCCGTGCCGCCGCCAGCGGCCGGCTCCTCGTCATCTCCACCGGTGGTCGGTGTCGTGACGCGGACCGCCGGGCAGACGAACGGGGCCGGGCCACCGTTGATCGTGACCGTCGCCTCACCCGGGATGGTGAGCAGGCGGTACTGCTTGTCGGCGCTCAGGGAACCCGTGATCGAGAACGTCGCCGGCGAGACCTGGGCGACGGCGTCGCCGATCTGCACGGACTGGCCGTGGATCAGCTTGACGTTGCCGAGGGTCCCGGCGACGGGGGCCGTGACCCGCACGAACCGTTCCTTGCCCTCCTCGTCGATGGTCTTGACGTCGAGGATGGGGTCGCCCTCGGCGAGGACGGCACCCTTGGCGGCGAACACCTCGTCGACCGTGCCGGCGACCGTCGACTTGGCGGTGCTGGCCGGATCGGCGACGACCTGACCCTCCACCGAGACGGTGTTGACCACGGTGCCGAGCGCCGCCTGCACCTCCGGCTCCACGAGACTCCCGGTCGGCTGCGTCGGCCCCTCCTCGGCGGGCGCGTCCGGGAAGAACGCGACCTTCACGAGGGCGACCGCGATCGCGGCGAAGACGAGCAGTTTCAGAATGGGGAACACCCAGGTGCGGACAACGCCCACGCCGACCTCCGGAATCCACCGCAGTCGGAGTGACGAGCGGCCATAGGAGCTTCCACGGTAGCAACGCGGAAGGCGGCCGGCATCACCCTCGCGAATGATGTCCGACCGCCTCCTGGCGGGTTGCGTCGGGTGGACCCGACGGACCGATCAGGCCTCGATGACCAGCGGCACGATCATCGGACGGCGCCGGAACGAGGTGTTGACCCAGCGTCCGACGGTCCGACGGATGACCTGCGACAACGCGTGCGTGTCGCGGACGCCGTTCTCTGCGGCTTCGGCGAGGGCCTTCGCCACCTTCGGCTTGATGTCGGCGAAGACCTTGTCGTCCTCGGCGAACCCCTTGGCGTGGACCTCGGGACCGGAGATGATGTGACCCGTCTTCGAGTCGACGACGACGATGACCGAGATGAAGCCCTCCTCGGCGAGGATGCGGCGGTCCTTGAGGTCGGCGTCCGTGATCTCGCCGACCGTCGAGCCGTCGACGTAGACGAGGCCGACGTCGAGCTGGCCGACGACCTTCGCGACGCCGTCCTTCAGGTCGATGACGATCCCGTCCTCACCGATGAAGGTGTTCTGGGCGGGGACGCCGCTGTCGATGGCGAGCTTCTGGTTGGCGACGAGGTGACGGTACTCGCCGTGGACCGGGAGCACGTTCTTCGGCTGCAGGATGTTGTAGCAGTAGAGCAGCTCGCCGGCGGCGGCGTGCCCGGACACGTGCACCTTCGCGTTGCCCTTGTGGACGACGTTGGCGCCGAGCTTCGTCAGGCCGTCGATGACCCGGTAGACCGCGTTCTCGTTGCCCGGGATCAGGCTCGAGGCGAGGATGACGGTGTCGCCCGGGCCCGGCTCGATCGCGTGGTCGAGGTTCGCCATCCGGCTGAGGACGGCCATGGGCTCACCCTGCGACCCGGTCGACATGTAGACGATCTTGTCCTCGGGGAGGTCCTTCGCCTTCTTGTAGTCGATGAGCAGCCCCTCCGGGACGTTGAGGTACCCGAGGTCGGCGGCGATGCCCATGTTGCGCACCATCGAACGACCGAGGAACGCGACCCGGCGACCGTGGGCGTGCGCCGCGTCGAGGACCTGCTGGACACGGTGGACGTGGCTCGAGAAGCTCGCGACGATGACGCGTCGCTCGGACTTCGCGATGACCTGGTCGAGGACCGGGCCGATCGAGCGCTCGAGCGGGGTGAACCCGGGGACGTCCGCGTTCGTGGAGTCGACGAGGAAGAGGTCGACACCCTCCTCGCCGAGGCGTGCGAAGGCACGGAGGTCGGTGAGGCGGCCGTCGAGCGGCAGCTGGTCCATCTTGAAGTCGCCCGTGACGAGCACCGTTCCGGCGTCGGTGTCGATGAAGACCGCGAGGGCGTCGGGGATCGAGTGGTTGACCGCGACGAATTCGAGGTCGAACGGACCGAGTGCCTCGATCTGCCCCTCCTTCACGGGAAGGGTGTAGGGCACGATGCGGTGTTCCTTGAGCTTCGCCTCGATGAGCGCGAGCGTCAGCCCGGAGCCGATCAGCGGGATGTCCTTGCGGAGCTTCAGGAGGTACGGGACGGCACCGATGTGGTCCTCGTGACCGTGCGTGAGGACGACGCCGACGATGTCGTCGAGCCGGTCCTTGATGGAGGTGAAGTCGGGCAGGATCAGGTCGACGCCCGGCTGGTGCTCCTCGGGGAAGAGCACGCCGCAGTCGACGATCAGGATCTTGCCGTCGATCTCGAAGCAGGTCATGTTCCTGCCGATCTCGCCGAGTCCTCCGATGGGGATGACGCGGAGCGTCCCCGGTTCGAGGACTGGCGGATCGATGATGGTATTGGGCATGTAGCCCCCCTCTGGTTTGTCTAGCGAGTCGTACCGGCGACCTTGGGCAGCGCGCCACCGGCGGCGGCGTTGCGGTCTGGCCGGAAGTTGCGGAAGTCGACGCCTGGGATGTCCTTCACCAGGTCGATCTCATCCTCGATCTGCGCGGCCTCCCACTCTTCCGGACCGACCAGCGGAAGACGCACCCGCGGGCTCTGGATCCGGCCGAGGCCGTGCAAGATGTATTTGGCGGCGACAGTGCCGGGTACGTGGGTCATGACCGCGCGCACGAGGGGCTCGAGCTGCCGGTGCGCCGCGGTGGCCGCGGTGAGGTCGCCGGCGTTCACGGCGTCGATCATGTGTCGGTAGGGCGTCGGGGCGATGTTCGCCGTGACGCCGATGAGGCCGGTGCCGCCGATGGCGAGTGTCGGCAACGCGTTGGCGTCGTCTCCGGCGAAGTACATGAGGTCCGTCTGGTTCATCACGCGGCTGACCTCGCTGAGGTCGCCCTTGGCGTCTTTGACGGCGAGGATGTTCGGGTGCTTCGCGGCGCGGAGGATCGTCTCGTAGGTGATGGGGATCCCGGTGCGCCCGGGGATGTCGTAGAGGATGACCGGCAGATCGGTGGAATCCGCGATCATGCGGAAGTGCGTGAGCACACCGGCCTGGGTCGGCTTGTTGTAGTACGGGGTGACGATCATGTTGCCGTCGGCGCCAGCCTGCGCGCTCTTCTTCGCGAGTTCGATCGCGTGCGCCGTCTCGTTCGATCCGCCACCCGTGATGATCTTCGCGCGCCCGCCTGCGACGTCCTTGCCGACCTCGACGAGCTTGATCTTCTCCGGGTCCGTCAGCGTGGACGTCTCGCCGGTGGTGCCGGTGACGACGATGCCGTCGGCACCCGCGGTCACGACGTCGTCGATGTGTCGTTCGACGGCCTTCCAGTCCACCTCGCCGTCGGCGGTGAACGGCGTCACCAGGGCGACGAGGACTTGACCGAAGGGGTTCTCTGCACGCGACACGGTCTCAGGCTACCGGGTTTCCCCCTCCGGGGTCACCACCGGAGGGGTCCCGACGCGGGGCTGGGAGCACACCTGGAGCGTCCCGTCGACCGGGTGTCCGCGCGGGTCGATCCGGTTAGGCTGACCCACGAGTACCCGCGCCGATGCACTCCTGCACGGCCCGACGACGATGGAGGTCACACCATGGCGGTAACGAGCGAAGCGACGACGGTCTGGAACGGCACGCTGTTCGAAGGTTCAGGGCACACGAGTCTCGACACCTCGGAGGCCGCGGAGTTCGCCGTGGACTGGAAGGCCCGCTCCGAGGGCTCCAACACGACCACCACCCCGGAGGAGCTGCTGGGAGCGGCGCACGCCTCCTGCTACTCGATGGCCTTCGCGAACGAGCTCACCACCGCCGGGTTCCCGCCGGAGCGCATCCAGGCGACCGCTGCCGTCTCCTTCATCCCCGGCACCGGGATCACCGGCAGCCACCTCCTCGTCAGCGCGGTCGTCCCCGGTATCTCGGAGGCGGACTTCGAGCGCATCGCCGCAGCGGCGAAGGACGGCTGCCCCGTGTCGCAGGCGCTCGCCGGCATCCCGATCACCCTCGAGGCCAGCCTCGCGTAACCTCCCCTCCCCGCAGCACGACCAGGAAGGCGACGCGCATGCGCATCGTGATCGGCGGAGCCTCCGGGCTCATCGGAACCGCACTCGGCGGCTCACTCGAGTCGGACGGCCATGAGGTCGTCCGACTCGTCCGGCGTCCTGCCCGCGGGCCGGGCGAGGCCCAGTGGGATCCGCTCGCGGGCTCCCTGGACCCCTCGGTGCTGAACGGCGCCGACGCGGTGGTGAACCTGTCCGGCGCCTCGCTCGGCAAGCTCCCGTGGACGCGCGCCTATCAGTCGACGATCCTGTGGTCGCGCCTCAGCGCCACCCGCACCCTCGTCGACGCGATGCACCGGGCCGATCAGCCGCCCGCGGCCTTCCTCAGCGGTTCGGCGGTCGGTTACTACGGCGACCGCCCGGGCGAGACGCTGACGGAGGAGTCCACCCGCGGGTCCGGGTTCCTCGCCGACGTCGTCGTGGCCTGGGAGGAGTCGGCCCTCGCTGCACCGGAGTCCGTCCGCACGGTGTTGTTGCGCAACGGCATCGTCGTCGACCTCGACGGGGTCCTCAAGCCACTCGCGCCCCTCACCCGGTTCGGGCTCGCCGGCCCGCTGGGCAGCGGTCGTCAGTACTGGCCGTGGATCGGCTTGGCGGACGAGGTCAGGGCGATCACCCACCTCGTGACCTCCTCGCTCAGCGGACCCGTGAACCTGTGCGGGCCACAGGCGGCCAGAGCGGACGACCTCATGTTCGAACTCGCACGACGGATGAACCGGCCCTACCTTTTGCGGGCTCCGACATTCGCCCTCAAGGCGTTGCTCGGTGACGCCGCGGACGGTCTCCTGCTCAGCGATCAGCGCGTCGAGCCCCGCAGACTCCTGCAGGACGGGTTCACGTTCAGCACGCCGACCGTCGAGGACGCCCTGGCCGAGGCACTCGCGCGGAGCTGAACGCCGTCAGTCGCGTGCGAGCCGGATCGCCTGCCGGATGGCGGCCCTGGCTCGTCGACGGTCACCCGCCCCGTCGTAGACGAGGCCGAGCCGGTACCAGCTGCGCCAGTCGTCCGGTGCAGCCTCGGCTGCGTCGCGGTACTTCGGGAACAGCTCGTCAGCGGCGTCCCGCAACGGCCGCCCGCTCTCACGGGTCTCGACCCGCTCGGGTGGGAGCCCTCCTTCGGTCTCGAGCCTGACGCCGAGCCGCTCGGCGCCCACCCCGAAGGCGATCTCACGCCAGAGCGCCCAGACGCCGACGACGGGGAGCACGATGAGCGCCGCGCCCATCGCGATGCCGACGGGCTCGCCCGTGCCGAGGAGGACGACGGCACGGAACCCGACGAGGACGATGTAGAGGACGAGCAGGATCGCGAGGATCGCGACCATCACGCGGGTCTTCACAGGGTGCTGGCCGCCGCGGCCTGGCCGGACACCTGCTCGGGAGCGCCGGCTGCCGCGCGCCCGCCCGCCGGCGCTGGACGGTCGATCCCGAGGTCAAGGAGGCTGTCGAGACCGACGGTGACGCCACGGGCGTCGCGTGCCGCCGCGAGGGCGAGTCTGATGCCGCGCTCGTACGAGGCCGGCGAGATGGTGTCGTGCGTGATCGTGACGAGCTCGTCGACGCCTCCGAACACGACCTGCTGGCGCGCGACGACGCCCTGGAGCCGCAGGCTGTGGATCGGGATGCTCGAGACCTGCTGCCCTCGGGCGCGCTGGTCGGTGTGCGGCGCGGCGACCGGTCCGCGGTCGCCCCGGGCGTCCATCATCAGCTCGGCGGTCCGCACCGCGGTGCCGGAGGGCGAGTCGACCTTGGTGTCGCGATGGGACTCGATGATCTCGATCGAGTCGAAGAACCGCGCGGCGACGGTCGCGAGGCTCGTCGACAGCACGGACCCCAGGGAGAAGTTCGGGATGATCACGACCCCCTGGTCCGGCAGCTCGGCGAGTCGACGCCCGAGGCGGTGGACGCGGTCGGCGGACCATCCGCTCGTGCCGACGAGGACGTTGATGCCCTGGGAGAGGGCGTGGTCGACGATGCGTTGACTGACGCCGGGGACCGTGACGTCGACGACGAGGTCTGCGCCGTCCATCTCGCTCAGCTCGCTGGAGGATCCGAGCGAGGCGACGAGCTCGAAGTCGTCGAGTGAAGCGATGATGCTCGTGAACAGTCGGCCCATCTTGCCGCTCGCGCCGGCCAGCGCCACTCGTGTCGTCATGCCCTCAGCTTACGTGCTGCCCGAAGGCGTCGTCCTAGGCTGGAGGCATGCTGACCTTCTCCCCCGCCGCCGTCGACACGGAGCCCGCCGCCACCCTCCTCGGTGAGTACTTCACCTCCCGCGAGCTCGGGTTCACCGGCGGGAAGTACCGGGTCTTCACCCCGGATCCGGCGATGTTCACCCCGCCCGCCGGCGTCTTCCTCGTCGCACGAGCAGACGACGAGGCCGTCGGGTGCGGAGGCGTCCGCCGCATCGCCGACGCCGAGGACGGCGCCGTCCGGTTCGAGATCAAGCACCTCTGGTTGCGCCCGTCGACGAGGGGCAAGGGCTACGGACGCTCGATGCTGGCGGCACTCGAGGAGCGCGCGGTGGAGCTCGGCGCGACCCGGCTGGTGCTCGACACGAACGCGACCCTGGCCGCCGCCGGGGCCCTCTACCGCTCGAGCGGGTACGTCGACGTCCCGGCCTACAACGACAACCCGAACGCGACGAACTGGTACGCGAAGGACGTCTGAGCGCCTCGACAGGCTCGGCGACCGGGTGCGGCCCGGAGACCGGGACCGCCCGCTGCGTCGGTCGGTCAGA
>NZ_LMJX01000003.1:560910-580750 GCF_001421315.1 Plantibacter sp. Leaf1 | reverse complement strand
GATGAGGCTCCAGGGACGACCAGCCCGCTGGTGCAGCACCGTGAGGCCGCCGTTGGCCTGGTTGATGCTCACCCAGCGCCAGCCCGGGGCCTGCAGGGCCTCGCGGACCAGCCAGCCGATGACGAAGTTGTGCGTGATCAGCAACTCGTGATGGTCACCGCGCTTCGGTGACAGGAACTCGGCGGCGGCGTCCGCCATCTGCGCTTCGCCCGCCTCCACCTCGGCCTCCGTGATGGACCCGAAGAACGGGTCGAAGGCCGACGGGGTCTCCGGCGCGCGTCCGCTCGGGACACAGTCGAAGAGCAGGGACGAGGGCTCTGGTGTGACGGCCGGCATCCGCTCAGCGATGATCTGCGCGGTCTCCGCCGCGCGCTGCAACGGCGAATGCCACGCGGCCGTCATCGGCACCCCGCCGAGCCGTTCGGCGAGGAGCTGAGCCTGCCGCCGGCCACGTGCCGACAGCGGACCGTCCGGCAGACCGTGCTCCGCATGCTGTTGCTCGCCGTGTCTGACGAGATAGAGGTAATGGGACATTCAACGCACCCCCGCGATGATCGGAGCGAAGGTGTCCTCGTCGACGGCTCCGACCGCCGACACCGTGATGGGCTGCGCAGCGAGATGCTGCGCGAGCTGCTGGACCTCGTCCTGCCCGACGAGCTGGAGGCGACGGATGCTCTCGTCGAGGTCGATGAACTCGCCGAGCGTCAGCTCCGCCCGGCCGAGGCGACTCATGCGGGAGTCGGAGTCCTCCAGGGCGAGCGCCGAGGCGCCGCTCAGCTGGCCGAGGGCCCGCGACAGTTCATCGTCGGTCACACCGTGTTCGGCGAGTCGGTGGAGTTCTGCGAGCATGAGCTCGGCGACCGTCGCGGCCTTCGCCGTGGAGCAGGCGGCGGCGAGCCCGAAGACCCCCGCGTCCGAATAGCTGCCCGCGAAGGAGTACACGGAGTAGGCGAGGCCACGTCGTTCCCGGATCTCCTGGAACAGCCGGCTCGACATACCCCCGCCGAGGACGGAGTTGAGCATGCTCATGGCGAACCGTCGCTCGTCGCCCGCGATAAGTCCCTGTCCGCCGATCTGCAGATGGACCTGCTCCGTGGGTCGGTGCACCACCGACAGCGGTGGTCCGCCGAGGACGGACGCCGCCGCGAGCGTCCGTCGGGGCACCGGCGCGGCGACCGCGTCCGCAGGCCAACCGGCCTCCACGAGGGCCGCCGAGACCTGCGCGACGAGGGCGTCGTGGTCGACCGCACCGGCCGCCGTCACGACGACATCGTTCGCCCGGTAGTTGGCGCGGTAGTGCGCGAGGACGGCGTCCCGGCCCACCTCGATGATCGACTGCGGCCGACCGCCGATCGGACGCCCGAGTGGGTGCTCGCCGAGGACCCCCTCGAAGAAGCGCTCGTTGGCGACGTCCCCCGGGTCGTCGTCCATCATGGCGAGTTCCTCGAGGATGACGCCGCGTTCGTTCTCGAACTCCTCGGGGTCGAGCAGGGAGGAGGTCAGCATGTCGGTGATGACGTCGACCGCCATGGGCAGGTCTCGGTCGCGCACCTTCGCGTAGTAGCAGGTGTGCTCCTTGGCCGTCAGCGCGTTGTGCTCGCCGCCGACCGCGTCGAACGCGATCGCGATGTCGAGCGCCGACCGTTTGGCCGTGCCCTTGAACAGCAGGTGCTCGAGGAAGTGCGTCGACCCGAAGGTCGCCGGACGATCGGCGGTCGCCGGCTGTTCGTCACGGGACCCGACGGCCACCCAGTAGCCGATCGTGGCGCTGCGACTGCCCGGCATGTGCTCGGTCAGGATGCGCAGACCGTTGGGCAGGACCGTGCGTCGGACGAGGGCGTCCCCGGATGCGGTGAACGCGAGCTCGGGACGAGTGAGCGGAAAGTCGACGGCGGCGTTCATCGTCCCAACCATACGTCAGGTTCCCGGGCGTCGCGCGCCGGCGTCCGAGCCGGAGCGCCTCGGGAAGGCGTCAGCGCAGGCGTCCGGAGACACGGTCCAGTTCGAGGATCTGCCCGCGGCTCAACCGGACGTCCGCCGCCGCGATGAGCGAGTCGACGTGGGCCGGCTGTGAGGCGCTCGCGATCGGGGCGACGACGCCCGGACGTGACATGGCCCAGGCGAGGGCGGCCGAAGCGACGGAGCACCGGTTCTCCGCAGCGATCTCGTCGAGGACGTGCAGGACGCGGAGTCCGCGACGGTGGAGGTGCGTCGCGGCGCGGCTGCCGCGGGTGCTGGGATCGAGGTCGGACCGGCTCCGGTAGCGCCCCGTGAGGAAGCCGTTCGCGAGCGCGAAGTACGGCAGGACACCGAGGTGCTGCGCCGTCGCGACGAGCGCGAGGGTGCTCTCGTACGGTTCGCGGTGCATGAGGCTGTAGTGCGTCTCGAGGGCGACGAACTGGGTGAACCCGCTCGCCGAGAGGATCCGTGCCTCCATGAGCCGTTCCGGCGTCGTGTTCGAGGTGCCGAGGTACCGGACCTTGCCGCTCTCGATGAGCCAGTCGACCGTGCCGAGGCTGTCGGCGAGGGGCACGCTCGGGTCGTCGTCGTGGAAGGACAGCAGGTCGATGTGGTCGGTCTGCAGGCGCTCGAGGGCCGCTTCGACCGCCCGGATGATGCTCACCGAACCGAGACCGGGGTAATCCGGGTGGCGCCCGATCTTCGTCGCGACGACCATGTCGTCGCGGTTGCCGCGCTTGCGCATCCAGTTGCCGATGAGGATCTCACTGCGGCCGCCCGCGTAGCTGTCGGCGGTGTCGACCATGTTGCCGCCAGCGTCGTGGAAACGGTCGAGGATGTCCGTCGTCGTGTCCGGGTCGACCGTCCAGCCGAACACGCTGCCGCCCAGGACGACCGGGAAGACCGACAGCTCGGAGTCGCCGATCCTGCGCCTCGGCACGCCGTCGGCGTCGGCACCCTGGACGGGCGTCGGGAACGACGGGTGCGGGACCCGCTGCTCGGGTTGGGGTGCCGTGTCGTCGCCGACGCCCTCCCCGCTCAACAGCGAACTGCCACGGGTGCTCGACGAGCGCCAGAGGTGTGGCATCCCCTGCCCCTCTCTCGGTCCGACCGACCGATGACGCGCTGCACCGCCGGGTTCCGAGCGTTGCGCGAGGTGCCGGTGCTTGTCACCAGGCTAGAGGAGACGGGCGCCTTCCGCGGGACGACATCACGCCCGTGTGGCAACTGATTCGTAACGATTCCGGACGGTGCCGGATCACCGCCCGTCGACCGGGGTCCCGGCTCGCGCGAGGACCGAACGAGCGTGCCGCAGGAGGGGCTCGTCGATCATGCGCCCCTCGTGGCGGAACACCCCGCGCTCCCCCGCCGCGGCCTCGAGGAGCGACCTGGCCGCGGCCACCGTCCGGGCGTCGGGACGGTAGGCGGCACGGATCGTCGCGACCTGTCCCGGGTGGATACAGGCCGAGCCGACGAACCCGACGGCGGCGGCGTCCGCGGCCTCCGCCGCGAGCCCGGCGAGGTCGTCGAGGTCGAGGTGGACCGCATCGACGGCCACCACCCCGGCCGCTCCGGCGGCGAGCAGCACCGACGACCTCGCGTGGCGCACGACGTCGCGATAGCCGCCGTCGTCGCGGCGGCTGCTCGTACCGCCCAACGACGCGACGAGGTCCTCGGACCCCCACATGAGTCCGACCACCGACGGGTGTCCGGCGAGCGCCGGGGCGCGCACCACGCCGGCCGCGGTCTCGCAGAGCGCGAGGATGCGGACGCCGGGGATCGCGTCGGCGAGCTCGTCGAGCTGCGCCGTGGTCTCCGTCTTCGCCAGCATCACGGTCCGGTAGCGGGTGGACGAGACCGCGGCGACGTCGGAGGCGAACTCGTCCGTGCCGACCGGGTCGACGCGGACGATCGTCCGTGCGGGATCGAGCGGGTGCTCGACGATCGCCCGACGGGCAGCGGGTTTGTCGGCCGGCGCGACGGCGTCCTCGAGGTCGAGGATGACGGTGTCGGCGCGGTCTGCGGCCTTGGCGAACCGGTCGGGTCGGTCGGCGGGGACGAAGAGGATCGCCGGTCCCAGCGACAGGGATGCCGCGGTCATCGTGCGTCCAGGCGGCGGACGAGTGTCGTCCGGGTCGCGGTGGCGACGACGACACCGTCCTGGTTCCGTCCGGTGTGCACGAGCGTGACGAGCCCTTCCCCCGGTCGTGACGCCGACGGCCGCTTGGCTCGGACCAGTGTCTCGGCGTAGAGCGTGTCCCCATGGTGCATGGGCCGGGGGAAGGCGACCTCCGTGAAGCCGAGGTTGGCCACGATGGTGCCCTCCGTGAGCTGCGCCACCGAGAGTCCGACGATGGTCGAGAGGGTGAGCATCGAGTTCACGAGTCGCTCGCCGAAGGGTTGCGTGGCGGACCAGGCGGCGTCGAGGTGCAGCGACTGCCCGTTCATGGTGAGGGTCGAGAAGAGCACGTTGTCCGCTTCGGTGATGGTGCGTCCCGGTCGGTGGCGGTAGATCGTGCCGACCGCGAACTCCTCGAAGAACAGCCCGCGCTGCTCGACGACCGGGCCGGGACCGTCCTCGGGTCCGTCCTGCGGTGCACGTTCGTCCGTCATGGTCATCTCAGGACGCGAAGCCGAGTTCACGGGCGATGATCATGAGCTGCACCTCGGTGGTGCCCTCACCGATCTCGAGGATCTTCGAGTCGCGGTAGTGCCTCGCGACCGGGTTCTCGTTGAGGAACCCGTAGCCGCCGAAGATCTGGGTCGCGTCCCGCGCGTTGTCCATGGCGGCCTCCCCGGCGACCATCTTGGCGATGGAGGCCTCCATCTTGTACGGCGCTCCGCGGTGCATGCGCGAAGCGGCGTCGTAGTAGGCCTGCCTGGCGGTGTGGACCCGCGCCTGCATCTTCGCGATCCGGAAGGCGATCCACTGGTTGTCGCCGATCGGGCGCCCGAAGACGACCCGTTCCTTCGCGTAGCGGACGGCCTCCTCGAGGCAGCCCTGGGCCGCCCCCACCGCGAGGGCGGCGACCGCGATCCGTCCGCCGTCGAGCGCCGACAGGAAGTTGGCGTAGCCACGACCGCGCTCGCCCAGGAGGTTGGCCTCGGGGACCCGCACGTCGTCGAACACCAGGGGGTGCGTGTCCGAGGTGTGCCAGCCGACCTTGTCGTACGGGGGCAGCGCGGTGAAGCCGGACGTCGGTACCGGGACGAGGATGGAGGAGAGTTCCTTGGTCACCCGCCCGTCGGCGCGGGTCCGCTCCCCCGTGACCGCTGTGACCGTGACCAGCCGCGTGATCTCGCTGCCCGAGTTCGTGATGAACTGCTTCGTCCCGTTGATGACCCACTCCCCGTCGACCAGCTGCGCGGTGGTCTCGGTCGCGCCCGCGTCACTGCCGGCTCTGGCCTCCGTCAGCCCGAAGGCGGCGAGCGCCTTCCCGCTCGCGAGCTGCGGGATCCACTCCTCACGCTGTGCGTCGGTGCCGTACAGGTAGATGGGCATGGCGCCGAGTCCGACGCCGGCCTCGAGGGTGACGCCGATGCTCTGGTCGACACGTCCGAGCTGTTCGACGGCGAGACAGAGGGCGAAGTAGTCCATGCCGCCGCCGCCGAGCTCCTTCGGGAACGGGAGCCCGAAGAGTCCGAGCTCCCCCATCTGCGCGATGATGTCGTACGGCAGCCGTCGCTCGGTGTCGTACTGGTAGGCGGCGGGCGCGACGACCTCGTCGGCGAAGGCCTTCACCGTGTCGACGATCCGCTGGTGCTCCGGGCTGAGCTCGGTGTTCATACTGGTGCTCCGTTCGTGGGTGCTGCGACGGGGTCCGCGGCGATCGTCGCGACCGATTGGCGGGTGGCGACCGTGCCGCCCGTGGTGACATGGACGGTGACGACGCCGGCCGCGGGCGCGGTGAGGAGGTGCTCCATCTTCATCGCCTCGACGGTGACGAGCGGTTGTCCGACCGCGACGTCGTCGCCGCTCGCGACGTGGACGGCCGTGACAGTGCCGGGCATCGGGGTCCGGACGTCCGGCTCGACGGCGCCGGGTGCCGATGCGGCCCCCGCTGACGGCACCGCGTCGCGTGGGACGACCGCGACGACGCCGATGACGCCGTCGAGAGCGGTCCAGCGCTCGTCACCGATACGCATGGTCTCGAACGGGACACTGGTCCCGCCGTGCTCGAAGCGCCAGGCGCGGTCCGTCCGTGCGAGGACGGCCGCATGGACGGGTTCGGCCTCGGCGACCGTGACCCGGGCGTCGTCGCTCGGGCCGAGGACGTCCACCCGGACCCGGCGTCCGTCATCGGTCCGCAGATGGACCCGCGACGGCGCGGCACCGCTGAGCCGCCAGCCTCCGGCGTCGGACCACGGCGTGCCGAGCGTGCCGGCGCGATCGGCCAGGGCGACGGCGCGGTCGTCCAGTTCGGCGAGCGCCGCCGCCGCCAGGGCACGGTCGTCCGGTGCGGTCACCGGCGACTCGGCGAGGAGTTCGGCGATGAGACCGGTGTGCAGGCGTCCCTCGACCACCTCCGTATCGGTGACGAGGCGGCGCAGGAAGCCGAGGTTCGTCCGGACGCCGAACACGATCGTCGCCGCGAGAGCCGCGTCGAGTCGACGCAGGGCCGATTCGCGGTCCGGTGCCCAACACACGATCTTCGCCAGCATGGGGTCGTACCAGGGTCCGACGAACTGCCCCTCCGCGATGCCGCCGTCCACCCGGACGCCGGGCCCAGAGGGCAGGTGGACCCGTTCGAGCACCCCGGTCTGCGGCAGGAAGCCGCTCGCCGGGTCCTCGGCGTACAGCCGGGCCTCCACCGCGTGACCGGTGAGCACGATGTCGTCCTGGGTGAGCTCGAGTGGTTGTCCCGCGGCGACACGCACCTGCCACTCCACGAGGTCGAGACCCGTGACGAGCTCGGTGACCGGATGCTCCACCTGCAGCCGGGTGTTCATCTCGAGGAAGGCGAACTCGTCCGGCCGGTCGTCGGCGACGAGGAACTCGACCGTGCCGACGCCCCGGTACCCCACACTCCGTGCGACGGTGCAGGCGGCCTCACCGAGCCGTGCCCGCTGACCGGCGTCGATGCGGGGCGACGGCGACTCCTCGACGACCTTCTGGTGTCGACGCTGGAGCGAGCACTCGCGTTCGCCGAGATGGAGGACGGTCCCGTGGGCGTCGGCGAGCACCTGCACCTCGATGTGCCGGGGCCTCGTGACGAACCGTTCGAGGAGCAGCGTCGGGTCACCGAAGGCGGCTTGGGCGACCCGATGAGCCGAGGCGATCGCAGCGGACAGCTCCTCGGCGCGCTCCACCACCTGCATGCCCTTGCCACCGCCGCCGCCCGCCGGCTTGACGATGAGCGGGAACCCGATCGCGATGCCGGCCGCGGCGAGCGCGTCGTCGTCGAGCGAGGGATCGGCGACGCCCTCGATGATCGGCACCCCTCGGGCGGCGACGTGGTCCTTGGCCCGGATCTTGTCCCCCATGAGCTCGAGCGCCCGTTCGTCGGGTCCGATGAAGACGATCCCGGCTGCGGCGAGCGCCCGTGCGAGGGCCGGTTGCTCGGACAGGAAGCCGTAGCCGGGGTGCACCGCCTCCGCTCCGGTCGCCAGGGCGGCGCCGACGACGGCTGCGACGTCGAGGTAGCTCTCGGAGGCGACCGCCGGTCCGATCCGGACCGCACGGTCGGCGAGGCGGACGTGCGGGGCGTCACGGTCCGCGTCGCTGTAGACGGCGACGCTCTCGACACCCATGGCTCGGAGGCTGCGGATGACGCGGCAGGCGATCTCTCCGCGGTTCGCGACGAGCACGGTCCGGAACGGGCGCTCGAGCAGGGTGCCCGGGCGGTTCGACGTCTCGGTCATGGTGCCGTCACATCCTGAAGAGGCCGAAGCCGGGGTCGGGGAGCGGGGCCCGGGAACACACCTCGAGCGCGAGTCCGAGGACGGTGCGGGTCTGCGTGGGGTCGATGATGCCGTCGTCCCACAGCCTCGCCGTCGAGTAGTACGGGTTCCCCTGCTCCTCGAAGTCGGCGAGGATCGGCGCCCGGAACGCCGCCTCGGCCTCGGTCGTCCACTCCTCGCCTCTGGCCTCCAGCTGATCGCGCTTGACGGTCGCGAGGACGCTCGCCGCCTGCGGTCCGCCCATGACCGAGATCCGTGACCCCGGCCACATCCAGAGGAAGCGCGGGTCGTAGGCGCGACCGCACATGGAGTAGTTCCCGGCGCCGAAGGAACCGCCGATCACGACCGTGAGCTTCGGCACCCGGGTGGTCGCGACAGCGGTCACCATCTTCGCGCCGTGTTTCGCGATCCCGCCCGCCTCGGCGTCGCTGCCCACCATGAACCCGGAGAGGTTCTGCAGGAACAGCAGCGGGATGCCCCGTTGGTCCGCCAGTTCGATGAAGTGCGCACCCTTCAGCGCGGACTCGCTGAAGAGCACCCCGTTGTTGGCGACGATGGCGACGGGGTGGCCGTGCAGGTGCGCGAACCCGGTGACGAGGGTGTCGCCGTACTCACGTTTGAACTCGGAGAACTCGCTGCCGTCGACCAGGCGTGCGATCACTTCGCGGACGTCGTAGGCGGTCTGCAATTCCACCGGGACGACGCCGTACAACTCCGACTCGGGCACGGCGGGCGGGACGCTCTGACGGACCGCCCAGGCTCGCTCGTGCGGTGGCGGGAGGGTCGCCACCGCCTCCCGGAGGATGTCGAGCGCGTGGGCGTCGTCGTCCGCGAGATGGTCGGTGACCCCCGAGACCCGCGCGTGGAGTGCTCCCCCGCCGAGTTCCTCCGGGGTCACGACTTCGCCGATCGCCGCCTTCACGAGCGGCGGGCCTCCGAGGAAGATCGTGCCCTGTCCGCGGACGATGACGTTCTCGTCGCTCATCGCCGGCACGTACGCACCGCCGGCGGTACAGGAGCCGAGCACGGCGGCGAGCTGTGGGATACCGGCCGCCGACATCCGCGCCTGGTTGAAGAAGATGCGTCCGAAGTGGTCGCGATCGGGGAACACCTCGTCCTGCCTCGGCAGGTTCGCGCCGCCGGAGTCGACGAGGTAGAGGCAGGGAAGCCGGTTGGCGGCGGCGATCTCCTGCGCCCGCAGGTGCTTCTTGACCGTCATCGGGAAGTAGGAGCCGCCCTTCGCGGTCGCGTCGTTCGAGACGACGAGCACGTGCCGGCCGTGGACGAGTCCGATCCCGGCGATGACGCCTGCGCCGGGACTGGCCCCGTCGTACATCCCGTCGGCCGCGAGCGGCGCGATCTCCAGGAAGGGGCTGCCCTCGTCGAGCAGACGGTCCACACGCTCCCTGGGCAGCAGCTTCCCGCGGGCGACGTGGCGGGCCCGCGACGAGGCGGGACCGCCGATCGCGGTCGTCGCGAGCCGCTCCGTGAGCGTCCGTGACAGCGCGCGTTGCGCGGCCTCCTGATCCCGGAATCGTGCTGCGGTGGGATCCGCGCTGCTCGTGAGCTTGGACACTCCGGCTCCTGTCGTCGTCGACGGTGTGGGAATTCAGTTACTGAACACTCACTGAAACAGAGGTTACGCTTCATTCACTGAAAATGTCCACCCCGCGGAGGCCCGATGTCGAACCACGAGCCGTCGTCGTCGCCCACCACACGCGTCGGACGCTCGGAGGCCAAGGCGGCCCGCCGGGCGGCCCTCCTCCGGTCGGCGGCCGGACTCTTCGCCGAGCGCGGCTTCTCCGGGGTGTCGATGGAGGACCTCGGCGCCGCGGTGGGCATGAGCGGGCCCGCCGTCTACCGCCACTTCGTCAGCAAGCAGGCGGTGCTCGCCGCGCTCCTCGTCGGGGTGAGTCAGGACCTCCTGGACGGAGGGACGGCCGAGGTCGAACGGTCTCCGGATGCCGGGCAGGCGCTGCACGCGCTCGTGTCCTTCCACGTGGCCTTCGCCCTCGAACACCCGGACGTCATCCGCATCCAGGACCACGATCTCGACAGCCTCGCCCCCGACGACCGTCGCACCGTCCGCACCCTGCAACGCCGGTACGTCGAACGGTGGGTGGACGTGTTGCACGCCCTGCACCCGTCCACCTCCACAGCAGCCCTCCGGATCCGGGCCCTCGCGGGCTTCGGTCTCATCAACTCCACGCCGCACAGCGCCTCGCTCGGGCGGAACGACGCCGGGGCGGTCGACCGGGACGCGATGCGCTCGACCCTCGAGCGGATGGCCGTCGCGGCACTGAGCACCCCCTGAACCGGCCGCCCGGCCTCAGTCGGAGAGCACCGACAACACGTTGCCCGCCGGGTCGGTGAACCAGGCGATGTCCGGCCCGTTCCCGCGCATGATGCCCTTCGGGTCGGTCGGGAGCTGCTCGTCCGGGTAGAGCTTCGTCACCACGCCGCGCGCGTTCAGCTCGTCGACCGCCGCATCGATGTCCGCGACTGCGAAGTTGAGGACGGTGAAGGACGCCGGCACGTGGTCGGGCTTGCCGTAGACGAGGACCGACCCGCCCGCGGGGAGCGACAGGTCGAGGAACCCCATCGCGTTGTCGGCGACGGAGAGGCCGAGGACATCGCGGTAGAACGACCTGGCCGCGTCGATGTCGTCGACCGAGAATCCACTGAAGACATCCGTGTACGAGACCATGAGCCGCTCCTCCGCTTCGATGTGTACACTGTGCACAATGCCACGTCCCGCGCGATCCGTCCAGAGCGGCGCGACAGAATGGAACCCATGAGCGTTCCCGCACCGGCACGAAGCACCTACCGGCACGGCGATCTCCGCCAGGCGTTGCTCGAGGCCGGCGTCGAGATGGCCAGACAGGGCGGACCCGACGCCGTCGTGCTGCGGGAGGCGACCCGACGCGCCGGCGTCTCACCGAACGCCGCCTACCGCCACTTCGCCGACCGCGACGCACTCGTCCAGGCCGTCTCCGACACCGCGCAGGGACTCGCCGCCGACCGCATGGCCACCGCCCTCGAGGCCGTGGAACCGACGGGTTCCGCCCCCGCGGACGCGCGGCTGCGACTGCGCGCGGTCGGCACCGGCTACCTGCAATTCGCGCGCGAGGAGCCAGGCCTCTTCCGGGCGGCCTTCTCGGTGCCGCACGACTTGAACGAGGCGATGAGCGTCGGCAAACGGGGCGCCTCCGGCCAGACCCCCTTCCAGACCCTGGCCGGCGTGCTCGACGAACTCGCCGAGACGGGCGTGCTCCCGCCCGCACGACGACCAGGCGCAGAACTCCTCGCCTGGTCGTCGGTGCACGGACTCGGCATGCTCATCATCGACGGCCCGCTCAGAGGCCTCGACGAGGCGACCGTCGAGTTCGCGACGGAACACCTGCTGGACCTCGTCGACCGCGGCATCTGAGCGCCGCCCGACGATCACACCATCGTCAGCACCATGGCGGGATCGGCGAGCATCGTCCCGAGGTCGACGAGGAACCGCGACCCCTGCTCCCCGTCGATGAGCCGGTGGTCGAACGACAGCGACAGCGTCACGACCTGCCGCAACGCGACCTGCCCCTCGAACTCCCACGGGAGACGACGGACCGCACCGAGGGCGATGATCGCCGCCTCCCCCGGGTTGAGGATGGGCGTCCCCGCGTCGACACCGAAGACACCGACGTTGGAGATCGTGATCGTGCCACCACGCAACTCGGCCGGGGTGGTCCGGCCCTCCCGCGCCGTCCGGACGAGGCTCGACACGGCGTCGGCGAGATCGAACAGGCTGAGCTCGTCCGCGCGCGCGATGTTGGGCACGAGGAGTCCTCTCGGGGTGGCCGCGGCGATCCCGAGTCCGACATGCGCGTACTCGACGATCTCGCCCGCCGCCTCGTCCCAGCTTGCGTTGACCGCCGGCGTGCGTCTGACGGCGATGCACACCGCCTTGGCGAGGACCGTGAGGATGTTGACCCGGTGGTCGCCGGTTCGGGGCGAGTGGGCGAGCGCGTCCAGCAACGTCATCGTCGGCGTCACGTCGACGGTCAGGAACTCCGTCACGTGCGGTGCCGTGAACGCGCTGCTCACCATGGCCTCCGCGGTTCGTCGTCGCACCCCGGTGATCGGTCGCCGGACGGAGCCGTCATCCGACACCGTGACGCGTGTCGGTACGACCGGGGACGACCCCGACGAAGCGCCCGCCGCCAGCTCCACCTCCTCCCTGAGGACCCGGCCTCCGACGCCGGTGCCGACGAGGCTGCCGAGGTCGACTCCGAGATCGCGGGCGAGCCGACGGACCGGCGGTGTCGCGCGCGGACGCGTCGCCGGACGGGGAGCGGAGACGACGATCGGGTCGTCGGCCGACGCCCTGGCGCGCCGCCGCGGCCGCTCCCCGCTCGACGTCCGCGGGCCGTAGCCGACGAGGACGGGCTCGCGATCCCCGGCCGGGGACGAACGGTCGACCGCCGGCGCTTCGGACCCGGGTTCCGGCGAGCTGCTTTCCCCGTCCGGAGCGAAGTCGACGAGCGCCTCACCGACGAGCACGGTCGTCCCCGGTTCGACATGGAGACGGGTGACCACGCCCGCGGTCGGTGCCGGCAGTTCCACGAGCGCCTTCGCGGTCTCGACCTCGGCGATCACCTGGTTGAGGTCGACGTGGTCGCCGACGGCGACGCGCCAGGAGACGAGTTCGCTCTCGGTGAGTCCTTCGCCGAGGTCGGGCAGGGAGAAGCGCTTCATCGTCGTCCCTCCTCGTCCGTCGTCGCAGCGGTCCGCGCCGCGGCCCGACCGGTGGACGACGGCACCGACGACCGGCGCCCCATCGCCCGGTCCACGCCGTCGAGGATGCGGTCGAGGTCCGGGAGGAAATGGTCCTCGAGGGCCGACGCCGGGTAGGGCGTGTCGAATCCCGTCACCCGCACCGGGGCCTCCTCGAGCACGTCGAAGCAGCGTTCCGTGATCGTCGCTGCCAGTTCGGCACCGATCCCGCCGGAGCGCTGCGCCTCGTGGGCGACGACGAGCCGTCCGGTCTTCTCGACGGACGCCACGACGGCGTCGACGTCGATCGGGGCGAGGGAGCGCAGGTCGATCACCTCGAGGTCGACACCCTCGTCCGCTGCCGCCTCCGCGGCGTCGAGCGCGGTCTGCACGAGCGGTCCGTAGGCGACCAGGGTCGCGTCACGGCCCGAGCGGACGGTCCGAGCGTGCGTGAAGGCCAGCGGATCGGTCGGCAGGTCCTCGAGCACCTCACCCTTCGTCCAGTACCGCCGTTTCGGCTCGAAGAACAGCACCGGATCGTCACAGGCGATCGCCTGGCGGATCATCGTGTGCGCGTCCTGCGGGTCCGAGCAGGTGACCACCCGGAGGCCGGCCGTATGGGCGAAGTACGCCTCGGGCGACTCGGAGTGGTGCTCGACCGCGCCGATGCCCCCGCCGTAGGGGACCCGGATGGTGACGGGCATCCGCACGGCCCCGCGCGTGCGGTAGTGCAGCTTGGCCAACTGCGCCACGATCTGGTCGAACCCCGGGTAGATGAACCCGTCGAACTGGATCTCGCACACCGGCCGGAAACCACGGAAGGCGAGTCCGACGGCCGCACCGATGATCGCCGACTCCGCGAGCGGCATGTCGATGACGCGGTCGGCCCCGAACTCGGCCTGCAGGCCGTCCGTGACCCGGAACACGCCGCCGAGACGGCCGATGTCCTCGCCGAGGAGGAGGACGCGGTCGTCGTCGGCGAGGGCATGGTGGAGACCGGTGTTGATCGCCTTGCTCAGGGTCAGCGTCGTCATCGCACGCCTCCTGTTCCGTCGGCGCCGTCGAACGACTCGAGGTAGGAGCGGTACTCGTCCCGTTGGCGTTCGAGGACCGGATGCGGCGTCGTGTAGACCTCGTCGAACACGGAGAGCGGATCCGGCGCCTGCAGCGCGAGACACCCGGCACGGACCCGTGCGGCGGCATCGTCGGCGACCCGGGCCACCCGTGCACGAGCCGACTCGTCGAGGACCCCGGCCGCGTCGAGCAACCGTTCCACCCGGACGATGGGGTCCTTCGCCCGCCACGAGGCCACCTCGGCCTCGTCGCGATACCGGGTCGGGTCGTCGGAGGTGGTGTGCGGCCCCATCCGGTACGTCACAGCCTCGATGAAGGTCGGGCCGCCGCCGGAGCGGGCACGGTCCACCGCGATGCGCATCGCCGCAGTGACGGCCAGCACGTCGTTGCCGTCGACGCGCATGCTCGGCACACCGAACCCCGGCGCCCGCTCCGCGATGGGGCGCTGCGCCTGCAGCCCCACCGGCTCGGAGATCGCGTACTGGTTGTTCTGGCAGACGAAGACGACGGGTGCACGGAAGCTCGCGGCCAGGACGAGGGCCTCGCTGACGTCGCCCTGACTCGTGGCACCGTCACCGAAGTAGGCGACGGCGACGGCATCCGCGCCGTCGCGCTGGCAGCCCATGGCGTAGCCCGTCGCATGCAGCGTCTGCGCGCCGATGATGACGGCGGGTGTCGCCATCCCGACCTCGTACGGGTCCCAGCCCGAGAGGGCCGTCCCGCGCCACATGGCCATCAATTGGTCGAGTTCGACGCCACGGCAGTAGGCGACCGCCTGCTCGCGATAGCTCGTGAAGACGAAGTCGTCCGGCCGCAGGACGCGGGCCGAGCCGACCTGCGCCGCCTCCTGCCCGAGCAACGGCGGCCAGAGGCCGATCTCCCCCTGTCGCTGCAGGGCGGTCGCCTCGGTGTCGATCCGGCGGCTGACCACCATGTCCTCGTACAGACCGAGGAGCTCGTCCGGCCCGAGGTCGGCGACGAAGAGGTCGTAGAGTGCGTCCTCCCGGCGGTGTCCGTCAGGATCGATCAGCTGGACGAGGTCCGACGGGCCTGGGCCCCGGACCGCCTGATCCTCCGGAGACCTGTCGCGTGCATCACCTCCCGCTCCGTCCGGATCCTGCGGGAATTGGGTGTGAGTCTCCATCGACACGATGCACGCCGCCTTGAGTTCGGTGACCGCACGGCGGTGCCTCGTGAGCGGTGCCGTGCCCTCGCGTCATCGCGAGGTGGTCCGAGGCTACGCCGGATCGTCGCGCCCCTCAACCGTCGACACTCCCACCGACGGCAGAACGCCCGCCCCGCATGAGCGGGACGGGCGTTCTGTCGGTACGGGGTCGATCAGCCTTCGGCGGGAGCCTCAGGGCCTTCGCTGGCAGCGTCGCTACCGTGCGTGTCGGCCTCGTCGGCGACGACCGGAGCGAGCGACAGCTTGCCGCGGTCGTCGATCTTCGTGATCTCCACGAGGATCTTCTGGCCGACGCCGAGCACGTCTTCGACGTTCTCCACACGCTTGCCACCGGCGAGCTTGCGGACCTCGGAGATGTGCAGCAGGCCGTCCTTGCCCGGGAGCAGCGAGACGAACGCGCCGAACGCGGCGATCTTGACGACGGTTCCGAGGAACTGTTCGCCGACCTCCGGGTTGGTCGGGTTGGCGATCGCGTTGACCTGGGCGCGAGCGGCCTCGGCCGACGGACCGTCGACAGCGCCGATGTACACGGTGCCGTCCTCCTCGATGGAGATGTCGGCGCCGGTCTCGTCCTGGATGGAGTTGATCGTCTTGCCCTTCGGGCCGATCAGCTCACCGATCTTGTCGACGGGGATCTGGACGCTGATGACGCGAGGCGCGGTCGGCGCCATCTCGTCGGGAGCGTCGATCGCCGCGTTCAGCACGGAGAGGATCGTGGTGCGGGCGTCCTTGGCCTGCTGGAGCGCACCGGTCAGGACCGAGGTCGGGATGCCGTCGAGCTTCGTGTCGAGCTGGATGGCCGTGACGAACTCGGAGGTACCGGCGACCTTGAAGTCCATGTCGCCCAGGGCGTCTTCGGCGCCGAGGATGTCGGTGAGGGCCGCGTAGCGGGTCTCGCCGTCGACGACGTCGGAGATGAGGCCCATGGCGATACCGGCGACGGGTGCGCGCAGCGGCACACCGGCGTTCAGCAGCGACAGGGTCGAGGCGCAGACGGAACCCATCGAGGTGGAACCGTTGGACCCGAGGGCCTCGGAGACCTGACGGATCGCGTAGGGGAACTCCTCGCGGCTCGGCAGCACCGGCACGAGGGCGCGCTCGGCGAGGAAGCCGTGCCCGATCTCGCGACGCTTCGGCGAACCGACCCGGCCGGTCTCACCGGTCGAGTAGGGCGGGAAGTTGTAGTGGTGCAGGTAGCGCTTCTTCGTGACCGGGGACAGCGAGTCGATCTGCTGCTCCATCTTCAGCATGTTCAGCGTGGTGACACCCAGGATCTGGGTCTCGCCGCGCTGGAAGATCGCGGAACCGTGGACGCGCGGGATGACCTGCACCTCGGCGTCGAGCGGACGGATGTCGGTCAGGCCACGGCCATCGATGCGGATGCCCTCGCGGAGCACACGGCCACGCATGACGACCTTCGAGACGGACTTGTACGCGGCGGAGAACTGCGCGAGCACCTCGGCGTCGAGCGAACCGGCCTCGACGCGCTCGGCGATGGTCGCCTTGACGCGATCCTTGAGGGCGTCGTCGGCGTTCTGGCGCTCGATCTTGTCGGCGATCTGGTAGACGTTCACGAGCTCGTCGTGAGCGAGACCGGCGACGGCGTCGTAGCTCTCCTGCGTGTACGGGAGGAACACGGGGTAGGCCGCGATCTCCTTGGCCGCCTGGGCGGCGAGTTCGCTCTGCGCCTTCACGAGCTGCTTGAGGAACGGCTTGGAGGCCTCGAGACCGGCGGCGACGACCGCCTCGTCGGGCTTCGTGGCGCCGCCCTTGATGAGGTTCCAGCTGTTCTCGGTGGCCTCGGCCTCGACCATCATGATCGCGACGTCTTCGTTGCCGTTGGCGTCCGTCACGATACGACCGGCGACGATGATGTCGAAGACGGCCTCCTCGAGCTGGTCGACCTTCGGGAACGCGACCCACTGGTCGGCCTCGCCGGCCTGGCCGGGGATGAGCGCGAGACGGACGGCACCGATCGGGCCGGAGAACGGCAGGCCCGAGATCTGGGTGGACATCGACGCGGCGTTGATGGCCAGGGCGTCGTAGAACTCACCCGGAGCGATCGAGAGGACGGTGATGACGATCTGGACCTCGTTGCGGAGGCCGGTCACGAACGACGGGCGCAGCGGCCGGTCGATGAGGCGGCAGACGAGGATCGCCTCGGTCGAGGGGCGGCCCTCACGACGGAAGAACGAACCGGGGATCTTGCCGGCGGCGTAGGAGCGCTCCTCGACGTCCACCGTGAGGGGGAAGAAGTCGAAGTTGTCCTTGGGGTGCTTTCCGGCCGAGGTGGCCGAGAGGAGCATGGTCTCCTCGTCGAGGTACGCGGCGATCGCGCCCTGTGCCTGCTGCGCGAGGCGGCCGGCTTCGAACCGGACCGTGCGCTTGCCGAACTTGCCGTTGTCGAGAACGGCCTCGGCGAACTTGATTTCTGGACCTTCCACAGGTCTCTCCTTCGTACGTGTGCGCTCCCGTCGAGTGACGGGCCGCGCGCCCCGAATGGACGCGCCGTCGAGCGCGGTCGTGCATGATGCAGCGCGCAACGCAGCCGCAGTACTTGCTCAAGCCGCCCGGTCTTCCGGGACTTGGCTGGCCACCAGTAGAACACCACCCGCGGATCGCGAGGGATACACCACCGAGGACCAGCTTCCTGTCGGCTGGCTCTGCGCGCGGCGGACCTGTGACGGTCCACCGTGGACGAGCCTAGCAGAGGGGCCCTCCTGGAAGCCCGGCACGACACGGATACTCAGGTGACGGGCGGGCATCCGCCGGGCCCGGCCGCCCGGCGGTTCCGCCGGTCGAGTCCCCAGGACGCCACCAGCAGCACCATGGCGACGGCAGCCCCGATGAGGGTGTCGAGGACCCGCTCCCCCACCACCGCGAGGACCGGCGACCGTGACGAGGACGTGCTGATGACGAGGACGAGCGGCGTGATGAACACGAGCGCCAGGGCGTAATGCCGGATCACCACGAGCTCGATGGTGAACTGCAGCGCCGCCAACACCAGGGCGAGCACGTAGCCGTGCGGTTCGAGTGAGGCGACGAGCAGGAAGACCCCGGCGCCGACCAGGGTCCCGAGCACCCGGTGGACGCCGCGGGTCGCGCTCAGGGTGCGGGAATGCCCGACACTCAGGATGGCGACGGCGGAACCCGCGATCCAGTACCCGTGCCCGAGGCCGAGCAGGTATCCGAGGAGCGCGCTGCACGCCAGGGCCACGGTCAACCGGACGGCGACCCTGCGGTCCGACGGGCTGAGGCGGTACTCCGGGAACAGGACCCGCATCGGGGTCGGCTTCCCGGCGGCCCGGCGGACGCCCGGCACGAGGAGCGGTACCACGACGACGAGGATGGCGAAGAGCGATCCGGCGGCCACGAGGGTGATCACGAGTCGCCCGTCGATCCCGGCACCGCCGATCGCCGTCGGTGCGCTCAGATGCCCGGCGATGCCGAACACCAGGATGAAGAACAGCGCCCCCGGCGGGCCGAGCACGATCCCCTGGACGAGCCAGACCGCGGCCGCCCCGACGACGAGCAACCCGAGCGCGGTCAGCGGACGGGAGCCGGACAGCGAGACGCCGAGCGCCGAGGCGAGGACGAGCGCGACACCGATGAGTGGCAGCACCCGGAGGCGGTCGCGTCGACTGAGGGGGACGCAGTACAGCGCCGTGAACGCGCCGAGCCCGGCGAGCAGCCCGAGCGAGGTCGCGCCGGCGGCCGTGGCGACGGCGACCGGGACGGCCATCGAGATCGCGGCCGTCAGGGCGGCCGGCCATCGCTTGGGTGACGGCGCGAAGGAGATGAGGGAGGTCTTCAGACCACGTTCGGCCATCTCGTCCTCCCCTCCGCGTGCAACCCTGCAACGCTATGCCATTCAGCGGCAGCTCGCGGAGCCCGGCCGTGGCGCGAGCAGCCTCCGGCTACGCTGGAGCGGACCCCAGGAGGTGACGTTGACGCATCCCGCGCCGGCAGCCGCTCGCCCGAAGCGACGCGTCCCGTTCTGGGACAACGCCCGCTTCGCCTGCATCACGCTCGTGGTGATGGGCCACGCGGTCCAGCGGCTGACCTCCGAGTCCGACCCCGCACTCGTCGTCTACTTGTTCCTGTACGCCTTCCACATGCCGGCGTTCGCGATCGTCAGCGGGTACTTCTCGAAGTCCTCCCCTCCCGGGCGTCGGCAGATGCGTCGGGTGATCACGGACATCCTGCTGCCGTACCTCATCATGGAGGGCGTCTGGTCACTCGTGCAGTTCCTCGTCGAGGGCAAGCGCGCGTTCAACCCGACGCAGCCGTCCTGGACGCTGTGGTTCCTCCTCGCGCTCGGCATCTTCCGGCTCGTCCTGCCGTACCTGGCACTCCTCCGGTGGCCGCTGCTGTGGAGCGTCCTCATCTCGATCGGCGTCGGGTACCTCGACAACGTCGACAGCACGTTCTCGCTGTCCCGAGCGCTCGGGATCCTGCCGTTCTTCGTGCTCGGGTGGCAGGTCAACCGGTGGCGACTCGTGGACCGCTGGCACCTCGTGCGCGCGAAGACGTGGTGGGTCCGCATCGTGGCCGCCGTCGTGCTCGTCGTCTGGGCCGTCGTCCTGGTCGTGGGCATCGACCTGTGGCGGCGCATCGACCTCCGCTACTGGTTCTTCTACGACCGGGGCTACACCGCGCTCGGGAACGAGGACGGCACGGGCGGCCTGGTCCGACTCGCGGCGATCCTCCTCGCCGTGGTCCTCACCGCCGCGTTCTTCGTGCTCGTCCCCCGCCGCCATGCGTGGATCACGCGGTACGGCCAGTCGACGATGTACGTCTACCTCCTGCACTCCTTCGTGCTCTACCCGCTCCGCGAATCGGGCGTCCTCAAGGACACCGTCAACCCCGAGCTCGTCCTCGTCGGCCTCCTGGTGCTGTCGGTCGTGATCGTGATCGTGCTGTCCAGTGCGCCGGTCAGACGGATCACCCGCCCCCTCATCG
>NZ_LMJX01000003.1:550056-560887 GCF_001421315.1 Plantibacter sp. Leaf1 | reverse complement strand
CCCGACCGGGTCCCGCCGCGACGTCACGAGGTGACGAGGACGACCTTCCCGCGGACGTGACCGTCGATGAGATGGCGGTAGGCGTCGACGACCCGTTCGAGCGGCCACACGCTGTCGATCGGGAGCACGATCTCCCCCTCCGCGATCCACCGCCCCAGCTGCGCGAGCTCCGTCTGCGTCGCCGCTTGCCCGCCGACGCCGCCGAAGCCGTGTTCGGCGGCGAAGGGGCGGTCGGCGATGGTGTTCACCCGCTCCGGAGCGACACCGAGGTCGCGCGCAAGCTCGAGGGTCGGCCGTCCGTGGGTGTCGATGACGGCGGTGATCCCGCCGGGTGCGGCCTCGAGGACGCGCTCGCGGAGACCGTCGCCGTACTGGACGGGGATGATGCCGAGACCGCGGAGGAACTCCTGGTTGGCCGCACCGGCGGTGCCGAGCACGACCGCACCGCGCCGGCGGGCGAGCTGCGCCGCGAGCACGCCGACCCCGCCGGCCGCCGCGCTCACGAGCACGGTGTCCGACCGCTGTACGCCGACGGCGTCGACCGACGCGATCGCCGCCCGTCCGGCGATGTCGAGCGCGCCGGCCTGCTCGATGGTGAGCCCGTCGGGCACGTGGTGGAGAATGCCGGCCGGGGCGATGAGGAAGTCCGCCTGCGCGTGGAACCGGTGTCCGCCGTACACGTGGTCACCCGTCGCGAACCCCTGCACGCCGCTCCCGAGGCCGTCCACCACGCCGGCGAAGTCGTTGCCGTTCCCGCTCGGGACGTCCCGGCCGAATGAGGCGAGGGCTTCAGGTGATGCCGCGAGCTTGTGGTCGACGGGGTTGAGGCCTGCAACGAGCACACGGACGCGGACCTCGTCGTGACCGGGCACCGGGATGTCGCCCTCGACGAGGTGGAACACCTCGGGGCCTCCGAACCGGTCGAATCGCACGAACCTCGCCATGATGTCTCCTTCGCAGGCCTTCGCCGACCTCCATGCTCACACGCTTCCCGGGTGACGACCACCCCGGCCACTCGGGACGTCACGCGCCGTTCACCCGGCCGAGCGAGAATCGCGGACATGGGATGGGTCGATGCGGTGCAGACGGCGATCACGGCGTGGTTGCTCGAGATCGCCGCGTCGGGCTGGGTGTTCCCGGCGCTGTACCTGCTCACCGTCGCCGACGCCTTCCTCGTCATCCTGCCGAGCGAGACCGCGGTCACCGCGCTCGGCGCGATCTCGGCGTCGAGCGGATCGCCGGACCTCGCCCTCCTCGTCGGTGTGGCCTGGGCGGGGGCCGTGACCGGCGACGTGTCCTGCTACCTCCTCGGACGACGGATCGGGACCACGCGGTTCGCCTGGATGCGGCGTCCACGGGTCGCCGGTGCCATCGCCCGTGCGGGCGTCGCGCTCGAGCGCCGCGCCGCTGCAGCCATCCTCACCGCGCGCTACATCCCCTTCGCGCGCATCGCGGTCAACCTCGTCGCGGGGGCGAGCGGGCTCCGTCCCCGTCGGTACCTCCCGATCACCGTCCTCGCGGGGCTCGCCTGGGCGCTGTGGAACGTCGGCGTCGGAGCCGTCGTCGGTCGCTTCCTCCCGGACCAGCCGGTGCTGGCGACCGCCGTCTCGATCGTCGTCGCCGTCGGCCTCGGTGTGGCCGTCGATCGGATCAGCGCAGCCCTGGCCGCCCGACGGCGACGAGCGCGAGCCTCACTCGACGAGTTCGCCCCGAGCCTTCTTGCCGACGATGGAGTGCCGGCGGCTGTAGGCGAAGTAGATGATGAAGCCGAGCGCCAGCCAGACGAGGAACCGCACCCAGGTGAGCGTCGTCAGGTTGAGCATGAGCCAGACGCAGAGCACCGCTGAGAGGATCGGCAGGAACGGCGACCACGGGACACGGAACGCGCGCGGCAGCTTCGGGTACTTCTTCCGGAGCACGATGACCGCGATACTGACGAGCACGAAGGCGGAGAGGGTTCCGATGTTGATCATCTCCTCCAGCACGCCGACGTCGGTGAGCCCGGCGATCAACGCGACGAGGGCACCGACGATGAGCTGCACCCGCACGGGCGTCTTGCGCTTCTCGGAGGTGACGCTGAGGGATCGGGGCAGCAGGCCGTCGCGGCTCATGGCGAAGACCACGCGGGCGAGCCCGAGCAGCAGCACCATGATGACCGTCGTGAGGCCGGCGAGGATGCCGATCGAGATGACCTGGGCGGCCCAGTCGGCGCCCACCGCGATGAAGGCGGTCGCGAGCGACGGGTCCTCCGCCTCGGCGAGGGTCGTGTAGGGCACCATGCCGGTGAGCACGAGGCTGACGCCGACGTACAGGACGGTGACGATCGCGAGGCCACCGAAGATGCCGCGGGGCAGGTTGCGCTGCGGGTTCTTGACCTCTTCCGCGCTCGTCGCCACGACGTCGAAGCCGATGAACGCGAAGAACACGAGCGACGCTCCCGCGAGGAGACCGAAGACCCCGTACTGCGCGGGTGCCGCGCCCGTCATGAAGGAGAACAGCGACTGCGACCAGGTGTCGGACGCCCCGCCCTTCGTCGGGACCTCGGCGGGGATGAACGGCGTGTAGTTCGCCGCCTTCACGTAGAACGCGCCGACCACGATGACGAAGATGACGATCGCGACCTTGATGATCGTGAAGACGCTCGCGACGCGTGAGGACAGCTTCGTGCCGAGGACGAGCAGGGTGGTGAAGATCGCGACGATGACGAACGCGCCCCAGCTCACCTTGAGCCCGAAGACGTCGAGCTCGCTCGGGACGTCCCAGCCCCAGAGGAGGAACACGTTGCTCAGGTAGATGCCCCAGTACTTGGCGATGACCGCCGCGGCGGTGAGCATCTCGAGGATGAGGTCCCAGCCGATGATCCAGGCGAGGAGCTCACCGAGCGTGGCGTAGGTGAAGGTGTAGGCAGAACCGGCGACGGGCACCGTCGAGGCGAACTCGGCGTAACACATGATGGCCAACGCGCAGGTGACGGCCGCGAGGATGAAGGCGAGCGACACCGAGGGGCCGGCGTAGTTGCCGGCGGCCTTGGCCCCGACGGAGAAGATCCCGGCGCCGACGGCGACCGCGACCCCCATGATCATGAGGTCCCAGGTGCCGAGCGTGCGCTTCAGACTGCGCCCTTCGATCCCCGAGTCCGCGAGGGAGTCCTCGATGCTCTTCGTCCGCCAGATGCTCATGGTGCTCCTTGCCGTGGTGCGGTGCTGCCGTGGCCTCGCGCGAAGCCGACTCTCGACCTTGCCAGATGAGCGGCCCGGGGTCGAGTCGGAAGTGGGATTTCCTCCAGGTGACGGCTCCCCGGCGGACACGAACGGGCGGTGACACACGAACGGGCCGCCATCCGAATGGATGACGGCCCGTCACGAAGAAGCTCGCGGTGTCAGCGCCCTTCGACAGGCTCAGGGACCGGGGTCCCGATGCGCTGGAAGGGGTAGAGGTGCTGCCTAGCGGCGGAGTCCGAGGCGCTCGATCAGCGAGCGGTAACGCTCGATGTCGACGGCCTGGAGGTAGCCGAGGAGGCGGCGACGCTGTCCGACCAGGAGCAGCAGACCACGACGCGAGTGGTGGTCGTGCTTGTGCTCCTTGAGGTGCTCGGTGAGGTCCTTGATGCGGCGGGTCATGACCGCCACCTGGACCTCGGGGGATCCGGTGTCACCTGGGTGGGTTGCGTACTCTTCGATGATCGCCTTCTTACGGTCTCCTTCAAGCGCCATAGTGGTGATCCCCTCTCTGTTCGTTGCGCGGTGCCCGTCGCCTGATGCGTGGGCTCTCTTGATCCGCGGCCGTTCGACGGCAACCTTGTGATTCTAGCAGGTTCAGAGCGGCGGAGGTTCGCGATGGGTCGTCCGGCGCTTCGCGTTCAGCCGTTCCTCCGCCTCGACCGCGGTGGCCCGGCGTCGGCGGCGCAGGACGAGGATGAGGGCGAGCGCGATGAGGTCGAGGACGAGGAAGGCGACGAGCAGCCAGACCCACACCGGCGGACCGGCTCCGGCGGTCGGCGCAGGCTCACCGGCGGCGGCTGCCGCCTCGGCCGTGGTGGTGGAGTCGTAGACCAGGCGGACCGGATCACCGAGGGTGGCGCCACCGCCGTCGTTCGTGGACACGAGGGCCAGCGTGATGTCGTACTCCCCCGCATCCGCACCGCGCAACCACTGGGTCATGTTGATCCTCGTGGACCAACCGCCGTCCGAGCCGACCTCGATCGGTTGCCCGTCGAAGCGGAACTCCGTCGCGCCGGTCTCCCCGGTCGCCTGCAGCTTGCACGCATCGTCGTCAGACGTCGAGGCGCTGAAGCAGGGCTTGGCCGCGTCGTACAGGTCGATGGAACGCCAGTAGGACAGCACGACGTCGGCCCCCGGCTGGGCGGTCCCCGTGACGTCGAAGCCGCTCACCTGGTCGCCTTCGAGCGTGTAGTCCACCCGGTAGACGGTGTCGCCGTCGGCAGGGCTCTCGATGGTGCCAGCGGCCGCGGCGACCGCCGGGGTGGCGGCGAGCGGAGCCGCGACGAGGGCCGAGCCGAGCAACAGGGCCGCGACGGCGACACCGACCACGCGCGGCGTACGCCACAGGGTCCGACCGATCCGACGGGCTCCGGAGATCACCTGGCCACCATCCCCTCCGGCACCGCCGGACGGCGACGCTCCCCACCAGTATCCCAAAGACGTCGGTCCACCACCTGGGAACGACGCGGGCGGAGGCCGGGTGGTCCGGCCTCCGCCCGCGTCAGGCCGTTCCGAGGCGCTCAGGCGCCGAGGCCTCCGAGCAGTTCGGAGAACGGGCGACCGAGGGCGAACGGATCGTCGCGCCCGCCCGAACGGTCCGACGCCGCGACGAGGGCACGGAGCTCGCCCGCCGCCCGTTCGATCCGCTCCGGCAGCGCGCTCACGTGCGCCTCGCCGGAGCCCCAGTCCTCGGACGCCGCGAAGACGGCCGTCGGGACCGTGACGGCACGCAGGTAGGCGAACAGAGGCCGGACCGCGTATTCGAGCGCCAGCGAGTGCCTGGCCGACCCTCCGGTCGCACCGAGGAGGACGGGCACCCCGGTCAGTGCCGTCGGTTCGACGATGTCGAAGAACGACTTGAACAGGCCCGAGTAGCTCGACGAGAAGATCGGCGTCACCGCGATCACGCCGTCCGCGCCGGTCATCGCTTCGACGGCCGCCGAGAGCCTGGGGCTCGGGAACCCCGTGAGGAGGTTGTTCGTGATGTCCTGCGCGAGGTCGCGCAGCTCGATCGACGTCGTCTCGACCGTGTGGCCGTCACGCTCGAGCTGTGCGACGGTGGCGTCGCGGAGCCGGTCCGCGAGCAGTCGGGTGGACGACGGCTGACTCAGGCCGGCGGAGACGACCGCGAGCGTGCGCGCGCCCGTCATCGTCCGACCCCGACCGCTGCGCGACCGAACGCCGAGCCGGCGTCGGCGTGGCTCGTCTCGACGGCTCCGGAGCGCGAGGCGAGCTCGGCGTCCGCCGCTGCGACCATCGACGCATGGGTCGGAGCCTCCGGCACGGTCGCCGGACGGTCCTTCGCGAACTCCTTGCGCAGCACGGGCACGACCTCGCCGCCGAGGATCTCGAGCTGGTCCAGCACCGTTCCGAGCGGCAGACCGGCGTGGTCCATCAGGAACAGCTGTCGCTGGTAGTCCCCGAACGAGTCACGCATCGAGGCGTAGCGGTCGATGACCTGCTGCGGGCTTCCCACGGTGAGGGGCGTCTGCTCGGTGAAGTCCTCGAGCGTCGGGCCGTGCCCGTACACGGGCGCGTTGTCGAAGTACGGACGGAACTGGGCCACGGCGTCCTGTGAGTTCTTCGCCATGAACGCCTGCCCTCCGAGTCCGACGATGGCCTGCTCGGCCGTGCCGTGCCCGTAGTGCTCGAAGCGCTGACGGTAGAGCTGGATCAGGCGCATGTAGTGCTCCTTGGGCCAGAAGATGTTGTTCGCGAAGAAGCCGTCGCCGTAGTAGGCCGCCTGCTCGGCGATCTCGGGGCTCCGGATCGAACCGTGCCAGACGAAGGGCGGCACGCCGTCGAGCGGACGCGGCGTGGACTGGAAGCCCTGGAGCGGGGTGCGGAACTGCCCCTGCCAGTCGACATAGTCCTCTCGCCAGAGCCGGTGCAGCAGGGCGTAGTTCTCGATGGCGAGGTTGATGCCCTCGCGGATGTCCTTGCCGAACCAGGGGTAGACCGGACCGGTGTTCCCGCGGCCCATGATGAGGTCCACGCGGCCGCCGGCGAGGTGCTGCAGCATGGCGTAGTCCTCGGCGATCTTGACCGGGTCGTTCGTCGTGATCAGGGTGGTGCTCGTCGAGAGGATCAGGTGTTCGGTCTTCGCGGCGATGTAGCCGAGCATGGTGGTCGGGCTCGACGGGACGAACGGCGGGTTGTGGTGCTCGCCGGTCGCGAAGACGTCGAGGCCGACCTCCTCCGCCTTGAGGGCGATCGCGACCATGGCCTCGATGCGCTCGTGCTCGGTGGGCGTGACCCCGGTGGTCGGGTCGGTGGTGACATCCCCCACCGTGAAGATTCCGAATTGCATGATGCGCTCCCACAGATTCTTCCATGCGTTTGCATGGATATTCAGCACAACGAGGCGAACCACCGCACTATTCCCACGCGCCGGGAGAACATCGCCGAGCGGTCGTGCGGGACCCCTGTCCCATGTCGGAGGCCTGTGGCAGGATCGCCGCATGAACGGCTCAACACACCCCGACTCCGGCCCGTCGACACCTCGTCCGCAGCACGTCTGCGGGATCGTCCCACCCTGGCTGCTCGAGCGGATCGCCGAGCTCGACACCCCGCGCCTGGCGCGCGCCGCGAGCGCCGCCCGGTACTCCCTCCTCGCCACCCGCCCGTACCGGTTCCCGGAGCCGGGCACTGCGCCGCAGACGGCGTCGGGGCCCGCGCGCGGTGCGACGACGGAGCGAGGGGCCGTCTCCGCCCCGCGACGCTCCATCTTCGACGCGGAGCGCTCCGAGACGCTTCCCGGCACGCTGGTGCGGTCGGAGGGCGATCCGGCCACGACGGACGCCGCGGTCACCGCCGCCTACGAGGGACTCGGCGACACCCACACCCTCTTCGCCGAAGCGTTCGCGCGGGACTCCATCGACGGCCTCGGGCTGCCGCTGCTCGCGACGGTGCACTACGGCGACGACTACGACAACGCGTTCTGGAACGGCGAACAGATGGTCTTCGGCGACGGCGACGGCGAGGTCTTCCGGAGCTTCACCAGCTCGCTGAGCGTCATCGGTCACGAGCTGGCCCACGGCGTCACGCAGTACACGGCGAACCTCACCTACGAGGGACAGTCGGGCGCCCTGAACGAACACGTCTCCGACGTCTTCGGCGCCCTCGTCGAACAGCACGCCCGCGGCCAGGACGCTGCCGCGGCGTCCTGGCTGATCGGCGAAGGACTCTTCACCGACGAGGTCGAGGGGAACGCCCTGCGCTCCATGCTCGCCCCCGGCACCGCCTACGACGACGACGTCCTCGGGAAGGACCCGCAGCCGGCCCATCTCGACGACTACATCGAGACGACCGACGACAACGGCGGCGTCCACCTCAACTCGGGCATCCCGAACCGCGCGTTCGCGACATACGCCGTCGCCCTCGGCGGTAACGCCTGGGAGCGCGCCGGACGCGTCTGGTACGACACGCTCACGGGCGGGCTCGCCGAACGCACGGACTTCGGCACCTTCGCCGCCGCCTCGATCACCGCGGCGACCTCACGATTCGGTGCCGACTCCGAGGAGCGGACGGAACTCGAGGCGGCCTGGGCACGCGTCGGGATCGTCCCGGCCGACTGAGCACGATGGTGGCGATCATGCCCGCGGAGTAGCATCGCGGCATGAAGGTCACGGTCACGAGGAGCGGCGGCGTCGCGGGGATGACGCGGCAATGGGAGGTCGTCGTCGACGACCAACCCGACGTCGACACCTGGATCGTGCTGCTCGACGGCCTGCCGTGGGACGACGCCCCGCAGGGACCACCGCTGCCCGACCGCTACGTCTACCGCATCCGGTGTGCGCCCAAGGAGGCGACGCTCGGAGAACGGCAACTCACCGGTCCCTGGCAGGAACTCGTCGAGCGGGTCCGCGCGGCGCAACCGCCTCACGAGTGACGGCAGCGGTCCACCCTCGGGCGGACCGCGCGTCCGTCAGTGCTGCGGGAACCGTTCTGCAAGCAGTTCGATCGTCCGTTCACGGGCCGGTGCCGAGTTCGCGGGAGTGCCCTCCCGTGCCGATCCGACCGGCGACACCATGACCTCGTCGACGCCGAAACGATCGGCGAGCCCCTGCAGCTCGCTCGCGGCGCGGTCGGCGTCGCCGATGATCCAGGCGGCGCGCATCTGCTCGACGAAGCCGAGTTCGAGGTCGCTCTGCTCGGCGGTCGCGGCCTCCTCCACGGTGGCGATCGGCCCGAGGGGCTTGCCCGAGCGCAGCCGGGCCATCTGCTGGAGGTTCGGCAGGGCGAGGGCCTCGGCCTCTTCCGCGGTGTCGGCCACGACGGCGTTCGCGGTGAGGAAGGTGCGCGGGGCGTCGAGGAGCGCCGAGGGCTGGAAGCTCGAGCGGTAGAGCTCGAGGGCGCGAGCCGTCCCCTGGCCGGAGAAGTGGTGCGCGAAGACGTAGGGCAGGCCGAGGGCTGCGGCGAGCGCCGCGGAGTAGTCGCTGGATCCGAGCAACCAGACGTCGGGCACGCTCCCTGCCTTCGGCGTGCCGCGGAGGGCGTACTCCTCGCCGGAGGTCATGCGGACACTGGCACCGTCGACCCCGAGGAGGGCGACGATGTCCTGCACGTTGTTCGGGAAGCGGTCGACGTCGCTCGTGTTGCCGGACTGGCGGAGGACGGCGGAGATGACCGGGTCGCTGCCCGGGGCGCGTCCGAGGCCGAGGTCGATGCGGCCCGGTGCCGAGGCCTCGAGGAGCGCGAACTGCTCGGCGACGACGAGCGGCGCGTGGTTCGGGAGCATCACGCCACCGGAGCCGACCCGGATCCGCTTCGTCGCGGCGGCGAGGATGCCGATCACGACCGCGGGGTTGGTCGACGCGACGGACGGCATGTTGTGGTGCTCCGCCACCCAATACCGGTGGTACCCCAGCTCGTCGGCGCGCTTCGCCAGGGCGATCGTCGCGGCGAGTGCCGCCGCGGTGTCCTGGTCGGTGCGGACGGGGATGAGGTCCAGTATCGAGAGTCGCATGTTCACCTTTCGTCGCGCTGCCGAACGGCGACAGGCGCGTAGGGTGCAGCGTCCGGAGGGCGCGACATATTCCGCGACGGCGCGACCGGCGGATTCTCAGCACGGTCCAAGCCGGAGCCGACATCCGGCGCGTACGCTGGACGCCCGCCACTGCGAAGGAGCACACCATGGGATTCCTCGATCGACTGCTCGGACGCCCCGAGTCCGGCGAACCTGCCAAGGCGACGGACGACGGCCGGAGGGCATCTGCGACGACCAGGACGCCGGACGAGGTCGCCGTCGAGCGATACCGCTATCTCCTGCGCACTGCTCCGCCGGAGACCATCGAGCAGGTCCACGAGGAGGCGTTCACGAAACTCACCCCCGAGCAGCGGGGCATCCTCTTCCGCCAGTTGTCCGAGGACGCTCCCACGGGTGAGGCGCCTGCGAACGACTCCCCGAAAGCCCTCGCGCTCTCCGCCACCCGCGCCGAGATGCGTCAGCCGGGCACGCTGGAGCGGAACCTCGGCCCGCAGGGAGGTGGCATGGGCTTCGGTGGGATGCTCGCCAGCTCGATGCTCGGCACGATCGCCGGGGTCGTCGTCGGTTCGGCCATCGCGCAGGCGTTCATCCCCGACACCGTCGGCACCGACGCCGGGGCGGATGCCACCGGCGCCGATCAGGGCGGAGGCGAGGCCGGAGCGTCAGACGGGGCGGCTGTCGACGCCGGAGCCGACCCGACTGCCGGCGGCTGGGGCGATGGAGGGTTCGCGGACGGAGGCGGCGGCGACTTCGGTGGCGGTGGCGACTTCGGCGGTGGAGGCGACTTCGGCTTCTGAGCGCGGACGCGGTTCAGCGTCGACGGCCGGCAGCGGCCGCCGGGAGCGCGGTCCGCAGCTCGACGGCGCGGAGTTCGAGGAGCTCGATGACCTCCTCGATCCGTCCCTCCCGCGCCACATCGGTGGCCCGCTCCACCCACTGCGCGAGTTCCCGCTGCGCGCTGTTCGGCAGGCCGCGGAAGAACGCCAGCCGACCGGCGTCGTGGAGCGCCTGCTCGAGGTCGGGCCGCAACCGGACGACCGTCCCGGTCGCCGCGAGCGGCGCGTCTCCCACATCAGCGTGTCTGCCCATGCGGCCACGCTAGCGGCTCGGATGGCGGCCGTCGAGGGACCGGGCTCCGATCGGCTTCGGGAGTCCGGTCTTCGGGCGGCGAACCCTCAGGCGAGTTCCCAGGCGGCCACGCCCCCGCCCACGACGACGAACACCGGGTGGGGCTGGGGACGCCAGACCCTCGCCCACCGGGCCGCGACGTCCGGGCTCCGTTCGAGGAGATGGCGGCGCAGGTTGCCCCACTCGTAGTCGAGCTGACCGTCCGTCACGACGAGCGGCCCCCGCAGAGACCCTGCGGCGATGATGCGCGAGCGGTCGAGGTCCATGCCGCGCGCCCCCGCTTCGTCGGCGACACCGCCGAGATAGGCGGCGACGGCTTCGAGCGGTTCCTCCGCCTCGAGGAAGCGCTGGAGCTGCGGGTGCGAGCGGAGACTCGAACCGGGCTCAGCCAGGACCCGCTGGGCGATCAACCCCTCGCGCCAGGACGACGTCACCGCCTGGGCGTCGAAGTACCGCGGATGGATCGACCAGAGACGCATCCCTCCATCCTGCC
>NZ_LMJX01000003.1:539179-550038 GCF_001421315.1 Plantibacter sp. Leaf1 | reverse complement strand
GGGGGGGGGGGGGGGGCGCGGGTCTCCCGGCGTATGCTGGCGGTCATGTCTCCGCATCCGCACCGTCCGCCGATGCAGCGGTGACCGCGCCCGCGACCCCGGGCCGAAGCGGACTCTTCGTCGATCTGCGTCCCCTCCGGGAGAGTCCCGCCTTCGCACGACTGTGGATCGGCGGCGCGATCACCGGCATCGGCGGCCAGATGACCATCGTCGCCGTCGGCCTCCAGGTGTACGACCTCACCGCCTCGACCTTCGCCGTCTCCCTCGTCGGCGTCATCGCCCTGCTCCCGATGATCTGCTTCGGGCTGTACGGCGGCATGCTCGCGGACGCCTTCGACCGACGCACGGTCGCGCTCTCGGCGGCGATCGTCACCTGGGTCTCGACGGCCGTCATCGCCGTGCTCGCCTGGAGCGGCTCCGAACTCGTCTGGCCCCTGTACCTGCTCACGACGATCAACGCCGTGTCGACCACGATCGTCGGGACGACCCGACAGGCGATCCTCCCTCGGCTCCTACCGGCGCGGTTGCTCCCCGCGGCCGCCGCCCTCTCCGGCATCGCGGCCGGGGTCATGGTGACGGTGGGCCCGGCACTGGCCGGCGTGCTCGTGGCCGGCGTGGGCTTCCAGTGGACCTACACGATCGACGTCGTCCTGTTCGTCGCAGCGTTCCTCGGGATCGCGTCTCTGCCGAAGATCCTCCCGGAGGGCGGGGTCAGCCGGCTTCCCGGCATCCGCAGCCTCGTCGACGGATGGACGTTCCTCAAGACCGCCCCCAGCGTGCGGATGACGTTCATCGTCGACATCATCGCGATGACCTTCGGCAACCCGCGGGTGCTCTACCCCGCCGTCGGCACCCTCGTCCTCGGCGGCGGCGCGATCACCGTCGGTGTCCTCACGGCCGCCGGCGCCGTCGGCACACTCCTGTCGAGCCTCGTGTCGGGAAGACTCGGCCGGATCGACCGGCAGGGCCGCGCGATCGAGCGGGCCATCATCGTCTACGGCCTCGCCGTCGCCGGATTCGGGGCGGTCCTCGCCTGGGTCACCCTCTCCGGCGCGGCCACGCACGAGCCCGACGGCGCGAACCTCCCCGCCATCGTCATCGCCGCCACCGCACTCGCCGTCGCGGGTGCCGCGGACAACGTCAGCTCGATCTTCCGCATGACGATCCTGCAGGCCGCCGTGCCCGACGCCGTCCGCGGGCGACTCCAGGGCGTGTTCACCGTCGTCGTGACCGGAGGGCCGCGCGTCGGCGACCTCTACATCGGCCTCGCCGCCTCGGCGTTCGCGCTCTGGATCCCGGCGCTCGCCGGAGGGCTCCTCGTCATGGCGCTCGTATGGACCGTCGTGCGCCTCCAGGGCGGCTTCCGCCGCTACGACGCCCGCACGCCGACGCCCTGAGCCCGATTCAGGCGGCCCGACTCAGGCGGGCGCGGTGGCGATGGAGAAGACGTCGCGGCCGGCGAGCGAGGCGCGACCGGGGAGGCCCTCCAGCTCGAGGACGAGCCCGAGTCCGGCCACGGTGTACCCGGCCCGCTCGATGAGGTTGACGGCCGCGCCACAGCTCCCGCCGGTCGCGAGCACGTCGTCGAGGATGAGGACGCGGGTGCCGGCGGGCAGCTGCTCGGTCCGCAGCTCGAGCGCCGCGGCGCCGTACTCGAGGCCGTAGTCCTCACGCAGGACCTCGCCCGGCAGTTTGCCGGCCTTGCGGATCGGGACCAGCCGCGTGTGCGTCGCGTAGGCGACGGCGGCGGCCAGCAGGAACCCGCGGGCCTCGACCCCGGCGACCGCGTCGAAGCGACCGGCGAAGTGCTCGCCCAGCTCGTCGATGATCGCGCGGAAGGCGTCAGCGTCGGCGAAGACGGGCGTCAGATCGCGGAACAGGATCCCGGGCGTCGGGAAGTCGGGGATCGTCGCCGTCAGGCGGTCGACGTACTGGGTGGCGGTGGTCATCTGGTCCTCGTTCGGTCTGGGGGACATGCGACACCCCTCGTCACCGCGACCGTCGGTCGGCGGGGACGAGGGGTGACCTGCGGATGGTTACTTGACGCCCAGGAGGTCGATCACGAAGACCAGCGTCTGGCCGGACAGCTGGTGTCCGCCACCGGCCGGGCCGTACGCGAGCTCCGGGGGGACCGTGAGCTTGCGGCGGCCGCCGACCTTCATGCCGGGGATGCCGTGCTGCCATCCCTGGATGAGGTTGCGCAGCGGGAAGTTGATGGACTGTCCGCGGCTCCACGAGGAGTCGAACTCCTCGCCGGAGTCGTAGCCGACGCCGAGGTAGTGGACGTCGACGGTCGAGGAGGCCTGGGCCTCGTCGCCCTCGCCGATGAAGATGTCCTCGACGACGAGTTCGGTGGGGGCCGGGCCCGTTGGGGCGTCGACCTCGGGCTTGGTGCGTGCTGAATCGGTCATGGATCCATCCAAGCAGTTCCTCCGACGCGGCACATGCGGATTTCGCTGAGCGCGTGACCTGGCACCACTCCCCCGCATGCGGGATCGAAGACCCGAGCGCCTCCGGCGAGCTGCATTCGGGGTCTTGCGCTCCGTCGCCGACGGGTGCAAGCTGATGGGACAGACCAACTCATCGCCCGGGCGACTCGCAGGCACTGCCGCGGCACCGGGCGATGAGTCTGTCCGGGTGAGGTCGAGCCGCTCCACTCGGGCCCGGACCGCTATGGCCACAACGCCCACCGCCGACGAGGCTGCGATAGCGTAGAGGCGTGAAGTTCGCCCATTTCGTCGCCACAGACCACCAGTCGAGTCCCCCCGCAGAGCCGCGGGTCAGACTCGCCGTCATCAGCGATTCCGGGGCGGTGTTCCTCGACGAGATCCTCGAAGACGCCCCGCGCGACCTCCAGGAGCTGATCGAGCGCGGTCCCGCCGAGCTCGACCGGGTGCGCAGCTTCGTCGAGACCTCCATCGCCCACGGCGTCGGCGGCGAACCGCTCGACGGCCTCGTGCACGCCTCGGCGGTCCTCCGTCCACCGACCATCCTGGCGGTCGGTCTGAACTACTCCGCACACTCGCAGGAGCTCAACCTCAAGACGGACAACGCCCCCACGATCTTCGGCCTGTGGGCCAACTCGCTGACGGGTCACGAGGGCACGACGAGCTGGCCGGCCGAGATCAGCGAGCAGGTGGACTACGAGGCCGAACTCGGCGTCGTCATCGGTCGCGCCGCCCGCGACGTCGCAGCAGCCGACGCCCTGGGATACGTGTTCGGCTACACCGTCGTCAACGACATCACGGCACGGAACATCCAGTACTCCGAGGCGCAGTGGTCGAGGTGCAAGTCCTTCGACGGTTTCACCCCGACCGGCCCCGTGGTCGTGACGGCCGACGAGATCGCCGACCCACAGGCCCTCCACATCTCGACGGTCCTCGACGGCGTGACGCTGCAGGACTCCTCGACCAGCCACATGGTCCGCAGCGTCGCGACGCTCATCGAGCACCTCTCCGGTTCGGCGACCCTCCTGCCCGGCACCCTCATCTCCACGGGCAGCCCGGGCGGCGCCGGATACTCGCGCGACCCGCAGGTCTTCCTCACGGACGGTGCCACCGTGACGGTATCGGTCGAGGGCGTCGGGTCGCTGACGACCCATTGCCGGGTCACCGCCGCCGAGTAGTCCCTCGGACCCAGCACGAAGCCGTCCAGACCATGGGTCCGGACGGCTTCGTCGTGTGTGCGGCTCAGCGACTCGGGTCGGAGTCGGCGCCCGGGATCGGGAGGTCGATGATCGGGATGGCCGACGTCACCGCTTCGATCCCCGAGAGTCGGGCGGGAGAAAGCTGCTTCGTCACGTCCTCGCGGGTCATGAGGTTCGCCTCGACGACGAGGTCGGCGACGTTCCGTCCGGTGAGCAGGGCGGTCTTCGCGAGCGCCGCGGCCGACTGGTAGCCGATGAACGGCGTGAGGGCCGTGATGACCCCGACGGAGGCGCCGACCATGACGCCGAGGCGCTCCTCGTTCGCCGTGATGCCGTCGATGCAGTTCACCCGCAGCGTCCGGCAGGCCTGAGCCATCCACACGATGCTCTGGAGCAGGGAGTGTGCGATGACAGGCTCGAAGGCGTTCAACTGCAGCTGCCCGGCCTCGGCGGCCATCGTCACCGTCATGTCGGCACCGACGACGCTGAAGGCCACCTGGTTCACGACCTCCGGGATCACCGGGTTGACCTTGCCCGGCATGATGCTCGACCCGGCCTGACGGGGCGGCAGGTTGATCTCGCCGAATCCGGCCTGGGGCCCGCTCGACAGGAGCCGGAGGTCGTTGCAGATCTTCGAGAGCTTGATCGCGCTGCGCTTCAAGGTGCCGCTGAACGACATGAACCCGCCGGCGTCACTCGTCGACTCGATGAGGTCGGGAGCGGTGGTGAGCGACAAGCCGGTGATCTGGTTGAGGTGCCGGACGACCGACTCCGCGTAGCGGGGGTCTGCGGTGATCCCCGTTCCGATGGCGGTGGCGCCGAGGTTGACCTCGGCGAGCAGCCACAGGGTCTCCTGCAGGCGGTCGTAGTCCTCCGTCAGGGTGGTCGCGAACCCGTGGAACTCCTGGCCGAGCGTCATCGGCACCGCGTCCTGCAGCTGGGTGCGGCCGACCTTCAAGACGTGGGAGAACTCGTCGGACTTGGCACTGCACGAGTCGCGCAGCAGTCCGAGTTCCGTCAGCAGGAACTGGAGGGAGAACGCGAGCGCGATCTTGATCGACGTCGGGTAGACGTCGTTGGTGGACTGCGAGCGGTTGGTGTCGTCGAGCGGGTGCAGGTACTGGTACTCCCCCTTCGCGTGGCCGGCGAGTTCCAGGGCGATGTTCGTGATCACCTCGTTCGCGTTCATGTTCGTCGAGGTGCCGGCGCCGCCCTGGATCACGCCGACGAGGAACTCCTCGTGGAAGTCGCCGTCGATGATGATCTGGCAGGCGCGGTCGATGAGGTTCGCCTTCGCGGGATCGAGGACCCCGATCTCGGCGTTCGCGCGGGCCGCAGCCTGCTTGACGCTCGCGATGGCGACCACGAGGTCCGGGTAGACCGAGATCGGGCGCTTGGTGATGGGGAAGTTCTCGAGCGCTCGTGCCGTGTGGATGCCCCAGTAGGCGTCAGCCGGGATCTGCATCGAGCCGAGCGAATCCGACTCGGTCCGTGTCTCGCCCGTGCTCATGCTGTCCGCCATGTCGTCGTGTGCTCCAGGGGTGGTCGGGATGGTGCTGGTGGTGGTGCTGATCGTCACTCGTGGCTCCGTTGCCTGGTGGGTGGATGTCCCATCCAGCGTAGCCGGGCGCGTCCACCGGTGCCGCTCGCGTGTCTCGTTCCCGAGACGGTCGGCGCCGGGCGTCACCGCTTCCGGGAGAACGCCTCGAGTCGATCGGCAGGGCTCAGTGCCGCCATGCGCTCGATGAACGCCTCGCTGAACGTGTCGGCGGTGACGAAGTCGCCGAGTGGGACCGTCGAGTGCGTGATGCGGTCGTCGTACACGTGGACGAGGTTGAAGGACTGCCCGCCGAACATGCCGTTCACCTCCGTGGACGGGAGCGAGAGGTTCATCGAGTAGCAACTCGCACTGGCGACCTGGACCGGGATGCCGGCGAAGGTGCTCGATGTCGAGTAGTGCAGATGACCACCGAGGATGGCCCGGACGTCGCTGCCCCGGAGGACGGCTTCGAGCCGGTGCTGGTCGCGGAGCTCGAGGATGTCGAAGAAGGGGACGCTCGACGGCACCGGCGGGTGGTGCATGGCGAGGATGCTGCCGAGCGGTGCCGGCGTGCTCAACACCGACTGCAACCACGCCAACTGCTCGTCCTCCAGCTCACCGTGGTGCCACCCCGGCACGGTCGAGTCGAGGCCGATCACCCGGAGTCCACCGAAGTCCCACACGGCGTCGAGCGGCTGCTCGCCCGCCGGCAGGTCGAGCAGCTCCGTGCGCATGACCGAGCGTTCGTCATGGTTGCCCATGAGCCAGACGATCGTGGTGCCCAGCCGTTCGGCGACCGGTTCGACCCGCTCGCGGAGCCGCCGGTAGGCGTCGGCCTCGCCGAGGTCGGCGAGGTCTCCCGTGAAGACCATCGCGTCGGGTCGGAGCCGCATGCGTTCGACCTGCCGGAGCGCCTGTTCGAGGTTCGCCTGCACGTCGACCGCGTCGTAGAGGCGACGGCCGTCGGCCAGGAGGTGCGGATCGCTCAGGTGGACGATGACGCGGCTGGGTGCCGGATACTGGCCGAATCGGACGTCGGAAGTCATGCCCCGAGTCTAGGACGCACCTCCGACGAGACCGGATCGTCCGCCGCCGACAGCGGCGGACGCCGGCTCAGGACGCGACGCCGAGCAGCTGCTCGATGGGCCCGCGGGCGAAGAACACGAGGAAGCCGGCCGCCACGATCCAGAGCAGCGGGCTGATCTCCCGTGCCTTGCCGGACAGCGAGCGCAGCACGACCCAGGCGATGAAGCCTGCGCCGATGCCGTTGGCGATGGAGTACGTGAGCGGCATGACGACGACCGTCAGGAACACCGGGAGCGCGACGGAGAACTCCGTCCAGACGATGTCCTTGATCTGCGACATCATGAGCGTCCCGACGATGACGAGGGCGGCAGCGGCGACCTCGGACGGGACGATCTGGGTGAGCGGCGTGAAGAACATCGCGAGCAGGAACAGCACGCCTGTCACCAGGTTCGCGAGGCCGGTCCTGGCCCCCTCGCCGATCCCGGCACCGGACTCGATGAACACGGTCGACGAGGAGGACGACGTGGCGCCACCCGCCACCGCTCCGACGCCCTCGACGATCAGTGCCGATCGCAGCCGCGGGAAGTCGCCCTTCGCATCTGCGACGCCGGCCTCCTTCGAGAGCCCGGTCATGGTGCCCATCGCGTCGAAGAAGTTCGTGAACACGAGGGTGAAGACGAGCATGAGCGCGGCGAGGACACCGATGCGCTCGAAGCCACCGAAGCTCACCTGGCCGAGCAGGCTGAGGTCGGGCAGGCCGACGACCTGGGTGGGGAGGGTGGGCACGCTGAGGTTCCAGCCGCCGGCGTTCTCGCCACCGTTCGAGGCGCCGACCTTGAAGACGGCCTCAGCGATGATCGCGATGATCGTCGAGGCGACGATGCCGATGAGGAGGGCGCCCTTCACCTTGCGGGCCACGAGCACACCGGTGAGGAGGAGCGAGATGACGAACACGGCGGTGGGGACCGTCGCCACGGAACCCTCGATACCGAGGCCGACCGGCGGGGATCCGGCGCCCGTGGAGCGGACGAAGCCGGCATCGACGAAACCGATGAAGGCGATGAACAGGCCGATGCCGACCGTGATCGCGATCTTCAGCTGGATGGGCACCGCGTTGAAGATCATCGCGCGGAGACCGGTCGCCGCGAGGAGGACGATGATCAGACCGTTGATGACGACGAGGCCCATCGCCTCCGCCCAGGTGACCTGGCCGACGACGCTGACCGCGAGGAAGGAGTTGATCCCGAGCCCTGCCGCGAAGGCGAACGGCAGACGTGCCACGAGGCCGAAGAGGATCGTCATGACGCCGGCGGTCAGGGCGGTGACGGCGGCGACCTGCGCGAAGCCGAGTTCACCTCCGGTGACGTCGGCCGAACCGCTCAGGATGATCGGGTTGAGGATGACGATGTAGGCCATCGCGACGAAGGTCACGAGGCCACCGCGCACCTCCCCTCCGACGGTCGAGCCGCGCTTGCTGATCTCGAAGAAACCGTCGAGACGCTCTCGGAACGAGCGCGGAGCGGTGGGCGTCGTGGTCACTGGACCTCCTGGGTCTGCATCGAAGCAACCAGCGTACCGGCACGGCGGACCGCCCCGCGACGACCGGGATGCAAGGGTCCCGCTACGATCGGCTGGACCCCTTAACCAGCACCCTCCCACGGAATCGAGCTCACATGGCGCTGCCCTGGACTCTGCACGGCGACGGCAAGCACGTCCCGACCCACGCGATCGTCGGCCCCGGAGAACGGCTCAGCTGGCCCCGGACGATCGGGCTTGGGATGCAGCACGTCGTCGCGATGTTCGGCGCGACCTTCCTCGTGCCCGTCCTCACCGGCTTCCCGCCCACGACCACCCTCTTCTTCTCGGGCGTCGGCACCATCCTGTTCCTCGTCATCACGAAGAACCGTGTGCCCAGCTACCTCGGTTCCTCCTTCGCGTTCATCGCCCCCATCTCGGCCGCCGTCGCGAGCCAGGGCATGGGCAGCGCCCTCTTCGGCATCCTCGCGGTGGGGCTCCTCCTGGCGCTCGTCGGTGTCATCGTGCAGGTCACCGGCACCGGCTGGATCGACGCGCTCATGCCGCCGGTCGTCGCCGGCGCCATCGTCGCGCTCATCGGGTTCAACCTCGCCCCCGCGGCGAAGAACAACTTCGTGGAAGCTCCGGTCACCGCCCTCGTGACGCTCGCGGCCGTCATCCTCTCGACCGTGCTCTTCCGCGGCATCCTCGGCCGTCTGTCGATCGTGATCGGCGTCGTCGTCGGCTACGTCGTCGCGGCGATCCGACAGGAGATCGACTTCTCGAAGATCGCCGACGCCGCCTGGGTCGGCCTCCCCGAGTTCCATCTCGCGGACAACCCGATCTCGAACCCGGCCGTCTGGGCCGTCCTCCCGGCGTTCCTCCCCGTCGTGCTCGTCCTCATCGCCGAGAACGTCGGGCACATCCGGGGCGTCGCACAGATGACCGACGCCTCCGTGAACAAGCAGACCGGTCGCGCGCTCCTGTCCGACGGTCTCGCGACGATGCTGGCCGGGTTCGGCGGCGGTTCGGGCACGACGACCTACGGCGAAAACATCGGTGTCATGGCCGCGACGCGCGTCTACTCGACGGCGGCCTACTGGGTCGCCGGCCTGTTCGCGGTCCTCCTCGGCCTCTCCCCCAAGGTCGGTGCGGTCATCAACACCATCCCCGCAGGTGTCCTGGGCGGTGTCACGACGGCCCTCTACGGGCTCATCGGCATCATCGGCGTGAAGATCTGGCTCGACAACAGGGTCGACTTCTCGAAGCCCGTCAACCAGTTCACTGCGGCCACGGCGCTCATCATCGGCATCGCCGACTTCACCTGGGTGGCGGGCGGCGACGTCAGCTTCAACGGGATCGCGCTCGGCACGATCGCGGCGATCGTCATCTACCACGTGATGACGGTCATCGGCCGCTGGCGCAAGACCGCCTGACCGATCCGGTTCGGGCCGGTGCGCCAGCGCGGTGCGCTGACGTCAGTGCGGGTCGTCCGCGCGAGCGCGGGTCTGCGGAGCACCGCGTTCGCGCGCGTGACCCGCGGTCACGCCGGGTCGGTGCGGTTCACGTCAGCGCGGTGCGCTGGCGAGACGGGTCAGCCCTGGTGGAAGAACGGGACGATCAGGTAGATGCCGAAGAGCACCGCGGCCGCGCAGAGCGCGAAGCAGGCGTAGGCACCGGCGCGGGCCAGGTTCTGCTGTGCGGGCGTCAGCGGGTTCTTGCGCGAGGCCTTGGCGGCACGCTTCGCCGCCTTCGCAGCCTCCTCCGGTGTGATGACGGTGATCGCGTCCGTGAACTCGGCCGGCGCGACGACCGGGATACGTCCGGCGGTGGTGAGCAGCCGGAGCCCGAAGGAGTACAGGCTGACCACGGCGGTGGCGCCGACGAGCGACGTCGCGAACACGATCAGGAATGCTGCCCAGTCGATCACTTCTTCACCTTCTTGGGCTTGGGGTTGCGCTTGATCTTGACGGCGCGACCGGAGTCGGCGACCTCGCTGACGACGTTGCTGTGGTCGACCTGGTTGCGGCGCGAGATGAGGAAGATCGTGAGGATCACGCCGATGCCGACGACGGCGTCGACGATGATGCCGAAGAGCCCGAGGTGTGCGACGGCGGCGGCCAGGGCGCCGACGATGCCGGCGGCGGGCAGGGTCATGAGCCAACCGAGCGCGATGCGTCCGGCCGTCCCCCAACGGACCTTCGAACCACGACGCCCGAGACCGGAACCGATGACGGACCCGGAGGCGACCTGGGTGGTCGACAGCGCGAAGCCCAGGTGGCTCGACGCGAGGATCGTCGCGGCGGTGCTCGTCTCGGCGGCGAAGCCCTGCGCCGGCTTCACATCGGTGAGCCCCGTACCGATCGTCTTGATGATGCGCCAACCGCCCATGTAGGTACCGAGGGCGATGGCGAGCGCGCAGACGACGATGACCCAGAGTTCGGGGCCGGTGCCGACGGCCTGCACCCCGACCGCGATGAAGGTGAGCGTGATGACGCCCATCGTCTTCTGCGCGTCGTTGGTGCCGTGTGCGAGGGCGACGAGGGAGGAGGAGAAGATCTGCGCGTACCGGAAGCCGTCGCGGCCGTCGGGTTTGCCGTCGTAGCGTCGCGTGATGCGGTACGCCAGCTTCGTGGCCGAGTACGCGACGAGGCCGGCGGTGACCGGGGCGATGAGCGCCGGGAGGATGACCTTCGAGAGGACAACGCCGAAGTCGATGGAGCCGAGGCCTGCGCCGACGATCGCCGCGCCGATGAGCCCGCCGAAGAGCGCGTGGCTCGAGGAGGACGGAAGGCCGAGGAGCCACGTCAGCATGTTCCAGACGATCGCGCCGATCAGGCCGGCGAAGATGAGCTCCGGCCCGATGCGGATACCGCCCTCACCCTCGCGGATGAGCCCTCCGGAGATGGTCTTCGCCACCTCGGTGGACAGGAACGCACCGACCAGGTTGAGGATCGCGGCGAGGAGGACGGCGGTCTTCGGTTTCAGCGCACCCGTGGCGATCGGCGTCGCCATGGCGTTCGCCGTGTCGTGGAACCCGTTCGTGAAGTCGAAGAACAGGGCCAGTGCGATGACCAGCACGACAGTCAGGGTAACGAGTTCCACTGGTGTCTTTCTCGAGGCGGAGCGAAT
>NZ_LMJX01000003.1:512109-539156 GCF_001421315.1 Plantibacter sp. Leaf1 | reverse complement strand
CCCGCCGTACACGATCCTTACACCCTGCCCGGTCGAGGTCAACTCGACACCGATCAGCGTCCGCCGCCCCCGCCTCCGCCGCCGCCACCACCCGCGAAGCCGCCACCCGTCGAGCCACCGGAGGAGCTCGCGCCTCCGCTCGTCGACCACGACGCGGACGTGCTCGACGCCGATCCGGAGAAGCCGGAGAAGGCGTTCGCGAACATCGCCGCCTGGAACGGCGTGTTCGAGTCGTACCAGGACGGCGCGCTCCCGGCCTGTTCGTAGCGGACACCGAGTTCCTTGGCCCACTCGCGCTCCACGCCCCAGAGCACGGCGAAGGGTAGGAGCCGTTCGGTGAGCCGGACGAGCTGGCCGGGGTCGCCGAGGTCCACCCGTTCCGCACCGTCTGGGCTCTGCAGCATGCGGAAGCGGTCCTGCTCCGCCAGCTCGAGGTAGTCGCGGAGGCCGAGCAACTGGTCACGCGCCTCGGCGCCGGTGGCGGTGAGCGGTTTCGGCGCGATGGCCAACACGATCCCCGCGAGCAGCGCGATGCCGGTCACGAAGAGCGCGGCAACGGACCAGCCGTTGTCCGCTCGCTGGGCGTAGGCGACCCCGAAGAAGACGATTCCAGCGACGCCGATGACGGCGAGCGCTCCCACGATGATCCACGCCCGCCCCGCCGAGACCGAACGTCGAAGGCCCCGATCGAGCGCGGTCTGCTTGGCGGCCGCGAGTTCCGCGGTGACGGCCTTGCCGAGCGCCGGATCGACCTGCTTCATCTCCCGTGGCCGTTTCCGGTCGGGGAAGAGCGCGGCCAGTACGCGCCGTTCCTGCTCGTCCGTCGCGCTGTCGTCGAGGTACTGCAGGGAGTAGTCCTTCTTGCCCGGTCCGTCCACGATCCGGAGCTTGCCGCGGACGGCGAGGCTGACGATCTGGGCGGCCATCGACGAGGCGGCACGGCCGGCGAGGTCGCCCGCCAGCAGGAGGTTCATCTGCTTCGGGACGGAGTACTGGGGCACGATGACGCCGCGACCGGGGTGGTCCCGCCAGAACCGCAGTCGGATCCACAGGAGCGCACCGAGACCCGCGGCCGACAGCGCGCCGAGGGCGATCGGGACGATGGAGAAGACCGGCGCCTCACCCGGTCGGGCCGGCTGGACGAAGGTGCCCGGCTCGAAGCCGATGGCGACCGTGAGCGTCTGCCGAGCCTGGAGCGGGACGGAAGCGGTCGTGAAGACGTCGGCGTCCGCGTCCTCCGCCTGGGCGAGGTCGCACGGTGAGCTGTCGTCGGGATCGCCGCGGTAGCAGGCGCCCTCGCCGGTGAGTGCGTCGGCGATGTCGGCGTCGACGCGCACGGTCATCTGCGCGTCCACGAACGGCTGGTCCCAGCCGGTGCCGGGCGCGTCCCAGTAGAACTCGTCCGCACGGGTGTCGCGATAGGCCCCGACCACCCCGCGCTGGGTGTACGTGATGACGTAGCTCTGCGTGCCACGGACGTAGTCGTCCGTGCCGAGCGACAGCTCGAGGAAGTCGCCGTCGCGGTCGGCCTCCCATTCGACGGGAGCACCGTCGGCGTCGGTGACCGACACGATCTCCGTGTGCAGTGGCGCCCGGTCGAACTCGTCCGGGATCGCTCGGATGATGCCCTTGTTCTGGTCGGACTCGGGGAACTCGGCGACGAAGGTCTCCACCGCCCGGAGTTCGGCCTGGCCGTCATCGCCCCGGGAGAGGGTGTACTCCCCGTCGAAGGACGAGAAGGTGAAGTCGGACACGTCGGCGCGGGTGGCTGCGACAGCCGGTTCCGCCGTCGCCGTCATCACGACGAGCGGCGCGAGGACCGTCAGGAGCAACGCGACCAGGACGGGTCGTGATGCTCGCGGCTGGATCGGGGGCTGGCTGCGACGTCGTGGCTTCACCCCGCCAAGTCTAGGAGGAGGGTCCGGCGGGTGCGTGGCCGCACCCGCCGACGCTCACATCTCCTCGTGCGTGTTCGGGTCGCCGTCGAAGAGCCGGCCGTCTGCACGACCGAGTGCGGTGATCGCCTGGACCTCCGCGTCGCTCAGCTCGAACCCGAAGATGTCGAGGTTCGTCCGCTGCCGTTCCGCGGACGCGGACTTGGGGATCGGGAGGACGCCGCGCTGGTGGTGCCAGCGGAGCACGACCTGGGCCGGCGAGACGTCGTGCGCTGCGGCGGCAGTCGCGACGGGCTCCTCGGCGAACGGCGCCTGTGCCTTGCCGAGCGGGCTCCAGGCCTCCGTCAGGACGCCGTGCTCGCGGTGGAACGCGAGGAGGTCCTCCTGCGGGAAGTACGGGTGCAGCTCGACCTGGTTGACGGCCGGCAGGACACCGGTCTCGTCGGCGAGCCTCGTCAGGAACTCCTCCGTGAAGTTCGAGACACCGATGCTGCGGACGAGGCCCTCCCGCTGCAGCTGGATCATGGCCTTCCACGACTCGACGAAGCGGCCGACGGAGGGGTTCGGCCAGTGAATGAGATAGAGGTCGATGCGGTCGAGGCCGAGCGATGCCAGCGAGCCGCGGCACGAGGTGATCGTCTCCTCGAAGCCGTGGTCGCGGCCCGGGAGCTTCGTCGCCACGACCAGCTCGTCCCGGGGGACGTCGGTCTCGCGGACGGCGGCTCCGACCGCGTCCTCGTTCCGGTAGTTGACGGCGGTGTCGAGGAGTCGATAGCCGGCGTCGATCGCGGACAGCGTGGCGTCGGTGCCCTCGCTCCCTCGCAGGGGGTAGGTGCCGAAGCCGATCGCGGGGACGCTCGAACCGTCGTTGAGCTCGAAGGTGGGGATGGTCGTCATCCTCCAACGCTAGACCCGTCGGCCCGCGGATGGCTCCGAGCGGGCTGGGAGGGTTCAGCCTCGACTAGCGTTGGACCATGGCGAAGCTCTCTGCCCCACGTGCCCAGACCCGACCGACCGAACGCACCCATCACGGCGACACCGTGGTGGACCCGTACGAATGGCTCCGCGAGAAGGACTCGCCGGAGGTGATCGAACACCTCGAGGCCGAGAACGCCTTCACGGCGCAGGAGACGGACCACCTCGCCGCCCTCCGGGAGCGCATCTTCCAGGAGATCAAGGGACGCACCCTCGAGACCGACCTGTCCGTCCCGACCCGTGCGGGTGACTGGTGGTACTACGGACGGAGTGTCGAGGGCCGCCAGTACGGCATCCAGTGCCGGGTGCCCGTCTCGGACGCCGACGATTGGACCCCGCCGACACTGCCCGAGAGCGGCGCGGCCCCGGGTGAGCAGATCATCCTGGACGCGAACGTCGAGGCGGAGGGGCACGAGTTCTTCTCCCTCGGCAGCTTCGACGTCTCCGACGACGGCTCCAGACTCCTCTACGGGGTCGACGTCGAGGGCGACGAGCGGTACACCGTCCGGGTCCGTGACCTCGCGACCGGCTCCGACCTCGACGACGAGCTCCTCGGCACCGCCGGTGGCGCCGAGTTCTCCCCCGATGCGTCCGCGATCGTCTACACGACGGTCGACGAGAGCTGGCGGCCCGACACCGTGCACCTGCACCGGGTCGGCACGGCCCAGTCCGCGGACGTCGTCCTCTTCCACGAGCCGGACGAACGGTTCTGGGTGGGTGCGGGCTTCACCCGCAGTCGCGCCCTGCTCCTCATCGAGGCGGGATCGTCGGTCACGAGCGAGACCCGGTTCGTCCCCGCCGACGCGCTGACCGAGGAGGCGCGCATCGTCTGGCCGCGGACGGAGGGCGTCGAGTACAGCGTCGAGCACCGCATCGCCGACGGCGCCGACCGTCTGCTCATCCTCCACAACCGCGACGCCCCCGACTTCGAACTCGTCGAGGTGCCGCTTGACGATCCACTGCAGGAACCGCGCGTCGTGGTCCCCCACAGCAGTGAGCGCCGACTCGAGGACGTCGAGGCGTTCGCCGCGGTGACGACCGTCGCCTACCGGCGCGACGGCCTGACGCGGATCGGTCTCCTCGACGCGACGACCGGCGACATCGAGGAACTCGGCTTCGACGAACCCCTCTCGAGTGTCGGCTGGCACGGCAACGGCGAATGGTCGCAACCGATGCTGCGATTCGGGTACGGCTCGCTCGTCACGCCGTCGACCGTGCTCGAACTCGACCTCCGCTCGGGCGAGCGGTTCGTCCGCAAACAGCAGCCTGTCCTCGGCGACTACGACCCGGCGCGGTACGAGCAGTTCCGCGAGTGGGCGACCGCCGCCGACGGGACGCGGGTGCCCGTCTCCATCGTGCGTCGGCGCGACCTCGAGGGCCCAGGGCCGCTCCACCTCTACGGCTACGGCTCCTACGAGGCGAGCATGGACCCGTCGTTCTCCATCGCCAGGCTGTCGATGCTCGACCGCGGCGTCACCTTCGCGATCGCGCACGTCCGCGGCGGTGGCGAGCTCGGCCGGCACTGGTACGAGGACGGCAAGAAGCTGCGCAAGCAGAACAGCTTCAGCGACTTCGTCGACGTGGCCGACCACCTCATCGCCGACGGCTGGACGACCGCCGGGCAGTTGGTCGCCGAGGGCGGCAGCGCGGGCGGCCTCCTCATGGGCGCGGTCGCGAACCGCGCGCCGGACCGGTTCGCGGGCGTCCTCGCCGGCGTCCCGTTCGTCGACGCGCTGACGAGCATCCTCGATCCGTCGCTCCCGCTGACCGTCATCGAGTGGGACGAGTGGGGTGACCCGCTGCACGACGCCGAGGTCTACGCCTACATGAAGGCGTACAGCCCGTACGAGAACGTCGACCCGGCGAAGCAGTACCCGCGCATCCTCGCGACGACGAGCCTCAACGACACCCGTGTGCTCTACGTGGAGCCCGCGAAGTGGGTGGCCAGACTCCGCGACGCCGGTGCGCCCGCACTCCTCAAGATCGAGATGAGCGCCGGCCACGGCGGGGTGAGCGGGCGGTACAACGCTTGGAAGGAGCGCGCTGAGGAACTCGCGTGGTTGCTCGACGTGCTCGGCCTCGCCGAGACCGACGCCGCGTAGGCGGACAGCCGCGTAAGCGGACAAGACGACGCCTCCACCCCGAGCGGGGTGTAGGCGTCGTCTCGTCGTCGGGCGCCTAGCCGAAGAGGATGGCCGCCTCGTCGTAGCGCTCCTGCGGAACCGTCTTGAGCTTGCCGAGGGCCTCCTCGAAGCGGCAGTTGACGAGCTCGGTGCCACGGAGGGCGATCATCGTGCCCCAGTCGCCGGCCATGACCGAGTCGATCGCCGCCATGCCGAGTCGGGTGGCGAGGACGCGGTCGTACGCGCTCGGCACGCCGCCGCGCTGCAGGTGGCCGAGCACCGTCGCGCGGGATTCGATCCCCGTGCGACGTTCGATCTCCGGTGCGAGGACGTCGGCGATCCCGCCGAGCCGGGGGCGGTTGAAGGCGTCGAGCCCCTTCTCGGAGTGCGCGGACTCCATCGTGTCGAGGGTGAAGCCCTCGGACACGACGATGATCGGCGCACGCCCGCGCTGGTAGACGCTGTCGGCCCACTCGCAGATCTGCTCGATGGACTGCGGCTGCTCCGGGATGAGGATGGCGTGCGCGCCGGCGGCCATGCCGGCGTGCAGGGCGATCCACCCCACGTGACGGCCCATGACCTCGATCACCATGCAGCGCTTGTGCGATTCGCCGGTGGTGCGCAGGCGGTCGATGGCCTCGGTCGCGATCTCGACGGCGGTGTCGAAGCCGAAGGAGTAGTCGGTGGCGTCGAGGTCGTTGTCGATGGTCTTCGGGACGCCGACGATCTTCAGTCCGGCGTCGGTGAGCCGCTTCGCCGCAGCGAGCGTGCCCTCGCCGCCGATCGCGATGAGGGCGTCGATCCCGAGGCGGTCCATGGTGTGCTGCACGTTCTCCGGGCCGCCGTGCGGGCCCTCGAACGGGTTCGTCCGGCTGGTGCCGAGGATCGTGCCGCCCTGTTTGGCGAGCCCGCGCACACTGTGGCGGTCGAGTGGCATGGTCAGCCCCTCGACCACACCTCGCCATCCGTCGCGGATGCCGATGAACTCCTGGTTGTGGATCTTGGTCCCCTTGAGCACCGCACCTCGGATGACCGCGTTCAGGCCGGGGCAGTCGCCGCCGCTCGTGAGCACACCAATTCTCATATCAACAGTCCTCATGGGGATCGGGGCACCACCGGTGCCGGAAGTCATCCCCGACAATACCGTCTCGCCGCCGGTGGTCGATCCAGCATGTGTCGGGGCTCCCGCGAGCCGGGGTTAGGCTGCTGGGATGAGTGCCGACGACTACCTCCCCGCCGATGGCGGCATCACCATGTTCTCCACCACCTGGTGCGGATACTGCGCCCGGCTGAAGCACCAGCTGTCGGCCGCAGGGATCCCCTTCACCGAGATCGACATCGAGCAGGTGCCGGGGACGGCCGAGCTCGTCGCCTCCCTCAACGGTGGCAACCAGACGGTCCCGACCGTCATCTACCCGGACCGTTCCACCGCGACGAACCCGTCGCTCGCGCAAGTGAAGACCGCACTCGGCGTCTGAGCACCGCGAGCTCCGACCGGGTGGCGTTGATCGCCGCCCGGTCGGACACACCGGGCGTCAGCCGCCCAGGGCCTCGCGCAACAGGTGGACGAGGGCGTTCAGCTGCACGGAGTCGACCGAGGCCACATCCTGATCGCTGCCGTCGAGCGCACGGGCCGCGAGCCCCTGCTTGCTGTCGATGAGTTCGGCGACCTTGGAGTCGATCGTGTGGGCGGCGATGATGCGCCACGCGGTGACCGGCTCCTCCTGACCGATGCGGTGCACGCGGTCGATCGCCTGCGTCTGCTCCGCGGCCGTCCACGACAGCTCGGCGAGCACGACGTTCGACGCCGCCTGGAGGTTGACGCCGACGCCCGCCGCCGTGAGCGAGCAGACCGCCACCGCGACCTCGGGGTCGGTGTTGAAGGCGTCGATCGCGGCCTGGCGCGCCTGCGTGGTCTGGTCGCCGCGGAGCGACACCGTCTTCAGACCGCGACCGGCGAACAGCTGCTCGGCGGCGTTCATGACGTCGATGTGCTTCGCGAAGAACACGACCTTGCCGACGGAGCGCGCGAGCTGGGCCGTGTAGTCGGCGGCGAGGACCGCCTTGGCCTGACCGATCTTCCGGATCATGGTGAACACGTTCTCGGTACCGCCGGCGGCCTTCGACTCGTCGAGTTCCGCCTGGGCGACCATGCGCATGAGTTCGGTGTTCGGGTCGTGCAAGGCGTCGACGCGTTCTCCGCGGGACTCCAACACGCGCACGTAGCGCGACTTGAGGCGCTGTCCGAGCTCGGCCTCGGCGTCGCGGATCGACCGGATCGCCTCGTCGTCGAGCTCGACCGGCAGGTCAGCGACCCGCTTCGCGGGGAGGTCCTTCGCCACGTCGAGCTTCTTCCGGCGCACGATGCCCATGTCGATGACCGCTGAACGGGCCGCGGCGTAGAAGGCGTGCTCAGCCGGCGTGAGGCCGGTGTCCTCGAGCCGCTCCATGAGTTCGGCGGTCGGCTTGCCGTCCTTGATCCAGCCGAGGAACTGCCAGATGGCGTTGAAGTCCTCGACGTCGTTGATGAGCGGCGTACCCGTCAGCGCGAGCAGCAGCGGGTCCTGGCCGGGCGTCGCCTTCCGGATCCGGTTCGCGAGGGACAGCACGTGCTGCGACCGCTGGGAGTGGAGGTTCTTGATGAAGTGGGCCTCGTCGACCACCATGCCGCGGAAGCCGAGGGTCCCGAGCCAGGCGAGGTGGCGGTCGAGGACCTCGTAGTTCACGATGATGACGTCGGCGAAGGCGTCGAGGGCCTGGCCGTCGCCGTGGATGACCGTGGCCCGGCGGTGCGGCGTCCACCGCTCGACCTCGCGCGCCCAGTTCATCTTCACCACGTTCGGGACGATGACGAGCAGCGGGTAGGCCTCCGCCACGGAGGCGGCGAGGACGGACTGCGCCGTCTTCCCGAGCCCTGGCTCGTCGGCGAGCAGGAAGGAACGATGCCCCTCCTTGACGCTCTCGACGAACCGCGCCTGGTGCTTCATGACCTCGAGGCCACGGGGCGAAAGGCGGTCGAGCTTGGGCGCGTCGGGGAGGTCCATCGAGGCCGCTCCCCCGCCGGAACCGAGTTCGAACGCCTTGTACAGCGGGCCCATGAGCTCCCAGCTGTCGAGGCGACGACGCACGGTCGGCTGCGGTGCCGCCTGGCTGAAGTCGGGGGCGAGGAACGGGTTGGCCAGCTGACGCGCCTTCACCGACTGCGGGATGACCTGCTTCTCGGCGAGCTCGGCCGGGACGACCGATTCCATGACGGGCTTCTCGACGGTGATGATGAGCTCGTCGGCGCTGAGTTCGGCGCCCGACTCGAGCAGCCAGTCACGGCGGAGTCGCTGTGCGACCGGGCTCGTCGCGGCGTCCGCCTCGAGGAGCTGGATGAGCGAGGTGTCGCGCGCCGCGGTCTTCGCGAGGATGGTCGCGACCCCGTCGAGGCGCTTGAGGAGCTCGGCGCGGGTGGCGTCGCTGTAGCTCGTGTCGGCCTTGACCCGAGCGCGCTCCTCGCGGACCAGGAACGCGATGACCTGGTACTTGGTCCGGTTGGTGGGACCGACCTTGCCCTTCTGCGCCTTCGCCTCGACCTCGCGCACCTTGCGGGCGAGGATCGGGATGATGGGCGCGTCGTCGTCGTGGCGCGACGAGGACCCTCTGGGGTTCGAGCGGCCAGATGAACGGGTGCTGGAACGCCCCTGGGAACGGCGTTGCTGGCCGGTGTGCGGCATGCTCCTCCTGAGCAGTCGAGAATGCCTCATCGGCCGAGGGGCCGGAAGAGACGGGCGTCGGGCCCGACTGGTCGTCGTGGAGCAACAGAGCGTTGCACGAGACCGACACGGGCGCCCGACGGGCGTGTACCCAGTCTACGCCATCGGCCGCATCGCTCGCGAGCGCTCAGTCGGCGGCGTCCTCGAGGAGTCCGAAGCGCTCCAGCTCGGCGTCGTCGAGCATGCGCGAACGGATGAGGAAGCGTTGGCCCGTGGGCGCCTCGACGCTGAACCCGCTCCCCCGGCCCTGGACCACGTCGATCGTGAGGTGCGTGAACTTCCAGTACTCGAACTGCGAGCGCGACATGTACACCTCGACGGGCGCGTCGAGTCCCACGACGTCGAGGGTGTCGAGCAGGACGTCGACCGCCCCGGTGCGGAACATCCCGACGGGGTAGCACATGGGTGAGCTCCCGTCACAGCACCCGCCCGACTGGTGGAACATGAGCGGCCCGTGCACCGCGGTCATCTCGCGCAGGAGCGCGGCAGCGGTCTCGGTGACGTCGACCCGTCCGGTCATGGTGTGTCCTCCGTCGTCTCATCAGGGGGTCTCCGATCGGCCGCACCGGTCCCGGGGCCTGGTGCACGGGTGGCGCGACTCGAACGCGCGCCACCCGCGGACCGGTCGATCAGAAGAAGCCCATCGGGCCTTCCGCGTAGCTGACCAGCAGGTTCTTCGTCTGCTGGTAGTGGTCGAGCATCATCTTGTGGTTCTCGCGGCCGATACCGGACTGCTTGTACCCGCCGAACGCCGCGTGCGCCGGGTACTGGTGGTAGGTGTTCGACCAGACCCGACCGGCCTCGATCGCCCGGCCCGCGCGGTAGAGCGTCGTCGCCTCCCGACTCCAGACACCGGCGCCCAGGCCGTAGAGCGTGTCGTTCGCGATCGAGATCGCCTCGTCGTAGTCGGCGAAACTCGTGAGCGCGAGCACCGGGCCGAAGATCTCCTCCTGGAAGATCCGCATGTCGTTGGTGCCTTCGAACACGGTCGGCTGGACGTAGAACCCGCCGCTCAGTTCACCGCCGAGGTCGGCGCGTTCGCCACCGATCAACAGCTTCGCCCCACCCTGCTTGCCGATGTCCATGTAGGACAGGATCTTCTCGAGCTGGTCGTTCGACGCCTGGGCGCCGATCATGGTGTCCGTGTCGAGCGGGTTGCCCTGCTTGATCTTGCCGATGCGCACGAGCGCGTCGCCCACGAAGCCGTCGTAGATCGACCGCTGCACGAGCGCCCGGCTCGGGCAGGTGCAGACCTCGCCCTGGTTGAGGGCGAACATGCTGAAGCCCTCCTGCGCCTTCTCGTAGTACTGGTCGTGCTCACGCGCGACGTCCTCGAAGAACACGTTCGGGCTCTTGCCCCCGAGTTCGAGCGTCACCGGGATGAGGTTCTCGCTCGCGTACTGCATGATGAGGCGGCCGGTCGTGGTCTCGCCGGTGAAGGCGATCTTCCGGATCCGCGGGTGGGACGCCAGCGGCGCACCAGCCTCGATACCGAAGCCGTTGACGACGTTGAAGACGCCGGCGGGCAGCAGGTCCTTCACGAGGTCGACGATCAGGTGGATCGAGGCCGGGGTCTGCTCCGCCGGCTTCAACACGACGCAGTTGCCGGCGGCGAGCGCCGGAGCGAGCTTCCACACCGCCATGAGGATCGGGAAGTTCCACGGGATGATCTGCCCGACGACGCCGAGCGGTTCGTGGAAGTGGTAGGCGACGGTGTCGTGGTCGAGTTCGGAGATACCGCCCTCCTGGGCGCGGATGGCGCCGGCGAAGTAGCGGAAGTGGTCGATCGCGAGCGGGATGTCGGCGGCGAGGGTCTCGCGGACCGGCTTGCCGTTCTCCCAGCTCTCGGCGACCGCGATCTCCTCGAGGTGCTCTTCCATGCGGTCGGCGATCCGGTTGAGGATGACGGCGCGCTCGGCGACGCTGGTCTTCGACCACGCGGGGAACGCCCTCCATCCCGCCTCGACGGCGCGGTCCACGTCGGCCGCGGTCCCTCGGGCGATCTCGGTGAAGACCGCGCCGGTGACGGGCGTCGGGTTCTCGAAGTACTGTCCGTTCGCTGGCGGGACGTACTCGCCCCCGATGAAGTGGTCGTAGCGCGGGGCGTAGCTGAACACGGCACCTTCGGTACCCGGGTTGGCGTAGACGGTCATGGCACTCCTTGTCGACGACGTTGTCGGTGGCCGCACCGCTCAGGTGCGTGCGGCTGACGCTACCGGCGGGCAGGTTGCATGAGGTTGCATCACCGCTCGACGCGGATCAGCGGTCAGCTCGCCGCGAGATCGGTTTCGAGCGCCTCCACCCGGGCGACGATCCCCGCCCGTTTCGGCGAGCGCGGCGGGAGCGCTCGCAGGCAGGCGTGGAGGACCTCGAGGTCGTCGGGGGCCGCGGCGCTCCCGAGGTAGTCGTACAAGAGGTCGGCCGATGCATCGGTCAGCATCGCCTCGCGGAGCCTGGTCGCCACCAGCTCGCGCAGCTCGACGATGCCGGGCGCGGTCGAGTCGGGGAGCAGCGGGCCGGGGTAGGCGGCGAGCGCAGCCCGGTGGGCGCCGCGGTCGAGGAGCGACAGCACCTGGTGGGCGTCGAGTTGGAGGGGTGCGGTGAGGCGGTACGGGCGTGAGGCGGGGACGAGTGTCGGCGCGGCCGCGGTCAGCACCCTCCGGAGTCGCACGAGCTCCGCCCGCAGGGTGACCGGCGCCTCGTCGGCGTCGTAGAGCCGGTCGGCGAGCGCCTCGGCGCTGAGGCCCTGCCGGTGCCAGGACAACAGCGTCAGGATCTCGGCGTGACGGCGGCTGAGTTCGGTCGGCCGTTCCGCGCCGTGGCCGACGAGCATCCCGGTGTCGCGGCCGAGCACCTGCAGTCCCGGCCGGACCAGGGTCGGACGCGGCGTCCCTCGACGTCGGCCGAGTCCGGCCGAAGAGCGATCGGCGAGCGCCCGCAGGCGTTGCACCATGATCTCGGATTCGACGGCTGCCGCGGTCGCCTCCATGAGCGGAAGTGCATGCGAGGCGACGGCCTGCGGTCCTCCGGTGATGTCGATCACCCCGATGATCCGTCTCGTCTCCGGGTCGTGCACGGGCACCGCCGTGCAGCTCCACGGATGCACGAGCCGGTTGAAGTGCTCGGCCGCGTGGATCTGGATCCCGTGGTCGAGCTCGAGTGCGGTTCCCGGCGCACTCGTGCCGACCTCGCGCTCCGACCAGCCGGCGCCCTCGACGAACAACATGCCCTCCGCCCGACGACGCAGGTGACGGTCGCCGTCGACCCAGAGCAGTCTGCCCATGGCGTCGCCGACCGCGACGAGCATGCCGGAGTCGTCGTCGGCGTCCTCGACGAGCAGCCGCGTGATGACCGGGAGGACGCCGGCGAGTGGATGACCGAGCCGGTGGTCGCGCAACTCGTCCTCGTCGAAGGCGAGCTCCGGCATGAGGTTGTCCGGGTCGAGGTGACGGCCCATCGACCGCTCCCACGACTCGCGGACGAGCCGCCGCACGAGTCCGCGCTGCGCTTCGGCACGCGCCGGGGCCGCCAGCCAGGGACTGGTCACCTCACCACCACCCATCCACGTCGATCGGTTCTGCGGACAGTGTAGCCGCCGCAGCCCGGCAGGTGACGGATGTCCTCAGGCGGCCGGACGGAACCGCCGGAGGCGCAGGCTGTTGAGCACGACGAACACGCTCGAGAACGCCATCGCCGCGCCCGCGATCATCGGGTTGAGGAGCCCGAGCGCGGCGAGCGGGATCGCCGCGACGTTGTACGCGAACGCCCAGAAGAGGTTGCCTCGGATGATGCCAAGGGTCCGTCTCGACAGCCGGACCGCGTCGACGGCCGTGGCGAGCGACCCGGAGACGATGCTGAGGTCGGCGGCGCTCTTGGCCGCGTCGGTCCCCGTCCCCATGGCGACCCCGAGGTCGGCGGTCGCGATCGCGGCCGCGTCGTTCACCCCGTCGCCGATCATCGCGACGCGGTGACCGTCCGCCTGCAGGCGTTCGACGGCGGCGACCTTGTCCATCGGGCTCGCGTCGGCGATCACCTCGGTGATCCCGACCTCGGCCGCGACGCGGGCGGCGACGGCCGCGTTGTCACCGGTGAGCAGCACCGGAGTCATCCCGAGCGCCACGGCACGCTGGACGGCGGCCCGCGCCTCCGGCTTGACGGTGTCGGCGACCTCGACGATCCCGCGGACCTCGCCGTCCCAGGCGAGGACCACGACGGTGCTCGCGCGTTCCGCTGCGGCCCTGAGCGCCGCCGTGGCCGCAGCTCCGGTTCGGAACCCCTGGTCCTCGGCGAAGGCGGGTCGTCCGACGAGGACGGTCCCTCCACGGACGGTCCCGGTGACCCCGAGGCCTTCGAAGCTCGCGAAGTCCGAAACCGTCGGAGGTGTTCCGCCACGACGTGCGGACTCCTCGACGATCGCCTCGGCGATGGGGTGCTCGGAGTCGGCTTCGAGCGCTGCGGCGAGGTCGAGCGCCGCGTCGGCGGTACCCTCCGCCCAGACCTCGGTCACGCTCATCCGCCCCGAGGTGATGGTCCCGGTCTTGTCGAGCAGGACACGGTCGATGCCGCTCGCGCGTTCGAGAGCCTCCGGTCCGGCGATCAGGATGCCGAGCTGCGCCCCTCGACCGGTGCCGACGAGGAGGGCGACCGGGGTGGCGAGGCCGAGCGCACACGGGCAGGCGATGATCAACACGGCGACGGCCGCGGTGAAGGCGGCCTGCACCGACGAGCCCGCGGCGATCCACACGATCGCGGTCGCGACCGCCGTGACGAGCACGATCGGCACGAACACACTGGAGATGCGGTCCGCGAGGCGTTGGATGCGACTCTTCCCGAGCTGAGCGGCCTCGACCGCCTGCGCCATGCGTGCGAGCCTCGTCCGGGTGCCGACGGCGGTGGCCCGCACCACGAGCGATCCGCCGCGCGCGATCGTCCCACCGGTGACCGGCGAACCCGCCGTCTTCTCCGCGGGGACCGACTCACCCGTCATCAGGCTCTCGTCGACGCTCGCCGCGCCCTCGACGACCGTGCCGTCGGTCGCCACGGACTCCCCCGGCCGCACGAGGAAGAGGTCGCCGACGAGGAGGCGGTCGACGGGGACGCGCTCCTCCTGGCGGGTCGCCGCCATCAGGTCGCTCGGATCGGCGGCCCGCTCTCGGAGGATCGACACCTCGGAGGCTCCGGCCGTCATCAGCTCGCGGAGCGCCGCCCCGGCGCTGCGCTTCGATCGTTGCTCGATGAGGCGCCCGGCGAGGAGGAACACGGTGACGCCCGCGGCCACCTCGAGGTAGAGGGCACCGGAGGGGTCGGCGTCGGGGGCGAAGAAGGTGAACTCGTGGCGCATGCCGGTCATCCCGGCCATGCCGAAGAAGAGCGCCCAGAGCGACCACAGGTACGCCGCCCCCGTCCCGAGGGTGATGAGCGTGTCCATCGTCACCGAGCCGTGACGCAGCGTGGCGAACGTCGCGCGGTGGAACGGGTAGCCGCCCCAGAACACCACGGGCGTCGCCAGCGTGAGCGACAGCCACTGCCAGTGGTCGAACTGCCAGGCGGGGACCATGGCGAGCAGGATGACCGGGAGGGCGAGCACGGTGCTGACGACGAGTCGGGTGCGGAGGGTCGTCACCGTCGCCGAGGGGTCGGACTCGGACTCCGGTGTCGGGGCATCGTCGCGGTGTGCTCCGGAACGCTCGTCCGCGCCGGGACGCACCGTCGCCGTGTACCCGGCCTTCGCGACCGCCGCGACCAGCTCCTCCGCGGTGACGGCCGCCGGCGCCGTGACCGTCGCGCGCTCGGTCGCGAGGTTCACCTGCGCCTCGACGCCGTCGAGCGCCGTGAGCCGCTTCTCGACCCTCGCCACACAACTCGCGCACGTCATGCCCGCGATGTCGAGATCGAGGGTCTGCAGCGGCGCGCTCATCAGCGACGACCGACGAGGGTGTAGCCGGCCTCCTGGACGCCAGCACCGATGGCCGCCTCGTCGGACGAGGACGTTCCGGCCACCGTGACCGTCCCCGTCTCGAGGTCCACGACGACCTCGTCCACGCCGGACAGCGCGGACAGCTCGGTCGTGACGGCCGACACGCAGTGCGCGCAGGTCATGCCGTCGACCCGGTAGGTGGTGGTTGCGGTGGTTTCGGACATGCGTCCTCCTCAGTGACTCGGAGCCACCACTATACCCCCAGGGGGTACCTCCTGCAACCGTTCGACCGACCGCTCGCCGGGGTCAGCCGAGGAGGCCGAGCTCCCGCACCGCGGTCCGCTCCTCCTGGAGTTCCGCCACCGAGGCGTCGATGCGCTGCTGCCACACGGGCGCGATGTCGAGCCCCTCGACGACCTGCCAGCGACCGTCGACGGATCGCGCCGGGAACGAGCTGACCAAGCCCTCCGGCACGCCGTACCAGCCCTGCGACGGCAGGGCGACGGACGTCCAGCGATCCGGACGCTCCGGTGTCGCCGTGCCGCAGACCCAGTCGTGCACGTGGTCGATGGCGGCCGCCGCAGCCGAGGCGGCGGAGGAGGAGCCGCGGACGGCGATGATCTCCGCACCGCGCTTCGCCACCCGGGGGATGAACTCGTCCGCGATCCAGGCCTCGTCGACGAGGTCGAGCGCCGGGCGACCGCCGACCGTCGCATGGGAGATGTCGGGCACCTGCGTCGCCGAGTGGTTCCCCCAGATGACGACGCCGTCGACGTCCGTCACCGGCGCGCCGGTCTTGGCCGCCAACTGCGCGACGGCGCGGTTGTGGTCGAGACGCGTCAGGGCGGTGAACCGTTCCGGCGGCACCCCGGTCGCGGCGGCCTGCGCGATGAGGGCGTTCGTGTTGGCCGGATTCCCGACCACCAGCACCCGGACGTCATCGGCCGCGCCGGCGCCGATCGCGGCACCCTGCGGTGCGAAGATGCCGCCGTTCGCCGCCAGGAGATCGCCACGCTCCATCCCCGGGCCACGCGGCCGCGCGCCGACCAGCAGGGCGATGTTCGCACCGTCGAAGGCACGTGCCGCGTCCGTCGTCGCCTCGACGCCGGCGAGCAGGGGGAAGGCGCCGTCCTGCAACTCCAGGGCCGTGCCCTCGGCCGCGCCGAGACCCTGCGGGATCTCCAGCAGTCGCAGGAGGACCGGGCGGTCCGGCCCGAGCAGTTGGCCTGAGGCGATGCGGAAGAGGAGGGAGTAGCCGATCTGGCCGCCCGCTCCCGTGACGGTGACGACGGTGGGTTCGCTCATACCGCCACGCTACTCCGCGACCTCCGGTGCCGGCCTCGACGCCTGCAGCTCTGCCTCGGCGGAGTCGACGGCGTCGTGCTCCTCCGGCGAGACCGGTGAGACCCGGCTCTTCCGCTGGGCGGAACGCTCCGAGGGCAGCGCGACCGCCGCCTCGGTGATCCGGTTGGCCATCCCGTTGAAGATGATCCCGTGGAACGGGAGGATCGCGAACCAGTAGAGTCGGCCGCCGAGGCCCTTCGGGAAGAAGACCGCACGCTGCCGGTAGACCGAGCCGTCGCCGACCGGCGTCGCGCTCATCTCCAACCACGCCAGACCGGGCACCCGCATCTCGGCCCGCAGGCGCAGCATCCGACCGCGTTCGAGGTACTCGACGCGCCAGAAGTCGAGGGCGTCCCCCACACTCAGATGCTGCGGGTCGTCGCGGCCGCGACGGAGCCCGACGCCGCCGACGAGCTTGTCCATCCAGCCGCGGACCGCCCACGCCAGGGGGAACGAGTACCACCCGTTCTCGCCACCGATGGACTCGATGACCGAGAAGAGCCGATCCGCGTCCGCGGACGTCTTGCGCTCCTTGAGGTCGATGTAGACGACGTGCCCCGCCCAGTCCGGGTCGCTCGGCAACGGGTCGCTCGGCGCGCCGGCGACCGTCGCGTTCCGCCAGGAGGTCTCCACCTCGCCGTCCTTCATCCGCTGCAGCGCGAGTCGGACCGCCCGACGATAGCCGGTCAGCCCGCCCTCAGGCGGCGGGATCACCGCGTCGATGTCGTGGTCCCCCATGACGCAGTCGACCAGGAGGGATTCGATGATGGGTGACGCCAGACGACGCGGGATCGGCGTCACGAGGTTGACCCACTGCGAGGCCAACCACGGCGTGAGCACCGGCAACGGCGCGATGGGGCGCTGCGGGAGGCCTGCCTCCACCGCGTACCCGTTCATCATCTGGCCGTACCGCAGGACGTCCGGCCCGCCGATGTCGAACGCGCGGTTCACGTCGCGGTCGACCTCGGCGCCCGCCAACAGGTAGTGCAGGACGTCCCGGACCGCGATCGGCTGGATGAAGTTCCGGACCCAGCGGGGTGCCGGCATGTACGGGAGGATGTCGGTCAGATGCCGGATCATCTCGAAGGAGGTCGATCCGGAACCGATGACCACACCGGCCTGCAGCACGAGCGTCGGCACACCGGATTCGAGGAGGATCCGCCCGACCTCGGTGCGGGAGCGCAGATGCTTCGAGAGCTCGACACCCTCCGGGTGCAGGCCACCCAGGTACACGATGCGCGAGACTCCGGCCGCCGCAGCCGCAGCCGCGACATGCTCGGCGGCATCGTATTCCGTCTGCTCGAAGTCGCCCTTCCCGCCCATCGAATGCACGAGGTAGTAGACGACGTCGACGTCCACGCAGGCCGCCTTGACCGCGGCCGCGTCGCCGAGGTCACCCTCGACGACCTCCACGTCGTCCCGCCACGGCACGTCGGTCAGCTTCTGCGGCGAGCGCACGAGCACGCGCACGACGTACCCGGCCTCCAACAGGCGCGGGACGAGCCGCCCGCCGATGTAGCCGGTGGCACCCGTGACGAGCACGCGCTTCGGAGTCGATGATTCGGTCATGGACGCAACGTTACGGCCCCGCGACGACAGCGTCGCCCGGCTGTACAGCCGGGCGACGCTGTGCAAGAGCCACGCGGGCGCTCCTCGGGACTACAGGAGGGCCTTCGTGTGCCAGACGGTCTTCACCTCGGTGAAGGCCGTGATCCGATCGAGGCTCGCCGGGACGGACCCGGTGGCACCGCTCGGACGGACGACGCGCTTCAGCGTCTCCGCCGCGAGGACCTCGAGCTCGATCCAGTCGAGTGCCCCTGCGCCCGCGAGGTCGATCGCGTTGACGTCGGCGTGCGAGGCGAGCCAGGGGGCCATCTCCGCGGGCGAACCCGTGAGCACGTTGACGACGCCACCGGGGACGTCGCTCGTCGCGAGCACCTCCGCCAGGCTGATCGACGACAGCGGGAACCGCTCGCTCGCGATGACGACGACCGTGTTGCCGGCGACCAGCGCCGGGGCGACGACGCTCACGAACCCGAGGAGCGACGACTCCTGCGGCGCGATCAGCGCGACGACACCCGTCGGTTCCGGCACCGAGAGGTTGAAGTACGGACCCGAGACGGGGTTCGCTCCCCCGACGACCTGGACGTACTTGTCGGCCCACCCCGCGTACCAGACCCAGAGGTCGATGGCCTCGTCGACCTGGGCCGCGGCGGACGCCTGCGACACGCCCTCTGCGCGGACGATCTCGTCCACGAACTGGGCGCGACGCCCTTCGAGCAGCTCGGCGATGCGGTAGAGCACCTGGCCGCGGTTGTAAGCGGTCGCACCGGACCATCCGCCGAGCGCCGAGCGGGCGGCGACGACCGCGTCGCGGGCGTCCTTGCGCGAGGCCAATGACGCGTTCGCCAGGAACCCGCCGGTCGAGTCGGTCACCTCGTATGTCCTTCCGGATTCACTGCGGGGGAACTTGCCGCCGATGGCGAGCTTGTAGGTCTTGGGGACGGTGAGCCGGCTCATCGCTGCTCCTCCTTCGTGGTGCTCGTGGCCGATGCGGAGGCTGCGGTGACGCTCGATCCGGCGGGCGCGAGGTACGCGCCGAGACCGTGTCGTCCGCCTTCGCGGCCGTACCCGGACTCCTGGTAGCCGCCGAAGGGGCTGGCCGGGTCGAAGCGGTTGAAGGTGTTCGCCCAGATGACCCCGGCGCGCAGCTTGTCGGCCACGGCGAGGATCCGACTGCCCTTGTCGCTCCAGATGCCCGCCGACAGTCCGTACGGGGTGTTGTTCGCCTTGGCGATCGCCTCGGCGGGGGTCCGGAAGGACATGACCGACAGGACCGGCCCGAAGATCTCCTCGCGCGCGATCCGGTGGCTGGTCGACACGTTCGTGAAGATCGTCGGCGCGAACCAGAAGCCGTTCTCGGGCAGCTCGCACGCCGGGCTCCAGCGCTCCGCACCCTCGAGTTCGCCGATGTCGGAGAGCTCGCGGATGCGGGCCAGCTGCTCGGCCGAGTTGATCGCACCGACGTCGGTGTTCTTGTCGAGCGGGTCGCCGACGCGCAGCGTCTGCAGGCGCTGCTTCAAGCGGTCGACGACCTCGTCGTGGATGCTCTCCTGGACGAGGAGCCGCGACCCCGCGCAGCAGACGTGCCCCTGGTTGAAGAAGATGCCGTTGACGATGCCTTCGATCGCCTGGTCGATGGGCGCGTCGTCGAAGACGATGTTCGCGGCCTTGCCACCGAGCTCGAGCGTCAGCCGCTTGTCCGAACCCGCGATGGTCTTCGCGATCTCCCGGCCGACGGCCGTCGACCCGGTGAACGCGACCTTGTTGACGTCCGGGTGCCGGACGATCGCCGCGCCCGTCGCTCCGGCGCCGGTGACGATGTTGACGACGCCCGCTGGGAGTTCCGCCTGCTGGAGGATCTCGGCGAAGATGAGCGCGGTCAGCGGCGTGGTCTCCGCCGGCTTGATGACGACGGTGTTCCCTGCGGCGAGCGCCGGGGCGACCTTCCAGGCGAGCATGAGGAGGGGGAAGTTCCACGGGATGACCTGGCCGGCCACACCCAGGGCGCGGGGGTTCGCGCCGAGACCGGCGTAGTCGAGCTTGTCGGCCCACCCCGCGTAGTAGAAGAACCAGGCGGCGACGAGCGGGACGTCCACATCGCGGGACTCCTTGATGGGCTTGCCGTTGTCGAGGCTCTCGGCCACCGCCAGTTCACGGGCGCGTTCCTGGATGAGCCGTGCGATCCGGAAGAGGTACTTGCCGCGATCGGCGCCCGACAGCTTCGACCACACGCGGTCGTAGGCGCGTCGTGCCGCGACGACGGCGCGGTCGACGTCGGCGTCGCTCGCGGCGGAGATCGTCGCGATCGGCTGCTCGGTGCTCGGCGAGATCGTCTGGAAGGAGCCGCCGGTCCCCTCCGTGAACTCGCCGTCGATGAAGAGGCCGTACTCGGAGCGGAGATGGAGGACCGAGGTCGACTCCGGGGCTGGTGCGTATTCGAGGAAGCTCATGATGTCCTAGTCGATCGTGACGTAGTCGGGGCCGGAGTAGTGGCCGGTGGTGAGTTTCTGCCGCTGCAGGAGCACGTCGTTGAGGAGGCTCGAGGCGCCGAAGCGGAAGAGGTGCGGCTGGAGCCAGTCCTCACCGACCGTCTCGGCGACGGTCACGAGGTACTTGATGGCGTCCTTCGACGAGCGGATGCCTCCGGCGGGCTTCACGCCGATCTGCTCACCCGTGAGGCGGTGCCAGTCGCGGACGACCTCGAGCATGAGCAACGTCACCGGGAGGGTGGCGGCCGGCGCCACCTTCCCGGTGGAGGTCTTGATGAAGTCGCCACCGGCCAGGATCGCGAGCCATGACGCGCGCTTCACGTTGTCGTAGGTGTTCAGCTCACCCGTCTCGAGGATGACCTTGAGGTGCGCCGAGGTCCCGTCGCTCCGACGGCAGGCCTCCTTGACGGCGACGATCTCGTCGAAGACCTGACCGTACCGACCCGAGAGGAAGGCACCGCGGTCGATGACCATGTCGATCTCGTCCGCCCCGGCGTCGACGGCGTCGGCCGTGTCGGCGAGCTTCACGGCGAGCGAGGCACGGCCGCTCGGGAACGCGGTGGCGACCGCCGCGACGTTGATGCCCGCCGCGTCGTGCCCTGCACCGGGCTGCGTGTGCGCCGCCCCGAGCGCCTCGACGGCGTAGGGCACCATGTCGCCGTAGACGCACACGGCGGCCACGCGAGGCGTGGACGGGTCGCCGGCGTCCGGCGTGATGGCCTTCGCGACGAGGGAGCGCACCTTGCCGGGGGTGTCGGCACCCTCGAGCGTGGTGAGGTCGATGAGTTCGATGATCCGGTCGAGGGCCCAGGCCTTCGAGGTCGTCTTGATCGATCGGCTGCCGAGGTCGGCCGCCCGCTGTTCGAGCCCGACGGCGTCGACGCCGGGCAGGCCGTCGAGGTAGCGTCTGAGGCTGGCGTCGGTGACGGGGCCGTCGACGAGTTCGAGCGCCGTGGGCTTCGCCACGAGGTCTCCTGGTGGGGTGGTCATGGTGTGTTCCTTCCGAGCAGTTCGTGCTCCGGGGTGTGCTGCTGAACAGGTGATGGTTCGAGATCGCTGAGCAGCGCCGTCGCGGTCACCTCGTCCGTGACGAGCACGGTGCAGAGTCCGCTGCTCACGACGGCCCGAGCGACGGCGTGCTTCGGTGCGCCCGCGATGACCGCGATGCTGCGCGCGGCCCCTCGCAGGGCCTCCAGCCCGAGACCGACCGTGCGCTCGTCGAGCGTCGGGTCGACGATCATGCCCTCGGCGTCGATGTACCGCCCGACGACGTCGCCGACGGCACCACGCGCGACGAGGACGTCGACATCGGCGGCTGTGAGGTAGCCGCTGTGCACGAGGGCTGAGTCGGGACCGGCGACGCCGGCGCCGTAGAGGTAGGTGTCCGCGGCCGCCGCCGTGCGAAGGACCTCCGCGACGGTGCGGTCGGACTCGATGCTGAGTTTGGTCTCGAGACGCTCGAAGATCGCCGGGCTGGGGAGCAGGGTGACGTCGCCGCGACCTTTCTCCGCGATCCTGGCCGCCGTCGCCGCAGCGGTGCCGACACGCTGGTTGAGACTCACGCCGCCGTTGATCTGCACGACGGACAGGCCGGTCGCCCAGCCGTCCGGCAGATGGTCGGCGAGGTCTCGGAGGGTCCTGCCCCAGCTCACGCCGAGCGTCCGCGGCACGGGCCGCATGGCACCGAGGTAGTCCGCCGCGGCGCGCGCCACGCGCTCGTGGAGCTCCGCACTGTCGCTCGGGCTCGGGACGACGACCGCGTCGACGAGTCCGAACCGCTCGCGGAGCGCCCGCTCGAGCGGGAGACGGCGCGCACGCGGGTGCACGATCTCGATGCGGATGTAGCCGAGTTCTCGGGCCTGGGCGAGGAGCCGGCCGACCTTCCACCGGGTGATCCCGAGCAGGGCGCCGATCTCGTCCTGGGTCTTCGTCTCGTCGTAGTACAGCTCCGCGGCACGCACCGCGAGCAGTTCATCGCGTTCGATCACCTCGGGCCTCCTCCGACTCCCCCAGCCTAGGACGGCTCACCGGGTCGGACAACGACCGTTGGTCGTTCTGCTCAGATGAGCAGGCCGTGACGCGCATCCGCGCATCGGGTACCGCGACTGCGAGCGCTCAGGCTCGCCCATGTCCCCGGGCGGCGAGGTCGGCCTCGATCGTCGTGGGGCGTCCCGTGATCCGACCCGCGACGGCGCAGAGGGCACCCGTGGCCAGCAACAGGACGAGCGGCACGGTCCACGACCCGGTCACCGCATGGAGCAGGCTCACGACCAGCGGGCCCAGGGCACCGAGGGTGTAGCCGACGCTCTGGACGAATCCGCTCAGGGCGACCGCGCCGTCGTGACTCGCGGTCCGGAGGTTGATGAGGACCAGGGCGAGCGGGAACAGCAGGGGGCCGAGCCCCGCGAGCAGGACCCACAACCAGGTCAGGGTCGCCGGCCAGAGGAGCAAGCCGAGATAGCCGAGCACGAAACAAGCGCTCGCGACGTACACGAGGACCGCCACGTTCCGCAGCCGGGCGACGAGCATCGGGACGATGAGACTCGCCGGCACCCCCATCGCCGAGAAGAGCGAGAGCAGGAGACCGCCCTGCGCGGGCGTGACCCCCGCCACGTCGGTGACGATGGTGGGCAACCAGGTGAACATCGCGTAGGCGTTCAGCGACGAGGTGGCGAACACGGCAGCGATCGCCCAGGCGATCGGCGACCGGTGCACGAGGACCCGGCCGCGCGACTCCTCGATCTCCGGGTCGGTCGCGGCCGCGGCGCGGGCGTCCCGACGCTCCCTGACGATGAGCCCGATCCAGGGCACCACGGCCAGCATCGCGACGATGGACCACACGCCGAGCGACACGTGCCAACCCGCCGCCTCGGCCACCGGCACGGCGACGAGCGGCGGCAGGAAGGTGCTCACCGACAGGACCGTCGCGTAGAGCGAGGTCACGAGGCCGACCCGGTCGGGGAAGTACTTCTTGACGAGCGGCGGGAGCACGACGTTGCCGATGCCGATGCCGGCGAAACAGAGCGCACTGCCGATCGCGAGGACGGCGAAGTGTGGCGCGAGGGATCGCACCAGGTGCCCGACCACGATCGACCCGAGCGCGATCAGCAGCACGGGCTCCAGGTGCAGCCGACGCACGAGGCGCGGCGTGAAGACGCCGAACAGGGCGAAGCACAGCGGCGGGAGCATGCCGAGCAGCCCCAGGCCGACCGAGCCGACACCGATGTCGCCGTCGATCTCGGCGAAGATCGGGGACAGTGACGTGACGGCCGTCCGCAGGTTCGCCGCGACGAGCACGATGCCGACGAGCGCCAGGCCCCTTCCCCGCCAGAGGGGACGCGGCCCCACTAGGACAGCATCCGGCGTGCGCGCTCGACGTCGTCGGTCATCTGGACGATCAGGGGCTCGATCCCGGTGAACGCGACCATGCCGCGGATCCGCTCCACGAACTGCACCTCGACCTCGTCGTCGTACAGGTCGAGGTCCGTCTCGTCGAGCACGTAGGCCTCGACCTGCTTCTGCGGCACCCCATCGAAGGTCGGGTTGTTCCCGACGGAGATCGCGGCCGGGTAGTACCGACCGCGCCACCGCAGCCAGCCGGCGTACACCCCGTCGGCGGGGATGAGCCCCTGGGAGTCGGGAGACAGGTTGGCGGTCGGGAACCCGAGTTCACGGCCACGCTTTGCGCCGTGCACCACGATGCCGCGCACCTCCGGTGGACGACCGAGGAGCCGCGAAGCCTCACGGACGTCGCCCTCCTCCAGCAGTTCCCGGATCCAGGTGGACGACACGCGGCGGCCACCCTCCGGACGCACGTCGTCGACGACGTGCACCGAGAAGCCGTAGACCTCACCGAAGGACTCTAGGGTGGCGACGGTGCCGAGGCCCCGGTGCCCGAAGCGGAAGTCCTCGCCGACCAGCACCGTCTTCGCGTGCAGCGCGCCGACGAGGATCGACGTGACGAACTCCTCGGGCGTCAACTGGGCGAGGGTCTGGTCGAAGCGGAGCAGCAGGGCGGCATCGACGCCCGCGGACGCCAACAGTCCGAGCTTCTGCTCGTTGCTGACGAGTGAGGCCGGGCAGCGGTCGGGGTTGATGAGACTCAACGGGTTGCGGTCGAAGGTGACCGCGACCGAGTCGAGCCCGTCGGCTGCGGCCGCGTCGAGCAGGGCCGCGATGACGGCGCGATGGCCGCTGTGGACGCCGTCGAACTTGCCGATGGTGACGGCTGAGGGCCCGAAGCCGTCTGGGACCTGGTCGAGCTCGGTGAAGGTGATCATTTCGTGGAGCGCCGATGTCCGGCCAGCCACCACAGTCCGAGGACCGGGAGGACGAGCGGGATGAAGACGTACCCGCGACCGAAGACGGACCACACGGTGTCGTGGGGGAAGAGTTCCGGATCGAACAGGCTCAGCAAGCCGACGATCAACACCCCGGCGAGTTCGAACGAGATCGTCCCCCAGGCGATCCGTCGCCACGCCGCCCCTGGTGCCACGAGCGACGCGGTGGCCAGGATGTACACCACGGCCGCGACGGCGGAGAGCACGTAGGCCAGCGGTGCCTCGTCGAACTTGGTCGTGATCTGCACCACCGATCGACCCGTGGCGGCCAGCGCGAGGATCCCGTAGACGGCGACGAGCACGACCCCGACACCACGGACGCGTGGACGGGACGGAGCGGTGGTGGGGAGAGCCATGACCCATCGATTCTATGTGATCCGGACCGGCGGCCCGGCCCTTCAGAGCCTCGACGGCGGCACGGACCGCTCAGGCGAGTTGCACGCTCCAGATCTGCTCCATGCGGTACAGCATCACGGCGACGGCGAGACACACGACCCCGAGGACGACCGTCGACCACCGACCCCGCTCGACGAGTGCCCAGAACCCCCCGGCGATCGGCAGGATCATGGCTGAGATGAGATAGGTGAAGAACTCGGGCACGCTTCCGGTGGCCGTGTTCCCGAAGGCCGGCGCGGCGATGGAGACGACGAGCTGCGCGACGAGGAGCAGCTCGACGAGGGCCGTGGCCCCCATGGTCAGGTCGCTCGGCGGACGACCGATCAGCCCGAACACGATGCAGAGGAGCCCGGCCACGACGGCGACCCCGATCTGGACGACGGTGAACCACTCGATCATGCCGACTCCTCGGCGGGGAAGTTCACGACCGACTTCAGGGAGCCACCGCGCCGTTCGACGAGCCCCACCAACCGGCCGTCGGGCGCGATGGCCGCGATCGGGCCGGAGTGCCCGGCCGGCAGCTCGCGGTCGAGACGCTTCCCGTGGCCGAGGTCGACGGACTCCTGCTCCGTCAGCTCGAGCGCGCCGAACAGCTGCCGGGCGACGTCGGCGGGGCGCAGGAGCGCGCGCTCGACGTCGAGCTCGTCGATGGTCGAGGCCGCATGGACGTCGAACGGTCCGATCCTCGTCCGACGCAGGGCGGTCAGATGCCCGCCGACGCCGAGCGACGCACCGAGGTCGCGGGCGAGCGCGCGGATGTAGGTGCCGGACGAGCAGACCACCCGGACGTCGACGTCGACGACCGCGTCCGTTCGGCGGATGTCCGACACGTCGAATTCACTCACCGTCACCGCGCGCGACTTCAGCTCGACCTCGATCCCCTCACGGGCCAGGGCGTACGCCCGCTTCCCACCGACCTTGATGGCGCTCACCGTGCTCGGAACCTGCTCGATGTCGCCCGTCAGCGGACGGATCGCCGCGATGATCGCCGCGTCGTCGACGGCTGCCACCGCTCCCCGGGCGGCGCGCTCGGTGACCTCACCCTCGGCGTCGTCGGTCGAGGTGGCCTCGCCGAGCCGGATGGTCGCCGTGTACTCCTTGTCGAGACCGACGATGAAGGTCAACAGTCGCGTCGACGACCGGATACCGAGGACGAGCAGTCCGGTGGCCATCGGGTCGAGCGTGCCGGCGTGGCCCACCTTGCGCGTGCCCGCGAGGCGCCGGACCCGCGCGACCGCATCGTGCGAGGTGTGCCCCTGCGGTTTGTCGATGAGGAGGACACCGGGCTGCGCAGCCGCGGATCCGGGTGCTGCTGCGTTGTTCTCGACCACGTTGCAACGCTACCAGCGGCCGTCGGCGCCCACGGCCGAGCGCGGAGCCGAGCGGCCGCGCGCCGCTCAGCAGAAGTCGGCGAAGATCCGCCGAGGATGCCGCTCGTCGGTGTTGTCGACGATCGCGGTCGCCCGGGCGGTCGGGTCGTCGTCCTTCCGGTAGAGCGCCTGCCCACCGACGTAGCGCGCGTTCGACGGCGCCGCGGGGTCGGCGTCGACACCCAGCGTGTCGTGCAGCCGCGCGTAGGCCACGTCCAGCGGGACGTCGACCCACACGGATGCGTGCCAGAGTCCGCGGAGCTCGGGGCGGTTGAGGAACACGCCGTCCACGATCAGGACCGCGTCCTGCGGCCCGGTCGTCCACCGGAGTGGCGCGCCGACGTCGCGTTCCTCGTCGAATCCCACCAGCTGGAACCCGGTGCTGCCCGCCAGGCGGAACGGCTCGATCAGCACCCGTCGGAGGAGGGAGTAGTCGAAGGAGTCGCTCCAGAACCCCTCTGCCGAGTCCCGGCCGCGCGCATACCGTTCCTCGCGTGGTCGGTGGAAGTCGTCGATCGACGCCCGGAACACGGCACGCCCGCCCTCGTCGAACACCTCGGCGAGACCATCGGCGAACGCGGCCGTGCCGGACCCTCCGATCCCGTCGACCGCGATCATGGTGCGGCCGCGCGGGTAGTCCCGTTGGAACTGGTCTCGCAGCTGCCGCAGCAGCTCGATCCGTGGCGTCGTGACGAGCTTCATGGCGCCGAGCCTACCCGGGCGGATCGTAGGCTGGTGCGGTGCCGTCCGACCCTTGCGACCTCGCCCCCCTCGTCTTGGACTGGTTCCGCGCCAACGCGCGCGACCTGCCGTGGCGACGTCCCGGGTTCCCGGCGTGGGGCACCCTCGTGTCGGAGTTCATGCTGCAGCAGACCCA
>NZ_LMJX01000003.1:157160-512099 GCF_001421315.1 Plantibacter sp. Leaf1 | reverse complement strand
GCTCGGGCGCTGGCCGGCTCCCGCCGATCTCGCGGCGGAACCGCCCGCCGAAGCCGTCCGCGCCTGGGGTCGCCTCGGCTATCCGCGTCGCGCGCTCTGGTTGCACGCCGCCGCCACGCAGATCACCGAGCGACACGGCGGGGTCGTCCCGTCGGACGTCGACCAACTCCTCGCACTCACCGGCATCGGCGACTACACGGCGCGCGCCGTCGCGGTCTTCGCCTACGGCGACCGGCATCCGGTGGTGGACACGAACACCCGCCGCGTGATCGCCCGCGCCGTCGGTGGTCAGGCGGAGCCCGGACCGCCGAACGCGAAGGTCGACCTCCCGGCGATGGAGGGCCTGCTGCCCGAGGACCGGGCCGAGGCGGCGGTGTTCAACGCGGGCATGATGGAGATCGGTGCGATCGTGTGCACGGCGAGGTCTCCCCGGTGCGAGGAGTGCCCGCTCCGCGAGGTGTGCGCCTGGCGGGCGGCCGGGTATCCGGCCTACGACGGACCGGTCAAGACGAAGCAGAAGCAGTTCGTGGGCAGCGACCGACAGGTCCGAGGCATCATCATGGCGGAGCTGCGCTCGACCCACCGGTCACTGACCGAGGAGGAACTCCGCGGTCGTTGGCCCGATGGCGCACAGTTCGACCGCGCATTGGCAGGGCTCGTCGCCGACCGCTTGGCGGTCCGCATCGACGGCGGCTACGCGCTCCCCCACGAGTGAACGCCGACAGGCCCAGCGACCGGACCCCGAAGGGCGGTCCCTGAGCCTGTCGAAGGGTGGTCGCTGAGCCTGTCGGAGCGCGGTCCTAGGCCTCGGCGTCGGCGTCGCGCGGCTTGACGTAGGGGTCCTCGTCACCGGCGTACGCGGCACCGGCGGCCAGACCGGCCACCTCGGTGTCGCGGTTCTTCGCTTCGCGGAGCAGATCCTCGATGTGCTGTGCGTTCTCGGGGATCGCGTCCAGGAAGAAGTCGAGGCTCGGGGTGAGCCGGGTGTTGATGTTGCGGCCGATCTCGGCACGCAACAGCCCCTTCGCGGACTCGAGCGCCGCCGAGGTGTCGGCGCGCTCCTCGTCGGAGCCGTACACCGTGTAGAACACGTTCGCGTGCTGGAGGTCGCCGGTCACCTGGACGTCGGTGATCGTCACGAAACCGAGCCGCGGGTCGCGGATGCCCTTGTCCAACCGCTTGGCGATGACTTCTTTGATCCGGTCCGCCAACTTGCGGGCCCTGGGGTTCTCTGCCATCTCGTCCTCCTCTGATGACCGCCGGGCGGACGACCGCCCGGCGGGGTGCTGCACACAATATAAGCAGGAATCCCCGCCGTCCTCCCTGAGGAGGACGACGGGGACCGGCCGAGCGGACTAGCCGCGCGGCTTCTCCTTCATTTCGATCGTCTCGATCTCGTCACCGATCTGGATGTCGTTGAACTTCCCGAGACCGATACCGGCCTCGAAGTCCGTACGGACCTCGGTGACGTCGTCCTTGAAGCGACGCAGCGACTCGATCGCCAGGCTGTCGCCGACCACGACGCCGTCGCGGATGACCCGCGCCTTGGCGTTCCTCGTGATCGTTCCGGAGCGGACGATGACACCCGCGATGTTGCCGAACTTCGAGGAACGGAACACCTCGCGGATCTCGGCGACACCGGACTGGACCTCTTCGTACTCGGGCTTGAGCATGCCGGTGAGGCTCTGCTCGACGTCCTCGAGGGCGTTGTAGATGACCGAGTAGAAGCGGACGTCCACACCCTCGCGAGCCGCACGTTCGCGGGCCTTCGGGTCGGGGCGCACGTTGAACCCGATGATGATCGCGTTGTCGATCGTCGCCAGGTTGACGTCGGACTCGGTGACCGCACCGACACCGCGGTGGATGATCCGCAGCTGGACGCTGTCGTCGACGTCGATCTTGAGCAACGACTCCTCGAGCGCCTCGACGGCACCGGAGACGTCACCCTTGATGATGAGGTTGAGCGACTCGACCTTGCCCTCTTCGAGTGCACGGGTGAAGTCCTCGAGCGAGATGCGCTTGCGAGCCTTGGCCAGAGCGGCGTTGCGCTCCGCAGCCTCACGCTTCTCGGCGATCTGGCGAGCGGTGCGGTCCTCCTCGGTGACGAGGAAGGTGTCGCCGGCCCGAGGGACACTCGAGAGGCCCTGCACCTGGACGGGACGCGAGGGACCCGCCTCGGCGACGGTGTCGCCGTTCTCGTCGACCATGGCACGCACGCGGCCGTAGGCCGTACCGGCGACGATCGCGTCGCCGACCCGGAGCGTACCCGACTGGATGAGCACGGTCGCGACGGAGCCGCGGCCCTTGTCGAGCTTGGCCTCGATGGCCACACCGCGGGCGTCCTTGTTCGGGTTCGCACGCAGGTCGAGACCGGCGTCGGCGGTGAGCAGGACGGCGTCGAGGAGATCCTTGATGCCGGTGCCGGCGCGAGCCGAGACGTCGACGAACATGACGTCGCCGCCGTACTCCTCGGCGACGAGGCCGTACTCGGTCAGCTGCTGGCGCACCTTGGCCGGGTTGGCGTCGGGCTTGTCCACCTTGTTGACCGCGACGACGATCGGCACGTTGGCAGCCTGGGCGTGGTTCAACGCCTCGACCGTCTGCGGCATGATGCCGTCATCGGCCGCGACCACGAGGATCGCGATGTCGGTGACCTGCGCACCACGAGCACGCATGGCGGTGAACGCCTCGTGACCCGGGGTGTCGATGAAGGTGATCGGACGTTCGAGACCTTCGTGCTCGGCGACGACCTGGTACGCACCGATGTGCTGGGTGATACCACCGGCTTCGCCGGCCACCACGTTCGCGTTCCGGATGGCGTCGAGCAGGCGCGTCTTACCGTGGTCGACGTGACCCATGACGGTGACCACGGGAGGACGGATGGCGAGGTCCTCATCGGACTCGTCCTCCAGCTCCTGATCGAGGTCGATGTCGAAGCCTTCGAGCAGCTCCCTGTCCTCGTCCTCGGGCGAGACCATCTGGATCTTGTAGCCGAGCTCGGAACCGAGCACGTCGAAGGTGGCCTCGTCGAGGGACTCCGTCGCCGTCGCCATCTCACCGAGGTGGAAGAGCACGGTGACGAGGTTGCCGGGGCTGGCGTCGATCTTGTCGGCGAAGTCCGAGATGGACGCACCGCGACGCAGACGGACGATGGTGCTGCCGTCACCGCGGGGAACGCTCACGCCGCCGAGCGACGGGGCTTCCCGCAGCTCGAATTCGGCCCTCTTCGTCCGCTTCGACTTGCGTGCCTTGCTCTTGCCGCCACCGCGACCGAAGGCACCTGCGGTACCACCGCCGGGTCCGCGACCACGACCGCCGCCGCCACCTGGGCGACCGGCGAACCCGCCTGCGGGGGCTCCACCAGGAGCGCCACCGGGACGGAAGCCGCCACCCGCACCGGCACCGCCGGGACGGAAGCCGCCGGCACCGCCGGGACGGCCTGCGCCACCCGGACGACCGGGACCGCCGGGACGCTGGCCCTGGCCGACGCCCGGACGGGGCGAGCCGGGGCGAGGAGCCTGCGGACGAGGGATGTTGCTGGGGTTCGGACGCTGACCCATGCCCTGCGCTGCGGCGAAGGGGTTGTTGCCCGGACGCGGCGTGCCGGTGGGGCGCTGACCCATGCCCTGCGACGACGCGAAGGGGTTGTTGCCGGGGCGCGGCGCGCCCGGACGGGGACCGCCGGGCTTGGCGGCGTCGCCGGACGGGGCGTCACCGGCGGCCGGGGTGGCAGCCGGAGTCGCGGGAGCGGCCGGGGCGGCAGCCTCGGGCGTCTCCGCCACGGGGGCGGGAGCGGCCGGGGCCTTCGGGCCGGGTGCAGCCTGCTTCGGCGCCGGAGCAGCCGGAGCCGCAGCCTTGGGAGCGGGTGCGGCGGGGGCCGGAGCCTTCGGCGCGGCGGGTCCCGGGGTCGGGGCGCCGGGGGTGGCCGGACGCTTGGCCGGGGCGGCGGGGGCCGCAGCGGCCTTGGCGCCCTCTGCCTCGAGGGCGGCGCGCAGCTTGCGGGCCACCGGGGGTTCGATACTGGAAGACGGTCCCTTGACGAACTCGCCCAATTCCTTGAGCTTCGCCATGGCGATCTTGCTGTCTACTCCGAGTTCGGATGCGATCTCGTGTACACGTGGTTTTGCAGCCACAATTCTCCTGTCTGAGCTTGCACCCAGGCAGGGGCAAGCGTTAGTGGTGGACGGTGCTCATTTCGAGCCGCTCATGAGTTGTCCATTAGCCGTTCAGCCTGTTCTCTCGGAATGCCGGGCCGGATGGCACGGCAGCAGGATGTCGGCCCGGGATCCGGGCCTCGTACCTGCAGTGGGAAGCACGGTGTGCGCCGAAGCGCTCTCACGTGCAAGTTCCATCGTACACCCCGAGCCTGGGTGCCGGCTCACCGCCCGGCCGATCCGCGCGGATCGGCTCAGTCTGCGGCCGGTGCGTCCGCGGCGACCGTCGCGACGGCCGCGAGGACCGCGTCGGCCCCTGGGCCCACGGTCAACCGCAACGCCCGGGTGAACGCACGCCGGTGCACCGCCTGCTCGACGCAGGCGGTGGTCGGGTGCACCCAGGAGCCTCGGCCCGGCAGGCGCTGAGCCACGTCGGGGACGAGTTCTCCCTCGATCGCCACCACGCGGAGCAGGGCCGAGCGCGGCTCGCGACGACGACAGCCGACGCAGGTCCGCACCGGTTCCATCCGGATCAGTCCGATTCGAGGATCGAGTCCGGCTGGATGTCGATCTTCGCGCCGGTGAGCTTCGCGGCCAGACGGGCGTTCTGCCCCTCCTTGCCGATCGCGAGCGACAGCTGGTAGTCCGGGACGAGCGCGCGGACGGCCTTGAGCGACTGGTCGATCACGTACGAGCTCGTGACCTTGGCCGGCGAGAGCGCGTTCGCGACGAAGGTCGGCAGGTCCGGCGAGTAGTCCACGATGTCGATCTTCTCGGCCCCGAGCTCGTCGGTGACGGCACGGACACGACGCCCGAGCTCACCGATGCAGGCGCCCTTGGCGTTGATGCTCGGGTCGTTCGCCTTCACGGCGATCTTCGTGCGGTGGCCGGCCTCGCGGGCGAGCGACACGATCTCGACGATGCCGGAGGCGATCTCCGGGACCTCGAGCGCGAACAGCTTGCGGACGAGACCCGGGTGCGTGCGCGACACGGTGATCTGCGGACCCTTCAGGCCCTTCGACACACTCGTGACGTAGACCCGGATGCGCGCTCCGTGGGGGTACTCTTCACCGGCGACCTGCTCCTCGGGCGGCAGCATCGCCTCGATCGTGCCGAGGTCGACGTGGATCATGCGCGGGTTCGGGCCCTGCTGGATGACGCCGGCGATGATGTCGCCCTCGCGTCCCTTGAACTCGCCGAGCACCGCGTCGTCCTGGATGTCGCGGAGGCGCTGGAAGATGACCTGCTTGGCGGCGAAGGCGGCGATGCGACCGAAGTCGTCCGGCGTGCTCTCCGCTTCGCCGATGAGGACGCCCTCGTCGTCGAACTCCGGGACGAAGACGCCGACGTGGCCGGTCTTGCGGTCGAGCTGGACCCGAGCTGCCGGCACCTCGGCGCGAGCCACGGGCTCCGCACCCTCCGTGCTCTTCAGGTACGCACTCAGGATGGCCTGCTCGATGATCACGACGAGCTCCTCGAAGGGGATCTCCTTCTCGCGTTCGATCGACTTCAACAAACCGAGATCGATGTCCATCGATGGCCTCCTCTATTCAACTGATGGTGCCGCGGCAGGACGTGCAGCGGCACGACGGGCATGCTGCTGCCGTGCTGCCGAACCCGTCTGTCTACGGTACCGGATGCCGACGGGTACGTCATCCACCGAGCTGGGAAGCGGCCGCGCGTCGAGGAGGCCGGCTCCCCCGGCTCGACCGCCGCTTCGAGCGGGTGACATGATTGCCCCATGGTCTTTGGCGAGCTGCGGAACGTCATGCGGAGCACGCGGGTGCGGATCCTCGTCGCGATCCTGGTCGCGACGACGCTCGCGATGACGCTCGTCGGCGTGTCGACCTACACGCTCGGACGCCAGCAGACCCTGGCGACGATCGACGCCCGACTGGAGCACAGCGCCGAACTCATCGCCTTCATGGTCGTCGGGTCGGGGAACTCGGCCGACGCCCCGGCGACCAGCGACGCAGCCGTCGACGCGGTCATGCGCCGCTGGATCTTCGCCGAGGACGAGACCGCCGTCGGCGTCCGCGCGGACGGCTCGACCGTCCCGCCGAGTGCTCCCTCCGCCTTCCGCCTCGACGACGACCCGGCACTCCTCGACGCCATCACCGCACGCGCGTCGCGCGGCGTGGTGACGGGCGAGGCCGACGGCCAGCGCACCGTGCGGTACGCGATCATCCCGGTGCAGGTCGTCGGCGACCCGAACGTGGCGCACGTCGTCATCGCCACCGACGTCCACGCCGCCCTCGCCGAATCGCGCGGAGTGCTCGCCGTCGAGATCGTCGTCGCCGTCGTCTGCCTCCTCCTGCTGGGGCTCGTCGGCTGGCAGCTCGCGGGCGGGCTGCTCCATCCCATCAGGCTGCTCCGGGACGCCGCGGCGCGCATCACGGAATCCGACCTCGACGAGCGGATCCCGGTCGTCGGCCGGGACGACGTCTCCGAGCTCACCAGGACGGTGAACGGGATGTTGGACCGCCTCGACGAGGCCTTCACGAGCCAACGTCAGCTGCTCGACGACGTCGGTCACGAGCTGAAGACGCCGCTGACCATCGTTCGTGGACACCTCGAACTCCTCGACCCGTCCGACCCGGCGGACGTGGCGGCCACCCGCGACCTCGCACTCGACGAGCTCGACCGCATGAGCTCTCTGGTCGCCGACATCACGGAGCTCTCGACCGCCGGCCTGGCCTCGACCCTCGATCGCGAGCCGGTCGACGTCGCATCGTTCACCGCCTCCGTGCACGACAAGGCGACGGCGATCTCGACCGACCACACCTGGGTCCTCGGCGACCAGGCCGAACTCACCGTCGACGTCGACTCCGGCCGACTCGCGCAGGCCTGGCTGCAGCTCGCCGACAACGCGGCGAAGTACTCGCCGTCCGGCTCGACGATCGTCGTCTCGAGCCGGTTCGACGAGTCGGACGACCCGGCGCTCGTCCTCTCGGTCTCCGACGAAGGTCCAGGCGTTCCCGAGGCGCTCCGCGAGCGCATCTTCGACCGGTTCACACGCGTCAGCGGCGGGCGCGGGGTCGCAGGCTCCGGCCTCGGGCTGTCGATCGTCCAGGCCATCGCGGCCGCGCACGGCGGTTGGGCCGAGGTCGAGGACGGCGACGGACCCGGCTCCGTCTTCAGCATCCGGCTCCCGCTCGCGGTCGCCGACGACGACGAGGACGCCGACACGGCCGTCGAGCTCGATCCCGACGAGACCGCGGCGATCCCCCGGGACGCGATGGCGCAGGCGATCGCCCTCCGCGAGGCGCAGGCGGCCATGGAGGCGCAGGCCGCCATGGAGGCCACGGCGTCACCGACGGAGCCGTCGTCGGTGCACGCGGAGCCGGTGGACGACTTCCCCGACCTCGTGGACACCTCGGCACGGCGTCGGCCGACGGAGGACAGCGTATGAGCCGGATCCTGGTCGCCGAGGACGAGACGCGCATCTCCGCGTTCGTCAGCAAGGGCCTCCGCGCCGCCGGACACACGGCCGACGTGACCGTCGACGGTTCGCAGGTCGTCGAGCTCGCCGAGAGCGGGGACTTCGACCTGCTCGTCCTCGACATCGGGTTGCCGGGCGTGGACGGCTTCGAGGTGCTCAGGCGGCTTCGTGACGACGGCAGCGAACTCCCCGTCATCATCCTCACCGCCCGCGACTCCGCCCGCGACCTCGTCGCGGGTCTCGACGGGGGCGCGAACGACTACATGTCCAAGCCGTTCCGGTTCGAGGAGCTGCTCGCCCGCATCCGCCGCCGGCTGGCCGAGCGAGGGGCGACCGCCCCCGCCGCGGTCGAGGAGCGTCTGATCGTCGGACGGCTCGAACTGGAACTCCGCGAGCGCCGGGTGCTCGTCGACGGCGTCCCCGTGGAACTCTCCACCCGGGAATTCGCCCTCGCCGAGGAGTTCTTCCGTCACCCAGACCAGGTGCTCAGCCGCGAGGAACTCCTCAGCCGCGTGTGGGGCTACGACTTCGACCCCGGCTCCAACGTCGTCGACGTCTACGTGCGCTACCTGCGGAACAAGATCGGCAAGGACGCCATCGCCACCGTCCGAGGAGCGGGCTACCGGCTCAGCACCAGACGGTGACGGCCGTCACCCGACGAGGATGACGACCGTCGACGTGCTGGCCTCGGCTAGAGCGACAGCTCGCTGATCGCGACGCGTTCCTTCGTCCCCGCGGCGCGGTCCCAGAGTTCGACGAAGCCCTCGGTGGCCTCACGGCCGACGACCACGACCACCGGGACACCGATTAGTTCGGCGTCACCGAACTTGACGCCAGGAGACACCTTGCCGGTGCGGTCGTCGTACAGGACGTCCTTGCCGGAGGCCTCGAGCGACGCGACGAGGGACTCGGCCACCTCGAAGATGGCCGCATCGCGACCGGCGGCGACCACGTGGACGTCGAACGGCGCCACGGCCTTCGGCCAGATGAGTCCGCGCTCGTCGTTGTTGCCCTCGGCGATGATCGCGAGGATGCGGGTGATGCCGATGCCGTAGGAGCCCATCGTCACCGTGACGAGCTTGCCGTTCTCGTCGAGCACCTTGAGACCGAGGGCCTCCGCGTACTTGCGTCCGAGTTGGAAGACGTGACCGATCTCCATGCCGCGTGCGAGTTCGACCGGACCCGAGCCGTCGGGTGCGGGGTCGCCGGCGCGGACCTCCGCGGCCTCCACGAAGCCGTCGGCCGTGAAGTCGCGCCCGGCGACGAGACCCATGACGTGCTGCTGGTCGACGTTCGCCCCCGTGATCCACTGGGTGCCGTCGACGACGCGCGGGTCGAGCAGATACCGGATGTCCGTGGCCGACTCCTCGCCAAGGACGGGGCCCTGCGGGGACCACGGACCGATGTAGCCCTTGACCAGGCCGGTGTGCTTCGCGAAGTCCGCGTCGGTGGCCGCTTCGACCTCGGCCGGGCTGAAGGCGACCTCGACCCGCTTGAGGTCGACGTCGCGGTCGCCGGGGAGCCCGATGACGACGAGCTCGCGCGTGCCGTCGAGGTGGGTGAGCGCCAGGACGACGTTCTTCAGCGTGTCGGCAGCCGTCCACGGACGGCCGTCGTCGCGCGGGTGGCGGTCGTTCGCGAGGTCGACGAGGGTCGCGATCGTCGGGGTGTCCGGCGAGTCGAACACGGTCGCCGGGGCGAGTCCGTCGACGGGACGGGCCTCGGGGACCTCGGTGGTGTACGCCTCGACGTTCGCGGCGTACCCGCCGGCCGAACGGACGAAGGTGTCCTCACCGACCACGGTGGGGTGCAGGAACTCCTCGCTCCGCGAACCGCCCATCGCTCCCGCGTCCGCCTGGACGATCACGTACTCGAGACCGAGGCGGGTGAAGATGCGCTCGTAGGCATCCCGCTGCGCCTGGTAGCTCGCGTCGAGCCCGGCGTCCGTGACGTCGAAGGAGTAGGCGTCCTTCATCGTGAACTCGCGGCCTCGGAGCAGGCCGGCCCGGGGCCGGGCCTCATCCCGGTACTTGTCCTGGATCTGGAAGATCGACAGCGGCAGGTCCTTGTAGGACGAGTAGAGGTCCTTCACCAGGAGGGTGAAGACCTCCTCGTGCGTCGGCGCGAGCAGGTAGTCGGCCCCCTTGCGGTCCTGGAGCCGGAACAGCGCGTCGCCGTACTCCTCCCACCGCCCGGTGACCTCGTAGGGCTCGCGAGGCAGCAGCGCGGGGAAGTGCACCTCGAACGCGCCGGCGTTCGCCATCTCCTCGCGGACGATGGCCTCGATCTTGTTCTTGACCCGCAGCCCGAGCGGGAGCCAGGCGAAGACACCCGGTGCCTGGCGGCGGATGTACCCCGCCCGCACCAGCAGGCGGTGACTCGTCACCTCCGCATCGGAGGGGTCTTCACGGAGCGTACGGAGGAAGAAGTTCGAAAGGCGCGTAACCACCTGTCCATGCTAGTCCGTCGTGGCGTGGGCGCCCCTGACCCCTACCAGGGGCGCTCGGCGAAGTTGCCGTTGTCGTTGTTCCGCCCGCGGTTCCTCGCGTCCTCGGTGGACTTGTCCTGCTGCGCGTCCTGGCCGGCGTCCTTCAGACGGTCGACCTTGCCGTCGACCTCGCTGTCGCCCGTGCCACTCGATCCGCCCGAGTCGCCGTCGCCCTGGCCGGTGTCCGAGGGATCCTGCTGGTCCTGCCCGCCGGAGCGGTCGCGCTGGTCCGCCGCATCCTCGCGCTTCCGGTCGATGCGGTCGCCCGTGTCCTTGAGGTTCTCGCCAGGCGTGCCCTTGGGGTCGATGACGTCGGGCTGCTGCCCGGCTCCGCCTTGATCGCCTTGATCACCCTGGTCACCCTGGCCGCCCTGGCCGCCCTGATCACCTTGGTCGCCCTGGTCGCCCTGGTCGCCTTGGTCGCCCTGGTCGCCCTGATCACCTTGGTCGCCCTGTCCACCCTGATCGCCCTGATTACCCTGGTCGCCCTGGCCACCCTGCTCGCCCTGGTCATCTTGGCCGCCCTGATCGCCCTGGTCGCCCTGCCCACCCTGATCACCCTGGTCGCCCTGTCCACCGGCGTCCTGCTGATCCTGTTGGTCCTGCTGGTCCTGCTGGTCCTGCTGGTCCGACCCGCCCTCGAAGCAGTCCTCGCCCTCGTCGACGATGCGCTTCGCCGTGTCGTACAGGTTGATGGCGCCCTGGAAGAACTGACCCTTCACGTACTCGTCGGCCTGCGTCTCGTACGCCCGCGCCAGGTTGACCCGGACGATGCACGAGGTCTCCTCGGTGGGCGCGAGTTCGAGCGCTTTCGCGAGGTCGTCGGTCCCCTGCACCCAGTCCTGCCCGACGGCGGCGGCGGTGCCGCGGTCGAACCAGGCGATCCACGGCTCGACGACGTTCGCCGTCTGGAGGTGTGCAGCGCTCAGCTGCGCCCCGGAATAGTCCTCGGCGCGGTACCCGGAGATCGCCGCCTGGGCCACGACCGGCAAGCTGACGAGTTTGACGCCGACGGCGAGCGCGACGAGGACGAGCGGCAGCGACCACCAGAAGAGTCGACGGCGCAAGCGGGCCACCTCGCTCGGAGCCAACGGTCGACGCCGCGGTTCCTCGATCAGGGGCCGTGGCTCCGGACTGCGCGGCTCGGCCTGGTCGGACCGCACACGATCGTCGAAGAGCGTCATGTCTGACTCCCCTTCGTCCGTCGCAGTTCACCGAGCGCCGCTACGATCGCCGGGATCTCCGTGAGGAGCAAAACACCGAACGCGAGGGCGAACACCCAGTACAGCTCATCGGTGCGTCGGATGTCCACCTCGTCCTGCACCGTCACGCCGCCGACGGCGAGACCGTCGAGGACGTCGTCGAGCGAGGCATCCGGCGTCCTGATCTCCGCTTTCACTCCGAGCTGTGACGCGATCGTCTCGAGCGCGCCCGGGTCGAGGCGCGACACCGCGGGCTCCCCCGTCGAGTAGTCCTGGATGTAACGCACGCTGCCGTCCTCGTACCCCGAGAACTCACGCATCGTGCCGCCGGCCTCGGTCCCGTAGCCGAGCACGCCTCCGCCGCCGATGAGCGGCGCGATCGACTCGAACGACTCGGGTTGGCTGCCGCTCGTCTGCTCGCCGTCGCCCAGATAGAAGACGATCCGGTTCCGGCCGGGCTCCTGCTCCTCGGCCTTGGTCAACAGGGTGGTCAGGTACTCGACCGGTTCGTCGATGCTGCTCCCCCGGGAGTAGGTGGTCACCTCCTGCGTCATGGCCTCCGTCGCGGAGCGCAGCGCGGTCGCGTCGGTCGTGAGCGGCATGCGTTGGACGGTGACGGCGTCGAAGGTCACGAGCGCGTAGCGGGCGCCCGCCAAGCGATCGGCGATGCCCGTGATGTCGGCCTTCGCGCCGTCGAGCCGGGTGGGCGGTTGCGGTGCGCCGTTCTCGTCCGTGTCGGGCAGGGTCTCGTCCGACCAGTCCTCCGCCGCCATGGAACTCGTGGTGTCCACCACGAAGTAGACGTCGAGGTCGCCCATCGCCGACGGCGGACGGTGGTTGCCCGGGATGGTCGGACGGAGCGCGATGACGACGAGGACGAGGACCATCGCCAGGCGGGCGAGCCAATGCCAGGCACCGGGCCGGCGGATACCGGCGAGGTACTGCCAGCCGGCGAACGCCGCGAGGACCGCTCCGAACACGGCGAGTGCCCAGATCGGGAGGACGGGGTTGATCGTCATCGGCGCAGCCTCCAGGCGAGCAGCATGAGCAGCGCGAGGCCGCCGAACGCCGCGAGGACGAAGACCAGCGGCTCGTCGACCTGGACGAGCTGCTTCGCGCCCTTCAGGGTCTTGGTCTGCTCGGCCGTGATCTGCTGGACGATCCCGCCGACCGCGGCGGGGTCGGCGAGCGCGTAGTAGTCGCCGCCGGTCGACGTCACCACCTCGTCCATCTCCGCGGCCAGGTCGTCGAGGTAGTCCTTGCTGCTGACGTCGCCGGGGTTGATTCCGTAGACGGTGACGTCCTGGGCCTTCGCGTACTCGCCGGCCTCCTTGAGGGTGAGGATCGGTTCGCCGGCGACGTAGTTGTCGGTCGCGAGGACGATCGACCGTGACCGCTGCTCGCCGACCTGGTCGAACCGCATGACGCACGAGCCGAGACCGTCGCCGATGAGTGAGGAGCCGTTGCCGAGGTCCGTCCCGTTCCAGTACTCGTAGTCGCTCTCGGGCGAGGTGAGGTCTTCGACGAGGTGGTCGAGTTGGGCGGTCACGTAGTCGTAGTCGCTCGTGAGCGGGAAGTAGGTCGTCGCGGACGCGTTGAACAGCACGAGCGCGATCCGTTCGCCGTCGAAGCGTTGCACGAGGGACTCGAACACCCCCACCAGGGCGGCGTCGTACTCGGTCATCGAACCGGACACGTCGAGGCAGAGCACGATGTCACGGTTCCGGAGCTCGGGCTGGAACACCGTGGTGCTGACCACGCGTGATCCGAGCGCCGTGCCGGCGAGCAGCAGGACCGCCACCGCGGCGATGGTCGCGACGACCAGCCGTCGGTACCGCGTCAGCGCCCGGCGGTAGCCCGGAAGCGCCGTGAGGCGTCCGGAGTGGGCGACCCACAGCGGCTCCTGGTTCGCCTTCCGACGACGGCCGGCGCGCGTCGCGAGCACGGCGACGGCGACCACGGCGGCGACGGCGAGGAGCCAGACGAGCGGCATCCACCAGTAGATCAGCTCCATGTCGTCACCACCTGTCGGGCGAGCGCGGCGGCGTCCGGGACGCTCCCCGTCTCCGCCTCACGGAACTCGACCGGGTAGTACGCGGACACGGCACGACTGAGCGGCGCGAGCCCCGCGCGGTCGAGGTCGGCGAGGGTCATGACCTGGGCACGGACACCGCTCGACTCGTGGGCGTACATCCGGAGGATGGCGCCGAGCCGCTGATGGGCCCGTCGGGTGCTCAACCCGCCCTCGGCGTGCTCCTGCTCGATCTCGCCGATGAGCCCCAGGTAGCGGTCCCGCAGCACGGTCGGCGACGGCGGAGGCGTCGGTCGGGGCGCGCTGCCGCGGGCGCGTCGGCGTACGTGCGCGAACATCCAGACGTACCACCCGATCACGAGGGCGATGAGCACGAGTCCGATGACCGGCCAGAGGAGCGTGTACTGGACCGGTGCGTAATAGCCGTTATCGCCGGGCATGACGGTGGGCCTCGAGGAGATGGAAGAGCACGGGGATGACGTCGTCGGCCCCGGTCACCCGCTGCCCGCTGATGCCGAGCGTTTCGAGCTGGTCGAGATGGCGGGCCGTGGCGTTCCGGACGGCGTCGGCGAACTCCCGGCGGAGCGCGTCGTCCGACCGGACGAAGGCCGGCAGGGACCGCTCGTCGGCGACGTCGACCATCGACCGGCTGGTGTAGTCGGCGCGCATGAGGTCGGCGTCGCCGACGGAGATCCACAACACCTCGTGCTGCGCGTGCAGGCGGCGGAGGATCGCCGACCGTCTCGGGGTGATCTCCTCGTCGTCGGAGACGATCACCAGCAGGCAGCGCTGGGTGACGGAGCGCGCGGCGAACCCGAGGAGTTCGTCGAGGTCGCTCTGCGGCGCTGCGAGCGAGGCGCGCCGGTCGATGTGCTGCAGCAGGCGCTCCAGAGCGGACTCGGTGCCAGCCGGTCGCACGAGTTCCGGTGCCGCGGCGTCACCGGCGACGAGACCGACGAGGTCGCCGTGCCGGATCGCGAGGTACCCGAGGATGCCCACGGCCAGGATCGCGACCTCGCGTTTCGTGCTGCCGCCCTCGGCGAGCGCCGCGAGGTCGCGTCCGGTGTCGACGGCGAACAGCACGTGGTGCTTCCGGCTCGCAATGTAGCGCTTGACGAGCGGCGTGCCGTGCCTGGCGGTCGCCTTCCAGTCGATGTCCTTGATGTCATCGCCGGGCGTGTACTCCCGGAGGTCGTCGAAGTCGAGGCTCCTGCCCTGGAACACCGATCGGTACTCGCCGTCGAGCATCCCCCGCACGCGGCGGTGGGCATGGATGAAGAGCTTCGACTTCACCCGGTGGAGCAACGGAGCGGACATGGTCCTACGGCGCCTGGACCGCACCGAAGACGGCGTCGATGATGGTCTCCGCCGAGACGTCGTCGGCCGCCGCCTCGAAGTTGAGGATGATGCGGTGGCGGAGCACCTGGTGCCGGTAGCTCTTGACGTCCTCCGGGATGACGTGGTCGCGGCCCGCGAGGATGGCGAGCGCGCGGGCGACGGTGCTGAACGCGATGCTGGCACGCGGGCTGGCCCCGTAGTCGATGTAGCTCGCCAGCTTGGGCGGGAGGTAGTCGCGCGCATGGCGGGTCACGTAGACCGTCTGCACGATGTAGTTGAGGATCGACGCGTCGAGGTACACCCGCTTCGCGAGTGACTGCAGGAACAGCACGTCCTCGAGGCTCACACCCTCGCGGTGCTGGTCCGTCTCGTACAGACCGGAGTTCACGCGGCGGACGATCTCGGCCTCCTCGCCGATCGTCGGGTAGTCGAGCACCTCTTTCAAGAGGAAGCGGTCGAGCTGGGCCTCGGGCAGCTGGTAGGTGCCCTCCTGCTCGATCGGGTTCTGCGTGGCCAGCACGAAGAACGGCTTCGGCAAGGGGTAGTGCGTCCCGCCGATGGAGGTCTGTCGCTCCTGCATCGCCTCGAGCATCGCGCTCTGGGTCTTCGCGCTCGAACGGTTGACCTCGTCGAGCAGCACGAAGTTGGCGTGCACCGGACCGAGCTGGGTCTGGAACGCGCCGGTCCTGGCGTCGTAGATCTGAGTGCCGATGATGTCGCTCGGCAGGAGGTCCGGCGTGCACTGGATGCGCTTGAAGGAGGCGTTCACCGCTTCGGCGATGGACTCCGCCGCCGTCGTCTTGGCCAGGCCGGGGACGCTCTCCAGGAGCACGTGCCCGCCGGAGACGAGGGCGGCGAGGAGCGTGGTCCGCAGCCCCTGCTGCCCGACGACCTTGGCGTCGTACGCGCCGACGATCTCGGAGAGGATGCTGCGCGCCCGTTGCAGCTCGGCGGGCGCGATGGGGGTGCTCGGTGTGAGGGTCACTGGTCTCCCTGGCGAAGCGGGCGGTCCGGCCGGATGACCGTCGAACACGGAGGGCCGGGTGGAACCCAGCGGTCCGGACAGTCTACGTGGCCGGATGCGCCGGACGGGTGCATCGGCAACCGGATGGTCACCCCGGCGTCGGTCGCCGTTCGCCCGGTGTCCCCCTCCCGGCCACCGCGGATTCCTACCGTGGATCGATGACACACGCAGCGAACGCTCAGCTCCGGACGGGCGACGGGGCGACGGCGATCGTCCCGGTCCGGGGCGGTTCGAAGGGGATCCATCGCAAGAACCTGCGGACGGTCCGCGGCACCACCCTGATCGCCCGCTCGGTCGAGGGACTCCTGCGCTCCGGTGGTGTCTCACGGGTCGTGGTCACGACGGACCACCCGGACCTCGCAGCCGCCGCCGTCGCCGCCGGCGCCGAGGTGATCGACCGGCCCGCAGCCCTCGCCGAGGACAGCACCTCCTCCGAGGCCGCGCTGCTGCACGCCCTCGGCGTCCTCGCCCGGCGCGGCGAGCTGAGCCCCGTGACCGTGTTCGCACAGGCGACATCGCCCTTCCTCGACGTGGAAGCACTCGACGACGCCATCGCCTCGGTCGCCTCCGGGCAGGCGGACTCCGTCTTCGCGGCGGTGCTCGACCACGGCTTCCTCTGGACGGAGAAGGCGAAGGGCGCCCGAGGGATCGGTCACGACCATCGCGAGCGTCCCCGGCGGCAGGACCGTGCCCCGCAGTATCGCGAGACCGGGTCGTTCTACGTCTTCGACACGGACGGCTTCCTCGACGCCGGTCACCGCTTCTTCGGCCGGATCGCACCGGCCGTCACCCGGTCCTTCGCCGCGCTCGACATCGACGAACCGGAAGACCTCCTCGTCGCCGAGGCGATCGCCGGACTCGCCGAACGCCAGCTCGGGATCCCGTCGGGCTCGGAGCACCCGGAGCACCACCTCGACGTCGACGCCGTCGTCACCGACTTCGACGGTGTGCACACCGACGACCGCGCCAGCATCGACGCCGACGGTGTCGAACGGGTGAGCGTCCATCGCGGTGACGGCCTCGGCGTCCGCCTGCTGCGCGAGGCCGGGCTGCCGTTCCTCATCCTGTCGACCGAACGGGTCCCGATCGTCGCCGCGCGCGCGGCCAAACTCGGCGTCGACGTCGTCTACGGCTCCGCCGACAAAGCGAGCGCGCTCCGCGACTGGGCCGAGACGAACGCCGTCCCGCTCGAGCGCATCGCGTACCTCGGCAACGACGTCAACGACATCCCGGCCCTCGAGATCGTCGGCTGGCCCGTCGTCGTCTCCGATGCGCACCCGGCCGCCAGGGCCGTCTCCAGGCTCGTCCTGGAACGCCGCGGCGGCGATGGCGCCGTCCGTGAACTCGCCGACCTCGTCCTCGCCGCTCGCGCGGTCACCCACCCAGAGAAGCTGTCCCCGCCGCAACCGAACGGAGCATGACCATGAGCATCCACCAGGACTCGAACGACCGGACCACCATCGACGGCGGTGTCACGCCGGCCCCCGTGCGGATCGACGGCATCCCCGTCGGCGGCGACGCCCCCGCCTACGTCATCGGCGAGATCGGCCTCAACCACAACGGCGACGTCGAACTCGCCAAGCGACTCATCGACGTCGCTGCGGACGCCGGCGCTCAGGCCGTCAAGTTCCAGAAGCGCACGCCGGAGATCTCGACCCCGGCACACATGCGCGACGTCCCGCGGCAGACGCCCTGGGGTGAGATGAGCTACCTGGAATACCGCTACCGCGTCGAGTTCGACCGTGAGCAGTACATCGAAATCGGCGACCACGCCACCCTGCGGGGTCTCAGCTGGTTCGCCTCCCCCTGGGACGAGCCGTCCGTCGACTTCCTCGAGGACCTCGGTGTCAGTGCCCACAAGGTCGCGTCGGCCTCGGTGACCGACTCGGGGCTGCTGACCCGTCTCGCCGCCACGGGGAAGCCGATCATCCTCTCCACCGGGATGTCGACGCTCGAGCAGATCGACCGCGCGGTCGAGCTCCTCGCCGGCTCCCCGCTCGTGATCCTCCACGCGACCTCCACCTACCCGTTGCCGCCAGAGGAGGCCAACCTCCGCATGATCGACAGCCTGGCGGCCCGCTATCCCGGCGTGCCCGTCGGCTACTCCGGGCACGAGACCGGACTGCAGATCTCCCTCGCCGCGGTCGCGCTCGGCGCGAAGGTCGTCGAACGACACATCACGCTCGACCGCGCCATGTGGGGATCCGACCACGCCGCCTCGCTCGAGCCGCACGGGTTCTCGAACCTCGTCCGCGACATCCGCGTCATCGAGACGGCGATGGGCGACGGCGTCAAGCGCATCTTCCCCGGCGAACTCGCACCGTTGGCGAAACTGCGCAGGGTCGATGCCTGATCACGGACCCCGCCGGCGGGTGATCGGGGTGGTGGACTCCGACTCCTTCGTGAAGTGGGGTGCCGCCACCCTGTCCCGAGCGACCGACTGGGACGTCGACCTCGTCCTGATCGAGAGCGACGTGTCGGCGACCGACCGCCAGGTGGACATCGCGTTGCTCCACACGGCGTTCGAGGGGCGTTCCGTCCGTCGGTTGACGCTCCGCCAGTTGATCGCCTTCGTCGGATCCGAGCGCCCCGACGGCGTCTTCGTCTCGACCAGGGGGCCGGTCGCGGAGGTCGTCATCTCCGAGCTGCTCGCGCTGGGGCGCACCACCCGGCCGGTCCTCCTCACGGGTCTGCCGGGCATCTCCATCCCCGCGAAGTGGAAGGGGATCTTCCTCCGCGCCCAGGCGGACGTCTTCATCCTGCACAGCCACCGCGAGGTCGCGGCCTACCGGGAACTCGCCGCGGAGCACGGGGTCGAGCCGGCCTTCGCGCTCGCCACCCTGCCGTTCCTCGCCGTCGCCCCGACCCGGCCGCCCGCCGTCGACATCGATCCGGCACCACGGACCCGGGTCGTGTTCGCGGCGCAGGCGACCGTTCCGGCCGATCGCGGCGACCGGCTGCGGATCATCTCCTGGCTGCGGACCCTCGCGAACCGGCATCGGGACCTCGACGTCGTCATCAAGGTCCGAGGGCTCGCCGGCGACCCCCAGACGCATCACGAGCACTTCCCCTTCGACACCCTCCTCACCGGCCCGATCCCCACCAATCTCAGGGTCGCCACCGGGTCGATGGCCGTGCACCTCGGCCACGCGGCCGGTCTCGTCACGGTGAGCTCCACCGCGGCGATCGAGGCTGTGGCGGCCGGGGTCCCGGTCATCGTGCTCGACGACTTCGGCGTCGATCCGGCGCTCATCAACAGCGTCTTCGAGGGCAGCGGCCTGCTGGCGTCCAAGGATGAGCTCATGGCCGCGCGGTTCCGCCACCCGAACGAGGACTGGCTCCAGCAGAACTACTTCCACCCCGAAGAGGAGGACGACTGGATCGAACGGTCCGAGGTGGCCTTCGCCGCCCGCGACCGCGGTGTCCTGCCGATCCGCCCGCGGGCCCGACAGAGCCGGGGCGGCATGCTCCGCACGGGCTGGGAGCGACGCCGGGCGTTCGGTCGAGCCGACACGAGCGTCCTCGGGACGGTCGCCTTCGTCATCGGTCGACCGATCCAGATCGCGCGCCGCCTGGTGCGCCGCGCGCGCGGCATCAGGCCTGCCGAGCGGCGACCGATCCCGTCACGCCGGCTGGAGCCGATCGAACCGGAGCCGACCATGCGGGCTCCGCGTGGCGCCCGGCACCGGACGGCTCGCTGACGACCACGACGGTGGTGCCGCCCGATCAGGCGGTGTCACCGTCGACGGGAACAGCGCGACCCGGTCAGTTCGCGCCGACGGTGACCACGGGTGCGCCCGTGGAGCTGTCGTCGGCCGGCATCTCGGCGGCGAGCCGGTTGGCCTCTTGGATGAGCGTCGCGACGATCTCGGACTCCGGGACCGTCTTGATCACCTCACCCTTCACGAAGATCTGCCCCTTGCCGTTCCCGCTGGCGACGCCGAGGTCGGCTTCACGGGCCTCCCCCGGACCGTTCACGACACAGCCCATGACGGCGACGCGGAGCGGGACGCTCATCCCCTCCAGGCCGTCGGTGACGTCGTTCGCGAGCTTGTAGACGTCGACCTGGGCGCGTCCACAGCTCGGGCAGGAGACGATCTCGAGCTTCCGCTCGCGGAGGTTGAGCGACTGCAGGATCTGCAGGCCCACCTTGATCTCCTCCGCCGGCGGGGCCGAGAGCGACACACGGATGGTGTCGCCGATCCCTTCGGAGAGCAGGATGCCGAAAGCGGTCGCGCTCTTGATCGTGCCCTGGAACGACGGACCAGCCTCGGTCACGCCGAGGTGCAGAGGCCAGTCACCACGTTCCGCGAGGAGTCGGTAGGCCTTCACCATGACGACCGGGTCGTTGTGCTTGACCGAGATCTTGAAGTCGTGGAAGTCGTGCTCCTCGAAGAGGCTGGCCTCCCAGACGGCGCTCTCGACGAGGGCTTCCGGTGTGGCCTTGCCGTACTTCTGCAGCAAGCGTGGGTCGAGGGAGCCGGCGTTGACGCCGATGCGGAGGGAGACACCGGCCGCCTTCGCCCGACGGGCGATCTCGCCGACCTGGTCGTCGAACTTCCGGATGTTGCCGGGATTGACCCTGACCGCCGCACAACCCGCGTCGATCGCCGCGTACACGTAGGCGGGCTGGAAGTGGATGTCGGCGATGACCGGGATCTGGCTCTTCTTCGCGATGATCGGCAACACCTCTGCGTCGTCGCGGGTCGGGACCGCGACTCGGACGATGTCGCAACCGGAGGCGGTGAGCTCCGCGATCTGCTGGAGGGTCGCGTTGATGTTCGTCGTCTGGGTCGTCGTCATCGACTGGACGCTCACCGGGGCGTCACCGCCGACGAGGACCTTGCCGACCTTGATCTGTCGCGACTTGCGTCGCGGGCTGAGCGTCTCGGGAACCGACGGAAGACCCAGATTGATAGCTACCACGAACCTCAGCTTACGCGCGCGACGCCCCGCAGGCTCCCCGTGGGCTGAATGCCGGCTGGGACGTCGCGATCGGCGGTCAGCGGGTGGGCGGAGCCTCGCGGTTCGACCGCAGGACGCCGAGCCGTTCGCGGTACTCGGCCTCGTCCACCTCACCCTGGGCGAACCGCTCGGCGAGCAGTTGCTCGGCGCTCCGTGTCCCCTCATGACGCCAGGCCCACGGCGGCCCCTGGCGGCCGTCCGGAGACGTTCCGGCCCAGGCGCGGCGACGCCACCGTCGACCGACGAGCGCGACGACGAGGGCGATCACGGCGATCCAGAACACCGGGATGAGCGCGAGCCACAGGAGGTGGAACCCCGGCCCGTTCCAACCCGGGTGCATGGCGGTCATGGCGATCATGGTCAGGGAGGTGGACACGATGGACTCCGTTCGTCGGGCGGGCGACGACGACCGTCGTCCGCATCACGACCTCGAGCCTCCTCCGGCGGTCGGCCGCACGCATCCGACGACGGGACCGTTCGCGGGACTCCCCGGGGAGTAGGCCGTGCTCCGCTCAGGAACCGGGGCTGACCAGCCCGGTCTCGTAGGCGATGACGACGAGCCTGACCCGATCACGCGCGGCCAACTTCGACATGATGCGCGACACGTGGGTCTTCGCGGTGAGCGGGCTGAGGAACAGGGCGCCGCCGATCTCCTCGTTGGTGAGGCCTCGCCCGACGAGCGCCAGCACCTCGCGCTCGCGTTCCGTGAGGCCGACGATCGCTGCGTCGTCGAGCGGCGCCGCGATGACCCCGGCGACCTGGGTCAGGAGGCGTCTCGTGACCCCCGGCGACAGGAGGGCGTCACCCGACGCCACCACCCGGACCGCTCGGATGAGTTCGGCGGGCTCCGTGTCCTTCACCAGGAACCCACTCGCGCCGGCGCGGATGGCCTGCGCGACGTACTCGTCGAGCTCGAACGTGGTCACGACGATGATGCGGGTCGACCCCAGCGCCGGGTCGGCGACGATCAGCTCGGTCGCGGCGAGACCATCACCACCCGGCATCCTGATGTCCATGAGCACGACGTCCGGGTGCTCGCGGCGGACCAGCTCGAGCGCCGCGACGCCGGTCGCCGCCTCGCCGACGACCGCGATGTCGGGCTCGGCGTCGAGCAGGGCGCGGAACCCACCACGGATGAGCGCCTGATCGTCGGCGACGACCACGCGGATCATGCGACACCTCGCACCGGGACGCGCGCCTCGACACGGAACCCGCCGAGCGGGCCGCGTCCCGTCTCGAGCGTGCCGCCCAGGAGTTCGGCGCGCTCGGTCATCCCGAGCAGCCCGTTCCCGCGCTCCGCAGGACCCGGCGGCGCCCCGACCCCGTCGTCGGTCACGCACAGGCGGTACACACCGTCCGCTTCCACGAGTTCGATGGCGACCCGCCGTGCACGTGCATGCCGGAGGACGTTCGTGACGCTCTCCTGAGCGATGCGGTACAGCGCCGACTGCAAGGCCGCGCCGGGCTGCGTGGTGAGGCGCTGCTCCAGCACCGCCTCGACACCCTGCTCGCGGAGGGCCTCGGCGAGCAGCGGCAGCGCGGTGAGGTCCGGCCCCGGGCGGGTCGGCGCACCGGTCGCCGGATCGGCCGAGCCGTCGGAGCCTCGGAGGACGTCGAGGAGTCCGCGCACCTCGTCGAGCGAGGCCGTGCTCGCCATCCTGATGTTGGTGAGCGCCTCCCTCGCACGTTCCGGCTGGGAGTCCATGAGGTGGAGCCCCATCCCGGCCTGCACGGCGATCTGTGCGAGCGAGTGCGCGATGACGTCGTGCAGGTCGCGCGCGATGCGGACGCGCTCCTCCTGCGCGGCTGAGGCGCGGCGCTCCCCCTGGCGGATCCGGAACGCCTGGAGCTGTTCGCGCCGCGTCCGGAGGCCCTCGGCGAGGAGGACGGCGATCACGACGAGGACCGAGGTGACCCCGATCCGGAAACCGGACAGCCCCCAACCGACGGCGAGGGCAGCGGCCAGCGGGAGCACCCAGGCGAGCCCCAGCGAGAGGTAGGCCCAGCCGCGCGCCCCGCGGACGATCCCCGATCCGGCGGCGAACGCGAGGGCGACGGCCGGCGGTCCCCACACCGGGCCCGTGAGCATGGAGGCGCCAGAGAGGACGGCCACGACGGCGACCGTCGGGCCGGGCGATCGCCGGGCGGCGAGCAGGGCCAGGACGGCACCGAGCACCGTCAGCACGGCCGAGACGCGCGACCATGCGGAAGCGTCGGCTCCTGCGGCGAGTGAGCCGTGGAGCGCGAGGGCGGCGGTCGCCGGCACCTGGACGAGGAAGGAGACGACCACAGGAGCCCACAGCCGCCAGACGGGTCGGCCCTGGCGGATCAGCGGGCCGCCGAAGCGACCGTCGCCTTGGCGCCCGTGCACCGCGCTCGTCTCGACCGATGGCATTCCTGCATGGTACCCGCGGGCCTCGCCGGTGGCGTCGGCTCCGCGGTGCACGGTTCGTACTCCCTAGGGAGTACGACGATCTCGGAGCACCCGGCTTACGGGCGCGTCGCGACTATCCGAAGAGGTTGACGGGCTTGACGATGTCCGCGTAGACGAGCAGGGCGCTCATGCCGCCCAGCACGATGACCACGCCGAAGGTCAGCGGGATCAGCTTCGCCGCGTCGACCGGGCCGGGATCACGGCGGCGGAAGACCTTCGCGACACCGCGCCGGAGGGCCTCCCACAGCGCTGCGGCGACGTGACCGCCGTCGAGGGGCAGCAGGGGGATGAGGTTGAAGACGAACAGCGCGACGTTGAGCGAGCCGAGGATGCCGAACACCGTGGCCGCCTTCGACGCGACCGGGATCTGGTCGAGGCTGACGACCTCACCGACGACCCGTCCGACGCCCACGACGCTCATCGGGCCGTTCGGATCGCGCTCCCCGGGACCGAAGGCCGCCTGCCCGACGTCGATGAGCCGTTGCGGCAGGTTGAGGATGATGTTCGCGGTGCGGGCGATGGTGTCGCCGACCGTCGGCAGGATGGCGGTGAACGGTTGGGCGACCATCTGCTGCTGCGGCGTGATCCCGACGAAGCCGACCTCGTGGGTCTTGGGCGAGCCGTCGGCGTTCGTCACGATCTTGCCGGTGTCGGCGTCCACGACGTCCCGCTCGAGGAGCAGCGGCGTCAGGGTGAGGTCCAGTCGTCCATCACCGCGGGCGACCTCGAGGGCGAGCGGCTCGCCGGGCGAGCGCTGCACCGCCGCCGACACCTCCGCGAAGGTGGAGACCGGGGTGCCCTGGATCGACAGGATCGTGTCGCCCGGCTTCAGGCCGGCTGCGGCGGCCGGGCTCTCCGGGTCGCCGGATGCGCAGCTCTGGCGTTCGCTCGTCGACGGCAGGACACATTCGTACACGGAGGTCAGCGTGCTGCTCTGCTGCGGCACACCGAACCCGGACACGGCGATGCCGATGAACAGGATGGCGAGCACGAGGTTCATCGTCGGACCGCCGAGCATCACGACGATCCGCTTCCAGACGGGCAGACGGTAGAAGGTGCGCTCCTCGTCGCCGGCGCCGATGGTGTCGGCGCTGGCCTCACGTGCGTCCTGGACGAGGGTGTCGAAGAAGCCGGTGCTCGCGTTCCGCGCGGCCTCGCCGGGCTGCTTCGGTGGGAACATGCCGATCATGGAGATGTACCCGCCGAGCGGGATCATCTTCACGCCGTACTCCGTCTCACCCTTCCGGCGCGACCAGATGGTGCGCCCGAATCCGATCATGTACTGGGTGACACGCACCCCGAACAGTTTCGCCGGCACGAGGTGACCGACCTCGTGCAGCCCGATGGACACGATGAGGCCCACGAGCACGATGACGATGCCGAGGATGTAGAGGAGGACGGTTTCCACGGCGCAACCTTACTCGCGCCAGGACGGCCTCGACTGCGCGCCGGCTGTGCGGACGCCCTGAGGGTCTGGACGGGCGACGCGGGGCGTCAACCGATCCGCTGCTGCGCGCGCGCCCTCGCCCAACGCTCCGCCTCGGCGAGCGCCTCCCGGGTGAGTTCGCCCTCGGGCGCCTCGTGGTCGTCCACGACCGCCCGCACGGTGTCGAGGATGCCGAGGTAGCCGAGTCGCCCGGCGTGGAACGCCTCGACCGCCTCCTCGTTCGCGGCGTTGAACACCGCCGGGTAGGTCCGGCCCTGTCCACCGACGAGCTTCGCGAGGCGCACCGCCGGGAACGCCTCGTGGTCGAGCGGTTCGAAGGTCCACTGCTGCGGCACGGTCCAGTCGAGCGGGACACCGACGCCGCCGACCCGGTTCGGCCAGTCGAGGCCGAGCGAGATGGGCAATCGCATGTCGGGCGGGGAGGCCTGTGCGATCGTCGAGCCGTCGACGAACTCGACCATCGAGTGGACGATCGACTGCGGGTGGACGGTGACCTCGATGCGGTCGTACGGGACGTCGAACAGCAGGTGCGCCTCGATCACCTCGAGGCCCTTGTTGACAAGGGTCGAGGAGTTGGTGGTCACGACGAGGCCCATGTCCCAGGTGGGGTGGGCGAGGGCCTCTGCCGGGGTGACATCGGCCAGCGAGTCACGGTCCCGACCACGGAACGGACCGCCCGAGGCGGTCAACACGAGCCGACGGACCTCCGCCGGGGTGCCCGAGCGGAGCGCCTGGGCGATCGCCGAATGTTCGGAGTCGACCGGCACGATCTGGCCGGGAGCCGCGATGCGCCGGACGAGGTCACCCCCGACGATGAGTGACTCCTTGTTCGCCAGAGCGAGCGTCCGGCCGGTCTCGAGGGCCGCGAGCGTCGGTCCGAGCCCGATGGAACCGGTGATGCCGTTGAGCACCACGTCGGCGTCGACGCTCCGGATCAGCCGTTCGGCGTCGTCCGCTCCCAGGGCGGTGTCGTCGACGTGGAACGCGGCGGCCTGTTCGGCGAGCAACTCGGCGTTGGAGCCGGCGGTCAGGCCGACCACCTCGAAGCGGTCGCGGTCGCCACGGATGACGTCCAGCGCTTGCGTACCGATCGAGCCGGTGGATCCGAGGATGATGACGCGTCTCACGCCGGTCAGTCTACGGCGGTGGGCGGTGGGACGGTCAGCCTGCTGCCGGCGCGGTGGTGCTGCTCGCGTCGAGGATGTCGATCACGAACACGATCGTGTCGTCGGCCTCGATACCGGCCTGACTGTTGCCACCGGCCGGCCCGTACCCGAGGTCGGGCGGGATGACCGCGACGACCTGCGAGCCGATATGCTGGCCGGCGATCGCGCTCGAGAAGCCCTGCACCACGGCGGACAGCTGGAAGTTCGTCGGCCCGTTGCCCCAGCTCTCGTCGAAGACCTCGCCCGTCCGCCAGTTGACGCCCTGGTAGTTGATGATGACCTCGGCGTCGGGCTGGACCACCGCGCCGTCGCCCTGTTTGAGGACCGCGACCTGCAGCTCGGCCGGGGCCGCCGCCTCGGGGATCGTCACCGTCGGCCGGCCTGCGGAGTCGAGTTCGACCGCCGGCATCCCGGCGACGGGCTCCTGCGGAACGCCGTCCGCCTTCGCGTCACTGTGGACCGTGCTGAGCACGTCGGCCACCACGACGAGGGGCTGGTCGGCCTGCACCGTGCCGTCGCTCGAGCCCGCCGAACCGAATCCGTCACCGGCGGTCACGAAGGCCGCGACCCGCGTGCCGACCGTCGTGCACTCGACCGCGCGGACGAGGCCCTTCAGGTACTTCTGGTCGTTGACGACGATCGCCGTCGCCGGGCTCGCGCCGTAGGCGGTCTGCGCGACGATGGAGCCCGTGACGGCGTTGTAGATCGACATCTCGACGAACGTCGTGTCGCCCGGATCGACGCGCTCGCCGTCGCCCTTCGCGACGATCGTGCGCTCGGTCGTCTCTGCCGAGAGGGTGCCCTTCGCGAAGGTGACCTCCGGGATCCGGCCGAAGTCGCCGCTCACCGAGATCGCCTTGGAGGCGGTGCCCGCGCTCGTGTCGGCGCACTCCCCCGGACCGGCCAGCGCCTGCGACTGCGACGTCGCCGAACTGCAGGCCGTCAGCGACACGAGGGACGCGATGACGGCCAGGAGGGAGAGGCTCTTGCGCACAGGGGAACTTTCGGTCGTTGCTGAGGGGTCGGTCCAGTCTCACCCACGAGGCTCCATGCTGGCTGACAGCGCGCCGAACATCCTGGGTGCGCCGCCGCCAGGCCAGTATGCCGACCCACGCATGCGTCCGCGAGTACAGTCGTCCGCATGGCCGATGAGGAGCAGACGCAGCGACGCGCCCGGGAATCGTCGGAGACGCAACCGGCCGAGGCCGCGGAACCGACCTCCAAGCCCGGACTCGTCTACTACGTCGGGCGGGCTGTGTTGAACACCACGGCGAAGTTGCTCTACCGCCCGAAGATCATCGGCCGGAAGAACGTGCCGAAGCGCGGCCCGGTGATCCTCGCGAGCAACCACCTCTCGTTCATCGACAGCATCGCGATCCCCATCAGTGCGCCTCGACGCGTGCAGTTCCTCGCGAAGTCGGACTACTTCACCGGCCGGGGACTGAAGGGCTGGGTCTCGCGCACCTTCTTCACCTCGATCGGCGCCGTGGGCGTCGAACGCGGCGTCGGCCAGGCCGCCCAGGAGGCCCTCGACCAGGGACGGCGGATCCTCGAGGGCGGAGACGCCTTCGCGATCTACCCCGAGGGCACCCGATCACTCGACGGACGTCTGTACCGCGGCAGGACCGGGGTCGCCTGGCTGGCGCTCACCACCGGCGCGACCGTGGTGCCCGTCGGCCTCATCGGCACCGACGAGCTCATGCCGGTCGGTACGACCATCCCGAAGTTCAAGCCCGTCACCGTGATCTTCGGTGAGCCGATCGACGTGAGTCACCACGGTGCCGCTGAGTCCGGGCGCGCACGCCGGAAGGCGACCGACGAGATCATGTCCGCGATCCACGCCCTCACGGGGCAGGAACTCGCGAACGCCTACAACGAGTCGCCGCCGGCCGACGCCGTCGAGCGGATCAAGCGAGCCCTGCGCCCCGAGCGACTCTGAGTCGCGGCATCGGACCGTGCGGTGCTCCGCCGGTCTGCGGCGGCCAGTCGGTCAGACGGCGTCGTCGGATCCCGCGACGACGATCGTCGGCTCGTGCCGCACCGGGAAGTTCACCGAGTTGGCGATGAAGCACAGCTCGTTCGCCCTGGCGTGCCCGGCCCTCGCGGCGTCGACCATCGAGTGGTCCGCGACGGTCACGCGCGGTCGGAGGACGACCTCGGTGAAGGCACCGCTGCCCGCACCGTCCTCGACCATGGTGCCGACGGCGTCGTCCGTATAGGCCGTCACGACGACACCGAGGGTCACCGCGACGTGCAGGTACGACAACAGATGGCACTGGGCGAGGGACGCGAGAAGCAACTCCTCCGGATTCCACCGGGCAGGGTCGCCTCGGAACGGCCGGTCGGCGGAACCCTCGAGATCGTGTTTGCCGACCGCGGTGACGGTGAGCTCCCTGGAGTAGTCGCGGTAGCCGCTCGTACCTGTTCCGAGGTCGCCGTCCCAGCGGACACCGATGGCGTAGTCGTGGTGGCCGGAGATCATGCCACCAGTATCCCACTGGCCTGCCCGCCGGGGGCCCGCCCAGCGGCTCCGGTGTCAGGAGGTCGCGCTACGCTGGAGGACTATGACTGACACGCTCGACACCACGAACCAGACGTCCGCCTCCGCCCCCAGCGTGACGCAGGAGCGTCGGATCGTGACGGCCGTTCCGGGGCCCCGCTCACAGGAGCTCCACGCTCGCCGGACCGCTGTCGTGTCCGACGGCGTGTCGAGCGTCCTGCCCGTCTACATCGAGCGCGCGCACGGCGCGATCGTGGTCGACGTCGACGGCAACCAGTTCATCGACCTCGGGGCCGGCATCGGCGTCACCACGATCGGGCACACCGAGTCGTCCGTCGTCGGCGCCGTCCAGGACCAGGCGGCCGACGTCCTCCACACGCTCTTCACGATCACGCCCTACGAGGAGTACGTGCGGGTCGCCGAGCTCCTCGCCGAGCACACCCCCGGCGACTTCCCGAAGAAGTCGGTGCTCGTAAACTCCGGCGCCGAAGCCGTCGAGAACGGTGTCAAGATCGCGCGGAAGTACACCGGTCGCCGCGCCGTCGCGGTGCTCGACCACGGCTACCACGGGCGTACCAACCTGACGATGGCGATGAACTACAAGGCGGCCCCGTACGCCACCGGCTACGGACCGTTCGCCGGCGACGTCTACCACGCACCCAACTCCTACCCGTACCACGACGGCCTCAGCGGCACGGCGGCAGCGGCGCGCACCATCGCCTACCTCGAGAAGCGCATCGGCGCGACGGACCTGGCCTGCCTGGTCGTCGAACCGATCCAGGGCGAGGGTGGCTTCGTCGTGCCCGCCGAGGGCTACCTGCCCGCCCTGCAGGAGTGGTGCACCGCCAACGGCGTCGTGTTCATCGCCGACGAGATCCAGAGCGGCATGGCCCGCACCGGCGAGTACTTCGCCAGCTCCCACTTCGGCCTCGTCCCGGACCTGGTGCTGAGCGCCAAGGGCATCGCCGGCGGCCTCCCCCTCGCCGCGGTCACCGGGCGCGCCGAGATCATGGATGCGAGCCAGCCCGGCGGGCTCGGCGGCACCTTCGGCGGCAACCCCGTCGCGTGCGCCGCCTCGGTCGCGGTCTTCGAATCGATCGAGTCCCGCGGCCTGCTCGCCGAGGCCGACCGCATCGGCGCGACGCTCACGGCAGCCCTGCTCGAGCTGCAGCGGAAGTACGACATCATCGGCGACGTCCGGGGCATCGGCGCGATGATCGCCATGGAGCTGGTCCAGCCCGGCACGGGCGACACCACGAAGGAGCCGAACGCGGCGGCGGTCAGTGCCATCGCGGCCGCGGCTGCCCAGCAGGGTGTGCTCGTCCTCACGGCCGGCACCTACGGCAACGTCCTCCGCTTCCTCCCGAGCCTCGCGGTCTCCGACGAGCTCATCGCCGACGCGATGACCGTCATCGACCAGGCGCTCGCGGCGCTGTGAGCACGGCGGCCCCGCAGACCTTCGGCGTCGAGGACGCCGTCGAGCTCGCCGTCGTCGAACGCAGCGGTTTCGTCGAGTCGAGGCACGCCGGTTCGGCGATCGTCCTCGGGCCGGAAGGCGAGGTGCTCGCAAGCCTCGGCACGCCGAGTGCGCCGGTCTTCCCCCGCTCCTGCCTGAAGCCGTTCCAGGCGATCACGATCATGAACGCGGGCGTCTCGCTCGAGGGCGCGCAAGCCGTGCTCGCCACCGCGAGCCACGCCGGTACGCGCAAGCACGTCCAGGTCGTCCGGAGCATGCTCGGACGCGCTCGCATCGAGGACTCGGCGCTGCAGTGTCCGGCCGACTGGCCGGGCGACCGCTCCTCGCGCGACGAGCTCGTCCGCGACGGACTCGGCACGAGTCCTCTGTACATGAACTGTTCCGGGAAGCACGCTGCCATGCTGCTCGCCTGTGCGCAGAACGGCTGGGATCAGGCGACGTACCTCGATCCCGAGCACCCGCTGCAGCTCGCTGTCCGCGACACCATCGAACGGTTCACCGGTGAGAAGCCGCCCGCGAGCGGCGTCGACGGTTGCGGTGCCCCCGTGCACGCGATCTCCCTCACCGGGCTCGCGCGCGGCATCGGGCGCGTCGTCAACTCATCGCCGACCTCGCCGTTCGCCCTGTACCGGAACGCCGGGCTGCTCACCGCGGCGGTCCTCGCCGACGGCTGGGCGCTCGACGGTCCGGGCCGAGCGAACACCCTCGTCATCGAACGCCTCGGCGTGTTCGCCAAGCTCGGCGCCGAGGGCGTCATGGTCATGTCGGTCCCGGGTGGCGCGACCGTGGCACTCAAGGTGCTCGACGGCTCGCTCCGGGTCTCGACGATCGTGGCCCTGCGACTGCTCGTCTCGGTCGGCGCGCTCGACGCGGCGGCCGTCGACGCTCTCGAACCCGAGCTCGACCTCGCCGTCCACGGCGGCGCAGCGGTCGTCGGTCGCATCACCGTCACAGCCGTCTGATCACCGTCGGGGCAGGTCTGCTCGGCGGGTGATTCAGTCATCGAGCAGATCGACCCGTCGGGTCGGCTCACCGGCGCGCCACCACCAGGCCCGACCGCTCGCGTAGCCGAGCAGCGGCGGCAGCTCCCGGCTCCGCGTCACCTGCCGGAAGTCCGCGGCCGAACAGGCGTGGATCACGAGGTCCGCCCGCGCCACCCGCGGCGGGAGGTCCCGCCCGACCACCAGTCGACCCGACGACCACGTCTCCGGGTCGACGAGCACGATCACGGCCGCTGGATCCTCGTGTCGGAACGCATCGTTCCGGTTCCCCGCGACCATCGGGTGCGGGAACGGTTCTGCCGCCGGTTCGATCAGCCGCACCTCGGCGTGCGAGGTGTCGCGCTGCTGCAGCGCCGAACGCAGCACACCCGGTGCGCGGGTCACGACGACCGTCGTACTGCCGGGTGCAGGCCGCCACCGGTGGGCATCGGTCATGGGTGCCCCGTGCGGCAGCGGTGACGTGATCGCGATCTGCACCTCCGCGTCCTGCCAGTGAGCGCGTCCGGCCGGGCGCCGCGGGTCGAAGCAACTCGCCGGCGCGCCGGCGACGAGATGATCCTGACGATCCGCGAGCCGCAGCACCACGGTGCTGTCCAGGTGAGCCGAGAAGCGATGGACCACGCCGCCGACCCGCGAGGCCACCAGGACGACGCTGACCCCGCGGCGTCCGCCATCGCGGAGGAGGGTCAGGATCGCCTCGCGGAGCGCGGCTCCGTGCTCGTCTCCGGCGGTCGCCAGCAGCGACTCGACGTCGTCGACGAGCAGCAGGGTCCTCTCAGGCGGGCGGAGCGGTTCGGCCAGCGCCATGATGACGTCCCAGCCCTGCTCGGCATCGTGCGCCACGCGCTCGACCCGCCATCGACCTCGTGCCGAGGCCTCGACCGTGTCCAGGAAGGACGTCCGGCCGGAGCGTCCGGCACCGAGGACCAGCAATGATCCGTCGGTCGACGGCCGCCAGATCGCCGGTCGTTGTGCCTGCTCCTCGGGAAGGTCGGCGAGTCCGAAGACGATGCCCTCAGCATCCGTCTCGTCGCCGGTGAGCGTCCGGCCGTCGGTCCGGCCGGAATCCAGTTCGAGGACGGCCTCCAGCGGGAGGCTGAACGGGAGCGGATCCAACCAGGGACGTCGAGGGCGGGGCGCGTGGCGCCAGCGTTCGCGCACCGTCGTGAGATCACCAGGACTCGTGACGGCGGCTTGGAAGACGACCCGCCCCTCGCCGTTCCAGACGATGCAGCGACCAGGTGTCCCTGCGGGGAGTGCAGCGGCGTCGGCCACGCCGAGGATCGCCGTGCTGTCCTGGCGGGAGGTGACCCTGAGCGAGAGGCGCAGGGTGCAGTTGGCGAGGATGGCGTCGGCCGCGACGGCCGCCGGACGCTGGCTGCAGAGGATCAGATGGAGTCCGAGCGATCGACCACGCGCGGCGAGGTCTGCGAAGACCTGGTGTAAGTGTGGGCTGGCGTCCAGGAGCGCTTGGAACTCGTCCACCACCACCACGAGCCGCGCCGGTCGATCGTCGGGCGCGAGGGCGCTGTCCAGGAGATGGCGAGCCCCGAACCGTGCCAGGATCCGCTCCCGGTGCCGGAGTTCCGCGCGCAGACTCGACACGACCCGTTCCGCGGCACCCGGCTCGAGATCGGTCACCATGCCCACCACGTGCGGCAGTGATTCGACGGCACCGAACGAGGCGCCACCCTTGCAGTCGACCAGCAGCAACGAGAGCTCCCGGGGTGAGGACCGTGCGGCGAGCGCCGTGATCCAGGTGATCAACAGCTCGCTCTTCCCGCTCCCCGTCGTGCCGCCGACCAGGGCATGCGGTCCGTCCGCCGCGAGGTCGAGGGTCACCTCGCCGTCGGTTCCGAGCCCGATGGGGACACGGAGTGCGTCGGGTGCCCAGCCTGCCTCATCATGCGGGCGCCGCCCCCGGACCGGACCCACCTCCTCGAAGGCGACGTTCGACGGCAGGCTCGAGAGCATCGGGGACTCCCCCGTCGTCAGCGCGGCCGCGGCGAGCGCACCGACGAGGTGCTGTGCCTCGGCCTCGGCCAGGAGTGTCGGGGCCACGGTGACGGACGGCGATGCTCCGGTTCCGTCGGCCAGTGTCGTCCGCCCGTCGGCGTCGAGGACGAGGAGGTGCCGGCATCTCGTCGGGAGGAGTTCGATCGTGTCGGAGAGCGCGACGAGCACCCCACCGGCTGGAGGGCGTCCCACCTGACGGGCCGGCGTGGCGGTGCCTGTCTGCCACCGTTCGGAGATCGAGACCCTGACGGACTCGACGTCGCGCCCGCTCTGGAACGGGTCGACCGCGATCGCCGCCGATCGGTGTGGCAGGTCGTCGAGGAAGGCCCAGGGTGCGCCCTCGACGTCGGAACCGGGGGCGGCGTCGCGGGTGAACTCGGCCGCATGCGGGGGCAGCTGACGGCCGAGTTGGACCAGGATGCTGCGAGCCACCGCACGAGCAAGCACCCTCCCGCCGACGATGCCGATCCCCTCGGCCGCGTCGACGACGACGGGCGCGTCCGGGAGCCGCGCCGCCCACGCCCATCGCTCGTCGTCGGCCGCGGCGTCGACTCGGACGGAGCTGGCGGTCTCGCCGCGGCCGACGCTCACCAGGGTTCGTCGATGGTCGGGGACGCGCCATCGTGCGCGGTCCGGGCCGTCGAGGAGCTCGAGCGACCGACCCGCCGGATGCAGGGTGCGCAGCTCCTCGCGTTCCACGGCGTGGGCTCGCTCGATCTCGAGCTCCAGTTCGTCGGCGGCAAGGCTATAGGCGGCTCGCGCCCGTCGCCCACGCCGACGGCGCGTCCAACGTGCGTCGACGAACCCGGCGACGGCGATCAGGGGACCGAGCGCGGCGAAGACGAGCGTGACCGGTGATCGGGTGATGGCGAACAGGGCGAGCGACCCGACGACGGGCGCGATGCTCGCGAGGATCGGGAGCGAACCGGACGCCGCCTCCTCCGGCTTGCGCGGCGCGTGCAGCCGGGCCGGGGGCGTGGTGGTCCGGTGCGATGCGATCGCCGAAGCGGTGACGTCCGTGGGGCTCATGGTCCCAGTGCAGCACGGCGACGGGTCGGGACATCGCCGGACCCGGCCTCGTGGAGTGGCCAGGCCGAGGACGGAGGCTGTGGAGCGGGCTCAGGAGCCCGGCTGCTCCTGGGGCTCGTCCGCCGCGTCGTCGAGCTCGGCGATGTCGAGGACCACGACCGAGACGTTGTCACGACCGCCGTTGTCGAGCGCGGCGCGCAGGAGCAGCTCCGCGGCGTCGACGGGGGTGCTCCCCTCGGTGAGGAAGTACCAGATCCCGTGATCGGTGAGTTCCTTGGTGAGCCCGTCGGAGCACACGAGCCATCGGGCGCCACCCTGGATCGGGAAGAGTTCGACGTCCGGCACCGGATCGTCGGACGGACCGACGGCCCGGGTGATCATGTTGCTGTTGGGGTGGAACTCGGCCTCCTCCGGGCTGATCGCTCCGGCACGGATGAGTTCCTGCACGATCGAGTGGTCCTCGGTCATCTGGACGAGCTCGCCGTCCTGCAGGCGGTACACGCGCGAGTCGCCGATGTTGAAGACCGCCACCCTGCCCTCGCCCTCGTCGGCCGTCAACACGACGCCGGTGACGGTCGTGCCCATGCCGAGCTCGCCCTCTTCCGCGGTGTCGATCATGTCGGCCACCGCCATGCGCAGCGCGTCGACGAGGCCGTCCACGGTGAGGATCTCCGCACCGTCGGTCGCAAGGGTCAGACGGTGGGCGACCGCGGCGCTCGCGACCTCCCCGGCGGAGTGTCCACCCATGCCGTCGGCGACGGCGAACACGGGAGGCAGTGCCACGAAGGCGTCCTCGTTCAGCTCGCGCCGCTTGCCCACGTCCGTCATCCCGGCCCACGCCAGGGAGAGCCGACGTCCGCCGGGCAGCGTGACGATCCGTTGCCCGTGCTCGGTCACGTCTGCTCCTCTAATACGGCTGGCGGTGGCTGATGCACCATCGACGATAGTACGGTACCGATGCGCCGCCCGACCGCCCCACGCCGCTCCTCCGATTCCAGAACGGGGATCGGCGAGCGGAACGACGGATCCGTCGGCCGCGGTCGCCCAGCCCTGCGGATCCGCTTGCCGCAGGTGGGCGCCGCTGCCATGATCGACGCATGATACGAGCGAGCTCCGACCCGCATTCGAAGGTGGCCCAGCCCGATGACACCTCGAAGGCGATCATCGAGCAGCTGCAGACCGATGGACGCCGTTCCTATGCCGAGATCGGGAAGGCGGTCGGGCTCAGCGAGGCGGCCGTCCGGCAGCGGGTGCAGAAGCTCACGGAGTCCGGGGTCATCCAGATCGTCGCGGTCACCGACCCCATGCAGCTCGGCTTCACACGCCAGGCGATGATCGGTGTGCGGGTGGCGGGTGACACCCGGGTCGTCGCGGACCGCCTGGCCGGCCTGGCCGCCGTGGACTACGTGGTGCTCACGGCCGGATCCTTCGACCTCCTGGTCGAGGTCGTCTGCGAGGACGACGAGGAGCTCATCGCGCTCCTGAACGACGACATCCGCACGATCGACGGCGTCGCGGGAACCGAGACCTTCGTCTATCTGCGCCTGCACAAGCAGCTCTACGACTGGGGAACCCGGTAGGTCCCGACCCAGGGATCCGTGGTCGGCGCCGACGTGCGCGTTGCGCACCGCGTACCCCCCGATCGCGGTACTCTCAACCCATGCCCGCGAAGCCGACCGGAGAACGGACGCCCCCGTCCGACGAGTCGCGGTCCAGCGCCACCCACGGGTCGGCGAGCGGCGGCGACACCGGCCCCGTGAGGACCGGCCCGCACGCCGTGGAGGTCCCCCGACGCGTCGGACGGATGACCGGGTACAGCGCCTTCCCGCAGCTCCTCTTCGGACTGGCCGTCGTCGCCATCCTGTTCGCGACGCTGTTGTTCCAGGGTGTCGAGGACAACTCCGTCCTGTTCTACGTCGGCGTCATCCTCGCGTTCATCGCGACGGCGCTCGCTCCGATCGTTCCCTGGCATCAGGTGCCGCGGCTCCTCATCGCGCTCCCCATCCTCGACATCATCGCCATCGCGTTCATCCGGCAGGGCGAACCCGTGATCGGCGCCGGCCTCCTCTGGGTCTTCCCGACCATCTGGATGGCGACGGCCTTCGGACTCTCGGGGGCCGTCACCGCCATCGTCCTCGTATGCGCGTCGACCTGGTCGACGCTGGCCATGACCCCGGGGCAGATCACCCTCGCCAACCTCCCCGGTCTCGTCATCCTTCCGATGGTGCTCGGATTCGTCGCCGTGTCCACAGCGATGACGGCGAAACGGACGGAAGCCCAGCGGGTGCTCCTCAACAAGCAGGCCGGCCAGCTGGAGACCGCCCTCTGGCGCGCCCAGGATCAGGAGAGCCGCCTCGCGGAGATCCTGAACGCGGTCAACTTCGGCGTGGTCCGCTTCGACCGCATCGGCGCCAGGGCGATGGTGAACCGCTTCCAGACCCGCCTGCAGGACGAGGTGGGCGAATTGTCCGACGTCAACCCCGACCTCCCGGTGTGGGCGGAGGACGGGCTGACGCCGCTCGAACCGCAGGACAAGCCCTACATCCGGGCGCGTCGTGGTGAGGAGTTCGAGAACCTGACCGTCTGGCTCGGAGCTCCCGGCACCGAGCGGGTCGCCCTCGCACTCACCTCTCGGCGGCTCTACGACCACGAGGGCGGGTACGACGGCACCGTCCTCGTCTCGCGGAACGTCACGACGGAGATCAACGCGATCCGGGCGAGGGACGACCTCGTCGCGTCCGTGTCGCACGAGCTCCGGACGCCGCTCACCTCGATCCTCGGCTACCTCGACCTCGCGCTCGACGACCCTGAGCTGCCGCCCCGTGTCGCGAAGCAACTCACGATCGCGCAGACCAACGGCGACCGGCTCCTGGAACTCATCGCCGACATCCTCGCCGCCTCCCGCGACGTGAACCGGACGATGGCGCTCAAGCGCTCCGACTGCGAACTCCGCGAGATCGTCGACGTCGCGGTCGAGTCGCTCGCGCACCTCGCCGCCGAGCGGAACATCACCATCGTCCGCCACGACGAGGAAGCGGTGCCGCTCTTCGCCGACCCGTTCCGGCTCCGCCAGGTCGTCGACAACCTGTTGTCGAACGGCATCAAGTACAACCGTGACGGCGGTGAACTGAGCGTCGGTGTCACGGCCGAGGGCGACACGGCCTGGGTGATCGTACGCGACACGGGCATCGGCATCTCGGAGAAGGACCAGCCGAAACTCTTCGAGCGGTTCTTCCGTTCGGACCTCGTCCGCAATTCGACCGTGCACGGCAGCGGGCTTGGCCTCGCCATCAGTCGCGACATCGTCAGACTCCACGGCGGTGACCTGACGCTCCACAGCGTCCTGGGCGAGGGCACCACCGCGGTCGTCCGTATTCCGAGAGGCCGGACCGAATGACCCTCGACACGCAGACCGTCGCCGTGATCAACGCGCTCGTGATCTTCGTCTGCGGTGCGACGTTCATCGTCAACACCTTCATGCGGAAGGACGACGCCAGCGGGCGGGTGTGGTCCGTGTCGTACATGGCGGGGATGTTCACGAGCTTCTCCTACGTGGTCGGTGCGCTCAGCCCCGACGCCTGGTGGGCCACCGCGGCGGGGAACGGCGGCTACGTCCTGAGCATCGCCGCGCTGTGGTCCGGAGCCCGCCTGTTCAACGGTCGGTCGAATCTGCTGTGGATCTCCCTCGTCGGCGCGACGGTCACCGTCGTGGCAGCCCTCGCCGCCGGTCCGTCCGGCGGGCCGTGGGCCGGATCGGGCGTGACGTTCGCGTGCATCGCACTGTTCGCTGGGCTCGGGACCGCCGAGACCCTCACTGGCGCGATGCGCGACAACCCGAGCACGCGGGGGTTCACCGTCGTGCTCGGCATCGCCGCCGTGTTCTTCACGGCGCGGTTCGTCGTCTTCCTCGTCGAGGGCTCGTCAGGCAGGTTCTTCACCACGTTCTTCGGGACGGTCGCCTCCTCGCTCCTCCTCATCGCCCTCCTGATCGTGGCGACCGTGGTGCTGTCCGTCCTCCGCGCCGAACGGGCCGCCCCGGCGAGCCGCCGGCACGGCAGCATCGTCGCGTACACCGGTGACGACGTCCTCCTGCACGAGTCCTTCATCAGGATCGCCGACGACTGGCTGGAGCGCGCCAACTTCCACGACGAACAGCTCGCGATCCTGCACATCCGGCTCGACGACCTCGACGAGATGACGACGGCGTTCGGCTCGAACTTCAGCAGCGAGGTCGCCGGGGGGTTCATCTCCTCGATCCGTCGGTACGGACCGACGCTCTCCGACATCGGGGAGGACGGCGCCGGATGCCTCCTCATCGCGACGCCCGCGGTGGACGTCGACGCGGCGCTGCAGGCGGCGGCCGGCATCCAGGACGGGCTGCTCGACCACCCCGTGGAGACGACGCCCCGGCTCCGCCCCACCGCGAGCATCGGCATCGCCCTCACCGACTACCTCGGCTACGACGTCGGCGTGCTCACCCGAGCGGCCAGGGACGCCAGCCTCCGCGCGTCCGACGCCGGAGGCAACCGGACCGTCCTCGCCGCGTCAACGGCGGCGGGCGCCTGAGGACCTCGCCGAACAGGCGAGGTCCCGCGATCACTCCGGTTGGGCGATCGCGATGGTCAGTGTGTCCACCGCGGTCTGCTTCGCGTACTCCGCCGACGTCGGGGTCGCCTGGACGAGCAGCTCGTAGGTGATCGTCAGCGTGACGCCGGTGGCTGCGCTGTCCACCTCAGGGAGCACGAAGGTCTGGCTGTAGCTGTACGGCGCCTTGATCAGGTACCCGGGGGCCACCGTCGCCTGGTCCGTGAACGGTGCCGGCGACTCCAGCTGCCCGGTGGGCCCGTGGACGGTCGTCGTGAGCGTCACCCGCGACAGGTAGAGCGCCTGGAGGTCGTCTGGGGTGAGGATGCCGCTCAGTGAGAAGCTCACGGGCTTGTTGACGTCGGCCGTCCACGCGTCCATCGAGAGCGTCGACCAGTAGTCGACCGAGAGCGTCGCCGACCCCGCCGTCAGGGAGTGCTTCGCGCTCCCGCTCGCCAGTTCGTTCGTGATGGCACTGACCGTCGGCTTCGGCGTCTTCGAGGTCCGCGGCGACGCCGTCGGCCCGGCACCTGGCTCCTCCCACGGCGGGGTCCCACAGGCGCTCAGGCCGAGGACGAGGAGCGCTGCGGTCGCGAGCTGCGCGGCGTGGACGAGGCGCCGGTTCCGCACCGGGCTGGGCTGCTGGGACATGGGACTCCTGGCGGGGTTCGGAGGGGTGGTCGGGCGATGCTCAGGACGTCGCGCGACCCCCTGAACTGGGGGCACAGCGAATCTTGAGGAAATCCTGAGCCGACGCTATCGCATTCGCGCGCCAAACCAGCACCCGGCGCGGCAGAGTTGGCTCTACAGCGCGAACCGCTGTATCCGGCCCCCTCAGAACAGGACCTCTGATGTCAGAACTCGAAGCGCGACCCGACAACACTCGGCCCGCCGCACAGCAGGCTGACCCTCGGTACATTCAGACCCAGCCGCTTCTCGCGCCCGAACTTGAAGCGTATGCGAACGAATTCATCGACTCGGTCAACTCGCTTCCCGAGTACCGGGCCACCATCGGCTGCATCATCCCCGCCTACAACGAGGAGGAGTCGCTGCCGGCCGTCCTGGCCTCCCTGCTCGAGCAGACGCGGATGCCCGACGTGATCCACGTGGTCATCAACAACACCACCGACCGCTCGGTCGACGTCGCAGCACCCTACGCCGGCCCGCACTCGAAGGTCGACGAGCACGGGTACGAACAGTTCACCGAGGTGTTCATCCACGACATCGGCAAGAACCCCGACAAGAAGGTCGGTGCGCTGAACTACGGTTTCACGCTCGTCGAGGGGTACGACTACCTCCTCGGCGTCGACGGCGACACGGTCGCCGACCCGACGGCCATCGAGTCCCTCGAAGCGGAGATCGTCTCGGACACCCGCATCGGCGGTATCTCCGCGATCTTCTCGATCGACGACGAGCCGTTCAAGAAGCAGATCATCCCGGCCTTCCTCATCGCCGGCCAGCGCACGCAGTTCGCCGCGTTCAACATGCAGAACATGCTGCGAGGCCGCAACATGGCCGTGCTCGGCGGGCAGTACTCCATCTTCTCCGTCCAGGCGCTGCGCGACGCCATGGAGCAGAACCACCAGTCCACCCCGTGGGTGAAGGACTCCGAGGTCGAGGACTCGCTCCTCTCCTTGCAGATCAAGAGCGCCGGGTACCTCACGAAGATCAGCGCCCGCGCCCGCGCCGACGTCGGCGGTATGACGACGGTCCGCTCCCTCGACGCGCAGCAGGTCAAGTGGAACTACGGCGCCATCGAGCTCATGTGGCCGGGCCAGCGCGGCGACACCAAGGGGCAGCCGTTCCACCCGAACCTCCGACTGCGGTGGCTCGAAAACGCCGAGATGCTCCTCAACATCGTCACGCGCATCCTCTTCATCGTGCTGCTCGCCGGTTCGCTGTCGATCCACGCGTTCGTGTTCAGCCCGGTGTGGCTCATCCCGCCGGTCGTCGCGATCCTCCTCAACCTCCGCATCGCGCTGTCGATGAAGAAGCGCAACACCCGCGACATCCTCTTCGCCGTCCTGGTGTTCCCCGCCGAGTTCTACATGTGGATCCGTATGGGCCACTTCATCCGGGCATGGTCGAAGTTCGCGTCGAACAAGAAGGTCGACAACTGGGCGGAGCAGGCCAAGGCCGAGCGTGGTTCGGGCAACGCCCACCTCGCGCCGCTGCTCTTCGTCCTCGCCGCGATCATCGCGATCGTCGCCGTCTGGACCCAGCTGTCCCCCGTCGTGCAGTCCACGATCCTCTGGGCGGGTTGGCCCGTGCTCGGCGTCATCACCGTGCTGCAGACGCTCAGCATGTTCGGCAAGCTCATCCGTCGCCAGCGCGGCTACCGGGTGTGATGACGTCCGACCCAGGAACCGTCGACGCCGGCGAACTGCGCAGGTTGCTCCGAGAGCTCTCGGGCGACCTGCGCAGTCGTCGTCGTTTCGTCCACACCTACGTCGAGATGTGGCCGACGCGCCTCAGCCGTCTCGAAGCCGCACTCGAGGCGGAGGACCTCGACGAGGCGAAGGTCGTCCTCCTCAGCATCCGCTCGTCCAGCGTCATGCTCGGTGTGATCGGGGTCTCCGCCCTGGCGAGCGCCGGACTGCGCGCCGTGGAGCAGGCCGACCTCGTACGGGCCGCGGACATCCGGTCCGCGCTCTCGGAGCTCGGAGCGCGCAGCTGCGAACGGCTGCTCGAACTGGACGCGGCCGACGTCTCGGAGGCGTGACCGACGGATGGTCCCGTCGGAGACGGACCGGCTCCGGTCTGGAGGGGCGTCCGCTCAGTCGTCGGAGGTCATGCGGTAGCCGACGCCGCGGACCGTCTCGATGAAGCGCGGCGCGACGGTGCTGTCCGCGAGCTTCCGACGCAGGTTGGCGAGGTGGACCTCGATGGCGCGCTTGTCGGCCTCACTGACGTAGTACGCGGTGATGTAGCTCTCGCCTCGGAGCATGAGCGCCAGGTCCGCCTTGCTGCGCACCCGACGCCGGGACTCCATGAGGGCCTGCAGCAGGTCGAACTCGCTCCGCGTCAGGTCGACCTCGCCACCGTCCACCTCGACGATGCGCGTGGCGGGACTCAGCTTGAGACCTCGGTGGACGAGCCACCCCTCGACATCGTCGGAAGCGGATGTCGTGGGCTGCATGATGATGGGGACGACCGATTGACCGACCGGAGCGGCGTGACGCGCGACGTTCTCGTGCACGATCGTGGGATCGGACGACTGGACCGGCTGCTGAGAGACGGGCTGCTGGGACATGGGCTGCGCCTGGGGCACGGGCTGCACCTGCGGCACGACGGCCGCGGCCGGTGATGGCTGGACAGGCACCGGAGTCGGTGCGGCAGCCGCCTCGCCGTTCGCGCGAGGCCGACGCAGCATCGCCTCGATGCGCGCCCGGAGTTCACGGGGTCGGAACGGCTTGGTCATGTAGTCGTCGGCACCGGAGTCGAGCCCCTGCAGGGTGTCGATCTCGTCGCCACGGGCCGTGAGCATCACGATGTAGGTCGAGCTGATGGCCCGGATCCGCTTGGCCGCCTCGAAGCCGTCGATCCCTGGCATGCTGACGTCCAGCGTGGTGACGAGGGGGTCGTGCAGGCGGACCGCCTCCACGCCGTCCAGACCGTTCGCAGCGGAAACCGTCTCGAAGCCGGCCTGTTCCAACACGGTCTCGAGCAGTTGACGGATGTCGGCATCGTCCTCGATGACGACCGCGGTTCGACGTTCGCTCAGCTGATCGGTCACGATGCCCCTACCCGTTCCACCCGTCAGCGACATGCCGGATGTGGCCGTCGCCGGCTCACCACGCGCTGAATCCCTTGGCCAGTTGCACGGCCTGCTCCGGCCACCATACCCCAGCAAGGGGGCCACCGTTGCATGCCCCGTCGCTCTCGCCGGGGGCTTTCACCCACAGGTTCGCGTCGAGGTGCTCGGCCTGCGCCGTGAGCGGTTGCTGCCCGACCGTCCGACCTGACGGGTTGCACCATTCGCCGTTCGATCCGCTCCCGTTCCGCGAGGTGTCGATGACGTAGTGCGCACCGTCGAGCAGTCCGCTCAGCTCCTCGGCATAGGCGATCTCGTCCTCGGTCGCGTTGTAGTTCGAGACGTTGGTCGCGAAGCCCGTCGCGTCGGCCACGCCGGCCTCCTTGAGGAGTCCGGCCATCTCCGACGGCGGTCGCCAGTCGGAGTGCCCGCCGTCGAGATACACGGGCACAGACGCTGCCGCGAATTGCTTCGTCGCGGCACTGAGCTGCTGCATGCGGGCGGTCCGGTCGCCGCAGTCGGGTGCGAGGGCGACCGCGTCCGGCTCGAGGACGATCGCCACCCGATGGTCGGCGACGGCCGCGACGATCTCCGCCACCCAGTCCTGATAGTCGTCACTCGAGAGGCCACCGGCGGACTCGTTGCCGCAGTCGCGCTCGGGAACGCCGTAGACGGTGAAGACCGGCATCGCGCCTGCGCGCTCGGCCGAGCGGACGATGTCCGACACCGTCTCCTCGACCGTGCCCATCGGGTACCGCTCAGGCACGAGCCAGATCGCCGTCGGTTCAGTCGCCAGCCGAGCCGCTGCCGCGCGCTGCTGTGCCGTGTCCGAAGGATCACCGTTCGAGCCGCCACTCGTCCCGGTGGTGGCGGAAGACGTCGGATCCTGAGACGCCAGGCCCGCCTCCGCAGCTGCACGGGCGGCCAGTGAGGTGGGATCGACGTACAACTGTGCGCCGTCGAACGGGCCTGCTGCGGCACTCGGGACGCGGCTCACGATCGACACCGCGAGGGCTCCTCCGGCAAGGAGGACGGCGACGACGCCGAGGGCGACGGCCGTGCGGGTGCGACGTCGGTCGCGGGGCGTTCTCGGCACGGATCCTCCAGCATGGTCATCCGCAATTCTGCCCGACATTCCGGTCGCACGGTGCCGATTCGCCCGAATCCGTCCCCCGAGCGGGGGTCGCACGCAAGGGGTGCGGACGATGCGCGCCCCGTCCTAGGCTCGACGTGCGGTTCCCACCCCTCGCCCGACACCAGGAGGCACGATGTCCGAGTCGACAGCACCGACGTCACCGGACGTCCGATCCATCGGCCCGAGGCGCACCGATCCGGCGTGGCGTTCCGCGCTCGCGCTCCTCTGCTTCCTCCTGATCGCGTTCGCGGTCGCAGCGTTCGGCTCGCTCACCACCATGGAGCAGATCGACGGTTGGTACGCCGACGCCGACAAGGCGGCCTGGAACCCGCCGAACTGGATCTTCGGTCCCGTGTGGGCGGTGCTGTACACGATGATCGCGGTGGCCGCATGGTTGGTCTGGCGACGACGACGGGATGGGACGCCCGAGCTGAGCGACGGCGCGAGCCGGGCGCTCGTCCTGTACATCGTCCAGCTGGTGCTCAACGCCCTCTGGACCCCGTGCTTCTTCGGGCTGTACCCGTTCATCGGCGCGCCGGCCCTGTGGGTCGCCCTCGTCATCATCCTCGCGCTCGACCTCGCCGTCCTCGCGACCATGTTCGCCTTCTGGGAGGTCTCGCGGGTCGCCGCCGTGCTCCTCATCCCCTACTGGGCGTGGTTGCTCTTCGCCACGACCCTCAACTGGTCACTCGCGGCACTGAACAGCTGACCGACGGCACAGCACACCCGGGCCTTCGTCGCAACGTTGTCCGGATCGCCGCCGCTCCCTACCCTTGGTGGGCGGGACGACGCAGGGTCGTCCGCACGGCCCGAGGAGCGCATCAGTGAGCACCAAGACCATCCCCACCTCCGACGCGGCCACCGCGAAGGCGCCGACGAAGGTCATCCCCTGGGTGCTCGGGCCCGCCCTCGTCGTCATCCTCGGCGTCGCACTGTTCTCGATCCTGCTCCCCGAACAGGCCGAGTCGGTTTTCGGGTCCATCCAGTCGGGGATCATCGGCGGCCTCGGGTGGTACTACGTCCTCCTCGTGGCCGCGTTCGTGATCGTGGCGATCGTCTTCGCGGTCTCGAAGTTCGGCGACATCAAGCTCGGCAAGGACGACGACGAGCCGGAGTTCTCGCTGATGTCCTGGTTCTCGATGCTCTTCGCCGCCGGCATGGGCATCGGGCTCGTCTTCTACGGGGTCGGTGAGCCGCTCACGCACTTCCTGGAGCCGCGGCCTGGCGTCGTCGGTTCGCAGCAGTCCCTGGCGCAGCAGGCGATGAGCCAGACGTACCTGCACTGGGGGCTGCACGCCTGGTCGATCTACGCGGTCGTCGGCGTCGCGCTGGCCTACGCCGTCCACCGCAAGGGACGTCCGATGTCGATCCGTTGGGCCATCGAGCCGCTCCTCGGCAAGCGCGTCCAGGGCGGCTGGGGCAACGCGATCGACACCATCGCCGTCATCGGCACGGTCTTCGGTGTCGCGACCTCCCTCGGGCTCGGTGTCCTGCAGATCTCGGCCGGACTCGGGTACACGGGCATCGCCGAGCCGAACATCCTCACCCAGGTCATCCTCATCCTGGTGATCACCGGCGTCACGATCTTCTCGCTCGTCTCCGGCGTGCACAAGGGCATGAAGTGGCTCTCGAACACGAACCTCATCCTGGCCGGCCTGCTGCTGTTCTTCGTCCTGTTCGCCGGTCCGACGCTGTTCCTCCTCCGCGAGTGGGTCCAGTCCATGGGCGCGTACCTGCAGAACGTCGTCGGACTGACGTTCAACGTCTCCGCCTACCAGGGTGCCGCGGGTGAGGCCTGGCAGTCGTCGTGGACGACCTTCTACTGGGGCTGGTGGATGTCCTGGGCGCCGTTCGTCGGCGTGTTCATCGCCCGGATCTCCAAGGGCCGCACCGTGCGGCAGTTCGTCCTCGGGGTCCTGCTCGTCCCGACCCTCGTGACCTTCCTCTGGTTCGCCGTGCTCGGTGGCACCGCCATCATGCAGTCGCTCGAGGGGCGGGACTTCAGCGGCTCCGACGGGCCGGTCGACCTCAACACCGCACTGTTCAACATGCTGGCCGGCCTTCCGGGCGGCTCCATCGCGACCGTCGGCGCCCTGCTCCTCATCCTGCTGTTCTTCGTGACCTCCGCGGACTCGGGTTCCCTCGTCATGGGGATGCTCACGACCGGTGGCACCGAGCCGCGGAACCGGGTGCGGATCGCCTGGGCGCTCGTGACGAGCCTGCTGGCGATCTCCCTGCTGATCGCGGGCGGTCTCGCCTCCATGCAGACGGCGGCGATCATCACGGCACTGCCCTTCAGCATCGTGATCATCCTGATGTGCGTCTCGTCGTTCAAGGCGTTCGGCATCGAGGTCCGCCGGGAGCAGCGGGCCAAGCGCCGTCTGTTCGCGGCGGAACTCACGGAGAGCGTCTCCGCCGACCTCAGCGGGCAGGTGTCCGACCAGGTGACGGAGCAGGTCACCGAGCATCTCGGGACGATGACCGCTCAGCTCGACCTCCGGCAACTGGCTTCGCCCGACGCACCACCGGCGACCGATGCGTCGACGTCAGCGGAGTCGGACCGTCCGGATTCCGGGCGCTGACGCGACGCTCAGTCGAGCGGGAACCGGTCGGAGATCCAGGCCGTCTCCTCGTCCGTCGGTGACCACGCAGAACCAGCGGCGGCGTTCGCGCGGATCTGTGTGGGCGTCGTCGCTCCGGCGATGACGCTCGTCAGTCCGTCGCGCGCGAGCAGCCACCCGAACGTCGCTTCGAGCATGCTGATGCCGCGCTCGTCGCAGAACGCCTGGTAGGCCTCGATCGCGTCCCAGGGCGCCTGGTCCAGGATGTGCTTGCGCTGGCGCATGATCCGGCTCTCGGCCGGCCCGCCGTCGCGCGAGAACTTCCCCGTGAACAAGCCGTTCGAGAGCGGGAAGTAGGGCAGGAAGCCGACGCCTGCCGCTCGCATCGCGGGGAACACCTCACGTTCGGCCGCGCGGACGAGCAGGCTGTACTCGTTCTGGGCGGAGACGAAGGCGGGGTGACCGGCCGAGGTCGCCGCCCAGTGCGCCTCGGTCACCTGCCAGCCGGCGAAATTGGAATGTCCGTAGTAGCGGATCTTGCCCTCGTGGACGAGTTCGTCGAGGGCGGCGATCGTCTCCTCGATGGGCGTCAGCGGGTCGGGCGTGTGCATCTGGTAGAGGTCGATCCACTCGGTACCGAGCCGGCGGAGCGAGCCCTCGACCGCGAGTCGCAGGTAGCGGCGCGACCCCTTGGAGCCCCAGTTCGGGATCGGACTCTCGTAGTCCGCGTGGCCGAACTTGGACGCGAGGACGACCTCGTCCCGCCGGCCGGCCAACGCCCGTCCGAGCAGTTCCTCGCTCAGTCCGTACTCGCGACCGTAGATGTCGGCCGTGTCGAACAGGTTCACGCCGGCATCGATGGCCGCGTCGACCACGGCCGTGGTCCCCTCCTGGGTCTCGGTGACGGTGCCGGGCCGCCCGAAGTTGTTGCAGCCGATACCGACGGCGGAGACGATGAGGCCGCTGCGACCGAGCGGACGATAGCTGAGAGCAGACATGGTCTCCAGGCTAGTCCGACGCCGCTCCACAGGCGCCCCACGCCGGCCGAATCCCGAGGAGGAGACGGCTCCCCCGACGGCCGCAGTGTGACCTTCGTACGCTCGGCCCATGACTCCACACCTCGTCCCCACCACCGCGACCGTCCCGATCACGGCAACCGTTCCCATCACGGCGACCGTCACCTCCCCCGCCGGGACACCCGGCCGCGCCGACCACGGGTTCCTGCGCATGCCGACTCCTGTCGGACGGCTGGAGATCCGATCCGTCGACGGGGCGGTCTCCGCCGTCCGCTTCGAGCAGGATGGGCGGCTCCCACTCGACGGTTCGGACGAACGACCCACCGAAGTCATCCTGGAGGCCGTCGAGCAGCTCGACGAGTACTTCCGCGGTCACCGGACGGTGTTCGACGTGCCGATCGCCGCGACGGGCACACCGTTCCAGGAATCGGTCTGGTCCGCGCTCCGCGGGGTGGGCTTCGGAACCACCACCGGCTACGGGGCCCTGGCTGCAGCCGCCGGCGCCCCCGGCGGTGGACGCGCCGCCGGACAGGCGGTCCGGGCGAACACCATCGCCCTCCTCATCCCCTGCCATCGGGTGCTCGGCACCGGGGGCGTCGTCACCGGCTATTCTGGCGGTGACGGGCCGCCGACCAAACGGTGGCTCCTCGACCACGAAGGGATCCTGTACCGCCGATGACCGGCTCAGCATCCCTCGTCGTCGGAACCGACGGACTCCCCCGGTGCGCCTGGGCCGGCACCGATCCGGAATACCAGCGGTACCACGACGAGGAGTGGGGCGTCCCGCTGCACGGCCAACGGCAGGTCTTCGAGAAGATCAGCCTCGAGGGGTTCCAAGCGGGCCTGTCGTGGATCACGATCCTGCGGAAGCGGCCCGCGTTCCGCGAGCGGTTCCACGACTTCGACCTCGAGGCTGTCGCAGCCATGACGGAGGCGGATGTCGAGATGCTGCTCGAGGACGCCCGGATCATCCGGCACCGCGGGAAGATCAACGCGGTCATCGGCAATGCCCGCACCGCCCTCGAGCTGGGCGACGACCTGGACGAGCTCCTCTGGAGCTTCGCTCCACCTCCTCGTCCGATGCGGTTCGCACAGTGGAGCGACGTCCCGGCGATCACGCCGGAATCCACCGCGCTCAGCGCCCACCTGCGGAAGCGCGGCTACCGGTTCGTGGGCCCGACGACGATGTACGCCCTCATGCAGTCCGGCGGCCTCGTCGACGACCACCTCGTCGGCTGCTGGCGCTCCGAGAGTGCTCCCTGATCCGGAGGGGTCAGACGACGAGGGCGAGCTCGGTCACCCGACCGTCGGCGGCACGCGCGTGGACGTCGAGCACCCATCCGGACGATCGCGCCCAGTCGAGCAACGAGCCGACATCAGGGTGGTCGACACCGGCCTCCAACAGCTCGCGGGCGAACCGGCCCTTGCCCTGCTTGTTGAAGTGGTTGAGCGCGCGACGGCGGCCATCGTCGCCGACCGTGAGCACACGCAGGTACACGGCACCGTCGCGATCCGGCAACGGCCCGAGCGCCGCGTAGCCTTCCGAGCGCAGGTCCAGCAGGACACCCGGGACGGCGTCCAGCTCGCGCGCGACCGGCACCGCCCAGTGACGTTTCAGGACGAACCCGGGGAGCCTGGAGTCGTGGGAGAGCCGGTACGCCGGAATGGAATCGAGCGCGCCGACCGGGCCGAGCAACGCCGAGTGCACCACCAGGTGCGCAGCAGCGAAGCGTCTCGCGTCCACGGAGAGCGTGGCTGCATCGAGCGCGTCGAACAGCACCCCCGTGTACCGGTCGATCGCCGGCATCGTCGCGGACGTCGCGGCCACGCGGTTGCGCTGGACCTCGCCGAGCTGTTTGGGGCCGAGCTTCAGGGCCTTCACCGTCGCGGCCTCATCGGCAGCGAGCGACACCACGGCTCCGACGACATCGTTCCGGGACGACGAAAGCCCTGGAAACCGCAGCAAGGCGGTGTCCAGGGCTGGTCCGTCGCCGCCGTCCCGCTTCGTCTCCGAAGGGGGAAGGAGGATCAGCACCGGTTCAGGAGCGGGTCACGAGCGTGGCGTTGCCGGCCACGACGGTGACGGTGTTGTTCTCGACCGACAGGAAACCGTCTTCCGCGTTCGCGACGATCTTGGAACCGTCGTCGAGGGTGACACGGACTTCACCGGCAGCGAGGATGGCCAGCATCGGCTCGTGTCCGGGGAGGATACCGATCTCGCCGTCGACGGTCTTCGCGATCAGCTGGCGCGCCGCACCCGACCACACTTCGTGGTCGGCTGCGACGACGCTCACGGTCAGAGGAGTCGCGGCCATGATCAGCCGTTCTCCTTCTGGATCTGAGCCCACTTCTCTTCGACGTCGGTGATCGAACCGACGTTGAAGAACGCCTGCTCGGCCACGTGGTCGAACTCACCCTTGGCGATCGCGTCGAAGGACTCGATCGTGTCCTTCAGCGGGACGGTCGATCCCTCGACACCCGTGAACTTCTTCGCCATGTAGGTGTTCTGCGAGAGGAACTGCTGGATGCGGCGCGCACGCGACACCGTGATCTTGTCCTCTTCGGAGAGCTCGTCGACACCGAGGATCGCGATGATCTCCTGGAGTTCCTTGTTCTTCTGGAGGATCTGCTTGACCGTCGTCGCCACGCGGTAGTGGTCGGCACCCAGGTAGCGGGGGTCGAGGATACGGCTGGTCGAGGTCAGCGGGTCCACCGCGGGGTACAGACCCTTCGACGCGATCTCACGGGAGAGCTCGGTCGTGGCGTCGAGGTGCGCGAAGGTCGTCGCGGGAGCCGGGTCGGTGTAGTCGTCGGCGGGGACGTAGATCGCCTGCAGCGAGGTGATCGAGTGACCGCGCGTCGAGGTGATGCGCTCCTGGAGGAGGCCCATCTCGTCGGCGAGGTTCGGCTGGTAGCCCACCGCGGACGGCATGCGACCGAGCAGCGTCGACACCTCGGAACCGGCCTGCGTGAAGCGGAAGATGTTGTCGATGAAGAGCAGCACGTCCTGCTTCTGCACATCGCGGAAGTACTCCGCCATGGTCAGAGCCGACAGCGCGACGCGAAGACGCGTTCCCGGCGGCTCGTCCATCTGGCCGAACACGAGGGCCGTCTTCTCGAAGACGCCGGCCTCTTCCATCTCGTGGATGAGGTCGTTGCCCTCACGGGTGCGCTCGCCGACACCGGCGAACACTGACACACCACCGTGGTCCTGCGCGACACGCTGGATCATCTCCTGGATGAGGACCGTCTTACCGACACCTGCACCACCGAAGAGACCGATCTTGCCACCGAGGACGTACGGCGTCAGGAGGTCGATGACCTTGATGCCGGTCTCGAACAGCTGGGTCTTCGACTCGAGCTGGTCGAAGGGCGGGGGCTGACGGTGGATCGGCCAGCGCTCGGTGATCTCGATCTGCTCGCCGGGCTCGGCGTTGAGCACGTCGCCGATGACATTGAAGACCTTGCCCTTGGTGACGTCGCCGACGGGCACCGTGATGGGGGAACCCGTGTCGGTGACCTCCTGACCGCGGACGAGGCCGTCGGTCGGGTTCAGCGCGATGGCGCGGACGAGGTCGTCGCCGAGGTGCTGTGCGACCTCGAGGGTCAGGACCATCGTCTGCTCGCCGATGACGACGCTGGTCTTCAGGGCGTTGTAGATGCCCGGGATCGCGTCGTGCGGGAACTCGATGTCGACGACCGGGCCGGTGACGCGGGAGATGCGACCGACGGCGCCGGCCTTCACCTCTGCAGCGCCCTGCTCGGCAGTTGCGGTGGGAGTCATGTTCTTCTCTTCTCTGTCTCTACAGATACGTGTGCGTGTTGCGATGACTAGGACGAGAGCGCGTCTGCGCCGCCAACGATTTCGGAAATCTGCTGGGTGATCTCGGCCTGCCTCGCGTTGTTTCGGAGGCGGGTGTAGTCGGTGATGAGCTTGTCGGCGTTGTCGCTGGCCGACTTCATCGCCTTCTGCGTCGCGGCGTGCTTCGCGGCGGAGGACTGCAGCAGCGCGTTGAAGATCCGGCTCTCGATGTAGTTCGGGAGGAGCGCGTCGAGGACGCTCTCCGCATCCGGTTCGAACTCGTAGAGCGGCAGCACCGCGGTGTCGGTCGGCTCTTCGACACCCTCGACGACCTCGAGCGGCAGGAGACGGACGACCTCGGGGGTCTGCGTCATCATGCTCACCAAGCGGTTGTAGACGATGTGGATCTCGTCGACCCCGCCCTCCGAGGCGTCCGTGAGGAACGCCTTGAGGATGGACTCGCTGATCTCCTGTGCCGTGGCGAAGTCGGGGTTCTCGGTGTTGCCCACCCACTGGCCGGCAGCCTGCATCCGGCGGAACGTGAAGTACGCGACGGCCTTACGACCCACGAGGTAGTGCGTGACGTCCTTGCCCTGGCTCCGGAGGAGCTCGGTCAGTTCCGCCGCTTCGCGCAGCACCTGGGAGTTGAAGGCACCCGCGAGGCCTCGGTCGGACGCGAACACGACGACCGCGGCCCGCTCAACCCGCTCGGGCTCGGTGGTCAGCACGTGGTCGACGTTGGAGTACGTCGCGACGGCCGACACGGCACGAGTGATCGCACGAGAGTAGGGCCCGGACGCCGCCACCCGCGCCTGCGCCTTCTGGATGCGCGACGCGGCGATGAGCTCCATCGCCTTCGTGATCTTCTTGGTCGTCTGCGCAGACTTGATCTTCTGCGTGTAGACCCGGAGTTGAGCGCCCATGGACTAGCGGCGACCCTTCACGATCTTCTCCTGGTTGACGTCTTCAACCGGGAGCTCCTCGACCTGCTCCGAACCGAGGGCAGCGCCCTCGCCCGTCTGGAACTCGAGCTTGAACTGGTCGACAGCGGCATCGAGCTTCGAGACGGTGTCGTCGTCGAGCACGTTGGTGTCGCGCAGCGTGGTGAGCACCTCGGTGTTGCGACCCAGGTAGTCGAGCAGTTCACGCTCGAAGCGGAGCACATCCTCGACTGGGACGTCGTCCAGCTTGCCCTTGGTTCCGGCCCAGATCGACACGACCTGCTCCTCGACGGGGTACGGCGAGTACTGCGGCTGCTTGAGCAGCTCGGTGAGGCGAGCACCGCGAGCGAGCTGACGACGGCTGGCCGCGTCGAGGTCGGAGGCGAACATCGCGAACGCCTCGAGCGAGCGGTACTGCGCGAGCTCGAGCTTCAGCGTTCCCGAGACCTTCTTGATGCTCTTGACCTGTGCGTCTCCACCGACACGCGAGACGGAGATACCGACGTCGACCGCGGGGCGCTGGTTGGAGTTGAAGAGGTCCGACTGCAGGAAGATCTGGCCGTCGGTGATCGAGATCACGTTGGTCGGGATGTACGCCGAGACGTCGTTCGCCTTGGTCTCGATGATGGGCAGACCCGTCATCGAACCGGCGCCGAGCTCGTCGGACAGCTTCGCGCAACGCTCCAGCAGACGGGAGTGCAGGTAGAAGACGTCACCCGGGTAGGCCTCGCGTCCCGGCGGACGACGGAGGAGGAGGGAGACGGCACGGTAGGCCTCGGCCTGCTTCGACAGGTCATCGAAGATGATGAGGACGTGCTTGCCCTCGTACATCCAGTGCTGGCCGATGGCCGAACCGGTGTACGGAGCGAGGTACTTGAAGCCGGCCGGGTCGGACGCGGGCGAGGCGACGATCGTCGTGTACTCGAGCGCTCCGGCCTCTTCCAGCGCGCCCTTGACGGAGGCGATGGTCGAGCCCTTCTGACCGATGGCGACGTAGATGCAGCGAACCTGCTTGTTGACGTCGCCGGAGTCCCAGTTGGCCTTCTGGTTGATGATGGTGTCGATCGCGATCGCGGTCTTGCCGGTCTGGCGGTCACCGATGATCAGCTGACGCTGGCCACGGCCGACCGGGATCATGGCGTCGATCGCCTTGATGCCGGTCTGGAGCGGCTCGTGCACCGACTTGCGCTGCATGACGCCCGGAGCCTGGAGCTCGAGGGCGCGGCGGCCGGTGCTGGCGATCTCGCCGAGGCCGTCGATCGGGTTGCCGAGCGTGTCGACGACACGACCGAGGTAGCCGTCGCCGACGGGGACCGAGAGGACCTCGCCCGTGCGGGTGACGTCCATGCCCTCGACGATCTCATCGAACTCACCGAGGACGACGACGCCGATCTCGTGCTCGTCGAGGTTGAGCGCCAGGCCGAGCGTGCCGTTCGCGAACCGGAGGAGCTCGTTCGCCATGGCGCCCGGGAGCCCCTCGACGTGGGCGATGCCATCGGCGGCGTCGATCACGCGTCCGACCTCGGTCGCCGCGGCTGCGCCGGGCTCGTAGGCCTTGACGAAGTCCTTGAGAGCATCCCGGATCTCGTCTGGGCTGATCGTGAGTTCTGCCATCATGTTCCTTTTGGTTGTGGAACCCGGGGGTTCCGAGAGGTGCGATCCGTCAGGATCAACGTCTTGAGTTGTGGAGACCGTCGGGTCGGTCCCCGCGCTGCGCAGGCCCTATCGGGCCAGTTGCAGACGGAGGTCGTTCAGTCGGGCAGCGAGGCTGCCGTCGATGACGTCGTCCCCGAGCTGCACGCGCAGTCCGCCGACGACGGCGGGGTCGATCACCTGGTTGATCTTCACCTGACGGCCGTAGGCCGTGGCGAGGTGGCGTTCGAGGCGCTGCAACTGCGACGCCTCGATCGGTGCGGCAGCCGTGACCGTGGCGACCGCAAGGCCCTGCTGGTCGGCGACGATGCCTGCGGCGTAGCGGAGCAGCTCTCCGATACGCCGACCGCGGGGCTGCTGCACGAGCTGACCGACGATGCTGACGGTCTGCGGGCTCGCATGGCCTGCGAGCAGGGATGCCGCGAGGGCACCCTTGGCCTCGGCCGATCCGAGCTTGCTGCTGAGCGCGAGCTCGAGCTCGTGGTTGCTCGAGACGAGCTTGCCGAACTCGAACAGCTCCGCCTCGATGTCGCCCTGCGCGCCTGCGGAGACCGAAGCCGCCCGGAGACCGAGTTCCTCGATGCCGGCGAGCAGGTCCTGCTCACTGGACCACCGTGCTGAGACGACCGTCTGGAGCAGCCCGAGCGCCTGAGCGCCGAGCTGACCACCGAAGATGCGGTCGACGACGACGCGCTTGGCGTCGGCGTCGGCCGCCGGGTCGCTGAGCGCAGCGCTCAGGTGGCTCGAACCGCCGATGGCCCGGCCGGCTGCGAACAGACCGTCCGCGGTGGCCAGATCGGCCCCGGCGCCGAGGGCGACGAGGGCCTCCTTCGACGAGGCGAGTGCTTCTCTGGTCGCGCTTCCCATTACTTGGCTGCCTTCTCCGACGCTTCGAGGTCCGCGAGGAACCGGTCGACGACGGCCGTTGCCTTCGCGTCGTCGTTCAGCGTCTCGCCGATGACGCCGCTGGCGAGGTCGAGCGCGAGCGTGCCGACCTCGGCACGGAGCGACACGACGGCCGCCTGACGCTCGGCTTCGATCTGCGCCTGGGCGCTGGCGGTGACGCGAGCTGCCTCGACGGTCGCCTGCTCCTTGAGCTCGGCGAGGATCGTCTGACCCTCGACACGAGCCTGCTCGCGGATGCGTCCGGCTTCCTGGCGGGCTTCGGCGAGCTGAGCGTTGTACTGCTCGAGCGCGGCCTCGGCCTGCTTCTGGGCCTCGTCAGCCTTGGCGATGTTGCCCTCGATGGCCGCTGCGCGGTCGTCGAGGAGCTTCTGCACCTTCGGCAGGATCAGCTTCCAGAAGAAACCGAGGATGATGACGAAGACGACCGCAGACCAGATGATGTCGTACCACTCTGGAATCAGCGGGTTCTTGGCCGCCTCTTCAGCAGCGGTGATCACTGCGTGAGACATCTTGCCTCCTTCGGAGTTGTGAAAGGGGGCTTACTGGAAGATGAAGTAGGTCGCGATGCCGATGAAGGCGAGCGCCTCGGTGAAGGCGATACCGATCCACATGAGGACCTGGAGACGACCACCCAGCTCGGGCTGACGCGCGGTGCCTTCGATCGTCTTACCGACGACGATACCCACACCGATGGCGGGGCCGATGGCTGCGAGACCGTAACCGACCGTCGCGATGTTTCCTTCAAGGGCGGCGAGAACGGTAGTTGCGTCCACGTTTGTTTCCTTCCGTTGGGTGAGACCTGGCGGGTGCCGGGCTCGATTAGTGCTCTTCTGCGACCGCGAGCTGGATGTAGACCGCGGTGAGGAGGGTGAAGACGTAGGCCTGGAGGACGGCCACCAGGAGCTCGAAGAGAGTGAAGGCCAGGCCGAAGGCCAGGGTTCCGACACCCATGAGGGCGAACCAGCCGCCGGCGGTGAAGAGGAAGAACTGGGTCGCCGCGAAGAACAGGACCAGCAGCAGGTGCCCGACGATCATGTTCATGAGGAGTCGGAGCGTCAGCGTGAGGGGCCGGATCACGAAGGTCGAGATGAGCTCGATCGGCGTGACGATGATGTAGACCGGCCACGGGACCCCGGAGGGGAAGAGGGAGTTCTTGAAGAACTTGCCCGGGCTCTTCTTGACGCCGGCATAGATGAAGGTGACGTACGACACGAGCGCCAGCACGAGCGGGACGCCGATGACCGAGCTGCCGGCCAGGTTCAGGAACGGGATGATGCCCGTCAGGTTCATGGCGAGCACCATGAAGAAGATGGTCGTCAGGATCGGCAGGAACCGCAGGCCGTCCTTCTTGCCCAGGAGGTCCTCGGCGATGTTGACGCGGACGAAGCCCAGGCCCATCTCGGCCAGGCTCTGCGCCCGGCCGGGGACGAGGCGCATCTTGCGCGTCGACAGCCAGAAGAACAGCAGGAGCGCGATCACCGCGATGAAGCGGATCAGGATGACCCGGTTGATCGCGAAGGGCGTGCCCTCGAAGAAGATGATGTCAGGGAAGAACTCGTTGATCGTCGGACCATGGAATCCACCGTCATCGGTGGCCATCGGTGCGATCAGATGCACGGCGTTAGCGAACAGCACGTATCTCCAGTTTCGGGGGCGTGGAGCAGAGCTCTCGCGGCGACGAACAGGGGGGATGTCTCCTCGCCGCACGCCGAAGCGGTGCTAGTGGGAGGATTCGTTGACGAGTCTAGCAAGGAAACCGGCCCCCGACGAACCCAGGGGTGGTATTCCACGGCTATATTCCGAGCGGGGCTCGGGCCTGGGACGCGGATGCCGCTTCCGGCATGCTGACGGCGGATGCCACCCGCGTGCGGTGTTCAGCCCTGATCGGCGTCGTGCGGCGGCGCCTTCGGGAGGATGCTGTCCGAGACGTACGGCACGCGCACCTTCGCGGCCACGACCGCGTCGATGACGAGCGATCCGACGACGCCGACGATGACGCTGCCGAAGAGGATCGGCGGATTGACCCACGGCTGGTCCTTCAGGATGAAGCCGAGGACGAGGAACAGGACGAACTTCACCAGCCAGCTGCCCATCACCACCCCGAACAGGATGCCGACGAAGAACTCCTGTCCTGACCAGCGGTTCGCGAAGAGGATGCTCACCGAGGTGATGCCGAGGAAGACGAGGGCCATGGCCGTGCCGATGAGCGCGCTCGTGAGCCCGCGGGTCCCGTCGACGCTCCACCCGACCACTCCCCCGACCACCGCGATGACGAGCGCGAGCAACGCGCTGTACTTGAGGGCCGTGCTGAAGACCCGGTTGGCGCTCGAATGCGAGCCGGCCTTGGCGGGAGGAGTCATGGGTGCTGGTCCTTCTTGGCGAGAGAGTCGAGGGTGTCGAGGGTGTCGCCGCTCACGGGCGCCTCGGGGTCGCGCTGAACGGAGGCCTCGTCGAGGCGATCGTACAGCGCCGACCCGGGAGCCCCGTCAGCGTCCGATGCCGCTCGCTGGGCGAGACGGTCGGCCCGCCGGCGGCGACCGAGGGGCAACAGGGTGAACACGGTGCACGTGAGGACGCCCACGGTGACGAACAGCAGCGCCATCCAGGACGGGACCGCGAAGAACGCGAGACAGCCGACGGAGATGACGACCGTCCACCCGTAGAAGATGAGCACGGCGTGCACCTGGCTGTGTCCGAGGTCCAAGAGGCGGTGGTGGAGGTGCATCCGGTCGGCGCTGAACGGTGACTTCCCGGCCCGGAGGCGTCTGAGCACGGCCAGGACGAAGTCCGCGAGCGGCACGACCAGGATCGCGAACGGCAGCAGGATCGGGATGAACGCCGGGAGCAGCTGGGTACGCCCCAGGGCGGCCGGGTCGACCTGCCCGGTGACGGCGGCAGCCGAGGTCGCCATGAGCAGTCCGACGAGGAGCGCTCCGGCATCCCCCATGAACAACCGCGCCGGGTGCCAGTTGAGTGGGAGGAACCCGAGGCAGGCTCCGACGAGGATGGCCGCGATCAGCGAGGCGAGGTTGAAGTAGTCGCTCGCCCCCGTCGAGGTCACGAGCAACTGGGTGTAGACGAAGAACACCGTGTTGGCGATGATCGCGACGCCCGCGACGAGGCCGTCGAGGCCGTCGACGAAGTTGATCGCGTTCATGACGAGGACGATCGCGAAGACCGTCATCGAGAAGGACACCCAGGAGGAGCCGACGGTCAGCCCGCCGATCGGCAGCGAGTAGATCTGCACACCGAGCCAGGCGACCAGTCCGGCCGCCATGAACTGCGCGGCCAGTTTGATCATCCAGTCGAGGTCCCACAGGTCGTCCGCGACCCCGATGCCCACGATGAAGAGGGCCGCACCGAGGATGGCGAGGACGGGCTCCGGGTCCGCGAACACGAGGTCGAAGAACGGGAGCTGCCAGGCGACACCGAACGCGATGAGGATCCCGATGAACATCGCGACGCCACCGAGGCGGGGCGTCGGCGTCTGGTGGACGTCGCGCTCGCGGATCGGCGGGTGCAGACCGTACTTGACCCCGACGCGTCGTGCGAGGTGCGCGAAGCCGAACGTGATGCCAGCGCTCACGACGAGCACGATGAGGTACCCGGAGAACTGGTTCATCGCTCGCTGAGGTCTGGCAGGAGCTCCCCCACCACGTCCCGGATCGCCTCGCGGGACACGGCGCCGTCGCGCAGGACGACGAGCCGTTCGTCGGCGGTGCCGAGCCTCGTGGCGTCGACGATGGTGGACGACACCTCCCCGCCGGCACCGCCGTCGAGGTATACGGACACCGAGTCGCCGAGCATCTCGAGCGCGGCCGCAGCGGACGTCGCGGCCGGTCTGCCGGTGAGGTTGGCCGAGGAGACCGCCAGTGGGCCCGTGTCCTGGAGCAGTTCGAGGGTCACCGGGTTCGACGGCATGCGGAGCGCGACCGTCCCGGCGGTCTCCCCGAGGTCCCAGGCGAGCGACGGCTGGGCTTCGAGCACGATCGTCAGACCGCCAGGCCAGAACGCCTCGACGAGCCGGTGCACGGCGTCGGGGACGGACGCCGCCAGCGCCTCGAGCGTGTTCACGCCGGAGACGAGGACCGGCGGCGGGGACTGACGGGTGCGCCCCTTGGCGTCGAGCAGGCGCTGGACGGCGGTCGGCGAGAACGCATCGGCCGCCAGGCCGTAGACCGTGTCGGTCGGCAGCACGACGAGTTCACCGCGTGCCAGGGCCGTCCGGGCCAGGCGCATCCCGGCGAGCAACTGCGCGTGATCCTGGCAATCGAAGGTCTGCGACATGAGCGTGGTCCTGGCTGGGCGGGGCCGCCGATCAGTGATCAGACGGCCGGATGATCGGGGTGACGACGCTCAATCATAGCCTCGGGCGCCGGCCGAGCAGTCGAGGGGAGCCCAGGTAGGCGGCGAGGACGAGCAGGATCCCGAGCACGGCGAGCACCTGGAAGGGGAACGCCGCCGTCGCCACGACGACCCCGAGGAGGCCGGTCGCGAGCGTCGCGACACTGACGACGGCCGCGGAACCGAGGTGCCCGAGGCCACCAGCGGCGAGACGCTGGTAGACGTGGCTGCGGTGCGCTTCGTGGAGCGGCTCCCCCAGACGCCAGCGCGCGATGATCGTCGTCCCGGTGTCCGCCACGTAGACGAGTACCGGTCCGATCAGCGCGATGAAGGACACCCCGCTGAAGGCCGCGTAGACGGCGACCGCGACGAGGGATCCACCGAGCAGGTAACTGCCGACGTCGCCGAGGAACATGCGTCGCTTCGCCAGGTTCCAGGGCAGGAATCCGAGGAACGCGGCCGCCACGACGAGACCGGCCGCGGTCACCCCCGGCAGCCCGGCCGCCGCGCCGAGGCCGGCGTAGAACCCGCCGACCACCGTGCCGTGCAACGAGGAGATGCCGTTCACGCCATCCATGAAGTTCGCGATGTTCGTATACGCGACGAGGGCGACGATGCCGAGGGGGATCCACCAGAACGACGCCGACATGGACACGACGAGCACCCACGTGGCGAGCAGCCCGAGGACCACCTGCAGGCCGAACCGGACCCGGACCGGGAGCCCGCGGACGTCCTCGACGGCACCGATCGCCGCGTTGAGCACCGAGATGCCGGCGACGATCCAGAGCGGCAGGCTCTGGAAGACCACGGCAGCCGTACCGAGGCCGACCGCGACGGCGATCGCCACGCCGATGCCGCCGCCACGGATGGTGGGCGTGACGTGCATCGAACGGTGGTTCGGAGTGTCGACGACCGAACGGTGGATGAGGATCGGGCGGATGACGAGTTGCGACAGCAGACTCACGACGAGCGCGACGACCCCCGCCAGCACGGCAGCGGTCATTGCACCAGGTGGTGCGTCTCGACGCAGTCCTCGGAGATCGCCTCTCGCCAGACCGCGATGTCGAGCATGGCCGGATCCAGCGGTTGGATGCGCGTGTGCGAGACCTTCGGGTGCTTCGAACGGTCGGCGATCTCATCGGTGTCGATGAGGACCTCGTGCAGCTTCTCGCCGTGGCGGAGTCCGGTGTACACGATCTCGACGTCCTTCCCGGACGCGGCGATCATGCGCTTCGCGACGTCGAGGATGCGGACCGGTCGCCCCATGTCGAGGATGAGGACCTCTCCCGGGTCGCCGATGGCGCCGGCCTGGATGACGAGCTTCGACGCCTCTGGGATCGTCATGAAGAACCGGGTGACGTCGGGGTGCGTGACCGTCACGGGCCCGCCGGCCTCGATCTGCGCGGTGAACGCGGGGATCGCGGAGCCGCGGCTCCCGATCACGTTGCCGAACCGCACGGACAGGTAGCGGGAGTCGGTCTCCTGTGCGCTCATCCAGGCGGTGAGCTTCTCGGCGATGCGCTTGCTGTACCCGAGGACGGTCGTGGGGTTCGCCGCCTTGTCGGTGGAGATGTTCACGAAGGTGCCGACGCCGACGGCCCTCGCGGCGTTCAACACGTTCAGCGTGCCGAGCACGTTGTTCTTCCACGCCTCGTCCGGATACTGCTCCAGCATGGGCGCGTGCTTCAGCGCCGCCGCGTGGAACACGACGTCCGGGCGGCGGTCCTCGAAGACCTCCAGGAGGGAGGGGAAGTCGCGGATGTCGGCGAGCACGACCTCCTTCGTGTCGAGCAGCCCGTGCCCGGAGATCGAGAGCTGGGTGGTGTGGAGACCCGTCTCGTCGCGGTCGAGGAGGACGAGCTCGGCCGGTCCGAACTGGTTGACCTGCCGTGCGATCTCCGAGCCGATCGACCCGCCAGCACCGGTGACGAGGACGCGCTTGCCCGTCAGGTACCCGGCGATGCTCTCCACCTGCAGGTCGACCGTGTTGCGGCCGATGAAGTCCTCGACGTTCAGGTCGCGGAGGCTCGGCGCGCTCTCGGCGGTGCCCGGCGCGAGCATGGTGTCGATGGGCGGGACCACCAGGACGCGGAGGCGGGCCTCGTCGGCCCGCTCGCTGACCTGGCGGATGAAGTCGTTGTCGACGTCCGCGATGCTGATGATGATCGCCTGCGCTCCGGTGCGCTTGACCGCCGCGACGAGGTCGGCGCCGGTGCCGACGACGGCCACGGAGGCGATCCGGAAGTTGCGTTTCGACGGGTCGTCGTCGATGACGCCGACGGGCAGGTACGGCGACTGCGGGTCGCGCATGAGGCGCGGGATGATCGACATGCCGAGCGCGCCGGCCCCGTAGACGAGGACCCGCTGCGCCTCGATCGGGCGGCTGCGGCTATCGACGAAGAGCCGCTTCACGTACCGGGTGATACCCATGAACACGATCGCGAACGGGAAGGCGATGACCGTGGTCGACCGCGGGACCCCCCAGGCGACACCGAACACGGCGTTGACGGCGACGAGGATCGCCGTGACGATCAGGGCGACGACGATCAGTTGTTTCGCCTCGTAGAAACTGCCGAAACTGTGGAGCCCGTGGTAGTAGCTCCACAGGTAGGCCACCACGAGCTGGGCGACCACCGCGATGACGCACAGGGCGACGGTGCCGACGAGGGCGACCCGCTCGTACTCGAGTTCGAAGCGGACCAGCTGGGCCACCACGATGGCGAGGACCCAGCACAGTGCGTCGAGGGCCGTCTTCGCCGCGAAGCGGGGTCCGGGCGCCTGTGTCCATCTACGGGGGGCGTCGGGGAGAGTGGGGGTCATAACCTGTCAATCCTACCGATCGTCGGCTTCGCGTTGGCTGCGGACGGGCTGCGCGTCGGCGGGGTCGCCTGGGCGTGCACGCTCCGCGGCGAGCGCCGCGATCGAGGCCCGGAGGCCGTCGTCGGTGGCCACCGGCATGCGGTCGCTGCCGAGCGCGGCGAGCAGACGGGCGCCGGAGACCCGGTAGTCCTGGGTGAGCTTGCCCAGGCGAGCGGTGTTGAGGGGCACCACAGGGACGCGGTCCCCCACGGCGGCTGCGAGTCGCACGAGTGCGGGTGGCAGCGCGAGGCGTCTGACCCGGCGACCGGTGACCTCGCTGATGAGGGTGACGAGGTGGCCCGTCGAGACGGGTTCGTCGTCCGCGACGAGGTAGACCCCGGTCGGCACCGCAGGCGTCTCGATGATGCTCCTGATCGCCCACGCGAGGTTCTGGATGGACACGAAGCTGCGCGCGTTGCGGAAGGCGTCGAGTGGGTACGGGATGCCTCGGGACAGCAGCCCGAACAGCAGGCGGAGGTTCCCCTTGTCCCCCGGGCCGTGGACCATCGTCGGGCGGAGGACGATCGTCCGACGCCCCGCCGGGGGGTCGACCGCGAGCAGCAGACGCTCGGCCGCAAGCTTGGACAGGCCGTACGGGGTCGTCGGGCGGGGTTCCGCCGACTCGTCCAGCACACCCTCCACGCTCGTCTCGTTCACCGCTGCGACACTGCTCAACTGGATGAACGTGGACGCGTTCGAGGCGAGGAACGCGACGTAGGCGCGCTCGGCGAGGTCCGTGTTGATACGGCGGTACACCTCGGGTCCGGCCGTGCCGTCGAGGTCGTGTGCTTTGCCGGCGAGGTGGACGACGGCGTCGATGCCGGCCGGGAAGGGCTCCCCCGTCCATCCGCGCAGGGAGAACGGCACGACCTCGTGGCCCGCGTCTTCGAGGACGGGGACGAGGTTCGTCCCGATGAAGCCGGTCGCACCGGTCACGAGTACGCGGCTCATCGGCCGAACCACCCCCACGTGCGGAAGTACACGAAGGCTCCCTGGATCGAGTACCACATGAGTTTCCGGTTGTGATGGGACCCCTTCGCGAAGTGATGGTGGATCGTCGCCCCCGGGTAGTACGCGGTGCGGGACACCTGGAGGAAGCGACGCGTCAGGTCGGCGTCCTCGATGTACATGAAGATGCGTTCGTCGAAGAAGCCGACGCGGTGCAGGGTCGAGGTGCGCAGGAACATGAAGCAGCCGGAGAGGTACGGGACGTCGAACATGGTCTTGTCGTAGTCGTGCGCCGGGTTCTCGTCGATGTCGCGGTACTCGTACCTGGCCATGCGCTTCGCGACCAGCGGCTTCAGCGGCCCGGGGAGGAATCGTCGGGCGAACAGGTCGAAGACGGAGGGGTTGCGCTTCACCAGGTACTGGAGCGACCCGTCCGGGTACAGCACCTTGGGCATGACATGGCCGACCTCGGGGTGCTCGAGCATGAACTCGTAGAGTTCCTCGATCGCCGACGGCTCGAAGTAGACGTCCGGGTTGACGACCATGTGGAACTTCGAGCGCCCGAGGACCTTGGCGATGGCGATGTTGTGGGCGGCGCCGAACCCCGGGTTCGACGGGTTGTGCAGGTACTCGATGCGCGGGTCGTCCGCGAGGTCGCGCAACTCGTCCGTCGGGGAGTTGTCCACGAGGTACAGCGTCTCGACGAGGGGGCTCCCGAGCGTCGAACGGATGGCCGCACGCAGTTTGTCGCGATCGTTCTGGTACATGACGATGCACCCGGTCACTGGACGGTCCACGGTCCACCCTCTCCGGCAGCGGGACGGCACCACCGAGACACGACGGACGTGGGCCCGGCGCGCGTCGTCAGTCTACGTGCTGCCCGGTCGTGGCCCGGGAGCCGCGGGCCGCATACTGGAGAGGTGCCAGAGCGTGTGTTCTTCTTCGACTGCGACAAGACCCTGTACGACTACGACTTCCGGAAGCGCCTCCCCGCGCTCGCCCGCCTGACGGGTGTCAGCCAGTACCGCCTGGCCAAGCAGTGGTGGGTCGGCGGCCACGAGGCGGCAGCCAACATCGGCGAATACCCGACGAGCGACGACTACTTGGCCGTGTTCGCCGAGGTGACCGGGTACCCGCTCTCCCTCGACGAGTGGCGGGAGGCGAGGGCGGCGGCCATGACGCCGGTCCCCGGTGCGCTCGCGACCCTCCGACGAGCCGCCTCCCTCGGGACCGTCTCGCTCCTGTCGAACAACCCGATCCCGTTCCGCGACTCCTTCGCACAGCTGGCACCGGAGGCGGCCGCCCTCCTCGGCGAGAACGACCTCGTGTCCGCCGTGCTCGGTGCCGAGAAACCCGAACCGCGGATCTACACGAGGGCCCTCAGCCGCTACGGCGTGGCGCCGGAGCGGGCGATTCTCATCGACGACTCCGCAGCGAACTGCGCGGGGGCCACCGCTGTCGGCATGCACGCCTTCCACCTCACGAAGGACGCTTCGGGCACGTTCGACATCGCGGGACTCGACGCGGCGGTCGACGCCTTCGTGGCCGCCACACCCTGACCCTGCCGCCCTTCGACAGGCTCAGGGACCGGAAGCGGCTCGGAGACCGGAAGCGGCTCAGGGACCGGAGGTCGCGAGAGCCGGGTCAGCGGATCGCGATGGTGGTGCGGTCGCGCGTGGTGAGGTCGCGGTGCGTCGCAGCGGCGTTCCAGCCGTCGGCCGTGAGGAGCTCGCGGATCGCCTGCCCCTGGAGTTCTCCGTGCTCGATGATGAGCGTGCCGCCGCGATGGAGCAGGCGCTTGGCCGTCGTGGAGACCTGTCGGACGACGTCGAGACCGTCCGGACCGCCGTACAGGGCGGCGGAGGGATCGTGGAACCGGACCTCCGGATCGCGCGGGATCGCATCGTCGGGGACGTACGGCGGGTTCGAGATCACGACGTCCACCATGCCGTCGAGCTCGTGGAAGGCGTCGGCCAGGTGCTCGAACACGACCGTCGCGTTGTCGGTGGCCGACTCGGCGAAGTTCTGCTTGGCCCAGATGAACGCCTCGACCGAGTTCTCGGTCGCGTAGATCGCGGCGTTCGGGACCTCGGTGGCCATGGCGAGCGCGATGGCGCCACTCCCGGTGCCGAGGTCGACGCCGATGGGACGCGGAATCGGGACGGCCCGGAGCGCGTCGATCGCGAACTGGACGACGGACTCCGTCTCGGGCCTCGGGACGAAGACGCCCGGGCCGACCGCGAGCTCCATGGAACGGAACGCCGCCCGCCCGGTGATGTGCTGCAACGGCTCGCGTGCCGCGCGACGTTCGACGAGCTCCGCGAACACCGTGCGCTCCTCGGCGTCGAGGACGCGGCCGGTGATGGCCGCGGCCTGGACGGCGCCACGGCCGAGTCCGAGCACGTGACCGAGCAGCAGCTCGGCGTCGACGTCGGGCGACGGGACCGCGGCCCGGGTGAGGATCTCGACGGCGTGCTGGCGCGCGAGGTCGACGGTCGCTGGGTGACCGCCGGACGGGCTGTCGGCGGGGACGGCGGGAGGTGTGCTGGGCATGAGCGAGGTCATCTGTGGGGTGGGCCTGGTCGGATGGGCCGCACCGAGCCTACCTCACAGCCTCGTCGTGGCCGTCGGCCGTCCGGCTCCACGTCACACAGGAGGAGCGCCGTCGCCCACGACGTAGGCTGAACCGACCCCGTACGAGGAAGAGGTACACCGTGGCAGGCACCGTCTACACCGACATCACGAAGGCCTACGGGCGCACCCCGCTCGTGCGTCTCAACCGGATCGCCGAGGGCGTCGGGGCGACCGTGCTCGCGAAGCTCGAGTTCTACAACCCGGGGTCGAGTGTGAAGGACCGCCTGGGCATCGCCCTCGTCGACGCGGCGGAAGCTTCCGGGCAGTTGCAGCCAGGCGGCACCATCGTCGAGTCGACGAGCGGCAACACCGGTATCGCCCTCGCCCTCGTCGGAGCGGCGCGCGGGTACCGGGTCATCCTCGCGATGCCCGCGTCCATGAGCAAGGAGCGCCGCATGCTCCTCCGGGCCTACGGGGCGGAGCTCGTCCTCACCGATCCCACGAAGGGCATGGCGAACGCCGTCCAGGAGGCGCAGCGCATCGTCGACGAGACGCCGGGCGCCGTCTGGGTCCGCCAGTTCGAGAACGAGGCCAACCCGGCCATCCACCGCCGCACGACCGCTCCGGAGATCTGGGAGGACACGGGCGGGACCGTCGACGCCTTCGTCGCCGGCATCGGCACGGGTGGGACGATCACCGGTGTCGGTCAGTGGCTCCGCGAACACAACCCCGACGTCCGGATCATCGCGGTGGAACCCTCCGACTCCCCGCTGCTGAGCGAGGGCCGAGCCGGCGGGCACAAGATCCAGGGCATCGGTCCGAACTTCGTCCCCGACATCCTCGACACGTCGCTGTTCAGCGAGGTCGTCCCGGTCGAGACCGACGTCGCTTACGCGACGGCGCGACGCCTCGCCACGGACGACGGCATCATCGGCGGGATGTCCGCGGGCGCCGCCGTCTGGGCGGCGCTCGAAGTGGGTCGCCGACCGGAGATGGCCGGCAAGACCATCGTGGTGATCATCCCCGACGCCGGCGAGCGCTACCTGTCGACGGCGATGTACGACGACCTCCGCGAGTAGGCTCGACCCATGGGAATGCTGTCGCGGGTCCGCGAGGACATCGGTGCGGCACGAGCCCACGATCCGGCAGCGCGCGGCAGCGTCGAGATCGCCCTCAGCTACGCCGGGCTGCACGCCGTGTGGGCACACCGGGTGAACCATCGTCTGTGGCGCCGCGGCTTCCGGAGCCTCGCCCGCTTCGGTTCGCAGTTCGCCCGATTCCTCACCGGGGTGGAGATCCACCCGGGCGCCCGCATCGGTCGGCGGTTCTTCATCGACCACGGCATGGGCGTCGTCATCGGCGAGACCGCCGAGATCGGCGACGACGTCATGATCTACCACGGCGTCACCCTCGGCGGGAAGAGCCGCGGATCCGGCAAACGGCACCCCACCATCGGCGACGGGGTCGCCGTCGGAGCGGGGGCGAAGATCCTCGGGCCGATCCGCATCGGAGCCGAGACCATCGTCGGCGCGAACGCGGTCGTCACCAAGGCCTGCCCACCGCGCAGCCTGCTGCTCGGTGTGCCGGCGGTCGAACGCCCGCGCGGCAGCGGGGCGCACGGCCTCGCGCTCCTCGACCCCGAGTACCACATCTGATCACGCCGAGCCGTCCGGCTCCTCCCCCGGCGCCCGACGCCTCACCGCGTCCCGCCGCACCCACGCACCTCGAGAGGGCACCATGAGTCTCATCCGTCTGCACGACGTCACCGTCCGCTTCGAGGAACGCCCCGTCCTGCGCGACGTCTTCTTCCGTCTTGAACCCGGCGACCGCGTCGGACTGATCGGACGGAACGGTTCCGGCAAGTCCACCCTCCTGAAGCTCGCCCTCGACCAGATCCAGCCGGACTCGGGCACCGTCACCGTCGAGGACGGCACACGGATCGGATACTTCTCGCAGTTCTCCGAACTCGACGGAAGCGCCACCATCACGGAGGTCCTCGAAGGACTGTTCGCCCACATCCACGCGATCGAGGCGGAGCTCGCGTCGATCGACGCCGCGATCGCCGCCGACCCGAACGACCTCGACGGGATGACGAAACTCATCGAACGGCAGGCCGAGCTCTTCGAGGAGATGGAGCGCCAGGACGGCTGGGATTACCAGCGCCACATCGACACCGCCCTCACCACACTCGGCTTCGACGCCGCACGCCGCGTGCTCCCCATCGACGCGCTCTCCGGTGGTTGGCGCAACCGCGCAGCGCTCGCGAAGATCCTCCTCGAGCGCCCGGACGTCCTGCTCCTCGACGAGCCGACGAACTTCCTCGACGTCGCAGGGGTCGAGTGGCTCGAATCCTGGTTCGGTTCGTTCCGTGGCGCGGCCATCGTCGTCTCGCACGACCGGACCTTCCTCGACGCCGTGGTCACCCGCATCGTCGAGGTGGAGAACTTCCACCTCCACGACTACCCCGGCAGCTTCGACGAGTACGTCGTGCAGAAACAGTTCCGGCTGAAGAGCCTCGAGGCCCAGTTCGTCCACGAGTCGGAGCTGCTCGCATTCGAGGCCGAGGGCATCTCGGACCGACGGGAGGCCGCGAAGGCCGCCGGCAAGAAGGACCTCTCCTCTCAGCTGGCGAAGATCAAGAAGGCCAGGCCACCGCGCCCCGTCGACGACATCATCACCGACATCTACGGCGGCCTGCACATCAAGGACACGCTGTGCCGGATCCAGGGGCTCACGAAGGCCTACGGCGAGCACACCCTCTTCGACGGCTTGGACCTCGAGATCGGCCGCCGCGAACGGATCGTCGTCCACGGACCCAACGGCGCAGGCAAGTCCACCTTCCTCCGCATCCTCGAGGGCGACGAACGCCCGGACGCCGGGCACGTCACCTGGACCGGCGGGGTCCGGTACGCCTCGTACAACCAGATGGTCGAGGACCTCGACCTCACCGACACCGTCGCGCACGCGGTCGGCGCCATGCCCGACAGCCTCGCGTTCGCCGCCACCAAGAAGTCCGTGAACCGCTTCCTCGGGATGTTCCAATTCTCGGACGCCGACCTCAAACAGAAGATCGGCATGCTCTCCGGCGGTCAGCGCGCCCGCGTGGCGATGGCCCAGTGCCTGCTCTCGGGAGCGTCGGTGCTCCTCCTCGACGAGCCGACGAACCACCTCGACCTCGCGAGCACCCAGGTGATGGAGCGCGCACTCGTGCACTTCCCCGGCGCGATCGTCGTGGTCAGCCACGACCGCTTCTTCGCCGACAAGGTCGCGACGAAGCGCCTGCGCATCGGCTGAGTGCCCGCCCTTCGACAGGCTCAGGGACCAGGGACCCGGGTGAACCGCCCTTCGACACGCTCAGGGACCAGGGACACGGATGAACCGCCCTGCTACAAGCTCAGTGAGCAGGGCGGTCCGAGGGGCCGGGGTGGTCAGTCCTGGTCGCCGATGTCGGCCAGACGGGCCTCTTCGTCCGCGGTGATCGCCGATTCGATGATGGGTCCGAGGGCGCCGTTCATGACCCCGTCGAGGTTGTACGCCTTGTACCCGGTCCGGTGGTCGGCGATCCGGTTCTCCGGGAAGTTGTACGTGCGGATGCGCTCGGAACGGTCCATCGTCCGGATCTGCGTCTTGCGCTTCGCGCTGTCGAGGGCGGCCTGCTCCTCCTGCTGGCGCGCGAGGATGCGGGCGCGCAGGACGCGCATGCCGGCCTCACGGTTCTGCAGCTGGCTCTTCTCGTTCTGCATGGACACGACGATGCCCGTCGGCAGGTGGGTGATGCGCACCGCGGAGTCGGTCGTGTTGACGGACTGTCCGCCCGGACCGCTCGAGCGGTAGACGTCGATCTTCAGGTCGTTCTGGCTGATCTCGACCTCCTCAGGCTCGTCGACCTCGGGGAAGACGAGGACACCGGTGGTGGAAGTGTGGATGCGGCCCTGGGACTCGGTCGCCGGGACGCGCTGCACACGGTGGACACCACCCTCGTACTTGAGGTGCGCCCAGACGCCCTGCGAGGGGTCGGTGGCGTTCGACTTGATCGCCACCTGGACGTCCTTGTAGCCGCCCAGATCGCTCTCGGTGCGCTCGAGGAGCTCCGTCTTCCACCCCTTGGACTCCGCGTAGTGCAGGTACATGCGGAGCAGGTCCGCCGCGAACAGCGCGCTCTCCGCACCGCCCTCGCCGCCCTTGATCTCCATGATGACGTCGCGACCGTCGTCGGGGTCGCGCGGGATGAGCAGGCGGCGCAGCTTCTCCTGGTTGGTCACGAGCAGCTCCTCGAGGACCGGCACCTCCTCGGCGAACGCCTCGTCCTCCTTGGCCAGCTCCCGAGCGGCGTCGAGGTCCTCCTGGGTCGACTGCCACGTGTGATAGGCCGCGATGATCTTCGACAGCTCGGCGTACCGGCGGTTGATCTTCTTCGACCTCGCGGGGTCGGCGTGCACCGCCGGGTCGGCGAGCTGATCCTGGAGATCCTTGTGCTCGGCGACGAGCGTCTCAACTGATTCGAACATCGTTCACTTCCTTCATCACCATCATGCGGCACCGGGGCGAAACAGGACCGACCCCATCCGTTCCCGGCGCCATGAGGGCTCCGGGTACGGATGGGGTCGGTCGGGACCGCTAGCGGTGGTTGTTCTCGTGTCCGTGGCTGTGCGAGGTCGGTGCGGGCATCGACTTCTGCATCTGGACGAGGAACTCCACGTTGGACGTGGTCTCCTTGAGCTTGCCGAGGACGACCTCGAGGGCCTGCTGCTGGTCGAGGCCGGCGAGGGCGCGACGCAGCTTCCAGGTGACCTTGACCTCGTCGGGGGCGAGCAGCATCTCCTCGCGGCGGGTCGAGGACGCGTTGACGTCCACGGCCGGGAAGATCCGCTTGTCGGCGAGCTGGCGCGAGAGACGGAGCTCCGAGTTGCCGGTGCCCTTGAACTCCTCGAAGATGACCTCGTCCATCTTGGACCCGGTCTCGACGAGCGCCGTCGCGAGGATGGTGAGCGAGCCACCGTTCTCGATGTTGCGCGCGGCACCGAAGAAGCGCTTCGGCGGGTACAGCGCCGCAGCGTCGACACCACCGGAGAGGATCCGGCCCGAGGCCGGAGCCGCCAGGTTGTAGGCACGGCCCAGACGCGTGATCGAGTCGAGCAGCACGACGACGTCGTGACCGAGCTCCACGAGACGCTTGGCGCGCTCGATCGCCAGTTCGGCGACCGTGGTGTGGTCCTCCGCCGGGCGGTCGAACGTGGAGGCGATGACCTCGCCCTTCACCGTGCGCTGCATGTCGGTGACCTCTTCAGGCCGCTCGTCGACGAGCACGACCATGAGGTGGACCTCAGGGTTGTTGATCGAGATGGCGTTGGCGATCTGCTGCAGCACGATCGTCTTGCCGGCCTTCGGCGGCGCGACGATGAGGCCACGCTGACCCTTCCCGATCGGGGCTACGAGGTCGATGATGCGCTGCGTGAGCTTGTTCTGCTCCGTCTCGAGGCGGAGGCGCTCCTGCGGGTACAGCGGCGTCAGCTTGCCGAACTCCACCCGCGTGCCGGCCTCGTCGACGGACAGACCGTTGACCGAGTCGACCTTGACGATGGCGTTGTACTTCTGACGGCTGCTGCTGTCGTTGTCGCGCGGCTGGCGGATGGCACCGACCACGGCGTCGCCCTTGCGCAGGTGGTACTTCTTCACCTGGCCGAGGGAGACGTAGACGTCGTTCGTGCCGGGCAGGTAGCCGGAGGTGCGCACGAAGGCGTAGTTGTCGAGCACGTCGAGGATGCCGGCGACCGGGATGAGGACGTCGTCCTCGGAGATCTCGGGCTCGACGTCGTCGTTCTGCACGGACCCACGACGCTTGCGGTCGCGGTAGCGGCTGCGTCCACCGCGTCCTTCGGCGTCGTCGCCCTGAGCACCCTGGTTGCCCTGGTTGCCGCGGTTCTGACCGGGCTGCTCCTGCTTCGCTTCGGCCTTCTGACCGGCGTCGGCGTTCTGGTTGCCGGCGTTCTGGCCACCGTTGTTCTGGCCACCGTTGTTCTGGTTGCGGCCTCGGCCACGACCGCGGCGTCCGCCGGAGGACTGACCGTCCTGCTGCTCGGCGTCCTGGTTCTGGGACTCGTCGGCATCCGTGCCTGCGGCGTCGTCGTCGGCGGCGTCCTGCTCGGGAGCGTTCTGGGCGGCGCGGTTCTGCTCGCCGCCACCCTGCTCGGCGGCGCTCTGCTCGGCGTCGTCCGTGTTGCGGTCGCGATCGCGGCCACGGCCACGGCGGTTGCCGCGAGAACGCCTCGGGGTCTGCTCGGGCGTCGCCTCGTCGGCGTCGGTGGACTCGGAGGTTCCTGCGGAACGGTCGTCGCGCGACTCGGCGGCGTCGGCCTCGACGGGAGCGGAGAGCTGCGAGCCGTCGGACTCGGCCGGCGCTGCCGGCTCGGCCGGGGCGGTTGCGGCGGGCGCCTGAGCGACCGGCTCCTGCACTGCGGGTGCCTCGACGACGGGCGCGCCGACGATCGGGGCGGCGTTCGGCGCGACGGTGGCGGTCGTGGCACGACGCGACTTGCGTCGCGCCGGCGGAGCCGCCTTCTCGGCGCCGAAGGCCTGGTCGAGCGCGAGGTCGAGCTCGGGCAGCTTGGACTGCACCGGCGCCTCGGGGGCGACCTCGAGCGCGGAGACCGACTCGATGACGTCGGACGTCTCGGTGGTCGCCGCGGCGGTGTCGGTGCTGTTCTGGATAGTCTGGATGGCTTCGACCAGTTCGCCCTTGCGGAGCTTCGAGGCTCCGGCCACTCCGAGAGCGGCGGCGAGACGCTGGAGGTCGGCGACCTTCAGTGTCTTCGGGTCGGCATCCAGCGAGACGCCGGAGGCGCCTTCGTTGACGTCTGTCACGTGTGTCTTCCTTCCCTTGCGTCGAGACAGAGCTGTCTCGCGCAGGCGGCGATCGCACCGGAATCCTGTGCGGCGGGTGGGTGATGTTCACACGACGCAGAGCCTGTGCGGATAGCCCGGTGCGACGATCCGGCGGAGCGATGCTCAGCAGGATGGAAACACGGTGGGACCCGAACAGACGCGATCAATTGGTGCGAAAGCGATGATTGTGCGGAAATGCCCCGGAAGCCGGTTACGCCGAAGAGGCGGGGTGGGCCGGGTGCCCTCCTACTGTAGCACCCTTGAAGTCGACCGCGAGCATGAGCGACTGCCACGGGGTGGCGGAGTGCTCGGCGACGAGGGCGGTGGCCTCGAGCCGGCGGCCCGGGTCGTCCGCGAGGACGAGGATCGACGGGCCGGCGCCGGAGACGACCGCGGCGAAGCCGTGCTCGCGCAGCATCGTGATGAGGCTGTTCGTCTCGGGCATGGCCGCGGCACGGTAGCTCTGGTGCAGACGGTCCTCCGTGGCCGCGAGCAGGAGCTCCGGGCTCTGGGTGAGCGCCGCGACGAGCAGCGCCGACCGGGAGACGTTGAACGCGGCGTCGGCGTGCGGCACGTTCGCGGGCTGCAGGCTGCGGGCGAGTTCGGTCGACATGGTGTGCTCCGGCACCAGCACGAGGGGCGAGACGCCACGGTGCACGATCAGCTTCTTGTGCTGGGGCCCGTCGTCCGTCGTCCACGCGATCGTGAGCCCGCCGAACAGCGCCGGCGCGACGTTGTCGGGGTGGCCCTCCATCTCCGTGGCGAGCCGGAGGAGGTCGTCCGGGCCGAGTTCGACCTGTCCCTCGAGCAGCCCCTTCGCCGCCATGATGCCGGAGACGATCGCGGCACCCGAGGATCCGAGCCCGCGGCCGTGCGGGATCACGTTGCGAGCGACGACGTCGAGACCGGGCAGCTCCCGACCGTAGGCGCGGAGCGCGTGCGCGATCGCGGTGATGACGAGGTTCGTCTCGTCGGTCGGGACCTCGCCGGCTCCGACGCCGATCACCTCGACGAACACGCCGGGCTCCTCGCGGACCGTGACGGTCAGTTCGTCGTACAGCGCGAGCGCCAGTCCGAGCGTGTCGAACCCGGGGCCGAGGTTCGCGGTGGTCGCGGGGACCTTGACGGTGACGGTGCGCCCGATCTCCAGCGTGTCGGAAGAGCTCATACGGTGGCCTGCAATCTGAAGAGGGGTCGGGGTTCGACGCGGTCGGGGGTCGTGCTGCTCGGCACCTACTCGGCTCCTTCGACCCGGAGCACGGACACGACCCGCTCGACATGGGCGTTCGAGGCGAGCTGCTCGACGGTGGCCGCGAGAGCCGATTCGAGCGCCCGGTGGGTGCCGATGACCAGGGTAGCGGTCGACAGCGTGCCGTCCGAGGAGGCCACGGACTGCTGGAACGTCTCGACCGAGACGCCGCCGTCGCTGAGGATGCCGGCGACGGACGCGAGGACACCCGGCTCGTCCGCGACCTCGAGGGTCACCTGGTACCGGGTGGTGACGCGACCGATGTCGAGCACGGGCAGGTCCGCGTGGGTCGACTCGCCGACCCCCGGTCCGCCGGCCACGTGACGCCTGGCCGCCGAGACGAGGTCGCCGAGCACCGCGGAGGCGGTCTCCTTGCCGCCGGCGCCGGCGCCGTAGAACATGAGGCTGCCGGCGTTCTCGGCCTCGACGAACACGGCGTTGTTCCCACCGTGCACGGCGGCGAGCGGGTGCTCGCGCCCGATGAGCGCGGGGTAGACGCGGGCCGACAGGCCCTCCTCGCCGGTGGTCTCGTCGACGATCCGCTCGGCGATCGCGAGCAGCTTGATGACGTAGCCCTCGCTCCGTGCGAGGTCGACCTGCGCCTTGGTGATGCCGGTGATCCCCTCGCGGTGGACGGCCTCGACGGGCACGGTGGTGTGGAAGGCGAGACTGGCGAGGATGGTCGCCTTCTGGGCGGCGTCGTACCCCTCGACGTCGAGGGTCGGGTCGGCCTCGAGGTAGCCGAGCTCGCTCGCCACGGCGGCCGCCGCCTCCATGGTGTCGCCGAATCGGTCCATCCGGTCGAGCATGTAGTTGGTGCTGCCGTTCACGATGCCGAGCACGCGGTTGATGCGGTCGCCGGCGAGGCTCTCGCGCAACGGGCGGATGATCGGGATGGCGGCCGCGACCGCCGCCTCGTAGTAGAGCTGCGCGCCGACCTGCTCGGCGGCGTCGAAGAGCTCGGGACCGTGGGTCGCGAGCAGCGCCTTGTTGGCGGTGACGATGTCGGCACCGGCGTTGATCGCCTGCAGGATGTGGCTCCGCGCCGGCTCGATGCCACCGATGAGTTCGATGACGATGTCGGCACTCAGGATGAGCTGTTCGGCATCCGTCGTGTAGAGCTCGCGTGGCAGCTCGACGTCCCGTGGGGCGTCGACGTCGCGCACGGCGATGCCGATGAGCTCGAGGCTCGCTCCGGCGCGGGACGCCAGCTCGTCGGCGTGCTCGAGCAGGAGGCGGGCAACCTGCGAGCCCACCGATCCGGCGCCCAGCAGGGCCACTTTCAATCCGCGGTATTCGATCATTCCGTGTCCAATCCCGCATCGCGGCTGAGGAGGTCGTGCTCGGTCTCGCCACGCACGATGATGCGGGCCTCACCGCCTGCGACGGCGACGACGGCCGGGCGACCGAGGTAGTTGTAGTTGCTCGCCAAGGACCAGCAGTAGGCGCCCGTTGCCGGGACGGCCAGGAGGTCGCCGTCGCGCACGTCGGCGGGCAGGTAGTCGGCGTTCACGACGATGTCACCCGACTCGCAGTGCTTGCCGGCGATCCGGACGAGCGCTGGGCCCGCCTCGCTCACCCGGTCGGCGATGCGGACCGTGTAGTCCGCGCCGTACAGCGAGGGGCGCGCGTTGTCGCTCATGCCGCCGTCGACGCTGACGTAGCGGCGGACGGCCGTCTCGCCCTCGTCGTTCCACGCGACCGTCACGTCCTTGATCGTGCCGACCTCGTACAGCGTGATGCCGGGACCGCCGATGATGGCGCGACCCGGTTCGAACGCGAGCTTCGGGATCGGGACGCCATGGAGCTCGGCGGCGGTCCGCACCCCGGCGAGGATGTCGGCGGCGAGCTGTTCGATCGGCGTGGGGTCGTCCGCACTCGTGTAGGCGATGCCGAAGCCGCCGCCGAGGTTCAGTTCGGGCACGGGGCCGGTCTCGAGCAGGCGTGCGTGCACGGCGAGGAGTCGGGCGGCGGACTCCGCGAAGCCGTCCGACCCGAAGATCTGGGAGCCGATGTGGCAGTGGAGCCCGAGGAAGTCGAGCGAAGCGTGCGAGCGGATCCGTGCCACGGCGTCGGCCGCGTCCTCGAGGGGCAGTCCGAACTTCTGGTCCTCGTGCGCCGTCGCCAGGTACTCGTGCGTGTGCGCGTGGACGCCGCTGTTGACCCGCAGCCGGACGGACTGGACGCGGCCGGCGCGCTCCGCCGCCGCAGCGACCCGCTCGATCTCGACCAGGCTGTCGAGCACGATGGCACCGATCCCGACGCCGACGGCGCGCTCGATCTCGGCGACGGACTTGTTGTTGCCGTGGAATCCCAGCCGGCCGGGGTCGGCCCCGGCGGCGAGGGCGACGGCGAGTTCTCCCCCGCTGCAGATGTCGATGCGGAGGCCCTCCGCCGTCATCCAGCGGGCGACCTCGGAGGACAGGAACGCCTTCCCGGCGTAGTAGACGGCGACGCTCGTCCCGTGCGCGGCCGCCTCACGTTCGAAGGCTTCGCGCAGGCGGCGCGCCCTGCTCCGGGCGTCGTCCTCGTCGACGACGTAGAGCGGCGTCCCGAACCGTCGACGGAGCGTGTTGACGTCGACCCCGCCAACGCGCAGGACGCCGTCGGCGTCGCGGGCGGCCGAGGCCGGCCACACGGCCGGATCGAGGGCGTTCGGGTCGACCGGCTCGGCGAGCCAGTCTGGGGCGAGGGGGTTTCTGGCCACGGGGTTGTCCTGAGTCCTGGTGAGCGGAAGAGGAGGTTCTCGTTGGGCGAGCGGACCCGGTTTGGCCCCTGAAGCACCGATTTGGAGAGCACCGATGAAGGTGGGTGCGCGCGGCTCGGGCGGGTGTCCCGGTCGACCGCACCCATCGCCGCCCGGTTGGAACGACTGAGGTGTAACACGAGCCTTCCGGCCCGACGGCACACGTCACCGCCCGGTCGGAGCAGTGGGTGTGGAGAAAGTCTAGCGAGCCGTCAAGGCTCCTGCAGCATCGTGACGTCCCGCCGGTTCACCGAGGCGGTCGCGAGCCATCGGCGCAGCGCTCACCCGCAGCTGCCGAGGGTCTGCAGGGAGGCCTCGTCGAGGCGGAGCGTCGTCGACGTGAGCGTGGCCGTCGCCGCTTCCGGAGTCACCGAGAGACCGTCGAGGTCGACGCCCTCCGGCAGGTACTGGGCGACGCAGATGCTCGGCGGATCCCCCTGCAGGAATCCGGTCACGAGGGCCCGCAGGTCGATCACACCGAGGAGGCCCGTGTCGACGTTCACCGACGTCGGCATGAGGTTCACCCGCTCGGCCGTCGTGGTCGGCGCCACGGAGAAGTCGTACGGGATGGTGAACCCCAGCACGGTCGCCTCGCCCGCGTACCCGACCTCGTCGTCCCCCAGGGTGAGCGTGCCGGGGAGCCCGGCGGTCTTCGCGAGCGCCGCCGCCCCGTCCGCGTCGATCCGGATCGTCGCCACCACCCGGCCGATGGTCTGCTTCGGATCGAGCGGCACCGCGTCGGCGCTGACCCGGACGTCCAGAGGGATGCCGTCGACGCTCGCGCCCGGCGCCCGCAGGTCCACGTGCTCGAACGTGCCGGTGAGGTACTGGGCGATGACCGAGGCTCCGCCGATCGACGCGGTGACGTCGGCGTCGACGCCCTCGGGGAGGCTCTGCTCGATCTGCGAGGCGACACGATCCTCGGCGATGCCTCGGACGATGGTGTCGGCGATCAGGAACGCGCCGACGAGGACGACTATCACCCCGGCCACGACGATGATCGGAACCCAGGGACGCCTGCGCTTGCGAGACGGTGCACTCATGCTCCGAGCGTAGCGAACCGTGGTCGGGGAGCAGACGTCAGCAGGGCTGGTCGAGCTCCGCCTCGGCCATGTCCAGCACGCGCCCGCTGAACCGTTCCCACTCGGCGGCCGAGGTCGGGTGGAAGGCCGCCAGGGTGTAGCCCTCCAGCTCGGTGAGGTTCGCGTCCTCCAGCGATCCCCGCGCGACCACGTCGGCGGAGGTGAACGCCGCCCGGACCGGATCACCGGGGATGACGAACGCCGGTGCGACCGTCTCACCGCCGTCGCCGGTGACGACGACCGCGAGCGCGTCCGGCAGTTGCAGCGTGCTCGCCCCCACCTCCTGCAGTTCGATCTCGAACGGCGCGCACTGGACCGCCGGCCAGACGATGTTCTGGAGGTAGTCCATCGTGCCGACACTCCCCGCGTGCAGCCCGTCCGGGAACTGCAGACGGATCGAGACGCCGGCGCCCTCCGTGCCGAACGGCGCGAAGGCGCGGAGGTCGACGGCCGAGGACGGCGACGTGCCACTCGGCGTCGGGGTGCCGGACGCGTCCGGGCCCGTGCCGACGCAGCCGGCGCAGGACAGGACGGCCAGGACCGCGGCGGCAGCGAGGATCGGGCGGAACCGGGGCGGATGCATGCTGCCACGGTATCGGAGGGTCCGCCTCCCGCCCGGCACGTTCACCGGCGGAGCTGACGCGCGCAGGAGCCATCCCGAAGGACGGTCCGGCGCGCGCCGAAGCCCTGGCGCGGTGACGCTACATGCGCTCCGGTGCGGAGACGCCGAGGAGGGCGAGGCCGTTGCGGATGACGGTGCCGGTGGCGTCGTTCAGCCACAGCCGCGTGCGGTGGAGGTCGGTGACCGGCTCCTCGCCCATCGGGACGACCCGGCAGCTGTCGTACCACTTGTGGTACAGGCTCGCCGTCTCCTCCAGGTGGCGCGCGACCCGGTGGGGTTCGCGCAGCTGCGCGGCCTGTGCCACGATGCGCGGGAACTCCTGGAGCACACCGAGGAGCGCGGACTCCGTCTCGTGGGCGAGGAGTTCGGGGGCGAACACGCTGCGGTCGACGCCCGCCGAAGCAGCGTTGCGCGCCACCGAGCTCGTGCGGGCGTGCGCGTACTGGACGTAGAACACGGGGTTGTCGTTCGTGCGGCTGCGGAGCTGTTCGGGGTCGAGGGCCAGCGGCGAGTCGGCCGGGTAGCGACCGAGCGAGTACCGCAGGGCGTCCGTCCCGATCCAGGCCTGCAGGTCGTCCAGCTCGATGATGTTGCCGGCGCGCTTCGAGAGTCGGGCGCCGTTCACGCTGACGAGCTGGCCGATGAGCACCTCGATGTCGCGGTCGGGGTCGTCTCCCGCGGCACCCGCGAGGGCCTTCAAGCGGTGCACGTAGCCGTGGTGGTCGGCGCCCAGCAGGTAGACCTTGTGCTGGAAGCCGCGGTCGCCCTTGTTCAGGTAGTACGCCGCGTCCGCCGCGAAGTAGGTGTAGACACCGTTCGAGCGGCGGATCACCCGGTTCTTGTCGTCGCCGAAGTCCGTGGTGCGCACCCACACGGCACCGTCCTCGTCGAAGACATGACCCTGCTCGCGCAGGCGGTCGACGGCCTGGTCGATGAGGCTGGTGCCGTCCTCGCCCGTCGCGTGCAGGGTGCGCTCGCTGAACCAGACGTCGAAGTGGACGTTGAAGCGCTCGAGGGACGCGCGGATCTCACCGAGCTGCAGGGCGTAGGCGCGTTCCCGCGCGACCTCGCGGGCGTCAGGACGCTCGAGGAGGTCGGGGATCTCGGCCAGCACGGTCTTCGCGAGGTCGCCGATGTACGCCCCGGGATAGCCGCCCTCAGGCGTCGGCTCACCCTTGGCCGCTGCGAGGATCGAGTCCGCGAAGGTGTCCATCTGGTTGCCGGCGTCGTTGATGTAGTACTCGCTGACGAGCGTCGCGCCGGACGCGCCGAGCACGCGGGCCAGGGAGTCGCCGAGAGCGGCCCACCGCGTGTGGCCGATGTGGAGCGGGCCCGTGGGGTTCGCGGAGACGAACTCGATGTTGATGGTCTGGCCCGCGAGGCTGTCGTTGCGTCCGAAGGCCTCGCCGGCGTCGACGATGACCTTCGCGAGGGCACCGGCGGCGGCGGCATCGAGCCGGACGTTGATGAACCCCGGGCCGGCGACCTCGACCGAGGCGACCCCGTCGACCTGGACGAGCGCGTCGGCGAACTCCTGCGCGAGCTCGCGCGGATTCGCGCCCACCCGCTTCGCGAGCTTCATCGCGATGTTGCACGCCCAGTCGCCGTGGTCGCGGTTCTTGGGCCGCTCCAGCACCACGTCGTCGACCGAGACCACGACCTCCTGGTCGATCCCCGCCGCCTCGCGTCGTCGTTCGACGATCGGAACGACGATGGCGTGCAGGGCGGAGGCGAGGTCTTCAGGAGTCACGAGGAGCGATTCTACCCGGGCTCCCGGCGGGAGCGGCACGGGGCCCGCCCGGCGGAACGATGCGTCAGGCGAGCACGATCGGCTGTGCGGGATCGTCGGTGGGCAGGACGTCGATCAGCGCGTCGATCCGCATGTCCTCGACGGTGACGTTGCCGTGGTGGTTGCTCAACCAGGCGACGTCCGCCGCGTCGCGACCCGTCGCGATCCGGACGAGCGACTGGCGCGGAGCGAGCCCGGTCGCGTCGACCACGTGCCACGCGCCGTCGACGAACCCTTCGGCGACGGCGTGGAAGTCCATCGGCACGAGGCCCGGGGCGTACACGGCCGCGTACCGCGCCGGGATGTCGAGCGCACGCAGCATGGCGATCGTCAGGTGCGCGAAGTCCCGGCAGACCCCTTGGCCGGCGGCCAGGGTCGAGACCGCACTGTCGGAGACGGTCGTGGAACCCGAGACGTAGGAGAGGTGACGGCCGACCCACGCGGCGACCCACGGCAGGATCTGCAGGCCGCCCGACACCGTGCCGTCCTCGTGCAGACGACGGTGCTCGAGCAGGTATCCGAGCTCGGAGCGCGCGAGCGAGAACAGGGCGTCCGACTCGCAGTAGCGGCTCGGACGGAGGGCCGTCACCGTCTCCAGGGGGTCGACCGCTCGCGGCACCGCCTGCCCGACGACCACCGCCTCGTAGTCGACCTGCAGGCGTCCCGGCTCGGCGATCACCCGGTGGAGCCGGGTGTCGTCGGGGCCGAGGATCTCGGTGACGGCGCACGGGCCGTCCGAGGAGCGCACCTGCAGCCGTTCACTCGCCAGCGGGGTACCGCCGGCGACAGCGATGGAGAAGATGAGGTCGGCTCGATCGTGCACCCGCAGATCGAGCGACGCGGTCAGGGTGCGCTGCATGTGCCCATCATCCCACGCGGTCACGAGCACCGACCCCGCGTCGCTCCGGTTCCGGCGACGGCCTCGACTCTGGTAGCTTGGACACGTTCCGCCTTCGTAGCTCAGCGGAAGAGCGCTTCCCTCCGGAGGAAGAAGTCGCTGGTTCGAATCCAGTCGAGGGCACCATCTCATCAGGCACGACGTCGCCCGCCCACGCGGACGGGTCACTCCGCGATACTGGACGCATGTCGCGACCGAGCCGCCACCCGCAGCCCACGGTCCGACTCCTCCCCTGGGCTCGGGCGGACGGGCTCGACCTCGACGGCACCGTCGGCCGACTCGACGAGGCCTCCAGGGACCGTCTCGAGGCGTCGTCCGAGGCCGAGGCCCGCCGCTTCCTGTTCGGTCGCGCGCTCCTCGTGGACACGGTCGCTGAGACGGTCGGCGCCGACGCCCGTCGCATCACGGTGACCGCCCACTGCCCGGACTGCGGCCTCGCCCACGGACGGCCGCAGATGCGCGTCGACGGCGTGATCGTCCACGCGAGCGTCTCGCACACCGGCGGCGCCTCGGCGGTCGCGGTGTCGGTGTCGCACCCGGTCGGCGTCGACGTCGAACGGCTCGACGCGGCACGGTTCGGCGGCGTCGAGGCCGTCGCCCTCTCCCCCGCGGAACGGGAGCGGTGGCTCCGGTTGCCGGAGCGACGACGACTGCGGTCCCTCGCCGAACACTGGACGGCGAAGGAGGCGGTGACGAAGGCGCTCGGCACCGGACTCACGACCGATCCAGCGACGATCGGCCTCACCGGCCATATCGGCCGCGCCGGAGGGACGGTCGCCGAGATCGCGGGACGCCGCTTCGTCGTCGACCATCCGACCCTCGCACCGGACACCGTGGTGGCGACGGCCCTCCTGCTCCCCTGAGCCGGGCTCAGCGGGTGGGGAACGGCGGCAGCGCCTCGCGGAACAGCCAGGCGTCGAGCAGCGACTCGATCGGCTCCGGCGCATGGCGGTCGGCGGTGCGCACGAAGTCCTCGGTCGACACCGTGGCGAACCGGAACGTCGCCACCCAGTCGCGGAGGAGGTCGAAGAACGCGTCGTCGCCGAGGAGCAGCCGGACGGCGTGCAGGGCGATGGCGCCGCGCTTGTACACGCGGTCGTCGAACATGTCCGCGGCCCCCGGGTCGCCGACGACGATGTCCTGCGGTGCTCGACGGAGCACCGCGTAGTGGGCTCTGGCGCAGGCGTCCGCGGTCTCGGCCCCCGACTGCTCCGACCACAGCCACTCGGCGTAACAGGCGAAGCCCTCGTGGAGCCAGATGTCGCGCCACGCGCCGATCGTCAGGCTGTTGCCGAACCACTGGTGCGCGAGCTCGTGGGCGATCAGTCGCTCGGAGCCGCCGACGCCGTCCACGTGGTTGCGTCCGAACACGCTCATCCCCTGCGCTTCGAGCGGGATCTCCAACTCGTCGTCGGTGACGACCACCCCGTAACTCTCGAACGGGTAGGGGCCGAAGGCGCGCTCGAAGCAGGCGAGCATGTCGACCTGCTCGGCGAAGTCGTGACGGAAGTCGGCGGTGAGGTCGCGCGGGAGGTGGGCGACGACCGGCACGGCGGAGGCCGCCACCCGGGCGTCCACGGCGAGGCGCTGGTAGCGCCCGATCTGCACGGTGGCGAGATAGGCCGCCATCGGCTCGCGCTGCTCGTACACCCAGGTCGTCCGACTCGCCCGCGCCGTCCGTGAGACGAGCTCGCCAGGGGCGACGACCGTGTAGGCCGAGGCTGCGGTGACACTGATGCGGTAGGCCGCCTTGTCGGAGGGGTGGTCGTTGCACGGGAACCAGCTCGAGGCGCCGCAGGGCTGCGAGGCCACGATGACGCCGTCCTCGAGCTCCTCCCAGCCGATCTCGCCCCAGTGGCTGCGGACCGGACGGGGCGTCCCGGCGTACCGGACGAGGACGGTGAACTCGGCTCCGGCGGCGATCGGATTCCGCGGGGTGAGGGTCAGTTTCCCCGAGCCGTGCGTGCGCTTCGCGTCGACACCGTCCACCTGGGCGCGGGTGACGCGCAGGGCAGCGAGGTCCAGGGAGAAGCGGGTGAGCTCCTCCGTCGCGACCACCGTCAGGCGTGCCGTCGCGCTCAGGCCGTTCCGGTCGATCGCGTAGTCGAGGTCGAGCTCGTAGCGGACGACGTGGTAGCCGCGGTTGCCGCTCGTCGGCGTGTAGGGATCGCCTGCGCTGCGCAGGCGGGCGAGCGCCTCCCCCATCAGGACGCGACCTGGGGCTCCCGGTACTCCGCCGTCGTCACCTCGCGCCACGGGCCGATCGGGTTGCCGCTCCACCTGGTTCCGGCGGGGACGCGTTCCCCGCGCATCACGAGGGAGGCGGGGCCGACGGTCGCGTCGTCGTCGATCCGGGCTCCGGGAAGGATGACGCTGTGCGGTCCGAGCGTGGCGCCCGCAGCGAGTTCGACCTGATCCATACTCATGATTCGATCATGGAACAGGTGTGTTTGCACAACGCAGCCCCGGTTGACCGTCGCGCCGTCGCCCAGCTCGACGAGGTCGGCCTCCGGCAGCCAGTAACTCTCGCACCAGACACCGCGACCGATCCGGGCGCCCAGTGACCGCAACCACCAGGTCAGGGCGGGGGTGCCGGTGGCGGGCGCGGCGAACCACGGCGCCGCGACCATCTCGACGAAGGTGTCCGACACCTCGTTGCGCCAGATGAACGAGGACCACAGCGGGTGCTCCCCGGCACGGATCGGTCCGACGATGAGCCACTTGGCGACGGTCGTGATGCCGGCCGCGACCGCACCGGCCGCGAGGAGGACGGCACCGCTGACCGCGACAGCCACGCCGAGACCCCAGGTGTCGGCGAACCAGGCGAGCGTGAGCAGCACGAGCAGGGCGATGCCCGTCGTCACCATGACCGGGACGATGCGACAGACCTCCCAGAGGGACCGGGCGATGCGGAGCCGCAGCGGCGGCGCGTAGGTGCGGTCGAGGTCGGCGTCCGACACCTGCCTGCGGAGTCTCATCGGCGGGCTGCCGAGCCACGACGACCCGGACTTCGCCTTCCGCGGGGCGGCCGACAGCACCGCCACGAGTCCGTTCTTCGGGACGTGCATGCCGGGGCCCGCCATCCCGGAGTTGCCGAGGAACGCTCGCTTCCCGACGGACGCGCCCGCGATCCGCATCCACCCGCCACCGAGTTCGTAGGACGCCACCATCGTGTCGTCGGCGAGGAACGCGCCGTCACCCACGGTCGTCATGCGCGGCAGGAGGAGGACCGTCGACGCCTCGACGTTCTTGCCGACCTTCGCGCCGAGCAGGCGGAGCCACACCGGCGTGAAGAGGCTCGCGTAGATGGGGAAGAGCAGGGTGCGGGCGGCGTCGAGCAGGCGCTCGGTGGCCCACACCTGCCAACCGACACGACTGCGCACCGGGAAGTAGCCCTCCCGCAGCCCGATGCCGAGCAGACGGACCAGGCCGATCGTGCTGATCGCGAGGACGAGGAACCACACGATCGTCGCGACCGGCACCCAGAGGAGCGCGCGCCAGGAGAACTCGACGAGGGACCCGGCACCGGCGGCTCCGGCGGCCACGACCGCGGCGGCGAGCACGAAGGCGAGGAAGGGCAGGACCGAGAGGAGCGCCGAGCCGACACCGTAGGCGAACAACCAACGCCGCCGCCTGGGCGGGCGCTCGGTGGGCCAGACGGGCTTCGCCTTGCCGACGCGGACGGCGGGTGAACCGGACCACAGGTGGCCGGAGGGCACCCGACCGAACACCGACGATCCCGGGGCGATCTCGGCGCGCTTGCCGATCCGTGTGCCGGCGAGCAGCGTGCTGCGAGCGCCGACCGTGCTCTCCGCACCGATGTGGACGTGGCCGAGTCGGAGCGTGTCGCCGTCGACCCAGTACCCGCGGAGGTCCACCTCGGGCTCGATCGAGGCGCGGGCTCCCACGGTCAGGAAGCCGGTGACGGGCGGAACGCTGTGCAGGTCGGCGTCGGGGCCGATCTTCGCGCCCAGGGCCCTCGCGTAGTGCGAGATCCAGGGGGCGCCGGCGAGGCTCACCGCACCGACCGTGTCGGCGACGCGTTCGGCGAGCCAGAGCCGGACGTGGACCGAACCGCCGCGTGGGTAGTCGCCCGGTCGCACACCGGCGAGCAGCAGCCGCGAGGCGACGACCGAGATCGCCATCCGCCCGATGGGGGTGATGACGAGGAGGAATCCGAGCGCGATCCACCACCACGAGACCATGGGTAGGTAGGGCACGTCGGCGACGAGGCCGAGCACGCGGCTGCCGGCGAGCAGGTACACGAGCCACCGGAGGCCCACGAGGATGAGCAGCGGGATCCCGAGCAGGGTCTGCACCCACTGGGTGGTGAGCGGGGTGGGACGGACCGGGTCGGCCACCGCAGCGCGGGTGCGGCGCTCGGGGCGTCGGCCGTCGAGCTCGGCGGCCATGGCGCCGAGTCGCGGGTGGCCGTAGATGTCGGCGACGGTGAACTCCGCGTCCCTCGTGCGGATGAGCGAGACCAGCTGTGCGGCGGCCAGGCTGCCACCGCCGAGGCTGAAGAAGTTGTCGCCCTCCGCCGTGACCCGGACGCCGAGCACGGCCGTCCACTGTTCGGCGAGCCAGGCGGCCGTGCCCGACAGGGTCGAGGCGTCCTCCCCGTCGGTCCCGCCGAGCGGCCACGGCAGCGCCGCCCGGTCGACCTTGCCAGAGGTGCGCGTGGGCAGTTCGGACACGACCGCGAGCAAGGGCACGAGCGGTGCGGGCAGTTGCTCGCGAAGGGCGCCCAGCGCGCCGTCCAGGGAGAAGGCGTCACCGTCAGGGACCGCGAGATAGCCCACGAGGACCGGGTTGCCGGCGGCGGTGCGCTGGACGGCTGCTGCGGCACCCGAGACCCCTGGGAGGGCCTGCAGGGCGGCCTCGATCTCGCCGAGCTCGACGCGACGGCCGCCGATCTTGACCTGGTCGTCCGCGCGTCCCTGGAAGACGAGTCCCGCGGCCTCGAAGCGGACGAGGTCGCCACTGCGGTAGGCCCGGTGCCATCCGAGGCTCGGCATGGGCGCGTACCGTTCGGCGTCCTTGACGGGGTCGAGGTACCTGGCGAGACCGACGCCGCCGATGATGAGCTCGCCGACACCGCCCTCCTCCACCGGCACCCCGTCCGCGTCGACCACGGCGAGGTCCCAGCCGTCGAGCGGGAGACCGATCCGCACGGGCTGTTCTCCGGTGAGGAGCGCCGCGCAGGCGACGACCGTGGCCTCCGTCGGGCCATAGGTGTTCCAGACCTCGCGCCCGTCGACGGCGAGTCGAGCGGCGAGCTCCGGCGGGCAGGCCTCGCCGCCGAAGATGAGCATGCGGATGTTCTCGAGCGACTCCGCCGGCCACATGGCCGCGAGCGTCGGCACCGTGGACACCACGGTGATGCCCTTCGCGGTGAGCCAGGGACCGAGGTCCATCCCGCTGCGGACGAGCGACCGTGGCGCCGGGACGAGGCAGGCACCGTGGCCCCAGGCGAGCCACATCTCCTCGCACGACGCGTCGAAGGCGACAGAGAGCCCGGCGAGCACCCGGTCGCCCGGACCGAGGGGCTCGGCTTGCAGGAAGAGGCGGGCCTCGGCGTCGACGAACGCCGCGGCGGACCGGTGGGAGACGGCGACGCCCTTCGGCGTCCCCGTCGATCCCGAGGTGAAGATGATCCAGGAGTCGTCGTCGAGCCGAGGAGCCTCGAGGATCGGGATCGCCCGGGTCGCCGGGTGCGGCGTCCCCTCGACGGCGAGCCGGATCGGCTCCCCCGAGGTCTCGTCCCCGGTTCCCCCGGCGGCCCCGACCGCGGATCCGAGGCGCCGGAAGACACCGCCGTCCTCGAGGACCCCGACCACGGCCGCCTCACCGAACACGAGCCGGGCGCGCTCCTCCGGGTCGTCTGCGTCGACGGGCACGTACGCGGCTCCCGCGAACAGGATGCCGAGGATGCCGAGGTACAGCTCGCGCGAACCCGATGCGATCCGCACCCCCACCCGGTCGCCACGTCGGACACCGGCGGCGAGCAGGGCCGCCGCGAGGCGTTCGGCGCTCACGATGAGTTCGCGGTAGCTGAGCGCGCCGGCAGCGTCCTCGAGTGCTGAGGCCTCGGGGTGCGCCGCGGCGACGGCACGCAGCACGTCGATCAGGGTGCGTTGGGCGGGCGCACGTCCGCCGCCGAGCAGCGTCGGCTGCCGCTCTGCGAGCAGGGCGGTGGTGGTCTCAGCGTCCATGCGCGATCCTCTGTCGTCCGGCCATCAGCGTCGCCAACGCTAGGGAGCGCAGGTGGACGGCCGGTGAACCCCAGTCAACCGCGAGGTGTCGCGGGCGCGACGGCGACCCACCGCACGCCCGGGGGAAGCTCGGCGCACTCGCGCCTACCATGGCCTGCATGACCATCGAATACTCCGTGCCCCAGGAACGCCAGCTCGTGACCGCCATCCCCGGTCCCCGATCGCTCGCCCTCACGGAACGGCGCCGCAGGGCGGTGTCGCGCGGCGCGGGCAACCTCGCCCCGGTGTGGATGGACCACGGCTCCGGCGGCATCCTCGTGGACGTCGACGGCAACCGCATCATCGACCTCGGCACGGGCATCGGGGTCACGACCATCGGTCATGCCAACCCCGACGTCGCCGCGGCCGCCGCTGAGCAGGCCACGAAACTCACCCACACGCTCTTCACGGTGACGCCGTACGAGAACTACCTGCGGGTGGCGGAGAAGCTCGCCGAGATCACCCCCGGCGACTTCGAGAAGCACTCGATCCTGTTGAACTCCGGCGCCGAAGCGGTGGAGAACGCCGTCAAGATCGCCAAGAAGTACACGGGCCGCCGCGCGATCGTCGCGCTCGACCACGCCTTCCACGGCCGCACGAACCTCACCATGGCGATGACCTACCGCCCGGCCCCCGAACGGCTCGGCTTCGGACCGTTCCCCGGCGAGATCTACAGTGTCCCGCTGTCCTACCCCTTCCGCGACGGGCTCACCGGGCCGGAGGCCGCCGAGGTCACGATCGACTACATCGAGCGGCACATCGGAGCGAGTGAGGTCGCCGCGTTCTTCGCGGAACCGGTCCTCGGCGACGGTGGCATCGTGATCCCCGCCCCCGGCTACTTCTCGCGCATCAGCGAATGGTGCACCGAGAACGGGATCGTGTTCGTCGCCGACGAGATCCAGGCCGGCATCGGTCGGACCGGCGCGTGGTACTCGATCGAGCACCACGGCGTCGTCCCCGACCTCATCACGAGCGCCAAGGGCATCGCCGGCGGCTTCCCGCTCTCGGCGGTCACGGGGCGGGCCGAGATCATGGACTCGGTGCAGCCCGGTGGCATCGGCGGCACCTTCGGCGGCAACCCGGTGTCCACCGCCGCGGCGCTCGCCACCTTCGACGTCATCGAGCGGGAGGACCTGCTGGGCGAGGCCCGCCGCGTGGGAGCCACGCTGCAGTCGCTCATGGGCGACTGGGCCGAGCGGTTCGACATCGTCGGCGAGGTCCGGATCATCGGCGCGATGGCCGGCGTCGAACTCGTCGTCCCCGGCACGAAGCAGCCGCATCCCACGGCGCTGCAGACGGTCATCGACGCGGCGATCGCCCAGGGCGTGCTCGTGCTCGACGCCGGGTCATGGGACTCGGTGCTCCGGCTGCTCCCGAGCGCGGTCATGTCCGACGAGCTGCTGCGCGACGCGGTCTCGGTCCTCGAGGACGCCCTGGCGCAGGTCACGTCCTAGCGGACCGGCCGGGCGGGCGGCTCAGTCGACGGTGACGAAGTCGATGAGCTGCTCGACCCGGCCGAGCAGCTCGGGTTCGAGGTCGTTGAACGTCCGGACCTGACCGAGGATGCGCTTCCAGGCGCGGGCGATGTCGGCCTGCGTGTCGTGGGGCCAGCCGAAGGCCTGGCAGATCCCCTTCTTCCACTCGATCGACCGCGGGATGGTCGGCCACTCCTGCAACCCGACCCTCGCGGGCTTCACGGCCTGCCAGACGTCGACGTACGGGTGGCCGACGATGAGGACGTTCCGGCCGTTCGGCCCGGACATGACCGCATCGGCGATGCGCTGCTCCTTCGAACCGCGGACCAGGTGGTCGACGAGCACCCCGACGCGCCGGTCGGGGCCCGGCCGGAACTCGGCGAGCGCGGCGTCGAGGTGGTCGACGCCGGCGAGGTACTCCACGACGACGCCCTCGACCCGGAGGTCGTCGCCCCAGACCCGCTCGACGAGTTCCGCGTCGTGCCGCCCCTCGACGAAGATCCGGCTCGCTCGAGCCACCCGGGCGGTCGTCTCCACGGCGAAGGACCCGGACGCCGTCCGTGCACGACCGGTGGGAGCACGTTTGGGCACGACGAGGACGACCGGCTCCCCCTCGAGGAGGAAGCCGGCCCCCATCGGGAACACGCGACGCTTGCCCCGGTAGTCCTCGAGCTCGACCGTCTTCGCCTCGACGCGCGTGATCGCACCGCAGAAGCCGCCGAGCTCCTCGATGACGAGGTCGGTCACGGCCTCGACCTCTCGGGCGACCACCCGGTTCTTCTTCCGCCAGTCACCCGCGAGGACGTCCTGGCCATACCTGTCTTCGAACACCCGTCAACGCTACGACAGCGCGGTGGACAAGCCAGGAGCGCTCCGGCGTGGCGTCGCGCGGCCGTCACCGGAGGCGGGCGGTCCCGACGTCGTCCTCGCCCGTGGACGAGACCCGGTTCAGGCGGCTGCGCGCTCCGCTTCGCGGGCGAGGCCACCGAGCAGCAGCTCGAGCTGGTCGTCGACGGTGCCGGGGTCCTCCGGGTGCCACTGCACGCCCGTGATGGGGAGGGTGTGGTGCTCGATCGCCTCGACGGTGCCGTCGGAGGACCAGGCGACCGCTCGGAGTCCCTCGCCGAGTTCGCCGACCGCCTGGTGGTGGGCGCTCTGCACCTGGAGGTGCCGGGCCCGCAGCCGGAACGCGAGGGCGCTCGACGGGTCGAGCTCGACCTCGTGGGGCGTCATGCTCTGATCGACCGGGACGCCGTCGTTGCGGTGGGTGCTGTGCGCACCGAGGTCCTGGACGAGCGTGCCGCCGAGGGCGACGTTGATGATCTGGTGCCCGCGGCAGATGCCGAGGAGCGGCGTGCCACGTTCGGCGGCCCGTCTCGCGACGGCGAGCTGCGCGCGGTCGGCCTCAGGGAAGTGCTGGCCCTCGGCACGGTAGCCGGCGGCACCCCCGTAGTGGATGGGGTCGATGTCGGCCCCGCCCATGAGGACGACGGCCGAGGCGCCGTCGGTCGCGGCGAGCAGGGCCTCGGTGCCGAGGTCCTCCGCGGCCCACCGCGTCACCCGCCACCCGGCCCGTTCGGCCGCCGCAATGGTGCGACCGAGGAGGATCTGCACGTACTCGTGGTACGCCTGGTCGTCCTCGCGGAACCTCGTGACCTCGATGAGCGCCAGCATGGGTGAGACGTGTCCTTGCATGATGCTCCTTCCAGGGGTTCCGCGACGGGGACTCGTCCAGTCTCGCCGCGCCGACCCGGGGACGCGACCGGACGCGTCACGCTCGGTAACAGAGCGTCGACGTGCACGGGGCGTCGACGTGCACGGGCGACGACCGCCGCATAGCACAGCTCGCAGCAGGCTCCCCCGCCCGGAGGCACCGGTAGAGAAGTCCGGGCCCCGGACCTAGACTCGGACCCGAGCCGCGGGGTGGGGCTCGACGGGTCCGGACGAGTGACGAGGTGACCGATGCGGGTTCGCTGGGCGGTATCGATCTGGGCGTTCTGCCTGGCCGTGCTCCTCGGCGCGGGGGCGACCGCCGCCTTGGCCGACAGCCCGGTCCAGCTCGGTTCCGCACGCATCGCCGACAGCGCCGGCATCCTCGACGGCTCCGAGCGGGCGATGGTCACCGACAGCATCGACGACCTCGCCTCCGAACATGGTGTCGACCTGTGGGTCGTGTACGTCCCGACCTTCACGGATCCGAGCGACGCCGAGGGGTGGGCGAACCAGACGGCCGAGGACAACAACCTCGGACCGAACCAGTACCTCCTGGCCATCGCGACCGAGGACCGCGCCTACTACCTCTCCGGCTACTCCAGCGGCCCGGTCAGCGGCGACCAGCTCACCGAGATCGAGCAGCGACTCATCCTGCCGCAGCTGCGCGACGAGGACTGGGCCGGCGCCGGCGCCGCAGCCGCCCAGGGGCTCGGCTCCGCGGTGGGCGGCGGGTCGACCGGGGCCGCCGGCAGTGGTGGCTCGACCGGATGGCTGACGGTCCTCCTGATCGTCGTCGTCGCCGTGGTGGCCGTCGTCCTCCTGGTCGTCTTCCTCCGTCGGCGGCGCGTCGCGGCCGGCCAGGGTCCGGCTCCGACCGGGCGGGCGGGCGCACCGGTCGATCCGCTCACGACCACCCCGATCCCCGAACTCGAGCGACTCGCCGGAAGCGCCCTCGTCCAGACCGACGACGCCGTCCGCACGAGCGAGGAGGAGCTCGGCTTCGCGACCGCCTCCTACGGCGAGCAGGCCACGGCGGCGTTCACCGCAGCCCTCGCCGGAGCGAAGGAGCAGCTCACGCAGGCGTTCGCACTCCGGCAACGGCTCGACGACGCCGAACCGGACACCGAGCAGCAGCAGCGCGACTGGAACATCGAGATCATCCGGCGCTGCGAGCACGCGAACCACGTGCTCGACGAGCAGGCCGCCTCCTTCGACGAGCTCCGCGCCCTCGAGCGGAACGCGCCGGCGGCCGTCGAAGAGCTCCGAGCGAGGACGGCAGCCGCGGAGCCAGCGGTGCAGACGGCTCGGGAGACGGTGACCGCCCTGCAGGCGAGGTACACCCCCGACGCACTCATCACGGTCCTCGACAACCCGTCGGAGGCGGCGGAGCGCCTCACCTTCGCCACGGCGGCCGTCGCCGACGCCTCGGCCAGGCTCGCCGCCGGCGATTCGGGCGAGGCGGCCGTCGGCATCCGCGCAGCGGAGGAGGCACTCGACCAGAGCACGCAACTGACCGGTGCCGTCAAGCGCCTGCAGGCGGATCTGACGGCCGCGGAACAGCAGGTGGCCGCCCGGATCGCCGAGCTCGACGGCGACGTCGCCGCCGCGGCCGGCCAGGCGGATCCGACCGGAGGCCTCGCGGCGGCCGTCGCGAGCACGTCGGCCACGGTCGCCCAGGTGCGCACCGCGCTCGGCGCCGCGAACAACCCGATCGCCCTGCTCGCCCGGCTGGACGCGGCGAACGCCCAGATCGACGGTGCCCTGCAGGGGGTCCGCACCGCCGCGGAGCAGCGGCAGCGCGCGGTCGCCGCACTCGGCCAGACGCTCCAGACCGCGCAGGCACAGGTGTCCGCCGCGGAGGACTTCGTCGTGTCGCGACGCGGCGCCGTCGGGCCGGAGGCGAGGACCCGTCTCGCCGAGGCCGGCCGCACCCTCGTGCAGGCGCAAGGCCTCGCCCCGAACGACCCGACGCAGGCGCTCTCGCTCGCCCAGCGCGCCACCTCGCTCGCCGGCCAGGCCGTGCAGCTCGCCCAGGCCGACGTCGGACAGTTCCAGAACCAGTCGGCCGGCGGCCTCGACGGGATGTTCGGCGGCGGCGGTCAGGGCGGCGGCAACGGCATGCTCGGCGCCGTCCTCGGCGGCATCCTCATCAACTCCGTCCTCGGCGGGGGCGGAGGCGGCGGTTCGCGCTCCGGCGGCGGCATGTTCGGCGGCGGTGGTGGCGGCAGCCGGTCCCGGAGTGGCGGCGGCATGTTCGGCGGCGGCGGTCGCTCACGCAGCGCCGGCAGCTTCGGCGGCGGCGGCACCCGCTCGAGGCGCGGCGGCGGCCGATTCTGACCCCGCGCCGCCGTCAGACCCCAGTGTCCGAGACGAACCCAACCGATCCAGCAGGACCAGAGAGAGGAACCACACCATGGCAGAGAAGCAGTCCATCTTCGGACGCATCGCCCAGCTGACCAAGGCCAACATCAACGCGCTGCTCGACTCCGCCGAGGACCCGCAGAAGATGCTCGACCAGATGGTCCGTGACTACACGAACTCCATCGCCGACGCCGAGAGCGCGATCGCCGAGACCATCGGCAACCTCCGTCTCCTCGAGCAGGACCACCAGCAGGACGTCGAAGCGGCCTCGGAGTGGGGCACGAAGGCGCTGGCCGCGAGCCGCAAGGCCGACGAGTACCGCCAGGCCGGCAACAGCGCCGACGCGGACAAGTTCGACAACCTCGCGAAGATCGCCCTCCAGCGTCAGATCGGCGCGGAGAACGAGGCCAAGCAGGCCGAGCCGCAGCTCGCGTCGCAGACGAAGGTCGTGGAGCAGCTCAAGAACGGCCTCAACGGCATGAAGTCGAAGCTCGAGCAGCTGAAGACGAAGCGCAGTGAGCTCGTCGCCCGCGCGAAGACCGCCGAGGCGCAGCGCAAGGTCGCGGATGCGGTCGGCAGCATCGACATCATGGACCCGACGAGCGACCTGAGCCGCTACGAGGACAAGATCCGTCGCGAGGAGGCGAAGGTGCTCGGGCAGCAGGAGCTCGCCGCCTCGAGCCTCGACGCGCAGTTCAACGACCTCGAGGACCTCGGCGAGCTGACCGAGGTCGAAGCCCGCTTGGCCGCACTGAAGAGCGGCGCTCCGTCGTCGCCCGCGATCGAGTCCTCGGGCCCCGAGTTCACGCCGAACGCCGGTCGGTAACGACGACCCGACGGGTCCCCGGGGCCGCCCGGGGCCCGTCGCCATCGCCCCACGCACCGTCGCACCACCCCCAGGAAGGCACCGCATGACGCAGTTCGTCGTCGTACCCCAGTGGCAGGGCTCCGGTTCGTCCAGGGCCATGCAGTTGATCGATGGAGCCGAAGCGATCCGCGGAGACCTGCCGGTCGCGGCGACCACCCTCGTCCATGTCCCCGCCGAGGCGGGAGAGGCCCTCGACACCGGCATCCGGCGGGCCAGTTCGCTGGCGACGACCGTCGGCCTCCAGCGGCAGGCGCTCGCGGGGATTGACGAGCCGGTCATCACCATCGGCGGGGACTGCGGCGTCGAACTCGCCTCCGTCGGCGAAGCCCTCCGGCGCGACCCCGGGATCGCGGTGGTCTGGTTCGATGCGCACGGCGACCTCAACACCCCGCTCAGCTCACCCTCCGGCGCGTTCAGCGGCATGGTGACGCGGGCGCTCACCGGAGAAGGCGCGGCGATGCTGTTGCCGGAGGCGCCGCTCGACCCCGAGCGGCTGGTCCTCGTCGGCGTGCGGGATCTCGACGACGGTGAGCTCGCGCACATCGAGGAGCGCGGCATCCCGATGGTCTCCTCGGTGATGACGAGCGCGGCCGAGGTCGTCGCGGCCGTCGAGGCGACCGGTGCCGAACGGGTCTACCTCCACGTGGACGTCGACGTCCTCGACCCCTCCGTCATCGCCGGCGTCAGCTCGGCCGTCCCGTTCGGTCTGGAACTCGGCACCCTGATGGAGTCCATCACCGCCCTGCGCGCCCGCTTCGGCTTCGCCGGTGCCGGCGTCACCGGTTTCTCGCCCGCCACCCCGGAGGCCGCGTCCGACGACCTCGGCACCATCCTCCGCATCATCGGCGCGATCAGTCGCGACCCGAATCCGAACCGCACCAACCCGACAGGAGTCACCCCATGAGCCGTACCGTCGATCTCGTCGTCATCGGAGCCGGACCCGTCGGCGAGAACGTCGCCGACTACGCCCACCGCGGCGGGCTCAGCGTGGTCGTCGTCGAGAGCGAACTGGTCGGGGGTGAGTGCTCCTACTGGGCCTGCATGCCCTCGAAGGCGCTCATCCGCTCGGGGGCGGCACTCCGAGCCGCGAAGCGCACCGGTGGGTCCATCCCCGAGGACACTGCACTCGACCCGCTCAAGGTCCTCGCACGCCGCGACTCGTTCACGAGCGACTGGTCGGACGCCGGTCAGGTCGAGTGGCTCGAGGGGGCCGGCATCGAGCTGGTCCGCGGGCACGGCCGCCTCACCGGTGAGCGCGAGGTCACCGTGACGGCAGCCGACGGCACGACGACCGTCCTCTCGGCGACCCACGCCGTCGCCGTCTGCACCGGATCCGCCGCCCTCCTCCCCGACATCGCGGGACTGGCCGAGGTGCGCCCCTGGACGAGCCGTGAGGCGACCAGCGTGCAGACCCTGCCGAGCTCCGTCGCCTTCCTCGGGGGCGGGGTCGTGGCCGTCGAACTCGCGACCGCCTATCGCTCGCTCGGCGTCGATGTGACCCTCGTCGCGCGCAGCGGTCTGCTCGGCGCCAACGAACCCTTCGCCGGGGAGCTCGTCGAATCGTCCCTCCGCGAGCTCGGCGTGACGATCGTGCACGCCTCCCCCACCGCCGTGTCGCGGGCCGACGGCGGTGCCGTGACGCTCGAGTTCGACGAGCACGACGCCGTGACCGCCGAAGAACTCGTCGTCGCCACCGGCCGGACGCCGCGGACGGACGATCTCGGACTCGAGACCGCCGGGCTCGAACCGGGCGCGTGGATCGACGTCGATGACCAGCTCCGAGTGCCGGGCAGCGACTGGCTGTACGCCGTCGGCGACGTGAACCACCGGGCGCTCCTGACACACCAGGGCAAGTACCAGGCACGTGCCGCCGGCGCGGTCATCGCCGCGCGGGCGAACGGCGAGGACGTCGACACCAGCCCGTGGAGCGACCACGCAGCGACCGCCGACCACCGCGCCGTGCCGCAGGTCGTCTTCTCCGAGCCCGAGGTCGCCGCCGTCGGGCTGACGGCCAAGCAGGCCGAGCAGGCGGGGATCGACCACCGGGTCGTCGACTACGACCTCGGTGGCATCGCAGGCTCGAGCCTCCACGCCGACGGCTACACCGGGCAGGCGAGGATGGTCGTCGACGAGGAGCGCGGCGTGATCGTGGGGATGACCTTCGTGGGCCAGGACGTGGCCGAACTCGTCCATGCGGCGACCATCGCCGTTGTGGGTGAGGTGCCGTTGCACCGGCTCTGGCACGCCGTGCCGTCCTACCCGACGATGAGCGAGATCTGGTTGCGACTCCTCGAGACCTACCGGAGCGGTGCATGACCGATCGGTCGGGGGACGCGGCGCGGAGCAGGCGGTCCGGAGGACCGTGGCTCGACTCGCCCGTGAGCCGCCTCGGGTACTGGTACGCCACGCTCACGGGCCTCGTGTGGGGCGCGATCTGGAGCACCGGTCCCGTGGAACGACGAGGCGGGATGATCGTCTTCCGCGGCATGCCCTCGTGGACTTTCGGGCGCGGCGGATCCTGCGTCGGCGGGGTGTACCTCACGGACCGGAACGTGTCGACGCGCGTCCTGGAGCACGAGGCGGTGCACAAGCGTCAGTGGCAGCGCTACGGGATGCTCTTCCCGCTCATGTACGGCATCGCAGGGCGCGACCCGTTGCGGAACCGGTTCGAGATCGAAGCCGGCCTCGAGGCCGGCGGATACCTGCCGAAACGTCGCTGAGCCACCCGTCGTCGCGGCGGAGCCGGTCAGTGCGAGGCGCGCTCCTCCGAGTGGCGACGCAGGCGTGCGTCCATGCCGGCCAGGGTCATGCGGAGGTCGTTGCGGAGACCCGTGAGGTGCTCCGTCTCGCCGCCGATCCACACGTGGTATTCGGCCGACTCGTGGCCCTCGACGTCGAGCATCTCGCTCGCCCAGGCCCGGGTGGCGCGCGCAGCCGCCTGGCCACGGGCGCAGCTCGCGCCGGTTCCCGGCTCGCCGGAACGGGCCGCGCGGACGAGCCAGGTCACGACGACGCGACCGGGTGACTGCAGGGTGGCGATGGAGGCGGCGTCGTCGACCTCGACGAACACCTGGCCACGGGCGCAGATCGGCAGGAGGGCGAGTACCTCGGACAGCTCTCCGATGGACGACTCGTCGCCCGCCAGCAGCACGTGCCGCGCGTCGGCGACGGCGAATTCCGCCGGATCCTCGAAATAGCTCACGCGATCAGTATAGGCATGCCTAAGCTCACTTCCGTCCCGTCCGAGGCGGATTCCGAGCCGGTGGAGCACATCACGATCCGATCACTCTGTGACGCCCGCCGACCACCTGGCTGGCACCCCCACACCGACCCGGGTACGCTCGCTGGAGCCCCAGCGAAGCGGCTTTTCCGGACGCGGTCCACTATCCGTCCGGCCGACGCGGGAATCCCCGCTGCCCGGAACCGGTTGTGCGTCTCAGATGCCTGCCACCCTGCATCCCCCGAAAGGACCACCATGCGTCATCGTCAGCTGCGTCGTCAGCTCCTCACCGCCGCGATCGCGGTCACCGGCGCCGCGCTCGTCCTCACCGGTTGCGCCGGCCCCGCCGCCACACCGACGCCCGACGCCGACGCCAGCCTGCGGGTCGGCCTCGTCCTCGAGCCCTCGGACCTCAACATCCGCACCACCTCGGGCGCCGCGCTCGACCAGATCCTCATCGACAACGTCTACCAGGGGCTCGTCTCGCGCACCGAGGACAACCAGATCGTCGACACGCTCGCGAAGAGCCACGAGATCAGCCCCGACGGCCTCACCTACACCTTCGTCCTGCGCGACGGCGTGACCTTCCACGACGGCGCGACGATGACCGCGGCCGACGTCGTGAACTCCATCACCCAGGTGCAGCAGGACCCGTCCTTCGTCGACAACGTGGCGCTGCAGAAGCTCGCCACGATCACCGCCGTCGACGACACGACCGTGCAGCTGCAGCTCACCTCGCCCGACTCCAACCTGCTCTGGACCCTGACCGGTCGTGCAGGACTCGTCCTCCAGTCCGGCGCCGACAACGACCTGTCGACCACCGCGAACGGCACCGGCCCGTTCACCCTGAAGACCTGGAAGCAGGGCGACAGCATCACCTTCGAGCGGTACGACGGCTATTGGGGCGACGCCCCGAAGGTCAAGGAGGTCGTCTTCAGCTACATCCCCGACGCCGCCTCCGCCGTGAACGCGACCCTCGCCGGCGAGCTCGACGTGCAGACCGCGCTCGACGCGAACCTCAAGGACCAGATCACCCGTGCCGAGGGCTTCACGGTCACCGAGGGCAAGACGACCGACAAGTACACCCTCGCCTTCAACAACCAGCGTGCACCCCTCAACGACCCCCTGGTCCGCCAGGCCCTGCGGACGGCCATCGACCACGCGGCCATCGTCGAAGCCGTCGGCGGCGCAGCGGTCGAACAGTACGGGCCGATCCCGGAGCTCGACCCCGGGTATGAGAACCTCAAGGAGCTGGTGGACTACGACCCCGATCAGGCGAAGGCGCTCCTCGCCCAGGCCGGCCAGGAGAACCTGTCCCTGACGCTCACGATCCCGAGCTTCTACGGCACCTCCGTCGCCAACGTCCTCGTCTCCGAGTTCAAGGCCATCGGCGTCACCCTCACGGTGAACAGCGTCGAGTTCCCCACCTGGCTGAACGACGTGTACACGAACAAGGACTACGACCTCAGCTACGTGAACCACGTCGAGTCGCGGGACTTCCAGAACTGGGCGAACCCGAACTACTACTTCGGCTACGACAACGCGCAGGTCCAGTCGCTCTATGCTGAATCCGTAGCGGCGACCGATCCGGCCGTCGCAGCCCAGAAGCTCAAGGAGGCGGCGTACCTCGTGTCGAAGGACAACGCCGCCGACTGGCTCTACACCGCGATCACCCTCACGGTGGTGCGCGACGGCGTGACCGGCTTCCCCGTGGACTCGGTCAACTCGCGCATCAACCTGGCGAAGGTCGCCGTGACCGGGTGACCCGGTTCCTCCTGACGAGGCTCGTGCTCCTCCTCGTCGGGCTCCTCGCCGCGAGCGCCCTGATCTTCTTCACCATCAGGGTGCTCCCCGGCGACGTCGCCCAGGTCATCGCCGGGACCGATGCGACCCCCGAGGCGGTCGCCGCGATCCGCGACCGCTTGGGACTCGGGCAGCCGGTGCTCCTCCAATACCTGGACTGGATCGGCGGGCTGCTCCGCGGCGACCTCGGGAACTCCCTCGTCACGGGCACCCCCGTCGCGAGTGAGCTCGCCGAGAAGGCGCAGGTCACGGTGCCGCTCGGCCTCATGGCCCTCGTCATCGCCCTCGCGTTCAGTGTGCCGCTCGGCGTGCTGGCGGCAGTGCGACGCACGCGCGCGACCGGCACGATCATCTCCTTCGCCTCGCAGGGACTCGCCGCCGTCCCGGTCGTCTGGGCCGGCATGATGCTCGTGCTCCTGTTCGCCGTCGTCCTCGGTTGGTTGCCCGCGCAGGGCTTCCCCCGCGCCGGGTGGGACGACCCGCTGGCGGCCATCCGTTCCCTCCTCCTCCCGGCCCTCACGATCGGCGTCGTCGAGGGCGCCGTCCTCCTGCGCTTCGTGCGTTCCGCCGCGCTCGACGCCATCGGCCAGGACTACGTCCGGACCGCGGCCGCCAAGGGGCTGACACGCTCGCAGGCGCTCGTCCGCCACGGACTGCCGAACGTCGCCCTCTCGGTCGTCACCGTGCTCGGGCTCCAGATCGCCGGCCTCATCGTCGGGAGCGTCATCATCGAACAGCTCTTCACCCTGCCGGGGATCGGCCGCATGCTCGTCGCGGACGTCGGCAACCGCGACCTCGTGAAGGTCCAGGGTGAGCTCCTCGTGCTCACGGGCGTGGTCCTCGTGATCGGGGCCGTCGTGGACGTCGTGCATCGGCTGGCCGACCCGCGACTCCGGGAACGGGAGCGGACCGCATGACCGCCCTTCAGGCCGAGCGGTCGCGTCGCGCGGGAGCGAGCGGACTCCGCGCCCTCCTGGGCAGCCCCGCCGGGGTGTTCGGGCTCGCGGTCGTCGCCCTGCTCCTCGTGAGCGCCGGCGTCTCCCTCCTCTGGACACCGCACGACCCGCAGCTCACCGACCCGTTCTCGAAATGGCTGTCCCCCTCACCCACCCATCTCCTCGGGACGGACGAGGTCGGGCGGGACATCTTCAGCCTCCTCCTCGTCGGAGCCCGCGTCACCGTGGCCGTGGCGATCGGTTCCGCCGTGGTGTCGACCGTCATCGGGGTCGCACTCGCCGCCCTCGGCTCGTTGACGCGGCGGTGGGTGCGGGAGACGGTGGCCGTCCTCATCGACATCCTCATCGCGTTCCCGACGCTGCTCATCGCCATGATGATCGCCTCCGTGTTCGGCGGCTCGCTGTGGGTCGTCGTCTGGGCCGTGGGGATCAGCTTCGGGGTGAACATCGCCCGCGTGACCCGCCCCGAGATCCGCCGCGTCTCGAACAGCGAGTATGTGCTCGCGGGGAAGGCCGCAGGACTCGGCCCGTTCCGGAACCTCACCCGCCACCTCCTCCCGAACGTCGCGCCGGTGTTCATCGTGCAGTTGTCCTGGTCGATGGCGGTCGCGGTCCTGGCCGAGGCGGGCCTCTCCTACCTCGGGTACGGTGCGCCCTCCAGCGTCCCGTCCTGGGGGCGCATGCTCAGCGAGCTGCAGACCTACCTCGCCGTGCACCCGCTGTCCGTGCTGTGGCCTGGGCTCGCCATCACGATCACCGTCCTCGGCCTCAACCTCCTGGGGGACGCCCTGCGCGACGCGACCGACCCGACCCTCGGCCCGCGCGGGCCCGCCTCGACGCCCACCTCACCGCAGGGGGTGACCGCATGAGTCTCGACGTCGAGGACCTCGTCATCACGCTCGGTGGTCGCCGCGTCGTCGACGGGGTCGGGTTCAGCGTGCCGGACGGTGCCCGCTTCGGCATCATCGGCGAGTCCGGGTCGGGGAAGTCGTTGACCGCGCTCGCGATCCTCGGCCTGCTCCCCGACGGCGCGACGGTGAGCGGCAGCGTCCGGTGGCAGGGCGAGGAACTCGTCGGCCGCGACGACCGCGAGCTCGCGAGGATCCGCGGCCGGGAGATCGGCATCGTGTTCCAGGAGCCGCGGACGGCGCTCAATCCGATCCGGACGATCGGACGGCAGATCGGTGAGCCACTCCGCATCCACGAGGGCGTGTCGAAACGGGAGGCGCTCGCCCGAGCCGTCGACCTCGCCGCACGGGTGCGGCTGCCCGAGCCCGAGCGCATCGTCCGCCGGTACCCGCATCAGCTCTCCGGCGGGCAACGGCAGCGGGTCGCAGCGGCCATCGCCCTCGCCTGCGGTCCGTCGCTGCTCATCGCGGACGAACCGACCACGGCGCTCGACGTCACGATCCAGTCGGAGATCCTCGGCCTCTTCGAGCGCCTCGTGAGCGAGACGGGTGCGTCACTCGTCTTCATCACCCACGACCTCGCCGTCCTGTCCCGGATCGCGAGCGAGGCCGTGGTGCTCGCGCAGGGGAAGGTCGTCGAGGCAGGACCCGTCGCGCGCCTGCTGTCTGCTCCGGAGTCGCCTGTGACGCAGCGACTCCTGGCGGCCGCGAAGACGATGAGCTGGAAGGGCGAGGACGATGACTGAGCCGCTGCTGCGCGCCCAGGGTGTCGGCCGGGTGTACACGAACCCGCGGGAATCCCTCTTCCAGCGCCCCAGCCGCACGGTCGCGCTCCACCCGAGCGACCTCGTCGTCGCTCCCGGGGAGGCGGTCGGGATCATCGGTGAGTCCGGGTCGGGGAAGTCGACGCTCGTCCGGCTCCTCCTCGCGCTCGACACCCCGACCTCTGGCTCGGTCGAGTTCGACGGCCGCCCGGTGAGCGCCGCGGCGAGCGCCCGCAGCCTGCACTGGTTCCGCCGGCAGACCGGTGTGGTGTTCCAGGACCCCTACGCCTCCCTCGATCCGCGGATGCGGGTGGGCCGGATCGTCGCCGAACCCCTCGAGGCGCTCGGGATCGAGGGTGACCACCGTTCCCGGGTCGGCGAGGTGCTGCGCCTGGTCGGGCTCGATGCGGACGCCGCCGACCGCTTCCCCCACGAGTTCTCGGGTGGGCAACGGCAACGCATCGCCCTCTCCCGCGCCATCGTGCACCGCCCGCGGCTGCTCGTCGGCGACGAACCGCTGAGTGCGCTCGACGTCACCGTCCGCGCGCAGATCCTCGATCTGCTCGGCGGGCTCCGCCAGGAGCTCGGCCTGGCGATCGTGCTCGTCTCGCACGACATCGGCGTGGTGCAGCATCTCTGCGACCGGGTCGTCGTCATGCGCGACGGGGCGATCGTCGAGGAGGGTCCCGTGTCACGAGTCCTCAGTCGGCCCTCGCACCCCTACACGACGCAGCTGCTCGCCTCGGTCCCCCGTCTCTGACGCCGTCCCGGGCCTGAGCCGCCATCCCTGTCCCTGAGCCCCATCCCGGTCCCTGAGCCTGTCGAAGAGCGTCAGGCGGACGGGTCGGCCAGTCGTCGGTGGCGGCGCAGGGCCGCGCGCTGGCTGGGTGACTCACCGTGGAGCACGAGGCCGACGACCCAGAGGACGACTCTCGTCGCGGTCACGACCGGCAGCGGGATCGGGCCGAGGTGCGCCTTCCGGAGCCCGAGGATCCGGCGGTACTCGGGCGGGAGCGTCGCCACCGCTCCGGCGAAGAGGATCGAGTACGCGGGGAGCAGCGAGCGGTCGAGCGGCGGCCGACGGAGGAACGCCAGGGTCTCATCCACCCGCGGTCCGCCGGTGAGTTCACCCCGGTCGAGATATCCGCGCAACTGTCTGGCCAGCTCGGCCTCGGAGCGCGGCGGGTCGACGACCCCCATCAGCTCGCCCGCGAGTGCCCAGTCGGCCACGTAGGCGTCCGCGCCACCCGGGATCGGGCCGCCCCAGGTCTGCCGCACGCTCAGGAACGCGTCGGTGAACGCCAGGTGGACCCACCGCAGGAGGTACGGGTCGTTGGCCGCGTACGGGCGCGTCGCCCCGTGGGCGTCCAGGTACTCGCCGACGACGCGTTCGTGGAGCTTCAGCACGTAGTCGCTCGTCCGCCTGGCCGTGCCGCGGTCGCCGTAGGTGACGGTGAAGATCCAGCGGATGGTCCCGTCGAGCCGCCCGAGCGGATCCTCCCGGTAGCGGGACCAGTCGTGCACCCCGGCCAGGGCTCCCGGGTGGGCCGCCTGCAGGAGCAGGGCCCGGAGGCCGGCAACCATGGTCTCGACGCCACCATGGACGACCCAGGCGGCGGAGCCCGGCGTGAAGTGCCCGGTGTCGGTGCCGTCCTCGAGGTCGAGCGTCCACTGCGGTGGGCGATCCTGCTCCACCGCGAAGACCGCGAGGATCCGCGAGCGGAGCCCGGCGAGCAGTCGGGTGCGTATCCGCGAGACCGGTCGTCGCCCCGTGCCGGTGTCCACCACCCGATCGTCCTCCACTCGCTGTCACCACGAGCCTATGTCGGGATGCCGCCGCCCCCACCCGTAGGAGGCTCGATCACGGAACGGGCTTGCGCGCTTCGATCAGGGTCCGTGAGGAGTGTGCGACGAACGGACCGTCCTGCAGGGACCGGTGCAGTTCCTGCAGCCGGTCGAGGTACCGAGCGGAGGTGAACCCCGGCACCATCCAGATCACCTTGCGCAGGAACCAGACGATCGCCCCGATGTCGTGGAACTCGATGCGCAGGCGTTCCGTCCGCAGCTCGACGATCTCGAGACCCGCCGCTCGGGCTCCTGCGGCCTCGTCGTCAGGGTGCCGACCGCGACGCACGGCCTCGGGCTGCGGGCCGAGGAAGGCCTCGACGAGCTCGAACACGCTCGCCGGTCCGACGTGCTGGGCGAGGTAGCTTCCACCCGGCGCGATCACCCGCGCCACGTCGGTCCAGTCCACGGCGACGGGGTGCCGGCTCGACACGAGCGCGAACGAGTCGTCGGCGAACGGCAGTGGAGCGCCCTCCTCCGTGCGCACGACGACGACGCCGCGCGGGTGCAGGCGGGCGGCGGCGCGGGCGAGGTTCGGTGGCCAGGACTCGGTGGCGGCGGCGAGCGGCGGCAGCACCGGCGCCGTGTCGAGCACCTCTCCCCCGCCGGTCTCGAGGTCGAGCGAGGACGGGACACCCGCCAAGCGGCGGCCGAGCAGCTCGGCGAACCGCCACGACGGACGCTCCTCCGTGGCTCGACCGTCGAGCCAGGCGAAGTCCCACCCGTCGACCGAGGCGGCATCAGCCTCGGCGACGAGCTCGTCGAACGAACGCGACATAGTCTGCTCCACACTCCGCGTGGTGGTCGAGGCACTCACCCGACGGCTTCGAACCGGCTCGGATCGAGCCGCTCGACGTCGAACCGCGGGACCGCGTCGAGCAGCTCCCGAGTGTACGCGTGCTGCGGTCGATCGAGCACGGCGGAGGCCGGCCCCGACTCGACGACGCGTCCCTCCGAGAGCACCGTCACCTCGTCGGCGATCTGCCGGATGAGGCCGAGATCGTGCGAGATGAACAGGTAGCTGAGCGCGTGCTCGTCGCGGAGGTCGAGGAGCAGGTCGACGATCTGTGCCTGCACCGAGACGTCGAGGGCGGAGGTCGGTTCGTCCAGGACGAGCACCGAGGGCGCGAGGATGAGCGTTCGCGCGAGCGCGACCCGCTGGCGCTGACCGCCCGAGACCTCCCGGGCACGACGGCCCAGGACGCTCGCCGGCAGGCCGACCTGATCGAGGATCGACGCGACGCGACGCCGTCGTTCCACCGCACTCCGCACCCCGTGGATGCGCAGCGGCTCCTCGATGATCTGCCCCACGGTGTACCGCGGGTCGACCGCGGAGAGCGGGTTCTGGGCGACCAACTGGAGGTCCCGGGCGAAGGGGTTCGCGACGGCGTGCTCCCTCGGCAGCTCCCGGCCAGCCACCCGTACCGAGCCGTCGTCGAAGGACGTGAGCCCGGCGACGATGCGGGCGAGGGTCGACTTGCCCGACCCCGACTCACCGACGAGGGCGTGGATCGATCGCGGTCGGAGGACGAGCGAGGCACCGTCGAGCGCGGGCGGCGTCCGCGGATCGCGTCCGAACCGCTTCGACACGTGCGACACCTCGACCACCGCGGCTGTCGTGCCCGTGTCGCCGCGCTGCTCCGCCTGCACCTGCTCGGCCGCAGCGCGGATGCGTTCCCGGTAGCGCAGCGGCGAGGACGCAGGCGAGTCCGAGAGCAGCCGGATCGTGTACGGGTCCCGCGGCGTGAGCAACACCTGCTCGGCAGGGCCCGACTCCCGGACGTTCCCGTCCTGCAGGACGACGATCGCATCGCTGCGCTCCTGGGCGAGGGCCAGGTCGTGGGTGATGAAGAGGATGCCGAGCCCGAGCTCCTCGCGGAGGCCGTCGAGGAGGTCGAGGATGCGCCGCTGGACGGTCACGTCGAGCGCGGACGTCGGTTCGTCGGCGATGAGCAGCCTCGGCCTCGCGGCGATGGCGATCGCGATGAGCACCCGCTGCAGCTGCCCGCCGGAGAGCTCGTGCGGGTACGCGCGCACCCGGCTCGCGGCTTGGCGGATGCCCACGTGCTCCAGGAGTTCGATCACGCGCGCCGGGACCTCCGAGCGCGGGGTGTCGCCCGTCACCTGGACCGCCTGGGCGATCTGCACGCCGATGCGCTGCAGCGGATCGAGCGACGACAGCGGGTCCTGCGGGATGAACCCGAGCGTCGAGCCCCGCAGCGGCCGCCACTGCTTCCGCGAGAAGTCGGCGACCTCATGCCCGGCGACCGAGATCCGACCGGCGGTGACCGAACCGTTCGCCGGGAGGAGCCCCGCGACCGCCCGGGCGATCGTGCTCTTCCCGGAACCGGACTGCCCCACGAGTGACACCGTCTCACCGCGCCCGACCTGGAAGGACACCTCGCGGACGGTGTCGGCAGAGAGCCTCGAGCCACGGCTCCGGTACCCGACGGCGAGCCCGTCGACGAGCAACGGGACCGAGGCCGCGCCGACGAGGTGGAAGGTGCTGAGCTGCTGGGCTGCCTGGTTCATGCGGTGGTCCTCTCGCGGGTGAGCTGGCTGAGACGGCTGATGGCGAGCACGGTGACGGCGATCACGAGGCCCGGGACGACGACCAGCCACGGCGACGACACGACGTACTGTCGACCCTCGGAGACGAGCAGTCCCCACTCCGGGTCGGGCGGCGGCGCCCCGTACCCGAGGAAGCTGAGCGAGGAGATCCAGATGATCGCGAGGCCGAACTGGAGGGCCGTGAGCGAGAGGACGGCCGAGTAGGAGTTGGGGAAGACGTGCTTCACGAGGACGTAGGCCCGCGACCCGCCGAGGTGGTGACTCGCCTCGACGAACGGCAGGTCCTTCACCGTCAGCACCTCGGAGCGCATGATGCGGGTGAAGGCCGCGATCGAGGAGATCCCCACGGCGACGGCGGCGTTGAGGGTGCCGAAGCCGAGCGCGACGACGACCACCATCGCGAGGAGCAGCCCGGGGATCGAGAGCAGCACGTCGACGATGCGGCTGATGACGGCGTCCACGACACCGCCGAACGACGCGGCGACGAGACCGAGGACCGTGCCGGCGCCGAGACCGATGAGGACGGCGACCGCCGAGCCGAGCAGGGTCCGTCCGGTGCCGTGGATCACCCGGGACAGCAGGTCCCGACCGAGCGAGTCGGTCCCGAACCAGTGCGCGAACGATGGTGCGGCGAGCGCGTTCGCATCGTCGGGTTCGAGCGGGTCGTACGGCGCGAGGAGGCCCGGTGCGACGACGGAGACGAGGACGAGACCGACGACGACGATCGCCAGGACGTCGGCGACGCCGAGGCGGGCGCGGAGTCGCCGGAACGCGTTCGGTTCGCGGTCGGCCGCGGTGACGTCGCGGTCCGGTTGGAGTCGGAGGCTCATGCGTCCACGCTCGCTTTCGTCGGGGTACCACCGGGGGCTGCCGTCGCCGAGGCCACCGCTGTGGTGACATCCGGCCTGGCGAGGCGGGAGCGTCGGGACCGCCCGTGCCCGGGCCGGACGATGCGCGGGTCGAGGATCGGGTAGACGAGGTCGGTCACGAGGTTGATCCCGACGTAGATGGAGGAGATGAGGATGACGACGGCCAGGATCACCGGGGTGTCCTGATCGCGCACGCTCTCGAAGGTGATGAAACCGAGCCCGGTCCGGGTGAAGACGGCTTCCACGACGACGGCCCCGGCCAACAGTTCACCGACGACGAGGGCGAGCATCGTGATCGACGGGATCGCCCCGTTCTTCAGGACGTGGCCGAGCGCGATCCGGACCTCGCTCGTCCCTATCGCGCGGAGCACGGTGACGAAGGGTTCGTCCGCGGCCTTCCGGAGCCCCTGGATCAGCACCTGCGTCAACGGACCGTTGACGGCGAGCGCCAGGGTCAGCGCGGGCAGCAGGTAGGAGACGAAGCCCTGATCGCGCACCGACGACACCCAGCCGAGCTGGAAGGAGAAGATCGCGAGGAGCACGAAGCCGATGAGGAAGCTCGGTGCGGAGATCGAGGCGATGGGCGCCGAGGCGGCGATGCTCCTGATCGTCCTGACGGGGGCGTAGACGGCGGTGAGTGCGGTCGCGAGCGACAGCAGGATCGTCAACACGAATGCGACGCCCGCGAGCACGATCGTGTCCGAGAAGCCCTGCGCGACGAGGTCCGACACGGCACGGCCGCTGACGAGCGAGTAGCCGAGGTCCCCGTGGAGGAGCCGGCCGACCGTCAGCGTGAACTGTTCGATCGGCGACAGGTCGAAGTGGTAGTACGCCCGCAACGCTTCGCCGGCAGCCGGGGGCAGTGGATTGAGCGGGCTCGTCAGCTTGTTCTCGATGGGGTCGCCGGGCAGGACGAAGAGGGTGAAGAAGACGAGCGTGTAGACGAGGGCGATCACGAGCAGCGCTTGGGCGACGCGCCTGACGAGGTACTCGCGGTACTGCCGGCGTCGCGTGTCCGTCGCGCTGACGTTCGGATGCTGCTTGGACATAGGGGCCTCCTCTCGGAAGGGACGGGATCTGAACCGGGAGGGCCGTCCGGTCGACGGCCCTCCCGAACGCTCAGTCCTCGATCGAGGTGTTGTAGAACTCCGGCAGGGCGCCGTCGGTGAGGGAGAAGCCCTGCACCCGCTGCTGGGTGACGAACACCTGGCTGTCGTTGAGGATCGGGACGACGTAGGCCTGGTCGATCAGGTGGTCCTGGATCTGTCCGAGGATCGCCGCACGGGTGTCGTCGTCCGTCGCGGCGTTCTGCGCGTCGAGCAGCGACTGCAGGGTCGTGTCGGAGCCGGCGAGACCGAGGAGGTCGGAGCCGTCCTTGCCGTAGTACTCGCTGAGGCCCTTCGACGGGTCGGGGTGCGGCCAGCCGACCCGGAGCGCCCCGACCTCCGGGTCCGCGAACGCGGTCGCCCAGTAGGTGGAGTAGTCGAGCTCGTTGAGCGACAGCTCGATCCCGACGTCCTTGAACTGGTTCTGGATCTGCTGGAAGAGGCTCTTCGCGGTGTTGTCGTACACGTCGATGTAGGTCTTCACCGTGAGCCGCTCGCCACCCTTCGTGCGGTAGCCGTCCGCGTCGCGCTCGGTCCAGCCGGCACCGTCGAGGAGGCTGTTCGCCGCATCCGGGTCGTAGGCGAACTTCGCCGATTCGTCGACGTAACCGAAGGTGCCGGGCGACAGGACCGAGGTCGCAGGCGTCCAGCTGTCGGTGTACTGCGTCTCGATGATCTGGTCACGGTCGATCGCGTGCAGGAGCGCTTTCCGGACGTCGACGTCGTCGAGGAACGGCGCCTGACTGCGGAGGAACCACTGGTTGCTGAGCCCGACACCCGTCTTGGACACGATGTCGTAGCCGGCGTCGACGAGCCCCTGTTCCTCGCTCGGCTGGACGTAGCGGATGACGTCCGCCTCGCCGGACTTCAGGGTGCCGAGCCGGACGCTGTCCTCCTGCACGGGGATGACCGTGACCGAGGCGAGGTGCGCCTCGCCCTGGTTCGGCGAGGACGGCGGGGCCCAGGCGTAGCCGTCCCGACGGTCGAGCACGATCTCCTTGCCGTAGGTCTCGGACGCGACGACGAATGGGCCGGAGCCGATGAGGTTCACGAACTTCGACTGCTCCTCCTTGCTGGCGTCGATCGTGGCGTCGGCGACGAGCCCGGATCCCCACCCGGTGAGCACGTTGAGGAAGGGTGCGTACGGGGCGGCGAGGACGACGGTGACGGTGCTGCTCGCGTCATCGGGCGTCGCGACGAGGCCGGACGGGAACTGCGCGTTCGGCGTCGTCCCCTTCGCCTCGTCGCCCGCCGACTGCCAGTTGAGGTTCTTCGCGACGCTCGTGGCGTCGACGTCGGTACCGTCGCTGTAGGTGACGCCGTCACGGATCACGAAGGTGTACGTGAGACCGTCGGGGCTGACGGTCCAGGAGTCCGCGATCCACGGTTCGAGTTCACCGGTCTCGGCGTTGCGGTAGAGCAGGCGGTCGGTCACGTTCTGCTGCAGCGCACGGGTCTGCCAGGTGCCCGCCTCCTGCACCTGCGCCGAGGTGGGGATCTCCGCGTCGAGGTAGGTGAGGCTGCCACCGTCCGCGTCGGATGAGGCCGATGCCGCCGAGCAGCCGGTCAGCGCGATGCTCACGGCGACGAGGGCTGCGGCGGCGAGTCGTGCTCGCCGTCTGGTGGTTGGGGTCATGACGGGTGCTCCTGGAGGTCGGGGTGGTCCGGTGCTGTGCCGGTGTGGTTGCCCATCCTGGTCGGCACGCCGGGCCACCCCGCCGCTCTGTTACGACAGGTTTCCCGCGGGTTCCCTCGATGACGCCGTGTGTCCCTCGGAGGTTGTGGCCCCGTGCCCGCCGAGGTTCCGCCCGCCGCGGTAGCGGGCGGCCGGGTGGTCGGCCGGGAGCCGGGCGGCTCCCCCGGTCAGGCGCTCTCTGAGCGTCTCCCCCGGCAGATAGCTGTCGCGCAGCCGTCCCCGGCGACGGAGCTCCGGCACGACGAGCTCGACGAAATCGGTGAGCGTGTCGAGGCTGTGGTACTGGCGCAGGTTGATGCCGTCGATGCCGACATCGTCGAGCCATCGCTCGATCTCGTCCGCGACGACCTCCGGGGTGCCGACGGCGAAGAAGTCCCGTTCGAGATCGCTGCCGGCTCGCGCGATGAACTCGCCGACGGTGCCGGCCGTCACCTGCGGCGGCAGGGCGTCGGCCGGGACCCCCTCCGCGGCGAGCGCCTCGGCGACCGTCCGGTCCTCCGGGTGCGCCAGCGGGTCGAAGGGCAGGCTCGCGTGCACGAACCGGCCGACGAGGCTCGTGTGTTCCCGGTACTGTGCCGCCTTCGCCTCGGCCTCCTCCTGCGTGGCCGCGACGATCACGGCCGCCTGGACCACGATCTTCAGGGCGGCACCGTCGCGGCCGTTGTCGGCCGCCGCCGCACGGAACCGCTCGAGGAGCGGCCCCGCACCGCCCGGTCCGCGCACGCCGGTGAACACCGCTTCGGCATGCCGCCCGGCGAACGCGATCCCGGCCGGCGAGGCGGTCGCGGTGTACAGCAGCGGTGTCCGTTGCGCGCTCGGCTCGGACAGGTGTGGTCCGGCGACCTGGAAGTAGCGCCCGACGTGGTCGATGTACCGGACCTTGTCGGGGTCGGAGTAGACCCCGGCCTCGCGGTCGCGGACGACGGCGTCGTCGTCCCACGAGCCCTCCCACAGCTTGTAGAGGACGTCCAGGTACTCCTCGGCGATCGCGAAGCGCTCGTCGTGCGGGATCTCCTCGGCCAGGCCGAAGTTCCGTGCGGCGTTCGGCAGGTACGAGGTGACGATGTTCCAGGCGACGCGGCCGTTCGTCAGGTGGTCGAGGGTGCTCATGCGACGGGCGAAGGCGAACGGTGGTTCGTAACTCGTCGAGAAGGTGATCCCGAACCCGAGGTGCTCGGTCACGGCGGCCATCGCCGGCACGATGAGCAGCGGGTCGTTGTTCGGGATCTGCAGGCCCTCACGCAGGGCGTCCGCCGGTCCGCCGCGGAAGACGTCGTACGTCCCGACCACGTCGGCGATGAACACGGCGTCGAAGCCGCCGGCCTCCGCCGTGCGGGCGAGCTCGGTCCAGTAGCGGATGTCGGTGTACTGCTCGCGCCGATTGCCCGGCAGCCGCCAGAGGCCGTGGGTGATGTGGCTCACGCAGTTCATCTCGAACAGGTTGAGGATGAGGCGTTTGGGACTGGACTGGACGGCGATGACGGGCTCCTCTGCTGGAGCGGTCCGATCGATCCGTTCCGAACGGGCCGCCTCAGCACCCTAGGCGCGAGGGGCCGTGTCGGGCGGGGCGACCGCGTCACATCCCGTCATACGTCGCCCGGCCGGTTCAGCTCGCGATGGGCGGGACCCGGTCCTGCCAGCGCAGTCGGCGCTCCAGCTGGGCGCCGAGGGCGAGGAGGGTGGTCTCGCCGCCGGGACGGCCGATCAGCTGGACGCCCATCGGCAGCCCATCGGCCGTCTGGTGCACCGGGAGGGTGATGGCCGGGAGGCCGGTCGCGTTCACGAACGAGGTGTGCGGGGCGTAGCGCACCTGCTGCTCGAAGTTCAGCTCGGGCGACGCCGCGTCGTACCAGCCGATCGGTCGCGGTGTCTGCGCGAGCGCGGGGGTGATGATCGCGTCGAACGGGGCGAACTGGGCGAGGACGCTGCGCTCGAACCGGTGGAGGCTGGCGAGCGTCTCCATGAGCCGTGTGGCCGGCAGCGCCCGACCCCGTTCGACGAGCGACCTCGTGATGGGCTCGAGGAGCGCCAGCTCCGCTTCGGAGGAGGCCGGGACACCGGCGGCGGAGGCCTGCCAGATCGTCGTGAAGTCGGCCGGGTAGCGTTCGGCGTCGCGGAGGGCGAGCTCGTCGATGCCGTGGCCCATCGCGGTGAAGGCATCGACCGCGACACCGACCGCTGCCCGGGCCTCCGGATCGTAGGCCAGCTCGTAGGCGCTGTCCCACGGGGACCCGTCGAGGACCGCCAGTTGGAACCGTCCCTCACCGCGGATGGCATGGCCGAGCAGCGGACCGTCGTCGGCGTCGGGCGCACGGAGGGTGAAGTGGTGGTCGATCCGGCCGTGGACGCGTTCGATCATCGCGTCGAGGAGGAGCGCGGCATCGGCGACGGTCCGGGCGATCGGGCCGGGGACCACGAGTCCGGCGAGCCGGTCGACGCCGGACCCGGCCGGGACGAGTCCCCTGGTCGGTTTCAGGCCGACGAGCCCGCAGGCGGCAGCCGGGATGCGGACGGACCCGCCTCCATCCGAGCCCGGCGCGAACGGCAGCAGTCGGGCGGCGACGGCAGCGGCGGCTCCACCGCTCGAACCGGCGGCCCCGCGGTCGAGGGCCCACGGGTTGCGCGTCGGCTCGGCGCCGATCGGCTCCGTGTAGCCGTAGAGTCCGAACTCCGGCGTCGCGGTCTTGCCGAGACTCACCGCACCGGCGCGATCGAGCACGGAGACCAGCTCGTCGTCACTCGTCGCGACGAACTCAGCGGTGAGCCGGGACCCGAAGCGGACGGGCTGCCCCGCGCGGGACACGAGGTCCTTGTCGCCGATCGGTAGTCCCCAGAGCGGTGCGGTCCTCGACAGCTGTTCGACCGCCTCCACCCGCCCGGCGAGCGATCCGGCGGCGACCGAGGTGAACGCCCCGATCGCGTCGTCGAGCCGTTCGATGCGATCGAGGTAGTGCCGTGCCAACTCCGTCGGTGACACCTCGTCGCGTTGCAACGCCTGCCACTGCTCGAGCGCCGTCAGCTCGTGGAGTTCCGCCATGGGATCAGCCTAGGCCGCGACCCCGGTCTCGGAGCCGCCCTCTGGTCAGCGCTTGAGTGACTTCTGCAGGAGGACCGTGCCGATCCACCGGTCGAACTTGAACCCGACGCGGCCCATGCGCCCCACCTCGGTGAAGCCGAACTTCTCGTGGAGCTTGATCGACGCCTCGGCGCCCTTGTCGGCGATCACCGCGAGCATCTCCTTGAGGCCCGCGGCCTTCGCCCGCTCGATGAGTTCGCCGAGGAGGTCGGTGCCGAGCCCCTTGCCCGTCGCCGCCGCTCCGAGGTAGATCGAACTCTCCACCGTGAACCGGTACGCGCGCTTCTGTTTCCACGGCGCGCACAGGGCGTACCCGAGGATCTGTCCGGTCGGGTTGACCGCGACGATGAACGGCAGCTGGAGCCGCTGGAGGTAGGCGAACTTGGAACGCCACTCCGCGAGCGTCATCGCGTCCTCGTCGAAGGTCACCATGCTGTTGGCGACGTAGTGGTTGTAGATCGCACGGATGTCGGGCAGGTCGGCCGCGGTCGCGTCCCGCATGGTGAAGGCGAACGGCGTCTCCGGCGTCGGCGGCTTCCGCAGGTGCGGTGGCAGTCGGCGCTTCGGCTCGTACTCCTCTTCCAGCATCCCCCCAGCCTAGCCAGGGGGCGCGGCCACGGACAGGCCTTGCGGCCCGCGCGGTGGCGGGCTGCTCAGTCGAGGGACCAGTCGATGGGGTCCGCCCCGCGCGAGGCGAGGAAGTCGTTCGTGCGGCTGAACGGTCTCGATCCGAAGAACCCGCGCGAGGCGGAGAGCGGACTCGGGTGGGCGGAGACGATCACGTGGCGGTCCGGGTCGTCCGGGGACGCGAGGAGCGGGGCCAACCGTTCGGCGTCCTTCCCCCAGAGGATGGACACGAGCGGCACAGGACGCGCGGCGAGCGCGCGGATGGCCTGCTCGGTGATCGCCTCCCAGCCTCGCCGGCGGTGGGAACCGGCGGCACCGGCTTCGACCGTGAGGACGCGGTTGAGGAGCATGACGCCCTGTCCGGTCCAGGCGCTGAGGTCGCCGTGCTCCGGGGTCGGGACGCCGAGGTCGTCGCGGAGTTCGCGATGGATGTTCACGAGACTGCGCGGCAGCGGGCGCACCCCGCGGTCCGCGGCGAACGACAGCCCGATCGGGTGACCGGGCGTCGGGTACGGGTCCTGGCCGACGATGAGGACGCGGACCGCGGTGAACGGGGTCCGGAAGGCCCGCAGAACGAGCTCCGGTGCCGGGAGCCAGGGGGTTCCTGCAGCCGTCTCCGAAGCGAGCCAGGCATCGATCCCGGCCAGGCGGTCGGTGACCGGTTCGAGCGCTGCCGCCCAACCGTCGTCGATCAGTCCGGCCGCGGCGAGTTCCGCCGGGCTCCCACCCAGCACACCGTCCGTCATCGCCTACTGCTGCTGCTCGGCGCCGATCGTGCGCACGACCACACCGTGCTCGGCGGTGAAGACCTGCCACACGCTGCCGCCGCCCAGCACGGTCAACGCACCCTGCCCGACCACGAGGGCCGTGTTCTCGTCGATCGCGACGCCGCCGTCGACGACCCCGGCCTCGGTCGCGGCCACGAGGCGCCCGAGGGTGCCCCACTGCGCGGCGTGCGCCTCGACCGCGATGTCCACGAGCCCCAGGCCATCGCCGATGGTGACCTCGTCGAGTTCCTCGGACGCGGCCTCCGGGCTCACCGGGACCTCGCCGACACGCCACCCACCGATGATCGCGTGCTCGGCGGCGATCATCGCGCCGGCCGAGATGCCGAGGTAGGGCAGGCCGGCGGCGACCAAGCGACGGATGTCCGTCGCGACGGGAGCCACGGCCTCCGCGTAGGCGGACGGCAAGCCGCCGCCGACGATGACGCCGTCGACCTCGGCGAGCTGCGCCTGCGCGACGACGCCGCCCTCGCGGACCACGACACGCACGGCCTCGATCTCACCAGCGCGGGCCACGGCGCGCTCCAGCGCAGCGGACTGCTCGAGCCCGTCCCCGTCGTGGACGACGACGATCGCGATCCGCGGGGCGAGCCGGCCGGCGACGACCGCGAGGGCGGCCGCCTCGGCGATGAACGCTGCGTAGACGGTCGACTCGGTCTCTGGGGCGGCCGGACCGCCGAGGAGGAAAACACTCACCCTGCGACCCTACCCGGCGCCCGGGCTGCGAGGGGTCCGGTCAGGCCGTGATCGTCGGCAGGGTCGACCAGGGGAAGGAGATCCACCGGTCGACGCGCTTCCACACGTAGTCCGGGCGCAGCACCGTCTGCGGCTTCTCGTACAGGGTGACCGTCCGCACCTCCGCCCCGCTGGCCTGCATGAGTTCCAGCACCATCGCGAGGGTGCGTCCGGAGTCCGAGACGTCGTCCACGAGGAGCACGCGGCTGCCAGGCAGTCCGGCCATGTCCAGCAGCGGGGGCAGGACGACGGGCTCCGGAAGCCTGGCGTCGACGCCGGTGTAGAACTCCACGTTCAACGCGCCGCACGCCTTGACGTCGAGGGCGTAGGCGATGGCACCGGCCAGGAGGAGGCCACCGCGGGCGATGGCGACGACCGAGTCGGGCCGGAACCCGCTCGCGACGATCTGGCTGGACAGCTCACGGGACGCGTCACCGAACGTGGGCCAGTCGAGGACCTCTCGCTCCGGGGACGCTGCGCTGGGGTTCTCGGTCGACATCCTCCAACGCTATCCTGCCGGACCGGGCGCCTGTACCATCCCCCTCATGACGCGAGATCGGCAGGCCAACGGGGCGGCGGCCGGCGGGTGGCGGACGTCCCTCCGCGGTTCGACGGCGGGCATCACGGCGGGACTCATCGGCTGGTTGTTCCTCGTCGAGATCACGAGCGGGGTACTGCAGGGGTACTACGTGCCGCTCATCCCCGACCTCGTCCGGCACCTCGGGGTCGTCGACGCGGACTTCAACTGGTTCGAGGCCGCCCAGCTGCTGCTGTCGGCGCTCGTGGTCCCGATCCTCGCCAAGCTCGGCGACCTGTACGGGCACAAGCGGATCCTGCTCGTCTCGACGGTCCTGACGGCCGGCGCGAGCTGGTGGCTCGTCGTCGCCGGCGACTTCTGGTCCTTCCTCGCAGCGTGGGCGCTCCAGGGGTTCTACGTCGTGTGGCTGCCCCTCGAGATCGCGCTGATCTTCGAACGCGGCCGGCGTTCCGGCACCGGGGCCTCGCAGACCCGTCGGGCCGCGGGCCTCCTCGTCGTCGCGCTCGAAGCGGGTGCCATCATCGGTGCGTTGTCCGGTGGGCGCATCCTCACGGCCCTCGGTGGTGACATCGCCGTCACGCTCATGCTCCCGGCCGTCGCCGTCACCCTCGTCTTCTTCGCCATCCTCTTCGGCGTCCCGGAGTCGGAACCGCTGCCCGGCAGGACGCTGGACCTCGCCGGCTTCGTGCTGCTCAGCCTCGCGCTCCTGCTCATCACCTCCGGCCTCACCTTCCTGCGGCTCAATGGTCCGGAGACCTGGTGGGTCTGGGCGCTCATCGGCGTCGGCGTGCTCGCGTTCCTCCCCTTCGGCCGCCACGAGCTCCGGCAAGCCGACCCGGCGATCGACCTCCGCGTCCTCCGGCAGCCCACCATGTGGCCGGTGCAGCTGACCGCCGGTCTGATCGGGATCAGCCTGCTCGGCGCCCAGGCTCCGCTCAGCACCTACGCCGGCACGCCGCGCGAGAACGGCTACGGCCTCGGACTCGACGCGGGCGACATCTCCACCCTGATCGGCGCGTACCTGATCTCGATGATCGTCGGCGCACTGCTGTTCCCCCTCGTGTCACGCTGGGCGTCGCCACGGATCGCGCTCATCGTCGCGGCGACGCTCGTCGCCGTCGGATACCTGCTGTTCCTGCCGTTCCACCTCGAGACCTGGCAGGTCTTCCTCAACATGGGGATCGCCGGACTCGGCTCGGGCGCGCTCGTGGGAGCCATGCCTGCCGCGGCAGCAGCCGCAGCGCCACGCGGCCAGACAGGTGTCGCCGCCGCGTTGACGAACACGACGAAGACGATCGGCGGGTCGTTCGCGTCGGCCGTCTTCGGTGTCGTCCTCGTGGCCGGCGCCGCCCAGGCGGTGACCGCGGGGGCGTCCAGCCTCTCCGGCTACCTGACGGTCTGGGCGATCTGCGGTGTCGGCGCGCTGGTCGCCGCCGTCCTGCTCTGCTTCGTGCCGAAGCTGGCCTTCGCCGACGCGGCTCCCGTCGACGCGGCCCTGATGCCGAGCGCCGATCGGGCCGTCGAGCGCCCGACAGGGCTCTGAGCGCCCCACCGGTCCCTGAGCGCCCCCTCGGTCCCTGAGCGCCCCGTCGGTCCCTGAGCCTGTCGAAGGGCCTACTCCGCGACGCGCAACGGCCCCTTCGCCAGACGGTACGGGGCCGCCTGCGCGACCGGCTTGATCGTGATGTGGTCGAGGTTCACGTGGGGTGGCAGCGAGGTCGCGTGGACGATCGCCTCGGCGACGTCGTCGGCCGACAGCGGGTCGGGTACGTCCTCGTAGACGGCGTCGGCGCGCTCCTGGTCGCCGCCGAACCGGACGAGCGAGAACTCCTCCGTGTGCACCATGCCCGGGGCCACCTCGATCACGCGGATGGGTTCACCGTTGAGCTCCAGGCGGAGCACCTCGAAGAGGGCGCGCTCGGCGAACTTCGCGGCGTTGTACCCGCCGCCGCCGACGTACGCGACGTGTCCGGCGATCGACGTCACGCCGACGATGGTCGCCGCGCCGCCGTCGGGGATGCTCCGGCGGAGGATCGGCAGGAGCGCCTGCACGACCCGCTTCGTCCCGAGCACGTTGATGTCGTACATGCGCGCCCAGTCGTCGACGTCACCGTCCTCGACAGAGGCCAGGCCGAAGGCACCGCCCGCGTTGTTGACGAGGGCGTGCGCCCCACCGAGCCCCTCGACCCGGGCCGCGAGGGCGTCGACGTCGGCCTGGACGGTCAGGTCAGCGACGACGGCCGTGCCGCCGATGTCGGCGACGAGCGTCTCGAGGCGGTCGGCCCGGCGGGCCACCGCGACCACGTCCCAGCCTTCGGCCGCGAAGCGTCTCGCCGTCGCCTCACCGATCCCCGAACTCGCACCGGTCACCACCACACGTCTCGTCGTCATGCTTCCAGGGTAGCCACGCGCCGAGGGCGTTACGTCGTGTTTCCGCGCGGTTGGCCCGTCCAGGCGGGGCCGGTAGCCTCGGGTTCACGACGGACCACCGTCCTGGGACGCCCCGACGACATGGATGTCGGACCGAGCGGCCGACCGGCGGCATTCGACACCCGAGCAGCACCGACCACCCGAGCAGAGGGGACCATCCATCATGAGCGATGCCACGAACGACTGGAAGTTCGAGACGAAGCAGATCCACTCGGGAGCCGCGCCCGATCCCGTCACGAAGGCCAGGGCGACGCCGATCTACCAGACCACGAGCTACGTGTTCGACAACGCCGACCACGCGAAGAACCTCTTCGCGCTCGCCGAGTTCGGCAACATCTACACGCGTATCCAGAACCCGACGCAGGCCGTCGTCGAGGAGCGCCTCACTGCGCTCGAGGGCGGATCGGGTGCGCTCCTCCTCGCGTCCGGTCAGGCCGCCGAGGCGTCCGCCGTGCTGAACATCGCGCAGGCGGGCGACCACATCGTGTCGTCCTCCTCGATCTACGGCGGTACGTACAACCTCTTCAAGTACACGCTCGCGAAGCTCGGCATCGAGACCACCTTCGTCGAGAACCAGGACGACGCCGAGGAGTGGCGTCGCGCCGTGCGTCCGAACACGAAGCTGTTCTTCGCGGAGACCATCGGCAACCCGAAGATCAACATCCTGGACATCCGTCTCGTCGCCGACGTCGCGCACGCGGCCGGTGTGCCGCTCATCGTCGACAACACGATCGCGACGCCCTACCTCATCCGCCCCTTCGAGCACGGGGCGGACATCATCGTCCACTCGGCCACGAAGTTCCTCGGCGGCCACGGCACGGTCATCGGCGGGGTCATCGTCGACGGCGGCACCTTCTCGTGGACCGGCCACGCGGAGCGGTTCCCGGGCCTCACGACGCCGGACCCCTCGTACCACGGGGCCGTCTACACGGACGCCGTCGGAGACGCCCTCGCCTACATCATCAAGGCCCGCGTACAGTTGCTGCGCGACCTCGGTGCGGCCATCGCCCCGGCGAGCGCCTGGCAGCTCATCCAGGGCATCGAGACGCTCAGTCTGCGGATCGAGCGTCACGTGCAGAACGCCCAGCACGTCGCCGAGTGGCTCGACGCGCACCCCGACATCGCGAGCGTCAACTACTCGGGGCTGCCGTCGAGCCCCTGGTACGCCACCGCCAACCGGTACGCCCCGAAGGGGGTCGGCGCCGTGCTGTCCTTCGAGCTGAAGGGCGGCGTCGACGCCGGTCGCGCGTTCGTGAACTCGCTGAAGTTGTTCTCGCACCTCGCGAACATCGGCGACGTCCGTTCGCTCGTCATCCACCCGGCGTCGACGACGCACTCGCAGCTGTCGCCCGAGCAGCAGCTCACGGCCGGGGTCACGCCGGGTCTCGTGCGCCTCTCCGTGGGGCTCGAGAACATCGACGACATCACGGCGGACCTCCAGGCCGGTCTGACCGCCGCGAAGCAGGTCGTCGAGGCTGCCCGGGTCTGATCCCGTCCGGGGTGTGCCAGCGCGATGCGCTGACGCGAGCGCACCCCACCACCGCGAGCGCGGGTCTCCAGAGACCCGCGCTCGCGTCGTTCACGAGGCGCTCGCGCCGGTTCCGGGTCGCTCGGGCCGAGACAGAAGCGCCGAGGCCGACGGGCGTGCGCTCGCGTCAGCGCACCGCGCCGACCACCACCGAACCGGTGACGTAACACGGCCGGTCGGCGCGCCAGGGCACGCCACAATGGAGACCTATGGACTGGCAGATCCCGGAAGACAGTGTGCCCTCCCGCTTCGTGACCGAAGCCGAGGTCGGCGCCCTGCTCGCGAACCCGCCCTCGAGCGGCGCGTGGCGGGACGGCGACCGCCCGGGCGACCGGTTGTTCGCGCCGCTCGGCCGCCTCGACTTCGAGCACGGCGGCAGCATCCCGCACGCCAGGCTGGCCTACGAGACCTGGGGCACCCTCGACGACGACGGCGGGAACGCGGTCCTCGTGCTCCACGCCCTCACGGGCGACAGCCACGTGCTCGGCTCCGCAGGCAACGGGCACGCGACGGCCGGTTGGTGGGCCGGCGTCGTCGGCCCCGGCCTCGCCGTCGACACGGACCGCTGGTTCGTCGTCGCACCGAACATGATCGGCGGTTGCCAGGGCAGCACCGGCCCCTCGTCCTTCGCCCCCGACGGCGTCGAGTGGGGTTCCCGGTTCCCGTACACCTCCGTCCGCGACCAGGTGGAGGCGCAGCACCGGCTCCTCGGACACCTCGGCCTCGACCGGTGGGCCGCCGTCATCGGTGGGTCGATGGGCGGCATGCACGCCCTCGAGTGGGCCGTCACCCATCCGGACCTCGTCGAGCGCCTCGCCGTGATCGCGGCTCCCCCGGTGACGACGGCCGACCAGATCTCCTTGAACTTCGTCCAGCTCGAGGCGGTGCGGACCGACCCGAACTTCCAGGGCGGCGACTACTACGACGCGCCCGACGGCGACGGTCCGCACCGCGGGCTCGCCCTCGCCCGTCGCATGGCGCTGCTCAACTACCGCAGTCCGGGTGAGTTGAACGCGCGGTTCGAGCGCAGCTGGCAGTCGAGCGTCAGCCCGCTCGGCCGGGGCGGACGCTTCGCCGTGGAGTCCTACCTCGACTTCCACGGCAACAAGTTCACGCGTCGGTTCGACGCCGGAAGCTATGTGACGCTCGTCGAGGCGATGAACTCGCACGACGTCGGGCGCGACCGCGGTGGGGTCGGGGCCGCGTTGCGCGGCTATCCGGGGCCGTCGCTCGTCCTCGGGATCGACAGCGACCGGCTCTTCCCGGTCAGCGGGCAGGAGGAGATCGCCCTGCACCTCTCGGGCAACCTCGACGGCACCCGACCGGCGGTCTTGCGGTCCGATTTCGGACACGACGGATTCCTCATCGAGAACGCGTTGGTCGGCCCGCACCTGCGCCGACTCCTGGACGTCTGAGGGCGGCCGCCCGGCCGCCCAACAGTCGTTCCGTTGCGCGTGCGTCACCCGATAAGGTGACTCCTCAGAGGAGCGTGAGCATGGAACGCGAGGCGAGGACCAAGCGACGTCTACTGCGGCGCACGACCCGCTTGTTCGGGCTCTCCGGATGTGTCACCGCCGCCATGATCCTCAGTGTCCCCGGGGTCGTGTCCGGAGGCCGATACGCCGCCGTGCTCCTCCTCGTCGGCGCGCTCGCCGTCACGCACATCGCCGCGGAGCAGTACGACAGTCCCCGCTGGCTCGCCCTGGTCTTCCTCGCCGGCGTCGTCGCGGTGGTCGTCGTCGGCCTGTCCGACGGCGGCACCGGCAGCGTCGGTCAGGCGGGCGCCATCGCCGCCATCGCCTCCCTCGGGATGGGGGCGATCGCCGCGAGACTCGTGCCGTTCCGCCGCGCCTGGCCGTTGCTGCTCGGGGCGTTCCTCCTGACCGCCGTCGCGATCGTCGTCGTCACCGGGGCGACCAACCTCACGATCCCCACGATCGGTCTCACTGCGGCCGTGTGGGTGACGATCGGAGCGTTCGGCGGATGGCTCGACTCGAGCGTGCCCCGACTCATCCGCCGCGTCGACAACATCGGCAGCGCCTACAACGCGGAGCGGCTCGCGAGCCAGGCCGAGTCGCAACGACGGCAGGACGCCCGGCTCCTCCACGACACCGCGCTCGCGACCCTGACGCTCCTCGCCCACTCCGGGCGGGGCGTCGACGCCACCGCCCTCCGTTCGCAGGCGCGCAACGACGCGCACCTGCTCCGGAGCCTCCGGCTCGGCGAGGAGCTCAGTCCCGTCTCCTCCGGCACCTACATCCTGCAACGCAGTGCCGATTTCACCCTCGACGAGGGCATCGAAGCCGTGACGGACCGCTTCGCCGGACTCGGGCTCACCGTCAACGTCTACGGCGGTGGCCAGGCGAAGCTCGACCCCCGGGTACGCGAAGCCTTCCTCCTCGCGCTCGGCGAATGCCTCGAGAACGTGCGACGCCATTCCGGCGTGGATTCGGCCGACGTCACCGTCTCCATCGACGAGCAGACGGCCAGGCTCCTCATCACGGACGCCGGGAGCGGGTTCGATCCGACAGCGGTGCCGGATGGTCACCTCGGCGTCGCTGAGTCGGTCGTCGCGCGCATCCAGGAGGTCGGCGGTCAGGCGCGCGTGTTCTCCGCACCGGGCGCCGGCACGACCGTGATCCTGGAGGTCCCACAGGCATGAGCATCGACCGCCTCGCCGCCGCCTCCGGGCCGACCCGTCGGTATCGGCATCGACGCGCCCTGGACCACCAACGGTCGTCGCTCGGGACGAGACAGCTGGGGATCGGGCTGTCGGTGTCCGGTCTCATCCTCGTCGCCTACGCGGCGATCCGGTTCCTCGAGTCGTTCTGGCACTATCCACGGCCGCTGCTCACCGTGGTGGCCTGGCTGCTCCTCGCCGGCGCGGTCGCGTCCACCTTCCTCCTGCTCCGCCGTTCCGCGTTCCACCTCTCGGACCGGTTGTTCGTCGCGCTGCTGATCGAGCTGGTGGTGGTCGCCACCCTCGACCTGGCGAGTGTGTGGAGCCGCGACGCCATCGGGGTGTATCCGACGGCCGCCGCGGCCGTCGGTGGCGTGCTCCTCGCCGTCGTGACCCTCCGGCCCGCGCGCGACGTCGCCGCAGCGACGGTGGTGCTCGGGCTCCTCCTCGTCGGGTCCATCCTCACCATCACGCGGACGCAGAGCCCGACGCTCGGGGCGGAGCTGATCTTCGCCGCGATCGCCGTCGTCCCACCGCTCATCGCGTGCGCGATCGTCGCCCAGTACCGTCGGATCGTCCGCCTCGAACTCGACCGGGTGATGGTCGCCTCCACCGTCGCGAGTGTCCGCGACGCCCTCGGGTTCTTCGACTCCGAGGAACTCGTCGCGCTCGACCTCGAGGCCGAGGAGTTGTTCGACGGGGTCGCCGACGGCTCCGTCGACCTGCCGCTCAGTCCCGAGCTCGCCGCCCGCGCCTCGCGCCTCGCCACGGAGCTCCGGCGCCACCTCATGTCGGAGGGCAAGGAGACCTGGCTCGAGCACGCGTTCCAGGAGTCCTCCGTGCTGTCCGAGCGCGCGACCCTGCGCGATCCCGAACGCCTGGCGACGTATCTCGCAACGGATCAGCGGGATGGCCTGCTCTCTGCAGTATGGTTGCTCCTCGGGGAAGCAGACGCGCAGACTGCCACAGCTGTGCTGACGCTCGGGCCGGTCGACCGCTCCGAACGACAGGGCCGTCCGGGAGCACTCACCCTCCCGATCGTCCTCGAAGCGAGCGGGGTGCAGCGCGCCAAGGTGGATCCCGCGGTTTGGGAAGCACTCGGACGAGTGGGCTCCTCTTCGGACACGTACCAGAAATCCCGCATCAGGATCGACGTCGACAGCACCGTCGACAATCCCGCTGCAGGCCAGCGGAAAGGGGAACGTCAATGACGTCACAGGAGTCACGGATCAGGGTCGGCATCGTCGATGACCACCGGATGCTGCTCGGCGCGCTCACCGAATGGATCAGGAGCGTCGCCGACGACATCGAGCTCGTCGTCGTCACGCCCTCGTGGCCGGAACTCCTGACGCACCCGGCCTTCCCCGTCGACGTCCTCCTGCTCGACGTCGACCTCAAGGACAACGTCCCGGTGGCCGTGAAGCTCGCGACGCTGAAGACCACCGGGGTCACCACCGTCCTCATGAGCACGTACAGCGACCCGGCCGTGGTGCGCGAGGCCCTGGCGGCCGGCGCGCTCGGCTATCTCGCGAAGAGCGAGGACGCGGAGACCATCGTGCACGCGCTCCGCGCGGCATCCCGTGGCGAGTCGTACATCTCCCCTGAGCTCGACCTCGCGCTCGCGAGCGGCGCGTCCGGGACGGGACCCCGCCTCAGCGCGCAGGAGCGTCGGGTCATGGCCCTGTACGCCGCCGGTGAGCCGGTGAAGATGGTGGCCGAGAGCCTCGGGATCTCCGACGAGACGGCGAAGAGCTACCTCAAGCGCATCCGTGAGAAGTACCGCAACGCGGGTATCGACGTCGGCACGAAGGTCGCGCTGCGGAAGCGCGCGATCCTCGACGGCATCATCGTCGACTAGCCGCTCCGATCACGGCCCAGGCGCCCCTTCCCCGATGGCGGGAGGGGCGCCTGTTCCGTCTTCAGACGGGGATTGGCGCCGTCGGCGGGTTGCGGTCCGCGACGCGTCGGTCCTCGGTCTCGTTCGCCCTGGCGAGCTCGCGTGCGAGCTGACGTCGCTCCACCCGGAAGCTCGTGATCACGATCACCAAGCCGACGCCCGTCAGCACGACACCCGTCCACACCGGGGCGAGGTAGCCGAGGCCGCCGGCGATGACGAGCCCGCCGAGGAAGGCCCCGAGGGCGTTCCCGATGTTGAGGGCGGAGTGGTTGAGCGCCGCGGCGAGCGACTGGCTGTCGCCGGCGACGTCCATGAGTCTCGTCTGGATGGCCGGTCCGAGCCCCTGCGAGGCGAAGCCGACGGCGAAGACGAACAGGAACATGGTCGGCGTCCATGACGCGGTGAGCGCGAGCGCGGTCAGCACGACGATCATGAGGCTGAAGAACACGATGAGCGCCCGCTTCACGCCGCGATCGGCGAGGTGTCCGCCCACGAGGTTGCCGATCGTCATGCCGACACCCATCGTCGCCAGGGCCCACGGCACGAGTGATGCGGACTCACCAGCCACCTCCGTCACGAGCGGGGCGAGGTAGCTGTAGACGGCGAAGAGTCCACCGAACCCGATGGATCCGAAGCCGAGCACGAACCACACCTGGCTCCGCCGGAACACCCGGAGCTCCCGTCGCATCGTCTGCTGCGGGTTCCCTGCCTGGACGGGCACGGCGAACCAGATGGTGACCGTCGCGAGCGCGAAGATCGCGGTGACGATGAGGTAGGCGGACCGCCAGCCGAACTCCTGGCCGACCCAGGTGGCGAACGGCACGCCGATCACGTTGGCGATCGTCAGGCCGGTCATGACGAGCGCGACGCCCTTGCCGCGCTTGCCCGGTCCCATGAGACTCGCGGCCACGAGCGCCGCCATCCCGAAGTAGGCGCCGTGCGGGAGCGCCGCGACGAAGCGGGCCAGCAGGACGAGGCCGAAGCTCGGCAGCAGCGCGGACGCGAGGGTGCCGACGGTGAACGCGACGCCGAGCCAGAGGAGCACGGTCTTGCGGCGGTAGCGGGCGACGAGTGCGGCGATCGTCGGGGCTCCGACGACCACACCGAGCGCGTAGGCGGTGATCAGCCAGGCGGCCTGGGCGTTCGCCTGCTCCTGGCTGCGCGCGGCGAGCTCCGGGAGGAGGTCGGTGGCGATGTTCGGCAGCAGCCCCATCGCGACGAACTCGGTGGTACCGATGCCGAAGGCACCCACGGCGAGCGCGAGGATGGCAAGACGAATGCGGGTCGGCGACAGCTGCGTCGACCCGTCCATGATGGTGGGCATGGATCGAGTGTACGCGAATCCTCGAATCGATTCGAGTCCCATCCGCGGACGAGCGGTGGAGGCACCCCGCAGGGATCAGCCGTCGTTGTGGAGCGCGGCGTCGAGCCGATCGAGCTTGGCCGTCAATTCACCCGTGTAGCCGGGCCGGATGTCGGCCTTCAGGACGAGGGAGACGCGGCTCCCGTAGGCGCCGACCGCTTCGGTGGCCTCCTTGATGACGGCGAACACCTCGTCCCACTCCCCCTCGATCGTCGTGAACATCGAGTCGGTCCGGTTCGGCAGTCCCGACTCACGGACGATCCGGACGGCCGCTGCGACGGCGTCGTGGACGGAGCCGTCCGACTTGCCGGTGCCGCTGGGTGCGACGGAGAAGGCGACGAGCATGGGTCACTCCTTGAGGGTTCGAGCATGGACACGGACGGCATCCGAAGACGACACCGCGTCGTCCTCGGGGTGGGCGGGGGCGAAGAGCGCGTGGACGGCCCACCCGGCGAGGACCAGGTAGGCGAGGTTGCGGACGGTCAGCACCGTCACGAGCACCGGATCGACGTTCAACAGCCACAGGTACAGGTACGGGTACACCAGCTGTGTGAGCGCCGCGATCACCAGGGTGATCACCGCCGGTACGATGAAGCGCCGACGCTGGAGCACGAGCCCGAGGATCACCGGTGCCGCCAACCACATCGCGAACTGCGGCGACCCGACCTTGTTGAAGACGATGAGCGTGAGGACGAACAGGAGCGCGAGCGGCGCCAGCACGGTCACGAGGGGCCGCCCGGTCCGGACGGTGAGGACACCCAGCAGCACCACACCCGCGACGGCGATCGCGAGCAACGGCGTCATGACGGCGATCGCGGTGTCGACGCCGGGACCGGTCACCTGGAAGGTCAGGATGTCGCGGTCGTAGTAGACGAAGCTCTGCGGGACGCGCAGCACGGCAAGCCAGAGGTAGGCGTTCCCGATGAGGGACTCGATCTGCAGGCCACGACCGGTCTGCTCCGTCACGAAGCTCACCGCGTTCGCGCCGCCGAGGAGCAGCCCCACCCCGAGCACGACCGCCGAGGTCGCCGCGGCGGCGGCCACCACCCGTCCGCGGTGCCGGTGGGCCAGGACGATCGCGCCGACGAGCGCCGCCGGCCAGATCTTCATCCAGGCGGCGATCGTGAGGAGGACCGCGGCGACGCGCGGGCGTCCGGCGACCCAGAGGAGTCCGACGATCGCGATCGGCACGGTCACCGAGTCGATCCGTGCGAGGGCGATCGGTCCGAGCAGCAGCAGGAACGCGAGCCACCACCCCGCCGCGATCAGCCGCGGGCGCGAGTGACCGTTGCCGAGCAGCACCGCGAAGGCGCCGGCGTTCAACACACTCACCATGAGGAGCCACCCGACGCCGTACCAGGCGCTGCCGAGCAGGAGCGGGATCAGCATCGGCACGATCGCGAGGATCGGATAGACCCAGGGTGCGTCGACGGCGGGGATGGGGCCGCCGGAGGTCGCCTGCTCCACCCACGGGCGGTACACGAGGACGACGTCGCCGAGCGGGAGCCCCTCGGCCACGAGGCAGAGCCAGCCGACGAGGAGATGCACGAAGCCGAACCCGCACCAGAGGACCCAACGCCGCATCACGTGGACCATCCTAGGCTCGCGCAAGGCGTCGGGGCCGATCCGCCACTCGCGCGGCGGTCGACCCCGACGGGTGCGGCCTGGTGCCGATCAATACCCGCTGAAGGCGTCGGTGTGGACCCGGCCCACGCCGATGCCGCGCAATGCGGGCTTCAGGGCGTCGACCATGGCCGGGGGTCCGGAGATGAAGACGTCGCGGGAGGCCAGGTCAGGGACGGCCTCCGCGAGGCGCTCGTGATCGAGTCGGCCTGGGCCGAGGGCGCGCCAACCCGCGGGCAGCGCGGCGTCCGCCGGCGGCCCGACCACGAGCACCGGTGTCCCCCAGGTCTCAAGCTCTGCGGCGTAGGCGAGCTCCTGCGGATCGGACACGACGTAGACGAGGACGATGTCGCGCTTCTCGGCTCGCAGATGCAGCCGGGACAACTGGCTGGCGAACGGCGTGATCCCGATCCCGGCGGCGATCAGCAGGACGGGCTTGGCCGGATCCTTCGGCAGGACGAAGTCGCCCCACACCCCGGTGGCCGAGAGGCTCGCGCCGACGGGCAGTGCGCTCAGCGCCCGCTTGAAGCTGCTGGCCCGCTCCGGGACCCGCATCGCCACGCGGATCGTCCGATCGTCGTCGGGCGGGGACGAGATGCTGAACATGCGCCGCGAACCTCTGACGTCCGCGCCGCGGTGCGGCAGCGACAGCTCGAGGTACTGGCCGGCCGCGAAGGGCACCGGCCGCTTCGAGCTGAACCGGTACTCGACCGCCGTCGGGGTGAGCGTGCGCGTCCCCTCGAGCGTCAGCCGCATCCCGCGGCGACGGGCGACGGCGAACGCGAGCACGTTGCCCACAATGAGCGCGAGTTCCGGGGTCGACGCCACCTGACCGAGCATGAACGGGATGGAGAACAGCACCGCGACGATCGCGGCCTCGCCGAGCTGCTGCCAGCGCCGGGGCGGCAGGGTCAGCGGCTCGGTCAGCATGAACGCGGCGAGGAAGAGGATCGGGTAGGACGTGAGCGGGGCGAGCAGCGCAGGTACGACCTCCTGACCGCCGACGACGAGTCGGACGGTCACGAGCGCCCAGGAGAGCACGATGAAGACGAGCGCCATCGTGAGTCGCTTGGTGCGGACGAGGACGAGGCCGCCGAGGACGACCACCGCGGGCAGCAGCCACGGGTTGGCGACCCACCAGACCGACGGCGACACCCCGGGGAGGACGACGTAGCTCGCGATGACGCTCGACACGAGGGCGGCGAGGGCGGCCGGGTTGAAGACGTGCCGGCCGCGGATCGCGAGCAGGTACTTCGACGCGGACCCGACCGTCGCCGCCAGCGCGATCCAGGCCAGCGCGGCCGGATCGCTCGTCGGCCACAGGATGAAGAACAGCAGGAGTGAGGTGATGATCGACGACTCGCTGTGCGGGCGCACCTGGAACAGGGCGCCGAACAGCCGGTTCGTCAGGTACCCGACGACGAGCAGCGTGGCCAGCGTCGCGAGCAGTTCGAGCGGTTTGTAGAACACCTGGCCGAACAGGGACAGCACGAACGCGTAGATCGCGAGGGTGCCGAGCGAGAGCGTCACGAGGCGGTACATGGTGACCCGTCCGAGGACGGTGTCGAAGAAGTAGCCGATGCGGCCGTTCATGTGCGGTCTGCTTTCTGGATGATGGTGGCACCGGGGTGGGACCCGACGGTGCGCGACTCAGGTGAAGAGCTCGCCGGGGAAGCCGGCGGACCGATCCGTGAGGCCGCTGGTGAACATGCGGACGCTCTCGCAGGCGAAGGCTCCGCTGAGCGACTCGTGATCGGTGAAGAACAGGGCGGTGGCGAGGCCGTCGGCGACCATCGCCTGCCCGGCGGTGACCCACGTCGCCGCCACCGTCGCCGTCGGTTCGCCCGTCCGGCCGTCGATGACGTGGTGGAGGCCCTCGCCCCAGGCGCGACGGTTGACGGCTGACGCGCAGAGGGCGCCGGACTCGATCGTCGCGACCCCGATGGCCTTCCGCGGGTCGTAGGGGTGCTCGAGCGCGATCCGGAGCGGTTCCGGGGCGCCGCTCCCGTGCTCGTGTCGCAGGTCGCCCGAGGCGTCGATGGTGAAGGCCTCGTGCCCGTGCTCGACGAGGACGTCGGCGACGAGGTCGACGAGTCGGCCCTTGCCCGCCGCACCGATGTCGATCACCAGCGGGCGGTCCGTCTCGAGCACCTCGCCGTCCCACCGGGCCACGTCGTCCCAGGCCGGCGCGGCGAGCGCCGGCCCCTGCGGGACGAGCGTGTACGCGGCGTCGTACCCGAGCCGTTCGAGGGACGCCCCGATGAACGGGGTCATGGCGCCACCGGTGACATCGTGCAGGCGGCGGTAGGTGTCGAACAGGGCGATCGCGTCATCCCTGGCGTCGTCCGGGAAGGCCGTCGAGACGGGGCCCTGGGCGAACCGGGCGACGAACGCGTCGCTCCGGAACCGCGACCAGGTGCGGTCGAAGCGGTCGATGCGTGAGGCGACGGCCTCGGCGGTGTCCGGCTCGAGTGGCAGTACGGTGTCGAGTTCCCAGCCGGTGCCGATCGCGTCGAAGCGCAGCGTCGTCTCGCTCATCGTCCGGCCGACCTGGCGGCTCAGCCCTTCGCTTCGGTCTTGATCGTGTCGATGGCGGCGTTGAACCCGCCGCTCGTGAGCGAGGAGCCGGCGACCTTGGAGACCTTGAGGCCGTCGATGTCCTTACCGACGACCTCGCCGGCGATGCCGGAGATGAACTCGGCCTGGTACCGCTTGCTGTTCGCGCTCTCGGCGTGCGAGACGACGTCGACGGCGGTGACCTTGTCCTCGGCGAGCGTCACCGTCACCGTGATCGACTCGGTGCCGTTCGGCGACTGGTAGCTGCCGTCGGCGGTGTAGGAGCCGTCCTTGTAGTCGGTGGAGCCGGTCCCCGTCGCCGCGCCGGCGTCGCTGGTGGCTTCCGGGGTGGACGAGCTCTTGGCGTCCGGCGTGGTGGTCGTGGTCGTGCTCCCGGCGTCGGCTGCCGAGCATCCGGCCAGGCTGCCGATGAGGGTGAGACCGGTGAGCGCCGCGAACGTCGTCTTCTTCGCGGCCACGGAGAGCCGTGGCGTCCGTGCGGGGAGCTGGGTGGTGGTGGGGTTGCGCATCGTTCAATCTCCTCGGGCGATGTGGAGGCCGGGTGCCGGCCGCCGCGGCGAGGTCCCTGCCGCGGTGGCTTCAGTGTCCTGAGCTTCCCTATGGGCGAGCTATGAGCGTTCTGGGAGTTGTCCGCCGTCTGTCGGTTGAAACGCGCTCAGGAGAGGAGACCGTGCACGACGCCGCGGACGGCCTGGGACACGTCCAGCGCGGCGAGCGGGCCGTCGACGGCGGCCGCATCCCCGGCGGCGGCGTGGATCAGCACCCCGCTCGCGGCGATGCTCGCGAGCGAGGCCGGGTCGGCGAGGACGCGCTCCGCGTTGGTGGCCACCAGTGCCCCGATGATCCCGGCCAGCGCATCCCCGGTGCCGGCGGTCGCGAGCCAGGGCGATCCTCCGGCGACGGTGATCGCCTCGCCGTCGGGCGACACGACATGGGTGGTCCCGCCTTTCAGCACCACGACGATGCCGAGTCGAGCCGCGACGTCCGCGGCGTACGGCACCGGTTCAGCGCGGATCGCCTCGACATCGGCCGGACTCCCGAGGCCACTCAGCATGGTCGCCAGCTCCCCGACGTGCGGCGTCGCGACGATGCGCCACGACTCGTCGACCCCGAACGCACGTTGGTGGGCCCCGGCCGTGACGCGACGGAGGGATCCAGCGTCGGCGACGACCGGTTCACCGCCGTGCAGGGCGGCGTCGAGGAGCGCGCTCTCCGCGCGGGTGAGCTTGCCGGGGTCCATGCCGGAGCCGATGAGCCAGGCCTGGACCCGGCCCTCCGCCGTCACGACCTCCGGCCGTCGCTGCAGCACGAGCTCGGTCGGGCGGTCCGCGCCGAGGTAGCGGACCATGCCGACGCCGGTGCGGATCGCCGCCTCGACACCGATGACGGCTGCGCCCGGGTAGTGGTCGGATCCGGTCACGATCCCGAGCACGCCTCGGGAGTACTTGTCCGATTCGGCGTCGGGCACGGCGATCCAGTGACGTGCGTCGGCAGGGGTCCAGTGTCGGGGTTCGGCCATGCCTTCACCCTAGCCAGTCACCGCCGACCGGGACGGGAATCGCAGCGGCCCCCGCGACGTTGCGCCAGAGGCGACACCCTGTCGCCCGTCCCAGAGGAGTTCCGTGCCCGCACTGTTCGATCCGATCACCATCCGCGACCGCAGCATCCCCAACCGCCTGTGGGTCGCCCCGATGTGCCAGTACAGCGTGACCGCCGAGGACGGCGTCCCGACCGATTGGCACCTCATGCACCTCGGCCAGTTCGCTGCGGGCGGCTTCGGGCTCGTCATCTCCGAGGCGGCGGCCGTCAGCCCGGAGGGACGGATCACCCCGCAGGACGCCGGGATCTGGAACGACGAGCAGCGCGACGCCTGGCGCCGCATCACCGCGTTCATCGTCGAACAGGGCGCCGTCCCCGGCATCCAGCTCGCGCACGCCGGCCGGAAGGCCTCCACCTTCGCCCCGTGGGGCACCGACGGCACGGGCAGCGTCCCGCTCGACCAGGGTGGGTGGCCGACGGTGGCCCCGTCAGCCGAGGCCTTCCCGGGATACGACGTCCCCGCCGCGCTCGATGAGGCAGGCATCGATCGCGTCGTCGACGACTTCCGCGCTGCAGCGGTCCGATCCGTCGACGCCGGCTTCCAGGTCGTGGAACTGCACGCCGCACACGGGTACCTCCTCCACCAGTTCCTCTCCCCGCTCGTCAACCACCGCGAGGACGCCTACGGCGGGTCGCTCGAGGGTCGCGCCAGACTCCTGCTCCGCGTCGTCGAGGCCGTGCGTGCCGTGCTGCCCGACGGCATGCCGCTGTTCATCCGGTTCTCCGCGACGGACTGGGTGGACGACGGCTGGGACGAGCATCAGACCGCGACCGTCGCCGCCTGGTGCGCGGAGCGGGGTGCGGACTTCTTCGACATCTCCACCGGCGGTGCCGTCGGTGGCGTCCGGATCCCGCTCTCCCCCGGGTACCAGGTGCCGTTCGCGGCGCACATCGGTTCCACCGGTGTCGACACCAGCGCGGTCGGACTCATCACCGACGCCCAGCAGGCGGCGGCCATTGTCGCCGACGGCCAGGCGGAGGCGGTCATGGTCGCGCGCGAAGCCCTGCGCGACCCGCACTTCGCGCTGCGCGCGGCCTCGGAGCTCGGTGTGGACGTCGCCTGGCCCGGCCAGTACGAACGGGCGAAGCCGCGCGGCTGACCACGCGGTCCACGCGAGGACGGCCCGCACGCGATCGCGTGCGGGCCGTCTTGTCTGTTGCGTGGGCGATGCCGGTCAGCGGCGCCTCGTGGCGTCCTGCACCTCGCCGACCAGTTCCTCGATGATGTCCTCGAGGAAGAGCACACCGGTCGTGGCGCCGGCCTCGTCGAACACCCGCGCCACGTGGGCGCCGGACCGACGCATGGTCGTGAGGGCGTCCTCGACGTCCGATCCCTCGAACACCGACACGAGCTGACGGATGTGCTTCGCCGGTACCGGGCGCTCTTCGTCGCCGGTGCCGTCGAGGTCGTCGTACCGCAGCACGTCCTTGAGGTGGAGGTAGCCGATCGGGACCGACTCCTCGTCCACGATGACGTACCGCGAGTACCCGTACTTCGCGACGGCGCGCTCGACGTCCGAGGGGGTGGCCTCCTCCGTCAGGGTGATGAGGCTCGTGAGTGGAAGGGCCACGTCGTGGACCTTCTTCTCGGTGAACTCGAACGCGGCGACGAGCGCACCGGTGGCGTCCGTGAGCACGCCCTCGCGCGTCGACTGGTCGACGATCGTCGCGACCTCGTCGAGTGTGAAGGCGCTGGCCGCCTCGTTCTTCGGCTCGACCCGGAACAACCGGAGGACGGCGTTCGCGATCGCGTTGAGCGAGACGATGATCGGTCGGAAGACCCGCGCGACGAACACGAGCGGCGGTGCGAGCAGCAGCACCGCGCGGTCGGGGATCGAGAAGGAGAGGTTCTTCGGGACCATCTCGCCGAAGACGACGTGCAGGTACGACACGAGCAGCAGCGCGATGACGAACGCCACCGTGCCGATGGTCTCCTCCGGCCAACCGGTGAGCGCGAGCGGCACCTCGAGGAGGTGGTGGATCGCGGGCTCCGAGACGTTCAGGATGAGGAGCGAACAGACGGTGATGCCCAGCTGGCTCGTCGCCAGCATGAGCGTCGCGTGCTCCATGGCCCAGAGGGCGGTCTTGGCGCTCCGGCTGCCCTGCTCCGCGAGCGGTTCGATCTGCGAACGTCGTGCGGAGATGACCGCGAACTCGGCGCCGACGAAGAAGGCGTTCGCGAGCAGCAGCACGACGAGCCAGGCGATTCCTGCCCAGTCGCTCATGCGTCACCACCTTCCTCCGTGGGGACGGGTCTCGGGGTGAATCGGATCCGATCGATGCGGCGGCCGTCGAGTCGTTCGACGCGGAGGGTGCCGTCCTCGAGCTCGATGACGTCGCCGGAGACGGCGAGGCGTCCGAGCTCACTCATGACGAAGCCGGCCACGGTCTCGTACGGACCGTCCTCCGGCACGCGCACACCGGCGCGCTCGAGGAGTTCGTCGGGACGGAGGCTGCCGGGGAAGGTGGTGGAGTCCCGTCCGCGGACGACGCCGGCGCGCGACCGGTCGTGCTCGTCGGCGACCTCACCGACGAGCTCCTCGACGAGGTCCTCGAGCGTGGTGACGCCGGCCGTGCCGCCGTACTCGTCGACGACGACGGCCATCTGGTAGCCGCGCCCGCGCAGTTGCGAGAGCAGGACGTCGAGCTTCATCGTCTCGGGGACGCGGAGCGCCGGCGACTGCAGCGCCGAGACCGGCACCTGACCACGCCGGTCGCGGGGCACCGCGATGGCCTGTTTGACGTGCACGACACCGGTGATGTCGTCGGCGTCGGCGTCGGTCACCGGGAAGCGGGAGTGCCCGGTCGCCCGTGCAAGCGCGAGCACCGCCTGAGCGGGCTCCCCCCGCTGGATCGAGGCGACGCGGGGGCGCGGCGTCATGACGTCGGAGGCGTCGAGGTTGGAGAAGCGGAGCGTGCGGTTCAGGAGGGTCGCGGTGTCGGCCTCGAGGGTGCCCTCGAGCGCGGAACGGCGCACGAGCGAGGAGAGCTCTTCGGCCGTCCGAGCTCCGGACAGCTCCTCCTTGGGCTCGATGCCCACCGACCGCAGGAGCCCGTTGGCGCTGCCGTTCAGCACGACGATGGCCGGCTTGAACACCCAGGTGAACGCGGTCTGGAACGGCACGACGAACTTGGCCGTCTGCCGTGGCAGTGCGAGCGCGAAGTTCTTCGGGACGAGCTCCCCGACGATCATGCTGAGCAGCGTGGCCACGGTGATGGCGACGATCGTCGCGACGACGGCCACGACGGCCTCGGGGATGCCGAGCGCTCCGAGCGGACCGGCGAGCATCGAGGAGAGCGCCGGCTCCATCGTGTACCCGGTGAGGAGCGTGGTGAGGGTGATGCCGAGCTGCGCGCTCGACAGGTGCGTCGACGTGATCTTGAGCGCCGCGATCGTCATCGTCAGGCGGCTCTCACCGCGATCGCGGCGAGCCTCGAGGTCCGCGCGGTCGAGGTTCACGAGGGCGAACTCGGAGGCGACGAAGAAGCCGGTGCCGATCGTCAGGACGAGGCCGACACCGAGCATGATCCACTCAGACATGCCGGTCCTGTCCGAGCTGGCCGGTCGACGCCGGACGGAGGGAACGGCCGCCGGATCGAGCCGACGGCGCAGTGGGTCGGATCAGGTCGAAGCGGGGATGGTGGCCGGGGGATCTGTCTGAAGGAGGGTCGTCCATTGTGCGGACGAGTCTATCGGACTTCCGTCGCCGTGGACCCCGGATTCCCGGGGTTCTTCTCAGCTTCGTCGGTGCCGACGCGACGCCCCGCGGCGCGTGTCCGGCGGCGGCGCAGGAGGAGGAACCGCAGACCGATGAGCCCCGCCGCGAGCGCCGGCACCCCACCGGAGACGATCATGCCGACGTGCGCTCCGGCGACCTCCACGATCCACCCCATGAGCGGACCGCCGATCGACTGCCCGCCGAGCAGCACGAGGATGTAGAGCGACATGACCCGTCCGCGGATCGCCACGTTCGACGACAGCTGGACGAGTGAGTTCGCGGCGGTGATGAAGAGGAGGTTCGCGACGCCGCCGGCGACGAGCAGGAGCGCGAACGGGATGAGCACGGGCATGGCCCCTGCGGCTGCCTGCAGGACGCCGACCGACGCCGCCGCCACGATCACGATGCGGAGGTTCACCCCGCCGCGCCGTGTCGAGGCGAGGGCGCCGGTGAGCGCGCCGACCGCCACGAGGGAGTTGAGGAATCCGTAGCCGCTCGCACCGATGTCGAAGACGTCCGAGGCGTAGGCCGCCAGGAGGACGGGCAGGTTGAAGGCGAACACCGACATGAAGGCGACCATGATGACGGTCCACCGGATCGCCGGCTTCCGCATCGCGTAACCGAGCCCCTCCTTGAGCTGCCCCTTCGCCTTGGCGAGCACGGGTGTCGGGACCAACTCGGAGACCCGCATGAGGGCGAGGGTGAGGACGACGCCCGAGCAGGCGAGCGCGTTGATCGCGAACGACCATCCGGACCCGACGGCGGTGATGAGGATGCCGCCGACCGCCGGTCCGACGAGCTGCCCCAGTTGGAACACGGCGGAGTTGAGGCTGATCGCGTTGCGCAGCCTGGCGGGTCCCACGAGCTCGTTGACGAACACCTGACGAGCCGGGTTGTCGACGACGGTGACGAGCCCCAGCATGAAGGCGATGACGTAGATGTGCCACACCTCGACGGCGCCGCTCAGCGTCAGGATCGACAGCGCCACGGCGAGTGCGGCGGCGAGCGACTGCGTGATCATGAGCAGCACGCGCTTGGAGTAGCGGTCGGCGATGACGCCGCCGAGCAGTCCGAAGAGGAGCATCGGCGCGAACTGCATGGCGACGGTGATCCCGACGGCCGCGACGCTGCCGGAGAGTTCGAGGACGAGCCAGTCCTGTGCGATGCGCTGCATGCCGATCGCGGTCGTCGCCACGATGTGCCCGATCGTGAAGAGCCTGAAGTTCGGGACGCGGAGCGAGGAGAAGGTGTCCCGCCAGGCGGGACGCTCCCCCACGATCGGCATGGGTGCGGTGGGTGGTGGTGGAGCGACGGCGGTGTCGGAGGGAGGGGTCACGGAGAGAGCCAGCGTTTCGTATGTCGAGTGCGTGTCGTATGGGTGGAGCCCGGCCGGGGCCGGAGGCTCCCCTCCACGCTATTGCCGAGCCCACCATTTCCGAGCAGGATGGTCCCTATCAGTCCTATTCGATTCCCGAATGATCGGTGACCCATGTTCGACCCGGCGCTCCTCCGCACCTTCCTGGCCGTCGCCGAGACGCGGAACTTCACCAGGGCGGCCGCGCAGCTCGGGTTGAGCCAGCCGACGGTCAGCCAGCAGATCCGCCGCCTCGAGGAGGCCGCGGGGCGCTGGCTCGTGGTCCGCGACACGAGGGCCGTCCGTCTGACCGACAACGGCGATGCGATGGCCGGGTTCGCGCGGACCATCCTGGCCGCCCACGCCGCGGCCGAGAGCTACTTCACCGGTTCCGCGATGAGCGGTCGCCTCCGCTTCGGGGCGGCCGACGATCTGGCGATGACCCAGCTCCCCCGGATCCTGCGTCACTTCCGGCAGGGCCACCCGCAGCTCAACCTCGAACTGACCGTCAACCAGAGCGGGCCGCTCTACCGCCGGTTGAAGGCGGGCGCGCTCGACCTCATCTTCATCAAGATGCACCCCGGTCAGAACGAGGGGAAGCTCGTCCGGACCGACTCGATGGTCTGGGTCGGCCTCGAGAAGACGGCCATCGAGCCCGGCCAGCCGATCCCCCTCATCGCCTACCAGGACCCGAGCCTGTCGCGGCAGCTCGCGATCGACGCGCTCGAAGCGGCCGGGCGCACCTGGCGCATCACCTGCAGCACCCGCGAGGTCAACGGGGTGCTCGCCGCCGTCCGCGCCGGCCTCGGCGTCGCGGTCTTCCCCCGCAGCCTCATCCCGAGCGACCTCGTGATGCTGAGCAACCGACTCGAGCTGCCGCCCCTCGGGGGCGTCGACTTCACGCTGCTCGCCAACCCCCTGGCCGCCTCGGGCCCGGTCGAGGCGCTCTCCTCGGCGATCATGGACCGCTCCCTCGCCTGACGAGGATCTCCGTCACACGGTGACGGGTGCGGACTCCTCGGTGAACGGCGCCGGGATCAGGTACGTCTCGCGGACCTCGGCGGACTCGTGCGGGCCGCTGCCGTCCGGGGCGACGAAGGGCTCGTCGAACTCGACGATCCACGTCGTCAACCGGTCGGTCCACACCGAGATGAAGGCCGCCGCGCGCTGTCGGCCCGGCGCGACGATGACGCCGGACACGCGTGCCCCGGTCGACGGGTCCGTCTCCGGGTCGACGAGCACCAACACCTGCATGCCGACACCGAACCCGTGCTCGTGCTTGTCCACCACCATGCGTCCATCATCCCATCGCGTCCGTGGCCGTCGCACCTGGTCGTGCGCCCGCCCCGTGGCTCACCAGGAGACCGGCAGCGCCTTGCCCTCTTCGTACCCGGCCGCCGACTGCACGCCGACGATCGCGCGCTCGTGGAAGCCGGGGACCGTGTCGGCACCCGCGTACGTGAACGAGGAGCGGACGCCCGCGGTGATCATGTCGAGGAGGTCCTCCACGGACGGCCGCAGCGGGTCGATCGTGATGCGCGAGGAGGAGATGCCCTCGGCGAAGAGGGTCTTGCGGGCCAGCTCGAACGGGTCGAGCCGGCCGAAGCGCTCGTGCACGGCCTTCGTCGACGCCATCCCCCAGCTCTCCTTGTAGATCGATCCGTCGGCGGCGCGCTGGAGTTCGCCCGGGGCCTCGATCGTGCCGGCGAACCAGGACCCGATCATCACGGAACTCGCACCGGCGGCGAGCGCGAGCGCGACGTCGCGCGGGTAGCGGACACCGCCGTCGGCCCAGACCGTGGCGCCGAGCGCGCGTGCTGCGGCGGCCGTCTCGAGGACGGCGGAGAACTGCGGACGCCCGACGGCGGTCATCATGCGCGTCGTACACATCGCGCCGGGGCCGACGCCGACCTTGAGGATGTCGGCACCGGCGTCGACGAGGTCCTGCACGGCGAGGGACGAGACGACGTTGCCCGCGACGATCGGGAGGCCGAGGTCGAGCGCCCGGACGGCGGCGATGGCCCGGAGCATGCCCTCCTGGTGGCCGTGCGCGGTGTCGATGACGAGGACGTCGACGCCGGCTGCGGCGAGCGCCTTCGCCTTCGCCGCGACGTCGCCGTTGATGCCGACGGCCGCGGCGACCCGGAGACGGCCGGACGCGTCGAGCGCCGGGGTGTAGATGGTCGACCGGAGCGCGCTGGTGCGGCTCAACGTGCCGACGACCGCGCCGTGGTGCAGCACCGGCGCGAACTCGACGTCCGCCGCCACCATGAGGTCGAAGGCGGCTCGGCCGCCGGTGACGTCGTCGGCGTCGATCGAGGCCAGCGGACCCCGTGCCAGGTCGCCGAGCCGCGCGTCGGGCAGCGCCGTGGCGAGTCGGGCGGCCGGGATGCAGCCGGCGAACGCGTCGTGCTCGTCGTGGAGCACGATGCCGTGGCCGGCGACCGCGGGGATGAGCCGCAGGGCCTCGGCGGCCGTCTGGTCGTCGCGCATGATCAGTGGGGTGTCGAACGCGACGGGCTGTGCCTTGACCCAGCGGATCGCCGCATCGAGGTCTTGGAGCGGCATGTCCTGGGGCAGGACGCCGAGCCCGCCGCGGCGGGCGAGTGCCGCCGCCAGACGCGGGCCGGTGACGGAGTTCATGTTGGCCGAGACGATGGGGATCGTGGCGCCGGTGCCGTCGTCCGGAGCCAGGTCGACGTCGAGCCGGCTCGTGATCCCCGAGCGGCTGGGGACGAGGAAGACGTCCGAGTAGGTCAGGTCGTGGCTGGGAATCTCACCGATGAACCGCATGAGAACACCGTATCCCGAGCGGCGTCCGAGCCGCGCCGACGGCGGAATGGGTTTAGGCTTGATGACTGGATCGTGCGGGCATGTTCCCTGCCCGCAAACAGCAAGAATTCAACGGAGAGAGTGGGCGATCGACGGTGTCGAGCCAGATGACCGGAGTGGGCGCCGATGACGGCGCAACGAACGAATTCGGAGCCAATGAGTGGCTCGTCGACGAGATGTACGAGCAGTACCTCGTCGACAAGGATTCCGTGGACCGCTCCTGGTGGCCGATCCTCGAGCACTACCGACCGGTGAACGGTGCCGCCCAGGGAACGACGGGTGAGCAGGCCGGTGCCGGCGCGGCTGCCGGAGGTGCGAGCGCGACCGCTCCGACAGCCTCCTCCGAGGACGCCGCCAACCGCGTCAACCCGCCGACGGCTCCGATCCAGGTCATCGGCGCACAGCCGGTGGCCCGCACCACCTCGGTGCAGGCGAAGCCGGCCCCGATCCCGGCCGACGCCCCCATGACGAGCCCGAACCAGGTCCAGCAGCCGAAGAGCGACCAGACCGAGCCCGCTCCCGAGGACGTCGACAAGGTCACGGTCCTGAAGGGCATGGCCAAGTCGCTCGCCACGAACATGGACGCGAGCCTCACGGTCCCGACCGCGACGAGCGTGCGCACCATCCCCGCGAAGCTGATGATCGACAACCGCATCGTCATCAACAACCACCTGAAGCGCGCCAGAGGCGGCAAGGTCAGCTTCACCCACCTCATCGGGTGGGCGCTCATCCAGGCGTTGAAGGACTTCCCGAGCCAGAACGTCTACTACGAGGAGGCCGACGGCAAGCCGACGGTCGTCGCGCCCGCGCACATCAACCTCGGCATCGCCATCGACCTGCCGAAGCCCGACGGCTCGCGCGCCCTCATGGTGCCGGGCATCAAGCGTGCCGACACCCTCACGTTCAACGAATACCTGTCCGCCTACGAGGACCTCGTCACCCGCGCCCGCAAGGGCAAGCTGACCGGGGCCGACTTCCAGGGCGTCACGATCTCGCTCACGAACCCGGGCGGCATCGGGACGGTCCACTCGGTCCCCCGCCTCATGAAGGGCCAGGGCTGCATCATCGGCGCCGGCGCGCTCGAGTACCCGGCCGAGTTCCAGGGCGCCTCCGAGCGCACGCTCAACGAGCTCGCGATCGGCAAGACGATCACCCTCACGAGCACCTACGACCACCGCGTCATCCAGGGTGCCGGCTCGGGTGAGTTCCTCAAGGTCGTGCACGAGCTGCTCATCGGCAGCCGCAGCTTCTACCAGGACATCTTCGCGGCCCTCCGCATCCCGTACGACCCGATCCACTGGTCGCCCGACATCAGCGTCGACCTCGCCGACGCCGTCGACAAGACCGCGCGCGTCCAGGAGCTCATCAACGCGTTCCGCGTCCGCGGCCACCTCATGGCCGACATCGACCCGCTCGAGTACGTGCAGCGCTCCCACCCCGACCTCGAGATCGAGACCCACGGACTCACGTTCTGGGACCTCGACCGCGAGTTCGTCACGGGCGCCTTCGGCTCGGCCCGCACGGCCAAGCTGCGCGACATCCTCGGCGTCCTGCGCGACTCCTACTGCCGCACCACGGGCATCGAGTACATGCACATCCAGGACCCCGCGCAGCGCAAGTGGATCCAGAGCAAGGTCGAGCGCAAGTACGAGAAGCCCACGCACGACGAGCAGATGCGCATCCTCGGCAAGCTCAACGAGGCCGAGGCCTTCGAGACCTTCCTGCAGACGAAGTACGTCGGCCAGAAGCGCTTCAGCCTCGAGGGCGGCGAGTCGACCATCGCCCTCCTCGACACCATCCTCCAGGGTGCCTCCCAGGCCCAGCTCGACGAGGTCGCCATCGGCATGGCCCACCGCGGCCGCCTCAACGTCCTCACGAACATCGCCGGCAAGACGTACGGCCAGATCTTCCGCGAGTTCGAGGGCACGCAGGACCCGGCGAGCCACGGTTCCGGCGACGTGAAGTACCACCTCGGCACCGAGGGCACGTTCAAGGCCGAGGACGGCCGCGAGATCCCGGTCTACCTGGCCGCGAACCCCTCGCACCTCGAAGCCGTGAACGGCGTGCTCGAGGGCATCGTCCGCGCGAAGCAGGACCGCGGGCCGATCGGCGCGTTCGGCACCCTTCCGATCCTCATCCACGGCGACGCGGCGATGGCCGGTCAGGGCGTCGTCCTCGAGACGATGCAGCTGTCCCAGCTCCGCGGCTACCGCACGGGTGGCACGGTCCACGTCGTCATCAACAACCAGGTCGGCTTCACGACGCCTCCCGGCGAGGGCCGTTCCTCGATCTACAACACCGACGTCGCGAAGACCATCCAGGCACCGATCTTCCACGTGAACGGCGACGACCCCGAGGCCGTCGTCCGGGTCGCGGAGCTCGCCTTCGAGTACCGCCAGGAGTTCAAGCGCGACGTCGTCATCGACCTCGTGTGCTACCGCCGACGCGGCCACAACGAGGGCGACGACCCGTCGATGACGCAGCCGCTCATGTACAGCCTCATCGAGGCGAAGCGCTCGGTCCGGAAGCTGTACACCGAGGCGCTCGTCGGTCGTGGCGACATCACCGAGGAGGAGTACGAGGCCGCTCACCGCGACTTCCAGGACCGCCTCGAGCGCGCCTTCATGGAGACGCATGCCGAGCAGACCTCGCCGACGCCGGTCCCGACGGAGGTCCTCGACGAGGACGGCTACTCCGGCGAGCTCGAGACGACCGGGGTCTCGGAGGGCGTCGTCCAGCTGATCGGCGACGCGTTCAACAACAAGCCGGCCGGCTTCACGGTGCACCCGAAGGTGCAGCAGCTGCTCGAGAAGCGCCTCGACATGAGCCGCAACGGCAACATCGACTGGGGCTTCGGCGAGCTGCTGGCCCTCGGGTCCGTCCTCATCGAGGGCACCCCGGTGCGCATGTCCGGTCAGGACTCCCGACGCGGCACCTTCGTGCAGCGTCACGCGGTCCTCCACGACCGGGTCAACGGCCAGGAGTGGCTGCCGCTCGCGAACCTCAGCGACAACCAGGCACGGTTCTGGATCTACGACTCGCTCCTCAGCGAGTACGCGGTCATGGGCTTCGAGTACGGCTACTCGGTCGAGCGGGCCGACGCCCTCGTGCTGTGGGAGGCGCAGTTCGGTGACTTCACCAACGGCGCGCAGACCATCATCGACGAGTTCATCTCCTCCGCGGAGCAGAAGTGGTCGCAGCGGTCGAGTGTCACGCTCCTCCTCCCCCACGGCTACGAGGGACAGGGGCCCGACCACTCGTCCGCACGGATCGAGCGGTTCCTCCAGCTCTGCGCCGAGGACAACATGACCGTCGCTCGCCCGTCGACCCCGGCGTCGTACTTCCACCTGCTCCGCCGTCAGGCGTACGCACGCCCGCGCCGCCCGCTCGTCGTCTTCACCCCGAAGGCGATGCTGCGACTGCGCGGTGCGACCAGTCCGGTGGCGGACTTCACCTCGGGTCGCTTCGAGCCGGTGATCGACGACGCCAGGATCACCGACAAGGCGGCGGTCAAGCGGGTGCTGCTGCACTCCGGCAAGATCCACTACGACCTGCTGAGCGAACTGCAGAAGCAGCCGAACGAGGAGATCGCCCTCGTCCGCGTCGAGCAGTTCTACCCGGTCCCCGCGGCGGAGCTGAACGCGGTCGTCGCCCAGTACCCGGACGCCGAGATCGTCTGGGTGCAGGACGAACCCGAGAACCAGGGTGCGTGGCCGTTCATCTGTCTCGAGGCCGCCAAGCACCTCGAGGGCCGGACGGTCCGCAACGTGTCGCGGACCGCGTCCGCGTCGCCCGCGACCGGTTCCGCGAAGCGTCACGCCGCTGAGCAGGCCGAGCTGCTGCGCACCGCGCTCGCGCTCTGACGCGACAGCTGACGACGAAGGCCGCCCGTTTCGACGGGCGGCCTTCGTCGTCAGCGGGACGACAGCGATCCGTGGGCGGTCGGTGAGCGTGCGCCAATAGGCTGACGCCATGGACTTCGCATTCCTCGCCGTCGTCGCGGTGGTGACCATCGTCGCGGTGGCCCGCTTCGCGACCAAACTGCGCGTGGCAGCCCCACTCATCCTCGTCCTCGTCGGATTGGCGCTCAGCTACCTGCCGTTCGTGCCGGACGTCGAGGTCAAGCCGGAGTGGATCCTCGCCGGCGTGCTGCCCCCGCTGCTCTATTCGGCGGCGGTCAACGTCCCGCTCGTGGACTTCCGTCGCAACCTGAAGGCGATCTCGGGGCTGTCGGTCGTCCTCGTCGTCGTCTCGTCCGTGCTGATCGGCCTCATCCTGTCGACGATCCTGCCCGACCTCAGCCTGGCCGCCGGCATCGCCCTCGGCGCGGTCGTCAGTCCGACGGACGCCGTCGCCGCGACCTCGATCGGCAAGCGGCTCGGCATGCCGCCGCGCCTCGTCAGCGTGCTCGAGGGCGAGAGCCTCGTGAACGACGCGTCCGCGCTCGTGCTGCTCCGCTCCGCGATCGCGGCGACCGCCGGATCCGTCTCGCTCTGGGGCGTGATCGGCGACTTCGCCTACGCCGTCGCATTGGCCATCGCCATCGGGATCGTCGTGGGGTTCGTGACCGTCCGCATCCGCTCGCGGCTCGGGGATCCCGTGCTGACGACGGTCGTCTCGTTCGCGGTGCCGTTCATCGCCTACCTCCCGGCCGAGCACTTCCACGCCTCCGGGGTCCTCTCCGTCGTGGTCGCAGGGCTCTACACCGGTCACCAGAGCGCGAAGTACTTCACCGCGCAGGACCGCATCAGCGAGCGGATCAACTGGCGGACCACCCAGTTCCTCCTCGAGAACGGCGTGTTCCTGCTCATGGGACTCGAACTCGAGGCCATCGTCTCGCAGGTCGAACAGGACGATCTCGGCATCTGGCCCTCGATCGGCCTCGGACTCCTGACCGCCTGCACACTCATCGTCGTGCGGATCGTCTTCGTCGGCGGCCTCGTCTGGTCGTTGCGCCGGGACGAACGCGAAGCCCTGTCGCGGCGGCCGAAGCTCGACGAGTTCTCGGCGCGGCTCGAGGACCACCCCTCGGAGAACCCCCGGTCGGCCAGACGGAAGGCCGCCTTCACGCGGTCGATCGCCCGCCGGACCGCCGACCTCGACTTCCTCCAACGCGAAGGCCTCGGCTGGCGGGGTGGAGCGGTCCTCGCCTGGGCAGGGATGCGCGGCGTCGTCACGATCGCGGCCGCGCAGTCTCTGCCGCTCGAGACCCCGTACCGCGCCGAGTTGGTGCTCATCGCCTTCACCGTCGCGATCGTCACCCTGCTCCTGCAGGGCGGCTCGCTGCCGCTCGTCATCCGACTGAGCCGCGTGGGCGGCACGGACCAGGAAGCGGCGACGGCGGAGCTGGCCGGCCTCGTCGAGGAGATCTCGACGGTCGGCGTCGCCGCCCTCGACGACCCGCAGCTCCGGACCGACGATGGCGAGCCGTTCGACCCCGCCGTCGTCGACCGGGTGCGCACGACCAGTCTCATCCGTGTGGAGTCGGCCGCGGAGCGGACGGACGCCGGCGTCGGGCCGCACGAGCAGTACCGCCAGCTCAGGCGACGGGTGCTCGACGCCGAACGCGACGCCCTCCTGGACGCGCGCGCGACCGGGAGTTACCCCTCAGAGGTGCTCGCGAGGGCACAACGCATGCTCGATGTCGAGGAGTCCCGCCTCGACGGCGCGGGGTGAACCGCAGCGACCGTGGTCAGGCGCTCTCGTGCGCGGCCTGGGTGGCCCGCAGGGAGGCCAGCACCTGGTTCTTGAGGTCCTCGGGGGCCGTCTCCTTGCAGGCGCGCTGCACGGCCTCCGTCAGCGTCTGGGCAACCAGCGCCTCGTTCTGACACTCGGGACAGCTCGCGAGATGCTCACGGATGTCCGCGGCCTCGGTCTTGCACACCTCGTGACGGAGGTACTCCTCGAGGTCCTTCTTGGCTTTGTCGCAGCCGCAGTCGCTCATTTCTTGCTCCCCTGCTTCGTCACGCTGAAGCCGCGTGATTCGGCGTAGTCGGCCAACAGGTCGCGAAGGAGTCGTCGGCCACGGTGCAGACGACTCATCACGGTCCCGATGGGGGTCTTCATGATGTCGGCGATCTCCTGGTAGGCGAACCCCTCCACGTCGGCGAGGTACACCGCGAGTCGGAAGTCCTCCGGGATGGCCTGCAGCGCGTCCTTGACGTCGCTGTCGGGCAGGTGATCGATCGCTTCGGCCTCGGCGGATCGGCTCGAGGTGGCGCTGATCGACTCGGCACCACCCAACTGCCAGTCCTCGAGGTCGTCGATGGTGCCCTGATACGGCTCGCGCTGCTTCTTCCGATACGTGTTGATGTACGTGTTCGTGAGGATGCGGTAGAGCCACGCCTTCAGGTTGGTGCCCTGTTCGAACTGCGCGAACGCGGCGAAGGCCTTGACGAACGTCTCCTGGACGAGGTCCTGAGCATCCGACGGGTTCTTCGTCATGCGCATGGCAGCGCCGTACAGCTGATCGATGAACGGCAGTGCCTGTGCTTCGAACAGTGATCGGGGGTCCGGCTCGGCCGGAAGGGCTTCTGGGTCGACGGAGGTCATCACCGGCCAGTCTACGGCCAGCGCCAGACGGCCGTGATCGGCCTCGACCACCGGTCGTTCCAATACCGCTGTGGACATCCGTTCCTCCTTCTACTCGTGACCCCGACTACTGTTGGAACCAATGTTGACCAATCCGTATTCCGCACCAGATTTCGACGTGTACGGCGATGCCGAACCCGAGCACGACGACGCAGCCTGGCCGGCACCCGTCGCGGGTGGCCCGGTCGACGCGTCCGTGTCGCTCCCGGGGTCCAAATCGCTCACGAACCGGGAGCTCGTCCTGGCCGCGCTGGCCGACGGCCCCTCGCTGCTGCGTGCTCCGCTCCACTCGATGGACAGCTCCAACATGGTCGAGGCGCTCCGAGCCCTCGGCACGACGATCGTCGAGCGCCCGGCGACGGGTGCGTTCGGCGCCGACTGGCTCGTCACCCCCGGTGAGCTGTTCGGGAGCACGACCGTCGAGTGCGGTCTCGCCGGCACCGTGATGCGGTTCGTCCCGCCCATCGCCGCACTCGCGCTGGGACCGACCGTGTTCGACGCCGACCCCTCGGCCAGGAACCGGCCGATGTCCACCATGATCACCTCCCTGCAGGCGCTCGGCGTCGACATCAGCGACGACGGACGGAAGGCGCTCCCCTTCACCGTGCACGGCACCGGATCGATCGCCGGCGGGAAGCTCACGATCGACGCCTCGTCGTCGAGCCAGTTCGTGTCGGGCCTGCTCCTCGCCGCTCCGCGCTTCGAACAGGGGCTCCACCTCGTCCACGAGGGTGAACGCCTGCCGAGCCTCCCCCACATCGAGATGACCATCGCCGCCCTCTCGGCACGCGGGGTCACCGTCGAGCAGCCCGCCGTCGGCGAATGGGTGGTGGCGCCGGGGACGATCGCCGGACGCGACGTCGACCTCGAGCCCGACCTCTCCAACGCCGCTCCGTTCCTCGCCGCGGCGCTCGTCACGGGCGGCAGCGTGACCCTGCGCGGCTGGCCGGCGTCCACCACGCAGGTCGGCGCCGACCTGGCCGAGTTGCTCCCCCGCTTCGGAGCGACCGTCACCCTCGTGGGCGACCGCCTGACCGTGACCGGTGGCGAGCGCATCACCGCGGTCGACCTCGACCTCACCACCGGCGGTGAGCTCGCACCGGCGCTGACCGCTCTCGCGGCACTGGCCGACGGTCCCTCCACCATCACGGGCATCGGGCACATCCGTCATCACGAGACCGACCGCCTCGCGGCCCTCGCGACCGAGATCAACAAGCTCGGTGGAGCCGTCACGGAACTGCCCGACGGCCTCCGCATCGATCCTCGCCCGCTTCACGGCGGCGAGTGGTCGAGTTACCACGACCACCGCATGGCGACCACCGGTGCGATCCTCGGCCTCGTCGTGCCCGGCATCACGGTCGAGAACGTCGCCACCACCGCCAAGACGCTCCCGCAGTTCACCGAGCTGTGGCACGCGATGCTCGGAGCCTGAACCGATGAGCTGGTGGAGCGACGACGCCGATGACGACGACGACCGACTCGAGATCGACGAGTCGAGCATCAGGATGCGGCCGAACCCGAAGGCGAACCGCCCACGGACGAAGACCCGGCCGGAGCACCTCGACGCCCTGACCGCGCGCGTCCTCGCCGTCGACCGCGGGCGGTACACGGTCCTCCTCGACGAGGGCACGCCGGACGAGCGCGTGCTGACCTCCACCCGGGCCCGCGAACTCCGGAAGCAGGCCATCGTGACCGGCGACCGCGTGGACGTCGTCGGAGACACCTCGGGAGCCGAGGGCACCCTCTCCCGCATCGTCCGGATCGTGCCGCGGACCACGCTCCTCCGCCGGAGCGGTGACGACACCGACGCCATGGAGCGCGTGGTCGTCGCGAACGCCGACCAGATGCTCATCGTCGTCGCTGCGGCGAACCCCGAACCGCGGGCACGCCTCGTCGACCGCTACCTCGTCGCCGCCTACGACGCCGGGATCACCCCCATCCTCTGCATCACGAAGACCGATCTGCAGGACCCCGACGAGTTCCTCGCGAACTTCGCCGGGCTCGGGCTCCGCGTGTTCCGCAGCCGCGAGGACGACGTCCCGCTCGCGGAGATCACCGAGGCCCTCGTCGGCCACGACACGGTGTTCGTCGGCCACTCGGGTGTCGGCAAGTCGACCCTCGTCAACGCGCTCGTCCCGACGGCCGAACGCGCCACGGGTCATGTGAACGTCGTGACCGGTCGAGGGCGCCACACCTCCTCATCGACGGTGTCGTTGCGGATCGAGAGCCCCAGCGGTTCCGGATGGGTCATCGACACCCCCGGCGTCCGTTCGTTCGGCCTCGGGCACGTCGACACGGCGAACATCCTGAAGTCCTTCACCGATCTCGCCGAGATCGCGCTCGAATGCCCGCGCGGCTGCACCCACCTGCCGGACGCGCCGGACTGCGCGATCATCGAGGCCGTCGCCGAGGGGCGGCTCGGGGAGAACGGTCCGGCGCGCCTCGACTCCCTCCAGCGGCTGCTCGGCACCTTCGCGACGATCAAGGCCGACCAGTACTCCTGAGTAGGCTGGTGGACATGCCCGAACCCATCCGTCTGTCCGCCGGCGACCCGGCTCCCACGTTCACCCTCACCGACCAGGACGGCTCGGCCGTGTCGCTCGCCGACTTCGCCGGCCGACGGGTCATCCTCTACTTCTACCCAGCCGCCATGACGCCCGGCTGCACGACGCAGGCCTGCGACTTCCGCGACAACCTCGCGTCGCTCGCCGGTGCCGGGTACGTGGTCCTGGGTGTCTCGAAGGACTCCGTCGAGAAGCTCAAGGCCTTCCAGGAGGAGGACGGGCTCACGTTCCCGCTCCTCAGCGACCCCGAGCTGACCGTGCACCGGGCCTACGGCGCCTACGGCGAGAAGAACTCCTACGGACGCATCGTCACGGGCGTCCTCCGCTCGACGTTCGTGATCGACGAGGCCGGCGAGATCTCCCTGGCCCGGTACAACGTGAAGGCCACCGGACACGTGAAGAGCCTCCGGAAGGCACTCGGCCTCGACGCCTGACGGGCGACCGGTGGCCCGCCGCGCTCAGAGCTCGCGGCGGGTCACTGCGGCGACCGCGGGCGTGAACAGGAGCCCGAGGACGACGAGCGACGGCACCAGCAGGCACCATCCGATGGCGGGTTGCGCGAAGACCCCCTGGAACGCGCCGACCGCCACGGCGATCTGCACGAGCTGCCACGTGACCGCGCCACCGCGGATCCAGCTCCGACCGCGCACGGCCCCGAGCGCGAGTGCGGTGACGAACGCCGTCGCGATGAGCAGGATGACGAAGATCGCGAGCGCGCTCGTGAACGATGCCGGTGTCGCCGCGACCAGCTCGAACAGGAACCACGCCGAGAGCCCGATCATGAACAGCGCCTCGACCACGAGGAGGGCCACGAAGGCCAGCACGGCGGGGTGACGGCGTTCCTGAGGGTTCGGAGCGGAAGCGGTGTTGCGGTCGGTACTCACAGGGTTCACCCAAACTTGACTATTGATTTGCTCTTACCGATATGAAACCATGTTTGAGGCCGACATGAGGTCCACGAGGGTGTGGACAGATCCCGATTCCCGGACGATCATCCCCCTCGCATTTCGGCTTTCCCTTCCCGAGACCCCTCACTCGGTTGAAGACATCTCACCATGCAATAAAAGGAGCTCCCCTATGGATTGGCGCGATAAAGCTGCCTGCCTGACCGTCGACCCGGAATTGTTCTTCCCGGTCGGGAACACCGGTCCGGCGGTCGATCAGATCGACAAGGCGAAGGCCGTGTGCGCCACCTGCAGTGTCACCGAGCTCTGCCTCCAGTACGCGCTCGAGACCGGCCAGGACTCGGGTGTCTGGGGCGGCCTCAGCGAAGACGAGCGTCGCGCGCTCAAGCGCCGCGCAGCTCGCGCCCGCCGCGCCTCCTAGTCCTGCACGAGAACCCCGGTGCCGATCACGGCACCGGGGTTCTCGCATGTCTGGGCGGCGGCGGCCCCGTTCGGTCGCCTCCGGTTCGATCTCAGCTCTTGGCGACCCAGCGCATCGGGATCGCGATCGTGACCTCGGTCCCGCTGCCCATCAGCGTGTGCCAGTCGATGGTCCCGCCGAGCTCCCCCTGGATGAGCGTGCGGACGATCTGCGTTCCGAGCCCGGAGCCGACCTTGCCCTCGGGCAGGCCGACGCCGTTGTCGCGCACCTGGACGCTCAGCAACTCGTCGGTGCGGTCCGCGGTGATCTCCACGTCGCCGTCCCGCCCGTTGAGGCCGTGCTCGACCGCGTTGGTGACGAGCTCCGTGAGGGCCAGCGCGAGCGGGGTCGCGTACTCGCTCGGGAGCACCCCGAACGAGCCGGAGGACTTGGGCCGGACGGTGGTGTTGTGCGAGCTCGCGACCTCGGCGACGAGCAGCAGCACCCGCTCGAAGACCTCGTCGAAGTCGACGTTCTGGTTGAGCCCCTCGGAGAGCGTGTCGTGGACGACCGCGATGGCAGCCACACGCCGCATGGCCTGGGTGAGGGCGTCGTGCGCGTCCTCGGAGTGCGTCCGTCGCGCCTGGATGCGCAGGAGTGAGGCGACGGTCTGCAGGTTGTTCTTGACCCGGTGGTGGATCTCGCGGATGGTCGCGTCCTTGGTGATGAGCTCCTGCTCCTGGTGGCGCAGTTCGCTGACGTCGCGGCAGAGGACGATCGCGCCGACGCGCTCGCCCCGACTCCGCAACGGGATCGCCCGGAGGGACACCGTCACGCCCTTGTCCTCGATGTCGGTGCGCCACGGAGCGCGTCCGGTCACGACGAGCGGGAGGGACTCGTCGACGGTGACCGTCCCCGTGCCCGAGAGCAGGTGCGTGGTGACGTCCGCGAGCGACTCGCCCTCGAGTTCCTCGGCGAAGCCGATGCGGTTGAACGCGGAGAGTGCGTTCGGGCTGGCGAAGGTGACCGTCCCGTCGACGTCGAGTCGGATCAGTCCGTCGCTGGCGCGCGGAGCGCCCCGGCGGGGTCCGGTCGGCGCCCCGAGGTCGGGGAAGTCCCCGACCGCGATCATCTCGAACAGGTCGCTCGCGCAGTCGTTGAAGGTGAGTTCCTGACGGCTCGGGGTGCGCGCTTCGCCGAGGTTCGTGTGCCGGGTGATGACCGCGATCGGTCCGTCGGCGTTCGTCTTCTCGGTCGGTGAGATCCGACGTGCCACCGGGACCGCGCGCACGCGGGTCGGGGTCTCCTCATACCAATCGGGTGCGGACGACTCGATGATCCGTCCGCTCTCGAAACAATCCGTGACCTGCTTGCGCCATTCCTGCTTGATCGACTGACCCACGAAGTCGCGATAGAAGAGGGTGGCGGCACTGGACGGCCGGGAATGCGCGACGGCGATGAAACTCCCGGAATCCGTCGGCACCCAGATGACGATATCCGCGAATGCGAGGTCTGCGAGGAGTTGGCTGTCTGCGAGCAGCATATGCAGCCACTCGACGTCGGCCGCACTGGAGCGGCCCTGGGCGAGAACGAGATCACTGAGCGTCGACACGGTCCCAGTCTAGGCTCGGGCGGCGCGCGTCGAGTGCGGGCCGACTCCCGGGACGGAGCCCGCGCCGGGCTGCTCGGCAGACGACGACGGCGCCCGGACCACGGGGGTGGACCGAGCGCCGTGTCAGGTGCGGGACGTCAGTTGGCGGCGCGGTATGCGTCCTGGACGGCCTGCGGGATGCGTCCACGAGAGGAGACGGCGTGCCCGTTCTTCGCGGCCCACTCGCGGATCGCCGCGAGGTTCTCCGCACTGTTCCGCGTGCTCGTGCCCGAGGTGCGACGGCCACGCTTGACCGGACGTCCGGCGCCGATGAACGGCTTCAGCGATTCGCGGAGGTTCTTCGCATTGTCGGAACCGAGGTCGATCTCGTATTCGGTTCCGTCGATGGCGAACCGCACGGTCTCGCCCGCGCCGGCGGCGAGTTCACTGCCGTCGAGATCATCGATGTAGGTGGTGGTGACTTTCTGAGCCATGGGGGTCCTCCTGAAACAATCCGTGGTGAATCCGACGGTTATTCAATCATAACGAGCCGTCGCAGACGATTACGAATTGCCGCGCGATACCCATTGAATACATCACCCAACGGATAACGGAATCGACTCCCGAAACAATGCAGATGAATATATCGGGGTGCGCTGCATATTCGGGTGTTCACCTGGATATGTATTGGGCGACACTCCCGCTATTCACGGCGCCGTGTCCGCTCGATCGCACGGCGGCGACCGCGGGTGCGTCGGAGCGACCGCCGACCCCGGCCACGGTCGCGGCCTCGCGATGTCGCCGGATGGTCCTCCAGCTCTGCGGAGACGAAGCGGCGCAGCGCTGTGGGGAGCGCGCCACGCGGCGCCTGGTCGCGGAGGCACTGCCCGGCGATGACGGCGGCGTCCACCACCCGCTGATCCTCGGGGAGGAGTGCCGCCGCCTCGATCCCGCCGAAGCGGGAGAGCGTCGAAGCCAGCTGGCCGGCCGGCCCGGTACCGAGCGCGACGCTGCGCAGCCGGTTCACCACGACGGAGATCCTGGTCGGATCGACGAGTTCGACGAGTTCCGCGTGCCCGCGGAGGAGTCGCGTGATCCCGACGGGGTCCGCGGCCCCGACCTCGACCACGCGGTCGGCGGAACCGAGCACCGCGAACGCCGCACCGTTCCGACGCGGAGCGAAGAGGTCGCTCGAGATCTCCTCGTCCGCCTCCAGACAGAACGCCGTGTCGACGACGACGTCGTCCATCCACTCGCGGCACCGCTCCAGGGTCGTCGCGACGCGCTCGGTCGAGAGCTCGGGCCAGCGCGCTGCACGCGAGATGCCGGTGAGCACGCGGAACGCACCGGACGGCGACGTATGCACCACCGCGATGCGCTCGAGCTGTTCGATGTCGAGCGCACCACTGCCGGCCAGGCGACAGGCGGCAGCGAACCCTGGTGCCTCGTCGAGGAGCCCCAACATGGTCGCGACGGACGAGCCGTAGGTGTCGGCATCGACGAGCAGGACGCGTCGACCGCGCGCCGCGAGCTCGCTCGCGATGCCGGCGGCCACCGTCGTCGTGCCCGGCGAACCCGCCGAGCCCCACACGGCGATCACCCGACCCGCTGCCGGTTCCGGCACACGACGGTCGGCGTCACCGAGCTCGATCGGAGCGATGCTCCGCTCGAGCTCCTCCGCATCCACCGGCAGGAGCACGACGTCCACGAGCCCGAGCCCGGTGGCCTGGCGACGCTCCGCTTCACCCGAGGCGAGCGCCACGACTCGGGTTCCGACCCGGTCGGCGGTGTCGATGAGTTCCGCCCGAAGGCCCGCGGCGGCGGGTGAGACCAGGAGCACCTCGACGGGCGACCCCGTCGCCAGACGGTCCTCGAGTTCGGCCGCGTCGTGGCAGCGCCACGCGACCCGGTGTCCGAGATCGAGCATCGTCGCGAGGATCTCGCCCTCGACGCGCGGGTCGAGGGCGAGGCCGACCCGCAGCATCAGTGGCCGCCGGGTTCGGTCGGGACCACCGAGAGCAGGTGCGCCGCCGCGGTGGCGGCGAGGACCGTCGCCACCGCGGATCTGGGGACCGCGAGTTCGAGGGCGACCGAGCCACCCCTCGCCAGGAACCCCTCGTCCTCGCTCGCGCGGACGACGGTCGCCGCCGATACCAGCACTTCGGGGACCCCGTACCCGTCGCCCTCGGGTGCCGCAGCCCAGAGGTCGACCACCGTCCCCCGGACGATGTCGGCGCTGAGCCTGCCCGCCGGTTCGACCACGAGGGTGGTCACGCCCACGGCGTCCGCCTCACCCAGGGCCGCGAGCGGTACGAGCTCCCCGGCCGCGATCGTCCGGGTGACGACGGCGTCGTCCGGCGGAGCCCCCTGCGCCCCCAGGTAGCCCTCCTCGACCGCGCCGAGACGGGTGTCGATGACGCGCAGGGACGAGCGGTCGAGCGGGGTCCCCGGGGTCAACGTCTCCGACGCCGCGTAGACCGGCACCGTGCGACTGGAGGTCGTCACGAGCCACCACACACCGACGATCGACGCCACGACGAGCATCACGCCGACGAGGAACCGCGGGTCCACCCAGACCCGCGAGCGCGACCAGCTCCGACTGCGCATCGGATCCGCACTGCCGGGACCCCCACCGGGACGCGGTCTCCCGTCGGCCCTCGTGCCCGCCGACTCCACGCCCGGGCCTCGTTCGATTCCCCGCACCGTCTCCTCCTTCGTCGGCACACCATGCGCCGTCTCCGCCCCATGCTGCCGAGTGCGCAGTGGGTGCCGTCGAAGTTATCCACAGACCTTCGGGTGCCGATCGCACGAGAGGATAATCGAGGAATGGAACTGCAGCGCGACCCGGCCCCGCTCGGCCGCTTCCTCACCGTCAGCGACGCGGCGGAGGTGCTGAACGTGTCGGCGGCGGAGATCGCCGGGCTCATCGAGACCGGCGAACTGCCCGCGATCCGGGTCGGCCGCAGCGGTCCATGGCGGATCGAGTTCTCGGCACTCGAGGCCTTCATCTCGGGTCGGTACGAGGAGGCGCGTCGTGCAGGGCTCTGGCACGAGGCCCAGTTCACCGAGCTGTCGGAGTTCTCCGGCGCCCCGACGCTCCGGCCGGTCCTTCCCTTCAGCTGACGCCGGCCCGGGCCCCGACCGGCTGCGATCGCGTCAGTCCGCCCGCTCGACGACGACGAGTTCCGAGAACGCGATGAGACGGATCTGCTCGACGTCACGCGTGCGCCTGACGGAGCCGGGCTCGTGCACGGCGAGGTCGAGATGGTCGCGTCCGACGCGGTCGATCGTCCCGGACCATCGACCGGAGCGCGTGCGCACGAAGACGCCGGAGCGTCGGCGAGCCAGGTCGCGCAGGAGGAAGGCGATCGTGAGGCGGTCGAGCAGCCGCGGCTCGTGGGAGGCGACCTCGTCGAGACTCCAGTCGACCTGCGTCTGGGTCAACGCGACCGCCGCGACGGCCGAGAGCGGCACGATGACCTCCTGCCGATCCCGCGTTCCGACACTGGCCTGTAACCAGTCCTTGCCCACGCTCCGCACGCGGAGCCGCCACGTACTCCCGTCGACGAGCTCGACGACCAGCGCTTCGTCGGTGCCGAGATCGGTCTGCAGGGCGAGGACGCGGTCTCGGACCGTGAGCCGACCGCGTCGGAGCCGCTCCGCCTCCAGCCGCACACCGGCGTCGTCGGCCTCGAGCTCGTCGTCGAGCTGGCCGGCGAGATCGTCGAACAGGCTGTCCCAACGCATACGCCGACGCTAGTGCGCCGACCGCCCAGGCGTCGCGAGTTCTCCACAGCGAGGAACCACTCGGGGAAGTGCTGGACATCGGATCTCTGGCATGGTTAGTTTAACATTCCACATACGGTCGCCCCACTCCGGTCGGCCGTTCGACCCCTCGGAGGCCCCATGACCATCGCTGCACGGCATGACGACGACGAGTCCGCGGCGCGCCCGGCGCGCCTCCGGCCGACCGGTCCGCTCCCGGAGCGTCGCACCAGGGAGCCTCGCTCCGTCATCCGCCCGGGGAGCGACGAGTTCTTCGGACACCAGCCCGCACCCCGGGCCGAGCTCCCCGACCCACGGCCGCTCCTCGAGAACCTCACCCGCAGCGTCATCGAGGTCATCGCCGGAGCGCGCGACCTCACGCAGCTCGCTCGCTGGATCACGGCCGACGTGCACACCGTCCTGCTGAAGCGGGTCATCCTCGCCGAACGAGCCCGACGCGTCCGCGGCGTCCCGGGGAGCGTCCCCCTCATCTCGATCGGCACCGTCACCGTCACGGAACCGCGGGACGGCGTCGTCGAATCCGTCGTCATGGTGCACGGGCGCGCCAGATCCCGCGCGGTCGCCATCCGACTCGAGGGCCTCGACGGCCGGTGGCGAGCCACCTCCGTCAGCGTCCTCTGAGCCCAGGCGACCGCTCCTCGTCACGACGAAGCCCTCCGGACCGATGACTCCTGGTCCGGAGGGCTTCGTCGTGAGCGGAGCGACTACTTCTTCTTGCCCTGCTTGCGTCGGTCGGAACGGTTGCTGGGGGCCGCGGGCGCCGCGTCGGACTGCTGCCCGAACGCCCCGCGCGTCGCCTTCGCCGACGGCGTGGACTTCGCCGACGGCGTGGACTTCGTCGCCGGAGCGCCCTCACCGGCGGTGCCACCGGCCTGCTGCAGGCGTTGAGCGCGCTCGGTGGCCGCCTTCTCGATCTGCCCGCGCTGGTTGCGCACCTCGACGCCGCCCTGCTCGCTCGGCGCGGAGTAGCTCAGCTTCTCGGTGTCGGGCGTCTCCTGCGTCAGGCCCTTGGCCGTGATCGCCGGTGCTGCGGCACCCGAATCGACCTCGCCGTTCACCTCGACCTCGAGGTTGAACAGGAATCCGACGCTCTCCTCGCGGATCTGCCCCATCATCTGCTGGAACATCGCGTATCCCTCGCGCTGGTACTCGACGAGCGGGTCACGCTGCGCCATGGCACGGAGGCCGATGCCGTCCTTCAGGTAGTCCATCTCGTAGAGGTGGTCGCGCCAACGGCGGTCGATCACCTGGAGCACGACCCGACGCTCGAGTTCGCGCATCGCGGGGGCCCCGAGGGACTCCTCACGGTTGGTGTACGCCAGCTTCGCGTCGGACAGGATCTCGCGGCGCATGAAGTCGCGGTTGATCCGCCCCTTCGCTCCGGCCTCCTGGACCACCTCGTCGATCGTCAGACCCACCGGGTACAGGGTCTTGAGCTCGGCCCACAGGGCATCGAAGTCCCAGTCGTCGCCGTTCCCCTCACCGGTGTGCTCGTCGAGCACGTCGTCCACGACGCTCTCCAGGAACTGCTGTGCGCGGTCGTGGAGGTCGTCGCCCTCCAGGATGTGGCGGCGGTCGGAGTAGATCGCCTCGCGCTGGCGGTTGAGGACGTCGTCGTACTTGAGCACGTTCTTCCGGATCTCGGCGTTGCGCGCCTCGACCTGGGACTGAGCGCTGCGGATCGCGCGACTCACGATCTTCGATTCGATCGCCAGGTCGTCCGGGACGTTCTGACGGCCCATGAGGCTCTCGGCAGCGCCGGCGTTGAACAGGCGCATGAGGTCGTCGGTGAGCGACAGGTAGAAGCGGCTCTCGCCGGGGTCTCCCTGACGTCCGGAACGACCACGGAGCTGGTTGTCGATGCGGCGGGACTCGTGGCGCTCGGTGCCGAGGACGTAGAGGCCACCGGCTTCGATCACCTTGTCGGCCTCGACCTTGACCGCGGCCTTGACCTCCGTGAAGACCTCGTCCCACGCCGCCTCGTACTCCTCGGGCGTCTCGATCGGGCTGAGACCCTTCGCGTTCATCTCGGCGACGGCGAGGAACTCCGCGTTGCCGCCGAGCATGATGTCGGTTCCACGTCCGGCCATGTTGGTGGCGACGGTGACCGAGCCGAGTCGACCGGCCTGGGCGATGATCGCGGCCTCACGCGCGTGGTTCTTCGCGTTGAGGACCTCGTGCTTCACACCCTTCTTGGCGAGGAGCCGAGACAGGTACTCGCTCTTCTCGACGCTCGTCGTGCCGACCAGCACCGGCTGGCCCTGCTCGTGCCGCTCGACGATGTCCTCGACGACCTGCGCGAACTTCGCCTCCTCGTTCTTGTAGACGAGGTCGGACTGGTCGATGCGCTGCATCGGACGGTTCGTCGGGATGGGTACGACGCCGAGCTTGTAGGTCGACATGAACTCCGCCGCCTCGGTCTCGGCCGTACCGGTCATGCCGGAGAGCTTCTCGTAGAGCCGGAAGTAGTTCTGGAGCGTCACCGTGGCGAGCGTTTGGTTCTCCGCCTGGACGGCGACGCCCTCCTTGGCCTCGATCGCCTGGTGGATGCCCTCGTTGTAGCGTCGGCCGACGAGGATACGACCCGTGTGTTCGTCGACGATCAGCACCTCGCCGTTCATCACGACGTAGTCCTTGTCCTTCTTGAAGAGGGCGCGGGCCTTGATCGCGTTGTTCAGGAACGAGATGAGCGGGGTGTTGGCGGACTCGTAGAGGTTGTCGATGCCGAGGTAGTCCTCGACCTTCTCGATACCGGGCTCGAGCACGCCGACGGTGCGCTTCTTCTCGTCGACCTCGAAGTCCTCGCCGGGTTCGAGTCGGACCGCGAGCCGAGCGAACTCCTGGAACCAGCGGTTGGCCTCGCCTGAGGCCTTGCCGGAGATGATGAGCGGGGTGCGGGCCTCGTCGATGAGGATGGAGTCGACCTCGTCGACCACGGCGAAGAAGTGGCCGCGCTGCACCATGTCCTTGGCCTGCCAGGCCATGTTGTCGCGCAGGTAGTCGAAGCCGAACTGGTTGTTCGTGCCGTAGGTGATGTCGGCGGCGTATTGCTCGCGCCGCTGCTCCGGCGTCTGGCCCTCGACGATCACGCCGGTCGTCATGCCGAGCGCACGGAAGACGCGGCCCATGATCTCCGACTGGTACGACGCCAGGTAGTCGTTCACCGTGACGATGTGGACGCCCTTGCCGGCGATCGCGTTGAGGTACGCCGGGAGGGTCGCGACGAGCGTCTTGCCCTCACCGGTCTTCATCTCGGCGATGTTGCCGAGGTGCAGGGCGGCACCACCCATGATCTGGACGTCGAAGTGACGCATGCCGATCGTGCGACGCGCTGCTTCGCGCACCGCCGCGAACGCCTCGGGGAGGAGGTCGTCGAGGGTCTCGCCGTTCTCGAAGCGCTCACGCAACTCGACGGTCTCGCTCTTCAGCTCCTCGTCGCTCAACTCCGTGAAGTCGTCCTCGAGGGCATTGACCGCCTTCGTGAGGCTGGTCAGCTTCCGGAGGATGCGACCTTCGCCGACGCGAAGGATCTTCTCAAGTGGTGAGGCCACGAATTGCTCTCCATTACGTGTTCCTGATCTCCACCCGGGTCGACTGACCTGGACGGACGGGGTGCACCAGAACGGGGCAGTCCTCTCAACATGTTAGCGGTGAGTCGCTTGAGTGGACCCTGTGTATCGGCCGTCCGCCGGTGTCCTCGGAGCGCCGCCGGCCCGCGCGACGGTCCGGTCAGTAGGCTGGTCGCACCATACGGCGTAGGTATATGTGGGAGGTTCGATGTCCGTCAAACACGGTCTCCTCGCGATCCTCGCCTCAGGCGACGACTACGGGTACCGGCTGCGTGCGGAGTTCGACCGCCGGACGACACCGACGACGGCGCTCAACGTCGGCCAGGCCTACGCGACCCTCGATCGACTGGAGCGCGACGGGCTCGTCGAACGTGCGGCGGTGAACGGGCAGGGTCACGTCTTCTACCGGATCACGACTGCGGGTCTGGCCGTCCTCGACGCCTGGTGGTCGACACCGGTCACCACGGGCGCCTCACGGGACGAGCTCCCGAACAAGGTCGCGCTCGCGGCGTCGTTGCGCGGGGTCGACGCCCACGGCGTCATCGCGGTGCAGCAGGCCTGGACCCTCGACCTCGCCCAGGACCTCGACACCGCACTCGCCGCCCTCCCGCCGACTCCGCAGGGCGACATCGCGTGGATCGGCCTGGACGCGCGGCGCCGCCGCGCCGCCGCGGAACTCGAGTGGCTCGCGGCGACGTCGGCACGACTGCGCGCGCGCGACCCCGCCTTCGACGTCGGGACCGACACACCACGACGCGGTCGCCCGGCGAACCGGGCGACCGCGTCGGCGGATGGAGCTGGCGTTACTTCGAGCCGTCCTCGAGGCTGATCACGCCGTAGTCCCAGCCCTTCCGGCGGTACACGACGCTCGCGCGCTCCGAGGCGGCGTCGATGAACAGGAAGAAGTCGTGACCGACGAGTTCCATGCGGTCCACCGCCTCCTCAAGGCTCATCCACTCGGCGGGGAACTCCTTCGTGCGGATCACGACGGGCGAGTAGGCCTCGGGTTCCTCGTCCTCCCGGGTCAGCGTCGCGACGCTCCCGGTCGCGACCTGCTCGATGAGCTCGGGTGCCGCAGGGGTGATGTCGACCCCGCTGAAGCCCTCGCTGCTCGCCGCGTGCAGGGACGTCCGGTGCTTGCCGCGGTGTTCCTGCTTGCGGTCCTTGGACCGGCGGACGCGCTCGAGCATGCGGGCGATCGCCAGGTCGAAGGCGACGTACTTGTCGGAGCCGGTCGACTCCGCCCGGACCAGCGGCCCGGGTCCCACGAGCGTGAGCTCCACGCGATCCTCACCCTTGCGACCGTTGGCGTCGTTGTGGCGGGACACCTTGATGTCGAGCGACTGCGCCTGCTCGACCAGGTGGGCGACCTTCTCCGCCTTCTCGGTCGCGTACTCGCGGAACCGATCGGTGATGCCGAGTCCAAGTCCGACGATGTTGATATCCACGTTCGACCTCCTCATCCGGCTGACCACCCGGTCTCGGGCGGTCTTTCGCGCCGTTCTGCCACCGTAGTGCCCGATGCTGCGGAAGTCATCAGCAGAGTTCGGCGTGTGTTCACCCGACGGCCGTCCGGGACCTCGATCGTTCACCCGTCGACCCGGGCGAGCGCGACGACACCGGCGACGACCCCGCCCGCCGCGTGGACCGCGCGGACCGCCTCCGCGACGGTGGCACCGGTGGTGACGACGTCCTCGACGAGGAGGAACCGACGATCGGCGAGCGTCTCACGAGCGACCAGCGCGCCCTCCAGGTTCGCGAACCGCTCCGCGCGGCCGAAGTCGCGTTGATCGGCCGGCTCCCTGGCCCACCGGAGCGGTCGGCGCGGGCGGGCACCGAGACGACGGACGATCCGCTCCACCGGATGGAAGCCCCGCTCCCGCGCAGCGCGTCGTCTGGCCGGGATGGTCGCGATCTCCGGGGCGACGCCGTCCGAAGCCCGCGCCGCCTCGACCATGGCGAGCCGGAACGCGGGTTCCAGTGCTGCGGCCAGGGGCCGGACGAGCCCGACCCGTGCGTCCTCCTTGTACGCGAGCAGGACCGCGCCGACCAGCGCGTCGTATCGACGCGCGGCGAGCCCCGGGATACCGCCCGGGCAGGACCAGCGCACCCCGGCGTCTGACCCGGGTCCACCCGGTGCACACAGACGGGTACGACACGGGTCGCAGAGGCCTCGATCGGGAGACCCGCAACCGGCGCACACCACGGGCACGAGCAGCGACCAGGCGTCGAGACAGGCCGCTCGGGTCGCGACGACAGCCGCCTGTCTGTCGAAGGTGAAGGTCATCCTCCGATGATCCTGCGCCACTGCGCCGTCGCGGATCAGGATCGGTCGAGGAGGCACGCCGGAGGGTGTGGCGGCAGGGTGTGGAGTGCGGTCGCTCAGTCGGGCGAACCCAGCTGCGTCGCGATGAACCGGACGTCGCCGCCCGCTTCCTGCCAGCTCGATCCCCGTGGGAGCAGGAGCCGGCCGTCGCTCGTGAGGGCCCGCAGCTGGGTGAGCCCGTTCCCGCCGACGAGCGTCGTCACGTTCGCCAACGGCGGCACCGGCGCCGAGCGCCCACCGATCTGCTGCGTGAGGATCGTCGTCTGACCGTCGCCGTCGAGCAGCACGGCGACGGTGATGTCGTCGACCCAGGTGACGGTCTTCGCCTCCGAGGACATCACGCGGAGCTCGACCGGGTCGCCGAGTCGCAGCGGCGCGTTCCGGTCGCCCCGGATGATCGCTGCGGCCACGAGCCGGGACTGGGTCCCGTCCCTGAGGAGGGCGACCAGACGGGTCCCCTCCCTGGAGATCTGGATCGAGTCGATCGTGGACGCTCCCGTCCAGCTCGTGGTGACCTGGACCGTGCCGCCGGCGGCATCGTGCGCGAGCAGAGCCGTGGGCGCGGAGGCCGGGACGGTCCAGGTGAAGCCGAACGGGTCCATCGTCGGCGGCAGCAGCCCCGGCCGGTCGTCGACGAGCCGGACGTCGCCGTCCGCCTGGACGACCGTGACACCCGCCGCGGACCGCGCCGCCGCCTGGTCGTGGTCGGCCGAGAGCACCGCAGCGTCCGCTCCGGCCGCGACGACCGCCGCCGAGATCCCGGGCACCGTCTCGATCCCGTCACCTGAGGCGAAGCCGAACTCGTCGCCGCGCTGCACGAGCGCCCTGGGATCGACGCGCGGGGCGGTGAGGGTCAGCGGCGACACCGTCTGGGTGGAGTTGCCGACCACGGTGATCGCGACGTTCGAGACCGCCGCGACACCGCCCACACTGCCGGACAGCTGCACGAGACTGCTCGTCAGCTGGAGCTGCATCCGCTGGAGGGTGACGGCGTCGGCCTGCAGGGCCGGTTTGGTCAGGTCCACGCGGGCGGTACCCGCCTCGACCGGGACCGCGTCGCTCGTGAGTGACGTCCCCTCGGGGAACGCCGTCGCGACCGCGCCCTTCAACCACTCCGCGGGCCCGTCGAGCAACGCCCCGACGATCCTCGTGGCTGTGGAGGCTCTGGACGGGAACCACCGCTGGTCCGGCACGAGTCGGCTGTAGCTCGGGTCGAAGTAGCTCAGCGAATACGCCGCGAAGACGTCGGCGAAGGTCGAAGCTTCGAGCACGATGCCGGGTGGAGCGGACGCGATACGCCACTCCCCCCGCACCTGGATGAACCCGTACGTCCAGCTGAGCGGCGAGGAGTTCGCCGATTCGCGGTACTCGCCGCGGTCGTCCACCGCGGCCACGGGGCTGACCGTCAACTGCACCGCATCCGCGACGGGCGCGAAGGTCCGCCCACCCTGGTCGATCGTCACGCCCGCGTCGGGATCCCAGTCGGACCTGAGCTCCGGCGCGAGGAACTCGCGAGCGATCTCGTAGTTGTTCTGGGGGCTCGCGGCCGCGTCGACGAAACCGCGCAGGATCTGCTCCTGGGTCGCGCCCTCCGTCGGGCCTGGCGCGATGAAGTTGACGTCCACATCGCCATCGCTACCCCCGACGGTGCCGCCGTCCTGCACCGAACCGCCGCGCGGGATGCCGGCGCAGGCGGAGAGGACGACGACGAGCAGTACCGGGAGGGCGGCGGCGGCGAAACGGCGCGCGACGGATCGTCGGCGCCCAGGTCGTGCGGAGCGGTCAGGCACGTGGATCCTCCTCATCGTCGTCGGGCGAGGTCACCGTCTGGAGCGAGCGCGTCGTCGGGGCGGTCAGCTCGTCGACGATGGACTCGATCGCGTCGTCCGGGGGCAGGCTGATCGGCGATCGGACGATGTCCGTCCCCGGCTCGCGTGGGATCGTGAGGCGGAAGGACGAACCGCCCGCCGGCTCCGACCAGACCTCCAGCCAGCCCTCGTGGAGGATCGCGTCCTCGAGCGAGATGGCGAGCCCGAGGCCCGTTCCACCGATGGTCCGTTTGCGCGACGGGTCCGCGCGCCAGAAGCGGTCGAAGACCCGCTCCGTCGCCTCAGGGGTCATCCCCTGGCCGTAGTCCCGGACGGCGATGGCGACCGAGGACTCGTTGCTGTCGACCGACACCACGATGGGTTTCCCTTCGCCGTGCTCGATGGCGTTGCCGATGAGGTTGCGCACGATCCGCCGGATGCGGCGCGGGTCCATCGGGACCGCCGAGTATCCGCCGGGCGCGACGATGCGGAGATCCGACCCGGTCGGCTCCGCGAGGGGTCGCAGCTCGTCCACGACCTCCTCGGCGAGATGGACGAGGCTCGTCGGTTCCAGGTCGAGCTCGATGCTCCCCGCGTCGTACCGGCTGATCTCGAGCAGGTCGGCGAGCAGGATCTCGAACCGGCCCACCTGATCGTGCAGGAGCTCCGCCGTCCGCTCCGTCGCCGGGGGGAAGGAGTCCCGCTGGTCGTAGAGCACGTCGCCGGCGAGCCGGATCGTCGTGAGCGGCGTGCGCAGCTCATGCGAGACGTCCGAGACGAAGCGCTGCTGCACGAGCGAGAGCTCGGCCAGTTCCTTGATCTGTTTCTGCATGCTCGCGGCCATGCCGTTGAAGGACCTGGCGAGCGTGGCGAGCTCGTCCTCGCCCTTCTCCGGCATACGCACGTCGAGGTCACCACCGGCGAGGCGTTGGCTCGTCTCGGCGGCGGAGCGGATGGGCGTCGCGACGAACCGGACGATGAACCACGCGGCGCCGCCGACGAGGATCATCAGGCCGACACCGGCGAGGAACAGGGTGCGTTGGACGAACCCAAGCGTCTGCTCCGACTCGTTCAGGTCGTACCCGAGATAGATCTCGTACGACCCCGCGGTCGGCATCGACACCTCCGAACCGACGACGATGCCGGCGGTCGACGAGCCGTCCGCGGTGGTCAGGGTGACCGACTGCCACTGGAGCGTGTCCGGATCGGCTCGGACCGCCTCCGTGAGCTCGTCCGAGATCACACCGCCGGCGAGCCCCGGTGACTCGAAGCCCGGCGGCGTCACCTGGCTGAAGTCCTGGCCAGGAGCGCGGTAGGCCGCGATCAGGCTGCTGCCGGACGTGGTCTGGAGGTCGGTCCGCACCGTGCCCATCAGCTGCTGCAGGGCGACCCGCTCGCTGGCGTCCGAGGCGTCGAGGATGCTCTGCGCCGAGGCGATGGCACGACTGGAACCGGCGAGCGCCTGCTGCAGCCGGGACTGGAAGAGGTCGTTCCCGATGCTGAAGGAGAGGTAGGCGCCGGTCAAGAGGATGGCGAGTCCTGACAGCCCGACGGTGATGGCGACGGTCCGGAATTGCAGCGAGCGCCGCCACTGCGAGCGCAGTTGCTGCGGCCACGTCCGCCAGAGACGCCAGTCGGCCGCCCAGCCGGCGAGTCGGGAGGCCATGTCGGATCAGCCGGTGACGGCGCCGGCGCGGTACCCGACGCCGCGGACCGTCATGACGATCTTGGGGTTGTCCGGGTCTTCCTCGACCTTGGCGCGGAGCCGTTGCACGTGCACGTTCACCAGCCGGGTGTCGGCCTTGTAGTGGTAGCCCCACACCTGCTCGAGCAGCATCTCGCGGGTGAAGACCTGCTGCGGCTTGCTCGCGAGGGCGAGCAGGAGGTCGAACTCCAGCGGGGTGAGGCCGATGACCCCGTCGGCCCGACGGACCTCGTGGCCGGCGACGTCGACGGTGAGGTCGCCGATGCGGAGCGTCTCGGCGAGGTCGGCGGCCGGGGCGCGCAACCGCGTGCGGATCCTGGCCACGAGCTCCTTCGGGTTGAAGGGCTTGACCATGTAGTCGTCGGCTCCGGATTCGAGGCCTTTGACCACGTCCGCGGTGTCGGACTTCGCGGTCAGCATGATCACGGGGACGCCGGACTCCTGCCGGATGAGGCGACAGACCTCGATCCCGTCGATACCGGGCAGCATGAGGTCGAGCAGGACGAGGTCGGGCTTCGTGTCGCGGAACGCCTGGAGCGCGCCGCTGCCGTCCGCGCAGAACGACGGTTCGAAACCCTCGGTGCGCAGGACGATGCCGATCATCTCGGCGAGTGCGGTGTCGTCGTCGACGACGAGGATGCGTGCGTTCATAGCTCCGTCTCGGGTGTGACCGGCCGGCCGCGCTGCCTGACCGGTGTCCTTACGTCTCGCCTCAGCGTAGTCGAACTGTCCCCCGGAACCGCCGAAGGTCCGGTCGCGGACCGGCCCGGTGTGACAACATGGAGGGGTTCGAGACGGCGAGGGGGTGCTGCTGATGGACGGTGGACAGCGAGCCGGGGGCGAGATGGGCGATGAGAGTCAGCGCCCGTGGACGAACCCCGAGGAACCACGGCGACCGGAGGAGTCGGCACCGCCGCCACCCCGACAGACACCGCAGCAGCCCGGGTACCCGCAACCCTTCGGATACCCGCAGCAGCAGCCCGGATACGGCCAGCAGCAGGCCTACGGCCAGCAGCCCGGATACGGCCAGCAGCAGGCCTACGGCCAACAGCCGGGGTATGGGCAGCAGCAGGGGTATGGCCAACAGCCGGGTTACGGACAACAGGCTCCGTACGGACAACAGCCTCCGTACACCCAGCCGTCCGCCCCCTCTCACCAGCCCGGCTACGGCGCGCCTCAGGCTGCCCCGAGCGCCGGCTACGACGCGAACCCCTACGCGAACGCCGCGCAGTGGGCCCCCGGTCCCCAGCAGGGCTGGGCACCCCCGCCCAAGCCGGGACTCATCCCGCTCCGCCCGCTGTCGTTCAGCGACCTCTTCGGCGCCCCCTTCCTCGTCCTGCGCCGGAACCCGAAGGCGACGTTCGGGAGCGCACTGCTCTTCCAGGGCCTCACCGCGGTCCTCTCCCTCGTCATCGTGGGCCTCGTCGCCTGGCTCTCGTTCAGTCGGCTGTCGCAGGCGGCCCCCGGCGAAGAGGACACCATCGGTGCCGGCGGGATCACGGCGATCATCCTCTCCTCGCTCATCCCGATCGCGGTCTCGATCGCCGGGAGCGCGATCCTGCAGGGCATCATCGCCCAGGAGGTCGCCCGCGGCACCCTCGGCGAGAAGCTGCCGCTCGGGGTCCTCTGGCGTCGCACCAAGAAGCGCTTCCTCCCGCTCATCGGCTACACCTTCCTCCTCATCGGCGTCGTCACCGTCTTCATCGCCGTCGCAGTCGGCCTCGGCTTCGTCCTCACCGGACTCGGCGGCAGAGCCGGCGTGGTCCTGACCGTGGTCATGGCGATCGCGGCGCTCCTGGTACTGGTCGTCGCATCGGCCTGGTTGGGGACGAAGTTCTCCCTCACACCGAGCATCATCGTCCTGGAGAACAGTCGGGTGGTCCCCGCGCTGGCGCGCTCGTGGCGCCTGACCGACGGCTACTTCTGGCGGACGTTCGGCGTCCAGTTCCTCGTCTCCTCCGTCGTCAGCGTCGCCTCGCAGGTCGTCGCGACGCCCATCAGTCTGCTCGCGAGTTTCGTGCCCGTGATCCTCGTCGGTGTCGACTCCGAAGCGACGATGATCGTGGCCACCATCGCCGCTCAGGGCCTGTCCCTGCTCGTCTCCGTCATCATCGGCGCGATCACCGTCGTCGTCATCAGCGCCACCTCCGCCGTGATCTACATCGACCTGCGCATGCGGAAGGAGGGCCTCGACCTCGATCTGGCCCGGTTCGTGGAGGCCCGGTCCGGAGGCCGCGAGGCGGTCGACAACCCCTTCGACCTCGCAGCCGCCGGGGGTAAAGCACCCCGATGAACCCGTTGGTCCTCACCTCGCGACTCGACGTCCCGCTCGTCCCGGACGCTCCAGGCGCACGTGACCTCCTGCAACGCGAGCTGTCGAAACCCGAGTACCAGACGGCGCAACCGTCCCTGTGGGACATCATCTCGAAGGCCTTCTGGGATTGGGTCAACTCCCTCCGGGTGCCAGGAGACGGACCGTTCACCGGGCTGTTCCCGATCATCGCGATGACGGTGGTCGTCGTCGGCATCGTGATCGCGTTCATCGTGTGGGGCGTGCCGCGCATCAACCGGCGGAGCACCCGGCAGCTGGACCTGTTCGGCGAGCGCGACGACCGCACCGCCGATCAGCTGCGCCGCGATGCGAGGACGGCGGCCGGCGCCGGCGACTGGACCGTCGCACTCCAGGAGCTCTACCGAGCCATCGCCCGTGGGCTCTCCGAGCGGACGATCGTGGTGGTGTCCCCCGGCACCACGGCACACGGCTTCGCGGCCCGGGCGGCGGCGGCGTTCCCCGCCGAGGGACGCGCGCTCGAGCGGGCGGCGGACGTCTTCGACGCCGTCCGGTACCTCGCTGCGACCGGCACCGAGGAGCAGTACCGCGAGCTCGAGGCCTTGGACGCCCGACTCGCCACGGCGGCCCCCGCCTTCCTCGCCGAGCCGGAGGGCGTCCTGCGGTGACCCTCACGACGAAGCCCGCTGCCGAGCAGCAGCCCGAACCCGACGTCGCCACGCCGCGGCTCCGCACGAGACTGCGACGGAGCCGGTTCTGGATCGTCGCGGCGGTGTTCGCGATCGGTGTCGCGCTCGTGCTCATGTTCGCGACGCGCGGCGCCTCCATCGACGCCGCCCTGCTGAGCCCCGGCAACCAGACCCCGAACGGCGGTCGGGCGCTCGCCCAGGTCCTCCGCCAGGAGGGGGTCACCGTGAGTGAGACGACGACTCTCGACGCGACGCTCCAAGCCGTCGAGGACTCGGAGAGCACGGTGCTGTACTTCGATCCGACCGGTCTGCTGGACGCAGCGCAGCTCGTGCGGCTGAGCGACGCCGACGCTCGACTCGTGGTGGTCACGCCGCGCGCGTCGGTGCTCCGCGTCCTCTTCCCAGGGGTGTCGTTCGCCGGCAGCGTCGACGCCTCCGAAGTCCTCCGAGCGGACTGCGCAGACGACACCGCCGACCGCGCCGGGTCGGTCACCGGCGGTTGGACCCTGTACACGTCGACGGACGCCGACACCGAGGGGTGCTTCACCGCGGATTCCGGCGGGAGCGCGGTGATCACGCAGGACGACGGCGAACGGGTGCTGCTCGGCTCCGCGGACGCGCTCACGAACGACGCCGTCGACCGAGCCGGGAACGCGGCGCTGGCCCTCGGCCTACTCGGTGGCACCGAGCAGCTGGTCTGGTACCTCCCGAGCCTCGCCGACGTGCCCGTCACGGGCCCGCCGAGCCTCGACGAACTGACCCCGAGCTGGGTCGCCGGGGTCACGGGCACCGTCGTCATCACCGCGATCCTCGCCATGATCTGGCGCGGACGCCGGTTCGGCCCACTCGTCATCGAGGACCTGCCGGTGGCGGTCCGGGCGAGCGAGACGATGGAGGGGCGTGCGCGGCTCTACCAGCGCTCCGCGAACCGACGGCGTGCACTCGACGCGCTCCGCATCGGCACCGTCTCCCGACTCGCCGTCGCCACGGGGCTCTCCCGTCACGCCTCGGTCGTCGAGGTCGCCGACACGGTCGCGGGCATCGCCGGCCTCGACCCCAGACACGTCCGCGCCGTCCTCCTCGACGCCGAACCGACGAGTGACGCCGACCTCGTCAGCCTGTCCGATCACCTGCTCGATCTCGAAGCCGCCGTCGCGCGCGCCACGGACCTCACCGGAAGGAACCATCCATGACCGACGCCCCAGCGCCCGGAACCACCACCCCGAGCCCCGACGACCTCCGCCGAGCACTCGCCCAGGTGCGCGTCGAGGTCGGCAAGGCCGTCGTGGGACAGGACGCCGCCGTCACCGGCCTCGTGATCGCGCTGCTCGCGAAGGGACACGCGCTCCTCGAAGGTGTGCCGGGTGTCGCCAAGACGCTGCTCGTCCGATCGCTCAGTCACGCCCTCAGCCTCGACACCAAGCGGGTGCAGTTCACCCCCGACCTGATGCCGGGCGATGTCACCGGATCGCTCGTCTACGACGCGAAGACCGGCGAGTTCGAGTTCCGCGAGGGCCCCGTCTTCACGAACATCCTCTTGGCCGACGAGATCAACCGGACGCCCCCGAAGACCCAGTCCGCGCTGCTCGAGGCCATGGAGGAACGCCAGGTCAGCGTCGACGGCCGCTCGCTGCCGCTCCCCGACCCGTTCATCGTCGCCGCCACGCAGAACCCGATCGAATACGAGGGCACCTACACGCTCCCGGAGGCGCAGCTCGACCGGTTCCTCCTGAAGCTCGTGCTCGACGTTCCGGAACGGGACGTCGAAGTCGAGGTGCTCCGCCGCCACGCCGCCGGGTTCAGTCCCCGGGACCTGGCCGCCGCGGGTGTCACCCCCGTGATGGGAGCCGCCGAGCTCCGTGCCGCACAGGTGGAGGTCGGGCGGGTCGGTGCCAGCGCCGACGTCCTCGCCTACGTCGTCGACCTCGCCCGCGCGACACGACGCAGCCCCTCCGTCCGGCTCGGCGTCAGTCCCCGCGGGACGACGGCGCTGCTGGCGTCCGCGAAGGCCTGGGCCTGGTTGAGCGGGTATCAGTCGATCACCCCGGACCACGTGCAGACCATGGTCCTGCCCGTCTGGCGCCACCGGATGCAGTTGCGACCGGAGGCGGAGCTCGAAGGCGTCTCGGTGGACGCCATCCTGCGGTCGATCATGCAGCAGGTCCAGGTCCCCATCTAGATGGCCGTCACCGGGAGGTTCGTCGCGCTCGTCGCGTTCGGCATCGTGCCGATCGTGGCGGTCGGTGTGCTCACGGGCGACGCGGCCTGGGCGTTCGCCGGATGGCTCGGTCTGGTCGCCGTCCTCGGCGTCCTCGATCTCGTCCTCGCCGGGTCGCCGCGCGAGATCATCCTGCAACGCGCACTCCCGTCGCGGATCCGGCTCGGCGAATCGGCGACGAGCACCCTCCTGCTGACCAACCGCGGTGGCCGTCGGGTGCGCGCCCTCGTCCGGGACGCCTGGCAGCCGTCGGCCGGGGCGCCGACCGCCCGCCTCCGCGTCGACCTCCCGCCCGGCGAGCGGCGGAGCGTCAGCCTCGTGCTCACGCCCTTCCGCCGCGGCGAGCGCCGGGTGTCGCAGGTGACGGTGCGCTCGTTCGGGCCGCTCGGTCTCCTCGCCCGGCAGGCGACGCTCAACAGCCCGGGACACCTCCGTGTGCTCCCGGCGTTCGCGTCTCGGAAGCACCTCCCGAGCCGCATCGCGCGCCTCCGTGAACTCGACGGCGCGACGAGCGTCATGGTGCGCGGTCAGGGCACCGAGTTCGACTCACTGCGCGAGTACGTGCGCGGCGACGACGTGCGATCGATCGACTGGCGGGCGACCGCCAGGCGCGGCGACGTCATGATCCGCACGTGGCGGCCCGAACGCGACCGTCGCGTGGTCATCGTGACCGACACCGGACGGACGTCCGCGGCGCGCATCGTCGACGAGCCGCGCATCGACACCGCGTTCGAGGCGGCGTTGCTGCTGGCGGCGTTGGCGACGAGGGCCGGCGACCGCATCGACTACCTCGCCTACGACCGCCGCGTGCGGGGTCGGGTGCAGGGTGCGACCGGGCCCGAGTTGTTGTCGCGGATGGTCGACGCGATGGCGCTCGTCGACCCGGAGCTCATCGAGACCGACTGGGAAGCGATCCCCGGCCAGGTGAGGCAGATCACGAACCAGCGTGCACTCGTCGTCCTCCAGACGTCGATCGACGCTCCAGGCGCGGCGCGAGGGTTGCTCGCGGTGCTCCCCCAGCTCACGCAGCGCCACACCGTCGTCGTGACGAGTGTCGTCGACCCGGCGACGATCGAGGCGACACGCGACCGCGGCAGCCGCGAAAGCGTCTACCGGGCGGCCTCCGCCGAACGCGCCCTCCTCGACATCGAGCGGGTGTCGGCGGCCATCAGGCAGCTCGGGGCGGATGTGGTCACCGGATCACCGGAGACCTTGCCCCCCGCTCTGGCCGACGCCTACATCGCCCTGAAAGCGTCGGGTCGGCTCTAGGCCGACCTCGCCCGACGGATCACGCGTCGTCGGCGCGGAACCACCTCGAGCTAGCGGCCCTTGCGCTTCTTGCGGCGCTCGCGGGCGAGTGCCTCCTGTTTGACCTTCCGCGCAGCGAGTTGGGCGCCGCGGCTCGTCCCGGCTGCGGTGCCCGGTGTCGAGCCGGCCTTCGGCGCCTTCCGGCGCTTCCCGCTCGGTGGTGGAGGAGGCGTGGCCGGCGTCTCGGCCGGAGCGCTCCGGCGTGAACTGTTCGCCGTCCGACCTCGGACGATGCCGATGAACTCCTCGAGCGCCTCGTCCTCACGGTCCCGACGCCACGCGAGCAGCACCGGCACGGGCGGCAGGTCGACGATCGGGCGGTACTCCACGTCCTTCCGCTGGTGGAGCCTGGCCACCGACTGCGGGACGACGACGATGCCGACCTCGGAGGCCGCGAGCTCGATCGCCGCTTCCGGATCCGAGGTGAGCGGCGTGGCCGGTTCCGCGAACCCGAGAGCGTCCGCCTGGTCCGCCCACCCGAGCACGAGGGGTGCCATGATCAGCTGCTCCTCGGCGAGTGCGGCGGTCTCGACCTCGTCATGCTCACCGAGCGCTGCACCCTTCGCGAACACGACGACGGGGAGCTCCTCGAACAGCGCGATCGTATTGAGGCCCTCGGTGTCGATGGGCACACGCACGAGCGCGACGTCCGCCGCACCCGACCGGAGGACCTCCCGCTGCTCGTCGAGGTCGACGCGGACCAGGCGGAGTTCGTCGTCCGGCCGCCGCTCGTTCCAGATGCGGGCCCACTTCCCGGGATTGACGCCCCGGGCGAACGCGACGGTCAACGCCGGCGTCACGGCTTCGGCGTCCCGATCGACACCGTCGGCATCGATGTCGACGTGGGAATCGTCGCCCTGGTCGTCCTGCCTGTCCATCGAAGCCTCCACTGCTCGGCTTGCCACACTACTGCAGGGCGGTCGGGGGGACGGAGCGATCGGTTGGGGGCGGGCGCTCCGGGGAGGTACGCTGAGCGGATGGGCGCGAGCGAACAGATCATGAAACCGGCAACCGCGGCGAAGAAGCTCGGGGTCTACCTGCCGGCGACGCCGGCGTCGTTCCAGGAGGAGCCCATCACGCGGTCCGCCTTCCTCGAGCTGCAGGCCAACCCGGCCGACTGGTTGGTCGAACTCCGGAAGAACGGCCCGCACCCGCGGGACGTCGTCGCTCGCAAGCTGGGCGTGTCGACCTCGGGTCTCGCTCGCGCTGAGATCACCGAGGCACTGACGACCGAGCAGATCCAAGAACTCCTCCGCACCCTGCCGGCCTGGCTCGTGCAGGAGCGTGCGGTGCACGCCGAGGTCAACGCTGAGAACGCCCGGGTCAACGCCCGGAACGCCGAGCGTCGCGCACGGTCCGAAGCCGGCGAATAAGGCTCAGCCGGCGACGATGCGCTTCGCGCCGGCTTCGAACTCGGCCAGGTCGCCGCGCTCACCCGAGCGGTAGGCGATCCCGCCCAACCAGCACATGTAGAGCAGGAATGCCGCGAGCGCTCCCCCGCCGATGAGCATCTTCACGGCCCACGGCCAGGGAGCTGGGGTCACGAACCCTTCGACCAGCCCGGAGACGAACAGGACGATCACGAGCCCGATGGCGATCGTGAACAGGGACCTGCCCTCCTCGGCGAGCGCCTGCCCCCGCGTCCGCGGTCCCGGAGCGACCCAGGCCCAGAAGATCCGCAAGCCGGCCGCTGCGGCGACGAACACCGCGGTGAGCTCCAGCATGCCGTGCGGGAGGATGTACTCGAAGAAGACGTCGCCCTTGCCGTAGGCGAACATGAGCCCGGCGGCCTGGCCGACACCCTGTGCGTTGGTGACGATGATGTACGGCACCCACACCCCGCTGATCCCGAACGCCACGCACTGCGCGGCGATCCAGGCGTTGTTCGTCCACACCTGACCGGCGAAACTGGCCGCCGGGTTGTTGGAGTAGTAGGCGACGAAATCGTCCTCGACGTACTGCTTGAGCTGCGCGTCCGTGCCGAGGTTCGCCAGGACCTGCGGGTTGCCCGCGATCCACACGGCGTAGAGGGTCGCGATGACGACGGTCGCGACGGCGACGGCGAGGGTCACCCAGCGGACCCGGTAGAGCGCGGCGGGCAGCGCCAGGACGAAGAAGCGCGGAACGCTCGACAGCACGTTGGCGCTCGCCCCGGTGAACCGCAGTCGTGCCCGCGACAGCGAAACGGACAGGCGGTCGCCGACGAGCGTCGACCCGGCCGTCGTCTTGATGGCGGAGAGCTGCGTCGCCCCGGCTTGGTAGCGGTCGATGAGTTCGTCCGCCTCCGGTCCGCTGAAGAAGCGCTGCTTGCCGAGCGCGTCGAGGCGGTCCCATTCCTGACGGTGGGCTGCGGAGTAGGCGTCGAGGTCCATCGGAGCCATGCTACGCGGTGGGGACGCTCCGTGACCGGTGCTCCACGCATCTGCTTGAATGGTCCACATGTCCGAACCGGCCCGGGTCCCCCTGCACGAGTCGTCGGTGGACGACGGCACCGAGCTGATCACCGGTGAGGCGGTCGCTCTGGACGTCCGGCCCACCGGGTTCATCCTGCGGGCCGCCGGCGCACTCATCGACTACGCGGTGTCGATCCTCGTCTTCGTCGGCCTCATGCTGGCGATGTTCTCGTGGCTCCTCTCCGGCGTCGCCATGGACACGGCGATGTTCACCGCGATCGTGCTCGGGCTGACGGTCCTCTGCCTCGTCGTCCTGCCCGCCGCCGTCGAGATCGCCACCCGAGGTCGTTCCCTGGGCAGACTCGCCGTCGGCGCCCGCATCGTCCGTGACGACGGCGGAGCGCCCGGGTTCCGGCACGCGTTCATCCGCGCCCTGACCGGGTACTTCGAGATCTACCTGACCGCCGGCGGGATCGCCGCACTCTCCGGCCTGCTCAGTGCCCGCTCGAAGCGGCTCGGTGACGTCCTCGCCGGGACGTATAGCCAACGCGAACGGATGCCGAGGGTGGTCGAGCCGGTGGCGATGATCCCGGCTCAGCTCGCGCCGTGGGCCGCGGGAGCGGACGTCGCCCGGTTGCCGGATCCACTCGCCCGTCGGGTGACACAGTTCCTCAAGCAGGCGGGCGCCCTGACCCCGGCGACCCGGACCCGACTCGCGGCCGAACTCGCCGCAGAGGTGTCGCGGTACGTCTCGCCGCTCCCGATCGCGCCGCCCGAGGCGTTCCTCGTCGGTGTCTCGGTCGTGCGTCGGGAGCGGGAGTACCAGGCCCAACTCGCCGCCCGCCAGCGGCTGGCCCTGCTGCAGCCGGTGCTGAGCGGACAGCCGCACCGGTTCCCCGACCGCTGAGGCGGGGAACCGGCGAGGCCACTCAGTAGCGGTAGTGGTCGACCTTGTAGGGGCCCTCGACGGACACGCCGATGTAGTCGGCCTGCTCACCCGTCAACGTCGTCAGCTGGACGCCGAGTGCGTCCAGGTGCAGTCGCGCCACCTTCTCGTCGAGGTGCTTCGGGAGCACGTACACGCCGATCGGGTACTCCTCGATCCGGGTCCAGAGCTCGAGCTGCGCGAGCACCTGGTTGGTGAAGGAGTTGCTCATGACGAAGGACGGGTGACCCGTCGCGTTGCCGAGGTTCATCAGGCGACCCTCGCTCAGCACGAGGACGCTGCGGCCCGTCGGCAGACGCCACTCGTGGACCTGCGGCTTGATCTCGATCTTCTCGGCGCCCTCGAGCGCCTCGAGCGAGGCCATGTCGATCTCGTTGTCGAAGTGTCCGACGTTCGAGACGATCGCGAGGTGCTTGAGCGCCAGGATGTGGTCGAGGGTGACGACGTTGAAGTTGCCCGTGCAGGTGACGATGATGTCGACCTCGGAGGCGACGCTCTCGAGCGTCGCGACCTGGTAGCCGTCCATCGCGGCCTGCAACGCGCAGATCGGGTCGACCTCGGAGACGATGACGCGCGCGCCCTGCCCGCGGAGGGCTTCGGCCGCACCCTTGCCGACGTCGCCGTACCCGGCGACGAAGACGACCTTGCCGCCGATGAGCACGTCGGTCGCGCGGTTCAGACCGTCGGGCAGGGAGTGGCGGATGCCGTACTTGTTGTCGAACTTGCTCTTCGTGACCGAGTCGTTGACGTTGATCGCGGGGAAGAGCAATTCCCCCTGCTTCGCCAGCTCGTACAAGCGGTGCACGCCGGTGGTGGTCTCCTCGGTCACGCCGAGGATGTCGGCGGCCACCTTCGTCCATCGATCGGTGCTCCCGGCGAGTGAGCGACGCAGGACGTCGAGCACGATGCTGTACTCGTGGCTGTCGGTCGCCGTCGTCTCAGGGACGGCGCCGGCGAGCTCGAACCGGCGACCCTGGTGGACGAGCATGCTCGCGTCGCCACCGTCGTCGAGGATGAGGTTCGGTCCGGTCCAGTCGGCTCCTGCCGCGGCGGCCTCCGTCGACCAGTCGAAGATCTGCTCGGTGCACCACCAGTACTCCTCGAGGGTCTCGCCCTTCCAGGCGAACACCGGCACACCCGAGGGCGCATCGACGGTGCCGTGCGGTCCGACCGCGACGGCCGCTGCGGCCTCGTCCTGGGTGGAGAAGATGTTGCAGCTCGCCCAACGGACCTGGGCGCCGAGCGCCACGAGCGTCTCGATGAGTACGGCGGTCTGCACGGTCATGTGCAGCGAGCCGGCGATCCGGGCTCCGGCGAGGGGCTGGCTCGCGCCGAACTCCTCTCGAAGGGCCATGAGGCCGGGCATCTCGTTCTCGGCGAGGCGGAGCTGGTGGCGGCCGGCCTCGGCGAGCGACAGATCGGCCACCTTGTACGGGAGGGTGGTCGTGGGGGCGGTCGGTGCGGAAGAACTCATGCAGCCATTCTCGCAGACCACCGACGCTCGCGGCCCTTCATGTCGACGCGGTCGACCGGTCAGGAACCGTAGCCGACGTCGCCGAGGACGCTGTGCTTCACGACGCGCCAGCCCTGCGGCACACTCAATCGTTCAGCATGGATGGAGCACAGGTCGTAGCTGTGCGGGCTCTTCTCGATGCTGAGCGGCCCGAGCACCGCCATCGAGTCCCGGTAGTCGTAGGTCAGCGTCGCGACGGGCTCGCGTGAGCACCCGACCTTGGAACACATCCTGTCTACCATTTGCTCCAGCGTAACGCCCGGGTGCGGATCGGACGCTCCGGCTCGCCGTCCTCCCGGGTCGGGACGCCCCGCTGGACCACGCCTAGACTGGACGCATGGCGGACGCTGACGAGGAGACGCGAGGTGCGCTCTCGCGGCGCCGCTCGCGTCACGGCCGCAACGGACGTTCGAGCGTCGTCGGGCCTGACGTCCCGCCGATCGACACCCGGATCGACCAGTTCGACCTGACGGTCGCGACGACCGCCGACTACCTGCGCGGCGCGTGGCCTGCGGAACTCGCCGACGTGCGCTTCGAGGTCGGCGCGATGCCCGCGCAGAACTCCGGCACGGACGGCGTGGACCGCTGGTTCGTGGACCGCGCCCGCCGCCGGGTCATCCTCTACCGCCTCCCCATCCAGCGCATGAGCAAACTCCACCGGAACGACGAACTGCACCAGCGCATGATGGTCGAGAGCTGCGTCTTCCGGGCCGTCGCCGAGCTGCTCGGCAAGGACCCCTGGGACCTCGGTCCCGACCGCTACCGCTTCCTCTGAGTCGCGGGCGACGCTCAGCGCGGGTAGACGCTGATCGGGGCCGCTAGCGGGTTCGGCGGCACGACGGGTGACGAGGTCAACCGGCCGGGCGCCGCGAGGCTGATCGAGGCGTGGAGACCGTCGGCGCCTGCAAGCACGTAGCTCTGGCCCGCGGCGACCCCGATCGTCGCACCGGCGCCGGCGGCGACCTTGGCCGAGGTCTCGGTTCCGTCGGCGTCCGTCAGGGTGACGGCCGCCTCCGACCCGGTCGGGTTGAAGACGTGCAGTTTCTGACCCGGGCCGGTGGGAACGGTGAAGGCCGCTTCGTCGTCGAGGACGGGCGTCGCCCCGAACCAGGCGAAGTCCTCGAGGGCGCCGCTCCGCGAGTTGGAGCGGGCCGCCGCGACGACGGGCTCGGTCGAGGTGATCTCGAGTGAGAACTCGCCCGCGGGCAACCCGGCCAAGGCGATCTCGCCCGGCACACCCGGTTGGATGGTCGCGTCGACCACGATCGGCTCGTCCTTGCTGTTCTCGCGCGTGGCCGTGATCACGACGTCAGCCGCTTCGGCGCCCGGAGCGAAGAGCCTGAGGGCCGTGGCCCGGTCGTCCACCGATGCGGTGTCGGAACTCGCGCCGGGCGCTGCCGGAGCTGAGACGACGAGGCCCGGGACGACGAGGTCGGTGGCCGGCGCAGCGGTCGGTCCCTGGACCTCGACACCACCGGGTGTCAGGACCCGGACGGTGCTCTGCTGCAGCGCTGCGGCGACCTGTCCACCCTCGCTGGTCACGCGGACGACCGGCGTCGGTTCGTTCGGTGCGAGCCCGGTGAGCGCGACGACCCGCTGTGTGCCCGAGGCCACGACGATCCCGGCGGCCCCTGGGGCGTCGATGCGTCCGGCGGCCCCGAAGACCTCGAGGGTGACGTTCGCGTCGACGGCGGAGGGATTGCCGAGGAGGATGAGGGTGGTGCGGCCGATGTCGCTCGAACCGCCGACGAGCCAGCTCTCCGCCGACGCCGGTGTGCACGTGGCTGCGGCGAGGCCGGCCACGTCCGCCTCGGCCGCGATCTGGGACTGCGCTCCGCTGACGGGGGTGGCGCTCCCGTCGGTCGCACCGGGCACGGTGATGACGGCCGGTCCGCCGTCCGCCGCCCCGCTCGTGTTGTCGGGGGCGCCGAGGTCACGGGTGGTCGGGGTGACCCCCTTCGCGCCGAAGTCGACGCTCGCCGGCCCGAAGGATCCGGCGGCGGTCGCCGCGGTGGCGTCCTGCGCGAGGGCGAGCAGCGGTCCGGGGCAGACGAGGGACTGGTCGCCGGCGACGGGGGTGACCCGGATGTCGCGAGGCGCGATCTCGACGGTCGGCAGCGTCAGCTGTCCGGCGGCGGCGATCGTGACCGCGGCGATCCCGATCCCGACCAGCCCGGTCACGATGCGCCCTGAGGTGATGGCGACTCCGCGCTTACTGGGCATGCGGCTGCTCCGTTCCCGGGACGTCCCGGCGGGTGGTGTCTGCGGTGGGGGACGCGTCGCTCGGGCCATTCGGCTCCGTCGCGGGGTCGTCTCGCCCGTCGGTGGTCTCCGAGGCCTCGACCGGCTCGTCTTCGACGGGCTCGCCGTCGACGGGCTCCGCGTGGCTCCTGGGCGCATCAGTCGTCGGTGCCGCAGCGGGCTCATCAGCGCTCGTCACCGCATCCGGGGCGTCGTCGACCGGGACGTCGGGGTCCGCGTCGATCTCGGAGGTCGGCGTCGGAGCGGGTGCCGTGACGGGTGCGGCTCCGCGACGCCACCAGCGTGGCTTCGCCACACCGGAGGAAGCCTGTCCTGAGCTCGCCGCTGCGTCCGTGGAGGACTCGTCGTCGAGGTCGCCGGTCGGTTCCTCGTCGTCGTACGATCCGGCTGCGCCGTCGTCGAGGACGGCGACGGCGGAACCGGCGGCCGCAGCCTTCCGAGCCGAGCGACCCTTGAGCTTCGCCGGCTTCCGCGAACCCGCGCGATACCCGTCGCGGGACGCGCCGTTCGGGATGCTGAGGAGCAGGGTGATGAGGAAGACCACACCCAACCCGACACCGATGAGCATGCCGAGCACGTTCGTCTCCGGTACCTCGGGGCCGGAACCGACGTCGGCGACCGTCCGCCACAACGTCCCGCTCGTGGTCTCGCCGACCGCGACCAACGCGGCATTGGCGTCGAGCGCACTCGCCGCCCGTCCGGCGGTCTGTCCGGACACCGTCTGCTCGGCGCCCTCGACGGTCGGAGCGAGGAGGACGAAGGCGATGCCGTGTTCGACGAGCGTCTCCGTCGGGTCGAGCCCGCTCTGCGACGCGAGGTTGCCGGCCAGCTCTGCGACGATCCGGTCGTCGGTGGACACGCCGGGCGAGCTCTGGACGATCGTGGATCGCCCGTCGAGCGTCTCCCCCTGGCCGCGGATGACGACCGCGGTGATGGTCCCGTCGTCGCCCGGGGTGATCACGAGGGTGCCGAGACGCGGATCGGTCTGTGTCGCCGCCGTGACGTACGCCGGCAGCTGGCGACCCGAACTCTCACGGACGACGGACGTGCCGAGCGGCTGAGCGAGGGCGAGCGGGACCGCCACCACCACGGCTGCGAGCACCATCACGAGCCCCGGAACCGCGCGGAAACGCGGGATCCGGTCGAGTCCGAGCGTGGCCGCGCCGACGATGCCGAGCCAGTAGAGGCTGATCGCGGCACCGGCCCAGACCGGGACGGCGGTCCCGGCCGTGGAGGTGAGGAACAGGTGCGTCGCGAACACGGCCGAGACGAGCCCGAGGAAGGCCGCGATGAGGAGCGGGACCGCGCGCCGGGAGCCGGGCAGGAACAGGGCGAGGAGGGCGACGATCGCGAGCGGCGCGAAGAGCGCCGGGATCACGATGACCGGGGTCATGCCGGGCAGGCCGAGCGATGCGGCGACCTGACTCCAGCCGCCCAGGCTGCCGCCGGGGAACCCGAGGGACAACTGCCATCCGGAGGCTGCCGTCGCCGGCGTCACCACGCCCGGGTCGGAGAGGAGCCCGAGCCAGTTGCCGCGGTGGACACCCTGCTGCCAGACGAGGGGGGCGAAGAGCGCGGCGGCGGGGAGCGGGACGAGCGCGACCCGCGCGATGCCCCGGCCCGCGAAGACCATCGCGACGACCCAGATGACGAGGAGGGCCGGAGCCAGGGACGGGGCGCTCGCGACGATCGCGGCGAAGAGGAAGGCGCTCGTACCCGCAGCGGCCCAGGAACGCGCGGCCACCACGCCGGCGTAGAAGAGCCAGGGCAGCAGCACGTGGACGATGACCGCCGCCGGACGTCCGTCCGCCAGCGCGGTCAGCAGCGTCGGCGCGAGGGTCCACAGCAATGCGGCGACGGCACGGGGGCCTGCGCGCTCGGTGAGACGCGTCGCCGCGAACCAGGCGCCGAGCGCCGAGAGCGGGAGGGCGAGCAGGAAGAGCAGGACGAGGGAGAACGACGGCTCCCAGAACGTGATGGACCCGAGGACCGCCAGGACGGCGTTGAACGGGTCGGCGGCGCCGACGAACCCGAGTCCGACGTCACGCCAGCCGAACCCGATGTGCTGCCAGAGCTCGCCCACCGTCGACGACAGGGGCAGGAGCCCCCCACCGGTGATGAACGAGGCGCCGAGGAGCGGGGCGAGGATCGCGGCACCGAGGACGGCGGCGGCGAGGACGACCCAGGCGCCTCCGCCGGAGAAGAAGCGGAGGTCGCGCTCCTCACCGATGAACCCGATCTGCGTCGCCTCCCTCGCGAGGGCGCGTTTCCGCCGCACTTCGTCGAGTCGCATGCGCAGGCCGGCGATGCTGGACCACCCGAGGGTCCGGTTCTTCGCGAGCTGGCGACGCGCGTTCTGGACCTTGGTCCCCGAGAAGGCGACCGCGAAGGCCGCGGACAGCTCGCCGAGCACGAGCTCGGGCTGCTTCTTCACGAAGTGGCCGATGACCCGCAGGATGGCGAGCGGCACCAGGCTGAGCCAGTGCACGGGGACCATGATCCCCGGCGCGTAGACGAGTCGGCGGTGCAGCTGGGCTGCGCGGGCCTGGCGGTGTCGGCGACGGCGAGCACCCAGTCGGTTCGACCAGGAGGGTCCGGCGATGCCCTCCCCCGCCGAAGCGACGCGTGCCGTCGGCACGACCGCGACGAGGAATCCGGCGAGACGGGTCCTGATGCAGAAGTCGAGCGCGTCGTCGGCGACGAGCGCCTGGTCGAAGCCGCCCAACTGGTCCCACAGCTGATGGCGCACGAGCATGCCGGCAGGGCCGACGGCCATGACGTCGTTCATCGTGTCGTGCTGGGCCTGGTCGAGCTCGTCCTCGACCACCGGGACCGCGGCACCGAGCGAGGTGATGGTCTCGCCGTAGCGACGGAGGAAGGAGGCGTCGTCCCAGTCGAGGATCTTCGGACCGGCGACGCCGACCGACGGTGAGACCTCGAGGGCGCCGAGCAGTGCGGCGAGCGCGGTGGGTTCCGGCGCGCTGTCCTCGGAGAGCAGCCAGAGCATCTGCTCGGCGTCCTCGGGCTGGTCGGTGACCCGGACGCCGGCCGCGACGGCCTGCGCGAAGCTGAGGTCCTCGGACGAGGTCACGAGCTTCATCCCGGGGACCCGGCTGAGTTCGGCGATCGTCGCTTCGCTACTGCGGGTGGCGACGGCGATGATCCCGTCCGCCGGACGGGTCTGGGCACTGAGGGCGTCGAGCGTGCGTGCGAGCGACGCTGAGCCGTCACGCACCACGAGGATCGCCGTTACTCGGGGAGACATCGGAATCAGACTAAGCGGGCGAGCGCGGAAGGCCGGGAACCGGACGGGCGCGCCCCGGATCGGGCGTGCTGCGCGTGGCGGACGGGCGGGTGAAGTGGGTCGGTCGACCGGTCAGACGGCGCGCTTGCGGAGCTTGCGACGCTCGCGCTCGGAGAGGCCGCCCCAGATGCCGAAGCGCTCGTCGTTGGCCAGCGCGTACTCGAGGCACTGTGACTTGACGTCGCAGCTCGTGCAGATCCGCTTGGCGTCGCGCGTGGAGCCGCCCTTCTCCGGGAAGAAGGCCTCCGGGTCGGTCTGGGCGCAGAGTGCGTCCGTCTGCCAGGAGAGCTGGGTGTCGTCCTCGCCGTCGGCAGCCGGCTGACGGACGCCGGGCACTCCCAGATTGACCGGATCGACGAACCAGTCGTCGGGTACCCCGGCACGATACTCAGGAATTGCCATACCGTCTCCCCAACTGCTCGTACCCTGCGCCACGCGGCGCGATACATAATTACACCCTTGTAGTTATGGTCGAGTCAAGTCGCACATCGTAAAGCCTCAATCACGAGGTGAGGGTTCGCGACGCGCCGCGTGTCACCTGAACTGGGTGACGGGAACGATCGCGCCCCCGATCGAGGTCAGGAGGCGGCGCGGCGCGCCCGCCACGCGCTCTCCACCATCTGCCGGAGGTCGTGACGCATCCGCCAGTCCAGATCGCGAGCGGCGAGCGCTCCCGACGCGACGATCCGTGCGGGATCGCCGGCGCGACGCGGCATGATCTCGGGCGTGAAGTCGATGCCCGTGACCTCGGCCATGGCGGTCATGATCTCCCCGACGCTCGACCCGTCCCCGCTGCCGAGGTTGTAGGCCGGCTCGAGGGGCTCGCCGGCGTCGAGGCGCTTCGCCGCGGCGACATGAGCGGCGGCGAGGTCGGCCACGTGCAGGTAGTCGCGGACGCAGGTGCCGTCGGGGGTCGGGTAGTCGTCCCCGTTGATCCGCGGCGTACGACCGGCGAGGAGCGCGTCGAACACGAGGGGGAACAGGTTGTGCGGACTGGTGTCGTAGACCTCGTCCGTCCCGGAACCGACGACGTTGAAGTAGCGCAGCGAGGTGTGACGCAGCCCGGTCGCGACGCCCTGGTCACTGAGCAGCCACTCGCCGATGAGCTTCGACTCCCCGTAGGGCGACTCCGGGGCCTTGGGCGTGTCCTCAGTGACGAGGTCGACGTCCGTGGTCCCGTACACCGCAGCGCTCGAGGAGAAGACGATGCGCTCCACGCCGTGCTCCTCCATGGCTCCGAGCAGCATCGCGGTCGCCGTGACGTTCTGGGCGTAGGTGTGCAGCGGGCGCTGCACGGAGACGCCCGCGTATTTGTATCCGGCGACGTGGACCACACCGCTGAGCTCGAACTCCGAGAACGCCCGCTCCAGCACCGAGCCGTCGAGCAGGGTGCCGCGGACGAACGGCACGTCCGCCGGGATGAAGCGCTCGTGCCCGCTGGAGAGGTCGTCGAGGACGACCACGTCGATCCCCTCCGCCTGGAACGCTCGAACCACATGGGCGCCGATGTACCCGGCCCCGCCCGTCACCAGCCACGTCACGATGCTTCCTCCAGGGAGTCCTCCATCTGCCGTGCTGCAGACGGAGTGACCAGACTACTGGAGGCGCGTGCGTCGGACGGCGGGGCGTGTGGGGACACGGCGATAGCCGTCGGTCAGGACGGCACGGAGGGTCGCTGCGGAGGCGACGACCGCGACGAGGACGATGATGAGGCCGACGACGAGTGCGATGATGGACATGTCTGGAACTCTATGAATGGCGAAAAACTGCCACCAGTGGCAGGATGGGCGCACAGCAGCACATTTCTGCCAAATCGATCACCCGGAGGTCCCATGCTGTCGAAGGTCGCCCTGCTCGCCATCCCGGGGCTGCAGCCGTTCGAGTTCAGCGTCGTCTGCGAGGTCTTCGGCATCGACCGATCGGACCAGGGCGGCCCTGCATTCGACCTCCGCATCGTCACGAAGGACCCCGGTCCGGTCCGGATGAACCTGAGCGACGACGGTGCGCGCGGCTTCGACATGATCGTCGACGACGACCTGTCCTTCGCGGCCGAGGCGGACCTCGTGGTGATCACCGGTCGTGGTGGATCGCGCGGCGGACCGGTCGACGAGGCCTACCTCGACGTCTTGCGAGCGGCCGAGGCGCGCGGTGCCTGGGTGCTGAGCGTCTGCAGTGGATCGTTCGTCCTCGGTCACGCAGGACTGCTCGACGGTCGCCGGAGCACCACCCACTGGATGTACACGAGCGAGCAGCAGACGATGTTCCCGGGCACCACCGTCGACCCCGACGTGCTGTTCGTCGAGGACCGCAAGGTCATCACGGGCGCAGGAACCGCTGCCGGCATCGACGCGTGTCTGCACCTCGTACGACAGGAGTACGGCGCGGCGAGCGCGAACGTCATCGCCCGCCGGATGGTCGTCCCGCCGCAGCGCGACGGCGGGCAGGCGCAGTACGTCCTCTCCCCCGTCGCGGCACAGCAGTGCGAGTCCCTGGCACCGGTCGTCGACTGGATGCTCGACCACCTCGCCGAGGACCTGCCCATCGGGCGTCTCGCACGGCAGGCACACATGTCGGAGCGGACCTTCGCTCGCCGCTTCCGCTCGGAGCTCGGCAGCACGCCTGCCGCCTGGCTGAACCGGCAACGCCTGTTCCGAGCCCAGGAGATGCTCGAACGCACCGACCACGGTGTCGAACGGATCGCCGCGGACACCGGGTTCGGCACCGCGGCCGTCCTCCGTCACCACTTCGACCGCGTCCTCGGCACCACGCCCGCCGCCTACCGGCGCAGGTTCGGGGTCCGGGAGAGCGCCTGAGCCGCGTGGATCGGACCAATCGGCCGGGCGGTCAGCCCTGGGTGGTCGCCAGGAAGAGGGTCCCCGTCCCGGAGAAGCGCAGCTCCGCCTCGTCGGGCGTGATGAAGGCGTAGCCACCTCGACCGAGCTCGATGGACGAGGTCGCTCCGTCGATCGTCACCGAGCCGTCGGTGACGATCGCGATCCCGGGCCCGGGGAGTCGGAACGACGACTCCTGCTCGGCCGGCCCATCGCTCAGGTCCACCCGCAGCAGCTCGAAATCCGGCACGTCCGGAACGAAGAGGCTGAGCCCCCCGCCCAGGTCCGTCGGGGTGAGCCACGGCACCGGCCGAGGCTCGAACTCCAGGACCTCGAGGAGTTCGGGCACGTCCACGTGCTTGGGGGTGAGCCCGCCTCGCAGGACGTTGTCGCTCGCGGCCATGAGCTCGACTCCGATGCCGCGGAGGTAGGCGTGGATGTTGCCAGCGGGGAGGTAGAGCGCCTCCCCCGCTCGCAGCGTGACGAGGTTGAGCAGCAGCGCGACCGCGATGCCGGGATCGCCGGGATACTCCTCCGCGAGTCGTCCGACCAGGGCACGCTCCGCGTCGAACGCACCAGAACCGGGAGCCGCGGCGGACACGACGAGGGCGTCGAGCAGCCCGCCGGGGAGCTGTTCGAGCAGGATCCGGACGGTGTCCCGCAGCCCGTCGGGGGCGGCCACCATCCCCCGGAGCAGGTTGATGCGCGCCGCAGCAGCCGGATCGGGCGCCGAGGCCACCAGCTCGACGAGCAGGGCGTCGGTCGCGGCCAGCTCGCGGAACCCGCAGAGCGCCTCGAAGCCGTCCAGGAGCGAGACGATGAGCTCCGGCTTGTGGAGGGCGTCCTTGTAGTTGCGGTGCGGGGCGTCGATCGGCACGCCTCGAGCGTTCTCGGCGGCGAACCCCGCGGCGGCCCTCCCGAGATCGGGGTGGGCCTGCAACGAGAGCGGATGGGCCGCCGCGAGGACCTTGAGGAGGAACGGCAGCGAGCCTCGTCCGCCGAGCGCGGTGGGATCCGCGGCGAGCCAGCGCTCGAGGTCGGCGTGTCCTCCCACCGTCGACGGATCCGCGATCGGCGTCGGGGCCCCGGGGTGTGCACCGAGCCAGAGTTCCGCCTCCGGACGTCCTGAGGGCTCGGACCCGAGCAGCTCCGCGATCGCGGTCGGCGACCCCCACGCGTAGTCACGAGGAGTGGCACGGAGCGGCACGAACATGGTGGGGCCCTTTCGACGGACGAGGTGACGCGCCAGCCGGACCCTGGGGCCGCTTGGCGTCGTCCTACAAGCCGCGCGACGCGGTCGCCCGGCACCATGGACCAAACTACCAAGCCGCTGTCGATGCCGAGCACACCTGCTTAGGCTTGCGGAGACGCCGATCCGGCGCCAGCGGACGCAATGGAGCAACGGACCATGATCTTCGAACCCCTCGCCAGCGACTTCTACGGCTTCGAGAGCCTCCTGACGGCCCCCGAGCAGGAGGCCATCGCCCGGCTCCGCGCCTGGGCCGAGACCGAGGCGAAGCCGATCGTGAACGAGTACTGGGAGCGGGCGGAGTTCCCGAAGCACCTCATCGCCCCGCTGCTCGAGCTCGACGTCGCCCGATGGGCCTGGCCCCAGACGACCCCGTTCGAGAACAGCGCCGTGTTCCGCGGCCTCGCGTCGATGGAACTGTCCAGGATCGACGCGTCCATCTCGACCTTCGTCGGGGTGCAGGACGGACTCACGATGGGATCGATCAGCGAATGCGGCTCGCAGGAGCAGCAGGACGAGTGGCTGCCCAAGCTCGCGTCGGGTGAGGTGCTCGGCGCGTTCGGGCTCACGGAACCCCAGTCCGGCTCGGACAGCGCGCAGGGGCTCCGGACCACGGCCACCCGTGACGGCGACGACTGGATCCTCTCGGGCTCGAAGCGGTGGATCGGCAACGCGACCTTCAGCGACATCACCATCATCTGGGCGAAGGACACGGCCGACGGCCAGGTGAAGGGGTTCATCGTCCCCACCGACTCCCCCGGATACTCCGCGACGAAGATCGAGGGGAAGATCAGTCTGCGCATGGTGCAGAACGCCGACATCACCCTCGACGAGGTGCGGGTGCCGGAACGCCTCCGGCTCCAACACGCGAACTCCTTCCGCGACACCGCGAAGGTCCTCCGCCTCACGCGGGCCGGCGTGGCCTGGTCGAGCGTCGGCGTCGCCGTCGGTGCCTACGAAGCGGCGGTCGCCTACGCGAAGGAGCGGGTGCAGTTCGGCAAGCCCATCGCCGGCCACCAGCTGATCCAGGACCTCCTCTCGAAGTGCCTCGGCAACATCACCGCGTCGATGGCGATGTGCGTCCGCGTCTCGCAGATGCTCGACGAGGGCACGCAACGCGACGAGCACTCGGCCCTCGCGAAGGCCTTCTGCACGGCCCGCATGCGCGAGACCGTCGCCTGGGCTCGCGAGATCATGGGCGGGAACGGCATCGTGCTCGACTACCACGCCGCCCGGTTCTTCGCGGACGCCGAAGCGCTCTACAGCTACGAGGGCACGCGCGAGATGAACGCCCTCATCGTGGGACGGGCCATCACCGGCACCGCGGCGTTCGTCTGATCGACCGTCCGGGGCAGGGCGTCGGTCCTGGCGGCAGCCGCTACCCTGGGGGCACGATGCTGCCGACCGAACCCGCCCCGCCCCGCCCGCCGGCGACGCTGACCACGCGTGCGATCGTCGTCCGACACGTGGCCGTGTTCGCGACGTTCGCGGTGCTCGCCGGGACGTTCTGGACGAACCTGTTCACGATCTGGGGCTACACGGCGGTCGCCCTCCTGGCCGGTGGGGCGGCGCTCGCCTGCATGGTCGTCGTCCGTCCCAGGTGGCAGCGCACCAGGATCCCCTGGTCGCTCGTCGGCTACGGGGCGTTGGCGGTCGTGTCCCTCGCCTGGTCCGCCTATCCGAGCGGCACCGCGGCGACGCTCCTCGGCGCGGCCCTCTGCACGATCCTCGGGCTGACCCTCGCCACCTGCTTCACCTGGCCGGAGGTCCTCCGGGTCCTCGGGCGCGCCGTGACCTGGCTGCTCGCCCTGTCCCTCCTCTTCGAGCTGTTCGTGGCTGCGGTCCTCCGTCACCCGCTGCTCCCGAACTTCTACGCGGGTGACTCGGCCGACCCGCCGCTGCTCGACTACTGGTCGCGTGAGCTCCTCTTCTCCGGTGGGCGCATCCAGGGCATCTCCGGGAACGCCAACCTGCTCGCCGTCGTCGCCCTCCTCGGGATCATCGTGTTCGGCGTCCGGCTGGCGGCGCGTCGCGAGCAGCACGCGGCGGCGGGCATCGCCGGCCCGGAGCGGCGATGGACACTGATCCTCCGACTGGCGCTCTCGGTGGCCATGTTCCTGCTGAGCTTCTCGACCACGATCCTGCTGGCGGCGGTGGTCACCACTGTCGTCCTGGCGTCGGCCCTCGCCATCCGGCGCGCGAGTGGCCCAGCAGCCCGCACGCCCGTGTACCTCGCCATCGCCGGTGTCGCCGTCGTCGGGGCCGTGGTGGCGGTCGCCTTCCGCACGCAGCTGCTCGGCCTCCTCGGGAAGAGCCCCGACCTCACCGGTCGTCTCGACATCTGGGCCACGGTCTGGCGCCTCATCGAACAACGGCCGGTCGTCGGTTGGGGGTTCTCGAGCCCCTGGGCACCGTGGGAGCCGCTCTTCACCGATCTCGTCATCCGGCGCGGCGTCCGGCAGCTGCAGGCCCACAACGCGTGGCTCGACGTGTGGTTCCAGCTCGGGGTCGTCGGCCTCGTCCTGTTCGCCGCGGTCGTCCTGTCGATGTTGACCCGCACCTGGTTCCTCGCCGTCGACCGGCCGCGAGTGGACCTGGACGCGCACCGACCGTACACGGCACTCTCGCTGGCACCCGTCCTCATCGCGGTCTCGCTCGTCGTCCAGTCCGTCGCCGAGAGCCGACTGCTCATCGAGTCCGGGTGGGTCCTCCTCGTCCTCCTCGTCGTCAAGACCAAGCAGGAGCCGGCCTGGCCCGTGACCGACACCGGTGGCCCGGCCGAGCGAGCATCCACGCCCCGACGCGACCACCTCAGCCGGTGAGCGCGGCGTGAGACCGGCCGACTTCGACACGTTCTCCGCCGCGGCGCGCGTCCTGTCCTCCGCGCCGGTCGCCGCCGCCTTCGCGACCATCGCCATCGGGACCGCCTTCGGCGAACACCTCGTCACGAGCCTCATCGGCGGCGCCGGCTTCAGTGCCATGCTCGCCGGTCTCGCGGCCATCGGCACCGGGATCCTGCTGGCGCGGCTGCCCATCATCGAGTGGCGTGGGCTGCTGCCCATCTCGGTCCTGCTCTTCCTCGCGTGGAGCGCGCTCTCGATCGCCTGGAGCGCCACGCCACTCGCGACCTGGCCGGCGATCGGCGAGCAACTCGCCTGGGCGTTCGTCGCGATCGTGATCGCCCTCACCCGGGACACGATCCAGATCGTGCGTGCGACGGGGACCGCGTTCCGAGCGCTACTCGGTGCCTCGCTCGCGCTCGAAGTGCTGAGCGGGGTCCTCATCGACACGCCGCTCCCGTTCCTCGGGATCAGCGGCAACCTCGCCCTCGGCGGACCGCTCGAGGGCGTGTTCGGTTCGCGGAGCGCGCTCGGGATCGCGGCACTGATCGGGCTCGTCACCTTCGTCGTCGAGTGGCGGACCAGGTCGGTGCGTCACGGGGTGACGATCGGATCGATCGCGCTCGCGGCCGGCCTGATCCTCGGGACGCGCTCGCCGAGTATCGCGCTGCTCGCCGGTACCCTCGGGATCGCCACCGCCGTCCTCTACGTCTTCCGGCAGCTTCGACCGGAACTCCGTCGGATGTGGCAGTTCGTCCTGCTCGCGGTGCTGGCACTGGTGGCGGTCGTCGGCTACTTCAACCGTGCCGAGGTGTTCCGGCTCTTCGGACTGGGGCTCGAGATCGAGCAGCGGTACGCCCTGTGGCAGGAGACGATGCGGCGACCGGCCGCGAGTGAACTCAACGGGTGGGGTTGGACCGGCGGCTGGGTGGCGGACGCGGTCCCCTACCGACTCATCGACGCGAGTCTCGGCCGGGTGAACGACTCGGCGCTGAACGCCTACCTGGACGTCTCCCTGCAACTCGGACTGATCGGGCTCGTCCTCTTCCTCCTCCTCGGCGGTCTGGCGCTCGTCCGGACCTGGTTCGTGGCCACCAACCGTCGGAGTGTCGTGCACGTGTGGGCTGCGCTCATCGTCGTGACCCTGCTCGCGTCCGGGGCCGCTGAGAGCAGCCTCCTCACGAGCGGCGGTTGGCTCCTCCTCGTGGTCTGCGCGGTCCTCGGTGCCGGCGGGCTCAGTTGGCGCCACAAGCTGCCCGAGCGGTGACCGCCGGCCGTCACCGCGCGTCCGCCCCCGGGGCGACGACCGCGCGGACCGTCCTGGCCAGGATCCCGATGTCGGTGGCCGCCGACCAGTTCTCGACGTAGTACAGGTCGAGATCGACCGAGTCGTCCCAGGACAGACTGGACCGCCCGCTGACCTGCCAGAGGCCGCTCATGCCGGGTTTGACGAGGAGACGCCGACGGGCGAGCAGGTCGTACCGCTCGACCTCCCAGTCGCGGTGCGGTCGCGGCCCGACCAGGCTCATCGAACCGCCGAGCACGTTCAACAGCTGCGGCAGTTCGTCGAGCGAGTACTTCCGGAGGATGCGGCCGACGGGGGTCACCAGCGGGTTGTGCTCCGGCTTGGTGAGCAGCTCATCGGCACGCTGCTGTGCCGCCAAGGCGGCACCGGTGTCGGCGCCGGAGGCCATCGAGCGGAACTTGAGGATCTGGAAGGGGCGGCCGCGAAGGCCGATGCGCTCCTGGCGGTAGAGCACGCCGCCCCGGCTCGTCGTCATGACCGCGATCGCGACGGCGAGCAGGACGGGCGAGAGCAGCAGGAGGAGACCCGCCGAGCCGACGACGTCGAACGTCCGCTTGGCCGCGGCCTTCGCGCCGGTGATCTCGGGGTAGTCGACGTGAAGCAGCGGGATGCCGTCCACCGGCTGGAGGTGCAGTCGCATCGGTGCGACCCCGGTGAGCGTCGGGGCGATAATGAGCCGCACGCCCCGCTCGCTGAGCTCCCAGCCGAGGCGACGCAACGCGGCAGGTGTGAGCTCCTCCGAACCGGCGACGATCACCGTGTCGGCCTGGACGTCGACGGCGGCCTCGAGGATCGAGGCACGCCCGGCGAGGACGGGCGCGTCGGCGATGCGTTCGTCGTCGACGATGCCCGGCGTCACGACGCCGACCACGCGATGTCCTGCCCACTCGCCACGGCGCATTCGCTCGGCGACGTGCACGGCGTGGTCGCGATCGCCGACGAGCAGCGTCCGGTAGACGAACGCACTGCTCCGCCGTCGCGCACGGAGGCGCCGTCGCGCGGCCCAGCGGATCGTCACGAGCAGCACGACGCCGAGCGGCAGCGCGGTCAGGAGGAAGCTGCGCCCGATCTCGAGCTTCAACAGGTAGGAGCTCATCGCGAAGCCGCCGAAGACCGTCGTGGTCACGAGGATCACCCGCCGGTACGGCGACCATCCTCCCGCGAGGACGCGCGGGTGTCTGGACCGGGCGTCCGTCAGTGGCAACCACCAGGCGAGCGCGAGCGCGAGGGTGATCGCGGGGTACCCGACCACGAGGTGGCCGAGCGGACCGGCCACCTCGACCGCCCCCGTCCAGTAGGTGTCCCACCAGAGCAGTTGTGTCGCGCCGAGGGCGGCGCACACCGCGAGGAGGTCGAGGAGGAGGACGGCGCGGGAGAACCGGCGCTCCCAGGATCGGCGGGCTGCGATGAACGGCATGACGGGTGGGCTTCCTGACGCGCGGTCGGGTTCGCGTCGGTTGACGGGAGGGGCGAGCAGCCTGCGGCGCTCGGCGGGACCGCCGACCTTGTCGTGGACCGATCCGTGCAGTATATTAGCATACAAGATGTGGAGTGCGGTGTTCCAGTCTTCGATCCTCCCCTCTCCCGAACCCCACCCGAATGGAGCAACATGTCCTATCTCGAGACCATGCGCAGCCGCGCCGAGGCAGCGTTCGTCCACCTGCACCGAGGCGTCACCGAGCTGCACTTCACCCAGTTCCCCGACCACAAGAACGCCGGAGACTCTGCCATCGCGTTGGCGCAGGCGAAGTTCTGGCGGGATCACCGCATCGACGTGCGGACCACCTCGAGCGTCGGCACCATGCCGAGGCGCGTGCGCGACTCCGCCATCCCCGTCCTCATCCAGGGCGGCGGCAACCTCGGAGGCCTGTACCCCGTCCTCAACGAGTCGCGGTACGACCTCGCCGAGCACCTCCCGCGTGAAACGCTCCTCATCCAAGCCCCCCAGTCGGTCGTCTTCCCGGAACCGTCCGACCAGGAGGCGTTCGTCCGACGGTTCGCCTCCCGCCGCCGACTCCGGGTGGCCGTGCGCGACCAGGCCTCCTTCGACCTCGTCCGCGACCACGTCGACGACCTCACGCTCTCCCCCGACGCCGTCCACCTCCTGGGCGCCATCGTCGCCCCGGAACCGACGCAGGGCAGGATCGTGATCGCGCGGACGGACGACGAGACCGCAGGGAGACCGGTCGGCTCCAGGAGCACCGACTGGCGCGCGGACCCCGTGGACCTGCGGGCCCACGAGTGGCTCGGGTGGCGGGCGGCGAAGTACCCGATGCTGAAGCCGCTCCTGGAGAGCAGCCAGGAGGCGTGGATGCGACGGGCCGAACGCCGATTCGCCGCGGCCGTCCGGACCATCGCCAGCGGCGAGACGGTCGTGACCGATCGCCTGCACGCCATGCTCATCGCACTCCAGATGGGACGCCCGGTCATCGCGATCGACAACAACAACCGGAAGCTCTCGAACTACGCGGAGACGTGGTTCGGTGACCTCCAACCCCCGCTCACCTTCGTGCGGTCCTTCACCGGCTGACCCATGCGCACGCCTATCGAGACACGTGCCAGCGCGGAGCCCCGGTCCCCCGACGCGACCCCCAGACCGACCGACGAGCACAGCCTCATCGGCGGCGGGGTGTTCGTGGTCGCCTCCCTCATCGCGCTCGCCTGGGTGGCGGCCGACCGCCCCGGGCTCCCCTCGCACTTCTCGAACGACGAGGGCACCATCATCAATGTCAATCGGGGCACCTTCGCCGACGCGGACGCGTCGTTCCAGCTCATCGCGGCGGTCTACCGATGGCTCGGACTCGCCGAGCTGCCGGCGCTCGCCGCCATGCTCGGGGTGCTGAGCTACCTGCTCGCGCTCACGCTGGCGCTTCGGAAGACCCAGGTGTCGTCAGCCGGCTGGCTGGACTGGGGGATCATCGTCAGCTGCGTCGCCCTCGCCGCGATCTATCACGGTGCCTACACGAAGGACCTCCTGACGATGGGCGTCGTGCTCGTCATCGTCCTCTGCCGTGGGAGCCGGATCCTGAGCGAGCTTGCGCCGATCCTCGCGATGCTGCTGTATGCGGAGGCCTTCCGCACCTACTGGTTCCTCGTCGCCGGCGTCTTCGTCGCCCTTCGACTCGTGCTGCGTCTGCGGCGCGGCTGGGTGACCACCCTCGTGGTGATCCTCATGCTCTACGCCGTACTCGCCGTCGTCTTCCCGCAGTTCGTCGGTGTCGACCTCGACCACTTCCGTCACACGGTGAACGAATACCGGAGCAATGCGTCCGTGAACACCCTCATCACCCAGTTCGTCCCAGGCACGGGCCCGGTCTTCGGCTTCGTCAACAGCGTGCTGACCTTCGGCTCCTTCATCGTGCCGATCCCCCTACTGTTCCGGGGCGGCGCGATCTATCTCATCGTCGCGGTCCTGCTCATCGTGATCTGGGTGTCCCTCCTCGTCGCGATCCGATCCGCCCGCCGTCGTGCTGACGCCGGCTCGCCGGCACTGACGCCGTTCCAGAACCGCCTGCTCGCCTCGCTGCTCGCCTTCCTCATCGTGCAGTCGATCTTCGAGCCCGACTACGGCTCGTTCCTCCGCCACCTCACCCCGATGCTCGTCGTCGCCGTGTGCCTCCTCCTGAGCCTCAGGCCAGGAGGCTCGGCGAGGCCGCCGAGTCTCGGGTGACCACACGAACGGCCCGCTCGGGCGTGACGCGCGAGCGGGCCGTTCCGTCGGGTCGTCCGTCCGGCCAGGCTGCCGACGGACCGGCGCTCAGCGGCGGCTGACCACCGTGGCTGCCTGACGGACATCCGCCGCGACCCGAGCCCACGACATCGAACCCGATGCCGCCGCAGTTCCGGCCTCGGAGAGCGCCCTCGCGAACTCCTCGTCGGTGAGCACCGACGCCATCGCGTCCGCGAGCGCGGTCGGCGTCACGTCTGTCGCGACGATCGCTGAACCGGAGGCGGTCGCCTGCTCGGCGAGTCCACCGACCGGGGTCACGACGGCGGGGACGCCGAGCGCCATGGTGTACGCGAGGACGCCGGACTGGCTCGCCTCGGTGTAGGGCAGGAGGGCCAGGTCGAACCCGCCGACGACGCCTTCGATCTCATCCTGCGCGACCCAGCGGTTCTGGACCTCGTCGTCCTCATGCCGCAGTGCGGCGACCGATTCGTCGGCCCCGGATCCCACGACGCGGAACCGGACCCGGATCCCGCGCGACCGGAGTTCCGCGATGGCCCGGATGCCGAGGTCGAGACCCTTGTAGGCGGAGAGTCGGCCGAAGAACCCGACGACCGGGACCTCGGAGGACCCGACCGTTCGGGCGGCGCGGCCGGGGTCGACGCGGTACGCGGCGTGGACGGTCTCGTGGATCCGGTCGGTCGGGAAGGCGCCGAGCGAGGCCAGTTGTGCGGCGACGGCGTTCGAGAACACGACGGCCCCGTCCGCGACGCGGCGTTCCACGCGACGCAGCAGATGCTCGATCCCCGAGTGGTCGCCGGGGTGCATCGTCGCATCGTGGACGCAGAGCAAGGTACGCCGTCGGCCGAGCCGGAACACCGGGGCGACCACGCCCTGCCAGAGATGTTCCATCGCGATCACCACGACGTCGACCCGATGCCGCCGGAGGAAGCGGTCGAGCCCGACCGCCGCGACCAGGAGACGCGGGAGACCGAGGAGCGCGCCACGTCGGTCGCGATAGGTGCGGACCCCGAATGCGGGCACGCCGAGTCCGGTGAACCGTTCCGCGATCTCCGCGTCGAGCGAGTAGGAGACGACGATCGAGGCGCCATGCTCCTGGAGCGCCTGTGCGAGCTCCTGGGCGAAGAGCGGCCCTGCCCCGGTGCGACCCCACTGGACGACGGCGATGCGCATCAAGCGACCTGCGGGACGCGGTAGGCGTCGGCGAGGGCGAGCTGCTGGTGGGCGGGGGTGTGATCGCGCAACCGCTCCGTCCAGCCGGCCGTGTTCGCGGCAGCCCAGGCGGCGAACGCCTCGGGTCCGGCGTGTCGGCTGACGATCATCGTCTCGAGCCCGCCCTCGATGGTGAGGACGTCCGGGAGGTCGCCGAACGCGTCGATCCGTCGTACGAGGGTCGGGACGCCGGCTTGGACGGCTTCGAGCACGGCGAGCGGGAAGCCCTCCCACGCAGCGGTGTGCAGATAGACGTCGCTCTGGGCGAGTCGGGAGGAGACCTCGGGGTGCGGGATCCAGCCGGTGACCTGGACACCCGCGCGGCGGAGGCGGTCGGCCTCGTCGTCCGGCCCTCCGCCCATCCACACCGGCTCGACCGCCAGGCCGCGTTCGCGGATCGACGCCGCCGCGGACGCGAAGCGCGCGGGATCCTTCTGCGGTGCAAGGCGTCCGAGACTCGTGACGCGAAGCGGACGGTGCGCCTCGACCTCGGGGCGGTGCGCGTTCCGCTCGGCGCGCTCGAGCACGTTCGGCACGAGGACGACCCGGGGCCCGAACGGGCCACGGCGATCGGACCGGGCCGCCTCGCCCTCCGAGCATGCGGCGATCGTCTCGACGTTGAAGGACAACAGCCACTCCACGCCGCGATAGACGCTGCGACCGAGCGTGGAGATGTCCGTCCGCTCGAACGCGTAGCAGTGCGGGGTGTACACGATCCGCGTCCGAGCGGAATTCCGCAGGGCGAGTCGCGCGTACGCACCCGCAAAGCTCGAGTGCGCGTGGACGATGTCCGGCCGGAGGGCCCGGCGCGCCCGACGGATCGCGACGAGCGCGGGCAGGTGCCCTCCCGCCATCCGACGAACCGAGCGGAAGGTACCCGCCACGGGGACGTCGGCGGGCGCGCCGTCGGGCGCCGCGAAGAGGAGATGATGCTCGACCTCCGGCGGGGAGTTGCGGACGTAGGCCTCGATGGCGACGGGGATACCGCCGGCGTAGCAGTCGGTCACGTGCAGGACGGTCGTGGTCATAGCGGATCTCTCGGGTTCGGGACCGTCGCACCGACGGCGAACTCAGTATATGACATTTCAGCTGTTGCGGACACTTACAGATCCATCTAATATATGAACCGTTCATTCTTCACCATCACCCAAGGGGAGCCTCGTGCCCGCACCGTTCCGCCGCCTCGCCGCAAGCACCTGGCAGCTCGCCACCAACGGTGCGGGGCTCCTCCGTGCAGCGCTCCTCCTCTGGCTGCTCGCCGGGACGATGCCGACGCTCGCGATCTTCGAAGGTCGCGCCCCGTCCCTTCGCATCATCGGAACGTTCCGCGCCGGACGTCGACTCAAGATGCGCTCGGTCACCGCGCGGTCGGCGCTGTCCACGGGGCCGGCCGGAGAGCTGATCCTCGGTGACCGCGTCTTCATCAACCAGGGGACGGTGATCCACGCGGAGCACTCCGTCCGGATCGGCGACCGCGTGGCGATCGGGGACGGCGTCCGCATCTACGACACCGGATTCCACCCCGTCCGACCCGGCCAGGCCACGAAGACGGAACCGGTCGTCATCGAGGACGACGTGTGGATCGCCGCCGGCGCGACGATCTTGAGCGGCGTCACCATCGGCCGCGGGGCGGTCATCGGAGCAGGTGCCGTCGTCACGCGATCCGTGCCCGCCGGCTCGCTCGTCGCCGGGCCATCGGCGACCGTCATCGATCGCTTCTCCGTCCCCGAGGGCTATCGGCGCTTCGGCACATCATCCGTCTGAGACGGATATATCTCATCTTGTATTCTTCCGGTCCAGATGGAAGAGTTGGGTCCCCGCCCAGTCCCCCGGAGGCCCGTGTACTCGATCGTCATCCCCTGCCGTAACGGCGCAGACACCCTCGCCCACCAACTCGACGCTCTGCTCGCACAGCGGCACGCCTCCGACATCGAGGTCATCGTCGCCGACAACGGCTCGACAGACGACACCGCGGAACTCGTGCGGCGATACCGGGATCGCGACGCACGCGTCCACCTCGTCGAGGCAGGCCTTCACCCGGGCATCAATCACGCCCGGAACATCGGTGTCCGCGCATCCCGCGGATCCGTCGTCCTCCTGTGCGACGCCGACGACGTGGTGCAACCCGGGTGGCTCGACGCCCACGCCCGGGCGTTCGAGGCCGGAGCCGACTGCACCGGAGGACCACTCGCCCGAACCCTGCCGGACGGAACGATCGTCGGGCGGTCCGAGGCAGTCAGTACGGTGCACGACTTCCATCCCTGGCCCCCGGGAGCGAATTGCGGATTCCGGCGGTCCGTGTTCGACCACATCGGCGGATTCGACGAGACGCTGCGCGGAGGGGGCGACGAGACGGACTTCTTCTGGCGGGCCGCCGAGGCGGGCCATCTGACGACAGCCGCACCCGGCGCCCTCGTGGAGTACCGCCTCCGCGACGACCTCGGGAGCGTCGCACGCCAGTTCTTCGGCTACGGCAGGGGCACGGTGCGTCTGTTCCTCCGGCATCGGGCGCGAGGCATGCCGAGGTCGATCGGCTGGGAACTCCCGATCGTCATCCTCGTGGCGGTCGCAGGGCTGGTCACCTCAGGACCACGGAGCGCTCGTCGGCGCCGCAGCGTCGAGCGCCTCGCCTCCCGCGCCGGGCGGCTCACGGAGAGCCTGCGATCGAGGACGTGGTACCTCTGACCACGGCGGATCACCACGCCGCGCGGCCGACGCGCGGGGTGGTCACCACCACCAGACCTTGTTCCGACGGGCGTCGAGGCGGTAGGCGTCGACGCGAGGACGATCGGCGATGGGCTTCGCCGGCACCCCGCCCACCATGGTCCAGGCCGGTACGTCCTTCGTGACGACCGCACCGGCGGCGACGACCGCGCCCTCACCGATGGACACACCGGGCAGGACGATGGACCGCGCGTTGATCCACGCTCGGTCGCCGATGCGCACCGGAGCCGACTCGTATGCGAACACCGGCGAGGCACTGTCGTGCTGGGCGGTCCAGATCTGCGCGCCGCTGTTGATGCTCACGTGGGAGCCCACGGCGAGACCACCACGGGCATCGAGCGTGACGTCCTCCGCGATGAAGCAGTCGGCTCCGAGCGAGAGGCGACGGGCACCCCGAACCTGGAGTCCGTGGTGGATCGCGCATCCGGCACCGATCACCGCACCCCAGGACCGCAGTGCCGCCAGACGGACGGCGTTGTTCGGAACGCCGGAGGCCAGTCGTAGGACGACCACCTCGGCGGACCCGACAATCAGCCCGAGTGGCTTTCTCAACATTTGTGCTCCCCGCTCAAACTTGTGAATAAGACATTAGAATACTAGCATACGAGTATCCATCCCGATCGGAGCCCATCGTGTTGTCCATCGTCATCCCCTGCCGGAACGGCGCGCAGACGCTCGGCGCGCAGCTCGACGCCCTCCTCGCCCAGGAGGGTGACGAGGTGTTCGAGGTCGTCGTCGCGGACAACGGCTCGACCGACGCGACGGCGGCGCTCGTCCGGGACTATCGTCGCCGCGACGCCCGCATCCGACTCGTCGACGCCGGTGGCCGGCCGGGCATCAACCACGCCAGGAACACCGGCGTCGCGGCATCACGCGGGTGGGCGGTGCTGCTCTGCGACGCGGACGACGTCGTCCGGCCCGGGTGGCTCGCAGCACATGCCCGGGCCCTCACCGCCGGTGCCGAGTGCGTGGGCGGGGCGGTCGACCGACGCCTCCCGGACGGACGACTGGTCGCACACGACTCGGGCGTCTACCGCGCCCTGTGGGACATCCCCTGGCCCATCGGCGCCAATTGCGGATTCACCCGGCGGGTGTACGAGCTGGTGGGCGGGTTCGACGAGTCGTTCGCCGGTGGCGGCGATGAGACCGACTTCTTCTGGCGGGCGGCGCGGCTCGGTGCGGAGACGGTGGCCGTTCCGGACGCGGTCGTCGACTACGCCCTCCGTGGCGAGCTCCGCTCGGTCGCGAAACAGTTCTTCGCCTATGGCCGCGCGAACGTGCGGCTGTACGCGAGCCACCGCTCGGCGGGCATGCCACGATCACGCTGGTGGTCACTGCCCGTCGCCGTCGGCTCCGGTGTCCTCCTGCTCCTCTTGAGCACACCGTCGAGCCTCCGGCGACGACAGGCCGTCGAACGTCTGGCCTCCCGAGCCGGCCGGGTCGCGGAGAGCATCCGCAGCCGGACGCTGTACCTGTGAGCCGGCGATGATCCACCTGGCCTGGTCCATCCTCGAACGGCTCCTCCCCCGGGTGGCCTCCGCACTGATCATGCTCGTCCTGGCGGCGATCGTCGCGCCGTCCGTCGTCGGCATGTACGCCTGGATGGTCCTGGCACTCACCCTCGTGCAGACCGTCGGCGACACGGCCGCGCGGCAGACCGCCGTCGTGCACGCCGGAACCGAGGGCGGGGACCGCTTCGTCCGACGATTCCGCGGGTGGTCCGCCGGGGTCGGCGGTGGGCTCCTGGCCGCGACCGTCGTCGCCCTGTCCCTGACCCAGACCGGCCCCGACCGATGGCAGGCGATCGCGCTGACGCCCTTCGTCCTCGTGCCGAGCTGTTCGGCGATCGGTCTCGACGCGCTGGTCCGGCTGCAACGGGCCGGACGGTGGAAGCGCATCGCGTCCTCCCAGGCCTGGTCGTCGACCGCTTCACTCCTCTGCAGCGTGCCGATCCTGGTGATGACGCAGTCCCTGCTCGCGAGCGCGATCCAGGCCACGCTCGCCGAGGCCGGGTTCGCCCTCCTCAACCGTCGGCACGCTGCACGCGCTGCGCCCACCGGGACCGACGACGCCAGGCCGGGCACAGCGACCACGACCGTGTTCCGCGACTACCTGCACACCGCACTGTTCGCGCTCCTCGGTTGGGGCCAGGGGCAGACCGACCGCGTCTCGATCGGCGCGTTGGCGGGCGACGCCAGGCTGGGACAGTACGCCTTCGCCATGTCCCTGTCGCGCAGCGTGGGCGACGCCGCGGCACTGGCCACGATCAACGTCATCCGTCCGGTCCTCGTCGGGGCGGCGCGCAGCGGACGCGGTTCCGAGCTCGTCGGGCTCGCCGAGCGCTCGCTCCGCCGCTCCCTCGCCGTATCCGTCCTGGCGGCGGTCCTGACGACGGTCGGCGCACAGCTCCTCGTCGCCCCGTTCCTCGCCGAAGCCTGGGATCCGGCCCTCGCCCTCGTCCCCGTCCTCGCGTTGGCGGTCGCCCCGTCCGTGGTCGCGTGGACGGTCACGGCCATCCTCCAGGCGGAGAGCCGGATGCGCTGGGCGAGTCCGATCAAGGCGATCGGCGTACTGCTGTCGCTGCCCATCGGCGTCGTCGCCGTGCACGACCTCGAACTCGCGGCGTGGCTCGTGAACGCTCGAGAGCTCGTCGTGATGGGCCTCCTCCTCGTCGCCGCGCGCCACCGGGCTCCGTGGCGAGGCGGTCTCCTCGCCCTCGGTGTGGTGCTCGTCGGTGCTGCCCTCCTGCTGCTCACGGGCGCCTGACGACGAGGCCGACAGCCACCCGGAGGCGCCGCACTCAGGCAGGCTGGAGCAGGTCGCGCGCGATGTCCAACACGCCCTGACTCGCGTACCGCTGGTACTCGCCGCGTGGCGCGCGGAGCAGCACGGGCAGGATCCGTCGCCACCTGGCCGACGGCAGATCGGCACGGAAGCCTTCGAAGGCGGCCTTCGCCCCGACGGCCCCCGGATCGGCGAGCGGCGCTGATCCCCCTGCGGTGGCGAGCCAGGCGGCGAGGCCGACCATGCGATCCGCGATGTCGCGGTTCCGCTGCCGCCCGGGTTGCAGGAGACGCGAGACCTTGTACCGCAGCGTCGGCTCGATGACACCGATCTGATTCGCGCCGTGCTGGCGGTAGTCGACGAGCGGCTCGTCCAGCAGTTCGATCGGACCCCGCGACGCGGCGACGATGGCCAGCCACTCGTCGTGGACCCAGGGCGACGGGAACGGAGCCGCCGCGTCGAAGACCTCCCGACGGAACATCACCGTCGCGCCGGTCACGAGGTTGCGCCGGAGGAGGACGTCGAACGCATCGCCGGAGCGGATGCGCTGCCGCTCCTCGGAACCGATGGACAGCGACGCGAAGAGCGTCGTCCCGAGCGGCGACCCGTCCGCACCGACGAGCCGGGCGTCGGAGCACACCAGCTGGAGTTCCGGGCGGGCGTCGAAGGCCGCGAGCGCCCGCTCGACCCGGTCGGCCCGCCAGACGTCGTCCTGATCGGAGAGGACCACGAGCTCACCGACGGTCGCCCGGATGGCGCCCTCGAAGTTCCGCGTGACGCCGAGCGCCTCAGGGTTCCGCAGGAATCTGACGGGGATCGGCGACACCGCGGCGAACCGCTCGACGATCGCGGGCGTCCCGTCGGTCGACCCGTCGTCGCTGACCACGATCTCGCGTGGGAGCACCGTCTGCGCGGTGATGCCGGCCAGTTGTTCCGCGAGGTACGCCTCGCCGTTGTAGGTGCAGAGCGCCACGGAGACCCGCTCGTCGACTGGTGCTTGTGGCATGGACCCGCTCCTCACCGCTCACCGGACCGCCCACCAGCCTATCCCGCTCGTCCCGCTGCTATCCTCGTGCCTTATGCCCCGCGTAGCCGTCGACCTCCTGTCCTACACCGGCACGAAGGGCGGTATGGAGACCTACGCCCGCGAGCTGTACCGCGAGATCGGTCGGCAGGGCAGTGAATTCGAGTTCGTGGGGCTCATCAGCTCGGAGGGCTACCGGCTCGACCACTCCTGGTTCCCCGGCGAGATGGTGGACACGGGCATCAGCGGGGAGAACCGCTTCGTCTGGGCGTTCGGCGAACTGTTCCAGGTGGCCCGGCAGGCGCGACGACACGGCGCGGACCTCATGCACTCCCCCGCGACCCTCGGCCCCGCCCGGTCGTCGATGCCGTCGGTCGTCACCATGCACGACATGCTCTACTGGAGCAACCCCGAACTCATGACCACGCCGCTGTACACCGCCCCCGTCAAGGTCATGGAACGCCTCACCTCGAGGAACGCGACCCGGGTCCTCACGATCAGCGAGGTGTCCCGCGCGGAGATCGAGAAGTACCTCCGGGTGCCCCGCGCGCGCATCGACCTGGTGCCGCTCGCCGGCACGATGCCCACCATCGACGGTGCCCGCGAGCCCGACCAGGAGCGCCCCTTCGTCCTCGCGACGGGGAACCGGCGCCCGCACAAGAACTGGGCGAGCCTGATCCGCGCGCTGCCGCTCCTCGCTGAACACGAACGCCCGCGCCTCGTGATCACGGGGAGCCACGGTGAGGACCCCTTGCAGGCCGTCGTGGACGAGACCGGCATGCAGGACTGGGTGGAGCTGCAGGGCTGGCTCACGAGCGAGGAGCTCGGTGAGCTGTACCGCCGCGCCACGATCATGGCGATGCCGTCGTTCGTCGACGGGTTCAGCCTTCCCGCGCTCGAGTCGATGATGGTCGGTCTCCCGGTCATGATGAGCGACATCCCCGTCTACCACGAGGTCTGCGGCGACGCCGCGCTCTACCTCGACCCGAACTCCCTCGACAGCATCGCCGGCGTCATGCGCACCGCGGTGACCCGGCCCGACGAGATGCAGCGGCTGGCCGAGGCCGGACTCGAGCAGGCGAAGCGGTTCTCCTGGGAGCGCACCGCCACCGAGACCCTGGAGACCTTCCGCGCGGCACTCCGGGCGTAACGCCGCGACCGGCCCGGCGGACGGACCCGCCGAAGCGGTCGTCCACCGAGCCGGTCATCGGTTACTCGGACTGCGGCTGGATGATCGGGATGGACTCGGTGTCCGCGGGGCCGAGCGCGATCGTCGGCATCGACACGGTGATGAGCGATCCGTCGGCGCGACGGCTGCCCTCGATGTCGCTGGCGCTCGGCTCGCCGACGAGGTGCGGACCCTGGTTGTCGAGCGGGACCGTCACCGTGGTGCCGGCCTCGACGAGGACGTCGCCGCCGGCGACGACGAACGACGCGGAGTCGCCCTCCTCGACGGTGAAGCGCATCTCGGTGCGACGGACGGAGATCCGCACCCGCGTCTCCTTGACGGTGAGGCGGAAGGTGATCCCCTGCCAGTCCACCGGGAGCCGCGGCGAGAACGAGATGACGCCGCCGTGGTCGCGCATGCCGGCGAAGCCCAGCACGAGTGCACTCCACACGCCACCGGTCGACGCGACGTGCACGCCGTCCGGGGTGTTGCGGTGCAGGTTGGCGAGGTCGACGAAGAGCGCCGACCAGAAGTACTTCAGCGCGAGTCGCTGGTACCCGACCTCCGCGGCGATGATCGACTGCACGACCGCCGACAGGGTCGAGTCGCCCGTGGTCAGCGGGTCGTAGTAGTCGAAGTCGGCGAGCTTCTCCTCATCGGTGAAGTGGTCGCCCTGCAGGAGCAGCGCCAGCACCACGTCCGCCTGCTTGAGCACCTGGAACCGGTAGATGACGAGCGGGTGGAAGTGCAGCAGCAGCGGCAGGTGCTCCGGCGGCGTGTGGTCGAGGTCCCACAGTTCCTTCTCGAGGAACTGGGCGTCCTGCGGGTGGATGCCGAGCCGCTTGTCGAACGGGATGTGCATGTGCTCGGCGGCGCGCTGCCACTCGGCGATCTCGGCGTCGTCCAGCGACAGTCGCGAGACGAGGCGACCGAAGGACGCCGGGTCGTCGGCCCGCAGGCGCTCGACGGCTTCGACCGCCGACAGCAGGTTCGACCGCGCCATCACGTTCGTGTAGAGGTTGTCGTTCACCACCGTCGTGTACTCGTCGGGGCCCGTGACCCCGTAGATGTGGAACGAGTCCTTGCCGTTGGCCCGCCAGAAGCCGAGGTCGGCCCACATGCGCGCCGTCTCGACGAAGATGTCGACGGCGCCCCTGGCGAGGAAGTCCTCGTCGCCGGTCGCCGCGACGTACTGCCGGAGGGCATAGGAGATGTCGGCGTCGATGTGGTACTGCGCCGTACCGGCGGCGTAGTACGCGGACGACTCGAGCCCGTTGATCGTCCGCCAGGGGAACAGCGCGCCGTGCTGGTTGAGCTCGGTGGCGCGGGAGCGGGCGGCGTCCAACATGTTCTGACGGAACCGCAGGGCGTTCCTGGCCACGAGCGGTGCGGTGTAGCTGAGGAACGGGAGGACGTAGATCTCGGTGTCCCAGAAGTAGTGGCCGCCGTAGCCCGAGCCGGAGACGCCCTTGGCCGCGACGCCGCCACCGTCGGTGCGTGCGGTCGCCTGAGCCAGCTGGAAGAGGTTCCACCGGGTCGCCTGCTGGACGGCCGGCTGCCCGTGGACCTCGACGTCCGAGCGCGCCCAGAAGTCCTCGAGCCAGAGCTCCTGGTTGCGGATGGCGGACTCGATGCCGTTCTCGCCCGAGCGGTCGAGCGTGCGTGCGCAGCGGTCGGCGAGCTCCTTCGGCGGGACGGCGTTCGAGGTGTGGTAGCTGATGATCTTCGTGAGCTTCGTCGGGACACCGGCGCGGCCGCGGATCGTGTAGACGTGCTTCGCGAGGTCGGCCTCGATGTGCGTCGAGACCTCGTACTCGTTGTCGGTCTCGATGGTGTGGTCGGCACCCGCGACGATCGTCATGCCGGAGTTCGTCGTCTGGTAGCCGAGCATCGCACGCGGGCCGTCGATGAGCTTGTACCGAGGCTGGAGCACACGCTCGGTGAGGGATTCGGCCTTGCGCGGGTCGCCCATGCCGGGCTCCGGGGCGTTCGTGAGGTAGTCGTCCTGGCGGTCCTGCCGGTTGATGATCTGGCTGGAGAGCACGAGTGAGGCGTCGGCGTCGAGGAGCGTGACCTCGTAGTCGAGGACCGCAAGGTGGCGGTCCGTGAAGGAGACCACGCGCCGGGAACGGATGTGCACCCGCTTGCCGGAGGGCGTCCGCCACTCGAGTTCACGGCTGAGGACACCCGTCTTGAAGTCGAGGCGGCGTTCGAAGCTCAGGAGGTCGGCGTCGTTCAGGATCAGCGGCTCGTCGTCGACGTAGAGGCGGACGACCTTCGTGTCGGGCGCGTTGACGATCGTCTGACCGACGCGGGCGAAGCCGAACGCCTCCTCCGCGTGGCGGATCGGCCAGGTCTCGTGGAATCCGTTGATGAACGTGCCGTGGACGTGGCCGTCGCGGCCCTCCTCGACGTTGCCGCGGAAGCCGAGGTAGCCGTTGCCGAGCGCGAACAGGGTCTCGGTCGTGCCCTCGTCGTCCGCGTCGACGTGCGTCTCGACGAGCGCCCAGTCGTCGAGCGGGAACCGGTGGCGGTCGAGCGGGTCGCTGGTGATGTGGTTCATGCCTGGTCCTCGGAGGGGTCGTGGGGGGCCGTGGGGGTCTGGGGTGTGGTCGATGCGGCCGCCAGCAGCGGGGCGACGAGCTCGTCGAGATCGTCGACCACGACGTCCGCACCGGCGTCGATCAGGGCCTGGTGTCCGATCCCGCGGTCGACCCCGAGCACGAGCCCGAAGTCGCCGCTGCGACCGGCCTGGACGCCGGAGTGCGCGTCCTCGACGACGACGCATTCGGCGGGCGAGCAGCCGAGGAGACGACCGGCCTCGACGTAGGTGTCGGGCGCAGGCTTCCCCGCGATCCCCTCGTGCGCGGCGACGACGCCGTCCATGACCACCCCGAAGCGGTCGCGCAGCCCGGTAGCCCGGAGCACGACCTCCGCGTTCTTGGAGCTGGACACGACCGCCACCTGGAGCCCCGCGCGCTCGACGGCGTCGAGGAACGCGACGGACCCGGGATAGGGGGCGATGCCGTCCTCCTCGAGGACGGCCGTGAACACCGAGTTCTTCCGGTTGCCGAGGCCGCAGACGGTCTCGAGCTCAGGAGCGTCCGTCGGTGACCCCTCCGGGAGCACGATGCCGCGGGAGGCGAGCATCGCCCGCACCCCGTCGTAGCGCGGCTTGCCGTCGATGTACTGGAAGTAGTCGGCGTCCGTGTAGGGCTCGGCGATCCCGCGCGCGACGAGCTCCGCGGAGAAGAGCTTCGCCCACGCGTGCATGTGGATCTCGGCGGTCGGGGTGATGACGCCGTCGAGATCGAACAGCACCGCCTTCACGGTGAGCAGCCGCGCGGCCGCCTCGGGAAGGCTCAGAGTGTCGTTCGTGGGCGCGTCGATCGGCTGGGTCACGGTGCACAGTCCTCGTCGGTCGGGGGAAGAGGTGGACGGTGGAACGGAAGCTGCTGCGGACCGGTGGGACGACCGCGCAGACCCAGCCTAGGAGAGTTTGGCCACCGTGTCGTACACGCGGTCGATACCCGCGTGGACCGGGAAGTGGTGGTTGCCCACGAAGAGTCCGTCGTCGTGGATCTTGTCCGCCGCGGGGAGCTCGGCGGGCACCTTGGCGTCGAGGTACTTCATCACCGGGTTCTTCGTGAAGTTGCCGGCGACGATGGGACGCGACTCGATCCCCGCTGCCGCGAAGGCCCGCACGAGTTCCGAACGGCGACCGGCGAGGGACCCCTCGAGGACGAGGGAGAAGCCGAACCAGCTGCTCTCGCCCTGCTCCCGCTGGATGCGCACGGAGTCGAGGTCGGCGAACCGCTCCGTCCAGTACGCGGCGTTCTCACGGCGGCCCGCGATGAGCGACGGGACCTTCTGGATCTGCTCGATCCCGATGGCACCCGACATCTCCAGTGGACGGACGTTGTACCCGGGCAGGACGAAGCGGAAGAGGTCGTCCCACTCGTCGCCGGACTTGTCGTGGACCGCGTTGTGCTCGGGGAGACCACGCGTCCAGCCGTGGGCGCGGAGGGAGATGAGCATCTGCGCCGTGGCCTCGTCGTCGGTCAGGATCATCCCGCCCTCCATCGTGGAGATGTGGTGGGAGAAGAAGGCGCTGAACGTCCCCATCGAACCGACGGTGCCGGCGAAGCGGCCGTCGTCCTTCGCGCCGAGGGATTCGCAGTTGTCCTCGATGAGCAGCAGCCCGTGACGCTCGGCGAGTGCCGTGAGCGCGGCGAAGTCGTTGGGGTTGCCGAGCAGGTTGACCGCGAAGATTGCCTTGGTGCGCGGGGTGATCGACGCTTCGGCGAGGCTGAGGTCCACGTTGAGCGTGTCGACGTCGATGTCGACGAAGCTCGGGATGAGCCCGTACTGCTGGAGCGGGTAGTAGGTCGTGGCCCACGACACCGCGGGGACGAGCACCTCGTCGCCGGCCTGGAGGTCGACGCGCTCGTCGAGGACGGCGGCGGCGATCGCGAGGAGGTTCGCGCTCGATCCGGAGTTGACCATGACACCGAACCCGGCGCCGAAGGCACTGGCGAAGTCGCGCTCGAACTGGGCGACGAGCGGCCCCATCGTGAAGCGCCCGCTGTCGACGACGCGCTGGATGGCGGCGTACTCGGCCGCGTCCCAGGAGGAGGTGGCGAGGGGGAAACCGGAGTCGAAGGTGTCGTCGGTCATGATGTCTGGGGCTCCTGAGCTGCGAGATAGGCGTGGTAGCTCGCGGCGACGCCGGCTGCGAGCGGGGTGGTGGGGTTCCAGTCGAGCGCGCGGGCCGCGGTCGAGTCGAGGAGGCGCTGATGCACGCCGGAGGGCTTGGAGGCGTCGTAGCGGAACCGGCCCGTGAACCCGGCCGCGCGGCCGGCGGCCTCGTAGTACTCGGTGATGCTGTGGTCGACGCCGGGCCCGAGGTTCAGGGTGACCGGCCATGCGGCGAGTGAACCGAGCTGGCCGACGAGCCAGGCGGCGAGGTCCGGCGTGTAGGTGAACTCGCGACGGGCGGTGCCGTCGCCCCACACCTCGACCTCGTCGCTGCCGCTCGTGACGGCGGCGTGGACCTTGCCGAGGGCGGCCGCGATGAGATGCGCCTGCCCGTGCGTGTAGTCGTCGCCCGGACCGTACAGATTGCTCGGCACAGCGGCCCGATATGCGAAACCGTACTGACGACTCGCGTACTCGCACAGCTTCGTTCCGGCGATCTTCGCGAGCGCATAGCCCTCGTTGGCGCCCTCGAGGGTGCCGCGGAGCAGCGCGTCCTCGCCGATCGGCTGCGGCAGTCCCTCCGGGTAGATGGCGGCACTCGACACGTACAGCAGTTCAGGGACACCCGCGGCGATGGCGCCACTGATGACGGAGGTGTCGATCAGCAGGTTGTCGAGGAGGAAGTCGGTGGGGCGCTGGAGCTTCGCCTGGATGCCGGCGACCTTGGCCGCCGTGTGCACGATCGCGTCCGGTGCCGTCCGCTCGATGAGCGCCGCGACCGCCGCCCGGTCGGTGAGGTCGGCGTCGGCACGGGTCGCCACGACGAGCTCGTCGTCCGGGCGGAGCGTCGGCCAGACCTCGGCGATGCTCGAGCCGAGCATGCCGGCGCCACCGGTGAGGAGGACGCGCACCGCGCCTAGACCTCCGCGGTGTCGATGTACGGCTTGCCGGACGCGGCGAGCTCGGCGACGTCGGAGTCGACCATGATCTGGGCGAGGCGAGGCGGGAGCACCTTCGGAGTCCACCCGAGGATCGACTCCGCCTTGGCGTAGTCGCCGATCAGGGCGTCGACCTCGGTGGGTCGGAGGTAGCGCTCGTCGAACTTGACGTACTTCTCCCAGTCGAGGTCGAGGCGTTCGAAGGAGAACTGCAGGAAGTCCTTGACCGTGTACGCCGTGTTCGTGGCGAGCACGAAGTCGGCCGGCTCGTCCGCCTGCAGCATCCGCCACATGCCCTCGACGTAGTCCGGCGCGTATCCCCAGTCGCGGACGGCGTCGAGATTGCCCATGTAGAGGAAGTCCTGCTGGCCGGCGGCGATCCGTGCGGCGGCGCGCGTGATCTTCCGGGTCACGAAGGTCCCGCCGCGGCGGGGCGACTCGTGGTTGAAGAGGATGCCGTTGACGGCGAACATGCCGTAGGCCTCGCGGTAGTTGCGCGTGATCCAGTACGAGTAGACCTTCGCGACGCCGTAGGGCGAGCGCGGGTAGAACGGCGTCTCCTCGTTCTGCGGCGGCGGGGTCGCCCCGAACATCTCCGAGCTCGACGCCTGGTAGAAGCGGCAGTGCAGGCCGACCTGTCGGATGGCCTCGAGCAGACGCACGGTGCCGATGCCGGTCGTGTCGCCGGTGTACTCGGGCTCGTCGAAGCTCACCCGCACGTGCGACTGGGCGGCGAGGTTGTAGACCTCGTCCGGCTGGATCTCCGCCAGGAGGGTGGCGAGGCGTGAGCCGTCGGCCAGGTCGGCGAAGTGCAGCTGCAGGCGGGGCGAACCGTCGTGGGTCGCCTCGGGGTCGTAGATGTGGTCGATGCGACCCGTGTTGAAGGTCGACGCACGGCGCACGAAGCCGTGCACCTCGTAGCCCTTCGCGAGCAGCAGCTCGGCGAGGTAGCTGCCGTCCTGGCCGGTGATACCGGTGATGACGGCTTTCTTCACGGGGGTCTCAGTCATGGGGTTCCGCTCTGGATCGATGCGTCTGTTCGGGCCGGGAGATCGTCGAAGAATTCCGCACTGCCCGAGAATCGTTGCTAGCTTACCGGAGTGACGCTCGACATCATGATGCCCTTCTACGGCCGCTTCGACCACTTCCGGTCGGCGGTGGAGAGCGTCCTCGCGCAGTCCGACCCCGACTGGACGCTGACGATCGTCGACGACGTCTACCCGGACCTCGCGCCCGGTGAATGGGCCGTCGCCCTCGGCGATCCGCGCATCACCTACCTGCGCAACGAGGTGAACCTCCGACCGTCGAAGAACTACCGCAAGTGCGTCTCCCTGATGACCGGCGAGTTCTCCGTCATCATGGGGTGCGACGACGTGATGCAGCCGAACTACGTCCGCCGTGTGCGCGAGCTCATCGCGGCCTTCCCCGACGCGTCGATCATCCAGCCGGGGGTGGCCGTCATCGACGAGCACGGTGAGCCCTCCACGCCGCTGGCCGATCGGATCAAGGCGATGTACCGCTTCTCCGGCACCGGTGCCCGCGAATACCGGGGCGAGCCGCTCGCGACGAGCCTGCTGCGCGGGAACTGGACGTACTTCCCCTCGCTCGTCTGGCGGGTCGAGGCGCTCCGGAAGCACGAGTTCCGGCTCGACCTCGACGTCGTGCAGGACCTCGCCATGCTCCTCGAGATCACGAAGGACGGCGGCAGCCTCGTCCTCGACGACGAGGTCTGCTTCTCCTACCGTCGGCACTCGCAGAGCGTGTCCGCCGTCACCGGCCCCGACGGGTCGAAGTTCCGGCAGGAGCGGACCCTCTTCGGCGAGGCACGACGAGACCTCTCGGCCAGGGGCTGGAACCGCGCCGCCCGAGCTGCCGCCAACCACTGGACCTCCCGCGCCAACGCCCTCAGCGAACTGCCCGCCGCCCTCCGTGCCCGCAACGCGAGTGGACGCCGCGCGCTCCTCGAGCACGTGTTCGCGCGCGTCTGACGCGGCCCCACCTCCCGGACGCCGCACCCTCCGATTGCTAGGATTCCGCACATGACGATCTCCCTCGACGGCACCCTCATCGTCATGCCCGCGCTCAACGAGGAGGCCTCGGTCGCCGCCGTGGTCCGCGAGGTCCATGCGAAGCTGCCCGGCGTCGCCGTGCTGGTCGTCAACGACGGCTCGACCGACGCGACGACGGCGGAAGCCAGGGCCGCCGGTGCGATCGTCGCCGAGCTGCCCTTCAACCTCGGTGTCGGTGGTGCCATGCGCGCCGGTTTCAAGTACGCCCTTGCCCACGGGTACCGGAACGTCGTCCAGGTCGACTCCGACGGCCAGCACGACCCCTCCGGCGTGGTCCGGCTGGTGGAGGAGCTCCAGAGCGCCGACCTCGTGCTCGGTGCCCGCTTCGCCGGGGAGGGCGACTACGCCGTGCGCGGCCCGCGCCGATGGGCGATGGTCGTGCTGTCCGGCGTCCTCAGCGGTGTGGCCAGGACGAAACTCACCGACACGACGAGCGGATTCCGGGCGACCGGCCCACGAGCCGTCCGGCTCTTCGCCGAGCACTACCCGGCCGAATACCTCGGCGACACGATCGAGTCCCTCGTCATCGCCGCGCGCTCGGGCTGCGTCATCCGACAGGTCCCCGTCGCGATGCGCCCACGCGCCGGCGGAACCCCGTCGCACAATCCCTTCAAGGCCGCGCGCTATCTCGCCCGCGCCGGACTCGCGCTCGTCTTCGCGCTGATCCGACCGCCCGTCGCGCTGCACGACGGGGTGGTGACCGCGTGATCCCCCTCGGCACCTACCTCCTCGGCATCGTCGCCGCGCTCTTCACCCTCGGTCTCGTCATCGAGATGCTGCGGCGACGCCAGCTCCGCGAGCGGCACGCCATCTGGTGGCTGATCGCCGGCCTCCTCGCCCTCATCATCGGGGTGTTCCCGCAGGTCCTCGTCTGGGCGGCCGGGGTCATCGGCGTGGAGATCCCGACGAACCTCGTCTTCTTCGTGAGCATCCTCATCCTCTTCCTCGTGAGCATCCAGCACAGCTCGGAGCTCACCACCCTCGAGAACCGCAGCAGGACGCTCGCCGAGGAGAGTGCCCTGCAGGACCTCAGGATCCGGGCGCTCGAACAGCGGCTCGCCGAGTTCCGCAGCGGCGACGCACCGACCGACGGCCGGGGCTGATCCGGGCCGAGGCCGGTCAGGCGCTCACGAGCGCGGCGGGCGCTCCGGCGACTCCGGCTGCGCGACGGTCGGACGGCGACCGAGCAGCGCGGCACCCTGGACCAACAGGCCGGCCGAGGGACCGACGGTGAGTGCCAGGATCGTGCGCTCGTGCAAGCCGATCGGGAGGAGGAGCACCCCGACGGTCACGACCGCCGCCACGATCCACCCACCGGCGAAGGCACCGTGCTGGGCACGCGACAGGGTGGCCGCTCCGGTGACGCAGAGGACGCCCACGAGCCCGGCCGTGGCGACGAGGAGCGCGATCGTGCCGCCCGCGAGGACGTCCGGTCGGCCGAACAGGACGGACAGGGCCCAGGGCCCGAGCCACCAGGCGAGCAGGGCGAGGAGACCGGCCCCCACCACCACCAGGGCGGACAGGCGGGCGACCCAGCCGAGGACGGCGGCCGCATGCGATCGGAAGACCACGACGAGGTAGCTCTGCAACGCCAGCACCACGATCACGACGGGTGCCCTGGTGAGCGTGATGGCGTAGGTGAGGGAGCCGAACGCGTCGGCGGACACCGTGTCCCCCGTCGCCTGGATCATCAGAGGCAGGCCGCTGACCATGACACCGGTCGCAGCGGCGGCCACCACCGTGCGGAGGACGTTCCAGCCGAGCTCCCGCGGCCCCACGTCGATCCCGAAGCGGCCGACCACTCCGCGCCGGACGGCGATCCACACCACGACCGGAGTGATGACGAACGGTGCAGCCACGCCCCAGGCCAGCACCGCGGTGTCCGAGGTCACGAGCAGCATGAGGCCGACGATCCCGAACCGCAGCAGGCCGTCGACGATGGTCATGGCGGCCGCAGCGGCCCAGAACGACAGTCCGTACAGGACGCCGGAGACGGCCGCCACGACGAGGTAGGCCGAGACGCCGACGATGAGCGGCAGGACGAGCGACCAGCCGTTCGTCGGGAAGACCGCCCCCACCCAGATCCAGGCCGACGCTGCCAGCACCACGGCGACGAGCGCGGCGGCGATCACGGTGAAGTCGCGGACGACGGGGGCACGACGGCCTGTCACGTCGGCGGCGGGGTCGAGCGGGTGCGCGGCGCGAGCGACCTCCTGCTGCACGCCGGACAGCGCACTCACCAGCAGGTAGAGCGCCGACCAGAAGACGGCGAAGGAGGCGTAGGCCGCCGTGCCGAGGGCGACACCGGTCAGGACCTGGAGCACGTACCCCGCACCGCCACCGATCGCGGTCGCCAGCAGGATCAGGACGGCGCCGTTCGGTCGTCGGCGCGCGACCTTCTCGGGCAAGCCGTTATCCCCGGACGTCGGAGCCACGCTCGGCGGCGATCCACTCCTGGAGGGCGGCGACCCCGCGCGTGACGTCCCACGCGGGAGCCCAGTCGAGGCCTGCGAGCGAATCCTCGATGCTGCACTCGGCGTGTCGGACGTCGCCGTCGCGGTACATGCCGTTGACCACCGGTGCCGGTGCGCCGTGGTACGCCGCGATCGCCTGCGCGAGTTCGAGGATGGTGGTGCCGACACCGGAGCCGATGTCGAAGCGGGACACGTCGGCGGAGGGTCCGGCCGTGATGACGGCGCGGAACGACTCGGCGATGTCGTCGATGAACACGAAGTCGCGGACGATCCGGCCGTCCTCGTACACCTGGATCGTTCCACCGTCCATCGCCAGCTGCGAGAACAGCGACACGATGCCCGTGTAGGAGTTGATGAGCGACTGTCCCGGACCGTAGACGTTCTGCAGCCGGAGGATGGTGAGCTTCGCGTCGTGCGCGGCGGTCCACGCGGCGAGGATGTGCTCCTGTGCGAGCTTGGTCGCCCCGTAGACGCTCGTCGGGGCAGGCATGGTGACCGCAGCCCGGCTGGGCAGCGGGGTCGCCTCCGGGAAGTCCCACTCGCCACGCTCGAACTGGGCGTGCGTCCGCTGGCCGGGCTCGAAGACGGTGCCGTCCGTCCGCTGCCACTGGCCTTCGCCGTACACGGCACGGCTGGAGGACAGGACGAAGTGCGCGGGCACCTGCCCGGCACGCCCGAGGGCGTCGAGCATCTCGGTGGTTCCGACGACGTTCGCGTGGGCGTGGCTCGTGGCCGCGTGGAGCGACTGCGCCGTGCCGGTCTCGGCGGCGAGGTGCACGATCACGTCGGGGGCGATGTCCGCGAGCAGCGCGTCCCAGGCGGCGGCGTCGGTGACGTCACCGACGACGAGCTCTGCGGCCTCGTGGAGGTCGGCCGGGCGCTCGGCGCTCGGGTGGACCTGCGGGTGGAGCGTGTCGATGACGACCCAGCGGTCGGCGGCCGCAGCCAGCTTGTGCGAGAGCGCGCAGCCGATGAAGCCGGCGCCTCCCGTCACCAGGACGGTTCCGAGGGTTGAAGCAGTCACGACGTGGTGTCCTTAGCTGTAGGCGATTCGACATTCGATGGTACTGGACGGCCCGGGCCGGGCTCGACGGACGCGGACACGCCTCGTGGGGCGAGCCAGCCGATCCCCCGACCGGGACCCCAGTCCTTCAGGGCCATGGCCCGCTTCTCGATCCCGTGCCAGCTCAACCAGGCGCACGCCGCGGTGACGAGGATGGTGAGGCCGACCCACGGCCAGTACCCGAGCGTGTTCCACCCGAGGAACGCCGTGAACTGCTGCACGAGGAAGCCGTAGACGTACATCCCGTAGGAGTAGTCGTTCTTGGCGCCGATCCACTGCACCCGCTTCGGGAGTCGGGCGGCGAGCCAGAGCACGAAGTAGGCGAACGCGGGGTACCCGATCTGCACCCAACCGACGGTCAGCAGGGTCACGACGACCACGACGCCCGCGGCGACGCCGAGCAGGTCGTTGAGGGGGATCCGCTTGGAGTAGACGGCGAACGACGCCCCGATGAGGAACACGAGCGTCAGCTTGATCTTGTTCGGATCGGCGAGCGCGGGGGCGACCATCCCGACGATCTGCGGTGCCAGGCTGTTGACGATCGACAGGACCCAGAACGCACCGGCGAGCGCGGGCACGACCCACCTCCGGTGTCGGAGCACACCGAGGACGAGGAGTGCGGCGACGAGCAGGTAGCAGCCCCATTCGAGCGCGAGCGTCCACAGCGAGCCGTTGAAGACGCTGTACCCGACCGTCCGGCCGTACGGGGTCGTCGTCTGGAACACGTCGTACACACCCCACTGGCGGATGCTGAGATCGGCGTTCTGGAAGATGTACATGATCGGACCAGAGCCGATGTAGTCGCGGAGGCCGTTGCCGGACATCCGCCACGCGATGGGTCCGACGATCAAGGCGCCGACGCAGAGGACCGCCCAGAACGCGGGGAAGATCCTCAGGCCCCGGCGCCAGAGGAACTGCAGGATGTCCGCCGAGGCACCGCTCTTCGCGATGAGGTAACCGCTGATCGCGAAGAAGCCGATGACGGCGAATCCGCCGATGGTCTCCTGCCCGTTGGTCCAGCCCTTCGACGGGTCCTCTCCCCATCCGCCGGTGGGGAACGCGTGGGAGAAGATGACCATCGACGCGAGGATCAGGCGGAGGACGCCCAGGGCGTTCCGATGCCCGTTCAGCCCCTCCGAGAGGGAGACGCGGCCGCCGCGCAGGAAGCCACGGCGGTCGCTGCGGCGCCCCGGCTGATCGAACGGGACGTTCGTCGTCGAAGTCATACCATCCATTCGGTCGGAGCCGCCCGGGCGGGCGCGGGCGCACGATCCGCGGCCTGCAGGCCAGAATACCCCGGCAGCCCTCCTGCTGCGGCGAACGACGGCCCGTCGTCAGCGGGTCCGGGCGGCGCCCCCGGTAGGATTGCGAGCGGTCTCGACTCGGCCCGATGAGTCGCAGCATGCTCACACGCCACCGATAGGAACGACCGCAATGGCCCCGACCTTCCAGGCCCCGACCGATCTCGAGTCGACCGAGACCTCGTGGCAACGTCGGCGCTGGCTGACCTTCCTCGTCGCCTTCGTCGCCCTCCTGCTGCCGATGGCGCTGTGGGCTCTCGCCTCCCCCATCGGCTCGGTCCCGGACGAGCCCTCGCACGCCATCCGCGCCGCCGCCGTCGCCAGGGGCGAGGTCGTCGCCGTCCCGTGGTCGAAGAACCCGACCCTCACCGCTGCGACGGTGCCCGAGAACATCGCCAACGCCCACGACCTCCTGTGCTTCGCGTTCGACGCCGAGGTCACCGCGGACTGCCAGACCCCGCTCCGGGACACCGATCAGACCCTCGTGCAGACCGGGTCGTCCGCCGGCCTCAACAGTCCAGCCTTCTACGCCCTCGTGGGATGGCCGTCGCTGTTGCTCGACGGCGACGCCGCGTTCTACGGCATGCGCATGGTGAGCGCCCTGCTCTGTGCCGCCTCGCTCGCCGTCATGTTCATGCAGCTGACCCTGCTCCCCCGCTTCCGGTGGGCGGTCGTCGGCGCGGTCGTCGGCATCACACCGATGGTCGTGTACCTCGCCGGATCGATCAATCCGAACGGCCTCGAGGTGGCGTCGGCCGGCGCCCTCTTCGCCACGCTGCTCGCCACCTTCCGGGGATCGCTGCGTGGGCGTCGACTGGTGGAGCAGGCGGGACTCGCCCTGGTCGCCGCGTCGGCACTCCTGACGACGCGGAGCATCTCCCTGCTCTGGCTGTTGGTGATCGCGGTCGTCGCCCTGCTGCTCGGTCGGCGCGAACAGGTGCTCCGGGTCCTCCGGTCTCCGACCGCCTGGGTGCTCATCGTGGCCATCGCCCTCGTCGGCGGCGTGACGGTCCTCTGGTATCTCACCCCGCCGACGCTCGCTGCACCGTCACCGGCCAGCGCCGTGAGCCCCGTCAGCCTCGCCTTCGTGTTCTTCTTCACCGAACTGCAGACGTTCGACTTCATGTTCGGGATGATCGGCTTCTTCGGATGGGTCGACACGAGCTCACCGTCGCTCACCCTGGCCGCCTGGACGACCGGGATCGTCCTCATCCTCGCGGTCGCCTTCCTCTGGGGACGACGCAGCACGAAGTGGGCCCTGTGGGTCCTCCTCGCGGTGACCGTGCTCATCCCCGGGCTGACCCAATTGGGCGTCTACGCCCAATACGGGTTCATCTGGCAGGGCCGGTACACGCTCGCGATGCTGCTCTGCCTGCTCATCGTGGCCGGCCTCGCCCTCGACGACGCCGGTCTCGGGGCGGACGGACGCGTCCGTCACTTCGTGACCGGCGGGTACGCCTTCCTCTTCATCGGGCACCTGTTGGCCTTCGTGATGGTGCTTCGGCGCTACATCGTCGGCGCGAACGGCAGCCTGTCGGAGATGTTCTTCAACGACGGGTGGGAGCCACCGTTCGGGTGGAAGTCGCTCGCCCTCATCTACGCGATCGGGTCCGCGCTCACGGTGCTGGTCCTGCGGCGGCTGTTCATCCGCTCAGCCGGGGCGGACATCTCCCGCGACGACCTCCTCGTCACCCCCGCCGAACGGCAGGAGACGGCGGAGATCGAACGGCTCGACGGTCTCGATCGCGCGCGACGCGGCCTCGCCCGGCCGTCACGCCTCGACCCACCCCGCTGATCGTCCACGCCCGGCGAGGCGGGTCACTGCGGGATCGTGAGGACCAGGCAGTAGCAGAGGACGGCGACCACCAGGAACGGGATCCGGAGCGCACGACGCTCCGCGAACAACAGCCCGGCACAGGCGAGCGCGAACGGCAGGAGCGACAGGCCGTAGCGGGGCACGAGCGCGATGTACTGGCCGGTCAGCACCGCTGACACCACGGCGAGGACCGGTGCGGAGACCGTCGCGACGAGGATGGTCGACGCGGCGAGGTTGCTCTCCGTCGAGAGCCCCCGCGACGAGCCCCAGAGGCCGATCAACCCACCGGAGACCAGGAGCGTCAGCACCCCGACCGGGATGATCGCCCCTCCCCCGGTGGAGGCCGGGTCGAGCGCGCCCTCGGCGAGAGCCGGGATGAAGCGGAACAGTTCGTCAGCCAGGGCCGAGGGCGTGAAGCTCGCCGACGCGACGAGGGCTCCGGCGCCCCCGACGGCGATCGCGGATCGGACGACCATCCAGGCGAGCTGCGCGACGACCGCCGCGAGGACACCGCCGACGGTGATGAGCACCAGACGGTCCTTGAAGAAGGTGGCCAGGGGTCGCGGACGGCCGCGCACGGCGCTGAGGCGCTGCAACATGAAGAACACGGCGACGGCCGCGAACGGCAGCAGGAGCTGCAGCTTCAACAGCGCGGCGACGACGGTGACCCCGGCGAGCCACCAGACCGCGCTCCGATGCTCCGAGGCGCGGAGTGCCAGCAGCAGGGCGACGGCACCCGCCGCCATGGCGGGCGCATCGGTGCTGATGAAGGTGTTGGACCAGAACGCCGCGGAGGAGCCCACCATGAGGAGCGACAGCGAGGCGCTCAACATCATCGGGATCAGGAGCCGGCGGAGCGCGAAGAACAGCGCCACGGCCGCGAGGGCCAACCAGAACATCCCGGTGAGCCGTGCCGCGCTCACCAGGTCCACCCCCGCCATCACGAACGGCTGCGCGAGCACCCTGGTGATGGCGAAATAGGCCGGAGTGTAGATGTCGGCGCTCGTGATGCCGCGGTTGGGGAACCCGTTCGGGTCGGCGATGCTCTGCGGATTGCAGTGCGTCTCGGGCCAGCCGCCGACGTTCCGGACGTTGTGACAGGCGAGATAGGCGCGGGCGAACTCGCTGACCCCCTCACCGGTCCGGACGACACCCTGCGAGGACACTTTGGCCACGTAGTCGATGTACATGTACTCGTCGATCGGCGAGACCGCGATGTGCTTCGGGACGTGGACGCCGACGAGCACGGCGCTCGCGACCATCAGGAGGACGGCGACAGCGCGCTCCCAGAACCGGGTGTCGCGACGACGGAACAGCCGCGCTGCGCCGCCCGATCTCCCCTGCGTGTCGGTCTGCACGGACAGCCTCCCCCTCGATGTGCCAGGTCGTGGATCCCGCACCGGGCCCTGGCAGGCGGATCCGGCGCGTCAGCAGCACGACGGCCTCGCCACCGCGATCATCTCGCGGCGGCGAGGCCGCACACTCGCTCTCAGTAGGATACGGTCTTGCAGCCCAGTGAGGTGTTCGCCCCGACGTTGGACCATGCCGTGCCGATGGCGATCGCACACACCTGGTAGGTGCCCTTCTGGTCGAGCGTGATCTGTTCGGCGAAACCGTGGTTGGCGCCGGCCCAGGGGTAGGCACGGGCGACGTCGTTGCGCGTCTCGTCGGCGACGAAGGGGAAGCCCTTGACCGTCGCGTCAGGCCGCGTCACGTAGAAGTGGACCTGGATCGGCGTGCCCGCGAGGTCACGGTCCACCGCCCAGCCCGACACGGAGAGCGTCGCCTTGCCGTCGGTCGTCGGGGTCACCGTGGCCGAGTCGAACGCCCCGGTCGGTGGCGTGGTCCCGAAGGTCACCGTCTGACAGGGGAACGGCGTGTTCAGTCCGACGCTCAGGGGCGAGACGGCGATCCCGTACACGCAGACCGTGTAGGTACCCGTCGCCTTGACCGGGAACGACTCCCGGAAGCCGTGCGCGCCCGAGATGCCGAAGGCGCGGTTCACGTCGTCGCGAGCCTTGTCCGCCTTCCGCGAGTACCCCGTGGTCACGCCGCTCGGGTCCGTGATGTAGACGTGCGCGCCGATGGATTCAGCGGGCGAGCCGGCGTCATAAGTCCATCCGCTCACGGAGATGGCCGGAGCCGTCGGCGTCTGGTCCGCGACGATGGCATCGACCTGGCCGTTCGGGAACGCCTTCACGTAGTTCGCCGACTGGCATTCGAGCAGGCGGTTCGCGCCGATGTTCTTCCAATACGTCGGAATGGCGTAGGAGCACACCTGGTAGACGCCGGGCGTCGTGACGGGGATCGACAACTCGAATCCGTGGTTGGCGCCGGCACCCGGGAAGGTGGCCCCGATGTCCGGACGGGGCTTGTTCGCCACGAGGGACGTCCCCACGACCTTGCCGCCCGGCTGCGTCACGTACACGTGGACCTGCGAGGAGACCGACGAGGCGTCGGGATCGAGCGCCCAACCGCGGACCTTGATCGCGGTGGAGCTTCCAGACCCGGTCGTGACGAACTCGTCCACCTTGCCCAGCGGCGGGTTCTGCGAGACCACCGTCGTCTGGCACTGCAGGAGACGGTTGTTGCCCGACAGCCCGATGCCGTAGACACAGGCCTGATAGGTGCCGCCCTGGGTGACCTCGATGTTGGTCGAGAAGCCGTGCGCGTTGCCGGCACCCGGGTAGGCGCCCCCGACGTCCGGCCGCGACTGACTCGCGACCAACGGGGTGCCCTTGACGCTGCCGTCAGGGTAGGTCACGTACACGTGCGCCTCGATCGAGCTGGACGACCGGTTCGAGTCGAGGGTCCAGCCGCGGACCGACAGCGTGGCGGTCTTCGCACCGACCGACGCCGTGAACTGGTCGACGGAACCGATGGGGTTCGGGACGTCGGTCGGCGATCCGAACCAGTCCGAGTACATCCGCCAGAAGTTGCGGTTGCCGTAGGCGCCGCATCCGTCGCCGGTCCCGTACAGGTTCGCGAGTGCGGACGCGTTGGGCTGGTAGGGCGTGTAGTTGTACAGTCCGGCGGTCGCCGCGTTCTGGATGTAGACCTGGCTGCTCCCGCACGCGGCGTTGGGGTTGAACCGCACCGTGTTCACCCGGCCGGGGACGTGGTTCCACCGGGTCGGGTTCGCCTGGTAGTTCTTGAACTGGAGGGCTGCGGCGTAGACCTGGTTGAAGAAGCCGTAGTAGGTCGAGTCGCAGTCGGCGGTGTCCGGGCAGCCGTACCCGGTCGCGCTCCGGTACTGGCGCGCACTGGGCCAGTCGTCGGTGATGATCCCCTGCTCCTTCTCGAGCAGGACGATCATGGCCTTCTGGCTGAACCCGCAGGCCTGACCGACCTTGGCGATGATCTGCGCGGCGGACTCGTTCGCAGCACCGATGTACGCGGCGCAGCGTCCGCTGACGGCAGCCCGTGTCGGCGTGGCCTGCCGGTAGTCCTTCAGGCAGGTGTACCCGGAACGACACGTCGGGACGGCGCTGTTCAGGAACGACTGCACCTCCCCCGCGGACATCGACGCACCGTCGTAGAACAGCCCGTCGGAGATGATGTTGCCGGGGTTGAAGTTCCGGGCGTCGGCCGCGCTCGCCGGTCCGGCGGTGGGGATCACCGTGAACAGCCCCGCCAGGAGCGCGATGACCGCGATCATGACGGCTGGGAATCGACGTCTCATGGGATCTCCAATGGGGAGCTGGCGGAGGCGAGCTCCGAGATGGTGGCTGAGGTGTAGCTGACCGAGGCGCTCCACGGACCGGAGGTGAACTGGTCGATGGGCACCTGCACGGTGCCGCAGCTGGTGGTCGCCCGGTCGGCGAGTCCTTCGGCTTCAGCGGTGACGACCGCGTCCCCCGCGGTGAAGGTGAACGTGCAGGTCCCGCCGTTCTCGATGACGCCGGCGACGTAGGCCGACGCGGACACCGCCGCACCGTCGGCGTCGACGGTGGCGAACACGAGGACGGCCTCCGGTGGGATGGGGGTCGGGTCCTCGCCCTTCGCGGTCGACTCGTTGCCGGGTGCCAGGGTCGAAGTCGTGGGCGACGGCGACGACGTCCCCGTGGTGGGTCCCGTGCATCCGACGAGCGCGGATGAGACGATCAGGAGTATCCCGACGTATTGCCAGGTCGGCCTCGTACGGTCGCTCATTGACCTGTGTCCTCTCAGCGGGTGGTTGTACCCCGAATCAGGGTAGCGGGCCCAGCGGCCGGTCTCGGACAATCGTTACCAGATCGGCGCGTCCGTCATCGCGCGGCGTCGCGCTCCTCGAGGATGCCGTTCCAGGTCGCCCGGACGCCGTCGTCGAGCGATTCGAAGCCCGGACGCCCGAATTCGGCCGCATACCGCCCGATGTCGAGGACCACACGATCGACGAAGGTCACGGGCACCGGGCGCACCTGTTCTTCGAAATCCACCCCCGTCACACGGCGAAGGGAAGCCAGCACCTCGCTGACCGTCAGCCCGCGTCCGCTCCCGAGGTTGTAGACCTCGTGCTCGTGCTGGTGACCGACCATGCGCGTGATCATGCGGACGACATCGTTCACGAAGATGTAGTCGCGGACCATCGAGCCGTCCCCGAACCGGACGACGGGCTCCCCGACGGCGATCTGTCGGAGCGCGATCGGGATGAGACCCTGCTTCTTGTTGTGGTGCTGCCGCGTGCCGTACGGGTTCGAGATGCGGAGCGCCGTCGAACGGAGACCGCGGACCGCCTGGAAGTAGCGCAGGTAGTTCTCGATCGTCAGTTTGCCGATGGCGTACGGCGACACCGGCAGCGTCGGGTCGGTCTCGACGTACTCGGCGCGGTCCTGGGCCCCGTAGATCGCTCCGCCCGTGGAGGCGAAGTAGAAGTGACCGACGCCGGCCGCGGCACAGCTCTCGAGCATCTCGACCGTCTGCGCGACGTTCGTCCGGATGTCGAGCGTCGGGTCGTTCTGCGCCGTCGCCGGGGTCGTCGTCGACAGGAAGTGGAACACGAGGTCCATGCCGCCGACCGCTGCGTCGAGGTCGGACCGGCTGAGGAACTCACCGCGGACGATCTCCACCCCGTCGGTGTCGAAACTGGGCTCGCGTGAGCTAAACCGATCGAACGCACGGACCCGGTGTCCGTCGGCCTTGAGTGCGTCGACCAGGTGCGAACCGATGAACCCGTTCGCACCGATGACGAGGGCGTCAGCCACGCATCGCCCGTTCGAACGCCTCGACGAACTGTCGTCCGCTGTCGTCCCAGCTCGTGTGCTCCAGGGAGTCCGCCATCGCGATCGAGCGTTCGACGGCGTCCTCCCGCGAGACCACCTCGACGAGGCGCTTGGCGATCGCACCGGGTGCGGGCTGCACGTACTCGATGAAGGGGTTGTCCGAGACAAGCCGGTTGTTCGGCGCGTCGTTCACGACCGGTGCCACGCCGCTCGCGATGAGTTCCAGCGGGAGCAGCGACATGTTGGAGAGGGAGAGCACGAGCCCTGCCGCGCAGCGGTTGTAGATCGGGTTCAACTCCGAGATCGACAGCCCGGAGAGGTTCTTGTACTCGAACGGGATGTCCCAGTCCGAGACGTCCCAGCCGGCCATGTTGATCGTGTAGTCCGGTCGCTGCCTGGCGAACTCGCCGAGGGCGATGACCCCCAGCTCGAACGCACGCCGCGGGGTGACCGGGCGGGCGTAGAAGAAGATCTCCTTGCGCGGCGCGCGGTTCGTCAGGCTGTAGTGCGTCCGGTCCACCGAGAAGTCGAAGTGGTCGGTGGGCATGCCGTACTCGTCGTGCAGCTTCTTCGAGAGCCAGCCGCCCGCGGTGATGCCGTGGAAGCCGAAGTGGTAGGTGTTCTCGGCCAGGATGGCCTCCGAACCGGACGGGTAGAAGGCCGGTTCGAAGTCCTGGACGAAGTAGAAGCGACGCGCCCGTGACCGATCGCGGAACACCGGGTAGGCGGTCTCCCAACCCGTCGCGAAGATGGCGTCGACGTCGTCGGCCACCCCGCGCTCGTCGAGGTTGTGCACCCGCGCCCGCACGTCGGGGTACGCCGGCGACTCGCGGAGCAGCTGCTTGAGGTCGGATTCCTTGACGATCACGCCGAGGCTGTTGTAGATGTACACGCTGCACGTGTGTCCGGCGCGCTCGGCGTAGTCGATGAAGCGGAACAGGTTCTGGTGACCACCGCTCGTCGCGCTCGGCGGCGACATCACCCAGGCGATGTGCGACTTCCGGTCGCGGACGACGACCGGGTCCGACAGCTGCGGGCCGGGCTCCGTCCAGTCGACGGCGAGGGCGTCCTCGAGTTTGACCGGGAGGATGAGCTTCTTCCCCGCGAACCTCGACTTGATGTTCAGTTCGACGCGCTTCCAGAAGAAGCGGGGACCTTCGTGCTTCAGGACGGACAGGGCGTTCCTGAAGGTGGTGATGACTGATCTCATATCGGCGGACCGACCTCTATTCCGGGAATGGCCAGTATTGCGGCTGGTGGAGTCGGTGGCGCCAACGCCGTCCGAGGGTCTCGAGCTCGTAGGCACGGACACGTGCATCGCGGGTCTTCGACTCGAAGTGATACAGCTCCGCGCGCGGCGTCCAGTAGGCCTGGTAGCCGAGCTCCGCCACCTTGAGGCAGAAGTCGACGTCGTTGAACGCACCGGGCAGCAGCGTGGTCATACCGCCGACCTCGAGGTAGACCGATCGCGGGAACAGCGAGCAGGCGGCGGTCACGCCGCCGACCTCGCGCTCGACCTGGAACGCGTGCTGCGATCCGGCCGCACCGCGCGGGACCTGCAGGCCGATGTGCGTCGGGCTCCCCATCCAGTAGTGGTGTCCACCGTGCTGGATGGTGTCGTCCTCGTAGTAGAGCATGCAGCCGGCCATGCCGGCGCCGGGGAGCTGCGCGAGGCGCAGCAGCGACTCGATCCAGTCGGGCGTGATGACCTCGACGTCGTCGTTCAGCATGAGGACGTACTCGCCGACGGCGCTCAGCACGCCGCGGTTCGCCTTGGCCGCGAAGTTGAACGGCAGGTCGAAGTCGACGACGACGAGGCGGTCGCCGAGCAGTGCGCGGGCCTCGTCGATGACGGCCGGCTCGGGGTCGGTGTCGACGACGAGGACGACCTCGAGGTTCTGGTACGTCGTCCGTTCCACGAGGCCGCGGAGGGCGTGCAGGAGGTAGCTGTGCGGTTCGCCGCCGGCCCGCAGCGGCGCGCTGAAGCGCGCCTGGGTGGGGATGACGACGGACACGAGCGGCTCGCCGTGGAGCGGACGCACGGTGGTGTGGACGCCGTCCGCGGCGACCGCACGCACCTCTCCACCGCCGGTGGCGGCGAGGTGTCGTTCGAGGACCGTCCGGACCTGCTCGAGCCGTGCCTCGGGGAAGGCACCGATGTCCCGGCGCGACGGTGCGTGGAACAGCACACGGGGCACGTGGAGCGTGACCGCACCGGCCTGGACGCACCGGAGTGCGGCGTCGTAGAGCTCGACGCCGTCCACGTCGTGGGCCAGCCCGCCGATCTCGGTGAGGGTGTCGCGGCGGAACAGCAGGAGGTCGCCGTAGTAGAACTGGCAGCGCAACCGCTCCGGCGCGGGCCCCTGCTTGGAGACCACCTCGATGCCGCCGTCGGGACGGACGGCCGACTCGTCGGAGTACACCACCGCGGCGTCGGGCGCGAGCGCGAGCCAGTCGACGAGGGTCTGGATCGTCTTGTCGTCCGGCACGCCGACATCCGGCAGGACGCACACGAACCGGCCGCCGGCAGCGGCGACCCCGGTCTCGATCAGTCGGCTGACCGGGGCGGACGCCTCGGCGTCAGCGCGGACGATCGACCGGTGGTCGGCGACCGTACCGACGGGAGCCACGAGCACGAGTTCCCAGTCGGCCTGACCGGTCAGCGAGGCCAGCAGGTCCTGGACGCGGGCGGCGTCGGGACGGATGACGAGGAAGGAGACGAGCGGAGCACCGGTCGTCCCGGAAGCGGAGGGGATGGCCATCGGGTCAGGCGCGTCCGCGCTTCAGGATGCGGAGCGGCGCCAGCACGGCACGGCCCGCCTTCCAGGTGCGGGTCGAGTGGACCGCGGCGAGCTGCTGGCGCAGCCCCTGCATCTCGCGCTCGAGGACGTCGAAGTCGTCCTTCGTCGGCGAGAAGTAGATCGATGCGCGGGCGAGTTCGGCCTCGAGCCCGATCACCCGGTCGACGAGTGCGAGCACTCGTTCCTCGCCTGCCAGTTCGGCCGCCGTCGGGCGTTTCGTCGTCATGGTCATTCCCTCGTTCGATTCCGTCGGGCGGGTTAACCCGACGAGTCTAACATCGGGCCGATCCCGGCCCAGTGGCGGTCGCTCAGCGTCGTCGGGCACGGTCGACGAGCCGACGGAGCGGGCTCGTCGCCCGCCACACGGTGCTGTCGGTCACCTCGGTGAAGCGGTCGCGAGCCCGCTGCAACTCGATCTCGAGCTGGGTCGCGTGCAACCGCACGGCACCGAGCTCGGCCTCCTGTCGCTCGACCGCCGCCAGGGCGTCCGACCGCTCCTGCACCAGGCCTGCCCGTGCCGAGACGACCGCGCCGAGGCGGGCGTAGTCGGCGCGCACCGCATCAGGGTCGGCCCGTCCGGCGGCGAAGAAGTCGACGAGCGGCTGCGGGAGGTCGCCCAGGCCGAGCACGCCGAGCCCGTGCCCGTGTTCGAACTGGAACGTCGAGTCCGGGTACCGCTCGCAGAGCTCGGCCCAGAGTCGATGGACACCGAAGCCGCGCTCGAACTCGAAGGTGTCGTGGAAGATGACGACGGCCGTGGCCGCGAGCTTCGGCCGGTAGGTCTCGAAGTCCTCCACGGCGTCCTCGTAGCGGTGCCGTCCGTCGATGTGCAGCAGTTCGATCGACCCGTCCTCGAACTGGTCGACGGCGTCGCTGAAGTAGGACCGGATGAGTCGTGAGAACCCGGTGTAGGAGGCCTCGTTGATCTCGGTGACCGACCGGTAGACGTCGTCGCCGTAGAACCCGGCGTGCTCGTCGCCCTCCCAGCTGTCGATCGCCGAGCAGCTCGTGTCGAGTCCCAGACGCTGCACGGCCTCGCAGACGGCGAAGTAGGAGAAGCCGTTGTGGGAGCCGAGCTCGACGAAGCTCGACGGCCGCAGCGCGTCCACGAGCCAGAAGGCGAAGGGGGCGTGTTCGTGCCAGGCCGACGGGACGACGTGCGTGGGCGACCAGTACGAGGCCTTGCCCAGCCAGGAGACCGGGGTCTCCGTCGTGATGTCACCGAGCCCGAGCGCCGAAGCACCTCTCATCATCGAACCGTTCCTCTCGTCGACCGCGGACCGTCGAAAGCCGAACGAGTCCTCGTATCCGCGATCAACCCTAGGCCACGGCGCGGAGCGGATGACGGGCGGCGCGGGCCGCGCGGGTCCCGGGCTCTCAGGATGGCTACGGTATATTGTCCGGGTTGCGCACCCGTGTCACCCGAACCCCAAATCGAGGCTCCATGCAGTATCTCAGGGATCTGGCATCCGCCAGGGAACTCCTGGCGAATCTCACTCTCCGAGACATCCGCGGCCAGTACAAGCGGACCATCCTCGGTCGCCTGTGGTCGCTCGTGAGCCCGCTGTCGTCGATGCTGGTGTACTCGTTCGTCTTCTACTTCCTGCTGCGCGCCGAGCCGGCGCCCGGCGACCCGAGCGGCCTGCACATCTTCGCCGTCTGGCTCCTCTGCGGCCTCCTCCCCTGGTCCTTCTTCTCCGGGGCACTGTCCGCGAGCATGAACTCGATCGTCGGCGGCGCGAGCCTCATCACCAAGGTCTACTTCCCGCGGGTCGTCCTCCCCATCTCCTCCGTGCTCACCATGGGGTACAACTGGCTGTTCGAGATGGGCGTCCTCGTGATCGTGCTGTGCGCGGTCGGTGGGTGGGGCGTCATCGTGTGGCTCCCGCTCGTCGCCGTGTTCATGGTGGTCCTCGCCGCCTTCGCGACCGGCGTCGGGCTCATCCTCGCGATCGCGAACGTCTACTTCCGCGACACCCAGCACCTCGTCTCGATCCTCCTGCAGATCTGGATGTACCTGACCCCGATCATCTACCCGCCGTCGCTCGTGGAGGTCCAGTCCGACAAGCTCGGCGGCCTCCTCGGCACGGACATCACGGTGATGAACATCTACGAGTCCAACCCGATGTTCCACTTCGTCTCGGTGTTCCGGAACCTCATGTACGACCAGCGTTGGCCGGACCCCGCGGATGTGCTCGCGTGCATCGCCTGGGCGCTCGTCGCACTCGTCGGCGGCTTCCTCATGTTCACCCGTAAAGAGAAAAGACTGGCCGAGATCCTATGACCGAAACCGCCGTCCACGTCGACTCCGTCAGCAAGAAGTTCCGTCTGTACCACGAGCGGAACCAGAGCCTGAAGTCCGCCATCATGCGCCGAAAGATCTCGGTGCACGAGGACTTCTGGGCCCTCCGCGACATCACCTTCGACGTCCCCGTCGGCTCCACCTTCGGGCTCATCGGCAGCAACGGTTCCGGCAAGTCGACCCTGCTGAAGTGCCTCGCGAAGATCCTCTACCCGGAACACGGGAACATCAGCGCGAACGGCAAGGTCGCCGCCCTGCTCGAGGTCGGCTCCGGCTTCCACCCCGAACTGTCCGGTCGGGAGAACGTCTTCCTCAACGGATCGATCCTCGGGATGAGCCGCAAGGAGATCCAGCGCAAGTTCGACGACATCGTGTCCTTCTCCGGCGTCGAGCAGTTCATCGACCAGCCGGTGAAGAACTACTCCTCCGGCATGTACGTCCGTCTCGGCTTCTCGGTCGCCATCAACGTGGACCCCGACATCCTCGTCGTCGACGAGGTGCTCGCCGTCGGTGACGCCGAGTTCCAGCAGAAATGCTTCCAGAAGTTCGAGGACTTCAAGGCCGCCGGCAAGACCGTGATCCTCGTCAGTCACTCGATGGGCACCGTCAAGCAGATGTGCGACCACGCCGCCTGGATCAACAAGGGGAACCTCGAGCTCGTCGGCCCGGCCGACCCGGTGATCGCCGCCTACGAGGCGACCTACCCGCACCAGGGCTGAGCACGCTGCTCGGCCCTCGCCGAGCTACCGAGCGTTCGTCGGCTCCGGCTCGTCGCTCCCGGCGGTGGCCCGCGCACGCCGACCCCATCGGATCACCAGGGTCCCGACGACGATGAGCACCGACAGCCCGACGCCGACGCGGGTCGCAGTGATGCCCTGGTCGAGCCCGGGAGTGCGATAGGCGAGTTCGATCCGGTGCTCGCCGGCCTCGACCCGGACCGCGGCTCCCGCCTGCTCCGCGTCGACCAGCGGACTGGCGACCCCGTCGACCGTGACCGACCACCCGGGGCGTCGGAGCGAGTCGGCGAACACGACCCATCCGGCGTCGTCGGCGTCGATGTCGACCACGGTCCGGTTGAGGTCCCATCCCTGGTCGCGCACCTCGACGTCGGCGTTGGACGCCGTCGTCGGGGCACTGTCCGCGGTGGTCGCCGTCGGGTCGACACCGATCAGGTCGTCGGGATCCTCCAGCAGCACGGTCGCGGACGGCAGGAGCGGATCCTCCATGAGGGACACCCGGCGCGAGGGGTCGCGCTCGACGAGGCCGTCCGACGCCCAGCGCACCCGGTCGAGGGCGGTCGCCCGCTCGACGACGGTCGCGTCGCCGGTGTGCGCGACCGTGAGGCCGTCGTCCATCGGACGGTTGAGCGACACGGCGGCGGCCTCGGGTGCCAGTGCGTCGGCCGCGATCCGCCCCTGTCCGTGGTCGATGGAGATCTCCGCCCGCCAGGACGCGTCGGGGGCGATGCCGCTCCCGTCGATCGCCACACTCCGCTGACCCTCGACGGTGCGGTACCACGTCGAGGTCGAGGCCAGGACCTCCTCGGTCACTGGATCGACGAGGGTCACCTCGAGGGTGGTGCCGCCCTCGGCTCCGAGGACCGGCTCCAGCATCGGGAAGGACAGGCTGCGCACCGGTCCGGTCCGCACGGTGGAGACGGCGATCTCGCCGTCACCGATCGGGACGGCCTCCTCCGACGCCGGAGTGTCCTCGTACCGGCCTGGGACCGGGAGGTTCGGCTCCATCACGACGTACTTCACGGCGAGCCGGTCCAGGATCGGAGACTCGATCGACGAGATCAGACTCGGGTAGTTCAACGTCGAATAGGTCGCCGAGGCGAGCGACTCCGTGTCCAGGCGCAGGAGGAGGGACTTCCACTCGACGGTCTGGAACGTGTGTCCACCGAGCGAGCGGACCCGGTACATTGAGTTCGTCCCGGTGAGCATGGCGTGGTCGACCGACGCGTACCGCGACTCGCCGAGATGCTGCTGGAGGAACCTCGTGGTCGGGGTGTCGGGGTACACACTCGCGGTATCCGACTTCGGCCACCAGGTGTCGGCGACCATGACGGCCGGCGCGGCCACGATCAGTGGCACGAAGCAGAGCGCCACGATGCGGATGCCCGCACGCCGGGTCGCGAGCACGACGATGACGAGCGCTGCGGCGACGGCGAGCAGCACCACGGTCCAGACGACCTGCGTCTCGAGCAGTGCGGTGAACCGTTCCGGCGCGGACACCACGGCGCGCTGGAGCGCGACGGCGAGGAGCGTCGCAGCGGCGATCCCCGAGCCGAGCGTCGCGAGCCCCCAGAGCCAACGACCGAGCGGTCGACGCGGCGTCGCCGGCGGTGACACCGGCGCCATGTCGCCCCGCTCCAACAGCCGCCCGAACCCGACGCCCGCGAGGACGGCGACGAAGAAGCCGAGCATGATGCGCAGCCGTCCGATCCGGTTGCTGTCGAAGATGGGGAGCTGTTGTGCGGTGCCGAGGAGCGGTCCGCCGAGGTACACCAACAGCCCGGACAGGATCAGCGCGACCGCCAGGAACAGGCTCATGTCGCGACGACCGCCCCGCCGCTTGAGAAGGAGCGCCACGACCGCGAGGACCACCGCCGCCGCGCCGACGTAGGACAGGCGCTCGACGGGCGAGCTGTTCCCCCAGGTGTCGCCGGAGCTCACCTCACCGACGAGGCTCGGAACGAAGGCCGAGAGGAGGTCGTCGATGCTCAGGTGGTTCTCCGGCCCCTGTCGCCGACCGCTGAAGTCGAGGACGGCGACGGCGTTCAGCGCGAACGGCAGCAGCGTCCACGCGGAGAGCAGGAACCCGAGGACGACGCCGGCGGCGCTGACCACGCCGGCGGTGATGACCTTCCAGAACCGGCGGTGGACGACGATCGCGCGCACCAGGACGTAGGCGGCGCCGGCGTACAGGGCGTACCCGACGATGGCCGGGAACCCCCCGAGGAGCATGCCCGCGAGCACCAGCCCCAGCGGCACGATGTCGAGCAGGCGCCTGCGGACGGCCGCACGGTCGAGTGCCCAGAACAGGAGCGGGATGAACGCCGCGACCCTGGTCTGGGGCCAGTTCGTCCAGGAGATCATGAACCCCGAGGCGAGGAAGACGACACTGGCGATCGGCCATGCCTGGTGGGGCACACCGAGTCGTCGGAGGAACAGGGAGCAACCGACGGTCACGACGATCATCTCGACCAGCTTCGTGAACCCGGGGGCGACGGCGACCGGCAGGAACCACCACCCGAAGGAGATCGGCGAGTACAGACCGGAGTTCGGGAGCCCGCCGAGCTCCGAGCCGCCGGCCTGATACGGCAGCCACTCGGCGAAGAAACCGTGGCGGGCAGCCTCGACGATCGTCCACATCTGCGGGACGCCCGAGTCGATCGTGTCGCCGATCATCGCGTTGGTGCCCACCTCGGTCGATCCGCCGGCGGACGCCCACGGCGCGAACCGGAACAGGATGTCGGTGCCCATGAAGGTACCGACCCCGATGAGCGGCAGTCCGATCGACAGGACCACGAAGGCGATCAGGGACGCCCAGGCCACGATGCCGAGCACGCGGAGCGCCGTGACCGGGACGGTGGGACGCGAGGGGGCGTCCGGTGCCGTGTCCGGTTGAGCAGTCATGGGCGTCCTGGGTCTCGCATCTCGGGTGCACCGGGTCCGACCGCGCGCACCCTCGATTATGCCTGCTCACGTCCGCGACGCGAACTCGGCCGCGACGATCGGGGATAATGGTCAGCTGCGAGACGGCCAGCGAGAGGACGACGTGCGACTGTTCATCCAGATCCCCTGCCTGAACGAGGAGACGACGCTCCCAGCGGTGCTCGAATCGATCCCGCGGTCGATCCCCGGCATCGACGATATCGAGATCCTGGTGATCGACGACGGTTCGACCGATCGCACGGTCGAGGTCGCCCAGGCCCACGGCGTGACGCACATCGTCCGCCATGCGACGAACATGGGGCTCGCCAGGTCGTTCCGGGACGGCGTCGACTACGCCCTCCTCCACGGTGCCGACATCGTGGTGAACACGGATGGCGACAACCAGTACCCGCAGGACCGCATCGGCGACCTCGTCCAGCCGATCCTGGAGGGGCGGGCGGAGATCGTCGTCGCCGACCGACAGACCGCCCTCATCGAGCACTTCTCGCCGTTCAAGAAGGCCATGCAGCGGTTCGGCAGCTTCGTCGTCAACAAGGCGGCGAAGACCACGCTCCCGGACGCGGCGAGCGGCTTCCGCGCCTACTCGAAGTACTCGCTCATCAGGCTGAACGTCGTGACGAAGTTCAGCTACTGCATGGAGACCATCATCCAGGCGGGCAACAAGCGTCTGGCCATCACGAGCATCCCCGTCCGGACGAACCCGAAGACGCGCGAGTCCCGCCTGTTCTCCTCGATCGGGGAACACATGTACCAGTCGGGTGTCGCGATCGTGCGCGCCTACCTCATGTACCGGCCGTACGTCGTGTTCGCGGGTCTGGGCCTCATCCTCCTCCTCGCGGGGATCACGCCGTTCGCGAGATACCTCGTCCTCATGCTCGTGGACGACCAGGGGAACCATCTGCAGAGCCTCCTGGTGGGCGCGACCCTGCTCATGGGCTCCCTGCTGTCGTTCGCGATCGGCGTGGTCGCCGACCTCACGAGGATCAACCGGACCCTCAACGAGGAGATGCTCGACTACCTGAAACTGCAACGGTATGGCGACTGACCCCATCGGAGCGGTCCGTCGCGTCTGGGCCGCGTTCATCGGCTCGGCCTTCGTCGCCTGGCTGCGGAACCACCGGCGAGGGATCGGCGTCACCGTCCTCGTCGCCTTCGCCGTCTTCCTGGTCGTGTACGTCTGGACGAACCCGAGCGTCATCGCCGACGCCCTCTCGATCGGCTGGGGCAACCTCTCCCTCCTGTTCGGGCTGTACGTCCTCGTGCTCGTGACCCACTTCCTGATCCTGCTCGCCACGGTGCGGCTGTGCGGCAGACGGATCGCCCTGGGACCGGGGGCCAGCCTGACGGTCTACTCGACGGTCGCCAACTTCTTCGGCCCGCTGCAGACCGGGCCGGGGGTCCGCGCCGTCTATCTGAAGACCACCGTCGGTGTGCGGCTGCGCGACTACACCCTCGCGACCCTCTTCTACCTGTTCGTGTTCGGCGCGGTGAACGCCTCGCTCCTGTTCGCAACGACCCTGCCGTGGCTGTCGGTGCTCGGTCTCACGATCGGCGCGGGCGTCGTCGTCGTGGCGACCTGGAAGCTGGGGCTCGGCGACCGGGCGGGCACGGTGGTCGCGATCGCCGGCATCACCGTCGTCCAGGCGCTCGTGATGAGCGTGATCTACTTCGTCGAGGTGAACGCCGTCGCCGGCCCCTACGACTACCTCCACTCGCTCGTCTACGCGGCGAGCGCGAACCTGTCCCTGTTCGTCTCCCTGACGCCGGGTGCGATCGGCATCCGCGAGGGCTTCCTCTATTTCGCGCAGCACCTCCACGGCATCCCGTCCGACACGATCGTCGCCGCGGGCATCGCCGACCGCGCGATCTACGCGGTCTTCCTCGGGGTGCTGTTCCTCATCTCAGGAGCGTTCCACCTGCGGTCCGCCGTCCAGCAGCAGAGCGCGAAGCGCCTCGGCGACACGGACTGACGACCAGCGTCGGTCGTACACGTCCCGGCCGCGTCGACCGATCCGTTCGAGCTCCTCGGGATGGTCGGCCGCCCAGCTGACGGCCTCGGCGAGTGCCTCCGGGTCGCGCTGCGGCACGACCAGGGCGTCGACGCGGTCCGTGAACACGCCGGTCTCCGCGTTCTCGCCGACCACCGCCGGTCGAGCGCTCGACAGGTACTGCATCGTCTTCCCGGTGATGACGAACTGCGACTGGACGGTGCCGCCGAAGGGGCCCCCGAGCAGCAGGTCGACCTCGGAGAAGAGTTCGGGGAGCTGGGCGTAGTCGACCCAGGCCCGGTGCTCGACGGCCGCTCCCCGGGAACGGGCCTCGGCGACGAGCCGTGCGGTCGCAGCTCCCCCGCCGACGAAGAGGAACCGGACTCGCGCGTCAGGTCGGAGCGACACCGCTGCGGCGATGACGGTGTCGACCCCGTGCAGTGGCAGCATCGAGCCGTAGTACAGGACGGTGAACGCCGCGTCGACGGACCGGACCGGGCCGGGTCCGTCCGGCCGGGGCGCGAAGGTCCCCTCGTCGCTCCCCACGGGCACGACACTGAACCGTTCCGGCGGGATCCCCATCCGCTGGGCGGACGAGTCGGCGTGCGAGGCGGTGTCGCTGAGGACGCCGGCACATCGACGCATCAGGGAACGGAAGACGGCGCGCAGGAGCCGCGCACGCGCCGAGGTGGCCGGGAACTTGTGGTGCTCGTCGACGAACCACTCGACGGGGTTGATGAACTCGTCGTAGTAGACCGGCCGGCGACCCGCCAGCAGCAGCACGAGCGGGAGGATCTCGTAGCCGCGGAAGGTCACCAGGAAGGCGTCCGGGGTGCCGGACACCCGGAGACGGACGAGCTGAGCGGCGACGTCGAGATACCGCAGGACACCACGGCGGGTGTTCTTCACGACGATCATCTCGTCGACCGCACCCGAGTCCACGATGCCCTGCCGCAGCGTGATCGCCCGGATGTAGTCGGGATGCCGGTAGCAGGTGACGACCGCGAGCCTCCCGATGGCCGCCCGACTCACCGTTCGATCACGCCTGCGCGAGCAGCGTCTGCAGGTAGCGGCCGTAACCGCTCTTCACGAGTGGTGCCGCGAGCGCCGCGAGCCGCTCGTCGTCGATCCACCCGGCACGCCAGGCGATCTCCTCGATGCAACCGACCTTGAAGCCCTGTCGGTCCTCGATGACCCGCACGTACTCCGAGGCCTGCATCATCGATTCGAAGGTGCCGGTGTCGAGCCAGGCGGTGCCGCGGTCGAGGACCTGCACCTGCAGCTCGCCCTGTTCGAGGTAGCGCTCGTTGACCGTGGAGATCTCGAGCTCGCCGCGAGCGGAGGGTTCGATGGTCTTCGCGATCTCGACGATGGAGTTGTCGTAGAAGTAGAGACCGGGGACGGCGTAGTTGCTCTTCGGCTGCGCGGGCTTCTCCTCGATGGAGAGCGCCTTGAAGTCGTCGTCGAACTCGACGACGCCGTAGGCCTTCGGGTCGGCGACCTGGTAGGCGAAGATGAGCGCGCCGTCGATGTCGTTGTGGCTGCGGAGGGCGGAGCCCAGCCCGGTGCCGTGGAAGATGTTGTCGCCGAGGACGAGGGCGACGCTCTCGTCGCCGATGAACTCCTCACCGATGATGAACGCCTGCGCCAGGCCGTCGGGCGAGGGCTGCACGGCGTACTCGAGTCGGATGCCGAGGTCGTCGCCGTTGCCGAGGAGGGCACGGAACTGCTCGTTGTACTCGGGGGTGGTGATGATGAGGATCTCCTTGATCCCCGCCATCATCAGCGTCGACAGGGGGTAGTAGATCATCGGCTTGTCGTAGATCGGCATCAGCTGCTTGGAGATGCCCTTGGTGATCGGCCAGAGCCGCGTGCCGGATCCACCGGCGAGAATGATGCCGCGCATCGGTCACTTTCCTCTGAGGTCGTCGCCGAAACGAGGTCGGCTGGTCGGATCGCATCCGAGGGCCGAGGCCAGGGGACGCCGTCCGTTCCTGAATGGTCGCCGACGAACCGGTCGAACCGGTCCGATAGCCTGTCCACCGTAGCAAAGACAAAAGGAGAACACCGTGAGCGACAGCGCTTCGGCAGCAGAGGCCGAGACGAACGACGTGCGCGAGCTTCGCGCAGAGATCCTGAGACTGCGTGATGCACTCACTGGAGCGACGGCCGAGGCGGAGCACGCCAGGCAGCGTCTGGCGGCGTCCAAGCTGGAACTCGACGGGCTGCCCCTCGCGCACGAGAACCTGAGGCTCCGCGACGAACTCGCCCAGGCGAGGGTCGGCCAGCACTATTTCGAGTCGCTGTACCTGCGGATCTCGGCTGAGCGCGAGCGCGACCACGAACGCCTGGTGCGCGAGTTCACCGGTTCACGGACGTGGCGCATCGGCGCCGCCGTGATGAGCCCCGTCGGGGTCGTCAAGCGTCTTCGCGGAGGCCGGTCGTGACCGCTGCCGATCCGACGCCCCCGTCCGGACCGCAGTTCTCCATCGTCGTTCCGTTGTACAACACGACGCCGTTCCTCCTGCAGGAGATGGTGGCGTCCGTGCAGTTGCAGAGCTACGAGGACTGGGAGCTCGTCCTGGTGGACGACGCCTCCCCAGACCCTCGGACCCTCGAGACGGCGCGAGCGTGCGCCGCATCCGACCCCCGGATCGTGCTCATCGAACTCCCCGAGAACCGCAACATCTCGGAGGCCTCGAACGCCGGCATCGATGCGAGCCGCGGCACCTTCGTCGCCCTGCTCGATCACGACGACACCCTCGACCCTCGGGCCCTCGCCATGGTGCAGGACGCGATCGAGGCGGGCGTCGACGTCGACTACGTGTACACCGACCAGGACGTCATGACCGACAAGGGTCACTACCGGATCCCGTTCGCGAAGCCGGAGTGGTCGCCGGAGCGGTTGCTCGGCCAGATGTTCACCTCGCACCTCTCGGTGTTCCGCACCTCCCTGCTCCGCGAGGTGGGCCCCTTCAACTCCGCGTACAACGGGTCACAGGACCACGACCTCGTCCTGCGGTTCACGGAACGGGCCCGCGGCATCGCCCACGTACCCGAAGTCCTGTACCACTGGCGGGCGGTCCCGGGCTCGACGGCGCTCAACGGCTCCGAGAAGAGCTACGCGTGGGACGCCGGTCTCGCGGCGGTCGCGGCGGCGGTCGAGCGACGCGGTATCGACGCCGAGGTCGCCTTCGGTCCGAACTTCGGCACCTACGCCGTCCGTCACCGGCTCCACCCGGATCGGACCCTGTCGATCCTCGTCGCGGCGGACGCCCCCACGCCCCGCCTCGACGCACTCCTCGCGGAACTCGACGCGTCCGAGGTCTCCTCGCAGATCGTCGAGCTCATCGTCGCTCTGCCGGCAGGCCGCGACGCCTCGCCCGTGACCCGGGCTCCCGGCCGGTTCCCGGTCTCCTTCGTCCACACCACCGCCGAGGAGCGGACGCACCTGCTGCACGAGGCGTCCGTCGAGGCTCGCGGCGACCTCCTCGTCCTCCTCGGCGAGTCCCTCACGGAGCTGCAGCCCGAGACGCTCACACGGCTCGCCGGGGCACTCGGCGAACCCGACGTGGCCTTCGCCGGCGGACGCATCGTCTTCTCGGACGAGACGGTCAAGCACGCGGGGTACCGCACCTCGCAGACGCACCTGCGCGACGCGTTCCGCGGGTGGCCGGCGGGGACGGACAGCACCTACGGTGCACTCACCGTCAACCGTGAGGTGACCGCCGTCTCGACGGAGTTCGCCGTCATCGACCGGCTGGTGTTCGAAGCGGTCGGCGGGTTCAACGCCGAACTCGACGGATACTGCGCCGAACTCGACCTGGCCATGAAGGTCTGGTCGCAGGGCAGCCGGGTACTCACGCTCTGCGAACCGATCGTGACGTCGCTCGACCGGAGCATCGCCGAGGACGAACTGCCGAAGCGTCAGCGCAAGGTGATCTCGCGCCGCTGGGGTTGGAAGGGCGTCGACCGCTTCACCGCGTGAGGCTGACCCCGTGGGGCCTGCACGCAGGCTCCACGGGGTGAGGCGTCAGGAGCGCAGGCTCTGGTAGAACGCCCGCGCGTCGTCCCAGCTCGGCAACAGGCCGGCGGCAGCGGCCTCGTCGAGCCCGGGGGCGTCGGTGTCCTTGGGCGAGAGCAGCGGCGTGCCGGCCTCGGCGGGGATGACGAGTCCGATCCGTTCGTCGAGCGGGTTGATCCCGTGCTCGCGGTCGGGGCGGTACACGTCGGTCACGAGGTAGCTGACGGTCGCGTCGTCGGTCAGGGCGACGAAGCAGTGGCCGAGACCCTCGGAGATGAAGATCGCCTTGCGGTCGGTGTCGTCGAGGAGCACCGAGTCCCACTGGCCGAAGGTGGGCGACCCGACGCGGATGTCGATGACGTAGTCGAGGACGGCACCACGCGTGGCCGTGACGTACTTCGCCTGGCCGATCGGGATGTCGGCGAAGTGGATGCCGCGGACCGAGCCACGCTTCGACACCGAGGTGTTGGACTGCGCCAGCTTGATGGAGCGGCCGGAGGCCTCTTCGAGCTTGTCGAAGCGGTACCACTCGAGGAAGACGCCTCGGTCGTCGCCGAACTGCTTCGGCGTGATCTCATAGCTGTCGGGGACGTTCAGTTCGCGGATCTGCACCCGGGGAGTCTACCAAGAGGGTGCGGGCTGGCTGCATTCCCTCAGCTTCGCTCCGGGTCGGCTCATGCATAATCGAGTGTCCTCGCACAGAACGGCCCACCATGACCACGCTGCTCCAACGCCTCTGGCACGGTGTCGCCGCCTACGCGGTGAAGTTCGGCGTCGTCGGACTCATCGGGTTCGGCTTGGACGTGCTCGTCTTCAACCTGCTGCGCGTCGGCGTCTTCGGTCACGACCATCTCGCGCAGTCCCCGATCGGCGCCAAGGTCATCAGCGTCTCGGTCGCGATCATCTTCAACTGGATCGGCAACCGGTATTGGACCTTCCGCGAGCACCGGCGGAAGAACTTCGTGCTCGAGCTCGGGGAGTACATCGTCGTCTCCCTGGGCGGGATGGCCATCGCCGTCGGTTGCCTCTACCTGAGTCACTACGTCCTCGGCTTCACCTCACTCCTCGCCGACAACCTCGCGTCCAACGTCATCGGGCTCGGCCTCGGCACCCTCTTCCGGTTCTTCCTCTACCGCTTCTGGGTCTACGGGCACCACCGTGCCGACGGCCTGGCCAACCTCGCCCGAGCCGAGGAAGCGCAGCGGACCCTGTTCGAGGAGCCGGAGGCCGAGGAGGTGCCGTCACCGTCCTCCCCGAGCGAGCCGGGTACGATGAACGGGCCACTCCCGAGAGGACCCCTATCTTGACGTACCTGATCACCGGCGCTTCCGGCATGCTCGGCCACGACCTGCAGGAGGCCCTGTCGGGTCGCGAGGTCACCGCCCTCGGACGCGCCGAGCTCGACGTGACCGACCTCGACGCCGTCCGTGCCGCCGTCGCCGGCCACACCGCCGTCATCAACGCCGCCGCTTACACGAAGGTCGACGACGCTGAGTCGCACGAGGCCGACGCCGCCGCCGTGAACGCCATCGGCGCCCGCAACCTCGCCGTCGCCGCTCGCGAGGCCGGCGCGAAGCTCGTCCAGGTGTCGACCGACTACGTGTTCGACGGATCGGCCACCTCGCCGTACCAGGAGGACCACGCCCTCGCGCCGATCAGCGCCTACGGGCGCACGAAGGCCGACGGCGAGCGGGCCGTCCTCGCCGAGCACCCCACCGGCGCCTACATCGTCCGGACGGCGTGGCTCTACGGCAAGAACGGGCCCAACTTCGCGGCGACCATGGCCAAGCTCGCCGCCAACGGCGTCGACCCCGCCGTGGTGACCGACCAGCTCGGCCAGCCCACCTGGACGGCGGACCTCGCGGCGCAGATCGTGGCACTGCTCGACGCCGACGCCCCAGCCGGTGTCTACCACGGCACGAACGCCGGCGAGGCTTCGTGGTACGACTTCGCACAGGCCGTCTTCGCAGCCGTCGGCGCCGACCCCGCACGGGTCTCGCCCACCGACAGCTCGGCGTTCGTCCGGCCGGCACCCCGGCCCGCGTACTCTGTCCTCGGCCACGACGCCTGGGCCACGGCGGGCCTCTCCCCCATGCGCGACTGGCGCGAGGCCTTCGAGGCAGCGACGCAGCACGGCGTCGTCACCGCACCGTGACCACGCTCCGCGTCGTCGTCGACCAGATCGTCGCACCCGTCGCCGGCGGGGTCGGACGCTACTCCGAGGAACTCACCCGCGAGCTCATCGCGAGTGCTCCGGCCGGCTGCGAGGTCGAGGGCATCGTGTCCGCCGTCTCGAAGGAGAAGATCGACCTCATCGAGTCGAAGCTCCCCGGCCTCGCGACCCTGCACCGCACCACCCTGCCCCGACGGGAACTGAGCGCCGCCTGGCAGCTCGGGATCGTCGCGCCGGGGACGGCCAACGGCATGGTGCACGCGCCCGGCCTCCTGGCCCCGCTCAACCGCCACGACCGCGTCAACGACGGCAACCAGATCGTCGTGACGATCCACGACACCCTGGCCTGGTCGCACCCCTCCTCACTCACCCCCATGTCGGTCGCCTGGCAGAAGGCGATGGTCAAGCGGGCTCGGAAGCACGCGGACGCCATCGTCGTCCCGACGCACGCGGTCGCCGACGAGCTCCGCGACATCGTCGACCTCGGCGATCGGGTCAGGGTCATCGGTGGAGCCGCAGCGACCACGCTCACCATCCCGACCGACGCCGACGGTCGCGCCCGGACGCTCGACCTCCCGTCGGAGTACCTCGTCTCGGTCGGTTCCCTCGACCCACGGCGCGGGATCACCGAGCTCATCACGGGCCTCGGGCGGCCAGGTGCCCCCGACCTCCCGCTCCTCATCGTGGGCACCGACAGCTGGGGCGACGTGACCCTGGCGCAGGTCGCCGACGAAGCAGGCCTGCCTGAGGGACGGGTGCGTGCGCTCGGCTTCCTCGACGACGCCGACCTCGCCGTCGTCCTCGACCGCGCGACCGCGTTCGTGTACCCGAGCCTGGCCGAAGGCTTCGGCCTCCCCCTCGTCGAGGCGTTCCGCTTCGGCACGCCCGTCATCCACTCCGACGTCCCAGCCCTCGTCGAGGTCGGCGGCGGCGCCGGCGTCGTGGTCGAGTCCGGCGCCAAGGGGTACGCCGACCGGCTCATCGCCACCATCAACGACGTCATCGGCGACACCGAGCGGCTGGAGCGCCTACGGATCCTCGGCATGGACCGCGAGCAGGCGTTCAGCTGGCAGGACTCCGCCGAGCGCGTGTGGCAGCTGCACGCGGAGCTCTGACACCCTTCGACAGGCTCAGGGACCGGGTCGCGGCTCAGGGACCGGGTTCTGGGTCGCGGACCAGGGTCGGTCAGCCCGCGTCCGGCTCCGGGCTCGGCGACGGCGGGAACAGCTGGTCCTGCACCATCTGGTGGATGAGCGTGTAGTCGGGCTCTGCCGGGTCGATCGTCGGCGGCACGAACTGCAGCGAGTTGATCGGCAGCTCCCGCGTCTTGAGTGCGAGGTTGACGAAGTAGCCGAGCATGCCCTGCGGGACGTCCGTCTTCACGACGTCGCCACCCGCCGCCGCGACGTCCTGGAAGCGTGCGAGGACGTTCGCCGGGTTGAACTGCTTGAGCATCGCCGTCTGCAGGATGTGCTGGCGTTCCATGCGGTCGTAGTCGCTCGTCGAGTGCCGTGAGCGGGCGTACATGAGGGCCGTCCAGCCGTCCATGTGCTGCTGCCCGGGCTCGATCCACTTGGTGACGTTCTCGAGGTCGGCGTCGCCGTCCATCGGGAGCCGCTCCTTGACGTCGATGTCGACGCCACCGAGGGTGTCGATGAGTGTCGCGAACCCGTACATGTCGATGAGCACGTACCACTGGATGTGCAGGCCGGTGATCCCCTCGGCCGCCTGCTTCATCGCCTCGATGCCGGGCTCACTCGCCTCGGCCGTGGCCTTCGGGAACAGCTCGGGGTTCTTCAGCTCGATCTCGGTGTAGATGGAGTTCAGCTGGCAGACGTCCACGTCGCAGGAGTCGTCGTAGCCGTCTGGGTATATCGACGCCATCTCGCTGCCCTCGGGGAACGGGATGTCGACGAGGTCGCGCGGCATCGACATGGTCGTCGCCTGGCCCGTCTCGGCGTTGATGCTGACGACGGACATGCTGTCCGGTCGCATGCCGTCGCGGTCGGGACCGGCGTCGCCGCCGAGCAGCAGGATGTTGTAGTAGCCGTCCACCGGCGGCTCTGACGGGCCGGTGTTGCCGAAGATCGAGGAGATGGAACCGCGGGTGGCTCCGGCGACGACCGCGCCATAGCCGGCGCCGCCGGCGACCAGGACCATCGCGAGGGTCGTGAAGAGGGCGACCCCGAGCCGGGCGTTCGGAGACGCCTTCACGAGGCGGACGAGGCGCAGGGTGTCGAGGGTGAGCACCACCCAGAGGATCGCGTAGGCGACGAGCAGGACTTGCGCGACGGTGAGGGCGATCGGATTCGTCGCGAGGGTGAAGAGCACCTCGCGGGCGAGGAACATGAGGGCCAATCCGACGACGGCGAGGACCCAGAGGAACAGGGTGAAGCCGAGGCCGAAGCGGCCGAGCTTCCGGTTGCCGGCGAGGACCTGCGCGGACCCCGGGATGAGCAGGTTGAGGAGGACGAGCCACCAGGCGCGCTTCGTCATCACCTCGCGCGAACGGGTGTCGGGATACCGCATCGGTTTCGCGGCGGTGGCTGCACTCGTCATAGCTGGGCTTTGAGGTTCCGGTTCTTCTCCTCGACGGAGTCGGCGAGGGATGCCGCATAGGCGACGAGCGCCTCGTGCAACGTGTCGTCGGCCGTGGCGAGGATCTTGACGGCGATGAGCGCCGCGTTCTTGGCGCCACCGATGGAGACGGTCGCGACGGGGACGCCGGCCGGCATCTGCACGATCGAGAGGAGCGAGTCGAGTCCGTCGAGGCGCGACAGCGGGACGGGGACACCCACGACCGGCAGGGTGGTGACGGAGGCGAGCATGCCCGGCAGGTGGGCGGCGCCGCCGGCACCGGCGATGACGACCTTGAGGCCACGGCCGTGAGCCGCCTTGCCGTAGGCGATCATCTTCTCCGGGGTGCGGTGCGCCGAGAGCACCTCGACCTCGAAGGGCACGCCGAACTCGCGCAGCAGCTGGGCCGCGTCGCTCATGACGTTCCAGTCGGAGTCCGAGCCCATGACCACTCCGACGAGCGGAGGGGCGTCAGGGGACGGGGTGGAGTTCTCGGGCATGAGCACCATCGTAGATCGCAGTGCCTGGACATCGCCTCAGGACGCACCGCAGGCGTCGGACAAGCTGCGGCCGTCCCGACCCCAGTGTGGGGAGGGTCCCCCTCGCTCGACACGGACACGGCCGGGCCGGCGTCTGGGAGAATCGGCGGATGAGCGAGTCGACCACCGACGGATCACCAGCACGCCAGGATCCGCCCAGCCCCCGGGAGCGCCGTCGTTGGCGCGGCTACCTCGCCGACGAACGCGCGGAGGCCGCCGTCTACCGGGACCTCGCCAGTCGGCGGAGCGGTGAGGAACGCGACATCCTGCTCGCCCTCGCCGACGCCGAGAAACGGCACGAGTCGCACTGGATCGGCTTGCTCGGTGACGACGTCGGCAAGCCGCAACGCGGCGACCTGCGGACGCGGACCCTCGGATGGCTGGCGAGGCGCTTCGGCTCGGTCTTCGTCCTCGCCCTCGTCCAGCGCGCCGAGGCCCGCTCCCCGTACGCGACGGAACGCGCGGCCACCGAACGCATGGCCGCCGACGAGCAGATCCACGAAGAGGTCGTCCGGGGCCTCGCCGCCCGCGGACGGAACCGGCTCTCGGGCACCTTCCGGGCAGCCGTGTTCGGCGCGAACGACGGGCTCGTCTCGAACCTGGCACTCGTCATCGGGATGAGCGCGACCGGCGTCGGCAACGGGGTCGTCCTCGCGGCGGGGCTCGCCGGGCTCCTGGCGGGCGCACTGTCGATGGGCGCCGGCGAGTACGTCTCGGTGCGGTCGCAGCGGGAACTCCTCGAGGCGTCGAGCCCCAATCCCGCCGCCGACGACGCCCTCCCCCACCTCGACGTCGACGCGAACGAGCTCGCCCTCGTCTACCGTGCACGCGGGATGGAGGTCCGGGAGGCCGAGGCCCACGCCGCCGACGTGCTCAGCAGGGTCGGCGCCGGCACCTACCAGCGCGAGGCGCAGACCGTGCTCGACCACGAGGCCATCGGCACCGGTCTCGGTGCGGCACTCTCGAGTTTCTGCTTCTTCGCATCGGGTGCGGTCATCCCGGTCCTGCCCTACCTGTTCGGGCTGCAGGGGCTCGCCGCACTCCTGGTCGCGGCGGTCCTCGTCGGTGTCGCCCTCCTCGGGACGGGAGCCGTCGTGGGACTGCTGTCCGGAGGGCCGCCGCTCCGCCGAGCGCTGCGACAGCTCGCGATCGGCTACGGGGCCGCGGCCGCGACGTACCTCCTCGGTCTGCTGTTCGGCGCCAACGTCAGCTGATCCGGAGGGCGTCCGTGCGGCGCAAAGCCGGGCGGGTGCATCCGAGACCGAACCGGTCACCTCCCGTCCACAGGCACGTCACCCGGGCTGACTAGCCTGGGCGCGTCGTCCGCCGCACCGGCGCACGAGGCCCGCTCCGGCGGAGCGCCGACGCCGACCAGGACGGGTGGGACCGCGGGTGACGCGACTGCAGGACCACCTCGGCACGCCTCCCCTGCTCGGCACGGTGCCGCGGGCCCAGCCCGACATCCAACTCCTCCGCGCGATCGCGGTGGTCTCGGTCGTGGTCTTCCATCTCGGAGCCTCCCTGCTCCCCGGCGGCTACGTCGGGGTCGACGTGTTCTTCGTCGTCAGCGGGTACCTGATCACCGGCCACCTCGTCCGGCAGGCGTCGGAGACCGGACGGATCGACCTGCCGGCGTTCTGGGCCCGGCGTCTCCGTCGACTCCTCCCGGCCGCCCTCCTGGTGCTCGCGGTGACGAGCGTCCTCATCTGGCGGTCGGCTCCCCCGAGCGCCTGGACGCAGTTCTTCACCGAGGTGGTGGCGAGTGCGACGTCCTGGGAGAACTGGTTCCTCGCGGGGAGCGCCGTCGACTACCTCGCGCAGGGGAACGCCGCGTCGCCGGTCCAGCACTACTGGTCGCTCGCCGTCGAGGAGCAGTTCTACCTCCTCTGGCCGCTCGTGGTCGTGCTGTGTCTCGTCCTCGTGCGTCGGGTGTCCCGCTGGGAACTCCGCCGTACCCTCGGCACGGCCCTCGGCGTCATCGGCGCGGCGTCGCTGACCTGCTCGATCCTGCTGACCGCCCACGACCCGGCACCGGCGTACTTCGTCACCCCGACCAGGGCCTGGGAGTTCGCCGCCGGCGGTCTGCTCGCGCTCCTCGGGCCGGCGGTGGTCGTGCACCGGAGCCGATGGCGGACCCTCGCGGGGGTCGTCGGCATCGGGCTCCTGGCGACGAGCCTGCTCACCTTCACGGAGCAGACCCCGTTCCCCGGGATCGCCGCAGCCCTCCCCGTGGCCGGCACCCTCCTGGTGATCGTCGGCGGGTCGTCGCTGCATCGGTGGTCGGTGACGACGGTGGCCCGGACGCGGGTGTCGTCGTTCCTCGGCGACGTCTCGTACGCGACGTACCTCTGGCACTGGCCGCTCATCGTCTTCGCCCCGATGGTGCTCGGGGTGTCCGTCGACCTCGGCACGCCGCTCGGGTGGGCGGTGGCGGCGTCGCTCCTGGCGCTGACCGTGGTGCTCGCGGTGCTCACGAAGCGGTTCGTCGAAGACCCGGTCCGACGCGCGAGCCCCCTCGTCGACGCCCGCCCGCGTCGAACCGCCGTCCTGGCCGCCGTGGCGACCGCCGTCGTCCTGTGCATCCCGATCAGCGGGCTGCAGACCGTCGCCGCACAGGAGCGCGCGCTCGCGAGCACGGTCGACGCCTACGTCTCCGGTGGTGAACCGTGTTTCGGTGCCGACGCGGCCGTCTCGGGCTGCAGCAATCCGGTGCTCGCGGACGAACTCCTCCCGCCGCTGTCGGTCCGCACGGAGGACACCGGCGACACCTTCCGGTGTTCGGCAGCCGCCGACGCCCCGGACTTCCCCGGCTGCACCTTCGGTTCAGACCGACCCGACGCCACCCGCGTCGCGCTCACCGGGAACTCGCACGCGACGATGCTCATCCCCGGGCTGGTCGACCAGCTCGAGGCACGGAACTGGCGGCTCGACGTCTACGTCGGCAAGGGATGCGAGTGGCGGACGCCGGGGCCCGACGACTCGGAGGCCTGCGCGTCCAGACGCACGCTCATGCAGCGGGCGTTCACGGGCGCGCGGCCGTACGACATCATCCTCGTCACCTCGAAGAGTCCCGACGAGACCTCCGTCGCCCAGCAGGCCTCGATCCGCAGCGCGACCCTCGCCGCCTGGACGCCGGTACTCGACCTCGGCACGTCGATCGTGGTGCTGCGGGACAACCCGCGCGTTCCGACGGCGGCCGCTGCGTGCGTCGACCGCTCGAGCGCCGCCGACCTCGTCGCCGGCGCGTGTGCGTTCCCCGTGACCGACGCCTACCCGACCTTCGACCTGAACACCGCCACGGCTGCGATGACCGACGGCGCCGTCCCCGTCGTGGACCTCGGCGAGCTGTACTGCTCGGACGGGACCTGTCCGCTCGCCGTGGGGAACGTCCTCGTCTACCGGGATCAGCACCACATCACGGCCACCTGGTCGCGGACCCTCGGCCCGTTCCTCGTCGACCGGATGCTGGACGTCACCGCCCACGGTTGACGGCGCCGGGTCGACGTGATCCGCCGACCCGGAACCCGGCGGGATCAGACGGCGGTGGCCTCGTACTGCCGACGGTCGGCGACGACACCGGCGAAACGGAACGGGCCCGAGGTCTCGCGCGGGCGCTCCGAGTCGTGGACGTCGGCGGACGCCGCGTCGCCGAGCAGCTGCAGGTACCGGGCGTCGTCGACGACCGTACGAGCGTCGAGGCTCGCCCGGTTCGCGTCGCTGCGGAGCGCCGAGCGGTAGCCGGGACGGACGATGCCGCTGAAGCACTCGGCGACCGCACCCGAGCCGTAGCTCAGGAAGCCGATGCGCTGACCGGTGAGGTCGAGGTCGCCGTCGAGCAGGGCGAGCAGCGCCAGGTACACCGAGGCGGTGTAGCTGTTGCCGATGCGACGGTTGTACCCCGTCGTCGGCTCGATCTGCGCGTCGAGCTCCTCCTGGCTGCGCTCGGCCCCGACCGCCTTCGCGAGGTGACGGTGCGCCTTGATCGCCATCTTCGTGAAGGGCTGGTGGTAGCAGAAGTGGTCGACCTCGCTGAAGTCCGCTCCCCCGCGCGAGCGGTAGTCGGCCCAGGCGCCCTCGATCGCGTCCTGGTACGCGGAGATCGACAGCTTGCCGTCGACGATCGCCGTCGCGCTGTGGTTCGGCCGCCAGAAGTCCATGACGTCCTGCGTGTACACGCCGGTCGCGGTCTCGAGCTCGAGGATCGCGGGGTCGGCGGCGACGAGCATGGCGACCGCGCCGGCGCCCTGCGTCGGTTCGGCGTTGGAGTGCAGTTCGTAGCGCGCGACGTCGCTCGCGATCACGAGCACGGTCTCCTCGGGGTTCCGCGCGACGAGCGCTGCAGCGAACTGGAGGGCTGCGGTCGCCGAGTAGCAGGCCTGCTTGAGTTCGACGACGCGGACCGCCTGCGGCAGTCCGAGGAGGCGGTGCACGTAGACACCGGCGGCCTTCGACTGGTCGATCCCCGACTCGGTGGCGAAGAGGACCGTACGCAGACGGTCGCTCCCGTGCCGCTCGATGATCTGCGCGGCCGCGGCGGCGGCCATGGTGACGATGTCCTCGTCGGCCGCCGGCACACTCATCTCGCTCTGGCCGAGGCCGACGTAGTACTTCGCCGGCTCGACGCCGAAGCGTCCGGCGAGCTCGGCCAGGTCGATGCGGTTCGCACCGGTGGCGAAGGCGATGTCGTCGATGCCGACGACGGGGGTGGTGGTCTGGGTGTTCACGTGCGGGGTGCTCCGTTCGAGCGTCGACGATGCACCGGTGCCCCGGTGCGGTGGAGGGTCAGGCAGGCGTTCCGGCGGCGGTCTGCGCGCTGCGTTCGAGTTTGAGGTGGGCGGCCATGAGCTCGCCCGGGTTGGTCTGCGCTGCGAGCAGGGACAGCTCACCGCACCACACGGCGGCGGCGCACAGGACGGCGAGGCGCCGTGCGTTGGCGCCCGGCTCGCGGTCCTCGCGGCAGCCGAGGCGGGCGAGGTTCTCCTCGACGAACCCGAGGCCCTTGCCGTTGCCGACGGTTCCGACGATGAGGTTCGGGAGCGTGCAGGAGAAGTAGAGGTCACCGTCGTGGACCTCGGCGTGCGTGACGCCCTGCGAGCCCTCGACGATGTTCGCCGCGTCCTGACCGGTGGCCAGGTAGAACGCCAGCAGCATGTTCGCGTAGTGGGCGTTCGCGCTGCGGAGCCCGCCGGCCAGGATCGTCCCGACGAGGTTCTTCCGCACGTTGAGCTGGACGATCTGTTCCGGCGTGGTGTGCAGGAACCGCTCGACGATCGCGCGAGGGATGGTCATCTCGGTGACCACGTTCTTGCCGCGGCCCAGGATGCCGTTGACCGCCGTCGCCTTCTTGTCCGAGCAGAAGTTGCCGGAGATCGACCCGTACCGCAGCTGCGGCCACCGCTCCATGATGTACGGCATGAGCTTGTCGGCCGCGAGGGTCACCATGTTGTGCCCGGATGCGTCGCCCGTGCGGAACTCGAGGCGGAGGAAGAGGAGGTTGCCGGCGATCTGCGAGTTGACCTCGATGAGCTCGGCGAAGTGGCTCGACTGCGCGACCACGGCCTGGAGCTCGGGCAGACTGCGCTCGATCTCGCGCAACGCCTGCAGAGCGTCTCCGGCGGAGTCGACCTCGAAGAGGACGGAACGGCTCATGCGCTCGTCGATGAGGGTGGCCCGGATCCCGCCGGGGACCATGGAGGAGATGCGCGCGCCGCGACGGACCGAGGGCCAGAGCGGGCTCTCGTACGTGGCGAGCGGCACCTCCTGCTCACCCTCCATGACGTTGCCGCTGAGGTGGAGCGGGCCGACCCACTTGAGGGGGACGGGTGCGACGCCGTCGGGTTCGTTGCTCATGCGTGGTGTTCCGTTCCGCCCCGCGGGACGTCGTGCTGCTCGGCGAAGGCGCGAGCGTAGGTGGATCTGATGGATTCGACCGCGCGGTCGTCGGTGCGGCTGATCTCCGACGGCCCCCAGGGACTGTGGGCGGCGTCGATCAGGCCGGTCGGCGGATGCACGGTGAGCGGGAGCCGTTCGATGCCGTGGGCCGACCAGTCGTCCTCGAGGGCGGTCGTGCACACGGACTGACCGATGAACGCGATGCCGCAGTCGCCGCCGCCCGCGCCGGACGACTTCGCCGCCCCGCCGAGTCGTTCGGCGGCGTCGCAGAGCTCGGCGAGCGCGGCCGTCTCGATGTCGACCCCGGCGTCGCGGCCGAGACCGGCGAGCGTCGCGCGTGCCGAGCGGACGGCGCCGAGCACGAGCGCCGGGTCCTCGTCGTTCAAGCCGATGGTCAACGCGTCGACGGCGGCTCGACTGGCCGAGAGGAACGCGGTGTAGTGGGCGCTCTCCGCCCACTTGCGCGACTGCAGTTCGTCGACGAGCCGCGTGGTGGAGGCGGGCTCGCCCGTCCAGCCGACGAGCAGACGGAGGGAGGTGGGCGGTGAGAGGCGTTCGAGCCCGAGCTCAGCCCACGGGTCGCGCAGCGCGGCGAGCACCCCGGACCGGTGGCGCAGTTCGCGCAGGCGCGCGCGGTCGGGAGAGGTGTACCGGAGCCAGCCACCGAACATGCTGGCCGCGAGGTCGCCCCCGGACGCCGCAGGAGCCACGTCGATCGTCGCGAGGATCGCGAGCTTGAGCATCTGCGTGCGGGTGAGGTCGAGCTGGTAGAACTCGTCGAGCGCACGGATCGTCGCGGTCGTGACGGCGGCGCTCGAGCCGAGACCGAACTTCCGGCCGCTCGCGTCGTCGAGTTCGCTCGTGATGGACAGTGCGGAGAACCGCTGCGCGACACCGAGTTCGGCGACCAGGGTCTCCATGGTGCTGACGGCGGAGAGGACGTGGTCGAGCGGGCGCTCCTCGTGCTCCACGACGACACCGTTGCGGTTCCGTCGCCAGATGATCGGTGCGCGACCGTACTGGTCGGAGAAGATGCGTCCCTCGTGCTCGCTCGCCTCGAGGCGCACGGTGACACACCGGTCGACGGCGACGAGGATGGAGGGGTGTCCCGGCTCCACGACGGCGTACTCACCGGCGACGAACAACTTGCCGGGCGCCTTGATCTCGATCATCGCGCTCCTTCCGTGGTCTGCTCGCCCGCCGATCCGTCGGGCTCCGAGGTGATGAGCCTCGCGCCCCGTCCGGCTCTGGCGGGGATGACGCCGATGTCCGGCTGCGCCTCGAGGATCCGAGACGCGAGCGCGTCGACCGTGTCGGCCCGGCAGAGGATCTTCACGTTCGGGCCGGCGTCCATCGTCGCATAGCATTCGAGGCCGTCGCCTCTGAGGTTTGCGACGAGGTCGAGCAGTTCCACGCTCGCCGGGCCCCAGTACCGCACCGGCGGCTCGGCACCGAGCATCGTGGCGTGCATCCGCATGGCGTTCCGCTCGGCGATCGTGCCGACGGCGGTGAAGTCGGCGCGGGCGATCGCGGCCAGCATCTCCTCGAGTTCGATCGGCGTCCGTTCGACCCATGCCGGGTAGTACGGCGAGGTGTCGACCGTGCGCCGCATGCCGTCGCGGCTCGACACCGACTTCGCCCGGGCGTCGAGGACGGTGAGGACCATGCCCAGTTCGAGCCCAGGAGGAGCCGGGACCGCCTCGGCGAAGGAACTCTCGTCGTCGTGCCCGGCGTGCCAGACGGCGAGCCCGTCGAAGATCGACCGGGAGGCGGAGCCCGAACCGCGACGGGCCAGGCGCGAGAGGCTGCGGCGGTCGAGCTCGAGTCCGAACGCGGCCGACGCGGCGAGCGCCAGGGCGGCGAACCCGGAGGCGGAGGAGGCGAGCCCGGCACCGGTGGGGATCTCGTTGTGGGAGTCCACGACGACCCGGTCGTCGCGACCGGCGATCGTCCGGACGAGGTCGATGAAGCGGGTGACGCGCGCGCGAGCGGTGCCGTCGAGCGGCTGACCACCGAGGGACACGACGTCGTCGGGTCCGTCGCTCAGCCGCACCGTCGTCGTGGTGGGCGCTGCGTCCAGCGTGAGGGACAGGCTGCCGGTCCACGGGAGGATGAGGGCTTCGTCGCGCTTGCCCCAGTACTTGACGAGCGCGATGTTGGGGTTGGCGAGCGCCGTCGCCTGGTGCTGTGGGGTCGTGGTCACGCGTAGTCCTCCGCGTCGATCGTCCAGGTGCCGAGTGCTCCGGCCTCCAGGAGGGCTTGCGAGATGTGCTCCGCCGACGCGGCGTCGCGGGCGAGGGCGATGATGCAGCCGCCCTGGCCACCGCCCGTGAGCTTGGCTCCCAGGGCACCAGCCGCTCGGGCGACCTCGATGAGGGCGGTGATGGCGGGGTGGCCCGCACCGAGCTCGTCGAGGACGAGCTGCGCGGCGGTCATGCGCGTACCGAGGTCGTCACGGCGGTCGGCCGCGAGGTCCGCGACGCCGGCCAGGGTCCCGTGCTCGAGCTCCGCGAGCAGCGTCCGTCCACGCTCCGGGTTCCGCTCGATGAAGGCCCGCACGTCGGCGACCGCCTTGCGGGTCGATCCGCGTGCACCGGTGTCGGCGACGACGAACCCACCACCGAAGCGGATGGGTGGGTGGTCGACGCGACCCGCCGTGAAGAGGATGGGCGCGGAGGCGCTCGTGGCCCGAGCATCGAGACCGCTCGGGGTGCCGTGGGCGACGCGCTCGCCGCGCTGCACGAGCTCGAACCGGTCGGCGTCGTCGAGGGCCACACCGTACAGATCGGCGACGGCGTCGACGATCGCGTTCGCGGCCGCAGCGCTCGAGCCGAGTCCTCGTCCGATCGGCAACGTCCCCCGGACGACGACCTCGACGCCGTCGGCCTCGGCACCGACGTGGCGGAGGGTCTCGAGGACGGTGGTCCCGAGCGGATCCGCGGGGTCCAGCGGGCCGAGCGAGATCTCCGTGTCGAGGACCGACGCGCCGGCGACGTGCCGGGCGGACGCTTCGACGCGGAGCGACGGGACCGGGAGGGCGACGGCGGGCGATCCGTAGACGACGGCGTGCTCGCCCAGCAGGATCGCCTTGGCGTGCGCGAAGCCGCGACCGGTCGCAGCCGTGTGCTCTGTCGTCATCTCACCATTCTGGTCCGAAAAACATGCAGCTGGCTGCACATCGGTGGTCCGGTCGCGATCCGGGCCAAGACGGGCCTCGGCCCGTCGCCGTCCGGCGGCGCATCCGGGCGCTCCACGATCCTCGGGCGGCGGGAGCCACCGGAGCCCTCACGGCTCGTCCCATCCGCACTGGAAGCACCCAGCCTACGCCGATCGACCGGGTTCGGCCGATTACGGTTGAGTGGGCGTGACGGCACGGTTACTATCGGTACACCTCCATTCATGCAGACGACGGCCGCCGCACCCAGCGCCCGCGTCGACACGGACCCACCCTCCAGCGACGTAGACCCGGTCCCGTCATCTCACCGTCTCCGGGCCGTCCAGCGCCCGCATTCCGAGGGGTACCCCGTCGTGATCTCTTCCTCCGTCCCACCGCGCCCGCGCGCGTCCGCAGCAGCACCCCGTCCCGACCTCGTCGATCGCGAGACCGACAAGAGCGATTGCGGCGTCGGGTTCATCACCCGGAAGGACGGCGTGCAGAGCCACGACGTCATCGCCCTGGGCGACACGGCCCTCTGCGCCATCCCGCACCGCGGCGGCATGTCCTCCGAGGGCGTCGGTGACGGCGCCGGGGTCCAGGTCGACCTCTCGGTCGACTTCTTCAGCGCGCTCGTCGGCGAGCAGCTCGTCGCCGGCCGGTTCGGCGTGGCGAACGTCTTCCTGCCGGTCGACCACGGCCGCACCGCGGACGCCGAGGCCCTCATCGAGCGGGCTCTCGGCGAGGCGGGCTTCACCGTGCTGCTGGCCCGCGCCGTCCCGACGGTCGACGCCGTCCTCCGCCCGAAGGCCGTGCCGTACCAGCTCCCGATCCGCCAGTGGGTCTTCGCGTCCACCGACGACGCGACCGTCGAGGAGCTCGACCGACGCGCCCATTCGGCCCTGCTCGCGATCGAGGCGGTCGCGTACACCGACCTCACCCTCGACGGCCTGTACCCGCTGTCGCTCAGCACGCGCACCCAGGTGCTGAAGGGACGACTGAACGCCGGCGAGGTCATCCCCTACTTCGCCGACCTCGCCGACCCGCTGCACCGCGTCCGCACCCTGGCCTTCCACACGCGCTTCTCCACCAACACCGCACCGCACCCGTCCATGGCACAGCCGTTCCGTCTCATGGCGCACAACGGCGAACTCAACACCGATCGGAAGAACCGACTGTCCGAGACGGCGCTCGCGGCGTCGCGCGGGCGGAGGATCATCCGGGCCAGGGGGCAGTCGGACAGCTCACGGCTCGACCAGACGCTCCACAGCCGGGTCGTCGAGGACGGACTGGAACTCCTCGAGGCGGTCGTGTCCGTCATGCCGCCGGCGTGGGAGAACGACCGCACGCTGAGCCGCGAGGTGCGGGCGATGCTCGAGTACTTCTCCCTCGTGGAGGAGAAGAACGACGGCCCGGCGGCGCTCATCTTCAACGACGGGACGACCGTCGGCGCCCGCCTCGACCGCCTCGGACTGCGCCCCCTGCGCAGCGTCGAGACGGAGGAGTACCTCTGCGTCACCTCGGAGGCCGGACAGCTCCCGTTCCCGGACGACGAGGTCGTCCACCGCGGACGCATCGAAGCCGGCGGGATGCTCGCCTACGACCACCGCACCGGCACGCGCTTCCGCACGGGCGAGGCGCTCGAGCTACTCGCCGCACGCAAGGACTACCCGGCGATGCTCGCCGCGGCCGCCGTCGAGCTCGACGCGCTCGAGGACCACGGCCAGACCAGCGCCGCAGCAGCGGTGGACGAGGCGTTCCCGTACCGCGGCGGATTCGGCCAGGTGCAGCGCTACGTCGCCTACTCGCTCAATCAGGAGAGCTTCAAGTTCATGACGGACCCGATGCTGGCGTCCGGCAAGGAGCGGATCTCCGCCATGGGGTACGGCAACGCCATCAACGCGCTGTCCGACCAGGAGGGCGGTCTGGCGAAGTACTTCTCGCAGCGGTTCGCCCAGGTGACCAACCCGCCGCTCGACAGCATCCGTGAGGCCGACGGCATGACCCTCCGGGTGGCGCTCGGTGCGAAGCCCGGGAGCGGGACCGTCGGCACGAAGCAGCTCATCCTCCGCTCGCCCATCATCAGCGAGGACGAGCTCCGACGGCTCGGGACGCAGCAGGAGTCCCCCGTCGCCTGGTTCGACATCCTCTACCGCCCCGAGGCCGACGCGCAGGCGAACGCCGACGCGCTCGAGGACGCCGTCGAGCGGGTGGCCACCGAGGTCGCCGCCTTCGCGGCGGTCAACGGCGGCATCGCCGTCCTCAGCGACCGCGGCGTCGACACCGAGGCGGCCGCCCTTCCGCTGATCCTCGTCGTCGCGGCCGTCAACCAACGCCTGATCGACGACGGGCTCCGGCTCCGGGTCTCCCTCGTCGTGGACAGCGGCCAGCTGCCGTCATCGCACCACGTCGCGTCGGCACTCGGCTTCGGCGCGTCCGCGGTGCACCCGCTCGCGGTCCGGCTGCGAGCCGAGCAGAAGCACCCCGACGAGGCCGACGCCGCGTTCCACCGCTTCGCCGCCGCGGCCGAGAAGTCGCTGTTGAAGACGATGGGCCGAGTGGGCCTGTGCACCGTCGAGAGCTACATCGGCGGAGAGTTCTTCGAGCCGAACTACCTCGACACGAGTGACCCGGTGCTCGCCCGCGCCTTCCCGCACCTGCGCGCCCCGGTCGGTGGCGTCGGCTTCGCCGGCATCGCCCGGACGGCGAGCGCCTGGCACCGGCGCGCCCTGACCACCACGGCCGAGGCCGACGTGCCGCTCCTCGGTCTGTTCAAGGAGCGCGCGGAAGGGGCCGGTCACTCCTACGGGACGACGGCCGTCCGCGGCTTCGTCGACCTCACCGAGGAGGCGGTGCAGCTCCCCCGCGTCGACACCGCGGCCGTCGACCGGGAGGGCGGCACGCTCGGGGACGACCCGCTGCGCCTCCACACCATCGGCGACCTCGAGGACGCCTTCGGGATCGACGACGACGCCTACCAGCACACCTCCTTCGACGCGCTGGACGACGACGAGATCGACGCGTTCACCATCACCCCCGGGTACCGCGCCTTCGTCCAGTCGATGACGACCGAGCGGCGGCGTCGCCCGGCGGCGCTCCGCGACGTGCTCGTCCTCCCGGAGGACATCACCCGCCTCACCACCCCGGAGGAGTTCGCTCGCGAGCTCGACCGGCTCGGCCCGGTGGGCAACTCCTCGATCGTCGTGCGCGGTCTGCGGGCGACGCGGACCGACCAGGGACGGCACCGCCTGCAGCTCACCGGCCCGCTGGCGGGCGACCTCGCCCGCGTCTCGGCGCTCGGCGAGTACTACGTCCGCCGGTTCGGCTCCGAAGTCACGGGCCACTGGATCTCGGGCGGCGACCTCATCGTCGAAGCGGTCGGCTCGGCCGACGACTACTTCTCCATGCTCGTCGAGGGCGAGGAGAGCATCTCCACGGACCTCGTGCAGCCCGCCAGCGAGATCACCCGCGCGCTCGCCTCCGGGGCGATGAGTCACGGTGCCCTCGTGGCGACCGCCCACGAAGCCGTCGCGCACGGCACCAACATGGTCGGCGGGATGTCGAACAGCGGCGAGGGCGGCGAGCACCTCTCGCGCTACGGCACGATCCGCGGCTCGCGCATCAAGCAGTTCGCCTCCGGCCGGTTCGGGGTCTGGGCCGGCTACCTCGCCGACCCGATGCTGCAGGAGTTGGAGATCAAGATCGGACAGGGCGCGAAGCCCGGCGAGGGCGGCCAGCTCCCGGCCCCGAAGGTGACGGTCGACATCGCCGCCGCCCGCGGTGGCACCCCGGGCATCGAGCTCGTCTCCCCGCCGCCGCACCACGACACCTACTCGATCGAGGACCTCGCCCAGCTCATCCACGACTGCAAGGCGGCCAGGGTCCGCGTCGTCGTCAAGCTCGTCTCCTCCGAAGGGATCGGCACGATCGCCGTCGGCGTCGCCAAGGCCGGTGCGGACGTCATCAACGTCGCCGGCAACACCGGCGGCACGGGTGCGGCAGCGGTCACGAGCCTGAAGTACGCCGGCCGCAGCGCCGAGATCGGCATCGCCGAGGTGCACCAGGCCCTCAGCGCGAACGGCCTGCGCTCGAAGGTCACCCTGCGCTGCTCCGGGGCGCACCAGACCGGTCGCGACGTCGTCATCTCGGCGCTCCTCGGCGGCGACAGCTTCGAGTTCGGGACCACCGCGCTCATGATGCTGAAGTGCGTCATGGCGAAGAACTGCAACGTGAAGTGCCCGGCCGGTCTCACGACGAACCCGGAGACCTTCGACGGCGACCCCCGCGCGCTCGCGCAGTACCTCCTGAACATCGCGCACGACGTCCGTGAGCGGCTCGCGATCCTCGGGCTCCGCTCGCTGCGCGAGGCGCGCGGCCGCACCGACCTCCTCCACCTCGTCGACCACCCGGCCGCCGTCGCCGACCTCGACCTGCGCGCCATGCTCGCGGTCGTCCCCGAGGTCGTCGTCACCGACCCGGTGTACCTCGAGAAGGACTTCACCCTCGACGACGCGCTCATCGAGCGGGTGCGGGCCGGGCTCTTCGACGAACGTCGGACCACGATCGACCTCGGCGCGACCGACGGCGACGGCGGGATCCGGCTCGGCAACCGCTGGCGCTCCGTCGGCGGGCAGCTCGCGATCGACCTCGAACGTCTGCTGAACCACGAGCTCGACGACGCGCAGGCGGCGGCGACCCCCTCGGTCGTCACCGACGATCGCGGCCACCGGTCGCTGGGCGCCGACACCGTCACGATCCGGACCGAGCACTCGGCCGGGCAGTCCTACGCGGCGTTCTGCGTCGACGGCCTGCACTGGCGGCACACCGGCACCTGCAACGACGGCGTCGGCAAGAGCGCCTCGGGCGGCACCATCGCGATCCTCTCCCCCGGCGGCGGCAGCACGGAGCCCGGCGGCAACGTCCTCATCGGCAACTTCGCGCTCTTCGGGGCCACCGGTGGGCGCACCTTCGTCCAGGGCGAGGCAGGCGACCGGTTCGCCGTCCGCAACTCCGGGGCGACCGCGGTCGTCGAGGGCGTCGGTGACTACGCCTGCGAGTACATGACCAACGGCGCCGTGCTGAACCTCGGCGGTTTCGGCATCGGCTTCGGCAACGGCATGAGTGGCGGTTTCGTCTACCAGTACGACCCGCGCGGCGAACTGCCCAGCAAGGTCAGCGCCGACTCGCTCCTCCTCGGATCGATCACCGAGGGCGAGCAGGCGGCCTTCCACGAGGCGGCCGTGCTCCTCCTGCTCGACTGGCACGTCGAGGCGACCGGCTCACCGCTGGCGTCCCGGCTGCTCGCCGACTGGGCGACGGCCAGGCACCACTTCGTGTTCGGCATGCCCCGCGCGCTGCTCCTGTACCAGGACAGCGACGCCATCCTCGCGGCGAAGAGCCGGAAGGAGCTCCTCGACGAGCTCGGTGCCGCGCTCGCGGCGCAACAGCTCCGCACCTTCAAGCTCGACTACCGCGACCGCCGACCGGTCCGCGGCGGTCGCGCACCGGGTCTGGGCGAGCCCGCGGCGGACCCGCAGGACGTGTACGCGCTCCTCACCAGCTACACCGTGCTCAAGCTCGCGCAGGAGGTCGCCCTCACCCGGACCCCCGGCGTCGACGACCCCGCCCACCCGACCGTGCAGGCGGCCGTCCGCACGCTCATCCTGACCGAGGACTTCTTCGTCATGCAGCGCGTGCAGCGGGCGGCCCGCGAGCTGCTCGAACGCTACGACGACGCAGCCCTCGCCGCGATGATCGCCGCGAAACGCCTGCACGACTACACGGAGGCGCTGCGCCTGCGGAACGTCCGGTCGATCGACCACCCGGGGACCACCGGGTGGATCATGCACCAGCACGCGAAGAACCGGGCCCGATCCGGTGCGACCGGTGGCACCGAAGCACTCCTTGCATCGGCCGCTCTGGCCGAGCTGACACTGGCGGGCCGCCGATGAGCGCGCCCGGTCTGGAAGGGACCATGAGCGAGACGCAGACCCCGTCCGCCGTCGGGCCCCGCCCGGTGCTCTTCGAGGCGCTCGCGGCGCTCGGCAGCAGCACCGACGATCCCTTCATCCCCGAGGACGCACCGTTCAGCCCGGAGCAGCGGGTGTGGCTCGCCGGGTTCCTGGCCGGTGTCCGAGCGAGCACCGTCGACGGTTCCGAAGCCGCCGCACGCACACCGCAGCTGGCCCTGCACGTCCTCGTCGGTACCCAGACGGGCACCGCGGAGGCGATCGCGGAGGACCTCGGTCGTGCGGCGTCCGGCTACGGGGTGGCGACGACGACCACCGGTCTCGACGACGTCGAGGTCGACCGGCTCCCGTCGATGGGTCACCTCGTCGTCATCACCTCGACGTACGGCGAGGGCGAGATGCCGGACAACGCCGAACTGTTCTGGGAGGCGCTCCAGGCGAGCACCGCTCCCCGACTCGACGGCCTGAAGTTCTCGGTCCTCGCCCTCGGCGACTCCGGGTACGACGGCTTCTGCCAGGCCGGGAAGCTCATCGACACGCGCCTCGAGCAGCTCGGTGCGGAGCGTGTCCTCGCCCGCGTGGACTGCGACGTCGACTACGAGGAGCCCGCCGCGGCGTGGACGACCCAGGCCCTGTCGCTCTTCGGCGCCCTCGCGCCGACGACCGCCGACGGTACCCCGGCTCCGGCCGTGCCAGCCGCCGTCCCCGCGAAGAAGCCCGGTCGCACGCGGTCGCCCTGGACCCGGAAGACGCCCTTCGGCGCGACGCTCGCGGTCAACCGTGTGCTCTCCGGCGCGGCCTCCTCCAAGGAGATCCGGCACTACGAGTTCGACCTCGCCGACAGCGGTATCGAATACGCCGCCGGTGACGCCCTCGGCGTCATGCCGAGCAACGACCCGGCCCTCGTCGACGCGATCATCGCCGAACTCGATGCGGATCCCGACGACGCCGTGGACGGCTCGACGCTCGCGGAACGACTCACCAACGGCTTCGAGATCCGCACCCCGTCGAAGGACCTCGTCGCGGAGCTCGCCGAGCGCTCGCCGGACTCCGAGCTCGCCGGGATCCTGGCGCTCGCCCAGGCCGAGACGCTCGATTCGTGGTTGCGCGACCGCGACATCCTCGACCTCCTGCGGTCGACCTCCGTCCGGTTCGACGCCGCCACCCTCGTCGACGTCCTGCGCCCGCTGCAGCACCGTGCGTACTCGATCTCGTCCAGCCCGCTCGCGGCCGACGGACGCGTGCACCTCACGGTCGCGAGCGTCCGCTACGCGGTGGGCGACCGCGTGCACGGCGGTGTGGCCTCGACGCACCTCGCCGACCGTGTCGCCGAGGGCGGGACGAGTGGCATCTTCGTCTCGGCGAACGCGGCCTTCCGCGTCCCGTCCGACGACGACGCCCCGCTCATCATGGTCGGTCCCGGCACGGGCATCGCCCCGTTCCGCTCGTTCCTGCAGGAGCGCCGTGAACGCGGCGCGACCGGTCGGAACTGGTTGTTCTTCGGCGACCAGCACCGGGCGCACGACTTCATCTACGAGGACGAGCTCGGTGAGCTGCTGACCGGAGGGGTCCTCGACCGCCTCGACCTCGCCTTCTCCCGCGATCAGCGCGAGAAGGTGTACGTCCAGACGCGGATGCGTGAGAACGGCAAGGAGCTGTACGCCTGGCTCGAGGAGGGCGGCCACTTCGCGGTCTGCGGTGACGCCTCACGGATGGCGAAGGACGTCGACCAGGCGCTGCACGACCTCATCGCCGAGCACGGCGGCCGGTCCACGGAGGCCGCCGCGGAGTACGTGCACACGCTGAAGCGCGAGAAGCGGTACATCCGCGACGTCTACTAGGAGCCGCGCTCCGGTCCCTGAGCTCGTCGGAGGACGCCGATCAGGCGTTCTCGGCGCCGAGCAGGGCGGCCGCGGCGCGTGCCTCGTACACGACGTCGTCGAGTTCGTCGCCTGCGACGTTCACGTGGCCGACCTTCCGGCCGGGCCGCGGATCCTTGCCGTAGGTGTGGACCTTCGCGACCGGGTGCGCGCCGAGGACCTGCGGGTACCGGTCGTCGAGGGTGCCCTCGGTCGGTCCACCGAGCACGTTCACCATGACGGTCCAGTCGCGGTGGCACCCCGTCGATCCGAGCGGCAGGTCGAGGACGGCGCGGAGGTGCTGCTCGAACTGGCTCGTGACGCTGCCGTCCTGCGTCCAGTGCCCGCTGTTGTGCGGACGCATGGCGAGCTCGTTGATGAGCAGGCGGTCGTCGTCGGTCTCGAACAACTCGACGGCGAGGACGCCAGTGACCCCGAGCGCGGTCGCCACGGTGACGGCGATCTCCTCGGCGGTGTCCGCGAGGCGTCCGGCGGATCCCGGCGCCGGAGCGATGACCTCGCTGCACACGCCGCCGAGCTGCACCGTCTCGACCACGCGCCAGGGCACCACCTCGCCCGAGGGCCGGCGGGCGACGAGCTGGGCGAGTTCGCGTCGGAAGGACACCAGCTCCTCGACGAGGAGTGCGCCGCCGTTGGCGTCCTCCGACAGCGCCGTGAACCAGTCGTCGACCTCGTTCGGGCCGTGGACGACCCGGACACCCTTGCCGTCGTAGCCGCCGCGCGGGGTCTTCACGACGCCCTTGCCGCCGTGCTCGGCGAGGAAGGCGGCGAGCTCCTCCTGGTCGTGGACCCGCGCCCAGTCCGGGACCGGGAGCCCGAGCTCGGTGAGCCGCTCGCGCATGAGCAGCTTGTCCTGGGCGACGGCGAGCGCGTCCGGCCCGGGGTGCACCTGGACCCCGGCATCGACGAGGGCGCGGAGGACGTGCTGCGGGACGTGCTCGTGGTCGAAGGTGATCACGTCGACCGTCTCGGCGAAGGCGAGGACGGTGTCGGCGTCGCGGTAGTCGCCCACCTGCACCGTCGCCAACCGGGCGGACATGCCCTCCTGCTCGGCGAGCACGCGGATGTCGAGTCCGAGGTTGATCGCCGCCGGCACCATCATCCTGGCCAGCTGACCGCCACCGATCACTCCGACGCGAATGCTCATGGGTTCACTCCAGCTCTCCGGCGACCGGCCGGCGGGTCTCGTAACGGCAGGCGGGACGGGCGGATCCGGAGGCGGATCGGCTGAGCCCCGACTCCAACATCGTACCGGCCGGGTCGGACCCGGGCAGGTCAGCGGCGGACGGGCGGCTGGGTCGGCGATTGTCCGGACGATTGGGCGGCCGGATAGGGGGCGGCGATGCTCTGGTTCTCCGCGACGAGCTCGTGGAGGGCGTTCTGGACGAGGACGGCACCCGGAACGTCCCGCAGGACGACCGGCAGCTCGCCACCGGAGGTGACGCGCACGTTGCCGCTGCCGAACGCACTCTGCACCCAGCTCTTGTGCACCGTGATCCCGTACCCACGTGCGTGGTAGAGCTCCTGGCGGGACCGGACGAAGAACCCCCGGCGGACGATGAGCCGCCGGGTGGTGATGACGTAGCGGACGGACAGCCAGGCGACGAACGGCAGCACGCAGGCGAACAGCACGATCACCCCGCCGCCGATGAGCACAGCCCAGTTCTGCCACTCGAGGTCGAACGAGCCGAAGACGTACGCTCCGACACCGCTCACCGCGATGAGGAGGAGGGCGGGGAGCAGGAGCCGCCGGGCATGCGGACGCAGTCGTGCGACCACACGTTCGGTCGCCGCCGCGGGAGGGGCCGGCCGGCCCGGCCCCGTCATACCGGGATCAGCCATGCTCCCATTCTTAGCAGTCGTCGGAACCCGCCGCCTGCTCCCACCCCGCCCGTCGGCAATCCCGATCGGCGGGTGTCGGCCTCCGACTAGCATGAAGGCGTGAAACCGGCCGACAGCACCGCACCCACGGGCCGGCCTCCCGGCGTCTTCGCATCGTTCTTCGAGGGGGTCGGCGTCCTCCTCGGCGGCTTCCGACTGTGGGGCACCTCGCCGAAACGGATGCTGCTCGGCATGGTCCCAGCGGCGATCGTGGGCGTCGTCTTCGTCGCGCTACTCGTCGTCCTCGGCCTCAACGCGGCGGCGATCGTCGACTGGGCGACACCGTTCGCGGACACGTGGGACGAGCCGTACCGCTCGTCCGTCCGGGTCGCCGCCGCGGTCGCGTTGATCGCCGTCGCCGTCGTGGTCATGCTGTACGCCTACGCCGCCGTGACCCTGCTCGTCGGCGACCCGTTCTACGAGCGGATCTGGGCCGACGTCGAACGCTCACTCGGCGACGCTCCAGCGGAGTCCGGCGAGTCGGCCTGGCGCGGGCTCCTGACCGGCATCGGGCGCTCCCTCGGCCTGTTGCTGCTCACCATCCCGACGGCGGCCGTCCTCTTCCTGCTGGGGTTCATCCCGATCATCGGTCAGACGGTGGTCCCGGTGGCGGGTGTCGTCGTGAGCGGCTGGTTCCTCACCCTCGAGCTGACCGGCTACGCCTTCGACGCGAGAGGGTTGTCGGTGCGCGAGCGGCGGCGCGCGCTCGCCAAGCGACGGTCCCGCACCCTGGGGTTCGGGACCGCCGTCGCAGTGCTCTTCCTCGTCCCCGTCCTGTCCGTCCTGGTGATGCCGGCGGCCGTGTCGGGTGCAACGGTGCTCGCCCGTCGAGCGCTCGCCGAGGCGGACGGCCCGCTCAGCGCACGTGCGTGACGTCGCCGGCGGCCACGGCCACCGGGGCGCCACCGTCGCTCGGGCGGACGACGAGCCGCCCATCGGGGTCGATGCGCTCGGCGGTACCGGTCAACGTCCCGCCGCCCGGCAACTCGACGCGGACCGAACTGTCGAGTGTCACGCAGTGTTCCGTGACCGTCGTGCGGAGACCGCTGGCCTCGGCGTCGCCTGACGCCTCGAGGTACGCGTCGTACAGCCGCCCGAACGCGCGGAGGTACCCGGCGAGGACCGTGTCGGGATCCGGGTCGGCGAGCCCCTCGAGCAGGAGCGAGGTGGACCGGTCCGTCGGCAGTTCGCCCGCTCGCTGCCGCAGGTTGATCCCGGTGCCGACGATGGCACCGTCGCCGGTCGGCAGCAGTTCGGAGAGGATACCGGACACCTTCCGACCACCGACGAGGACGTCGTTCGGCCATTTCACCCCGGCGGGCACCCCGAGATCCTGGAGCGACGACGCCAGGGCGGCTCCGGCGAGCAGCGGCAGCCATCCGTAGGCCTCGAGCCCGAGGGGTCGGCCGGACGGCGTGACCGGCCGGAGCAGGATGGACACGGCGAGCGAGGCTCCAGGAGGCGTCGTCCACACCCGACCGAGGCGGCCCCGCCCGTTGCGCTGGTCGTCGGTGACGACGACCGAACGGTCCGGCCAGCCGCCGCCGTCCTCGCGGGCCCTGATCGCGAGTTCGTCGTTGGTCGAGCCCGCGTGCTCGAGGATCTCGAGGCGCGGGACGAGGGCGGCGGTGCTGGGCAGTTCCATGCCGACCACCCTACTGAGGAGCGCCGTCCGAGCCCCCGACGCACGCACCTTCGCTTGGCCGATGTCGACAACGGATCTCGATGGTGCTTGTACGCGATCGTCAACGGGTTCGCCGGGGGGCCACCGGGTAAGGTGAAAGCGTGACCGACGAAACCGCCTCCGGCCCTGACCTGTACACGACGGCCGGGAAGCTCGCCGACCTCAAGAACCGCTATCACGAAGCCGTGACGGCGAGCGGCGAAGCCGCCATCGAGAAGCAGCACAAGAAGGGCAAGCTCACCGCGCGGGAGCGCATCGAGCAGCTCCTCGACCACGGCAGCTTCGTCGAACTCGACGAGTTCGTGCGGCACCGCACCACGGCCTTCGGCATGGACCGCTCGCGGCCGTACGGCGACGCCGTCGTCACGGGCACCGGCACCATCCACGGTCGACAGGTCGCCGTGTACTCGCAGGACTTCACCATCTTCGGCGGTTCGCTCGGCGAGGTCGCCGGCGACAAGATCATCAAGATCATGGACCTCGCCCTGAAGACCGGCGTCCCGATCATCGGCATGCTCGACTCGGGCGGCGCCCGCATCCAGGAGGGTGTCGTCGCCCTCGGCAAGTACGGCGAGATCTTCCGCCGCAACACGCAGGCGTCCGGGGTCATCCCGCAGATCTCCATCATCATGGGTCCGGCCGCCGGTGGCGCCGTCTACTCCCCCGCCCTCACCGACTTCGTCATCATGGTCGACAAGACCAGCCAGATGTTCGTGACCGGCCCCGACGTCATCAAGACGGTCACGGGCGAGGACGTCGGCATGGAGGAGCTGGGCGGCGGGTACACCCACAACACCCGCTCCGGTGTCGCGCACTATCTCGCGAGCGACGAGCCGGACGCCCTGGACTACGCCAGGACCCTCGTCGGGTTCCTGCCCGACAACAACCTCGCCGAAGCCACCGTCTTCGACGTCGAGGTGGAGCTCGAGACCACCGACGAGGACCGCCGACTCAACACCCTCATCCCCGACTCCCCGAACCAGCCGTACGACGTCAAGACGGTCATCGAGCACGTGGTCGACGACGGCGACTTCCTGGAGGTCCAGCCGCTCTTCGCCCCGAACATCGTGATCGGCTTCGCCCGCGTCGAGGGCCGCTCCGTCGGCGTCATCGCGAACCAGCCGTCCCAGATGGCCGGCACCCTGAACATCGAGGCCGGCGAGAAGGCCAGCCGCTTCGTCCGCTTCTGCGACGCGTTCAGCATCCCGATCCTGACCCTCGTCGACGTCCCCGGCTACCTGCCCGGCACCGATCAGGAGTGGACGGGTGTCATCCGGCGCGGCGCGAAGCTGCTGTACGCCTACGCCGAGGCCACCGTGCCGCTCGTGACCGTCATCCTGCGGAAGGCCTACGGCGGCGCCTACATCGTCATGGGCTCCAAGCAGCTCGGTGCCGACATCAACCTCGCCTGGCCCACCGCCGAGATCGCTGTCATGGGTGGTCAGGGCGCCGTCAACATCCTCTACCGCGGCGAGATCAAGCGGGCAGAAGAGGCCGGCGAAGACGTCGCCGCGGTGCGCACCCGCCTGGCGAACGAGTACACCTACAACGTCGCGAGCCCGTTCCTCGCCGCCGAGCGCGGCGAGCTGGACGGCGTGATCGAGCCCGCGGCCACCCGCGTCTCGGTCATCAAGGCGTTGCGAGCGCTCCGGACGAAGCGCGCGAGCCTGCCCGCCAAGAAGCACGGGAACATCCCGCTGTGAGCGACACCGCTCGGCCGGACACGACGGAACCCTCGGCGATCGACCTCCGGATCGTGCGGGGCGCCCCGAACGACGAGGAGATCGCGGCCCTGACCGCCGTCTTGAGCGTCGCGATCGCCGAGCAGGCGATGCGCGACGCCGACACCGCGCCGCCGCCGCGCATCCCGTCGACCTGGGAACGGACGCGGCGCCAGCTGCGCACCGGGATCACCCCGGGTCCCGGTCACTGGCGCGCGTTCACGGGCTGAGCGCCCGCGACGACCTCCACGGAGCGCTCGTCCTCCCGGTCCACCGTGGAGGACGGGTATGTCCTCCATAGTGCCGACTGTCGGGGGTACCCCTGATGGGGGAAGATCATTCTCGAGAGTTGAGTCTCATCGAGACCACTTCACCAGCTTCTGCTCCATCTAGGGTAAGCGGGCAGAAGTTCGGGGGCGGGTCAGAGCGGTATTCGGGTTACCGCTCTGACCCACGAACTCCAAGGAGGGCCAGCATCGGGTGCTGGCCCTCCTTCTCGTTCACGTGCGTGTGCTGAACGGACGCCCATACCGATCGACTGCAGCTCGCGATGGTCCGAGCTTCGCGCTCGAGGATCACTCCGCTTCGGCGGCCGCCTGGCGTCCGAGGTCGGCGCGCGATCCGTCCCGCGGGATCTCGAGCCAGACGTCGAGGTCCTCGTCATCGTCGTCGGGGCCCGGCGCGACGCCGGGAACCGGGGGCACGGCACGCAGCCCGACGACCGTCACCGCGACGCGATCGTCGTCCGGCACGCTCCGCACGATGAGGCGCGTCGCGGCCGAAGCCGCGAGCGTCTCGGCGATCTGCGCATGGATCGCGTCGAGGACCTCGGCGTCCAGCTCCTCGAGACCGCCCTCGTCGAGCATGTTCACGACCGCGCCCCGACGACGAGCGGCGAGGACCTCGGCGCGCACCGCGTCGCTCAGGAGGTGGCGGCCCCGGATCTCGTCGCGGAGGCTCGCCTCCAGCGTCCGGCACTCGGTCCGGTCTGCGACCGAGAGTCTGCCACCGTTCGCGATGATCGTGCGCAGCATCGGTGTGGCGAGCCGACCCGTCTGGCTGAGGCGTCGCCGTCGCTCGTGGACGTGGGCGTACTGCGCGGCCTGCCAGTCCGAAGTCGCGTGCTCCGCCTGGGTGAGTCGCTCGGCGTCGTGCTGGGCGCCGGCGATCGACCGGGTGAGCACGCTCGCGAGGACGACCCAGATGAGGCTCCCCGTCACGCCCATGCCGAGCGCCAGGCCGGGGCCGGCCCAGACCAGGGACTGCACGGTGAGGAAGATGATCCCGAGGTAGGCGATCAACTCGCGTTGCCGGACCACCGTGATCGTCATCAGGGTCCCGATCGAGGCCACATGCCAGGTGGCGTAGCCGTTGTTCCGGGTGGGGTCCAGCTGGCTCGTCACGAGGAGGGGGACGATGATGGCGGTCGCGAGGTTGAGGCTGGCGAGCCACGAGGGCATCCGGGTCGATCCCATCGGCCAGAGGCTCAGGACGCTCGCGACGGCGTAGACGAGCATCGCGATGAGCACCGGCACGGCTTCACGCGGCGTCTCGAGGGTCAAGGCGGCACGGAGCAGGTGGTAGGCCGAGAACAGGGCGGCGAGGATGACGAGCGCGTACCGCGGGGCCGGGGTCATGAGGCGTCCTCCGGAGACCATTCGATCCGGATGACGGCTCCCTCACCGGGCCGGGAGAGCACGGTCGAGCGGCCTCCGACACCGGCCATGCGCTCGACGATCGACACCTTGAGGCCGAGCCGTTCCTCGGCGACCGCGTCGGGGCAGAATCCGACCCCGTCGTCGCTGACGGTCACGCAGACCCCGCCCGACACCGTCCCCTCGATCGCCAGGCTCCGCGCGACGCCCTGGCCGGCATGCTCGACGCTGTTGACCATCGCCTGCACCGTCGCCCAGTACACGGCGTTCGCGACCGTCACGGGGAGCACCCGGCCGGACGCCCCCTCGGTCGTGACCGTGAACGGTTCGCCGAGCATCGACGCCGCACCGCGCAGGCGCTCGACGAGTTCCGCGAGGCCCGTGACCTCGTCCTCGTTGGTCATCGGCGCGCCGACCCCCTCGAGTTGCTCGATGGCGACCCTGGCCATCATCACCGCGAGCGCCTCGGACTTGGGGGTCATCGCGCGGTCGGCCGCGAGCAGCGACGCGAGGACGCTGTCGTGCACGATCGAATCGACCTCGACCCGCTCCACCTCCGTGGCGTGCTGTTTGACGGCGGCGTCGTACGTCGACAGCGCGGCGGCCCTGGCCACGTCGACCCGGCCCGCCAACACCCGGAAGAGGCCCACCAGGACGACGATGAGCCCGCCGATGATCGTGGCGTACGAGGCGTCGAGCGTCCCGATCTCCCAGGACGCCGGCGCGAAGTCGGCATCGATGATGCGGTTCACGCCGTACATGAACGAGGTGACCAGGAGGTACACGATCGCTCCGCGCAGTTTGAGCGGGACGCAGGCGAAGGCCACCGCGATCGTGCAGAGGTACCAGATCCACGGTTCCTGGTTGATGTCGGCCGGCGCCGGTGCGTTCACCGCGGGCCAGATGAGCAGCGCGACGAAGAACACCGCCGCGAAGACGCCGGATGCGAGCCGATGGTGCCACAGGAAGAAGCAGCAGCCGATGGCCACCCCCATGGACCCGAAGACGGCCACGACGTAGAGGACGCCGATCCAGCCGTCGATCTGGACACCCTGGCCGAGGGTGGTGAACGCGGTCTGCAGGCCGAAGACGAGCCCGATGATCGCGACCGATCGGCCGAGGAGGCGCTCGAAGTTGGCGGTGTTCAGCATCCGGCGCTGAGCCTGGGCATCCTTGGTGTCCGCGGGGATCGCGGGATGCCTGGTCGGTGCCCGGAAGCTAGGAGACATCCGTCCCGCCTTGATCGAGGCCGGGGAGGATCCCGTCCTCGACCGCGCGGCGGAGCAGGTCGACCTTCGTCGGTGCCGGACGGCCCACCTCGACGTACTTCACGCGGATGCGGTCGATGTGCTCACGGGCCGTCGAGTAGGCGATCCCGAGCTGCATGGCGACGGTCTTCAGCGGCAGGCCGGAGGCGTAGAGGTGCAGCACGTCGCGCTCGCGCCGACCGAGTTGTGCGCGGGCGAAGTCGCTGTCGGCGTCGATCGCACTGGCCCACTCGATGTTGTTGAGCGCCTCGCCGCGGGCGACGGTGGCGATGGCGGCGATGACGGTGTCCGTCGGTGACGACTTCGGGATCACCCCGGACGCCCCGGCGGCCAGCGCCTCGCGGACGAGCGCCACCCGGTCGGCGATGGAGTGGATGAGCACGTGTGCGCCCACCGCCTGCACCGCCTGGATGTTCGTCGTCGGGGTGCTGCCGTCGGAGAGGGAGAGGTCGAGCACGACGACGTCGGGGACCACTCCGTTCAGCGCGGCGATGCACTCGACGGCGGTCGGGGCACTCGCCACGACCTGATACCCGGCGTGCGCACACACCGCTTCGATCCCGAGCCGGACGGACTCGTGATCATCAATGATTGCGACGGTCACCACGGCACCATCGTAGCGAGTGCCGGACCCGTCGGGCGGGACGGCTGTGGAGCGAGTCGGTCCGCCCGGGTGCTCGCCGTTCAAGCCGTGCGGGTGAAGCCGGCGACGGCCTCGAGGTGGTGGGTGTTCGGGAAGAGGTCGTAGGCGGCCAGGTGGCCCAGTTCGTACCCCTGCTCGGCCAGCAGGGCCACATCGCGTGAGAGCGCGATGGGGTCGCAGGCGACGTAGACGATCGACGCAGGGCGCAGTTCGCCGAGCATCGCGACGATCTCCGCGCCGGCGCCCGACCGCGGCGGGTCCAGGACGACCGTCGCGGTGGCGTAGCGGGAACGCTCGATGCGGCTGCCCGAGGCGATCTCCGACCGCAGGAAGGCGTCGACCTTGGCGGTGACCGCCTGCGCGCCGACCCACTCGGACAGGTTCTCCCCCGCGTACTCGGTGGCGCGCTCGTCGCTCTCGACGGTCGTGATGCGCGTCGTGGAGCCGAAGCGGTCGGCCACGCCGGCGGCCAACAGCCCGACGCCGCCGTAGAGGTCGAGGTTCGCGGCGCGGGCGTCGAAACGCGCGTCGTCGATCGCGTCGGAGACCGCCTGCTGCAGGGTCGTCGCGGCCTGGCGGTGGACCTGCCAGAACCCGTTCGCGTCGACGATGAACTCGCGGTCGCCGACGAGCTCACGGATCGGATCGGCCGCCGGACGGACCGGCTTCGGGCCGCCGCGTCGACCACGGCCGCCGCCGCGTCGCCGGTCGCCGCCTCCGGCCTCGTCGGCGCGGGTGAGGACGCGGACGGCTCCGGTCGAGGAGGCGACGATGTCGATCGACGTGGTGCCGTGCGGCAGTTCCTCGAGCCGCGCCGCGTCCGCGACGGCCTCGATCGCGAGGGGCAGGTCGTCGACGGGGACGACCTGGTGGGACCGCGCGGCGTAGGGACCGATGTTGCCGTGCTGGTCGACGTGCAGCGAGACCCTCGTGCGCCACCGCGTCCCGTCGGGCGTCTCGCCGTCCACCGCGGACACGGTGAACTCCGGTGCGACCCCGGCGAAGCGCTCGAGCCCTTCGGCCAGGACCTGGTGCTTCAGAGCACGCTGGTGGGCCAGATCGATGTGGCCGAACTCGGCACCGCCGGCCCGTTCGCCCGGATCGCGGTCGACGGAGGCCTCGGCCCACACGTGGGGGCGGCGGTGCTCGGACGGCGTGAGGACCTCCAGGGTCTCCGCGCGCCAGAAGCGCTTCTCGTTCTCATCGACGATCCGGGCCCTGACCCGTTCACCGGGCAGGGTGTCGGGGACGAAGACCACGCGGCCCTCGTGCCGAGCGACGAACACACCCCCGTGGGCTACGTTGGTGATGTCCAGTTCCACGGTGCGTCCAGTCGTCGTGCTCATGCGTCGAGCATGTCACACGGGTGACCGGCGGGGGTCCACCGTCCTCCCGGAAGGAACCGCCGTGCGTCTCACGCTCGCCTCAACGTCCCCGGCCCGGCTCGCGCTGCTGCGGTCGAGCGGCATCGAACCGGTCGTCGTCCCGTCGTCGGTCGACGAGGACCAGGCGGTCGCGGACGCCACGCACGCCGCCGGAGCGCCGCTGAGCCCGGAATCGGTCGTGGCACTCCTCGCCCGGGCGAAAGCCGAGGCCTCGCTGCGGGTGGTCGTCGATCGCGGCGACGAGGTCGGCCTCCTCCTCGGGGGCGATTCGGTCTTCGTCCTCGACGGCGTCGTCCACGGGAAGCCGCACACGGCCGAGCGGGCACGCGAGCGGTGGCGGGCACAGCGCGGGCGCACCGGGACGCTGTACTCCGGCCACTGGCTCATCGACGGCACGCGCCCCTCGCCGGTCGGGGTCGGTGCGGTCGCCTCGGCCGAGGTGTCCTTCGCCGACGACCTCGACGATGCCGAGATCGACGCGTACATCGCCTCCGGTGAGCCGCTCGAGGTCGCCGGCGCGTTCACCATCGACAGCCTCGGTGCAGCCTTCATCACCCGGATCGACGGCGATCCGTCCACCGTCGTCGGCCTGTCCCTGCCGACGCTCCGGCGTCTCGTCCGCACCCTCGGGCACGACTGGCATGCGCTCCGCAACCGCGCCGGAGCCCTGTGACGCTCATGCTCTTGTAGGAGTCGCACGTCGTTCCACCAGCTTTTCTGTGCGTGTGGTCCAAAAGCCGACCCGGCCCGCCCGGTAGGCTCGTGGACTGTGCCACGTATAACCAAGGTCCTCATCGCCAACCGTGGCGAGATCGCCGTCCGCGTCATCCGAGCCGCGAAGGACAGCGGGATCGCCTCCGTCGCCGTCTACGCCGACCAGGATCGCGACGCCATGCATGCCCGCCTCGCCGACGAGGCCTACGCCCTCGACGGGACGACGAGCGCCGAGACCTACCTGGTCATCGACAAGCTCCTCTCCATCGCCCGACGGTCCGGCGCCGACGCCGTGCACCCCGGCTACGGGTTCCTCGCCGAGAACGCCGACTTCGCGCGCGCCGTCACGGCCGCCGGCCTCATCTGGATCGGGCCGTCGCCGGAGGCCATCGAACGTCTCGGCGACAAGGTCTCCGCCCGCCACGTGGCCGAGAAGGTCGGTGCCCCGCTCGCACCCGGCACCCTCAACCCGGTCTCGGGCGCCGAGGAGGTCCTCGACTTCGTCGACATCCACGGCCTGCCGGTCGCCATCAAGGCGGCCTTCGGTGGCGGCGGACGCGGCCTCAAGGTCGCCCGCGAACGCGAGGAGGTCGCCGAGCTCTTCGAGTCCGCGACCCGTGAGGCCATCGCCGCGTTCGGACGCGGTGAGTGCTTCGTGGAGAAGTACCTCGACCAGCCGCGGCACGTCGAGACCCAGTGCCTCGCCGACGCGCACGGCAACGTCGTCGTCGTCTCCACCCGCGACTGCTCGCTGCAGCGCCGCCACCAGAAGCTCGTCGAGGAGGCACCGGCCCCCTTCCTCACCGAGGAGCAGAACACCGAGCTCTACCGGGCATCGAAGGCGATCCTCAAGGAGGTCGGCTACCTCGGTGCGGGCACCTGCGAATTCCTCATCGGCAAGGACGGCACCGTCTCCTTCCTCGAGGTCAACACCCGACTCCAGGTCGAGCACCCGGTCTCCGAAGAGGTCACCGGCATCGACCTCGTCCGCGAGCAGTTCCGTCTCGCCGAGGGCGGCGTGCTCGACTACGACGACCCGAAGCCGACCGGCCACTCCTTCGAGTTCCGCATCAACGGTGAAGACCCGGGACGCGGCTTCCTCCCGCAGCCCGGACCCATCCACGTCTTCAAGACCTTCGGTGGCCCCGGCGTCCGCCTCGACTCCGGCGTCACCGCCGGCGACACGATCTCCGGCGCCTTCGACTCCCTGCTCGGCAAGATCATCGTCACCGGTCGTACCCGCGAGGAGGCGCTCGAGCGCAGCCGCCGCGCCCTCGACGAGTTCGAGGTCGCCGGACTCCCGACGGTGATCCCCTTCCACCGGAAGATCGTCCGCGACCCGGCGTTCACCGCGGAGGACGGCACCTTCGGCGTGTACACGCGCTGGATCGAGACCGAGTTCGTCAACGACATCGAACCGTGGGACGGCTCCATCGACGCCCAGCAGGTGCCGGCGACGCGATCCACCGTGGTGGTCGAGGTCGGTGGCAAGCGGCTCGAGGTCAGTCTCCCGGGTGGCCAGCTGGGGCTGAACGTCGGCGCACCCGTCGCCGCCCCGGCCCCGCACCGTCGCGGCGGTTCCACGGTCGTCTCCGCGGCGACCGGCGACGCGGTCTCCGCCCCGATGCAGGCGACGATCGTGAAGCTCGCGGTCGCCGAGGGCGACGTCGTGGTGAAGGGCGACCTCGTCGTCGTCCTCGAGGCGATGAAGATGGAGCAGCCCATCACCGCGCACAAGGACGGTACGGTCGGCGCGATCGACGCGACGGTCGGCACGACCGTCTCCTCAGGGCACCAACTGCTCACCATCAGCTGACCCGCCGTTCAGTCGACGGCGCCGCCCGGCTCACGGCGGCGATACGCTGAGCAGGTGTCAGCAGCCGACCTCCTCGAAGACGCGTTGGATCGTGTGGCGAACTTCGACGCCTCCGGAGCGATCGCCCTGCTCGAGTCGGTGCCGGGTGGTGGTGCCGACCCTCGACTCCTCGCGCTCCGCTCCTACGCGCGCTTCACGGCCGCGGACTTCCTCGGCTGCCAGCACGACGCGGCGGCGGCCGTCGCCGCGTCCTCGGGTACCGACCGGACGACCAGACTCCTCGCGCTCGGCGCGGCCGGGCTCGCGCTCGGGTCCGACCGGTCACCGGACTCGATCCTCGAGGGGTGCTTCGAGGAGGCCATGTCCCTCGTCGAGGCCGGTGGCGACCTGGAGCCGTCCATCGCCTGGCTCGTCGGCTACCTGCTCGTCGAAGGCGCCGTCGTCAACGTGCTGATCCACGTGGCGCGCCGGTTCGCCGACGCGTTCAGCGAGGAGATCGCCGCAACGCCCACCCGACTCTTCCGCACGCTCGTCGACGGCGTCGTCGCTCGGCTGCTCCTCAACGAGGGCCGCGTCGCCGAGGCCGAGGCGGCGGCACTCGTCATGTTCGAACGGGCCTCCAGCGAGCCGACGACGCTCTACGCGGAGGCCGTCCAGTGTCTCGTCGCGGGGAACCGGGCCGAGCAGGGTGCGGCCCGGACCCTCGCTCGGCGCGTCCGCCAGGCCATCCCCGAGCCGACGGGCGCCTTCCAGACGACCTGCTACCTCCTCGTCGGGTACGGGCTGGCCGCCCTCGCCGACGACCACGGTGCCGCCGCCCTGGCTCGGAGCGCGTCCGGGAACGACTTCAGCGGGCTGTCCGTCCAGGACCGGGCCCTCGCGATCGAACTGCTCGTCGCCAGCGCGTTCGTCGACGGTGACGTCGTCGAGCTGGAACGTCTCATCGGCTTCATCGCCGACGACGTCGACCGACGGGTGCCCGGCCCGGCGATCCTGCGCATGCAGTGCAAGCTGGAACTGCTGCGAGGCGATCCGGGCAGTGCCCTCGCCCTCGCCCGGACGGCGGCTACGCGGGCGCTCGCGGACGGTCGCATGCTCGAGGCGGGGATCGGGGAGATCCTCGCCACCCGCGCGCTCATCGCGATGTCCGACCGCACCCAGGCGGTGCGCGAGCTGTCCGCCCTCGCCGAGCAGGCCGACCGTGGCGGACACACCGCGGCCACCCGATCGGCCGCCCGCGAGTTGAAGGCCATCGGAAGACGTCTCGCGCCGATCGCGGGATCCGGCTGGGACGGCCTGTCACCCCGCGAGCGCGAGGTCGCCCTGCTCTCCGCCGAGGGCAACTCGACGGCGCAGATCGCGTCGGTCCTGCAGCTCTCCTCCCGGACCGTCGACGCCCACGTGACGCGGGTGCTCGCGGCGTTCGGGATCGTGTCCCGGCGCCAGCTCCCGTCGAGACTGCCGGCGACCCTTCCGCTGAGCGCCGTCCCCGTCCCGACGGTGCCACTGACGCCGCGGCAACGGGACCTCACGGAGCTCGTCGCAGACGGACTGTCGAACGACGAGATCGCCGCGACCCTCGGGATCTCCCGCAAGACCGTGGAGAAGCACCTCAGCGCGGTGTTCACCGCGTGGTCGGTGCGCTCGCGCGTCGCCGTGGCCAGGATCGTGCTCGCCAACCGCCCGGCCTGAGCCGGAGAGCGCGACCGGCCTGGCTACTCCACGATGTGCATGGCCCGCGCGGCGTCGGTGATCGACCCGGTGAGCGAGGGGTACACCGTGAACGCCCGCGCGACCTGGTCGACGTTCAACCGCTGCTCGACGGCCAACGCCAGCGGGAAGATGAGCTCACTGGCCTTCGGCGCGACGATGACCCCACCGATCACCGTGCCGCTCCCGGTGCGGGCGAACAGCTTGACGAAGCCGTCCTTGATGCCCATCATCTTCGCGCGCGGGTTCTGCGCCAGCGGCAGCTTGTAGATCTCGCCCTGCGCGATGCCGTCCTCGATCTGCTTCTGGGTCCACCCGACGGTCGCGATCTCCGGCTGCGTGAAGATGTTCGCGGCCACGTTGCGGATCTCGGTCGGGTTCACGGCGTCACCCATCGCGTGCAGCATCGAGGTGCGTCCCTGCATGGACGCGACGGAGGCGAGCGGCAGGAACGTCGTGCAGTCACCCGCGGCGTAGATGTTGGGGACGCTCGTCCGTGCCACCCGGTTGACGCGGATGTGGCCGGAGTCGGTCAGCTGGACACCGGCCTCCTCGAGCCCGATGCCGGCGGTGTTCGGGACCGAACCGACCGCCATGAGGCAGTGCGAGCCCTCGACGGTCCGGCCGTCGGAGAGGGTCGCGACGACGCCGTGCTCGGTCCGGGTGACCGAGTCGGCCCTGGACTTCGACAGCACCGTCATGCCGTTGCGCTTGAAGACGTTCTCGATGACCGCTGCGGCGTCCGCGTCCTCGCCCGGAAGGACCTGGTCGCGGCTGGAGATGAGCGTGACCTTCGAACCGAGTGCGGTGTACGCCGAGGCGAACTCGGCCCCCGTGACCCCGGAGCCGACGACGATGAGGTGCTCGGGGACCGAGGTGAGGTTGTACAGCTGCGTCCAGGTGAGGATGCGCTCGCCGTCGGGCAACGCCGACGGTAGTTGCCGCGGACTCGCACCCACGGAGATGACGACGGTGTCGGCCTCGATGCGGTCGAAGTCGGTGCCGGTGGAGCGGTCGGTCGAGACGATGACCTCGTTCGGCCCGTCGAGGCGTCCCTGGCCGTTCACGATCCGGACGCCCGCCCGGATGAGCCCGGCCCGCATGTCCTCGGACTGTTGGCGCGCGAGCCCGAGCAGACGCTTGTTGACCGCGGCGAGGTTGACGGCGACCTCGGGACGACTGGGCTTGCCGGTGGTCTCCGAGCGGACGAAGAACTGCACGCCGAGATCCGCCGCCTCGCCGATGGCACCGACCGCGTCGGCCGTGGCGATGAGGCTCTTGGACGGGACGACGTCGGTGATGACCGCCGCGCCGCCGACGCCCGTCCGTTCCACCAGGGTGACGTCGGCGCCGAGCTGAGCACCCGCGAGCGCCGCCTCGTACCCGCCGGGTCCGCCTCCGATGATCGCCACTCGCTGCTTGCGTTCGAACTCGTAGGCCATGCGACCATTCTCGCGCGTGACCAGGGGCGGGACCAAACCCGTTCCGCGCTCCGGCGACGACCGCGTTGCACGGATGAGCGGGGTCCGCACGGTTGGGGTCCGGCCCCGCCCCTGTCTAGAGTGAGAGGATGTCCGAAACTGCTGCGAACCCGCTCGATCTGTCCGATGTCGATCCCTTCGAGATCGCCCGAGAAGCCGCGGGTCAGATCGCCGAGAAGACCGGCGTGGAGCGCCACGACATCGCGCTCACGCTCGGCAGCGGTTGGGGCAAGGCCGCCGACCTCATCGGTGAGACGACGGCGACGATCCCGGCCTCCGAGATCGTCGGCTTCTCGAAGCCCGCGCTCGAGGGCCACGTCGGCACCCTGCGCTCGGTCCTGCTGCCGAGCGGCAAGCGCGCCCTCGTGATCGGCGCCCGGACCCACTACTACGAGAACCACGGCGTGCGCCGCGTGGTGCACAGCGTCCGGACGGCAGCGGCCGCGGGTGCCGGCATCATGATCCTCACCAACGGCGCCGGCGGCATCAAGGACCACTGGACCCCCGGGACGCCGGTCCTCATCAGCGACCACATCAACCTCACCGCGGACTCGCCGCTCGAGGGCGCGACCTTCATCGACCTCACCGACCTGTACGCGAAGCGCCTGCGCGACCTCGCACACTCGGTCGCACCGGAGCTCGACGAGGGCGTCTACACGCAGTTCCGTGGGCCGCACTACGAGACCCCCGCCGAGGTGCAGATGGCGAAGGCGATCGGCGGCCACATCGTCGGCATGTCGACGGCGCTGGAAGCCATCGCCGCCCGTCAGGCCGGGATGGAGGTGCTCGGCATGTCCCTCATCACCAACCTGGCCGCCGGCATCCAGAAGACGCCGCTCAGCCACGCCGAGGTCATCGAGGCCGGCCAGACGGCCGAGCCGGTGATCAGCAGGCTCCTCGCGCAGATCGTCGCCGCCCTGTGAGCGCCTCGACGCTGCTCGCGACCGCGGAGGCCTGGCTCGCACAGGACCCCGACGACGAGACGAGGGCCGAACTGGCCGGACTCGTCGAGCGCGCCAGGGTCGCCGACGAGGTCGCGGTGGCAGAACTGCACGACCGCTTCGACAGCCGCCTGCAGTTCGGCACGGCCGGGCTGCGCGGCCGCATCGAAGCCGGTTCCAACCGCATGAACCGCGTGCTCGTCTCCCAGGCGGCGGCGGGCCTCGCCGCCTACCTCCTCGAGCAGGCCGGTGACGGGGTCACCCCGAGCATCGTCATCGGGTACGACGGCCGGAAGAACTCCGCGGTCTTCGCTCAGGACACCGCCGAGCTCATGACGGGCGCCGGCGTCCGCGCCATCCTGCTCCCCCGGCTGCTGCCGACCCCGGTCCTCGCCTTCGCCGTCCGGTTCTTCGACGCCTCGGCCGGGGTCATGGTCACGGCGAGCCACAACCCGCCGGCCGACAACGGCTACAAGGTGTACCTCGGCGGCGAGCACCAGGGCTCGCAGATCGTCTCCCCCGCCGACGCGGCCATCGCCGCACACATCGAGCACATCGCCACCACGGCGTCCGTCCAGGACTTGCCACGCGGCGACGCGTTCGAGGTCGCGGGCGAGGACGTCGTCGACGCCTACGTCGCGGCGACAGCCGGTGTGGCCCCGGCTCCGGCCGGCGACCAGCTCCGTGTCGTCTACACGGCGATGCACGGCGTCGGCTGGGAGACCACCGGTCGCGTCCTCGAGACCGCAGGGTATCCGGCACCGGAACTCGTCACCGAGCAGATCGAGCCGGACCCGACGTTCCGCACCGTGAGCTTCCCGAACCCTGAGGAGCCCGGCGCCCTCGACCTGTCGTTCGCGACGGCGCGAGCGACCGGTGCCGACCTCATCATCGCCAACGACCCCGATGCCGACCGCCTGGCGATCGCCATCCCGGACGCCACGGAGGCCTCCGGCTACCGACGACTCACCGGCAACGAGGTCGGCCTGCTCCTCGGGTGGCGCGCGGCGCAGCTCGCGAGTGCGGAACTCGACGGCGATGCGGCACCGGAGGGGACCCTCGCCTGCTCGATCGTCTCCTCCCCCGCGTTGCGGACGGTCGCCGAGGCCCACGGTCTCGCGTTCCGCGAGACGCTCACCGGGTTCAAGTGGATCTCCCGCACCCCCGGCATGCGCTTCGGATTCGAGGAGGCGCTCGGATACCTCGTGAACCCCGAGACGGTGCGCGACAAGGACGGCATCTCCGCCGCAGTGGCGTTCCTCGGACTCGCGACGTCGGCTGCGCAGGCGGGCGAGAGCGTCGCCGGTCTGCTCGACCGGTTCGCGGCGACCTTCGGCTCCTTCGGCAGCGATCAGATCTCCATCCGCTACGCGGAGCTCAGCCGCATCGGCGAGGTCATGGCGGCGCTCCGAGAGCTTCCGCCCACCCGGATCGCCGGGGCGGCGGTGACGCGGATCGACGATCTCGTCGACGGCTTCGAAGGCCTCCCGCCGAGCGACGTCCTCCGGCTGTGGCTCGACGACGGGACCCGGGTGATGATCCGCCCGAGCGGGACGGAACCGAAGCTCAAGGTGTACGTCGACGTGCAGTCGAGCGAGGGCGATGCGGGCGAACGGGCGGCGACGGTCGCGGCACGCCTGGTCGCGCTGCGCAGCGAACTGACCGAGCTCGTCGCCTAGCCCGTCGGCCGGATCAGAGGACCGGACGCGGTCCGCCGACGAACGGTCCGGCCGCCGAGCCGTTCGGCGTGCCCTCAGCCGAGGGCGCGCTCGAGCTTCTCGGTGAGTTCGGCGAGGTCGAAGTAGTTGTCGATCACGACGATGTCGGCGAAGGTCTTGCCGATGCGCTCGACGAGTTCGGGGGACGTCAGGATGACCTGGGCGTCGGCAGCCGTCGTCGACAGGCTCTCGATGTCGCCGGCGATCACGTCGGCCTCGAGGTCGAGTCGCTCCAGGGCACGTTCGGCGTTGAGTTTGAGGATCGCGGACGACCCCACTCCGGAACCACAGATCGCGACGATCTTCACGCGGGACCTCCGTGGCCGAGCAGCTCGGCACGGAACACGGCCCGCACCTCGTCCGCGTCGGCGGCGGCCGCCAGCCGTGGGATCGCCGTCGGGTCGTTGAAGACGTTGGCGATCTCCGCCACCCAGCCGACGTGCGACTCCGCCGTGGTGACCGCGAGGCCGAGGACCACCGAGACCGGGTCGTTGTGCGGGTGCCCGAACCGGACCGGCTCCGCGAGCGTCGCGACGACGAGGGAGTCCTGGTGGACGTCGGCCCCGGGGCGCGCGTGGGCGAGTGCGAGGCCGGGGGCGATGACGACGTAGGCGCCGAACTCCTCCACCACGTCGATCATGCGCTGCGTGTACGCCGCGTCCGTCGCGCCGGTCTGCGTGAGCAGTGCACCGGCCGCGCGGATCGCCTCTCGCCAGTCCGCCGCATCGACGCGGAGGGCGATTGTTGCTTCGGAGAGATCTGGGAGTGGCATCGCTTCAATCAGAGGATCGGTCGACCCGTGCGGGTCGGGACAAGCGTATCGCTCCGAGGCTGGAAGCCCGCCGCGCGTGTGCCGCTCGAGTGGTCGTCCGAGTGGCACACGCGCCGAGGATCAGTCCTCGTCGTCGTCGAGGAATTCGTCGAACGCCTCCGAGATGCGGTCCGCCAGGGCCTCGCGGACCTCCAACGGCTGGAACGAGGCGGCGGCCGCGTTCAGCTGGAAGGTCTCGAGGTCCGTGAGGTCGTAGTCGAACACCTCCGTGAGCAGCGTGAGCTCCTTGGTGAGGCTCGTGTCGCTCATCGTCCGGTTGTCGACGTTCACCGTGACGGCGAAGTCGAGCTGGTAGAGCAGGTCGAACGGGTGGTCCTCGAGGTCGTCGCCCCAGGCCGCGATCGCGCCGGTCTGGAGGTTCGACTGCGGGCTCAGCTCGAGCGGGATCCGGCGGTCGCGGACCCACTCCGCGACCGGGCCGAGCGTGGCGTACAAGGACTCGGCGTCGTCGCGCTCGATGAAGATGTCCTCCGCGATGCGGACGCCGTGACCGAGGCGGAGCGCACGGCCGTCGAGCAGGGCGCTGCGGATCGACTCGACGCCGTCCGCCTCGCCGGCGTGCACGGTGACCGGGAACAGCTCACGGGCGAGGTAGTCGAAGGCCAGCCGGTGCTTGCTGGCCGGGAACCCGGCCTCGGCGCCGGCGATGTCGAAGCCCGCCACCCCGCGTTCGCGATGCCGGACGGCGAGTTCCGCGATCTCGAGGGCGCGGTCGGCGTGGCGCATGGCCGTGATGAGCTGCCCGATCTGGATGTCCGCACCCGTGTGGGCGGCGTCCTTGATGCCGAGCTCGATGCCCTCCTGGACGGCCTCCACGACCGCGTCGAGGCTCAGCCCGCGGGTGAGGTGCTGCTCGGGGGCCCACCGCACCTCGCCGTAGATGACGCCGTCGGCCGCGAGGTCCTGGACGAACTCGCGCGCGACGCGGACGAGCCCCTCCTCGGTCTGCATGACCGCGGTGGTGAGGTCGAAGGTCTTCAGGTACTCGACGAGCGAGCCGGCGTTGCACTGGGTGTAGAACCAGTCGGCGAGGCCGTCCGCGTCGGACACGGGGACGTCGACGCCCACCGCCTCCGCGAGTTCGATGATGGTCGCGGGGCGCACGCCGCCGTCGAGGTGGTCGTGGAGCGAGATCTTGGGCAGCGCGCTGACGTCGACGCCGGAGAGGGGGGATTCATCTGCAGAGGTCACGGGGTTCACTGTACCGCGCACGCGCGTCCGGCGACATGGCGTCCGCCGGCCCGCTCCGACCCGCCACCCGCGAGGAGCGGGAACGGGCTGACGGAGCGGACCGGAGGACGGGTCAGGCCTCGATGCGCGCCCGGACGATGGGCCCGCGCGGTGCCGCCGAGTCGGCGATCGAATACGCGCCCTCGAGCGCCTCGAGCGCCCGCGGGAACCGGGCGCCGTCGTCCGCGCTCAGGGTGAACAGCGGCTGTCCGGCTCGGACCTCGTCACCTGGCTTGGCGTGCAGGTCGATGCCCGCAGCGTGGACGACCGGATCCTGCTGGCGTGCCCGACCGGCGCCGAGACGCCAGGCGGCGATGCCGAAGGGCAGGGCCTCCTGCGTCGCCAGGACGCCGTCGCGGGAGGCGGTGACGACGTGGGTCTCCTTGGCGACCGGCAGTGGTGCATCCGGGTCGCCGTCCTGCGCGCGGATCATCCGCTTCCACACGTCCATCGCCCGGCCGTCCGCCAGCGCACCCTCGACGTCGGCGTCCGGCTGTCCGGCGAGGGTCAGCATCTCCCGCGCGAGTGCGACGGTCAGTTCCACGACGTCGGCCGGGCCCCCACCGGCGAGCACCTCGACGGACTCCCGGACCTCGTTGGCGTTGCCGATCGCGAGACCGAGCGGGACGTTCATGTCCGTCAGGAGCGCGGTCGTCGCGACGCCCGCGTCCGTGCCGAGCGCCACCATCGTGCGCGCCAGTTCCTCAGCACGCTCGTACTCCTGCATGAACGCACCCGAGCCGAACTTCACGTCGAGGACGAGGGCCCCCGTGCCTTCGGCGATCTTCTTGGACATGATGCTCGAGGCGATGAGCGGGATGGCCTCGACGGTGCCGGTGGTGTCGCGGAGCGCGTACAGGCGCTTGTCGGCCGGTGCGAGCCCGGAGCCGGCGGCGCAGATGACCGCGCCGACCTCGGTCAGCTGCCGCATCATCTCGTCGTTGGTGAGGGCCGCGCGCCAGCCGGGGATGCTCTCGAGCTTATCGAGCGTTCCGCCGGTGTGCCCGAGGCCGCGACCGGACAACTGTGGCACCGCGACGCCGAACACGGCGACCAGCGGCGCGAGCGGCAGGGTGATCTTGTCGCCGACGCCGCCCGTCGAGTGCTTGTCCGAGGTCGGCTTGTCGAGCTCGGCGAAGCTCATGCGCTCGCCGCTCGCGATCATCGCCATCGTGAGGTCGCGGATCTCGCGGCGTTCCATCCCGTTCAGGAGGATCGCCATCGCGAGCGCCGACATCTGCTCGTCGGCGACGTAGCCGCGGGTGAACGCGTCGATCAACCAGTCGATCTGCGGCGTCGTCAGCTCACCCCGGTCGCGCTTCGTGCGGATGAGGTCGACGACGTCGAAGGCTTCTACGGGACTCATGCGTGGTACTCCTCGAGTTGGCGAGGTCCGAAGGCGTCCGGGAGGACCTCGTCGATGGTACGGATGCCGGAGACGGTGTCGAGCAGCATGCCCGCCGTCGAGTGCTCGTACAGCAACTGGCGGCAGCGTCCGCACGGCATGAGGCGCTCGCCCTTGCCGTCGACGCAGGCGAAGGCGACGAGGCGTCCGCCGCCCGTCATGTGCAGTGCGGACACGAGGGCGCACTCGGCGCACAGCGTCAGCCCGTAGCTGGCGTTCTCGACGTTGCAGCCGGAGATGATCCGGCCGTCGTCGACGAGTGCCGCCGCGCCCACCGGGAAGCGACTGTAGGGCACGTAGGCGTGGCCCATCGCCTCGCGGGCGGCGCCGTGGAGGGCCTCCCAGTCGATCTCGGGACCGGTCGATGTGTCGCTCACGGTCATCCCTTCACGTAGGGTTTGCCGGCCGCGGCCGGACCCCGGGAGACGCCGACGAGGCCCGCCACCGCGAAGATCGTCACGACGTACGGCAGCATCAGCATGAACGCGCTCGGCACCGGCGAACCGATGGCGCTCAACGCGAACTGCAGGTTCTGCGTGAAGCCGAACAGCAGCGCCGCGAGCGTCGCCTTCAGCGGGTCCCATCGCCCGAAGATGACCGCCGCGAGCGCGATGTAGCCCGCACCGGCCGTCATCTCCTTGTTGAACGCACCGACCGAGCCGAGCGTGAAGTACGCGCCGCCGAGACCGACGATCGCGCCGGCGAGGGCCACGTTCCAGAAGCGTGTCCGGTTCACGTTGATGCCGACGGTGTCGGCCGCCTGCGGGTGCTCACCGACCGCGCGGAGGCGGAGACCCCAGCGGGTGGAGAAGAGGCAGTAGAAGACCACGGCGACGGCGATGTACATCAGGTAGATGATGATCGTCTGCCGGAACAGCACCGGCCCGATGAGCGGGATCTCGCTGAGGATCGGGATGTTGATGCGCGGGAACTTCGGCGGGCTGTTGAAGAGCGCCTCGTTCTTCGTGAGCACCTGTGCGTACAGGAAGCTCGTGAGCCCCACGACGAGGACGTTCAGGACGACACCCACGATGACCTGGTCGACGAGGTACTTGATCGAGAACGCCGCGAGCAGGAAGCTCACGAGCATGCCGGCGATCATCGCCGCGACCAGACCGAGCACCGCGTTGCCCGTCACCGACGCCACGAAGGCGGACGAGAACGCTCCGGCGAGGAGCTGCCCTTCGATCGCGATGTTGACGACGCCGACGCGCTCGGAGATGACGCCGCCGAGCGCTCCGAAGATGAGCGGGACGCTCAGCGCGACCGTGCCGAGCAGCAGCCCCGTGATCGGGATGGCCTTGCCCGCGGCGGCCCAGGACAGGAACCCGACCATGAAGAGCACCCCGAACACGGTGATGAGCCAGAGCGGGATGCGCTTGCCGGTCGTGACGAGGTAGGCGCTCAGCGCCGTGATCGCCGCGAGGAGGATCGTGACGACGATGCCCGTGACGGTGGACGGCAGCACCACCGTCGGCAGCTGGATGACGTCACCCTCGCTGGAGAGGCGGAAGGTGCTGTTGCCGTCCCGGTGCCAGATGACGAAGAGCAGGAACGCGATGACGGTGAAGATCCCGAAGGCGATCGGAGCCTTCCAGCTCCGGACCACGACCGTCTCGAGGACGATCGGGGCGTCGGGAGCGGGCTGGGGCTGCTGCTTGTCGAGCGTGAACGCACTCATGCGGACACCTCCTTCTTGGTGGCGCGACGCGTGCGGCGCGCCGATCCGTCCGGCTTCGGCAGGAAGAAGATCGCGCGGACGAGCGGCGGGGCCGCGATGAACAGCACGATGAGGGCCTGGAGGACCAGGACGATGTCGATCGGCACGTTGACGCCCTGCGTCGCCTGCATGGAGTACCCGCCGGCCTTCAGTGCGCCGAACAGGATGCCGGCGATGAGGATGCCGCCCGGCCGACTCCGACCGAGGAGGGCGACCGTGATCGCGTCGAAGCCGATGCCCGCGTCGATCCCGTTGTCGAAGCCGGAGGTCACCGTCCCGAGCACCTGCGAGACCCCGGCGAGGCCGATGAGCCCACCGGAGAGGAGCATGGCGTACACGTAGGTGTTCTTGACGTCGATCCCGGCGACGCGCGCGGCGTTCGGGTTCTCCCCCACCGCCCGGAAGCGGAACCCGATGGAGGACCGGCTGAAGAGCCACCACACGAACACGACCGCGATGATCGCGATGAGGAATCCGGCGTGGAGGTTGTAGCGGTCGCCCAGGAGCTTCGGCAGGACGGCGTTCTCCGCCATCCCCGCGCTCTTCGGCACGTTCGATCCGGGAGCCTGCAGGAGCCCCTGGGTGGAGAGCATGAACGTGATCAGGTAGAACGCGACGTAGTTGAGCATGATCGTGATGATCACCTCGTGCGCGCCCGTCCTGGCCTTCAGGACACCGACGATGCCACCCCAGAACGCACCGCCGACGATGCCGGCTGCGACGGCGACGAGCAGGTGCACGACCGGCGGGAGGTCGAGGGTGAACCCGACCCAGCCGGCGCAGGCGGCGGCGATGAGCATCTGTCCGCGGCCGCCGATGTTGAACATCCCGACGCGGAACGCGAGCCCGACACCGAGACCCGCGAGGATCAGCGGCGTCGCGAAGGTGAGGGTCTCGGTCAGCGGACGGATGCCGTTCAGGAAGTCGGGCCGGCGGAAGTTGTAGATGGACCCCTGGAAGAGGGCTCCGTAGGCGCCGGTCGCCGACTGCCAGACCGCGGCGATCGTGTCGCCCGGACGGGCGAGGAAGTACCCGGCGGCCGCGTGGACCTTCGGGTCGGTCAGGGCGATGAGGACGGCACCGGCGACCATCGCCAGCACCACCGCGAGGATGGAGATGACGATGCTCGAGTTGAGGATCTCGGCCAGCACCTTGTTCGAGCGCGGCTGCGTCGTGTCGGGCTTCGCCTCGCCGGGAGCCACCGGCTGGACCGTTCCGGGCGGGGTGTGGGACGTGTCGCTCATGCTGCTGCTCCTGCCGGGAGTTCGCCGGCCATCATGAGGCCGAGGACCTCTCTGGGGGTCGAGGCCGGGACGATCCCGACGATGCCGCCGCGGTACATGACGGCGATGCGGTCGGCGAGCGCGACGACCTCGTCGAGCTCGGTCGACACGACGATGACGGGGATGCCCGCGTCGCGCGTCGCGACGATGCGCTTGTGCACGAACTCGATCGACCCGACGTCGATGCCGCGGGTGGGCTGGGCGGCGACGAAGAGCCGCAGGTCACGGCTGAGTTCGCGCGCCAGCACGACCTTCTGCTGGTTGCCGCCCGACAGCGAGCCGGCGGGCGACTCGATGCCCTGGGAGCGGACGTCGAACTCCTGCGACTTCTCGCGGGCGAAGTCGTCGCGGAAGCCGCGCTGCACGGTGCCGGCCTTCACGAAGGGCGCACCCGTCGAGCGGTCGAGCATGAGGTTCTCGGCGATCGTGAACTGCTTGACGAGCCCGTCCTCCGAGCGGTCCTCCGGCACGAACCCGACGCCGGCGTCGAGCACCTTCCGCGGGGTGGAACCGACGAGTTCGACGCCGTCGAGCTTGATGCTGCCCTTCGTGTGGGGCTGCAGACCGAGGATCGCCTCGGTGAGCTCGGTCTGACCGTTGCCCTGCACGCCGGCGATGGCGAGCACCTCACCCTCGTGCACGTCGAAACTGACGGCGTTCACGACGAGCTGACCCAGGTGGTCGACGACCGAGAGGTCTTGCACGCGGAACGTGGCCTCGCCGAGCTTCGGCGCCTCCTTGTGGACGGTGAGCTCGACCGGACGGCCGACCATGAGCGAAGCGAGCTCGGCGTTCGTCGCCGTGGGCGAGGCCTCACCGACGACCTTCCCGAGACGGATGACGGTGATGCGGTCGGCGACCTCGCGGACCTCGCGCAGCTTGTGGGTGATGAAGACGATCGACGTCCCCTCGCTCTTCAGCTGCTTCATGATCGCCATGAGCTCGTCGGTCTCCTGCGGCGTGAGCACCGCGGTGGGCTCGTCGAAGACGAGGACGTTGGCGTTGCGGGAGAGCGCCTTGACGATCTCCACCCGCTGCTGCACGCCGACGGGGAGGTCGCCGACGAGGGCGTCCGGGTCGAGGCTGAAGCCGAACCGCTCGGAGATGTCGGTCACGAGCTTGCGGGCCGCTGCGACGTCGAGGCGACCACCGCCCTTGGTCTGCTCGTGGCCGAGCATCACGTTCTCGGCGACGGTGAAGACGGGGATGAGCATGAAGTGCTGGTGGACCATGCCGATGCCTGCGGCCATGGCGTCGCCCGGGCCTTGGAAGTGCTGGACGACGTCGTCCAGGAGGATCTCGCCCTCGTCGGCCTGGTAGAGGCCGTACAGGACGTTCATGAGGGTGGACTTGCCTGCGCCGTTCTCACCGAGGAGGCAGTGGATCTCCCCCGGTTCGACGGTGAGGTCGATGTGGTCGTTGGCGGTGAGGGCGCCGAACCGTTTGGTGATGCCGCGGAGCTGGAGCTTCATGGGTCCCAATCTAGTCACGTGTCGGGTGTCGGCACAGACGGTCGGGATCGCCGTCGACCATGCCGCGAACAGACCGGGGGGAGGCCGCGATTCGCGACCTCCCCCCGGAGTTCCGGGCGTCTGCCCGGGGAAGAGGGACTACTTGACGGGCGAGGAGACCGAGGTCGCCTTGATGGAACCGTCGATGATGCCGGCCTTGATCGTGTCGAGCTCGTCGGCCAGGGTCGGGGAGACCTTGGACTCGAAGTCGTGGAACGGCGCGATGCCGACGCCCTCGTTCTCGAGGGTGCCGATGTAGGCTGCCGCGTCGAACTTGCCGCCGCCGGCCTCGGTCACGGTGTCGGCGACGCCGGCCTTCATGCCCTTGAGGATGGAGGTGAGGAAGAGGCCCTTGTTCTCGGCGTTCGTCTCGTAGAGGTCGGCGTCGACACCGACCATCGCGATGTCCTTGCCGGTCTCCTGGATCTCGGCGATGGCGCTGAGGAAGATCGGGCCACCGACGGGCAGGAGCACGTCAGCGTTCTGGTCGATCAGCGTGCGGGCGAGCTGCTTGGCGGTGTCGTTGGCCTCGAAGCCACCGGTGAACGAGCCGGTCTGAGCGGCGACGTCCCATCCGACGACCTGGACGCTCTTGCCCTTCTGCTCGTTGTAGTACGCGACGCCCTCGGCGAAGCCGTCCATGAAGATCTGGACGGACGGGAAGGGCTGTCCACCGAAGGTGCCGACGACGCCGGTCTTCGAGTAGTCGGCCGCCGCGTAGCCGGCGAGGAACGCCGCCTGCACGGTGTCGAAGAGGATCGGCTTGATGTTCGGAGCGTCGACCTTACCGTCGAAGTCGTTGTCGGCCGCGTCGTCGATGATCGCGTAGTCGACGTCGGGGTTGGCGAGCGCCGCCTCGACCGTGTCGGCGGAGAGGGCGAAGCCGACGCTGACGATGAGCGAGCAGCCCTGGTCCGCGAGGCTCTGGAGGTTCGGCTTGTAGTCGTCGGCCTTGTCGGACTGGACGGTGATGGGCTCGACGCCGAGCTCCTTCGCCGCCTCGGTCAGACCCTCGTAGCCGAGCTGGTTGAACGACTTGTCGGTGAAGCCACCGGCGTCGGAGACCATGCAGGGAAGGAAGTCGGATGCGGCACCCGTCGCGTCGCCGCCACCGGTGCTGGGAGCCGATGCGCAGCCGGCGAGCAGTGCCATGAGACCGACGCCGGCGATTGCGCCCGCAGCGGCCTTCCGAGTTGTGATTGCCAAGGTAGCCTCCAAGATGCAGCCCCGCGGGTCACGGGGCGTATGGGGTTACGTTACCCAATGTGACGACGCCCGGATGGACGATCCCGGCTTCGCGACCGAAGCGTTACAGAACGGTGGTGTCGGCGTCATCCGCCGGAAACACGGGGCTGCGCAGACGCGCACCGTGGCCGGTCTCCGCTGCGCAGGTGAGCAGGCCGAACCACCTGTCAGCTCGGCTTGCGCTGCGGGTGCTCGCGGTTCCGAGCCGGGCACCGAGGGCGTTTCGGTGCGCGGCTCGGAACCGACCGCATTCGCGCTCACCGGCGGTGGAGCGCGAGCGTCTCGCCGTCCCACCTCCGACGCAACCACCGGTCGTGGCTCGCGATGACGACCGCGCCGGGGTACGTCCCGAGCGCCTCCTCGAGGTCGGTCGCCAGCGTGAGCGACAGGTGGTTCGTCGGCTCGTCCAGGAGGAAGAGGTGCGGCGGTCTGGCGATGATGAGCGCCAGCGCGAGTCGGCGTTGCTGCCCGACCGAGAGCACCCCGACCGGACGGTCGAGGTCGCGCGGCGAGAGCAGGCCGAGACCCGCGAGCGGGGTGCGCGCGGCTCGCGACTCCCCGAGGGTGCGCTCGTAGACCTCCCGAGGGGATCGTCCTGCTGCAGCGAACACGACGTCCTGCTCGAGCAGCCCCACCCGCAACCCCCTCCGCCGGAGGAGCGTCCCCGAGTCGAGGCGGAGCGAGCCGGCGAGCGCCGACAGGAGCGTCGACTTCCCTGAACCGTTCGCCCCCGTGACGAGCAACCGCGTCCGGGGCGCGATCCGCAGACGGTCGAGGTGCAGCCGGCCGTCGATGCGGGCGTCGGCGAGGTCGAGTAGCTGCTCACCCTCGTCGAGCACCGTCGAACCGCTCGGGATCCCCGCGAACGAGAGCGGGCGAGGCGGACGTCGTACCTGTTCGCGCTCCAGGGTCTCGAGCCGGAGCTGCGCGTTCCGCACCCGCCGACTGATCTGTTGTTCGACCCGGTCGCCGCGCATACCGAACGCCATCCGGTTGTTGTCCCGGATGCCTCGGTCGTGGTTGATCCGCGGCGCCGTGTCGTGCACGGCAGACGCGAGTCGACCGAGCTCCGCCTGTTCCTCCGTATAGCGCGCCGCCCACCGTTCGAGTTCCGCCGCCTTCCACCCCAGGTACTCGCTGAAGGGACCGCCGAACACCACGACGGGCGAGGCCTCGCCGACCGGGACCGGCCGGGACGGATCGATGTCGACGAGCCCCGTCGCCACCTCGTCGAGGAAGGCACGGTCGTGGCTGGCGAACAGCACGGGACCGGGCCAGGTCGACAGTTGGCCGCGGAGGAAGGCGACCGCCTCGTCGTCCAGGTGGTTGGTCGGCTCGTCGAGCAGCAGGGCGGTCGGTCTCGCGACCAGGAGCGCGGCGAGGGCGAAGCGGGAACGCTGCCCGCCGCTCACCTCGCCGAGGCGCCGCGACCGCTCGATTCCAGCGAGTCCGAGGCCGGCGACGACCGCGTCCAACCGGGCGTCCGCCGACCACACGTCGGCTCGTTCCGCCGCGTCGAGCGCGGCGGCGTACCGGCGATCGGCAGCGTCGGCGGACGCCCCGGTCCCGCCGAGCGCCGCTGCAGAGGTCTCGAGCTCCTCCTCGACCGCCCTGACGTCGCGCAGCGCCAGCTCGAGCAGCTCGCCGACGGAGGTCTCCTCCGACAGTTCCAACTCCTGCATGAGGATGCCGGTGCGCACCGGTCGGACGGCCTCGCCGTCGTCCGGCTCGTCGAGCCCGGCGAGGATCCGCAACAGGGTCGACTTGCCTGCGCCGTTCTCGCCGATGAGGCCGAGGCGCTCGCCTGCCGGGACGACGAGGTCGACGTCGCGCAGGACGACACGGTCACCGTAGGCGCGGGTGACACCGTCCGCGCGCAGCTGCTGGATGTCGATGGAACGACCGAACGTCTGGGCCGAACCGGAGACGACGGATGATGCGTGGGTGATGGGTGCTCGCATGGAGGCCCCTTTCGAGATGGGGCACACCTCGCGCGATCGTCGTCCGAAGCGTCGGCAGCGAGCGCAGGGCTCGAACAGACGGCGGGACGTGAAGCGACTGGCGTACCTCGATGGATTCCCGCCGGACACATCACGGACGTGATGCTCGGGCCGCAGGCGCGGGACGTCGATTCGCTCAGTTCTTCACAGTGCGACCAGGCTATCCGGCGTGTGTCGACGCTCGCAAGCCCTCCGCGTCACCCGCCCCGATTAGGCTGGTGATCATGCGTGCTCCGTCGATCCCTTCGCTCGTGCGGCGTCGATCGGCGCGTCGATCGATCGTGACGGCGTTGGTCGCGGCGGTAGGCGTCTCCGCGCTCCTGTTCGGCGGAGTCCCCGGCTCGAGCGCCGCAGCGGCCACGCGCGATCAGGCGGCGGCCACGGCGACGCCCACCCCGACGCCGAAGCCGACCGGCAGCACCCCGGCGACGCCCAAGCCGACGGCCAAGCCTTCGACCCCGGCCCCTGCAGCGCCGGCACCGCCCACGGTCCGCGGCACGGATTTCGATCCCGGCGAGATCATCAGCGACGAGAACTTCTACGACGCCAACGCGATGAGCGAGGCGGACGTCCAGGCGTTCTTCGCCTCCCAGCCCTGCACGCCGAAGGACGGCGTACCGTGCCTGGCGGACTTCCGCGACAGCACGGAGTCGGTCCCGGCCGCCGAACCCGGCCACTGCGAGGCCTACCGGGGCGCTGTCAACGAATCGGCCGCCCGGATCGTCACCAAGGTCGCGCACGCGTGCGGGATCAACCCGAAGGTGCTGCTCGTCCTCATGCAGAAGGAGCAGTCGCTCATCACCGGACCGAGCGAGTACGGCTACGCCCGGGCGATGGGCTGGGGCTGCCCCGACACCGGGCCGAACTTCAGCGCCAGTTGCGACGCCGACTACTTCGGCTTCCAGAACCAGGTCTACCGGTCCGCGTGGCAGTTCCGGCAGTACACGCTCTACCCGCTGAACGTGCCGGGCGAGTCATACCAGCGCGCGTACCACCTCGGGTCGGTGTACATCCAGTACAGCCCTGACGCCGCGTGCGGGGGCACCCAGGTGGACATCCGCAACCAGGCCACGGCGAACCTGTACCTCTACACCCCGTACCAGCCGAACGCCGCGGCGCTCGCCAACGTGTCCGGCACGGGCGACGCCTGCAGCGCCTACGGCAACCGCAACTTCTGGCGGCTCTACACCGAGTGGTTCGGCCCGGCCGTCTGACGCCTCACTCCCCGATGAGGAGCGAGACCCGGTCGTCGAGGTAGGCGTCGAGCGGCGTGAGACCGAGGTCGTGACCGGCCCAGCGGAGCATGACCGTGTCGTCGACGATGGAGAGCGGGCCGGAGCCCGCCCGGAGCGACGCCTCGTCCAGCGCCAGTTCGACGACCTCGAAGTTCACGACATCCCCCTCGGCGAACGGGCCACGGTGCGCCGCCTGCTGGGCGATCCGCCGGTGCTCGACCTCGGAGGATCGGTGGTTGAACCACTTCGGCTCGACGGCGCGCGTGGACTCCGCAGCGGTGAAGAGACGGCCGTCGACGGACACGAGCACCACGCCGAGGCGCCACGCCCGGCCGATGGGCCGGAGCGCGGGCGCCCGCTTGACCAGTGGGATCCCGCGCGGCGTGTAGACCTCCGCGAGCGCCTCGTCGTGAACCCCTGACGCCTGCAGACGCGCCGCCGCCTGCACCAGCAGCTCGTGCAGCGCGGTCACCGTCGGCGGCCGATCAGAGGACGTCGTCGCGGCCGGACAGCTTGAGGGCGTCGACGACGCTCTTCACCCGCTGCGCGTTCGCGCTCGTGGTGACGAGCAGGGCGTCCGGGGTGTCGACGACGACGATGTCCTGCACGCCGATGAGGCTGATGACCCGGCCGGTCTGACTGACCACGATGCCGCTGGAGGCGTCGGACAGCACCCGTGCGTTCTCGCCGAGGATGGCGAGGTCGGACTTGCGTCCACCCGAGTTGAGCTTCGCGAGCGAGGCGAAGTCCCCCACGTCGTCCCAGTCGAAGTGCGCCGGCACGACGGCCATGCGACCGGCGGCCGCAGCGGGCTCGGCCACCGAGTAGTCGATCGCGATCTTCTCGAGGGCCGGCCAGACGCGGTCGACGACCGGACCGCGCGCTGCGGCGTCGTCCCAGACCTCGGCGAGTTCGAGGAGTCCCGCGAGGAGCTCCGGCTTCTGCCGACCGATCTCCTCGAGCAGGACGTCGGCGCGCGAGATGAACATGCCGGCGTTCCAGAGGTGTTCGCCGCTCGAGACGTAGCGCTTCGCCGTGGCGAGGTCGGGCTTCTCGACGAAGGAGTCGACGAGCATGACGCCCTCCGCCCCGCGGATGCCCAGATCGTGAGCGCTCTTGATGTAGCCGAAGCCGATCGCCGGCTCGGTCGGCTGGATGCCGATCGTGACGATGTACCGCTCCTCGGCGGCGGTGACCGCCTGGGCCACCGCGGCCCGGAACAGCCGATCGCCGCGGATGACGTGGTCGGCGGCGAAGGAACCGACGATGACGTCGGGCTCGCGGCGCACGAGGATCGCCGCGGCGAGGCCGATCGCCGCCGTGGAGTCACGCGGTTCGCTCTCGAGGACGACGTTCGCGTCGGCGAGGTCGGGCAGCTGCTGTTCGACGGCCGCCCGGTGCGCGCGTCCCGTGACGACCATGATGCGCTGGTCGCCGGCGATGGGGGCGAGGCGGTCCCAGGTGGCGCGGAGCAGCGTGCTGCCGGACCCGGTGAGGTCGTGGAGGAACTTGGGTGCGTCGGCGCGAGAGAGCGGCCAGAGCCGGCTGCCGATGCCGCCGGCCGGGATCACCGCGTAGAAGCGTTCGAGGGGCGTGGTCATCGCCCCAGCGTACCGGCAGGGTCCCGCCGTGCGACGACGGCACGAAACCGTCATCTGACGGGTTTACGATGAGCGCCAGTTCGAGCACGAGAAAGATCGGTACGCGCATGGCTGGACGCAACGTCCTCGGGATCCCGATCCCGTCCTTCGGCAGCAAGCAGACTCCCCCACCGCCCGTCGGCCCGCCCGACCCCGCCGACCTCGACGGCCGGAACAGCATCGTCAACGCCTGCATCTACCGTCACGGCTCCCGCAGCTCCACCCTCACGTCCTTGGAGGACACCTTCCGGGCACTCCACGAGACGCCGGAGGGTGTCGCGTGGATCGGGCTCTACCGACCCGACGCAGGCGAGCTCGGCATCCTGGCGGCGGAGTTCGGGCTCCACCCGCTCGCCGTCGAGGACGCGATCACGGCCCATCAGCGGCCGAAGATCGAGCGGTACGACGACGTCCTCTTCGTCGTCCTCCGAGCCGCCAACTACATCGACGAGACCGAGTCCGTCGAGTTCGGCGAGTTGCACGTCTTCGTCGGGCCGAACTTCGTGATCACCCTCCGGCACGCGGAGTCCCCCGACCTCTCACACGTGCGCGCCCGCATGGAGCAGGAGCATGAGCTCCTCGCCTACGGACCGCAGGCGATCCTCTACGCCATCATCGACGCCGTCGTGGACGGGTACGGCCCGGTCGTGGCCGGACTCTCCAACGACATCGACGAGATCGAGGAGCAGGTGTTCGTCGGCGAGTCGCAGGTGTCGCGACGCATCTACCAACTCTCCCGGGAGGTCATCGCCTTCGAACGCGCCACCCACCCGCTGAGCGACGTCATGCAGTCGCTCGAGCAGGGCAGTGCGAAGTACGGCGTCGCCGACGAGCTGCAGCGCGGTCTCCGCGACGTCGCCGACCACCTGACGAGCGTGAACCAGCGCATCGACGCCTACCGAGAGCTCCTCCGCGACATCCTGACCGTCAACAGCACGCTCGTCGGACAGCGCCAGAACGAGGAGATGGCCAAGATGACGGAGGCGAGCCTCAAGCAGGGGGACGAGGTGAAGAAGATCTCCTCCTGGGCGGCCATCCTCTTCGGCCCGAGCCTCATCGCGGGCATCTACGGCATGAACTTCACCCACATGCCCGAGCTGTCGTGGTGGTTCGGATACCCGATGGCGCTCGCGCTCATGGCCACGACCAGCGTGATCCTCTACAAGGTCTTCAAACGACGGAACTGGTTGTGAACGGCAGCCGTCCATCGGGTGTCGAGCGGGTGACGCGACTCTCTCGTCATCGAGACAGTTAGGCCAGCCTTAGCGGCGGAACGACGCGTCTCGCGCCTACACTTGGGGTCAGCGCGCCGATTCGACGCACGGCAGGCAACAACCCCCGCACGGCAGAACGATCTGCCGCAGATAGCGAATATCAGGGAGGACCTCGTGACCGCGAGTCTCACGCGAACGTCACCGTTGGAATCCACGACATCCAAACGCCCGGCCGGCACCCTGTATCGGGGCCGTGAAGGCATGTGGTCGTGGGTGCTCCACCGGATCACCGGCGTCGCCATCTTCTTCTTCCTCCTCGTGCACGTCCTCGACACCGCGCTGGTGCGGGTCTCGCCTGAGGCGTACAACGCCGTCATCGGCACGTACAAGAACCCGATCATGGGCCTCGGCGAAGTCGCCCTGGTCGCTGCGATCACGTACCACGCGTACAACGGCATCCGGATCATCCTCATCGACTTCTGGTCGAAGGGCACGAGATTCCAGCGCCCGATGTTCTGGATCGTCATCGGCCTCTGGGTCGTCACGATGCTGGGCTTCACGCCGCGCCACCTGATCAACGTGTTCAGCGAGATGGGCCACTGATGACGACGATCGCCGCTCCCCGCACCCCCGCACGTCCCGCGCGCCGCAAGGGCGTCAACTGGGAGAAGTGGGGCTGGATCTACATGCGCGTCTCCGGCGTGATCCTCCTGGTCCTCATCTTCGGACACCTGTTCGTCAACCTCATGGTCGGCGACGGCATCAAGGCCATCGACTTCGCGTTCGTCGGCGGCAAGCTGTCGAACCCGTTCTGGCAGTGGTGGGACGTCGCCATGCTGTGGCTGGCGCTCATCCACGGCGGCAACGGCATGCGCACGATCGTGAACGACTACGCGACGGGCCGCACGATCCGCGGCGTGCTCAAGGTCGCGATCCTCGCCGCCGTCAGCATCCTCATCATCCTCGGGACCCTGGTCGTCTTCACCTTCGACCCGTGCCCCGCCGGCGCACCGGCAGACCTGCTCGCGTCGTTCTGCCCCGCCAACTGAGCAACCGAGACCGAGCAACGGAAACCGTGACTACAGAAACCACCGAGTCCACCGTCATCGACGGCATCCACTACCACCAGTTCGACATCGTGATCGTGGGTGCCGGCGGTGCTGGCATGCGCGCAGCGATCGAGGCCGGTCCAGGGGCGAAGACCGCGGTCATCTCCAAGCTGTACCCGACGCGTTCCCACACGGGTGCCGCGCAGGGCGGCATGGCGGCGGCGTTGGCCAACGTCGAGGAGGACAGCTGGGAGTGGCACACCTTCGACACGATCAAGGGTGGCGACTACCTCGTCGACCAGGACGCCGCTGAGATCCTCGCGAAGGAGGCCATCGACGCGGTCATCGACCTCGAGAACATGGGCCTGCCCTTCAACCGCACGCCGGAGGGCAAGATCGACCAGCGCCGCTTCGGCGGGCACACGCGCGACCACGGCAAGGCTCCGGTCCGCCGTGCCTGTTACGCGGCCGACCGCACCGGCCACATGATCCTGCAGACGCTGTTCCAGAACTGCGTCAAGCTCGGCATCAACTTCTTCAACGAGTACTACGCGCTCGACCTCATCATGACCAACGTCGACGGCGTCGACAAGCCGTCCGGCATCGTCGCGTACGAGCTCTCCACCGGCGAGATCCACGTCTTCCAGGCGAAGGCGATCATCTTCGCGACCGGCGGCTTCGGCAAGATCTACAAGACGACCTCGAACGCGCACACCCTCACGGGCGACGGCGTCGGGATCATCTGGCGCAAGGGCCTCCCGCTCGAGGACATGGAGTTCTTCCAGTTCCACCCCACCGGCCTGGCCGGTCTCGGCATCCTCCTCACCGAGGGTGCCCGAGGCGAGGGTGCGATCCTCCGCAACGCGAGCGGCGAACGCTTCATGGAGCGCTACGCCCCCACCATCAAGGACCTCGCACCCCGCGACATCGTCGCGCGATGCATGGTCCAGGAGGTCGCGGAGGGCCGCGGCGCCGGGCCCAACAAGGACTACGTCTACCTCGACTGCACGCACCTCGGTGCCGAGGTCCTCGAGACCAAGCTCCCCGACATCACCGAGTTCGCCCGCACCTACCTCGGTGTCGACCCGGTGACCGAGCCGGTGCCGGTCATGCCGACCGCGCACTACGCGATGGGCGGCATCCCGACGAACGTCAAGGCCGAGGTGCTGAGCGACAACAACACCGTCGTCCCCGGCCTGTACGCCGCCGGCGAGTGCGCCTGCGTGTCCGTCCACGGCTCCAACCGCCTCGGCACGAACTCGCTGCTCGACATCAACGTGTTCGGGAAGCGCGCCGGCAACAACGCGGTCGAGTACGTCCAGAACATCGACTTCACCCCGCTGCCCGAGAACCCGGCCGGCTTCGTCGCCGGTCTCGTCGAGCAGATGCGGAACTCCAACGGCACCGAGCGGATCTCGACGATCCGCAAGGAGCTCCAGGAGGAGATGGACCGCAACGCGCAGGTGTTCCGCACCGACGAGTCGCTCGCCGGGGTCACCGCGACCATCCACAACCTGCGCGAGCGGTACCAGAACATCGCCGTCCAGGACAAGGGCAAGCGGTTCAACACCGACCTCCTCGAGGCGATCGAGCTCGGCTTCCTGCTCGACCTCGCCGAGGTCGTCGTGTACTCCGCGCGGAACCGCAAGGAGAGTCGCGGCGGCCACATGCGCGACGACTTCCCGAAGCGCGACGACGAGAACTACATGCAGCACACGATGGCGTACCTGTCGGGCGACCCGCACTCGTCCGACGCCGCCGACCACATCCGGCTCGACTGGAAGCCCGTGGTCATCACGCGGTACCAGCCGATGGAGAGGAAGTACTAGCGATGAGCACTGCAACGCTCGAGAACCCGCCGGCCGCGGCCCCCGAGGAGATCCAGTCCTTCACGGTCACCCTGATCATCCGTCGGTTCGACCCGGACGTGGACGCCGAGCCGCGCTGGGAGGACTTCGACGTCGAGATGTTCCCGACGGACCGGATCCTGGACGCGCTGCACAAGATCAAGTGGGAGCAGGACGGCACGCTCACCTTTCGGCGTTCGTGCGCCCACGGCATCTGCGGCTCCGACGCCATGCGGATCAACGGCCGCAACCGACTCGCCTGCAAGACGCTGATCAAGGACCTCGACATCTCGAAGCCGATCTACGTCGAGGCGATCAAGGGACTGCCGCTCGAGAAGGACCTCGTCGTCGACATGGACCCCTTCTTCGCGTCGTTCCGCGAGGTGCAGCCGTTCCTCATCCCGGGCAAGCCCGCGGAGAAGAACAAGGAGCGGGTGCAGTCGGTCGCCGAGCGTGCCCGGTTCGACGACACCACCAAGTGCATCCTCTGCGCCGCCTGCACCTCGTCGTGCCCGGTGTTCTGGACCGACGGCCAGTACTTCGGCCCGGCGGCGATCGTCAACGCGCACCGCTTCATCTTCGACTCGCGCGACGACGCCTCGCAGGTGCGCCTCGACATCCTCAACGACCAGGAGGGGGTGTGGCGTTGCCGCACCACCTTCAACTGCACCGAGGCCTGCCCTCGTGGCATCCAGGTGACCCAGGCGATCGCCGAGGTCAAGCAGGCCATGATCTCGGGCAAGGTCTCCTAGCCCGCACCCCGTTCGTCCGTCCGGCCCAGCGCATCGCGCTGGGCCGGACGTGTTCGTGCATGGCGACGTGTCGTCGAGCGAGTCAGGCCAGCGCAGCGGCTCTGGCTTCGGCCGGTGACGCGGCGCTCAACGCGTCCACGGCCATGGCGCGTGCGGCCTCGAGCGTGTAGCGCCGCAGCTCGGTGCGCACCTCGCCGAGCGCTGCAGGCGCGACCGACAGGCTCGTCGCCCCCAGCCCGACGAGCACGACCGCGAGCAGGGGGTCCGCAGCGGCCTCGCCGCACACCCCGATGGAGCGCCCCGAGGCGAGTCCGGCGTCGCCGACGAGTTTGACGAGACGCAGCACCGCCGGATGCCACGGGTCCTGGTACGAGCCGAGTGGTGCGGACAGGCGGTCGGCCGCGAGCGTGTACTGCGTGAGGTCGTTGGTCCCGATGCTCACGAAGTCGGCGACGCCGAGGATCTGCGCCGCCAGCAGCGCGCTCGACGGGACCTCGATCATCACCCCGACCGTCCGCAGCCCGAGACGCTTCGCGAGCGTGACGAACGCGGCCGCCTCGGGAAGGTCGGCCACCATCGGCGCCATCACCCAGAGCTCCGCATCCGAGGCGTCCTGCGCGAGGGCGAGCGCCGTCAACTGATCGCGGAGCACCCCCTCGCGGGCGCGCAGGGCCCGCAGCCCTCGGACGCCGAGCGCCGGGTTCGGTTCGACGCCGTCCGGGCCGAGGAAGGCGAGCGGTTTGTCGGCACCGGCGTCGAAGACCCGCACGATCACGCGCCTGCCGGGGAACGCGGCGAGCAGTTCGCCGTACCGCTGCGCCTGCTCGGCGACGCCCGGCGCCTCGGAACGGTCGAGGAAGAGGAGTTCGGTGCGGAACAGCCCGACCCCTTCGGCGCCGAGGGCCAGCGCACCGGCCGCCGCGTCGACCGAGCCGAGGTTCGCGAGCAGCGGCACCGGTGTCCCGTCGGCGAGTTCCCCAGGTGACCGCGGCGAGACGCGCACCCGCGCCGCCGCGGTGGACCTGGCCGACCGCACCTCACGCGTGGTCGGCGAGCCGGTGACGACGCCCGCTCCGGCGTCGACGAGGACGATCTCACCATCCTCGAACTGTTCCGCCCCGGCGACGCCCACCACGGCGATGAGGGACTGCTCCCGCGCCAGGATGGCCGTGTGCGAGGTGGCCGATCCACCACTGGTGACGAGCGCGAGGACCAGGTCGAGGTCGAGGAGCGCGGCATCGGCCGGCGCGAGGTCCGCCGCGACGAGGACGAACGGCTCGTCCGAGTCCGGCGGGCCGGGGACGGGGCGACCGAGCAGCCGCGCGATGACGCGCTGCGACACGTCTCCGACATCGGTCGCCCGTGCGGCCATCGGCTCACCGAGGTTGAAGAGGACCTGCTGCACGGTCGCCAAGGCCTCGAAGACCGCACGTTCGGCCGTCCGCCCGGCGGCGATCCGGGCCGCCACCTCCTCGGCGAGCGCCGGGTCGTCGGCCATGACCGCCTGCGCCTCGAGCACGTCCTGGGCGTGGCCCCCGGCTCGACGGGCTCTCGCCTCGAGGTCGGCCCGCGTGTCGATCAGCGCTCGTGCCGCCCTGGCCTGTTCCTGCGCGACATCGCCGCGGAAGGGATCGGCGGACGGCTCGGCGAGTGGCTCCGGCATACGGAGCACCGGTCCGGCGACGACGCCGCGTCCGACTCCGGTCCCGGTGAAGGTGCGTCGCCCCTCCGCCTCGCGCATGGTTCGACCCTAGTGCACCGCCCGACGGCGACCAGGAGGCCGTCGGTGCCTGCCGACGGGACGGCGTGCGGGCAGCCGACGAGGCGGTGCGGCCGCTTGTAGGCTGGCAGGGTGACCAGTCCGCGCGCCTCCACGAAGGACGCCACCGACGCTGACGGTCACGACGACGACGAGCGGACGCCACTCCCCCGCCGCACGCTCCAACAGACCCCGCCGCCGCTCGTGTTCCAGTGGATCCAGCGGAGCGAGAACCCCCTCGTCCGCCGGCTGGCCCCGCCGGCGGCGCGCGCGGAACGCGCCACGACCTGGGTGATGCGGCTGAAACCGTACCGGGTCGTCCAGCGCTACCTCGACATGGACGGGAACCTGCTCGCCGCGGGCATCAGCTTCCAGGCCGTGTTCGCCGTGTTCGCCGCCGTGTACGTCGGCTTCGCGATCACCGGCATCTGGCTCGGGAACAACGCCGAGGTCTTCCAAGCCCTCGTGGAGATCATCAACCGCGCGGTCCCCGGACTCATCGGCAGGGACGGCGAGGGGATCATCGCCGAGGAACAGCTCTCGAGCGCCTCCCTCCTCGGCTGGACGGGCGTCATCGCCGCGGTCGGTCTCATCTGGACGGCGATCGGGTGGCTGTACTACACGCGGCAGGCCGTCAGGTCGATCTTCGCGCTGCCGAAGGTCGCGGCGAGCTTCTTCCTGTTGAAGGTCGTCGACCTCGTCCTCGCCCTCGCCTTCGGCGTCCTGCTCCTCGTGTCGGCGACCCTTTCGGTGGCCAGTACCCAGGCACTGAGCTGGCTGCTGTCGCTCGTCGGACTCGACGGCACCTTCTGGCTGACGGCCGGGAGTCGCCTGGTGGGTCTGATCGTCGCGGTGGTCGTCAACCTCGTCACGCTCGGCGCGATGTACCGGGTGCTCAGCCGCATCAGGATCCCGTGGCGGAACCTCTTCGGGGGCGCGCTCCTCGGCAGCCTCGTCCTCTCGCTCCTGAGCGTCGCGAGCAGCGCGGTGATCGCCGGCGCCTCCCGGAACCCGCTCCTCGCGACCTTCGCGGTCTTCATCGGTCTGATGCTGTGGTTCAACCTCGTGAGCCGCGTGATCCTCCTCTCCGCGTCGTGGATCGCCGTCGGCCTCGAGGACCAGGGCGTCAACGTCCGGACGACGACGCCCGAGGAACAGGCAGCCGAGGAGGCCGCCGCCAGACGCCTCCTCGCCGAGGTCGAACTGCGCGAGGCACGGGACGCCCGCCGACGTGCGAAGGGCCCGGCGGTCTGGTTCGCCCGACGGCGCCTGCACCGCGCCGAGGAGGCCGTGGCCGAGGTCGACCGACAGCAGCAAGCAGGCTCCGGCGGTGCCGTGACGGACGGCCCCATCGCGCCCCACCGCCGTCGCTCCTGACGGCCTCCGGGCCGGAGCGTTGTCAGCCCCCGCGACTAAGCTGGTGGCATGTCTGCACCCCTCCGCATCGCCAGTGTCAACGTCAACGGAGTCCGCGCGGCCTTCCGGAAGGGCATGGGCGACTGGCTCGAGCACCGCGGGGTCGACATCCTCGCCCTGCAGGAGGTCCGCGCCGCGACGAGCGACCTCGAAGGCCTGTTCGGCCCGGAGTGGAACATCCTCCACGACGCCGCGACCGCCAAGGGACGCGCCGGCGTCGCCATCGTCAGCCGCCGTTCGGCCGGGATCCACCGCGTCACCCTCGGCGACGACGACTTCGACAGCGCCGGTCGCTGGATCGAGGCCGACTTCGACGTCGACGGCACCCTCGTCACCGTCGTGAGCACCTACGTGCACTCCGGCGAGGTCGACACCCCCAAGCAGGTCGAGAAGTTCCGCTTCCTCGAGGCGATGCTCGAGCGGCTGCCAGCGTTGCGCGAGCACAACCCGCTGTCGCTCGTCGTCGGCGACCTCAACGTCGGCCACACCGAACTCGACATCAAGAACTGGAAGGGCAACGTGAAGCGTGCCGGCTTCCTGCCCGCCGAACGCTCCTACTTCGACCGCTACCTCGGCCCGGACGGCGAGACGGTCACGGGTGTCGACGGCGTGACCGGGACGGGCCTCGGCTGGGTCGACGTCGGGCGCCAGGCCGCGGGCCAGGTCCCCGGGCCCTACACCTGGTGGTCGCAGCGCGGCCAGGCCTTCGACACCGACACCGGCTGGCGCATCGACTACCAGCTCGCCACCCCGGAGCTCGCCGCCCGGGCGTCCGGCTACACGATCGACCGTGCGGCGGCGTACGACCAGCGATGGTCCGACCACGCCCCCGTCGTCGTCGACTACTCCCTCTGACCACCGGCACCGCGCCACCCATCACCCCGTGCCACCGGCTCCGGCCGCTCACCCCTCTGCGAGAATCCACATGACCAAGCCACGCCTCTACTCCGGTATGCAGCCCTCCGCCGATTCGCTCCACCTCGGCAACTACATCGGCGCCCTGCTGCAGTGGAAGCAGATGCAGCAGGAACACGACGCCTTCTTCAGCATCGTCGACCTCCACGCGATCACGGTCCCGCAGGATCCCGCCGAGCTGCGCGAGAAGACCCGCCGGACTGCCGCCCAGTACATCGCCGCGGGCATCGACCCCTCGGTCTCGACGCTGTACGTGCAGTCGCACGTGCCCGCGCACGCCCAGCTCGCCTGGGTGCTCAACACCATCACCGGCATGGGTGAAGCCGCGCGCATGACGCAGTTCAAGGACAAGTCGGCCAAGCACGGCCGCGACGCCTCCTCGGTCGGGCTCTTCGCGTACCCGATCCTCATGGCCGCCGACATTCTGCTCTACCAGACGGACATCGTGCCGGTCGGCGACGACCAGCGGCAGCACATCGAGCTCACGCGCGACCTCGCCGAGCGCTTCAATTCGCGCTTCGGCGAGACCTTCGTCGTACCGAAGGCGCAGATCCAGAAGGAGTCCGCGCGCATCTACGACCTCCAGAACCCGACGTCGAAGATGTCGAAGTCGGCGGAGACCCCGGCCGGGATCGTCTGGTTGCTCGACGAGCCGAAGGTCACGCAGAAGAAGATCATGCGCGCCGTGACCGACACCGACGGCGTCATCGCCTTCGACGCCCAGGAGAAGCCCGGGGTCTCGAACCTACTGAGCATCTACTCCGCGATCACCGGCTCCCCCATCGAGTCCGTCGTCGGCGAGTTCGAGGGCCGCGGCTACGGCGATCTCAAGAAGGGCCTGGCCGAGGTGGTCGTCGGCGAACTGGAACCGGTGCGCGCGCGGGCACTGGAACTCCTCGACGACCCGGCCGAACTCGACCGCCTGCTCGCCGTCAACGCGGCTCGCGCCTCCGAGGTGGCCGAGCAGACCCTCGCCGAGGTCTACGACCGCGTCGGCCTCCTCCGCCGCGCCTGATTCCACCGTCCGCCCGGCTGGGGCGAGTGCGCCGGAGATCTCCCACGGGAGATGATCCCGAACGACAGAACGGCCCGCCCTCCACGAGGAGGACGGGCCGTTCCGGTCTCTCGGGACTACTGCACGTCGTCGTCGACCCAGTCGAAGGTCTTCGTGACGGCTTTCTTCCAGTTGCGGTAGAGGCGGTCGCGCTCCTCGGAGTCCATGTTGGGCTCCCAGCGCTTGTCCTCCTGCCAGTTCTTCGCGAGGTCGTCGAGGTCGGACCAGAAGCCGACAGCGAGACCGGCCGCGTAGGCCGCGCCGAGCGCCGTGGTCTCCGCGACGACCGGTCGGATGACCGGGACACCGAGGATGTCGGCCTGGAACTGCATGAGCGTGTCGTTGGCGGTCATGCCGCCGTCGACCTTGAGCTCCGTCAGCGGGACACCCGAGTCGGCGTTGACGGCGTCGATGACCTCGGCCGTCTGGAACGCTGTCGACTCGAGGGCGGCACGAGCGATGTGGCCCTTGTTGACGTAGCGGGTGAGCCCGACGAGCGCACCGCGGGCGTCCGGGCGCCAGTACGGCGCGAACAGCCCGGAGAACGCCGGCACGAAGTACGCGCCACCGTTGTCCTCGACGGTCTTGGCGAGCGCCTCGACCTCGGGAGCGGAGGAGAACATGCCGAGGTTGTCGCGCAGCCACTGCACGAGCGAACCGGTCACCGCGATCGACCCCTCGAGCGCGTAGTGCGGCTTCGCGTCGCCGAGCTTGTAGCCGAGCGTCGTCAGCAGACCGTTCTCGGAGTGGACGATCTCCTCACCGGTGTTGAAGATGATGAAGTTACCGGTGCCGTAGGTGTTCTTGGCTTCGCCCTGCTGGAAGGCGGCCTGACCGAAGGTCGCCGCCTGCTGGTCGCCGAGGATGCCGGCGATCGGCGTCTCGCGGAGGAGGCTGTCGTCGGACGCGTGGCCGTAGATCTCGGAGGAGCTCTTGATCTCCGGGAGCATCGACTTCGGGACGTCGAACGCCTTGAGGATCTCGTCGTCCCACTGCAGGGTCTCGAGGTCCATGAAGAGCGTGCGCGACGCGTTGGTGACGTCGGTGACGTGCACGCCGCCGTTGACACCACCGGTGAGGTTCCAGATGACCCAGCTGTCGGTCGTGCCGAAGAGGAGGTCGCCCGCCTCGGCCTTCTCGCGCGCACCCTCGACGTTCTCGAGGATCCAGACGATCTTCGTACCGGAGAAGTAGGTCGCCAGCGGCAGACCGACGGTCTTCTTGAACCGCTCGACCCCGCCGTCCTTCGCGAGGCGGTTCACGATGTCCTGCGTGCGCGTGTCCTGCCAGACGATCGCGTTGTAGACGGGCTGACCGGTGGTCTTGTCCCACACGACCGCGGTCTCGCGCTGGTTCGTGATGCCGATCGCCGCGATGGCGTGCCGGGTGATGTTGGCCTTGCTGAGCGCCTGGCCGATGACCTCGCGGGTGTTGTTCCAGATCTGGTTCGGGTTGTGCTCGACCCAGCCGGCCTTCGGGAAGATCTGCTCGTGCTCGAGCTGGCCCGTCGAGACGATCGATCCGCTCTTGTCAAAGATGATGGCCCGGGAACTCGTCGTCCCCTGGTCGATTGCGATGACGTAGTCCGCCATTGGATACTCCTTCGTTGCATGCGTTACGAGGTGAGGCACCGGAACCGGTACCCCGGGGTGCCGCGACGGCCGCGTCAGCGCACCGTCGCGGCGTCAGGTCAGACGGCCGGGAGGAGCACCATCGAGGCGAGCGCGGCGAGGACACCACCGAGGAGGGGGCCGACGACCGGCACCCAGGCGTACGACCAGTCGCTCTTGCCCTTGCCCTTGATGGGGAGGAGGGCGTGGGCGATGCGCGGGCCGAGGTCACGGGCGGGGTTGATCGCGTAGCCGGTCGGGCCACCGAGTGAGGCACCGATACCGACGACGAGCAGGGCCACCGGCAGGGCGCCCAAGGCGGCGAGTCCTCCAGGGACGCCCTCGATGACCACGGCGTCGGGTCCGGTCTTGCCGAAGGACATCACGACGAAGACGAGGACGAAGGTCGCGATGACCTCGGTGACGAGGTTCCAGCCGTAGCTGCGGATCTCGGGGCCGGTGGAGAAGACACCGAGCTTCTTGCCCGGGTCCTCCTCCTGGTCGAAGTGCTGCTTGAAGGCGAAGTAGGTGAGCACGGCACCGATGAAGGCACCGACCATCTGCGCCGCCCAGTAGACGAGCGCCGTGACGAAGTCGATCGACCCGGTGGTGAGGAAGCCGATCGTGACGGCGGGGTTCAGGTGTCCGCCGGAGGCGTAGGACACCGTGACACCGGCGAAGACCGCGAGGCCCCAACCGAAGTTGATGAGCAGCCAGCCGCCACCCAGACCTTTGGATTTCGTGAGGATCGCCGTGGCGACCACACCGGTACCGAGGAGGACGAGCATCGCCGTCCCCACGGTCTCGGAGAGGAAGATGGTTCCGAGGTTCATGTCTTCATTGACCTTTCATAGGTGTGGTCCCCGACGGGGGCTGCGCCTGCGCGCGAGCCCCCACCGGGCGAGGGTTTCACTGACCAGTTGTTTGTAAGGTAGTCAGCTGGCCTTGCACAGGACAAGGCCCTTGCCTGCACGTTCGTGCATTATGAGAACGCCGGGGCCTCCTGGCTCGTGCCGAGGCGCAGGTCGACCTGGTGCGCGTCGCGCAGCCGGTCGAGCGCCGCCTCGATCTCGGCCGTGCGCTCGGCGTCGTCCCAACCGAGGACGCCGCCCACGACGCGGGCCAGTTCGTCGACGAGCGCGGCCGTCAGCGAGCCGGTGAACGCGAGGCTCGTCCGGCGGTGCAGCACGTCCGACAGGTGCACGACCTGCTCCTGCTCGACGAGGTACTCGAGCTCCTGCACGCTGTAGTCGGCCGCGCCCTGCAGTCGGTCGTCTCCGTGCTCGGCCAGGTGCTCCAGGAGCGCTGCGGCCTTCGTGCCGTAACGGTGCAGGAGCTGCTCGGCGCGCTGCACGCCGACACCGTCCTCGTGTGCCGCCACCCAGGTGCGCGTCGCGGAGTCGGTGCGGGGGAACCCGGCGCCGCCACCGATCGCGAGCCCGAGGGTCTCGACCGGACGCGGGGCGCCGATGACCTGCAGCACGTCGCCCGCCAGGTGCTCGGCGAGCGCCCGGAAGGTGGTCCACTTGCCGCCGACGAGGCTGAAGACGGTCGTGGACGGACGTGCAGCGGCCATGCGTCGCTCGATCCGGTAGTCGCGCGACACGAAACCGGGGGCCTCGTCGTCGTGCTTCGGCAGCGGGCGGATGCCGGAGAACCGGTAGACGATCTGCTCGCGCGAGGTCGCGATGGTCGGGAAGACGTGCTTGACGAGGTCGAAGAAGTAGTCGACCTCCTCCTCCGTGCAGACGCTCGGCGTGCTCGGGTCGGCCTCGATGTCGGTCGTTCCGACCATGACCTTGCCCTTGAGCGGGTAGATGAGGACGATCCGGCCGTCCTCGTGCTCGAAGAAGATCTCGCGGCCCTTGGTGGCGGCGTAGAGCTCCGGGTTGTCGAGCACGATGTGCGAGCCCTTGGTGCCGCCCATGTACCTGGTCGGCTCGCCGAAGCCGGCGTTCGTCAGGTCGGTCCAGGGACCGGAGGTGTTGACGACGACGTCGCTCGCGACGGTGAAGGTCTGGCCGGTGACGGTGTCGCGCAGCTCGACGCCGTCCGCTCCCATGCCGACCGCTTCGACATAGTTGACGGCGCGGGCGTGCGGTCCGGCGGCGAGCCCGTCCATGAGCACGTCGAGCGCGAGGCGCTCCGGGTCGTGCATGGAGGCGTCGTAGTAGGTCGCCGTGTACTTGAGACCCGGGTTCATCTTCGGCAGGTCGGCGAGCGACTTCTTGCGGCCGTGGAAGCGGTGGCGCGGGACGCTGCCGCCGTCGCGAGAGAAGGAGTCGTAGGCGGTGAGGCCCACCTTGATGAGCAGCGCACCACGCTCCTGGGGCTTGCCCTGCTTGTGGGTGAGGAAGCGCAGCGGGGCGGAGAGGATGCCGGAGAAGGTCGAGAAGATCGGGACCGTGGTCTCGAGCGGCTTCACGTAGTGGGGCGCGATCTTGATGAGCCCGTTGCGCTCCTGCACCGACTCCTGGACGAGACGGAACTCGCCGTTCTCCAGGTAGCGGATGCCGCCGTGGATCATGTGGCTCGACGCGGCCGAGGCACCGGAGGCCCAGTCGTTGCGCTCCACGAGCGTGACGTCGACGCCCTGGAGGGCGAGGTCGCGGAAGGTCGCGATGCCGTTGATGCCGCCGCCGACGATGAGGACCGACGCCTGCGGGCGGTCGATGACGGACTGGACGGTCGGACGGGGAGCTGACGACTTGAGGGACATGAGATGCCTCGCTTCTTCGCGGTTGGAACGCGACGCCGCCGGGTTTGCGCGCCGCTGAATGATGTGACTGAATACATCGTGACAGCACCTGCAACTCTGAACAGCCCTAGTGAACAAACGTGCAAGGAGACCCGATGTCGCTCGCAGACGCGCTCAGCCAGCCGGACCGGACGGCTGAGGCGCTCCGTGCGGCACAGCTGTACTACGTGCAGGACCTGACCATGGAGGCCATCGCCCAGGAACTCCACACCTCGCGGTCGTCGGTGTCGCGCCTGCTCGGATACGCGCGGGAGAGCGGGCTCGTCGACATCCAGGTCCGGTCGCCGCACGACATGCCCTCGCGGCTCGAGGCGGAGTTCCGCGACCGGTTCGGGGTGACCGCCCACATCGTCCCCGTCCCCGACCACACGAGCGACATCGACCGCCTGGAACGCGTCGCCCTCTCGGCTGCACGTTTTCTCGGCTCCGTGTTCGACTCGAACATGACGCTCGGTCTGGCATGGGGGTCGACCGTGAGCGCCGTCGCGCGCCACCTCACCCCGAAGCGGACCCACAACTCGCAGATCGTCCAGCTGAACGGCGCGGCCAACACCCGGACCTCCGGCATCCTCTACGCGAGCGAGATCCTCCACCGCTACGCGGACGCGTACGGCGCCTATGCGCAGCAGTTCGCCGTGCCCGCGTTCTTCGACGACCCGGCGACGAAGCTCGCGCTCTGGCGGGAGCGCAGCATCCGCCGGGTGCTCGAGATCCAGCGGCGGATGGACGTCGCGCTCTTCGGGCTCGGATCGCAGCTCTCGGGGGTGCCGAGCCACGTGTACGTCGGCGGCTACCTCGACGACAGCGACTTCGAGGCGCTCGCGAGCGCCGGTGCCGTCGGTGACGTCGCCACGGTGTTCTTCCGCGCCGACGGCTCATGGCGGGACATCCCCTTCAACAACCGCGCGTCCGGACCGGACCTCGACGTGTTGCGCGGCGTCTCCCGCCGGATCTGCGTGGTCGCCGGGGCGGCCAAGGTCCCACCGCTCCTCGGCGCACTCGCCGGCGGGCTCATCTCCGACCTCGTGGTCGACGAGGGCACCGCGCGCGCGGCCATCGACCAGCACGACGCCCAGCGCTGAGGGCGACCACCCCGCAGGACGGAGCCCGGCAACGGGGCGTCATCCGAGCCGGGAATAGGGCGGCCACTCAGCCCGTTGACCTAGACTCGACAACACGTAACGTGCTCCGGGGTCGGTGAGAGTCCGAACCGGCGGTGATAGTCCGCGACCCGTGCAACGCGCAAGCGATGCCCGGTTGACCTGGTGGAACTCCAGGACCGACGGTTATGAACGCGTCTGATCGCAGGCGGCGTTCGAGTCCGGATGGAAGGAGGCACGGGCGTCGGCCGATGGTCGACGCCTGCGAGCACCTGCCCGCGACCCCGGATTCCGTGTCAGTACCGACCGAGAAGACGGACCGATGGACGCAGGACCCGCGACACCCACGGCGACGAGCCGCGAACGGCAGGCGATGCTGCGCGCGCTCGAACTCGCCGCGAACGGGCCGGCCCGCGGCGTGAACCCACGCGTCGGGTGCGTCATCCTCGACGCCGACGGAGCCGTCCTCGCCGAGGGCTGGCACCGCGGTGCCGGCACCGCTCACGCGGAGGTCGACGCGCTCTCCCGGCTCGCGCCGGGGGCGGCTCGCGGCACCACCGCCGTCATCACCCTGGAACCTTGCAACCACACCGGACGGACCGGCCCCTGCGCCGTCGCGCTGATCGAGGCCGGCGTCGACCGCGTCGTGTTCGCCGTCGACGACCCCGGCCATCATTCCGGCGGGGGCGCCGAACGGCTGAGGGCCGCGGGCGTGGCGGTCGTCTCCGGTGTACTCGCCGACGAGGCCGAGGCCTTCCTCGACGACTGGCTCACCGTGGCCCATCTCGGACGCCCGCTGGTCACCGTGAAGTGGGCCTCGACCCTCGACGGCCGGATCGCGGCGAACGACGGCACCAGCCGGTGGATCACCGGCGAGGCCGCACGGATCGACGTGCACCGACGACGGGCGGCGCACGACGCGATCCTCGTCGGCACCGGCACCGTCCTCGCGGACGACCCGAGCCTCACCGCACGACACGCGGACGGGACCCTCCTCCCGGAGCAACCGGTCCCCGTCGTCATGGGCGACCGCGCCATCCCCGCCGGCGCAGCGGTGCACCGCCACCCCCGAGCGGCGATCCTGCACCACGGACACGACCCGGCGGCGCTCCTCGCCGAGCTCCGCAGCACGGGAGTCCGCAGCGTGTTCGTCGAGGGCGGTCCGACCGTCGCCACCGCCTTCCTCCGGGCCGGGCTCGTCGACACCGTCCTGACCTACCTCGCGCCGGTCCTCCTCGGCGGCCCTCGACTCGCGATCGGCGACCTCGGCGTGGAGACCATCCGAGATGCGATCCGCCTCGAACCCGTCGGTGTCGAACACCTCGGTGACGACCTCCTCATCATCACGACCCCCACCCGCCACCCGGTCGAGTCGGTTCCAGCCGGCCACACCGTGTCGCACCCAGAGAACGGACTAAGCCATGTTCACGGGCATCGTTGAAGCACGCGGCACCATCGTCGCCATCGACCACGGCGAGGCGTCCGCCCGGTTCACCGTCCAGGGTCCGGTCGTCCTCGAGGGCACCCGCCACGGTGACTCGATCGCGGTGAGCGGGGTGTGTCTCACCGTCGTCGAGCAGACCGCCGACACCTTCACCGCCGACGTCATGGCGCAGACCCTCGCCATGAGCATGCTCGACGGCGCCACCGTCGGCAGCGCCGTCAACCTCGAGCGCGCCGCACGCGTCGGCGACCGCCTGGGCGGCCACATCGTGCAGGGCCACGTCGACGGCACCGGCACCATCGTCAGCACCGTCCCGGGAGACGCGTGGCGGATCGTCCGGATCTCCCTGCCGGACGACCTCGCTCCGCTCGTGGTCGACAAGGGGTCCATCACCGTCGACGGCGTCTCCCTCACCGTCAGCGCGGTCAGCGGACCCGACGCCGCCGAGCAGTGGTTCGAGGTCTCGCTCATCCCCGAGACGCTCACGGCGACGACCCTCGGTGACCGCGTCCCCGGCGACCACGTGAACCTCGAGACCGACATCCTGGCGCGCCACGTCGAGCGGATGCTCGCCTACCGTCACCGTGCCGGAATCGACCTCCCCAGCAGTGCCGACGCGGAGCCGCGCACCGCGGACCCGCTCGCCACGACCGCCACCGAAAGGGGCAACGCATGAGCATCGCCAGCATCCCTGAGGCCCTCGAGGCGCTCCGTCAGGGTCGACCCGTCATCGTGGCCGACGACGAGGGGCGCGAGAACGAGGGCGACGTCATCCTCGCCGCCGAATCCGCGACGCAGGAGTGGATCGCCTGGACGGTCAAGCACTCCTCCGGCTTCATCTGCGCCCCGATGACGAACGAGATCGCGGACCGACTCGCCCTTCCGCCCATGGTGGCCGTGAACGAGGACGCCAGAGGCACCGCCTACACGGTCACGGTCGACGCCGCCGACCGCCTCAGCACCGGCATCAGCGCCGCCGACCGCGCCCACACCCTCCGGGTGCTCGCGGACCCGGCCTCCGTGCCGGCGAACCTCTCACGGCCCGGACACATCGTCCCGCTCCGTGCCGTCGACGGCGGCGTGCGCGAGCGCGACGGACACACCGAAGCCGCCGTCGACCTGCTGAAGCTCGCCGGTCTCGTCCCCGTCGGTGCGATCTCCGAGATCGTCGCGGACGACGGCGAGATGATGCGGTTGCCCGGCCTCATCGCGCTCGGTGAGCAGGAGGGGGTGCTGGTCACCACGATCGCGGCGCTCATCGCCTTCCTCGAGGACAACCCCGACGCGGCCGCCGTGTGCGCCGAGGAACGCGCGAACCAGGCGACCATCCCCGAGTCCTCGAACGTGTCGTTCGAAGTGGAGACGACCGTCCCGACGACGCACGGTTCCTTCCGGCTTCGCGCCTACCGCGACCGCCGCACCGGTGCCGACCACCTCGCCATCATCGCCGGCGACCCGCAGGCCACCGGCGCGCTCGTCCGCGTCCACTCGGAGTGCCTCACGGGTGAGGCGTTCGGCTCGCTCAAGTGCGAGTGCGGACCCCAGCTCGACAGCGCCCTCGACACCATCCAGCGGCACGGCGGTGTCGTGGTCTACCTGCGCGGACACGAGGGCCGCGGGATCGGGCTCATCAACAAGCTGCGCGCCTACCGGCTCCAGGAGGACGGCCTCGACACGCTCGACGCCAACCTCGCGCTCGGGCTGCCGGCCGACGCCCGCGACTACACCGCGGCGAGCGCGATCCTGACGGACCTCGGGATCACCTCCGTCCGCCTGCTCTCGAACAACCCCGAGAAGGAGCGGCAGCTCACCAACCACGGCATCGCCGTGAGCGAGCGCGTCCCGCTCGTGGTCGGCGTCGGTCTGTACAACGAGGGCTACCTCGAGACGAAGCGCGACCGCATGGGACACAGCATCGGGTTCGACCTCGAGCCGGAACCGCACCAGTAGTCCGACCAGCCCCTCGACAGCCTCGGGGAACACCACACCAGCAGCCCCGATCCGTTCGGGAACGACGACAGGAGCCCGCATGAGCGGCGAAGGATCACCCACCATCAGCGTCGACGGCACCGGCCTCGACATCGTCATCGTGGCCGGCACCTGGCACGAGACCATCACGGACGGGCTCATCGCCGGCGCCGTGAAAGCGCTCGACGCCAGCGGCGCCGGCCACCGACTCATCCGCGTCCCCGGCAGCTTCGAACTCCCGGTGGTCGCCAAGGCGGCCCTCGAGGGTGGTGCCGACGCGGTCGTCGCGCTCGGCGTCATCATCCGTGGCGGCACCCCGCACTTCGAGTACGTCTCCGACGCCGCCACGAGCGGTCTCACCCAGGTCAGTGTCCAGACCGGCAAGCCCGTCGGTTTCGGACTCCTCACCCTCGACGACGAGAAGCAGGGACTCGACCGCGCCGGCCTCCCCGGTTCGAAGGAGGACAAGGGCGCTGAGGCCGCGGACGCGGCCGTGGCGACCGCCGTCATCCTCCGCGAGCTCCGCGGCTGAGCCCTCAGCACCGCCGAACGGCGGCGTCCCCGTACCACGGCACCCGGTCAGCGGGATCCGAGTACCGGAACGCCGCCGTTCGGCGTACAGTGTCATGGTCCTGCCACAAGCGGGACATCCTCTGATCCTGCCGTCGTCGGCGGGCGTGCGCGACCGGTGCTGATGCTTCGACGGCACCCATCCCCGAACCGAAAACGCGCACGCATGTCTCTCGAAGCAACACCAGTCACCAAGGCCCCGGTCAATCCGCGATCCCGTGTCGTCCTCGCCAGCCTCATCGGCACGACGATCGAGTTCTACGACTTCTACGTCTACGCGACGGCCGCCGTCCTCGTCTTCCCCCACCTCTTCTTCCCGAGCGAGGACCCCACGGCGGGTCTCCTCGCCTCGTTCGCCGTGTTCGGCGCGGCCATGGTCGCCCGCCCGGTCGGCGCCGTCATCTTCGGCCACCTCGGCGACAAGCGCGGCCGGAAGGCGACCCTCGTCGGAGCGCTGCTCACCATGGGCATCGCGACCTTCCTCATCGGGCTCCTGCCGACGTACCAGCTCGTCGGCTGGGTCGCACCACTGCTCCTCGTGATCCTCCGCATCGGCCAGGGCTTCGCCCTCGGCGGCGAGTGGTCCGGCGCGGCGCTCGTCGCGACCGAGAACGCCCCGAAGGGCAAGCGGGCCCTGTTCGGCACGTTCCCCCAGCTGGGGGCGCCGATCGGCTTCATCATCGCGAACGGCCTCTTCCTCATCATCGCGGCGATCCTGCCGAGCGACGACCCGTCGATGCCGTCCGAGGCCTTCCTCGAGTGGGGCTGGCGGATCCCGTTCCTCTTCTCCGTCGTCATGGTGATCGTCGGCCTGTGGGTGCGCCTGCGACTCGTCGAGAGCAACGCGTTCACGACCGCGAAGGAACAGGGCAAGGTCCAGCGGTCACCGCTCGCCAGCGTCGTCAAGCTCCACTGGCGCAAGCTCCTCCTCGGCACGTTCTTCATGCTCGCCACCTACGTGCTCTTCTACCTGATGACGACGTTCTCCCTGAGCTACGGCCGTGCCCCGGTCGACGCCCCCGTCGCCGGTCTCGGCTACAGCTACACGACGTTCGTGCTCATGCTCATCGCCGGCGTCGTGTTCTTCGGCATCTTCACCCTCGTCTCGGGCCCGTTCGCCGACAAGTACGGCCGACGCAAGACGCTCATCGTGGTGACCAGCGCGATCCTCGTGTTCGGGCTCGTGTGGGTGCCGCTCCTCGACGCCGGGTTCACCGGGGTGATGATCTGGCTGATCATCGGCTTCAGCCTCATGGGCTTCACCTTCGGTCCGATGGGTGCGCTCCTCCCCGAGCTGTTCCCCACGAACGTCCGGTACACGGGCTCCGGCATCTCGTACAACGTGTCGTCGATCCTCGGTGCGGCCGTCGCACCGTTCATCGCGGTCGCGCTCTGGAGCGCCGGTGGCGGGAGCCCCTTCTGGGTCGGCGTCTACCTGTCGGTGATGGCCGCCATCACCCTCACGGCGCTGATCGTCTCGAAGGAGACGAAGGACGTCGACATCGACGCCTGACCCCGGTCGCCTCACCGAGGGCCGGTGCGCGGAGCAGTACTCCGCGCACCGGCCCTCGGTGCATCGGTTGCGGCCCGGGCGTCGGCGGCGGTCGCTTAGAGTTGGAGGACGGTGCGCCGTCGCCATGGACGTCTCCGAGCCCGCGCACCGCACCTCAGAGGAAGAGCACCATGAGCACCCCAGCGCGCCCCGCACGCAGCCGCAGTCCGTTCAGCCGGCCGAAGGACGACGGTCCGCGCGCGAGCCTCAAGCAGCTCATGCCGTACATCTTCGAGCACCGCTCGATCCTCGTCGTGGTCATCATCCTGAGCGTCATCGGGGCTGCGGCCTCACTGGCCCAACCGCTCATCGTGAGCCAGGTCATCGGCGTCGTCGAGGCCGGCAGGTCGCTCGGCAACCTCGCCTGGCTGCTCGTCGGGCTCGTCGTGGTCTCCGGCGTCATCAGCGGGTACCAGCACTACCTCCTGCAGCGGGCCGGCACCGGGGTCGTCTACTCGTCCCGCCGCCAGCTCATCGCGCGCATCTTCCGACTCCCCATCAGCCAGTTCGACACGCGCCGCACCGGCGACCTCGTCTCCCGCGTCGGCAGCGACACGACGATGCTCTACGCCGTGCTCACCCAGGGCTTCGTCGACGCCGTCGGCGGCGCCATCACCTTCCTCGGGGCGCTCATCGCGATGGCGATCATCGATCCCGTCCTCCTCGGGCTCACCCTGCTCGTCGTGATCGTCTCGGTCGTCGTCGTCGTCGCCCTCAGCGGTCGGATCCGGGTGGCGAGCCGCGAACAGCAGACGAAGGTGGGCGACCTCGCCGCCGCCGTCGAGCGCGGGATCAGCTCCATCCGCACCATCCGCGCGTCCAACGCCACCGACCGTGAGATCCACGCGGTGGACGGCGTCGCGAAGGAGGCCTACGGCGTCGGTGTCCGGATCGCGAAGATCTCCTCGCTGGTGGTCCCGGTCGCGGGCATCGCCATGCAGACCTCGTTCCTCGTGGTGCTCGGGGTCGGCGGTTTCCGGGTCGCGTCGGGCGCGATCACGATCGCGAGCCTCGTCGCATTCATCCTGTTCCTGTTCATGATGATCATGCCGCTCGGGCAGGCCTTCGGCGCGATCACCAGCGTCAACCAGGCCCTCGGCGCCCTCGGCCGGATCCAGGAGATCCTCGACCTCCCCGACGAGGGCGACGACGACGCGGCGATCGCCGCGCGCGTCACCCGTGCCGGTTCCGCCACCGCCGACGCCCCCGCCATCGCGTTCGACGAGGTGGTGTTCGCCTACCCGGATGCCGCAGTCATCGAGCGGGAACGTGCGGCTGCGGAGGCACTGGCAGCCACGGTCTCGGATGACGCTTCGGCGCCCTCGGAGACCTTCGCCGCCGACGCTGCCCGGCTCACGGAGGCGCAGTCCGCCCTCGGCCGCCAGGTGCTCCGCGGCGTCTCCTTCGAGGTGCCGCAGGGCAGACGGACCGCGCTCGTCGGGCCCTCCGGTGCCGGCAAGAGCACCATCCTGGGCCTCATCGAGCGTTTCTACGACCCGACCGCGGGCGCCATCCGCCTCGGTGGTGTCGACATCCGCACCATCCCCCGGACCGAGCTCCGGCACCAGATCGGCTACGTGGAGCAGGACGCCCCGGTGCTCGCCGGCACGCTGCGCGACAACCTGCTGTTGTCCTCGCCGGACGCCGACGACGCCGACTGCATCCGGGTGCTGCACGCGGTCAACCTGGGTGCCGTGCTCGACCGCAACCCGCTCGGCCTGTCGGCTCCCGTCGGCGAGGACGGCATCATGCTCTCCGGTGGCGAGCGTCAGCGGCTCGCGATCGCACGGGCCATCCTCGCGGCCCCTCCCATCCTGCTGCTGGACGAGTCGACGTCGAGTCTCGACGGCGTGAACGAGCAGATGATGCGCGAGGCCATCGACGCGGTCGCCACGGGGCGCACGCTCATCGTGATCGCCCACCGCCTCTCGACGGTCGTCGACAGCGACCAGATCGTCGTCCTCGACGAGGGTCGCGTCGTCGGGGTCGGCACGCACAGTGAGCTCGTCACCGAGGTGCCGCTCTACCGGGAGCTCGCGAAGCACCAGCTCCTCGTCTGACCCCGGTTCGTTCGCCCATCTTTGGGCGAACGAACCCTCATTCGCCCAAAGATGGGCGAATGAACGGGATCACGGACGCCATCCTGCCGCGATGAGGCGCTCGCGGGCTCTCTCGACCGCGATGGCGGCACCCGCCTGCAGATGATGTGCGAGGAAGCGGTCGTGGGACCAGCCGAGTCTGGTGACGGCATGGATCCGGTCGACGTCCTTCGCGAACTGCCCCGCATCGGTGGCGTGCTGGCGCCCGTCGTACTCGAACGCTGCACGATACGCCGGGTAGGCGAGGTCGAGACGCGCAATGAACCGCCCCCAGCGATCACGGAGTTCGTGGTTGAGCACCGGCTCCGGGAGACCGGCGCGAACGAAGGCGAGTCGGAGTTCCGTCTCCTTCGGCGATTCGGAACCACCGCGGATCTGCGGGAGCGCGGCACGGAGGAGCCCGGCGCCGAGGTGCCGGGAGCTGTTCAGCGCCGCTGCGAGGTCGTCGATGGAGCAGAGCCCTGGAATGCGCTCATGCCGCCACCGGCCCGAGGCACCTCGCTCACGGACCAGGTGATCGCCGACCGCGACCAGCTCGTCGACGGTGAGACTCGGTCCGAGCTGACACCACATGTCGGCGGGACTCACGACCGCGAGCCCCTCGATGAGGATCGGATCGCCGACGAGGCCGGTCAGGCGATGGCCGACGACCCCGGCGACCCTGGGCGCCCGGTCCGGCGGCCGGACGCCGACGTGGACCTCGTCCCAGCACAGCCGCGCCGGGAGCGGAGCATTCAGGAGGTGTGCGGCCGACAGGTGCGAGAAGAACTGCGCCGGCGCCATTCGCTGCGCGTACGCCCGACACAGCTCCAGGTGCGCGAGATGCCGCTGCCCGGGAGGCAGGTCAGCGCCCCTGCGTGGTGCAGCGAAGCTCCGAACCCCCGGGAACGGTGCTAAAACACGCGTCGTGCGGAGGCGCTCCGGCGAGACGCCATGCTCCAGCGCCGAGCGGACTGAGAACGCGTCGTGATCGGGCAGATCGGTTGGCGTCATGCTTCGATCGTCGCGCGATCCAGCGGCCGACCGAGCAGCGCGGCCACCTCACGACGACCTCTGCCCTCGTTCGCGAGCTGTGGAGCACCCTCGTCGCCGGTTCGTTCGCCCATCTTTGGGCGAACGAACCTTCATTCGCCCAAAGATGGGCGAATGCATGACGAGGATCAGGCCCGGAGGCGGTAGCGGAGGGCGGCGAGTTCGGCCCGGAGGGCGGCCGGGACGCGGTTCCCGAAGGTGTCGAAGAAGGCCTCGGTGAGGTCGCATTCGGCGAGCCAGGAGTCGCGGTCCACGGCGAACAGGGCGTCGAGGGCGTCCTCCGACAGGTCGATGCCGTCGAGGTTCAGCTCGTCGACGAGCGGTAGCCCACCGATGGCCGACGCACGTGACCCGGCCTCGTGCTCCAGGCGGCGGACGATCCACTCGATGACCCGGGCGTTCTCACCGAAGCCCGGCCAGAGGAACGAGCCGTCGGCGTCTTTGCGGAACCAGTTGACCTGGAAGATCCGCGGTGCCTTGCCGTGATCGAGCGCTCCACCGACGCGCAGCCAGTGGCCCCAGTAGTCGGCCATGTTGTAGCCGCAGAACGGCAGCATCGCGAAGGGGTCGCGGCGGAGCTCGCCGACGGTGCCCTCCGCTGCCGCCGTCTGTTCGGAGGAGATCGTGGCGCCCATGAACACGCCGTGCTCCCAGCTGCTCGCCTCCACCACGAGCGGCACGTTCGTGGCCCGGCGTCCGCCGAAGAGGATCGCGTCGAGCGGCACACCGTCGGCCGCGTCCCAGTCCGGGGCGATCGACGGGCACTGCGCCGCTGCGACGGTGAACCGTGAGTTCGGGTGCGCCGCCGGGCGACCGGAGTCCGGCGTCCAGTCCTGACCCTGCCAGTCGATGAGGTGCGCCGGCGGTTCGGGGGTGAGCCCCTCCCACCACACGTCCCCGTCGTCGCGGAGGGCCACGTTCGTGAAGATCGTGTTGCCCCACAGTGTGTCGACGGCCGTCGCGTTGGTCGTCGCTCCCGTGCCGGGCGCCACGCCGAAGAACCCGGCCTCCGGGTTGATCGCGTACAGGCGGCCGTCCTCGCCGGGACGGATCCAGGCGATGTCGTCGCCGAGGGTCTCGACCCGCCATCCCGGGATCGTGGACCGCAGCATCGCGAGGTTCGTCTTGCCGCAGGCCGAGGGGAAGGCCGCGGCGAGGTGGAAGGCACGGCCCTCGGGCGAGGTCACCCGCACGAGGAGCATGTGTTCGGCCAGCCAGCCCTCATCCCGCCCGATGACCGAGGCGATCCGCAGGGCGAAGCACTTCTTCGCGAGGAGGGCGTTGCCGCCGTACCCCGAGCCGAAGGACCACACCTCGCGGGTCTCGGGGAACTGCACGATGTACTTCGTGTCGTTGCACGGCCAGACGACGTCGGCCTGCCCCGCCTCGAGCGGGGCACCGACCGAGTGGACGGTGCGCACCCAGGGCGCACCGTCGGCGATCAGCTCGAGGACGCGGTCGCCCATCCGGGTCATGATCCCCATGCTGAGCACGGCGTAGGCCGAGTCGGTGATCTGCACCCCGAGCTGCGACAACGGCCCGCCGACGGCACCCATCGAGAACGGGACGACGTACATCGTCCGGCCGCGCATGCTGCCGGCGAAGACCCCGCGCAATTCCGCCCGCATGGCGGCCGGGTCGCGCCAGTTGTTCGTCGGTCCGGCGTCCTCCTCCGTCTCGGAGCAGATGAAGGTGCGGTCCTCCACCCGCGCGACGTCGCTCGGGTCGCTGCGGGCGAGGAAGCTGTTCGGCCGCCATTCGGGGTTCAGCTTGATCAGCTTCCCCTCGGCGACGAGCTGGTGGGTGAGCCGGTGCGACTCACTCGCCGAGCCGTCGACCCAGTGGATGGCGGACGGTTCGAGGAGGGTGGCGAGTTCGTCCACCCACGCGTGCAGTTCAGCGAGCCTCGAGGAGGTCGGCGGCTGTACCGCTCGGAGCATCCGCCGCGTCGTGGGGGCGGGGGTCGGATCGGAGAGCAGCTCAGCGATGGACATGTGTTCCTCCGGCGTTGGTGGGACAGTCAAGAAGTGGGTGTGGACCCACTCTGCGCCCGAATCCGAGATTCTTATCGGGGTGAACGTCGTGAAGAACGCCTGATCTTTCGATATGGTGAAGGAATGACCCCGAACCCCTCCGGCAATGCCGCCGCAGACCTGCTCACCCTCGGGCGCCGGATCCGTCACTTCCGGACGCGTCGTGGACTCACCCTCGACGATCTCGGTGAGCGGGTCGGTCTGGCCGCGAGTCAGCTCTCGCTCATCGAGAACGGCAAACGGGAGCCGAAACTGTCGGTCCTGCAGGAACTCACCGCCGCCCTCGGCGTCGAGTTGAACGACCTGCTCTCGACCGAGGCGCCCAATCCCCGTGCTGCGCTGGAGATCGAGCTGGACCGGCTGCAACGGAGCGCCCTGTACAGCGAGTTGACCCTCCCCCAGGTGAAGCCGTCGAAGGGCATCCCGGACGACGCCCTGCGCGCACTCGTCGGGCTGCACCGGGAACTGCAACGGCACGCGAACGAGGCGATCGCGACGCCGGAGGAGGCCCGACGCGCCAACACCGAACTGCGGGAGTGGATGCGTGAGCGCGACAACCATCTCCCGGAGATCGAGGAACTCGCCGAGTCCCGCGTTCTGCGGGCGGGGCACAGCACCGGCGCCCTCACGCACCGCACGGTGAGCGTCATGGCGGAGCAACTCGGCTTCGACCTCATCTACGTCAACGACCTCCCGCACTCGGCTCGGAGCGTCACCGATCTCGAGAACGGTCGCATCTACCTGCCGCCGGCGTCGATCCCCGGCGGACACGGCCTGCGGTCCATGGCGCTGCAGGCGATGGCCCACCGACTGCTCGGACACCAGCGCCCCACGAGTTATGCGGAGTTCCTCCGGCAGCGGCTCGAGATCAACTACTTCGCCGCGTCGGCGCTCATGCCGCAGACGGCCGCGGTGTCCTTCCTGCAGCAGGCCAAGCGCGATCGCAACCTGGCCGTGGAGGACTTCCGGGACGCGTTCGGGGTCACCCACGAGGCGGCGGCGCTCCGACTGACGAACCTCGCGACCGCGCGACTCGACATGCGCCTGCACTTCCTGCGGGTCTCGGAGGACGGCGCGATCTCGAAGGCCTACGAGAACGACGCGCTCCCGCTCCCGGTCGACGTGACGGGCGCCGTGGAAGGCCAGATCGTGTGCCGGAAGTGGAGTGCACGCAACGCCTTCGCCCGGACCAACCGCACCACCGAGCTCTACCAGTACACCGACACCCCGGCCGGGACCTTCTGGTGCGCGACGCAGACCGGTACCACCGAGGCGGGTGAGTTCTCGATCTCGGTCGGCGTGCCCTGGGGCGAGGCGAAGTGGTTCCGTGGGCGGGAGACGACGACCCGCGCAGTGTCCACGTGCCCCGACCCGACCTGCTGCCGACGGCCTCCCTCCGTCCTCGCCGACAAGTGGCGCGAGCAGGCCTGGCCCAGTGCCCGCCTGCACACGCACATCCTGTCGCCACTGCCGAGCGGTACGTTCCCGGGCGTGGACGACTCCGAGGTCTACGACTTCCTCGAGCGTCACGCGGCGGGCTGACCGTTCGCGGCGACAACGGATCCCACGGGCTCGGCCGACGGCCGGAAGGCCCAGGCCGGCAGGTGCCCCTGGCGGATCAGCGACGCGACGGTCGACGCCAGCGGATGGTCCAGCTCAGTGGCGTCGAGCTCGTCGAGGAAGGCGGCAGCACGGCTGCTCTGACCGAGCGCCCAGGCCAGCCAGGCGAGCATCGCGAGCGGCGCGACGCGCGCCGATTCGGATGCGCGCGCCGCGACGCCGAGGAGCAGGCTGCTCGCCGCCCGGATGCGCTGGACGTCGGGATGCGGTCCGTCGCCGACCAGCAGGTGGGCGACCCGGTGGAACACCTCCGGGTCGTCCATCCCGATCGGGAGATGCCCGTACGCGCGTTCGGCGTCGTCGAGTTCCTCCCCCAGGTCTCGCCCGAACGCCCACTGCATGAGCGCGAGATCGCTCGCCCAGGGGCGCTTCAGGCTGAGCAACAGGAAGGCCACCTCCCGAGGGGTCATCGCTCCGACGCCTCGGGCAAGGGCGTCCTCGAAGACCTCGGGGAGGCCGTCGAGTCGTTCCACGGTGTCGCCGACATCGATCCGCCAGCTCGTGCGGGCGTGATCGGTGGCCGCGTCGAGCATGGAGGCCAGCCGTGCGCTGAGCAGCCGGTACTCGAGGTCGACGGCGGCGAACGTCTCCGCGTCCACCGACGGCACCTGGGTGGTGACGAGCTCGGTCGGGAGCGGTGGGACGGGCGGGACCGCCGCCGAGGCCACGATCGCCGGCGACCGCCCTCCGGAGGGGAGTCCAGGATCGAGGTAGGAGCCCCAACCGTCGGTGGCCGAGCACAGCGCATCCTTGACCGTGAACCCGTGCGCGCTCGCCAAGCCGAGGACCGCATCCGCGATGACGCGGCCCGGCGGCTCCGCTCCGGCTCCGAAGGCGTCGTCCGTGTAGACCACCGGCACGATGGCGTCGACACCTGGCGCCCGGCAGGCGAACCCGAGAGCGTGCTCCGCAGCCGCCTCCGCCACCCGCCGGTCGACGTCCGTCCCGGCCGGCAGATGCACCTGGAGGGCGCCGCGACTGCGGGAACCCGCGAACAGGACGACGACGAGACTCGATCTCGGGGTGCTTCCGATGAGTCCGGGGACGAGGGCGAGGAGGTCTTCGGCCGCATGGGCCTGCACGATGTGGGTCATGAGGACAGCCTCCAGCGGACGTCGCCGGGCTGTCCGGCGGGTGTCGCGGATGTCGAGTGGATGACGCGATGACCGCACTGTGCAGCGGGGTCCCCGCGGAGTAGAGTGTGCTCGTCAGACTCCGCGACACCGGAGTCGTTGCTCGAAAAAAGGGCGATAGCGCGGTCAGCACCGGCGAGACACACACGGAATCCCATCCGTCCACGTTCTCGAAGGTCACTCCATGTCCGAACACGCTCTGTCGACCGTTCCCGCGGTCACCCCGTCCACCGTCTCCGCCCGTGTGGCCCAAGCCCTCAGCCGCCACGTCTCCGACGTGTTCGGGGTCATGGGGAACGGCAACGCGCACTTCCTCGACGCCCTCGCCGCCACCGGCACGCGCATCACGGCCATGCGGCACGAAGCCGGCGGGGTCGCAGCAGCCGACGCCTACGTCCGCGCCGGTGGCGCCCTGGCCGCCGCCACGGCCACGTACGGCGCCGGATTCACCAATACGCTGACCCCGCTCGCCGAAGCGGTCATGGCGCGCATCCCCCTCGTCCTCGTCGTCGGGGACGCGCCCACGACCGGCACGAGGCCCTGGGACGTCGACCAGTTCCAGATCGCCGCCGGGCTCGGAGCAGCCACCTTCACCGTCGGCCGCGACGACGCCACCGCGACCACCCTGCGGGCCATCGAACACGCCGTCCACCGTCGGACGGCCGTCGTGCTCGCGATCCCGTACGACCTCGCCGCCGTGGCGTCCGACGAACCACTGCGAGCCGACGGCACGCCGCATCACCCCGCCCTCGTCCGACCGTCACGCGTGGAACCGGTCGCCCGGCGTCTGGACACCGCGGCAGCCGCCCTGCGCTCCGCGCGTCGACCGCTCATCCTCGCCGGCCGTGGCGCCTGGCTGGCCGACGCCGGGCCCGTCCTCGGGGAACTCGCGGAACGTCTGGACGCCTACACCGCGACCACGGCGCTCGGGCTCGGACTGTTCGGGGTGAGCGACCGCGACCTCGGTGTCGCCGGAGGCTTCGCCACGGAACGCGCGGCGCGGACCATCGCCGATGCGGACGTCGTCCTCGTCATGGGCGCCGGTCTCAACCAGTTCACGATGCGGTTCGGTGAGGCCTTCTCCCCCGAGGCGCACGTGATCCAGGTGGACCTCGCCGACGCCCCGACGAACGCCAGGGTCGACGAGCTCGTCCGCGGCGACGCGGCGCTCGCCGCCGCCGGCCTGCTCGATCGCCTGGACGGTGCGGCCGGTTCCGGCTGGTTCACCGCCGGAGGCGCCGTCCGGCCGGCACCCCACCTCGACCGCGATCCCGGCGTCGGCGTGTGCGCCGACGGCCGACTCGACCCCCGCAGCCTCGCGCACCGACTGAACGAGTTGCTGCCGCAGGACCGCACGGTCGTCCAGGACGGCGGCCACTTCATCGGTTGGGCACCGAGCTATCTCGACATCCCCTCCCCCGACCGCCTCGTCATGGTCGGCACCGCCTACCAGACCATCGGGCTCGGCTTCCCGAGCGCGGTCGGTGCCGCAGCGGTCGGGCACCCCGGCACGACCGTCCTCTGCACGGGCGACGGGGGCGGGCTCATGGCGCTCCCCGACCTCGATACCGTCATCCGCACGGTCCGGAGCGGTGTGGTCGTGGTGTTCAACGACGCCGCGTACGGCGCCGAGGTCCACCAGTACGGCTCACGCGGGCTCGACCAGGCCCCCATGCTCATCGACGAGGTGGACTTCGCTGCACTCGCCCGTGCGCTCGGCGGCCAGGGCCTCACGATCGACACCCTCGCCGACCTCGACGGCCTCACCGACTGGGTCCACGCCGGGGCGGACGGCGTCCTCCTGCTCGACTGCCGCATCTCCACGAGCGTCGTCGCACCGTACCTGTCGGAGATGATGCACCAGGGGCCCCGCCCGATCGCCGTCGACTGAGGCACGCCGCGACGGCGCCTCCGACGCGTGCCGAGCCGCTCCCCGCGGCGAGTATCGTGGTCGGGTGCTTCCCCAGCCTGAGCCGATCGCGCCCACCTACGTCATGTCGTCGGACGGGTTCCGGATCGCCACCTACGTGCACGAGCCGGCGGCCGACGCCGACCGTGCGGAGACGGTCGTCGCCGTCCACGGCTTCGCCTCGAGCGCTGGGCTCAACTGGGACCTCGCGGGGTGGACCAGGACCCTCACCCGAGCCGGGTATCGGCTGGTGACGATCGACCAGCGCGGACACGGGGCGTCGGACAAGCCGACGGACCCGAGCGCCTACCGACTCGACGGCCTCGTCGACGACGTCCTCACCGTGCTCGACGGCTACAGCGTCGACGAGCCGCACTACCTCGGCTACTCGCTCGGCTCACGGGTGGGCTGGCGGTTGGGTGTCCGGCATCCCGACCGCGTCCGCTCGCTCAGCCTCGGCGGGCTCCCCGAGGGCGACTCGCTCCGCGGCTTCGACCTCGACGAGGCCCGGCTCCGGGTCAGGACCGGCGCGACGATCACGCACCGGCTCACCGAGACGTACGTGTCGATGGCGGAGGGGGTCCCCGGCAACGACGTCGAGGCCCTGATCGCCCTGGTGGAGGGCCTCCGCGGCGGTCCGCAGCCGACCACGGCCGAGGTGCCGCCCCTCCCGATGCTCCTCGTGACCGGGGACGACGACGCGGTCGCGGACGGCAGTCGGCGCCTGGCCGAGGCGGCCGGAGCGCGGTATGTCGGACTGCCCGGCCGCGAGCACTTCAACGCCGTGTCCTCCCGGGTGTTCAAGGACGCGGTCCTGGCGTTCCTCGCCGAGCAGGGGTAGGACGTCCGGGCGCCCCCACGCCCGCTCAGGCGGCGTGTCGGTGCTCGCCGCGACCCTTCGCGAGCTTCGACGGCCACCAGATGGCGCTGCCGATGTCATGGCTGAGGGCCGGGACGAGCAGCGTGCGCACGATGATCGTGTCGAGGAGGACGCCGAACGCGACGATGAACGCGATCTGCGCGAGGAACAGGATCGGGATCACGCCGAGCGCCGCGAAGGTGGCCGCGAGCACGAGGCCGGCCGAGGTGATCACCCCGCCCGTGATCGCGAGACCGCGCAACACCCCGGCTCTCGTGCCGACCCGGAGCGACTCCTCGCGCACCCGCGTCATGAGGAAGATGTTGTAGTCGATCCCGAGCGCGACGAGGAAGACGAAGCCGTAGAGCGGCACGCTCGGATCCGCGCCGGGGAAGCCGAGGACGTGCGTGAACACGAGGGCGGAGACCCCGAGTGCCGCCCCGAAGGACACCACCACGCTGAGGATGAGCAGGACCGGCGCGAGGACCGACCGCAGGAGCAGCATGAGGATGAGGAGGATGACGACGAGCACCACGGGGATGATGAGGTTCCGGTCGTGGATGGCGGCGTCGTTCGAGTCGATCGCGGTCGCGGTGACCCCGCCGACCGGTGTGTGGGTGCCGACGGCGGCGTCGATGGTGGTGCGCAGCTGTCGCACGGTCTCCTCCGCGGCTGCGGAGTCGGGTGCGGTGTCGAGGGTCGCCTGGAGCACGATCCGGCCGTCGTCGACGGTGGGCTCGGCCGGCGACGACGGGGTCCCCGGAGGACCGGTCGGCGGCGCGGTGAACACCGCCTCCCCGTCGCGCACCGTCGCATCCGCGGTGCCGGTCGCCGTGCCGCTCGCCAGCACCTGGACACCGTCGAGCCCGTCGGTGTCCTCCAAGATGGCGATGACCTCGGCGGCGTCGTCCTTCCCGGTGAGGACGGAGACCGGACTCGCCGACCCGGCCGGGAAGTGCTCACCGAGCGCGAGCTGCCCGTCGCGCGCCTCGGAGGTCCCGAGGATGAGGTCGCTCTGCGCGACGCCGTCCGCCTGGAGTTGGACGACACCGAGACTCGCGACCAGGAGGAGGAGGGTGCTCCCGATCCAGACGACGCGGGCGCGGCGAGAGATGAGGCGGGCGATCCCGCCCCACAGCCCGGTGGTCGGCACCGCGTCGTCGTCGGCCGTCGCGGCCTGCACCCGGTGCTCGCTGCCGACCTTCGGGCGCAGGGGCCAGAAGGAGCTGCGACCGCAGGCGAGGAGGAGGGCCGGCAGGAAGGTGAGTGCTGCGAGCACGGAGAAGACGATGCCGATCGCGGCCACCGGCCCGAGTGCCTTGTTCGAGTTCAGGTCGCTGAGCAGCAGGCAGAGCAGCCCGGCGATCACGGTGCCTCCGGAGGCGACGATCGGTTCGAGGGAACCGCGGAGCGCCGCCCACGTCGCATCCCATCGGCGCTCGTGGTCGCGGAGCGCCTCCCGGTACCGCGAGACGTACAGCAGCGAGTAGTCCGTCGCCGCGCCGATCACGAGGATGAACAGGATGCCCTGCACCTGACCGTTCAGGAGCACGACGCCGGCCTTGGCGAGCCACCACACGGTGAGGAGCGCCGTGCAGAGCGCGAAGAGCGAGGTGCCGAGCACGAGGAACGGCAGCACGGGCGACCGGTACACGACGATCAGGATGAGGAAGACGGCGCCGAGGGCCGTCAGGAGCAGGATGCCGTCGATGCCGGCGAAGGCGGCGGTCAGGTCCGCGGTGAACCCGGCGGGACCCGTGACGAAGACCTCCACCCCCGACGGCATCGCGTCCCCGAGCTGGGCGCGCAGGGCCTCGACGACGTCGCCGACCTCCGCATCGCCGCTGATCGGCACGAAGGCCTCGAGCGCCTCGCCGTCCTCGGAGGGGATGGCCGGTGAGACCCCGTCGGCGACGCCCTCGGTCGAAGCGATCGTCGCGAGTTCGTCGTCGATGGCGGAGCGGTCGTCGTCGGTGATCCCGCCCTCCCGCACGAACAGGACGAGGGCCGGGATGTCGTCCCCGTCACGGAACCCGTCGAGCGCGGCCTGCACCTCCGTGGCGTCGGCGCTGGCGGGGAGGAAGCTCGTCTGGTCGTTGGTCGCGACCTCGCTGACCTTGCCGAAGTACGGCCCGCCGACGCCGGCTGCGGTGAGCCACAGGAGGATGAGGACCGCTGGCAGCAGGATGCGCAGCCAGCGCGGTGCCCCGTTCCGATCGCGCCGCGGCGCCGTGGTCGTCGATGCCTCACCGTGTCGCCCGTGCGTCATGCGCGTGCCCCGTCCTCGCCCTGTCCCGAATATTATGCAGCTAGCTTACTATCTGCGACGGGTGGCGTGTGCGAGTCCGATCCGGCGGGGTCTCAGCGCGTGACGAGCACTCCCCCGGCCTCGACGATCTCGGCGAGCGCCGCCGCTCCGGCGGCCTCGTCGACCGGCGCCACGAGGTCGGTGAGCACCCGGACCTGCAGGCCGTGCCCGATGGCGTCGAGCGCACTCCGGCGGACGCAGTAGTCGGTCGCCAGGCCGACGACGTCGACCTCCGTGACCTGGGCGTCCGCGAGGACCTCCTCCAGGCGCCGGCCCTCCGGGGTGACGCCCTCGAAGATCGAGTACCCGTGGGCTCCCTGCCCCTTCCGGATGTGGGTGTCGACCGCCTTGGTGTCGAGCGCGTGGTGATACTCGGCGCCCTCGCTCCCGGCGACGCAGTGCACGGGCCAGGTGGTCGTGTAGTCGGGCTCGCCCGCGGCGAAGTGGCCGCCGTTGTCGCCCTCGGCGTCGTGCCAGTCGCGGGAGGCGAACACGTGCGCATAGTCGTCCCCGTGATCCGCGAGGAGCTGCGTGATCCCTCCGGCGACGTTCTCGCCGCCGGTCACCCCGAGCGCACCGCCCTCGGTGAAGTCGTTCTGTACGTCGATGATGAAGAGCGCGCGCGCCACGAAGCCTCCCGGTTGTCGTCCTGCCTCGGCCGAGGCGGGTGGCTTCGAGGGTAACGCGCGGGATCGGGCGGCGTCAGGTGCTTGCGCCGGCGGGCGTCAGAGGCGGCGAGCCCGCTCCCGACGCCGGTCGAAGAACTGCAGGCCGACGTTCACGCCCATCACCACGGTGCCGAGCAGCATGGCGACGAGCCCGGCGATCCGGAACCCGACGGGCAGCTCGAGGAGCAGCGCGAAGACGATCCCGAGCAGGATGAGCGCGGCACCCGCGGCGAACAGCACCAGATACTTCATGCCCCCAACGGTACCCGCTCCGTGGACGTGTGGTCGGCCCCTCCGGCGTGCCCGGGCCCGGGACCTAGGCTGGTCGCATGCCGTTCCCCCACCTCCGAGCCCGCACGGCCCTCGCGGCCGCCGGCGTCCTCGCCGTCGTGCTCGTCGCCGCCGGTTGCTCATCTCCCCAGAGCGAGGCCGCCTCCAGCAGCGGATCGGCCACCGCGGCCAGCGGGTTCCCAACGGACATCGTGTTCGACTACCAGCTCGGCGGCGGATACGAACCGGCCGCCGGCGTGGGTGGCGTCGTCCGCGACAGCACGGACACCCCGGACCCGGACCGGTACTCGATCTGCTACGTGAACGGCTTCCAGAGCCAGCCGGCCGATCGCGACGCGTGGCTCGCCGAGCCGGACCTCGTGCTCACCGACGAGGCGGGCGAACCGATCATCGACGAGAACTGGCCCGACGAGCTGATCTTCGACCTCTCCACCGACGACCGCCGCGCCCGCATCGCCGAACGGGTCGGCACGAGCATCACCCGCTGCGCCGACGCCGGCTTCGACGCCGTCGAGATCGACAACCTCGACTCGTACACGCGGTCCGGCGGCCGACTCACCGTGGACGACGCGATGGCCCTCGCCACCCGCTACGCCGACCTCGCCCACGACGCGGGTCTTCTCATCGGGCAGAAGAACGCCGGCGACCTCGGCACGCTGGGACGGGACGACGTCGGATTCGACTTCGCCGTGGCCGAGGAGTGCCACCGCTTCGACGAGTGCGGCACCTACACCGAGGTGTACGGCGGGGCCGTGCTCGACATCGAGTACACCGACGATCTGCGCGGCACCTTCGACGAGGTCTGCGCCGACCCGCAGGTCCCGTTCTCCACGATCCTGCGCGACCGCGACCTCGCCCCGGCCGACGCCGCCGACCACGTGTACGAAGCCTGCCGGTGAACCTCGAGCAGCTCGAAGCCGTCGTCGCCGTCGTCGACTACGGCTCGTACGCGGCCGCCGCCGACGTCCTGCGGATCTCCCAGCCCTCGCTCACGAGACGCATCCAACGCTGCGAGGCCGAGCTCGGGCTCGCGCTCTTCACCCGGGTCGGACGCCGGATGCAGGTCACCGAGGCCGGACGGTCGGTGCTCGGCCCGGCGAGGCGAATGCTCCAGGAGGCGAACGGGCTCCGCGCACTCGCCGACGCCCAGCACGCGCTCACCGCCGGCACGCTCCGGATCGGGGCACTCCCCTCGCTCGTCGCGACCCACGTCCCGGAACTCGTCGCCCGGTTCCACGCCGCGCACCCCGACGTCCGCATCGAGGTCACGGGCGCCGTCGACTCCGCCGAATTGCTCGAGGCCATCGACCTCGGGCGCATCGACCTGGGCGTGGCCGATGTGGCCGCCGTCGGGCCCGGCGTCGAGGTGCGGCTCCTGGAGGAACAGCGGTTCGCGATCGTCCTCCCCGGCCTCGGGACCGCCGACGAGCGCGAGGCCGACCACACCCCGCCGACCATCACCGCCGACGAGCTGGCTGCGCACACCCTCGTGACCCTCCCGCGCGGGACGTCGATGCGCGCCGTGACCGACGAGGCCTACGCCAGCTTCAGCGTGCAACCACCGCGCATCGTCGTGACGACCCAACGCGACGCGCTCACCCGCTTCGCGACCGCGGGAGTCGGCCTGACGGTGGTGCCGGAGCGATTGGCGGACTGGGCCGCGGCGAACGGTGCGCGCGTCCGCCGGTTCCCGACCCCGGTCACCCGGAGCATCGGGCTCCTCGTCCGTCACGACACCGTCGGGACGCCCGCTGTGAGCGCGTTCCTGCGACTGACGGAGCAGGTCTCGCCCGGGCGGTGAGGCGCTCCCGCGTCAGCCGCAGAGGTCCGCGGCGGCGTTGCGGGACTCGACCTCGACCGGCGCCGGCGCGGGCGCCGCAACAGCGGCCTCGGTCAGTGCGGCGAAGTCGTCTCCGATGACGAGCACGACGTCCTCGTCGTCCGGTCCCGGTTCGCCGCTCACGACGACCGCGATCCCCAGCTCCTGGGCGAGGGAGGCGGCTGTCGCCCGGGCCGCGTCCGAATCGCGCGCGAGGAGGACGGTGACCGGGGTGTCCGTCTCCGCGTCGCCGATCGTCGCGACGGCGTAGCCGAGGGCGGTCAATCGGTCGGCCGTCGCCGTCGCGACCCCGTTCGTCTGCGAACCGTTGAGGACGCTGACCGCCTCGACCCGCACCGGTTCGACCGGGGTGACCGGCTCGGCGGGTGACGCGTCGGCGGCTCCCGCGATCGGCACCGGGACATCCGTGGCGAGGCTCGAGAACACCGTTGCGGCGTCATCGCTCGGCACCACCCGGTTCGCGTCCGACGGCGCCTCGGTCCACGGCATCGTCAGGAAGGTGATGGCCGTGGCGGGCACCTGTGAGACCCGGTGCGCGAGGGAGGTCAGGCTCGCGAGGTCGCCGAGTGCCGTGTCGACCGTGAGCGAGGACGTGACCGCGTCCAGGAAGCGGATGAGTCGGTCCGGCCGGGTGAGCACCTCGGCGCTCAGCGCCCGCTGCACGATCGCGGACATCACCATCTGCTGGTTGCCGAGGCGCGAGATGTCGCTGCCGTCGCCCACCGCGTGCCGGGTGCGGGCGAGCGCGAGCGCCTGCGTCCCGTCGATGACCTGTGCCCCGGCGGGCAGGGCGAGGTTCGAATACGGGTCCTCCATGTCCGTCGGCAGGCACACCGCCAAGCCGTCCATGCCGTTGACGATCGCTTGGAAGCCGCCGAAGTCGAGCTCGACGAAGTGGTCGATCGGCACACCGGTCATCGCCTGCACCGCGGCGACCGAGCAGGCGGCCCCGGAGTTCAGGGCGGCGTTCACCATGCCGTAGTCGTCGGGTGTCCCCCGCCCGGTGTCCGTGCACATCGACAGGTCGGTCAGCGTGTCACGTGGGATCTGCATCGCGTCGATCCGGGTGTTGCCCGCGGACACGTGCACGAGCACCATCGCGTCGCTGCGCTTGGTGCCGGTGTCCTCGCCGTAGTCGCCGAGCGCGAGGTCACGACTGTCGGAGCCGAGGAGGAGGACGTTGACCGCCGGGTCCGGCGCGCCAGGCTCCGCCGGCTGCGTCGCACGGCCGGTCGGAGCGGCGATCGCCTCGGAGCTGAGGTTCCCCTGCAGCCGGAGCGCGAGGGCACCGAGACCGCCGAGCAACGCGAGCACGAGGCCGCCGGCGATCCCGACGACGAGGCGGCGCCGACGGACCCGCTGGCTCGCGTCACCACCGCGGCGGCGAGCGTGGGAGGCGTGCGGGCGGCTGGGAGCCTCGGGGAGGTCGGGTCTGCGCATCGGACCAGTGCACCAAGTGCCTGCTCGGAAGACAAGCACCCTCCGCGGCACGACGCATGCACGACGCGCATGCGGCCGTCCGAACCGCGCTAGGCGGGCGTCCGCTCCGCGACCTCGGCGGCCCGGAGCCCCGGAACCGCACGCCGACGGAACTGCCCCGTCACCACGAGGAGGAGGGCGGTCACGGCGAGGAGGATCCAGCCCGGCCAGCCGAGCAGGGTGCCGAACACACTCCCGGTGTCCTGCATGGACGTGGGGCTGGCGAACAGCAGGAGCGCCCCGACGGCGGCGTTCACGGCACCGTGCGCGATCACCGCCGGCCAGACCGAGGCCGAGCGCAGTCGCAACCACCCGATGACGACGCCGAGGAGCATGCACCAGCCGACCATCAGGAGGAGGCCCACGCCGTCCGTCCGCTGGTAGTTGTAGCCGAGGAGGATGAGCGGCGCGTGCCACACGCCCCAGACGGCCCCCGAGATGAGGAGGGCGGGCCAGGTGCCGAGCGGCAGGAGGTTCGGCAACAACCAGCCCCGCCACCCGAGCTCCTCACCGAACGCGGACAGTGAGGCCACGAGCACGCTGATCGGCAGAGTGAGGATCTGCACGAGCGCGACGGTGGTGAGCTGGTCACGCGTCGGCTCCCCGGCGCCGGACGCGGCCATGATGGCGGCGAGACCGGAGAGGTCGACGAGGTCGAGGGAGATGAGCCCCATGGCCTGCCCGAGCAGCATGGCGCCGAACGCGAGCACCGGGAAGCCGACGAGGGCGGCCGCGCACAGCCCGAGGGTGCGGGCGAGCGGACGCAGGGGCGCGAGGCCGAGCAGCCGCGGGATGCTCCGCGGTCGGGCGACGAAGCAGACCACGACGACCGCCGCGATCGTCGGCGTGTACATCATGCCGAGCGCGATGAGCTGGAACCACGGGTTCGCGAGGCCCTCGCCGGACAACCACAGCGGGGACGCGACGAGCCAGGCGAGCCCGATCGCCAGGACCGTGAAGACGGTCACCGCGACCCACGGGACCCGCGACGGCAGGATCGGCGCCGCCTCCCGGTTGCGGCGCCGTTGGCGGTCGGCGGCCGACTCGGGTTGCTGGGCGAGCGCCACTCGTCCGGCGGCACCGAGCACCGGCGCTCCGGCCGGTTCCGCTGCTCCGACGCCACTCGGCGGTGCGACGGGCGGTCCGACCGGCGCCCAGCCTCCCCCGTTCGCCGTGCTGTCCGAACCCTGCATCATGTCTCCCCCGACCGTCGCGTGCAGCCTCCAACGCTACGGACCGAGCGGCACGGCCGCATCCGTCGGGCGGGGGATCAGCCGTCGAGGTGGCAGCCGCAGGACTCCCGCAGCAGCAGCCCGACGGGCACGACGGTGCTCCGCTCGTGCGAGGCGTCCGCGTCGCCGAAGCGGGCGAGCGCCCGGGTGGCGGCCAGCCGCCCCAGCCGGGCGGGGTCCTGCTCGATGACGCTGACCGCGGGGTCGAGCTGGTCGGCCATCGGGAAGTCGCCGAAGCCGAGCGAGGCGATCCCCCGCGAGCGGAGCGCCGGGACGAGCGCCATCGTCACGCGCGCGTTCGCCGAGAACAGGGCCGTCGGCGGGTCGGCGAGGGCGAGCAGACCGTCGAGGACGGTGGCGGCCGGCGCGCGGTCCGTCGCGTCGAGGCTCACGAGGCGGTCGTCGAGCTCGACACCCTGCTCGGCGAGTGCGGATCGGTAGCCCTCGAGCCGGCGCCGGGTGCTGGGTGGGTGTGCGGCGTCGGCGACGAAGGCGACCCTGGTGTGACCGTGCTCGAGGAGATGCCTCGTCGCGAGGTAGGCGCCGCGGTGGTCGTCCTCGACGAAGCTGTCGGCGTCGAGTCCCCCCGGCGCCCGGTCGACGAACACGATGGGCGTGTGCTCGGCCCAGGGCGCGAGCCACGACTGGTCCTCGGCGACGGGGGCGAGGACGAGCCCCATGAGCTGCGAGCGCAGCAAGGAGTCGAGCACGGCGCGCTCACGCGAGGGGTCGTCGCCGATGCTCGTGACGAGCGTGGTGATGCCCGAGCGGGAGCAGACCTCCTCCACCGCCCGGACGACCGCGGCGAAGAACGGGTCGACGACATCGGGGACGGCGACGCCGACGGAGGAGGATCGACCGGCACGGAAGGTGCGTGCCAGCACGTTCGGGACGTAGTTCAACTCGCGCATCGCCGTCTCGACCCGCGACCGCGTCTCCGGGAGGACGTGCGGATCGTCGTTGAAGACCCGCGAGACCGTCTTCGAGCTCACCCCCGCGAGGGACGCCACGTCCTGCATCGTGGCCATGGGTGCTCCTCGGGGATGGTGCCGGTTCGACGGGTGGACGTGCGCGGGCGGTGACCTCGGCCACCGCCCGCGAGGCGTCAGCGTCCGGCGAGGGCGGTCTCGATGACCTGCTCGAGCTCGCGGAGGCGGGGCAGCGCACGGTTCGTGAGCAGTTCCTCGCGCGTGGCCGACGAGATCGAAAGGCTATCCTTCCACAGCGAGCGACCGGCCATGGCGCCACCGGCACCGTTCTCGACCGCGGTGCGGACCTGACCGACGAAGGTCTCGTGGTCGACACCGGCCGAGAGGACCGCCCACGGCACACCGGCGGCGGCCTCGGTCACGGCGGCGGCCGCCTCGGCGGAACCCGGGTACTGGAGCTTCAGGACCTTGGAACCGGCGGCGACGGAGATCTCCGCGGCACCACGGACGAGTTCGGGGAAGATCTCGGCGTAGGCCTCGTCGCTCTCGCCGTCGAGCTGGTAGACGAGGATCTCGACGATGAGGAGCACACCCTCCGCCGAGCACTCCTCGACGAGGCGGGCGATCTCGTCGATGACGACCTGCTCCGCCTCGCGCTGGTCGGAGCGCAGGTAGAAGAGCATCTTCGCGGCGTCGCCACCGAGCTCACGGACCTTGCGGGCGTCCATGCCGGGCACGTACTTGGTGCGACGCAGACCGTTCTCGGTGTCGAAGCCGGAGGAGTCCATGCCGACCACGAGGCCCGTGGTGCGGGAGAGGGTGCGCTCGTCGACGACGAGCGGGAGGGCGACCTCGGGGTCGAGGAGGATGGCGGGCGCGTGGTTGCCGAGGAAGCGCACGAGGTCGCTCTTCGCCTCGGCGAGCTCGTCACGGCTGATGCCGGCTGCACCGTTCGGCGCATCCTTCATGACGGCCTTCATGCCGTTGCGCTGGTCGCCGGCGACGATGAGCATGCCACCGGCCGGGGTGCTGATCGTGGACATGGCGCGGCGTTCGAGCGTCGTGAGCTCGTTGGTGCGGGTGGCTACTGCGTTCATCAGGTGCTCCTTGTGCTTCGGATGGGGTCTGTGCCGACGCGGTCGCGTCGGATGCTGCGGGCCGGCCGTGGTCGACCGGTGGGTGGGTTCGGTGGGTGGGCTGGACGGACGGACGGGTCAGGGACGGGCGCGGCCGGCGACGGCCGGCTCGAGGAGGGAACGGGCGAAGACGGTGGCACCGTAGGCGGTGTCCTGGGAGCGGTCGGAGACCTGGATCCCGGGCAGGACGGCGGCCCGCGCGCGCTGGACCGAACGCATGCCGGCCCACCCGCCCGTGAGGAGGGCCGAGCTCGCCGGGGGCACCTCGCGGTCCATGGCCTCGATGAGCACGCGGAGTTCGTCGTTGCCGTGGCGGAGGACCGCCGCGAAGACCTCAGCGGGGTCGGCGCCGTCCGCCCGCACCGTGAGGTGCAGGACCCCGTCGTCGTTGCGGGCACCGGAGACGACGATGTCGCCGTCAGCGAGACGACCCTCAGCAGGCAACTCCATCACCGCGTCGTCGAGGCGGTCGCGGCCGGACCGCTCGGACACGCCGACGAGCTGCAGGGTACGGCGCATGAGGAGTCCCGTCTTCACGCCGGCGACGAGGACCCAGGTACCGGGGACGACGTGGCGGACGCAGTTGATGAACACCTCGGCGAGCCGCTCACGAGCGGCGAAGGGCAGGGGCGCGTCGAGCCGGCGCAGGAGGACCTCGGCGGTGCCCATCGACACGTGGTACCGCTCGGCGGGGAACGAGCCGGTGGACACGGCGGAGACGAGGTGGTCGTGACCGGCGACGGTCAGCGCCGCATCGGCGAAGACCTCCGGCACCCAGGGGGCCGAGGCGGAGCCGAGCGGGGTGCCGGCGTCGACGAAGGGCGGCAGGAACGTGGCGTCGACCCCGAGGTGCTCGAGCAGTTCGGGCCAGGGGGCGCCGGTGTCCTGATCGAGGAGTCCGGTGCGGGACGAGAGCGAGTACTCCGCGGCCTCCTCGCCGCCGAGCGCTGCGACGAGGTACTCGGGCAGGTTGAGCCAGCGGGTCCCCGCGAGGTCGAGTCCGGCGTCCCGCAGGTGCAGGAGCTTGACGACGGAGACCTGGACGCCGAGCGGGAGGCCGGTCCGGCCGGCGAACTGCTCCGCGATCGTGGCCGGGAGCGCGGCGAGCTGTTCGGCGCCGCGCGGGTCGAACCAGGCGATCGCGGGGGCGACGGGCCGACCGACGGCGTCGAGGACGATCCCGGACTCCCCCATCCCCGACACGGCGAGCGCGCGGACCCGGACGGTCGGTCCGAACCGGTCGGCGAGTTCGGCGGCGACGTGGTCGAGGAGCTCCCGGACGGTCGCGATGAGGGAGGCGGCCTCCATGACGGTCGTGCCGCCGGCACCGGCGAGCCACGGGGTGGGGAGCTGGTGGATGAGGACCTCGGCACCGTCGGCGTCGGTCACGAGGATCTTGACACCGGTGCTTCCGAGGTCCAGGCCGGCGACGAGTCCGTCGGGGGCCACGGACGCGACGGTGGTCGGGTCGAGGTTCGCAGCAGGGTGCACGGCGGTGTCCGTTCAGGGTCCGACGTCCGTGTCGGCTTCCGACGATGACTCCATGTCATCGATGTCATGGCGAGCATACCCCGTTCATGTCATCGATGACATACCCCAGCCGAAAAAAGCCAATCTGCGCGGTTGACACCGCAGGTCCCACCCGGCGACGCAACGACCCGACCAAGTCGATGGGGCCACCCTCCAGCGCCCCCGGAAGGGACCGAGCATGGCTTCGATCGCTCAGCAAATCCGGAACGACCGACCTGCGGTGCTGTCAAATATCGCACTAAAGCAAATGATCCCTGTCAGCACTAGAGCCAATCCACGATTGGTACGGGCCTGTCTGGGCTTACCGACCCCGATCACCTGACCAGTCCTTGCCGCGGCCGCGCGCGGTCTCCGGGCTTCGACCGCGTGCGCACGCCCTACTGCTCAAAACCAAACAGCTATCCAGCTGCGACCTCAACGTCAGAGTCATGCGATGGTCTTTCCTCCGCAGCAGGCGTACCCGGCCCACTTCGCCTTCGTCTCGGATACTCCGTCCACATAGCCGAAAACTCACTCTCGAACCGGCGCGTGAAACGCAGGACCTCGTTCGGGTCGCCAAAACTCGCCGCCCGGAGTAAATACTGAGGCTCTGTCAGACGCGGCAAGCCCATCCAGTCCAAGTTCGTCGGACGAGTGAAGGTGTGCTCGTAGCTGCGTGGCCCGACAAATTCGTGTCTACTCTGCCCCCAGCGATCGGTTGACACCGCAGCCGGCATAAACAACAACCTACAGAATCCCAAATTCTCCATTCTCGTCACGCTTTGACGAATCGCCTCAAGCGCGCGTTCGACTCGCGAGATATCCGGCGCCGTTCTGCGATAGTGCGCGTAATCATTCCTAACCGTCGAGACGTCAGCTGCGGCAAGAGAAATAGAAATCTGACGAAGGCCTTCGACTATACGATCTTGACTGGGCCGAGAGAGATCCAAAAACGGGACGGTTGACCTGAGCAAGAATCGTTTGAGTTCCGTCTTCCCATCATAGGGTGGATACTCAACCGAGGGGCGCTCATACAATTGAGCCTCATCTCGACACGAGTCAAGGTGTTTCGCCAATGTACGGAACCCTTCAATCAGGTTTCGAAGCTCAACGCGCTCACTCACGTAATCTGGAATATGCGCGTTATCGGTCGGCTCCACGGACAGAGCGCTTTGCAGTAAAGATAGACCAGCTAGCCGATCGTCTTTGTCATCATAAGCGAACGGCGAGCTGCTCTTTGTGTGGTCGCTCAACAGTGCCCAGCTAGTGAACGCTAACGAATCGAGCAGCAGCCCCTCTAATTGCGCGAAGTATGGGCTGGCAGCTTCCAGGAATCGTTCGGAATTTCCAATTGCCGACGACTGCGTGAGCGCCCAGAGGCGTTCGTGCTTGCTCCAAAAGGTCTGATGCGGATCCTCCCCCGTGTGGATTGGGAAACCGAGCTTCCAAAGAATAGCCTCGACGAGTTCGAGATCCGTGAATTCAAAATCAGCATCGATGCCAACCTCATGACAGGCTGTGATCATGTTAGTTCGACGCGCGAGTACCAGCCTTTCGAGGGCCTCCTGGGGAGCCCGGGACTGGAAGAAGTGCTCCAACCTCTCGTCGAGATCTTCAATGTCAATGCCACGCAGCTGCCACTCCAGCTCTTGGACATCCGACTCGGGCTCGCGTAGATACAATTTGCCCAACAGCCGGCGTTCCCTCAATATGGCGAGTCCGGGATCGTCGGAGATGAAGCGAACTCCGTAGTGGCCGAGCTCAGCATGCAGACGGAAAGCACCTGACCGAGTATTCCGGTTGATGACAGGTCGGCGAACATCACCGCGGGGTACCTCAACCTTTCGCGAACGCACCAGTTTATCTAGCGATATGCCAAGCGAGTCCTCGGTCGAGACCAAGCATATTTGCAACAGCTCAGCTCTCCCCAGGCCAGAAACGGCTTTATCCGCGGATTCGATTCGGACGAACTTACTGAGCGCACTCCGGAGCTCGCCTCGCGTGGTATCCAGTAGCTCGACCACAAGAGCGCGCAGTTCACGATCCGACAATGTGTCGCCAATCAGCGGAATCAGTACGCCCGACTTTCGGTCTCCGTAATAGGAGTCCGTGTACCCGCTCAGCTGTTCGGCAAAAGACCACCACTCGGCGGGCTCTCCGTCCAGACTCTGGAGGTAGGTCTCTAGCTTCTCCCTGTCCCGATTGATTGATGCGTTCAAGCCCGTCTGGAGCGCCACTGGATGTATCGCATGACAGGTAGGCGCCGCACAGTGATAAGCGGGAACCCTCCTGCGGCCCGGCACGCTCCGGTGACTGAGGCTCCTTTGAAGTCCATATGGCCCTACAGTGAAGGTTCCGTATTGCACCACTCCAACCGGCAAGGTGCTAAGCAGCTTGATGGTGTCCTCGTTAGTGAGGACATCCTTCTCGTCCTCGTGCAGTTCGGCATAAGCATCGTATAGATCTCGTCCCCAGGTATACGGGAACCGTATCCTACCCGCCAGAATCTCAGTGTGGATGGATTTTGCGAGGCGTTCTATCTCGGTGGCATCGATGTCCACAAACAACTCTCGGTGCCCGAGAGCCAGTGCACACATGAGGCGCGCATCTTTCGCGTTGACCTTCTCCTTGCGAGTGAGTCGATCTAGGACCGCGTTCCCCGCTTCACTCAGCTTGATGGCGGCGTTTAGTTCGTCTGGAACAACGAAGTCTTCGGGGATGATGCAGTCCCCAAGAAGGTCCATCAGGTCACAAAGGTCAACGAAACGTGATTGCCAGGACTCTTCCGGGTACGCGCTTCTGAGTTCCTCTACGGTGCGACCGACCATGCTATCCCCCACTTGCCTGTTTGGAGGATCATAGCGGCCCCCTACCCCGCACGCGCAGGAGGTTTACCCCCAGCCAGGGCTCGGTGCGATAGGAACACCGTGTGCAATTTGGGCTTGGTTTCCAACCATGCCTTCAGCTCGGGCAGCACCAACACTGCAGGCCGGTGGATTCAGTCGCCGACGTCGTCCGTCGCCGGCTCGAACGCGATCTCGAGGTCGACCTCGAACGACTCCCCGGGCTCCACGATCCGCCCGACCTTCCCGCGGTCCGGGCCGACGGCGTGACTCGGCCAGCAGGTGCCCGGTTCGACACCAAGGGCGTACGAGCCGGCAGCCGTGCTCCGCCACACGGTGAGGAAGGGCAGCTGTTCAGGGCAGAAACGGATCGAGACCGTGCCGGCCTCGCCGACCAGCGTCGCGGTGGACCAGCCGTCCGGCCCCGCGACGGCGTCGAGGGCGTCGACCCGCTCATCGGCCGCGGGCTCCGGCTCTCCCATCACCCGTCGCCATCGGCCGTCGTCCTGCGGCCCGCTGGAGTCCGCTCCCCCGGGCGGCTCGGCCTCCGCCGCCACGACCGCGCCACCGTGCAGCAGCGGCCACCCGAGGTTCACGTGGTAGAGCAGCCGGACCGGCTCGGCGACGAAGCCCTCGTTGCGGACGACGTCGTGCAGGCGGATCCGCGCGACACCGACCTCGGCGCGGATGCCACGGGTCACCGTGAGGTTCTGCTGGAAGACGGCACCCTCGCGCAGCAGCCCGTCGACGAGGAGCTCGTACCGGCCCTCGGGGGTCCACCGGCCCTCGCTCCGGGTGAGCGTCGCCGGGATCCTGGACGCCCGACCGTGCATCCCACCTTCGGCCTCTGACGCCACCCCGACCGCCGTGAGCCCGCAGGTCGTCAGCAGGCCGCCCTGCCACCGCCTGGCCCAGCTCTCCGCATGCGGTGCGGTCGTCGGCGCGACGAAGGACACGACGTCCCCGTTCCAGGACGCCTCGCCGAGGTCGAGGAACTGGTCGACCTCGACGGTCGTCTCCAGCCCACCGAGGTGGCGGAGTTCGATCTGCCGCCGACCGATCGACGGGCCGTCGTCGACCCGGACGGGACGCGGAGCCCAGGCTCGTTCGACCGCGCCGGAGCGCGCCTCGACGAACCGCCGCCGACGCGTCCCCCAGGCGGCGTCGCCGGCGAGGTCGGGTGCGGGGTCACCGTGCGGGTCGGGGTCGGTCATGGTTGGTCCTCGGGTCTGGTGGGCGGACGGTCTGGTGGGGTGGGGGGGGGAAGAGGTGCGGGATGGTGACGGGACGACGGGCGCTCAGAGCGCCGTGTAGCCGCCGTCGATCACGAGACTCTGGCCGGTGAGATAGGACGAGGCGTCCGAGGCGAGCAGCAGCACGAGCCCGTGCAGATCCTCCGGCTGTCCCATGCGTCCCGCCGGGATGGCGGCCGTCCACTCGGCGGCGAGGTCCGGGTTCGCCTCGGTGAACTCACGGGTCATGTCGGAGAGGAAGTACCCCGGGGCGATCGCGTTCACCCGGACACCCGAGGGCGCCCACTCCACGGCCAGCGAGGAGGCGAGGTGACTGACCGCCGCCTTCGAGGTGTTGTACGAGGCCTGGAACTGCGGCTGGTTCACGATGAACGCCGACATCGAGGAGATGAAGACGGCCGACGCCGGGCGGCCGGCGGCGATCGCGCGGCGGGCGAAGGACTGCGCGGCGAAGAAGGTGCCGTCCAGGTTCACGGCGAGCACCTTCCGCCAGGTCTCCGGCGCGACGTCGACGCTGTCGCCCCAGATCGTGATGCCCGCCGCGGTCACGAGCAGCGACGGCGCGCCGAGCTCGGTCTCGGCGGTCGAGAAGGCCGCTTCGACGGCCTCGGCGTCGGTCACGTCGACCGTGATCCCGACACTGCGGACGCCGTGCTCGGCGGCGAGCCGCTCGGCCGACGCGTGCACGGCGGGCAGCAGGTCGAGGAGGGCGACGTCGACGCCCTGAGCGGCGAGCGCCGTCGCGATCGAGAAGCCGAGCCCGCGGGCCCCGCCGGTGATGACCGCGGTGCGGCCGTTGAGGTCGGAGAACATCAGGACTCCCTGCTGGTGGGTGGCTGGTGGATGGAGGTGTGGCTGGAAATCGGTCCGGGCACGGCGGTCAGATCTCCTGGTCCGTCGGGAGGATCACGAGGTCGCGGATGGTGACATGGCGGGGGCGGGTGAGCATGAAGCGCACCGCGTCGGCCACATCCTCCGAGCGGATGCCGGTCCGTGCAGCGACCTGGTCCTCCACGCCGGAAGCGCCCTCCGCGATCCCCCACAGCTCGTTGAGCACCACGCCGGGGGCGACCGCGCCCATCCGCACCCCCGACCCGACGAGGTTCCGCCGGGTGGTGTGGACGAACGACTGCATGGCGTGTTTCGTGGCGGAGTACACCGGCTCCCAGTGGATGTCCTGGTGGCCCGACACCGAGCTCGTCACGAGGACGTCGCCGGACCCCTGCCCGATGAGGTGGGGCAGCGCGGCCCGCACAGTCGCCATCGCGCCGAGGACGTTGACACCGACGAGCTCCTGGATCGCCGTCATCGGGGTGTCGGCGACGTCGCCGCCGACGTAGAGCCCGGCGTTCGCGAGGACGATGTCGAGGCGACCGAAGGCGGCGAGGGCGAGCGCGACGGCCTGTTCGGAGACGGCGGGATCGGCGAGGTCGCCGGCGAGGAACACGCTCTCGGTCGGGAGGGCGTCGGCGACGGCCGTGAGCCGCTCGGTGGAGCGACCGACGAGGACGGTGCGCACGCCCACCGCCGCGAGCGCCTGCGCGTACGACCGGCCGATGCCGGAGGAGGCACCGGTGATGATGGCGACCTGCCCGGCGAGGTCGATGGTGCCGTTCGGTCCGGTCATGCGTCGGCCCCGTCCTGTGCCGTCGTGGCACGGTTCGTCGTCGGTCCCGGCGACGCCAGGGCGGCGCGCCGGAGGAGTTCGTCGGGTCGCGTGTCGATCCGCGCGACCGCGTCGTCGTCGAGGTACACGGGGCCGCCCACCGCCAGCGCGCCGAGGAGCACCTGGGCGACCTTGACCGCCATCTCGGTGATCCGCAGGACCTCTGCGCTGTCGGATCCGAGCGCGAACATGCCGTGGTTGCGCAGGTAGACGACCTTGGGCACCCGGCCGGTCGCCTCGATCCGCTCGCGCAGGAGGCGTCGGACCACGCGGGCGAGCCCCAGCCCCGGGTCGACGTAGGGCACGAGCAGCGGATCGGGGCCGAGCACGACGATCTGGTCGGGGAACAGCGAGCCGCGGGTCAACGCCTCCGCCGACACCGAGCAGAGGAGCGCGTTGACGGGGACGGGATGGGTGTGACCGACCGCGGCGACGCCGGGCAGATCGAGACAGACGGCGTGGAGGATGGCCTCGACGGAGGGCCGTCTGCCGTTCCCGGCACTGGCCACCGCGTCGAAGAGCGCACCGACCTCGGCGTCGCCTCCCGTGTCGGCGTCGACGAGTTCGAGGACGGGTGGGAGCTCCAGCCGGACGGCGTCGTCGGGGGTCGCGGTGGCCATCGACGTGCCACTCGCCTTCACGAGCATGGTCGGGGTGTCGGCGCCCGGGAGCAGGAGCGAGGTGTTGCCCTCGGCGAGCAGCGCCCACGCACGATCCGGGCGGCCGAGTTCCCGGGAGAAGGTCGCGAGCCGTGCACGCGGCTCCGTCTCGATCTCCGGCCGGTCGGTGGGGTGTGTCATGTCGGTCCCTGTCCCTGATCGTCGGCGGGGTCGTCGCGGTGACCGCGGTACACGGCGTCGAGCGACGGAGCGCGGCCGGCGGCCACGAGTTGCACGGCGAGGTTGCCGAGCGCGGAGGCTTCGGCGGGGCCGGCGGTGACCGGCAGGCCCGTCAGCTCCGCGGTGCGCGCGCAGAGCAGCCGGTCGCGGGATCCGCCGCCGACGATGCGGACCGAACGGATCGGGACGCCGGTCAGGGCCGCAGCGGCCCGCCCGGTCGCGGCGTACGCGGCGGCGAGGCTCTCGATGACACTGCGGACGAGGTCCACGCGACCGCTCGGCGGGGTCCCTCCAGCCGCTCGGCAGAGCGCCGTGATGCGGGCCGGCATGTCGCCGGGGACGAGGAGCCGGGGGTCGGCCACGTCGAACACCGTCGGCGGGACGGCCTCGGCCGACTCGGCGGCCACCGTCGCCGCGGCGACGAGCGCCACCGCGTCGACGACGTGTCCGTCCTCCTCCGACCAGGCCCGCGCGCACTCGGTGAGCAGCCACATCCCCGAGAGGTTGCGGAGAAGGAGCGACGATCCCGCGGCGCCCACCTCGTTGGTGAAGCCGGCCAGCCGCGCCGGTTCACTGAGGACCGGCTCGGCGAGACACACGCCGGCGAGCGACCAGCTGCCGCTCGAGACGAGCAGCTCGGCGCCGTCCGGGCGGGCGAACGCGAGCGCCGACGCCGTGTCGTGCTCGGCGACCCGGTGGACGGGGATCGCGGCGCGCGCGCCCAGGCGGGCCGTGATCTCGGGGGTCGTCGAGCCGACCAGGGTGCCCGGTGCGACCACGGGCGGGTAACGGAATCCGCCGAGCCCCCACCGCTCGACGAGCGATCCCGCCCAGTCGCCGGAGCGCTGGTCGAGCAGCTGCGTCGTGGAGGCGATCGTCCGCTCGGCACCGACGACGCCGGTGAGCAGCCACACCCAGAGGTCGGGGACGAGCAGGACGGTCGGTGCCTGGGACGGCGGTGGCCCGGCCTTCGAGCCCGCAGCGAGCGACCGGAGCTGGAAGGCGGTGTTGATCGGGTGTTCGATCACGCCGGTGACCGCGTACGCCGCGGCGGGGTCGACGAGGGCCGCGGCGCGCTCCGGCTCGTACTCGTCGGCACCGCGATGGTGCCGGACCTCGGGGACGGACGAGGCACGACGCGAGGTGCCCAGAACGGGCAGGCCGACGTCGACACCCCAGCTGTCGATCCCGATGCCGTCGAGCGCGCCACCCGCCGCCTCCGCGTGCCGGACCGCCGCTGCGAGCCCGATCAGCGTCTCCTCGAACAACCGCTCGGCGTCCCACACGAGCCGTCCGTCGCGCACGACCGGGCCGTTCGGGAAGCGGTGCACCTCGACGAGCCGGAGATGCTCGCCGTCCCACCGCCCGAGGATGACACGACCGCTCGACGCACCGAGGTCGACGGCCGCGTGGAAGCTCGGGACGGCGGAGGCGGTCATCGCGGCTCGACCTCCGACCGGGGTGGGGTCGCCGGTTCGCGCAGGGGCGTCGCCGCGTCGGGGTCTCGGACGGCGATCGGGAGCGGTGCGCCGTCGAGCGAGGTGAGGACCGTCGTCGCGCTCGACACCGCGAGCGCACCCCAGGCGGCGGCCGTCGCGACGGCGGTCGCCGGATCGTCCTGCCCGTCCCGCCCGCGGAGGCCGACGAGGAAGCCGGCAAGTGACGCGTCTCCGGCACCGGCGGTGTTCACGACGGTTGCGGCGGTGTGGGCGTGCCACAGGCCGGCGGACGACCGCACGAGCGCACCGTCGGCGCCCATGCTCACGTAGACGAGGTCGCAGCCGGCCCGGTGCAACTCATCGGCCGCCGCGGCGACGTCACCGATCGTCAGCAATTCCCGGCCGGTGAGTTCGGCGAGTTCGTGGGCGTTCGGTTTCAGCAGGTGCACGAGGTCGAGGTTCGCGACGGCGGTCTCGAGGGCCACGCCGGCGGTGTCCACGGCGACGCGCGCTCCGCGACCCCCGGCCTCCCGCAGCAGCTCGAGGATGTCGACGAGCCCGCCGCCCTCCACGACCGTGGGGATCGTCCCGGAGAGGACCAGCCAGTCCGCGCCGATCCGGTCGATCTCGCGCACCGACGCCACGACGACCGCTGCCCAGTCGGCGGCCCGCAACGGGATCGCCGGCTCGTTCACCTTGGTCGTCCCGGTCGCGTCGTCGAGGATCGTCGTGTTCACCCGGGTCCGTCCGTCGGTCGGAACCACGGCGAGCAGGGGCTGCAGGGCGGGGTCGGCCGCGAGGATCCGGCCGTCCTCCCCCATCGGGACGACGGCTCGGACGGGCAACCGTGAGAGGGTGACGGCCCTGGCGACGTTGACGCCCTTCCCGCTCAGCTCGGTCGAGACGCCGACCGCCCGGTTGACGTCGCCGAGTCGCAGCCCGTCGACGCGGTAGGTCTGGTCGATCGCGGCCGCCGGCGTGACCGTCACGATGCCGCTCATGCGCCGACCCCGATCGTCTCGACGCGGACGCCGGTCGTGAGGAGGGCGTCGAGGGTCGGTTCGTCGACGCCATGATGCACCACCGCCACGTCGAGGCGGGCGGCCGGGACGGACGCCGCGAGGCCGTCAGCCCCGAACGTCGCGGGGTCGCCCAGCAGGATCGCCGTGGAGGCGAGCTCGACCGCGGCCGCGACGACCGCCGCCTCCTCCGGCGAGGCGTGGAGCAGTCGGCCGTCCGCGGAGACACCGAGCGCCTCGACGACCGCGACGTCGAGGCGGAGGCCGGCGAGCTGCTCGCGCGCCCAGGCGCCGGTGAGGACACCGCGCCCGTCCGCCGTCCCGCCGACGAGGTGGACGACGGCCGATTCCTCGGCAGCGGCCGCGGCCAGCGCGACCGGCACCGAACCGGTCACGATGACGGTCCCGGCGGTCGTCGCGAGGCCGGCGGCGAGCGCCTCGCAGGCGGATCCCGCGCCGAGGAAGACCGCTGAGCCCGGATCGACCAGGGTCCTCGCCCGCGCGGCGAGCGCACCGGACGCCCCGGAGTCCTGGCCCGGGTCGAGGTCGACTCGCACCGCACCGCCGTGCGCGCGTCGGAGGCGTCCGTCGAGTTCGAGGACGCGGAGGTCGCGTCGGATCGTCTCCTCGGTCACGCCGAGGCTTGCGGCGAGCACGCCGACCTCGACCCGCCCGTCCTGATCGAGTCGGGTGAGGATCTCCCGCCGCCGGTCGTCCACCGGGCTGGACGTGGCAGTGCCACGACCGCCGACGGAGGCGCTCATCGTCCCGCCCCGGCACGGTCGTCGCGTTCGGACGCCGGACCGTCGGGGCTCGACTCCTCGCCCCGCCGTCGCCACCAGGGGCCGATGGCCTCGACGAGCTCGTCGAACGCGGTTCCGACCCCGGCCCAGTAGGCGGCCGAGGCGTCCGTCGGCAGGACGGCGGGTGCGTGTCGGACGACGTCGTGCTGGGCCTGTTCCACTGACGGCAGGAGCCCGGTCGCGACCCCGGCGACGATCGCGGCGCCGAGGGCACCTGCCTCCTCGGAGTCGACGACCGTCACCGGCGCTCGAAGCGCGTTGGCCACGAGTTGCACGTACAGCGGCGACCGCGCGAGGCCACCGCCGAGGACGATCGGCTCGTCCCACCGGAACCGTTCGCCGAGCGCCCGGGTGTGCCAGCGGTGCATGAGCACGATGCCCTCGAGGGCTGCGCGCAGCACATGCGCCCGGGTGTGCCAGTCACGGACCCCGGCGAGCGTGGCAGACGCTTCGGCGCCGAGCGGCGAGTCCGATTGGAAGGGCAGCACGAGCGGCACCTGCTCCTCCGGAGGGAGCGCCGCGGCCTCGGCGATCAGCGCGTCGCGGCCGGCGGCGTCGGTCACGCCGAGCAGCCGGAGCGTCCAGTCGAAGGAGGGCGATGCGGTCGCCGAGGTGGACATCGCGATCCGCAGGTCCGGGGTGATCGAGAGGCGGGACTGCCACCGCGCGTCCACGTCGGGCTGGGTCGTCGTCACACCGTTGGTGCTGAACGAGCCGGCCACGAGGGCGAGTCGCCCGGGGACGAGCGCTCCCATGCCGATCGACGAGGCCTGCACGTCGTGGAGCCCCGAGACGACCGGCGTCCCGGCGACGAGGCCCGTGCTCGCGGCGGCCGCTGGGAGCACCCGCCCGACGATCGTGCCACTCGGGTTGATCGGCGGCAGCAGGCGGAGCAGTTCGGCGGGCAGGCCGTAGGCGTCGAGGACCTCGGCGCTCCAGGTGGCGGTCCCGACGTCCAGGAAGGAGGCGCAGGCGTCGGAGTAGTCGGTGGAGATCTCACCGGTGAGCCGCAGGCGGACCACGTCCTTGCAGAAGAGCATCGCGTCCGCCTGCTCGACGCGTTCCGGGTCGTGCCGGAGCAGCCAGCGGAGGAGGTTGCCGGCGGCGCCCGGCGTCGGCAGCTGTCCGGAGCGTTCGAGCACCACGCGCAGCCGGTCCAGATCGGCCGCGAGTTCAGCGGCCTCGACGTGCGCCCGGGAGTCCATCGCCGTGATGGCCGGGCCGACGGGCGCTCCCGCAGCGGTCACGAGGTGCAGGCCGTCGCCGTGGCCCGTGATCCCGACGGCGGCGACCAGGTTCGGGTCGACACCCGCCGTCGCCATCACCTCCGAGACCGCGTCGGCGACCGCGGCCCACAGGGCGTCCTGCGACCGCTCGGCGTGCCGGGCGACCGGACGGTCGACGGGGCTCGCGCGCCGAGCGACGGCGACCGGCCGCAACCGCTCGTCGTGCAGGACGGCCTTGACGGCGGTCTGCCCGACGTCGATCCCGAGCAGGAACCGCGACCCCGACTCGTGGGGTGCGCTGTGCGGCCCGTGCTCAGCCATCGGCGGCCTTCCGTTCGTCGTCATCGTCGTCGTCGGGTGCGCCCGATCATGTTGATCTTTGCACCGATCCCACCGAATCGGAAGGGATATCGGACAGATTCGGATACGCTGGCCGGACCGGACGGAGTAGTCATGTACCCAGCAGAGCGTCACGCCGCGATCCTCGCGGGCGCCCGCCACGGCGACGGTGCTCTGTTGGTCGCCGAGCTGAGCAGCCGACTCGGCGTCACGCCGGAGACCATCCGGCGCGACCTCGCGGTGCTCGAGCGACAGGGGCTCATCCGCCGCCACCATGGTGGCGCGGTCCTCACCCGACGATCCGCATTCGAGCCCAGCCTCCAACGACGCCGCGAGGGCGAGCGCATCGAGCGCGCCGCCGTCGCCCGGCTCGTCGTCGAGCAGCTCCCCGCGGAAGGGGTCGTCCTCCTCGACTCCGGCGCGATGACCCTCGAGGTCGCCGCACTCCTCCCCCACGCCAGCCGACTCCTCGTGGTGACGAACAGCCTGCCGATCGTGGCCCTGCTCGGTGGCCGACCGCGACTCACCGTGCTCGCCCTGCCCGGACGGGTCCGCGCCGTCACGCAGGCGACCGTCGGCGCGTGGACCGTCGAACGGCTGTCGGGCCTCCATGCCGACGTCGCCGTGCTCGGCGCCAACGGGGTTGGGCTCACCGCCGGAGCCACGACGACCCTGCCCGAGGAGGCCGAGGTGAAGCGGGCGATGCTCGCTATCTCCAGGCGACGCATCCTCGCCGTCACCGCCGCGAAGTTCGGCACCACCTCGTTCCACCGCGCCGCGGGGCTCGACGAGTTCGACCAGATCGTGACCGACGACGGGATCGACCCTGACACCGTCGACGCGCTCGCCGAGAGCGGTCCCGAGCTGCTGCTGGCCACCACCTGACCATCCACACCGGCACCGGGTTGATCGTCCCGTGTGCATCCCGAGAGGAACCACCATGACGCTCGTCTCCACCGCCGCGCTCCTCGACGCGCAGCGCGCCGTGCTCGCCTTCAACGTCGTCCAGCTCGAACACGGCGAGGCCATCCTCCGCGGCGCCGAGCTCGCGGGCCGGGGCGTCATCCTGCAGGTCTCGGAGAACGCGGCGAAGTACCACGGCGGCCTCGCGCCGATCGGGCTCGCGAGCCTGGAGCTCGCACGTGGGGCCGGCACCGCGACGGCCGTCCACCTCGATCACGCCGAGGACGAAGCGCTCGTGGAGGAGGCGGTCCGGCTCGGCTTCACCTCGGTCATGTTCGACGCCGCGACCTTGCCCGACGCCGAGAACCGCGAACGCACCGCAGCGGTCGCCCGCGCGGCGCAGGCGCAGGGGGTGTGGGTCGAGGCCGAACTCGGGGCGATCGGCGGCAAGGGTGGCGCGCACACGCCCGGCGTCCGCACGGACGTGGACGACGCGGTCGCGTTCGTCGAGGCCACGAGGGTGGACGGGCTCGCGGTCGCGGTCGGCAGCTCGCACGCGATGACGTCGCGGAGCGCGACCCTCGACTTCGGGCTCATCCGCGAACTCGCGTCGGCCGTCCCGGTCCCGCTCGTCCTGCACGGTTCGAGCGGCGTGAGCGATGCGGACCTCGTGCGGGCGGTGGACGCGGGCATGCGGAAGATCAACATCTCGACGCACATCAACGGGATCTTCACCCGCGCCGTGCGCGAGCGGTTGGACGCCGACCCGTCGCTCGTCGACCCGCGGAAGTACCTCGGGCCCGCCCGTGACGCCGTCGCCGCCGAGGTCGCGCGGCTCCTCGCCCTCGTCGCCTAGGACTCGTCGCCGACGCGACCGTCAGTCGATCGAGTCGTTCACAACCAGTGGACGATGTCCGGGTCCAGGCAGACCCCGCCGAGGCCCTCGGTGGTGGTGACGCCGTCCGCGAAGCGGACCTCCACGGTTCGTCCCTCCATACGCACGTACTCGGCCCGGAGCCCGAGTCGGAACGGGACGTCGGTCGACGCGGTGGCCGCATGGCTCGCGCGTTCGGGGACCGTGATGACCAGGCGGTGGGCTCGCCCCGCTGCATCCACGATCTCGGCCTCGATCCGTCCCGGAGATTCGTCGGACATCCGCTGCACCGCGGTCGCCGCGACGATCACCTGGGTCATGTCGCGATTCTCGCACCCCGTGGAGGGTGGCGTCGAGGCGGAGCGAATCGCCCGCTCATCGGGAACGGATGCTTCCGGACGCAGCGCGACGGCGCCGGAGCTCGAAGCTCCGACGCCGTCGCGGTCTGTGGTGCGGGGTGGCCTTCGGGCCTAGCCGCACTTGGACTGGTAGACGGCATCCTTCGCGTCGCCGTCGACGTTGTCCTTGGTGATGATGGTGAAGCCGGTCTCGATCTTGGCCTCGACCTTGTCACCGTTGAGGGCCGCGATCGCCTGGGCGACGCCGTCCTTGCCGATGGTGGCCGGCTCCTGAGCGACGAGCGCCTGGACGGTGCCCTCCTTCAGCTGCTTGACCTGGGCGGGACCCGCGTCGAACCCGACGATGGTGACCGAGTCCTCCTTGCCGGCCTGCTTGACACCGGTCGCGGAGCCTTCAGCCGCGAACAGGTTCGCTGCGAAGATGCCCACGATGTCGGGGTCCTTCTGGAGCGCCGCGGTCACGATCTCAGCAGCCGTGGACGGCTCGTTGTGGCTGTACTGCACACCGAGGTCGGTGAACTTGTCATCGCCCTTGACCGCTTCCTGGAAGCCCTCGGCACGGGCGTCCGTGGTCGAGATGCCGGGGTCGACCGAGACCACGAGGACCTTGCCGCCCTCGGGGTGTGCTTCCTTGATCGCGTCGAACGCCGCAGCGCCGCCGCCCTTGTTGTCGCTCGAGATCTGCGAGACCGCGAACGACGGGTCGTCGACCGTGGTGTCGACGAGGACGACCTTGATGCCCGCGTCGGCAGCAGCCTTCAGCGGAGCCTCCATGGCCTTCACATCGGTCGGGGCGACGAGGATCGCGTCCGGCTTCGAGGCGACGACCGAGTCGACGAGCGGCTTCTGCAGCGTCGGGTCGAACTTCTCCGGGCCCTGGGTGGTGACCGTGGCACCGGCGTCCTTCGCCGCCGACTCGATACCGCACTGCATCGAGATGTAGAACTCGTCGCCTGCAACGCCCTGGATGAACGCGATCTTGTAGCCGTCGGAACCTGCGCCTGCGCTGCTGCCGCCCGAGCTCGCGCCACCGGAACACCCGGTGAGCATGAGGCCTGCCGACGCGCCGAGCGCGAGGACTCCGAGAACTGACTTCTTCCACTTCATTGTGATTACCCGTTTCTCTTGAACTGCTGGACTACTAGGGATGGTGCTGGGGAGGATCGAACTGTTGGGGGCTATTTCTTCTTCCTGCTGACGAGGGCTCGCCAGAAGCTGGTGGATCCGCCGCGGGCTGCGGAGGAACGACGGACCTGGTCGACGTAGACGGCCAGGATGAGGACGGCGCCGACCGCGACCTGCTGCCAGAAGGGCTGCACGCCGGTGATGACGAAGCCGTTCTGGAGGACGGCGGGGATGAACAGACCGACGACGGTGCCGAAGATCGTGCCGTAGCCACCGAAGAGCGAGGTGCCACCGATGACGACCGCGGCGATGACGTTCAGATTCGTCTGCGACTGACCGGCGATCGCGGTCGTGCCGAACTGCGACAGCGACAGGATGCCGGCGAGACCCGCGAGTCCACCCGAGATGGCGTAGATGCGGATGAGGTGACGGTCGACCTTCACGCCGACGCGTCGCGCCGCCTCTTCGCTCGAGCCCACCGCGTAGGTGTAGAGGCCGAACTTCGTCTTGTGGAGCACGAGGGCGCCGATGATGACGACGACGAGCGCGATGACGGAGATGATCGGGACGGCGCCGAAGATGTTGCCGTAACCGATCGAGTCGGTGAGCACCGACGGCACCTCGCGGATGTCGACACCGCCGGTGAGGATCTGGGCGAGGCCGAGCGCCATGCCGAGGCTACCGAGGGTGACGATCAGCGGCGGCACCTTCGCCTTGGAGATGAGGAGGCCGTTGAACGTGCCCCAGACGATGCCGACACCGATCGACACGAGGATGCCGACGATCGCGGTCCCCCAGTCGTCGCCGCCCATGGCCCGCATCGTCGTCGCGGACACGACGCCCGAGAAGACGAGGACGGAGCCGATGGACAGGTCGATGCCCGAGGTGATGATGACGTACGTCATGCCGACGCCGAGCACCGCGAGGATCGACGCGTTCTGCACGACGAGCCGCAGGTTCGACAGCTGCGCGAAGGTGTCGGGGGCGATCGCGGAGAAGATCGCGATGACGACGAGGAGGACGATGAAGATCTGGAAGGCCTGCGCCTTGAAGAGCTTCCGGATCGGGGTCTCCCGATCCTTGGCCGTCTCGATGGCGGTCGTCTCCGGCCCCATCTCGGCTTGCTTCACCGCGCTCATGCGACGTTCCTCGTGCTGGCACCGGTCATCAGACCGACGAGTTCTTCCATGTTCGTGTCCTTCGTGTCGACCGTCGCCGCGCGGTGGCCGAGCCGGAGCACCTGCACCCGGTCGGACACCTCCATGACGTGCGGCATCGAGTGGCTGATGAAGACGACCGCGATGCCCTTGTCGCGGACGCGGCGGATCGTCTCGAGGACGTTCTTCGTCTGGCGGACGCCGAGGGCGGCCGTCGGCTCGTCGAGGAAGACGACCTTGTTGGCCCAGTGCACGGCGCGGGCGATGGCGATCGCCTGGCGCTGACCACCGGACATGGCACCGACCGGGTCGGTGAGCGAGCGGACGGTCGCGCCGAGTTCGTCGAAGGCGTGACGCGACTGCTTGCTCATCTCCTTCACGTTCATGAGGCCGAGCAGGCCGCCGAGGCCCGGGCGCATGATCTCGCGGCCGAGGTACACGTTCTGCACGGGGTCGAGGTGCGGGGCGAGGGCGAGGTCCTGGTAGACCGTCTCGATGCCGAGCGAGCTCGACTGCATGGGCGAGGTGAGGGTGATCGGTTCGCCTTCGAACTTGATCACACCGCTGTCGACCGCGAGGTTGCCGGAGAGGGCCTTGACCAGCGTGGACTTGCCGGCGCCGTTGTCGCCGATGAGGGCGGTGACCTCGCCGGGGTAGACCTCGAAGTCCGCTTCGTCGAGGGCACGGACGTGCCCGAACTGCCGGGTGAGGCCTCTGGCCTCCAAGACGGGAGTCGTCATGTCGTTCTCGTTCCTTTCCAGCCGGTCCCGGTGGATGGGTCCGGCGTGTGGTGGCTGTCGTACCGCCGTTCGGGGCGGTGGTGTGGGGTGTTCGGGTGACTGGTGGTCCTGGGTCCTGCGTTCAGCGGGGGCGTCATCGGATGCCTCCCGCGGTGAGGCTCGCCGGCCAACCGGCTCCGGGTCCTGCGACGAGCACGGTGGCCTCGCCGGTGACGGTCCACGGACCGAACCCGGCGGGCACCGCGAGGACCTCGCCGGCGGACACCGCGACCGGTTCCGCGCCGTCCTCCGGCGTGAGCGACCCGGCGCCGCTGAGCGCGAGGGCGACCGAGAAACCGGCGTCGACGGGGTCGCTGCCGTCCGCGCCCGGTGCGACCGCGAACAGCTGGAAGTAGGGGTCCGCGGCGGCGGGGAGCAGGCTGACGGGCGTGTCCGTCCGGGCGTCGAGGTCGTGCTGGACGACGAGCCCGGCGATCTCCGACTCGGGCAGCGCGGCCGTCGACACCGCCCCCATCACCGTGTCGAAACCGAGCCCGAGGTGGGACTCCTCGCGCGTCGAGGTCGTGACCGACCACTCGAGCAGGATGGAGAGGTCGGTGGGTTCCTGCACCTCGGCGAGGAAGATCCCGCCGTCGATCGCGTGTGCGGTGCCGGCCGGGACGAGGATGCCCATGCCGCGTTCGACGACGATGCGGTTCATGTGGGCGAGCATCCACTCGCTGTCCTGGGCGTCGCGGCGACGGTCGAGTTCCTCGGGGTCGACGTCCTCGCTCCACCCGAGGTGGACGGCCGAACCCGGCTCGGCGTCGAGGATGAACCAGGCCTCCGTCTTGCCGTAGGCGCAGTCGAGGTGCGAGGCCGCGAAGGCGCGGTCGGGGTGCACGTGGACGGGCAGGCGCTGCCTGGCGTCGAGCAGCTTCACGAGGATGCCGGTGTCGGCGGCGTCGGTGCCGTGGTCGCGTCCCGCGCCGGTCCACTGCTCGGGGTCGGCGGCGACGAGGTCGCGGAGGAGGACGCCGTCGACGGTGCGGGCGAGGCCGATGGCACCGCCGGGCTCCTGATCGGCGCGGCTCACCGTGGCACCGAGCCACTCCTCGGGCTGGAACTCGCTCTGCTGCTCGATCCCGCGCAGGGCGGCGATCCGGTCGCCGCCGCGGTAGAAGTGCTCGATGAGGTTCGGTGCGAGTCGCGTGGGCTGGGCGAGCCTCGTGGGCTGGGTCGTGCTCATGCTGCTGGTCCTCCGACCATGGTCGTGGTGGATGCGGTGTCCGCATCGACGGTGTGCTGCCGCATCGGTCCGGCGATCTCGCCGGAGCCGCGGGGGACGAGCGAGGTCGGGACGATCCATTCGCGCGGCTCGTCCGTCGGCGACTCGCGCAGTTCCAGCAGCCGTTCGATCGCGGCGGTGCCGATGACGAACGGGTCCTGGTTGATGCAGCTGACGGCCGGTCGCAGCACGTCGGCGAGGATGAAGTCACCGAACGCGATGTGCGCCGTCCCCTCGCGCCCGATGCGGTGGAGGGACGTCGTCAGGCCGATCGCGGCCTTCGCGTTCGAGGCGAAGAAGGCGGTGGGCGGGTCGTCGAGGCCGAGCAGTCGCTCCGTCTCGGCAGCGTAGTCGAGGGAGCCGTCGATGGTCCAGGAGACGAGGGACGGGTCGAGCTCGATGCCGGCCTCGGCCAGTACGTCGGTGTACCCCTGGTAGCGGCGGCGGATGGTGAGGAAGCGCTCGTCGCGGTCGTAGAACGCGATGCGGGTGTGACCGAGCTCCACGAACTGGCGGATGGCGAGCTGCGTGGCGGCGTAGTCGTCGACCACGACGCTGTCGAAGGCGGCCAGCGGGCGGTCGACGGCGACGACGGGGGTCACGTTCCGGAAGGCTTCGAGGTAGGGCAGCTCCGCGGCGACCGGGGCGATGATCACGCCGGCGACCTGGTGCCCGGCGATGAAGCCGGTGAGCTGGTCGCGTTCGCGACGCTCGTCCAGCCCGGTGCTCGCCACAAGGACGCTGAGGCCCTCCTTGAGCGCGCGGGCCTCGATGGCGCTCACGAGTGAGGCGAAGAAGGGGTCGGCGAGCGAGTCGATGAGCACACCGATCGCGCCACCGGTGCCGGACTTCAACGAGCGGGCGGCCGTGTTGGGCACGTACCCGAGGCGATCGATCGCCTCGAGCACGCGGCTTCTGGTCTCGGGGTGGACGGACGCTTCGCCGTTCACCACTCGCGAGACGGTCTTGATGCTGACGCCTGACTGCGCAGCGACATCCTTGATCCCGGGCGGCCGCATCAGCGGGTCCACCGGTCATGCGACGGAGCGGTTCCGACGGTGCGGTCGGGGTGGAGCGGCAGCGCGTGCGCACCCGTCCGGTTCGGACTGGTCGCGGCGTTCGCGGGGTTGCAGGTGCCCATGGGCTCCACCTCCTGACAGCGTTGTCATCGTTCGGAGTGGTGCAGCTGCAGAACCCCGTCGTTCCTTCGTGCGCCTATACTGACCGCACACCGACAACGTTGTCAAGCAACGTTGTCTGAAAGAGATCAAATTCATTTGGAACTCGCATCGATGAGGCGTTCAGGCCCCTCGGATGTGGGTCGCCACCCCGGAATCATCGAGGAGTCAGCGTGATCGTCGTCGTCGCAGGAGCAGCCGGAAGCGGCAAGACCACCCTCGGACGTGAGCTCGCGCGAGCCCTCCGACTGCCGCTGCTCGACCTCGACACGATCACCAATCCGCTGCTCGACGGCCTCGGCCCGGTCTCCGACCCCGAGGGCGCCGAACCGCGGCACTGGAACGACCCGGTGCTGCGTCCGACGATGCGGCCGGCGCGATACGCGGCGCTCCGCGCGGTCCTCGCCGACCAGCGCGACAGTGGCGTCGGCGCGGTGCTCGTCGCCCCCTTCACCGCGGAACTGCGAGGCGGAGCCGAATGGGACGCGCTCGTCGAGGCGGCAGGGGTCGTCCCGAAGGTCGTCTGGCTGCACGCTGACGCCGCCACGCTGGCCGCCCGTCGGGCCGAGCGCGGTGCCGAACGCGACTCGCACATCGTGGATCCGGCGACCGACACGCCACCCGCCATCGAGCACCTGTCGATCGAAGCGGCGTTGTCCACCTCGCAGCAGCTCGCCGCCGTCCAACGTGCGCTCGGCCTCGGACGGACGATTGAGGCGACGGCGCCGATCTTCGGCCAGGTCTTCGCCGCCGGGCTCTTCGACCTCGATGGGACGCTCATCGACTCGACGCCCGCTGTGAACCGGTCTTGGGCGCAGCTCGCCCGCGAGTACGGTCTGGAGGTCGACCTGCTCGCCGAGGGGCACGGCCAGCCCGCGGCCCAGGTGCTCGCTGCGAGCTTCCCGCCGGAGCAGGTCGCTGGAGCGCTTGCACGGATCATCGAGATCGAGGCCGAGGAGGTCGCGGACGTCATCGCGCTCCCCGGGGCGGCGGAGGCCCTCGCGGCGCTCGGTGACGATGCGAAGGCGATCGTCACGAGCGGCACCCGACTCATCGCGGGGAACCGGATCGCCGCCGCCGGACTCGTGCGGCCTGCGGTCGTGGTGACCTTCGACGACGTCACGAAGGGCAAGCCGGATCCGGAACCGTTCCTCCTCGGCCGCTCGCGGCTCGGCATGGAGGCGCAGCCGTGCGTCGTGTTCGAGGACGCACCGGCGGGGCTCGCCGCCGCGCGGGCCGCGGGATGCTGGACGGTCGGGATCGCGGGGACGCACGAGGCGCACGAGCTCGACGCCGACCTCGTCATCGACGGCCTGTTCCAGCTGCGACTCGAACCGGCGGCCGAGGGTGGCTTCCGGCTCGTCCCGGCGTCGCTCGGCTGACCCCGGCCGGTCCTGATCCCGCGACCCGGCCCCTGAGCTTGTCCGGCCCCTGAGCCTGTCAAAGGGCACTCCCGGCCTCGTTCCCCGGCCAAGCGTGACTCCGGTCCCTGAGCTTGTCGAAGGGCCATCCCGATCTTTGAGCTTCTCCGGTCACTGAGCTTGTCGAAGGGCGATCCCCGGGGCCATGAAGGCACCCATCATCAGACTCCATCTGTCGGATAAATACCCAGATCAGCAGGATATTCGTCACCCGCTCCAGTGTCGGTGGTCCGTGTTTGGATGGAACCATGACCAGCACCGCACCGAACCCCCTCGCCGCCGCCGCGGCCGGGTTCGATGCCGTGTGGAACGGTGCGCTCGACGCGATCCGTGCCGGCTCGGGTGTCGCGGAGCAGCTCGAGAACATGAACGGTGAGGCCCTGTTCCGGGTCCTCGACGAACTCGGTGCCATGCAACACGCGGTCGAGGTGCTCGCCGCCCGGGTCACTGGGGCGATCGCGCTCCGCCCATCGCCCACGGGCCGCGACGGGAACCTCGTCCGGGCGGCCGGCTACGCCAACCCTGGCGTGATGGTGTCGGAGCGGTGGCGGGTGGCACGTGCCCGTGGCTCCGTCATTGCTGAGGTCGGCGCCGCGATCACGCAGCCGCGCGGGCTTCTCGGCGAGCTGGAGGAGTGCCCCTTCCCGAGCATCGCCGCCGCCCTCGAGGCGACACCAGCCGCCGACGATTCCTCCGTCTCTGCCGAAACGGACGGTGCCGGGCCCGCACAGGCCGAGGCTACTGGCACGGTGCCCGCCCCGCTCAGCATCGACGGCGCAGCCGTCATCATCCGGGAGCTCCGGAACGCGGGCCGTATCTGTGCCACGGCCGAGCTGCAGGCCGCGACCGTGATCGCGGTCGAGCACGCCGCGCACGCACCTTTGCAGGACGTCGTCCGGATCGCGAAGCTCGTCCGCACCCGCCTCGACCAGNCCGCGACGAACTCCTCCGCCGAGCCGAACGCGCCACCCTCCGAGAACTGCCCTCCGGCATGACCCTCCTCCGCGCCGAACTCGCCCCCGAAAGCGCCGCGTTCGTCCGCGCCGGCCTCGACGCCCTCATCAGCGCCGGACTGCGCCGACCACAGTTCGTCGGCCCTGACACCGCCGCCGACACCGCCGGCGATCAGCCCGACGGCTCCGGCACGCCCATGCCGGAGGGCCCGTCGGTGATCCCCACCGACCGGCGCCGCGCGATCGCGCTCACCGAGATCTTCCGCCACACCGCCGGATGCTCCAGCGCCGCGACCGAGCTCGCACCCGTGTCCGTCGTCATCCGCGTCGACCACGACACCCTCGAAACCGGCCTCGGCACAGCCAC
>NZ_LMJX01000003.1:222-157089 GCF_001421315.1 Plantibacter sp. Leaf1 | reverse complement strand
CTGGACCGGCTGCACCCACCCACCATCCTTCACCGAAGCCCACCACCTCGACTGGTGGTCAACAGGTGGCCCCACCGACCTCGACAACGGCATCCTCCTCTGCCCCTTCCACCACCACCGCATCCACGACGACCACTGGAACATCGACGTCCGCGACGGCGTCCCCTGGTTCATCCCACCCGGCACCATCGACCGACACCAAACCCCCATCCGCGGCGGACGCATCCGCCTCGCCGCGTGACACATGGCACCCGTCTGCCCACAGGCAACCACCCTGCCCTTCGACAAGCTCAGGGACCGGAACTGCCAGCAGAGACGGGGGCCACTCGCTCCCCGCGTCACTCTCGGAAACCAGAGCCCCGGTCCCTGAGCCTGTCGAAGGGCCCACGGACGACCACGCCCTTCGACAGGCTCAGGGACCGGTGCTGCGCTCTGAGACCGGTGGGGCGCTCAGGGACTGGTGCAGCCCTCTGGGACCGCGGACACCCGCTCAGGGACCACACCCCGACACGCTCGGCGACCGGTCCGCCGCACGCCGCACGGGTCAACCCGCGGCGACGACCTCCTCGACGGCCGCACGCGCACCGACGGCAGCCAGTCGGTCGCGCGCCGCGACGAACGCCTCACGGAGCCGCGCATCCTGGCCGAGGTCTCCGAAGACGACCTCCAGGTCGAGGAACGCCCCGGGGCGCTCGGCTTCCTGAGCGACGGCCGCCTGCAGTTCGGCGAGCCGCCGGTCGACCGGCTGCAGCTCCCGACCATCGTCACCGACACCCTCGATGAACCGACTCCACGCCGCCAGCACGAGCGCCGAGCGCGCGATCCCTCCGCCCGTCCGCAGCTGCTCCCGCACGACCGGAAGCAGGAACTTGGGGATCCGTTCCGACCCGTCGACGATCTGCCGAGCCAGGGTGTCCTTGATCGCCTGACTGCCGAAGCGACGCATCAGCTCCGCACTGTAGGCGTCGAGGTCGATCCCCGGCACCGGCGCAAGCGTCGGCCTCGCCTCCTCGTGCATGTAGCCGAGGAGGAACCGGGCGAAGAGGTCATCGCGGCAGACGTCATGGACGTAAGTCTCCCCCGCGAGCAATCCCAGGTAGCTCATCGCCTGATGCGAGGCGTTCAGCAGCCGGAGCTTCATCAGCTCGTACGGTTCCACGTCCTCCACCAGCTGCACGCCGACCTGCTCGTACGGCGGACGGCCGTCGCTGAAGTCGTCCTCCAACACCCACTGCTCGAACGACTCCGACAGCACCGGCCACCGGTCCTCGATCCCGAACCGCTCCGCGACCATCGCCCGCTGCTCGTTGGTCGTCGCCGGGGTGATGCGGTCCACCATCGAGTTCGGGAAGCGCACCTCGGCGGCGATCCAGGCCGCGAGCGACGGGTCGATCCGCTCGGCGAACGCGAGGATCGCCGTGCGGGCGACGTGGCCGTTGCCCTGGATGTTGTCGCACGACATGACCGTGAACGGCACCGCACCGGCGTCCCGACGAGCGCGCAGGCCGGCGACGATGAAGCCGAGCGGACTCTGCGGGAGCGCTCCAGCCGGCAGGCCGTCGAGATCCGCGAGGGTCGCACCGTCGCTCGGTTCGAACGCGCCCGTCGCATCGTTGACGCCGTAGCCGCCCTCGGTGATCGTGAGCGACACGATCCGGGTCGAGGGATCGCTCACCCGGGCCAGGACGGCGGCCGGGTCGTCGGGTGCGAAGAGGTACTCGACGATCGACCCGACCACGCGCGCCTCGGCCTCGCCGTCGGGACTCGTCGTCACGAGCGTGTACAGCCGGTCCTGCGCACCCAGCGCGTCCCGCATCGCGGCGTCGCCGGGCAGGGTGCCGACGCCGACGAGCCCCCAGGACGAGTGCTCCGCGCCGGGTAGGGCGAGTACACGGTCGACGAACATCGCCCCGTGGGCACGGTGGAAGGCGCCGACCCCGAAGTGGACGATGCCGGGGCGGACCGCTGAACGGTCGTAGGACGGCACGGCCACCTGCGGGTCGAGGGCGGTGAGGGTGGCGTCGGAGAGCTGGGTCATGGGTGGTGCCTTCTCGTCGGTGAGCGGGTTCCGGATGGTGCGGTGGTCGTCAGGCGCCGTGGCTGGACTCGGTTGCCAGCGGCGTGGTGGCGTCGAGGGTCACGACGCGGGTGGCGCGATGCTTCGTGGCGTCGACCAGGCGGGCGTTCGGCTCGTCGACCCCGAGCACCCAGGCTTCGGCCTCGTCCCGCGGGTGGCCGTGGCCGAGGCGTCGGGCGATGAGGCGGTCGCGGCGGAGTTCGTCGTCCACGTCGACGTACCAGGACTCGTCGAGGTGCCGGGCGACGTCCTGCCAGCCGTGATCGTCGAACAGCAGGTAGTTGCCCTCGGTGATGACGAGCGGCACCTCGGGGCGCACGAGCACCGCACTGCCGATGGAGACCTCGAGTGAGCGGTCGAACCGGGGCGCGTAGACCGGGGCGCCGGGCGAGGACTCCGTGCGACCGCTCGTGGCGAGCCGCGCCAGCAGGGCGACGTAGCCGTCGACGTCGAAGGTGTCCGGGGCGCCCTTGCGGTCGCGTCGCCCGAGGCGGACGAGTTCGGGGTTGTCGAGGTGGAAGCCGTCCATGCCGACGATGACCGCCTGGTCGCCGAGGGCCGCGGCGAGCGTGTCACTGACGGTCGACTTCCCCGCGCCGGGAGCGCCGACGATGCCGAGGATGCGTCGCGACCCTGAGGCGGCGAGGGCCCGAGCTCGGTCGACGAGCTCGTCGAGGCTGATCCCGGTCGTGCTGCCGCCCATCGTGATGCTCCACCTCTCGTCGGGTCGGCGTCGTCGCGGTCGCGCCGTCGCCCGACTCACGGTAGGTCCAGGCGATGCCCGTGTCAACCGCGCATGTCACCGGTGTCACGACATTGGCCCGAAATGTCATGTCACGGGTGACATGACGGTGATTCCGTGGATATGATCTTCGCGACCCGGTGCACCGACGCACGGGCCCCTCACGTCGATCGGAAGAACCCATGACTGACTTCAACGGCCGTACCATCCTCGTCACCGGAGCGAGCGGCGGCATCGGCGGCGCGACCGTCCGCCACCTCGTCGCAGCGGGCGCACAGGTCATCGCCTCCGGCCGCAACGTGGAGCACCTCGAGGCCATCGCCGCCGAGACGGGTGCCGAACCGCTGCCCTTCGACCTCACCTCCGAGGACAGCATCCGCGACGCCATCGAGGGTCGCGACATCTGGGGCGTCGTCAACTCCGGCGGCTGGGGCGGCGAGATCGCGTCCCCCCAGGAGACCGACATCGAGGTCTTCGACAAGGTCATCAGCATCAACGCGCGCGGATCGCTGCTCGTCACGAAGTACGCCTCGCGCGAGATGATCCGCCAGGAACGCGGCGGCGCGATCGTCAACGTCTCCAGCCAGGCCTCCCTCGTCGCCCTGTCGGGTCACATCTCCTACGGTTCGTCGAAGGCCGCCCTCGACAACATCACGCGGGTCTCCGCCCTCGAACTCGGGAAATACGGCATCCGTGTCAACGCCGTCAACCCGACGGTCGTCATGACGCCGATGTCCGCCTGGTACTGGGGCCGCCCCGACATCGAGGGCCCGTTCCTCGAGGCCATGCCGCTCGGCAAGTGGGCCACCGAGGACGACATCGCCGGCCCCATCACCTTCCTGCTCAGCGACGCCGCCGGCATGATCTCGGGCGTCTCGCTGCCGATCGACGGCGGCTACACCGCACGCTGACCCGGTCGGCACGGGCCGTGCGGCCAGCACGAGCAACACGAGCGGGAGGGAGGACGACGCATGGCGACGATGCGACAGATCGCGGCAGCCGCCGGCGTGAGCGCGAAGACCGTCTCGCGCGTCTTCAACGACGATCCACACGTGCTCCCGGAGACGCGGGAACGCGTCGAGGCGATCATGCGCGAGCTCGACTACGTGCCGAACACGCTCGCCACCTCGTTCCGGTCCGGCCGCCCCTCGGTCATCGGGGTCGCCGTGCCCGACATCGTCGATCCGTTCTTCGCCGAGATCGCCCGGGCGGTGGAGCGGACCGCCCGCGACCACGACATGTCGACGCTCGTGACCAGCCTCGGCGACGATCCGGACCGCGAACGCGAGGTGCTGGAACCGATGCTGCGGCGGCAGCTCGCCGGGGTGGTGCTCGCGCCGATCGGCGACGACCAGAGCTCCCTGGCCGCGTGGGCGTCACGGACGCCGTTCGTGTTCGTCGACCGTGCACCCGGCGGACTGGCCGCCGACTCCTTCACGCAGGACGACTTCGGTGGGGCGTTCGCAGCGACGACGCACCTCGTCGAGCACGGCCACCGACGGATCGCCTTCATCGGCGACCAGCTGGCCCTGCCGACGACGGCCGAGCGGTTGCGCGGATACCGGGCCGCACTCACGGGAGCCGGGCTGCCCGTCGACGAGGACCTCGTCGTCCTCGGCGCGGAGACCCGGGTGGGGGCCGCGGGTGCGCTGGCGGCGGTCGGCCCACGGGCGACGGCCCTCTTCTCGTCGAACGCCGTCTGCACCATGGCGTTGCTGCCCGCACTCGCCGAGCACCCGCCGCCCCTGGTCGCGTTCGGTGACTTCCCCTTGGCCGAGCTCCTGCGACCGTCGGTGTCCGTCATCACGCAGGATCCGGAGACCCTCGGCCGACTCGCTGCCGAACGCATCATCGACCGCCTCGACCGCCCGGACGGACGCTATCGCCGGAGCACCGTCCTCCCGGTGCACCTCGTCGAGCGGGACTCCTGCCGGGTCGCCTGAGTCACCCGGTCCCGGAGCCACCGCCGGTCCCTGAGCTTGTCGAAGGGCCCACGAGTCCCCGACCGCCCCTAGTAGCTCAGCACCGCCGGCGCGAGCTCCGCGGTCTGGTCGCCGACCCGGTCGGGATCGCGCGGGTCGAGCCGCAACACCTCGTCGGCGTCGGCGAGCCGGTCGAGCTCGACCCAGAAGATGTTGGGGCTCCTCGTCGACCCGAAGTAGTACACCCGGTTCGTGAGGTCGGCCCCGGCCCGCCACCAGGTGGGGTACACGTCGCCCGTCGAATACGGTGCGCCGTACGGGACCGACACGTTCGCGATGAGCTGGAACACGCCCGCCACGGCCTCCACGGTGCCCTCGGGCTCCGGCAGGTAGTGGAGGAAGTAGGACGCGCGCACGAACCGGTCGAGCGAGGTGATGTCCCCGGGAGGCGGGAGCTCGCCACCGAACGGGCGGTACCGGTCGCGGTTGGCGAGCTGCTCGTCGAGACTCGGTGAGTTCGCCATGACGGTGTACTCGCGGCCGTGGTGGACGACGAGCCGGCCGTCGATGGGCTCGATGATCGCGGAGTCACCCGACGCGTCCTCGATGGCGATGTGGATGCCCATCTGGAGGCCGCGGAACAACGGGGACGTGATGCGGACGGTGTCGATGTCGGCGATCGCCTCGGCGACCGACGCGAAGCTGTCGAGGAGGTACTGCACCCAGAGCGCGTTCGACACCGTCGGGCGACCGTCGGGCTCGGCGAACGTCACATCCTCCGGGTCGAGGTAGAGCGCATGCGCACCGAGGCCGGCGGTGTTCAGGCCGTCGACGGTCCCCATCCCCCACATGCTCGTGACGACGCTGCCGTACCGGGAGGTCCACCGATGCGAGGTGGCGTCCCCGGTTCCGCCCCGGACCGTGCCGCTCGGGACGAACCACAGCTCCGGTTCGTCGCTTGCGGACCAGTCCATGCAGCGGCTCACCGTCTTGGCGACCGCGTTGTCATTCCAGAAGATTCGAGTGCACACGCGCTGAGCGTACTCCGCGCGCGGTGTTCGCCGGAGGGGTTATCGCCCACGCAGTGCGGCCGCCTCGCTGAGCCAGCGGGCGTACCCGTCCCAGGGGTCGACGTCTCGGGCGACCGCGGCGATGTGGGCGAGGAGCCGCGGTGAACCGGTGAACCACTCGGAGCGTTCCAGGCGTTCGCGGGCGAACTGCTCGTGCCGGGCTCGTTCGACGTGTCGGTCGCCGCGTTCGAGCGCGAGCAGTTCGTCGTGCCAGATCGCGGCGAAGCGTTGGCGGGGGTTGGTCGTCGTGCCGATCTTCACCCGGTCGCCGTGGCGGAGGTAGTAGACGACGTCGATCCGTGGTCGGGCGAGGTCGTCGTCGGGCACCTCGCCCTGTCTCCACTCGCAGGTGGCGCACAACCAGCCGGACGGGTAGTCGCGGCCGAGCCGTGAGCCGCACATGATGCACGGCGAGGGCAGGGTGTCGAGGACGCCCCATCGGCGTCCGGCCCACTCGGCGGCGAGCGCGAGGTGTTGTTCGCACAGCGCGACCGGCGCGTCCCGTGGAGCCGTGTCGTCGCATCCGGGTTGCACGCATCGTCTGTCGGACATGTGGCGAGTCTCCCCCAACCCGCCGACACCCGTAGGTCCCTGAGCCCGCGCCCGGTCCCTGAGCTCGTCGAAGAGCCCAGGGCCACCACGGCACGCTCCCGGCTGGGAGGCGGTCGGGTGGCCTCCCAGCCGGCGCGCAGGTCACATCGCGATCGCTCGCCCCTCCTCGTGGGAACGGATCGCCGCGCGGTAGATGTCGTGGGTCAGCGCCGCCTCTTCAGGACGGGCGGCACCGAACCGGTCACCGAGCGAGCCGTGACGCTCGGCCAGGAACACCGCCCACATCTGCAGGATCGTGTCGGAGAACCCCGACTCGAAGTTCGGCCCGGTGACCGTCGGCCACACCGACTGACTCCCCGCATCGAGCTGCTGCCACACCTGTTCGCGCCCGCCGCCCGGGATGTCCCGGATCGCGAACACCTCCACGAGCTTCGGGTTCTTCGTGCTGAACCGCACGCCGCCGTCGAGCCCGATCGCCTCGAACTCCCAGGTGTTCTTCTGCCCGGGATCGATGCGCTTCGTCTCCGTCGTGAGCGGGAAACGGACGCCGTCATGGCTCGCCCAACTGTGCAACACGGCGTTGTCCCACGTGTCGCACGGCACGAGCGAACCGTCGGGGCCCGGGCGTTCGGTCACGATGTTCTGCAACACGCCGTAGACGCTCTCGGGCGCCCAACCGAGCCGCAACGGCACGTGCCAGGTGTGCATGCCGAGGTCGTTCATCACGCCGGCCTCGCCACAGAACTGCGTCTGGCGCTTCCAGTTGATCTGCTTGCCGCGATCGATGTCGCTCGAGTGCAGGAAGCTGTTGCGCGCCTCGACGATCGTGCCGAGCGCGCCGGAGCGGACGTAGTCGATCGCCAGCTGCGCACCCGGGAAGAACGGCATCTCGCTCGAACACCGGACGAAACTCTCGGGGTGCTCGGCCATGGCCGCGAGGACGGACTGCGCCGCCGCCGCGTCGATCCCGAACGGCTTCTCCGCGAGCAGACCCTTCCCGGCGCGGATGACGTCGGTGTAGATCTGCTCATGGAGGTCGTGACGCACGGCCACGTAGACGACGTCGACGGACGGGTCGGCGAGGAGCTCGTGGTAGTCGGTGGTCTTCGTCACGACGGTGTCGATCTCATCGAACCAGTCCAGGGCGGCCGGGTTGATGTCGCACACCGCCGTCAGCCGGGGTCGCACCGGGTGGTCGATGAGGGCGGGCCAGCGCTGGATGGCCGCGGCGATCTCGCGCCCCATGAGGCCGCCGCCGATGATCGCGATGTTGACGCGTTCCGCCGCCACCCGGTCGGTCGTCCCCTGCTCGGCGCTCACGCGCGGGCCGCCTCGAGGATCGCGAGGCCGGCGTCGGCGTCGGCACCGTCGTGCAGCACCGCCATGAGGGCCGCCGTGATGGCCGCCGGGTGCTCGTGCTGGATGATGTTGCGGCCGTAGACGATGCCGCTGACCCCGGCGTCGAGCACGGCCACCGTGCGCTCCAGCAGGGTCCGGTCATCGACCCGGCCGCCACCGCGGACGAGGACGGGGACGTCACCCGCGACCTCGACGACGCGCCCGTACTCGGTGATGTCACTGCTCGGATCGGCCTTGACGAGGTCGGCCCCCAGTTCGACCGCCTGACGCACGAGCGTGACGATCTTCTCGATGTCGCCGTCGACCTGATAGCCGCCGGCCGTCGTGTTGTCCTGCATGACGAGGGGCTCGATCATGAGCGGCATCCCGTACCGGGTGGCCTCGCGGCGCAGCGCCATGATGGAGCGGATGTTCGCCTCCCGCACCTCGGGGTGGTCGGGGATCTGCATGAGGTTGACGCACACGGCGACGGCGTCGAGCCGGACGGCCTCCTCGATCGCGTGCGGCACGTGGTGGCTGTACAGGAGCGAGTCGAGCGGGTTGCCGTAGACGTTCGCGACATCGGTCCGGAGGACGAGTGCCGGCTTGTCCTTGCCGGGGACCTGCTGCAGGTGTCGGGCCTGGCCGAGAGTCAGCTGGACGGCGTCGGGACCGGCGGCGACGAGGGTGCGGACGACCTTGCCCATGTCCTCGATGCCGGTGATGAAGGAACGCTCTCCGAAGAACCCGTGGTCGACGGCGACGTCGAGCGCACGACCGGATCGGGCGTTGAAGAGACGATTGAGGCGGTACAGCGACATTGCGGCGGCTCCTGATCGTGACGGGAAGGGTTTCCGGATCCTCCCTCGGTGTGTCACAGTAGTGGCCTGAGACAACGTTGTCTAGCTTGCGTCGGCTGAGCGTCGACGCGAAGAACGGAGGGTCCATGGGCGAGATCGTCGTCGCCGGCCACATCTGCGTCGATCTGTCGCCCCGGCTCGGCGCGAGCGCGCGGATCGACCCCGGCGCGCTCATCGACACCGGCCCGCTCCGCATCTCGCTGGGTGGATGCGTCGCCAACACCGGCCTCGCGCTCGCCGACCTCGGCAGTGACGTCCGGCTGCACGCGACCGTCGGTGACGACGAACTCGGCGCGATCGTCGCCGCCCGCATCGCCGCGCAGCCCCGCCTTCATCCGGCACTCGAGGTGACCGACCGGGCGGCGACCTCGTACAGCGTCGTCGTCGAACCCGAGGGCCTCGACCGCACGTTCTGGCACCACACGGGCGCGAACGAGGTGTTCACCGGCGAACACCTCGCCGTCGGTGGCGCGGACCTCGTCCACCTCGGGTATCCGCCGTTGCTGCCCGGCATCGTCGCCGACGACGGCGCGCCACTCGCCGCCCTCCTGGAGCGGGTCCGCACGCACGGCGCGACCACCTCGATGGACCTCGCCGTCGTCGACCCGAGCAGCACGGTGGGCGCCCTCGACTGGGAGGCGATCCTCCGGCGCACCCTCCCCCTCACGGACGTCGTGAGCCCGAGCGTCGACGACCTCCGATCCGCCCTCGGCACGACGCTCCTCCCTGCCGACACCGCGCCGTCACCCCGGGCGCAGGCCACCGCGTTCGCCGAGCTCCTCCTCGCCTGGGGTGCCGGCGTCGTGGCGATCTCGGCCGGCGAGGACGGGCTCGTGGTGCGCGCCGCCGGCGTCGACCGCCTCCGCAGCGCCGGCCGGATGCTCGCCCCACTCGCCGAGACCTGGGCCGACGCGGCACTCCTCGCACCACCGGTCCCCGCTCCGGCCTTCGTGTCCACGAACGGCGCCGGAGACGCCTCGACCGCCGGTCTGCTGTTCGCTATGTCACGCGGCGCAGGACCCGCGGCCGCGGCGGACGTCGCCGGATCCAGTGCCGCCGCGGTCATCGCCGGTCTCCGGCCGACCGCGGACGAGATCGTCCGGCTACGGCCGAGCCTCCGCCCGCTCCTGACGGACGCATCGCCCGACCGACCCGCCGCGTGATCGGCGGTAGGCCAGGATGGTGATCATGCGCAGCTCCCGGCCCCCGACCATGAACGACGTCGCCGCAGCGGCCGGCGTCGGTCTCAAGACGGTCTCGCGGTACGTGAACGGCGCGACGAACATCAACACCGAACTGTCGGAACGCATCGGCGCGGCCATCGAGTCGCTCGGCTACCGGCACAACCTCGCGGCGGCGAGCATCAGGCCCGGACGGTCGAGCAAGGTCGTCGGACTCATCATCGGCGACCTGGCGAACCCGTACTACTCGGTGCTCGCCCGCTCCGTCGAACGGGTCTGCACCGAACACGGCTACCTCCTCATGTCGGCGAGCTCCGAGGAGGACGCCGGCCGGCACCGACTCCTCGTCGACCGCCTGGTCGCGCAGCGCGTCGACGGGCTCATCGTCGTTCCGCCTCGGCACGCCACGACGCCGTGGGCGACGAGCACGGTGGAGCACGCGCCGATGGTCCTCGTGGACCGCCCGACCGGACCGTTGGAGTCGGTCGAGGTGCACACGGTCCTCGCCGACAACGCGGGCGGGGCACGCCGGGCGACGGCGGCGATGCTCGACGGCGGAGCCCGGCGGATCGCGTTCCTCGGCGACTCCCTCGAGCTGTACACGATGCGGGAACGACTGACCGGTTACCACCAGGCCCTCGCCGAGGCGGACCACGTGAGCGCCACCGGGGCCGCGCCGCCCGAGCCGATCGTGTCCGACGGCGCGCACTCCGTCGAGGACGCGGCCGCGGTCGTGGCCGGCTTCCTCCGCGACGGCGTCGTGGACGGGGTGTTCGCGGCCAACAACCGTGCAGCGATCGGGACCATGCAGGCGTTCGCCGCGGCCGGACGTCGCCTCCCGCTCGTCGGCTTCGACGACTTCGAGGCGGCACCCCTCGTGACGCCGGCGGTGTCGGTGGTCGCGCAGGACGTCGCCCTCATGGGGCGGGTCGCCGCCGAGACCCTGCTGGCCCTCATCGCCGGTGAGGCCGGCCCACCGACCACCCACACGCTCGACGTGCACCTGGAGTTGCGCGGCTCCGAGCGCTGAGCGGGGGCCCTTCGACAGGCTCAGGGACCGGCGTGGGGTGCGCTCAGGGACCGGGGCGCCCTTCGACAAGCTCAGGGACCGGAGCGGGCGCTCAGGGAGCGGGGCGGGGGTCGCTCAGGGACCGGTCAACCCGGGTAGCGCAGGCCGTGGCCGAAGCGGAACAGCGGGTCCTCGGTGTCGTAGGGCACGTCCGACCGACTCGCCTCGACGGCCGCCATCGACCGCGGGAGGTCGAAGGGCAGCGACCCCTCCGGCAGCGCTCGACCGAACACGACGTCGAGGAACGCCGCATCACTGCCGCCGAAACTCGCGACGAGCGCCGCGACCGCGTCGACCACGCCCGTGAGGATCGCCGGCCGGTCGAGGTGCATGTCGAGCACCGTCGGCACCGTCGCGGCGAGGTCCAGCAGGCGGGTGACCTCGTCGGCCGGGATGTCCAGCGATCCGGCGTGGAACATCGCCTCGAACCCGCCCGGCCGGGGTTCGTACGGCGTCTGCATACGGACGAGTGCGAAGTCCGCCGACGCCGGGTCGGTGACGACCTCGCCGTAGCCGGCGGCCACGGCCGCATCGATCCCCTCGACGTACAGCCGCGGACGCGGCGAGCGCACCGGGAGCGTCCCGTCGACGTTCGTCAGCACCGTGAAGGCCCGGCGCTGTGCGGCCTCGCCGGCGGCGATGAAGTCGGCACGCCCGACGATCCCGCTCGCGGCCGACGCATCGACGAGGGGCTGTTCGAAGAGCCCGAGCACGAACTTCTCGCGGAGCAGTCTCCGGACGGACGCGTCGATGCGGTCCTCGGTGATGCGTCCCTGTTCGACGAGTTCGACGACGAGTTCCGGTCGGGCTTCGCCACCGAACTGGTCGCAGCCGGCCTGCAGGATGCGCTCCACGCGTGTCAGCTCGTCGAGGTGCTCGAGTCCCCAGGCCCGGGCGGGCATGTCCTGCCCCATGATCGAGGTGTCGGTGATGAGCCCCCAGTCGGTGCAGACGATGCCGTCGAAGCCGAGCTCCTCGCGGAGCAGCCCGGTGATGATGCCGTGGTTGAACGCGAAGGCGACCTCCTCGTGCTCGGTGCCGACGGGCATCCCGTAGTACGGCATCATCTGTCCGGCACCGGCGGCGATCGCGGCACGGAACGGGATGAGGTGGTAGTCGAAGTTGCCGCCCGGGTAGACCTGTTCGCGTCCGTAGGCGAAGTGCGGGTCTTCGCCGTCGAGCTGGGGCCCGCCGCCCGGGAAGTGCTTCGTCATGGTCGACACCGAGTCGGGCCCGAGTTCCACGCCCTGGAAGCCGCGGATGTAGCCGGCGACGAGCTCGGCGCTCAGCTCCGCATCTTCGCCGAAGGTGCCGCCGATGCGCGACCAGCGGGGTTCGGTCGCGAGGTCGACCTGCGGATGGAGGGCGAGTCGGATACCGACCGCCAAATACTCCTGGCGTGCGGTGTCGGCGAAGGTCTCGACGAGCTCGGTGGATCCGATGGCGGCGAGGCCGAGCGTCTCCGGCCACTGGGAGAACGCTCCGGCTCGGGCGGCGGTGCCCACGTTGTCGGTGAAGTGGTTGCGCGGGTCGGTGGAGAGGGTGACGGGGATGCCGAGCCGGGTGCGCGACGCCCGCTCCTGGAGGGCGTTCGTCCACTCGGCGAGCGCCGTGGTGTCGGGTGCCGTGCCGAGCACGTTGAAGTGCGTCAGCAGCTGTTCGCCGATCATGTGCTCGCCGCTCGCGAGGCCCATGTGCGGGTTGGCCTCGTCGATCGGGCCGGGGGCGATCATCGTCTGGAACAGCATGCCGGCCTTCTCGGCGACGGTCATGCGGCCGAGGAGGTCGTCGACGCGCTCGTCGACCGGGAGGGCTGCGTCGCGGTAGGCCGGCGCGGGTTCGGGAACGCTCATGGGTGGTCCGTTTCTCGTCGATGAGTGGAGCAGCGTCGGGATCACCCGTACCCGAACGGGCCGAGCATGAAAACCGAACCCCGTTCGGGAACGGAGGTTGTCTCTAGTATGCACGCTGTCGACGATCGCGCAACGCGTCCGGAGATGGCGATTCGCGCTGCGTCCTCGTCTACCCGGCGTGCTCCTCCATCGCGCGCAGCCCCTCGGCCAGCCAATCCAGCGACGGCGCCACACCCGGCGCGACGGGATGACGGTTCAGGTGCCCGTGGAGGACGCCCGGTTCGAGCCGGCTGCGGACGGATGCCCCGGCGGCCTCCGACGCGGCGATGAGCGCCTCCCCGGACGGGCGGAGGTCGTCGAACTCCGACAGCAGGACGGAGAGCGGCGGGCGGTCGGCGGTCACCTGCACCACCCCCGGCAGGGCGAGCTCCGGCAGGTCGTCGAGGCGGCCGACGTAGTTCTCGACCATCCACTCGATCGACTCCCGCGGGAAGCGCATGATGTCGGGCAGGACCTCCATCTCCGGAAGGACGTCCTGCGGCAGTGGCGGCACGACCGCGTGGAGGAACGGGTAGGCGAGGAGTACGGCGTCCGCTCGGCGGTCGCTGCGGAGCGAGGCGGCGAGCGCGAGGGCGGCTCCAGCACTGGCACCGCCGATCGCCGTCCGCGATCCGGGGACGACCGACCGCTCGTCGACGAGCCACTCCCAGACGGCGAGCACGTCGTCGAGTGGCACCGGGTAGCGCGTGACCCCGTCCGCCAGCCGGTAGTCGACGGACACGACCTCGGCTCCGGCCCGAGCGGCCAGTTCGGCGCTCACGACGTGCGCCTCCGGCCAGTCGAGCGTCCCCGCTGCGAACCCACCACCGTGTGCCCAGAGGAGGGCGGGACGGGCGAGATGGGCGGCGGCCTGGTCGGCCTCTCCGGGCACGTAGCGCCTGATCGGGATCTCGCCGTGGGGGCCGTCGACGACCTCGTCGGTGATGACGACGTCGACCGGTGGCTGCCACGGCCCGTCGTCGCCGTAGGCCGCGAGTCGCTCCTGGAACGCTTCGTCGAGCGCCCCACCCGCCGCGGCGCGTTGGGCATCGGAGAATCCATCGAAGAGCTGCAGCCGGTCGCGGTAGTAGGGGTCGAGTGCCATCTGCCGAGCCTACCCAGCCGGCTCCGTCGACCCGGCCGCCTCAGACCACGACGCTGCCGACGCGGTCGAGGTAGACGTCGATGGCGTCCCGGCTGGCCTGGATGCAGCCCAGCTTGGCGTCGAGCCGCGCCCGGTGTTCGAGGAGTCGCTCGAGCACCTCGGCCGACGGCGTCACCTGGTAGATCGTGTCGTCGTCCTCGAAGCACGGCAGGATCTGCAGGATGAGCGCGGTCGGCATGCCGACGGCGATCAGCTCGCGGATGCGCTGCACCTTCGCGACGAGGTGGTCGCCGTACTCGCGGTACCCGTTCGCGCAGCGGGTCGGTCGGAGCAGGCCCTGCTGCTCGTAGTACCGCAGCAGCCGCGGGGTGCTCCCGGTGGCCGCCGCCAGTTCGCCGATGCGCATGCAAGACCCCTTCGAACGAGATGTGTCCATCTTGAGCAGCCGTCCGAGTCGGCCGGGTATTCCCGAGCTGTCGTGCGCCGACTTGACCCTGACACCAGTGGCAGGCCGCGAGACTTCCCGACATGACCACCGACGCCGTGCGCACCGCACCACCGACGACCCTCTCCCCGGCCCGAGGCCGTTCGCCCCTCCCGACCGCGTTCCTCCTCGCCGCCGTCGGATTCGTGACCCTGCTCACCGAGGTCCTCCCAGCAGGCGTCCTGCCCGCGATGGCCGCCGACCTCGGCACCACGGAGGCGATCGCCGGCCAGAGCGTCGCGGTCTTCGCCCTCGGGTGCATCGTCGCCGCGATCCCGATCAGCCGCCTGCTCGCACGACTCGACCGCCGCACGGTCGTGCAGCTCGCCATCGCGGTGTCGGCCCTCGCGAACGCCGGGACCGCCGCAGCGCCCGACCTCCTCACGCACCTCGCGACGCGCTTCGCCGCGGGTCTCGTGGCCGGCGTCGTCTGGGCGATGCTCCCCGGGTACACCCGCGGGTTCACGAGCCAGGAGCGGTTCGGATCGACCCTCGGGATCGTGCTCTCAGGTGCGACGCTCGGCTTCGCCCTCGGCGTCCCGGCGGGTGCCGTCCTCAGCGCGGAGCTCGGGTGGCGGGCCGTGTTCGGCATCGTCGCCGCCACGACAGCGCTCCTCGGCGTCGTCGCCGTCGTCCTCGCGCCACGAGTGGCCGGAACGGTCTCCGGTCGCTCGACTCGCATGGGCGCTGCGCTCCGCCTCCCCGCGGTCGTCACGATCCTCGTGGCCCTGACGGTCTGCATCATCTGTCAGAACATCGCGTACACCTACCTCGCGCCGGTCCTCGCCGACCGCGGGACGCCCGTGCCGCTCGGCCTGCTCCTCGCGGTGTTCGGGGTGGCGTCCGTCCTCGGCACCCTCGGGGCCGGACGGCTCGCGAACGTGCGTCTCGGGATCACCATCCTCGGCGCGGCCGTCCTCGGGACCGTCGGGCTCGGCGTCGTCGCAGCGGATCCACCGGTCGCGCTCCTCCTCGTCGCGGCCGGGGGCTGGGGGCTCGCCTTCGGCGCGTACTCCGTGCTCTTCCAGGTCGCGATCGCCCGCGTCGCCGGCGATGCGGCGGACGCGGCCCAGTCGGCGCTCGTCACGATGTGGAACGTCTCGATCGCGGTCGGCGGGATCATCCTCGGCACCTGGGGCGCCGCGCTCCTCCTCCCGGCCGCCGCGGCGCTGACCGTCGTCGCCGTCCCACTGTGCGTCGCGATCGCGCGATCCGTCCGTCCTCGGTGAGCCGCCGGACGCCACGGGACCGGCTTCGGATCCTCCTACACTCGATGGGATGCCCGTCCCGTTCCTGCACTCGCCCAACGTCCTCTTCGACACCGTCGTACAGGGCACCCGGCGTCTGTCCCCCGGCTTCGTGCGGGTGACCCTTGGTGACCCGTCGCTGGCGGACTTCGCACCGTACGAGCAGGATCAGCGCATCAAGATCCTCCTCCCGGACAGCGACGGCGCCTACCCGGACGGACTCCGCGGCGGCCAACCCGAGCACGAGTGGCGACGGGCCTGGCGTGCCCTGCCAGCGGCGGAACGCCCGGTCATGCGGAGTTACACCGCGCACCGGGTCCGGCCCGGCCGGCACGAACTCGACCTCGACGTCTTCATCCACGACCCGGCGGGCCCGGCCAGCCGCTGGGCGCTCGGCGCGAGCACCGGGGACCACCTGCTCGTCTCCGGGCCCGACCTCCGCCGCGGCGACCCGACGCACGGCGTCCAGTGGGCGCCGGGGACCGCGACGACCGTCCTCCTCGCGGCAGACGAGACGGCCTTCCCCGCCGTCGACGGCATCCTGCGCTCCCTCGGCGAGGACGTGCACGCACACCTCATCCTCGAGGCCGGAGACCCGGCCGACCTGGCCCTCCTGCAGCCGCTGCCCGAGCGGCACCGGGTCGAGATCCACGAGCGTGGAGGCCGGGCGGGCGGCGACGCCCTCGTCGACGCGGTCGAGCGGTGGCTCCGCGCACACGGTGCGCACGTCGCGGCGCTCGGCCACGACTTCGCCGCCTGGTTGGTGACGGAGAGCACCAGGGTCCCACTCCTGCGAGCCGCGACGACCGCCCACGGCATCGACCCTGAACGGGTCCACACCCAGGGCTACTGGAACGCCCGGCCCAGGACCACCTACTGACAAAGGTTATGCTTGCCTTACCCGGTCGCGTCGATCGCGACCCGTTCGAAAGGTGACCAGTGCCCCTCCCCCTCGTCCGCCGCCGACGGCTCGCCGCCGTCGCCGCCCTCGCCGTCGCCGCCCTGAGCCTGGCCGCCTGCAGCAGCTCGAGCGCCGCCACACCCTCGGACGCCGCCACGAGCGCCACCCACGTGATGAAGCACGCCCACGGCGAGAGCACCATCCCGGACAGCCCGAAGCGGGTCGTCGTCCTCGAGCCGGTCCAGCTCGACACGACGGTCGCCCTCGGCATCACCCCGGTGGGCGCGGCCGTGCTGAACGAGACGGCCGGCGTGCCCGCGTACCTGGGGAAGCAGGCCGCCGACATCCCGACCGTCGGGACCGTGGCCGAGCCGAACGTGCAGCTGATCGCCGCGGCGAAGCCCGACCTCATCATCGGCACCGAGTCGCGCCACTCGGCCCTGTACGACCAGCTGTCCGAGATCGCCCCGACGGTGTTCATGGCGACGCAGACCGACCCGTGGCGGGACAACGTCCGCTTCGTGGCAGAGGCGCTCGGCAAGCCGGACGGCGCCGACGAACTCCTCGACGCCTACGACGCGCGCTGCGCCGAGATCGCGACGAAGCACGACACCGCCGGCAAGACCGCGCAGCTCATCCGGCCGCGCGACGGCGTCCTGACGCTCTACGGCCCCACCTCCTTCGCCGGCAGCACGCTCGAATGCGCCGGGTTCACCACGCCCGAGCACGCGTGGGAGGACATCTCCCTCGACCTCTCGCCCGAGCGGGTCCTCGAAGCGACCGCCGACCAGGTGTTCGTCACGAGTGTCGACCCCGACGACGCCTCGACCATGCCGGCCTCCCTCACCGCGAACACGGACGCGTTCCCGGAGCTGCACCTCGTCGACCAGTCGTTCTGGATCACCGGTGTCGGTCCGCTGGGCGGCATGGCCGTGCTCGACGACCTCGACCGGCTGCTCTCCGCGGAGTCGTGACGGACAGCGTCACGACCGGCGCCATCGCGACGACCGATCCTGCCGGACGGGCCACGACGGACGCCCGGCCCGGCTTGCGGACGCCTCACCGACGGCATCGGTTCATCCCGCTGCTCGCCGGGCTCGGAGCGCTCGCGCTGGCCGTCGTCCTGTCGCTCCTCGTCGGCGCGAACCCGATCAGCCCCGACGCGGTCTGGTCGGCGCTCACCGGCGCAGGTTCCGGCGAGGCGCGGTTCGTCGTCTGGGACCAGCGGGTGCCGCGGACCATCGCGGCGCTCGCCGTCGGTGCGTCCCTGGGTGTCGCGGGGGCACTCATGCAGGCGTTCACCCGCAACCCCCTCGCCGACCCCGGCATCCTCGGGGTCAACGCCGGGGCCGGGTTCGCCGTCGCCGCCGGCCTGGCGTTCCTCGGCGTCACGGCACCGAGCGAGATCGCCTGGCTCGCCTGCGGTGGCGCGCTCGTGGTCACCCTCGTCGTCTACACGATCGGCTCAGGCGGACGCGAGCGGTCGTCCGCCGCCCGCCTGACCGTGACGGGTGTGGCGTTCGGCGCCGTGCTCGCCGGCATGACGACGGGGATCGCCATCACCCACCCCGACGCGTTCGACCGCATGCGCGGCTGGAACGCGGGGAGCCTCCTCGAACGCGACCTCGGCGTCGTCGTGCCCGTGCTCCCGTTCCTCGCGGCGGGGCTCGTCCTGGCGGCGGCGAGCGCCCGCAGTCTCAACGCGATCGCCCTCGGTCCCGACGTGGCTCGCGCGCAGGGGGTCAGCGTCGGACGGAGTCGCGTCCTGGTGCTCGCGGCCGTCACCCTGCTCGCCGGCGGGGCGACCGCCATCGCCGGGCCGATCGCGTTCGTCGGCCTCGTCGTCCCCCACCTCGTGCGGTGGACGGTCGGGAGCGATCAGCGCCGCATCCTCGCCGGCTCGGTCGTCGTCGGCTGCGTCCTCGTGCTCTGCTCCGACGTGGTCGGGCGGATCGCGGTGCTCCCCGGCGAGATGCCCGTCGGACTCGTGACCGCCTTCGTGGGCGCCCCCGTCCTCATCGCGCTCGCCCGGCGCAGGACGGCGTCCGGACTGTGACCACGACGCGTGAACGGGCGGCGGACGTGCTGCGCACCAGGAATCGGCCGGCACCGCGCCTGCTCATCGTCTGCGGCGCGGCCCTGTTGCTGATCATCGTCGCGGCCATCGCCGGTCTCGCCCTCGGCGACTACCCGCTGAGCGCCGACGAGGTGCTCGGTGTCCTCTCCGGCCGGGTCGACGGCCTCGCCCGCACCGTGGTGCTCGAGTGGCGACTGCCGCGGGTCCTCGCCGCGATCGGCTTCGGCGCGGCGCTCGCCCTGTCCGGTGCGATCTTCCAGACGCTCACGCGGAACCCGCTCGCGAGCCCCGACATCATCGGTCTCGCCAACGGCTCCTTCACCGGGATGCTCGTAGCGCTCCTCCTGCTCGGCGGCGGGTGGCCGGCCCTCATGGCCGGTTCCCTGATCGGCGGCCTGGCCGCGGCGGTCGCGATCTTCCTCCTCGCCCTGCGACAGGGCTTGTCGGGCTTCCGCTTCATCGTCGTCGGGATCGGCGTCTCGGCCATGCTCGCCGCGTTCAACAGCTGGCTCCTGCTGCGAGCCGACCTCGACGTCGCCCTGTTCGCGGCGGCGTGGGGCGCCGGCACCCTGAACACCGCGACCGCGACGGTGGTCTGGCCGGCCCTCGGCTGCCTGCTGGTGTTGTTCGCGCTGCTCCCGCTCGTCGCCCGCCCGCTCCGCCAGCTCGAGCTCGGTGACGACGTGGCCGCCGCGACCGGGGTGCGCCTCACCCGCGAACGCGCGATCCTCATCGGGATGGCCATCGCCCTCGTGAGCGCGGTGACCGCCGTGGCCGGGCCGATCGCGTTCATCGCCCTGGCTGCCCCGCAGATCGCCCGCCGCCTGACCCGGTCACCGGGCATCCCGCTCGTCGCGACGGCGCTCGTCGGTGGGGTACTGCTGCTCGGGTCCGACCTCGTCGCCCAGCATCTGATCCCGCTGACGGTTCCGGTGGGCGTCGTCACGGTGGTGATCGGCGGGCTCTACCTCACACAGCTGCTCCTCCGCGAGCGCCGGCGCTGAGGGATCGGCGCGGAGCGGTCGGCGCTGAGCGGTCGGCGCTGAGCGGTCGGTGCCGACGGGCCGGCACCGGACGGCTCAGGGTGCGGCGTCGAGCTCCAGCAGCTCGCCGATCTCGCAGTCGAGCGCGCGGCAGATGGCGGTGAGCGTCGAGAACCGGATCGCCTTCGCGCGGTCGTTCTTGAGCACCGACAGGTTCACCACGCTCACCCCGACGAGCTCGCTCAGGCGGGCGAGCGTGAGGCCGCGGTCGGCGAGCAACCGGTCGAGGGTGCAGTGCACTCCGGTCGCCGCGTCGTCGTCGATGGCCGGGACCATCAGACGAGCCCCTCGGTGTCGGCGCGCAGTCGCTCGCCGGCACGGAACGCGATCGCGAGGCCGCCGACCGCCATGGCGACGAGCACGGGGACCCAGGTGAGTGGGTACGGGGTTCCCTCCACCGCACCGTCGGTCGCGACCGCGAGCGCGCCGTTCGACGCCATCGTGCCGAACCAGGTGTCCGCGATCCACCCGCAGAGGATGGCGATGGAGGCGATCGAGAGCAGGCGTGCGTTGCCGGGCGCGAAGGCGTCGCCGCGCAGCAGGCGGCGGAAGAACCTGAACCCGCAGACGATGACGACGAGGTTCGCGATCGCCGGCAGGATCGCGGCGAGCAGGACACACACGAAGGTCACGACCGGGAGGTCGACCACGACGATCGAACCCTGGTCGACCGTGACGGAGCCGGCTCCCGCTGCGCCCGGCAGGGCCACGTCGACGGCGTCGAAGAACACGGGGACCCGGGTCCCGTCGGTGCCGAAGACGTCGAGCAGCCGGAGGACGAGGATGACGACGACGGCTCCTGCGGCGGCGACGGCGGCACCGAGCACGGACACGAGGTCGTTGCGGTTGGAGCGCTGGGTCTTCGCCGCCTGCCAGGCGGCGTGGTCGAAGCCGGACGGCGTCGGGCGATCGGTGGAGTCGGTCATGGTCATCACATCCATATCGATTGTCGTTGGTATCGATAAACGATATGTCGAGATCGTCCGGAGCGCAAGACCGGCCCCCTGGATCACCCCTGGATCACCCCCAGGATCGCCCCTGCGGTCACTCGTCGAGCGCGTCGAGCTCCTCGAGCGCCGCCTCAGCGCGTTCGAACCGTGCCGCCTCGGGCTCCTCCCACCAGGTCGGACCACGTTCACCGAGCCCGTGTTTCGCGAGGCCGACCCGTCGGCGTGCGGCAGCCACAGCCTCCTCGTCGCCCGCGCGCTTCGCGACCCCGACGCCGGAGCGGCCACGGCCGAGGTGCGACTGCAGCGCGGCGACGAGGTCCTTCGGCAGGCTCGGGTCGGTGCGACGCCAGCGTCGACCCTTCACGACGAACCAGTGCTCGTCCTCCGCCGGTCTGCCCTCCTCCGGTCCGCCATCCGAACGCGGCGTCACGGACGCCTCCCGGAGACGACGCAGGGCCCGGTCCCCCGCAGACGCGGACGGGACCGGACCCTGGTGGTCATGATCGGTCGATCAGCCCTTGACGGCGTCGAGCACGCCGGCCCAGCCGAACGAGGAGATCGCGTCGGCGAACGTGGAGTCGCCGCGTCCCTCGCCGAGCTGCTTGCCCGAAGCGTCGCGGACGACGACCGTGTGGTCCTTCTCGGCCTCGGTGCCGTTGCCCTCTTCGACGAAGTCGATGTGGATCTCGGTGTCGCCGAGGGTGCCGGTGACCGTGGTCGTCGCGTCCTGCTCGGTGGTCTTCGTCGTGAGGAACGGGCCGCCGCCGAGTGCCGCGAGCGCCTCGTTGATCTGGTTGATGAGCGATGAGGTGTTCATGTGTCTCTCCCTGCGGTCGTGAAGCCTCCAGGGTAGTGAGCGGACCCGAGAACGGCAGGAGCATGGCGCTCGCGCACGAGATGTGCGATAGGACCCACCTGGCCTGCGCGCAGAGCAGAAGAAGCCGCTCCCGTCAACGGTCCCGCGCATCCAGGCGGGCTCGCGGTACCGGGTCGTAGGCTGCGAGCCACGCAGACCGGCACCCCGACACCGACGGACCGGTCGACGAGACGAAGGAGACAGCCATGTCCGGAGACACCGACCCCTACACGACCCTCAACGGCCTCCTCGCGGACTTCCGTTTCGCGATGCTGACGACCGTGGACCTCGACGGCAAGCTCGTCGCCCACCCGCTCACCGTGCAGGAGCGCGAGTTCGACGGCGACCTGTGGTTCATCATCGGCAAGGACGCCTCCGCCGTGCAGCAGCTCGACGTCAACCCGAACGCCGGCGTCACGCTGAGCTCGGACAGCTCGTGGGTGTCGCTCGCCGGGACCGCGGCACTCGTCGAGGACCAGGCGAAGCTCGAGGAACTGTGGAACAGCGTCGTCGAGGCCTGGTTCCCGGACGGCCCCTCCGACCCGCGCGTCGGTCTGCTGAAGTTCTCGGCCGACAGCGCCGAGTACTGGGACAGCCCCGGCGGCAAGATCGCGACCGCCGTCGCGTTCGTGAAGTCGAAGGTCACCGGCGAGACCTACGACGGCGGCGACAACGCGAAGATCGAGCTGTAAGCAACCAGCACCTCAGGCGCGCTCGTCCGCCAGCACCTCGCCCAGGATGCGGGCCGCTTCCTCGAAGCGGTCCGCGTCCTCGCCGGAGTAGTTCAACCGGATGAAGGACCCGGCGGGTTCAGCGGGGAACCACTCGGCGCCGTCGGCGATGATGAGCCCGCGGCTCTCGCAGGAGCGCACCACCTGCGCCGCATCCGTGCCGTCCGGCAGTCGCCCCCACAGGTTCAGGCCGCCGGCGGGGACCAGCCCGAGGTGGACCGTTGGCGCATGTTCGGCGAGGCTCGCGACGAGTCGGTCGCGTCGGGCACGCAGGCGGGGACGCAGGCCACGGAGATGCGTCCGCCAACCGGGTTGGGTCACGACGTCGAGCGTCGCCGCCTGGAGCAGGCCACTGATGTACATGGACTCGGCGGACCGGTCCGCCAGGATCCGATCGCGAGCCGGCCCCCTCGCGATGACGGCGGCGACCCGCAGCGACGGAGACACGCTCTTCGTCAACGACCGCAGGTAGATCACGTGTCCGTCGCCGTCGAGCGCGGCGAGGGGGCGTGGCTCGGTGTCGATGGCGAGGTCGTGCGCCCAGTCGTCCTCGATGAGGAACGCCCCGTGGCGCCGCACGGACTCGAGGACCGCGAGTCCGGTCTCCTCCGGCCACTGCCCGCCGCTCGGGTTGGCGAAGGTCGGCTGCGCATAGAAGGCGCGGGCTCCCGTGTCCTGGAAGGCGCGCTCCACGGCGTCCGGATCCGGCCCGGTCGGTCCGGTCGGCACGGGCACGAGCGTGACGCCGGCCTGCTCGGCCGCGAGGATCGCACCCCAGTAGCTCGGCGACTCGATGAGCATCGGCTGCCCTGGCCCGACGAGCGCCCGGAAGATCGAGCTGAGGCCGCTCTGACTACCGGCGATCACGATGACGTCTCGAGCCGTCGCCGGGGTGACCCCGGGCGGCGTGACGGCTGCGAGTTCGGCGGCGAACCAGGCCTGGAGTCCGGGCGCTCCGGCCGCCGGCGAGCGGGTCATGGCGACGTCGGTGCGGGCTGCGCGGGCCAGCGCCGCGCGGACGAGGCGTTCCGGGAGGAGTTCACGGGCCGGATAGCCCGAGTGCAGCGCGATCGTGTCGGGCGCGACCGACCGCTGAGCCGCGGACAGCGCACCGGGCCGCCAGGGCAGCGCACCGAGCGCGGCCGTCTGCCAGCCGTAGTCGACGGCTCGGTTGGTCCGCGCCGCCCGGACGAAGGTGCCGACCCCCGGCCGGCTCTCGACGAGCCCTCGCCCGGCGAGTTGCCGCATCGCGTTCTGCACGGTGACCGGACTCGCGCCGAACTCCGCGGTGAGCGCCCGGTTCGACGGCACCCGAGCGCCTGGCGGGGCGGCGGTGATCCAGGCGGTCATGGCCACGACGATCCGCTCGGTGCTATCGTTGTTCATGAGTCAACAGAGTAGCGTTATCGCTCGGGCACCGGTGGCGTTATCCCGTGCCGGTCTCGGCTGGGGGCTGCTCGGCGTCCTGGCGTTCTCGCTCACCGTCCCACTCACCAAGGTCGCACTGACCGGGATGTCCGCGCTGTTCATCGGCTCGGCTCGCGCCGTCGTCGCGGCCCTCCTCGCCCTCCTCGTCCTGTCGATCACCCGTCCACGGCGTCCCGTCGGCGCGCAGTGGGCCCGCCTCGCGGTCGTCGGCGGCGGGGTCGTCGTCGGGTTCCCGCTCCTGACCTCCTTCGCACTCACCACGGCACCCGCCGGCCACAGCGCCGTCGTGATCGGGCTGCTCCCCGCCGCCACCGCGGTCGCCGGGGTCGTCCGCGGCGGCGAGCGCCCGTCCCGCTCGTTCTGGATCTTCGCCGGCCTGGGTGCGGTCGCCGCCGTGGGGTTCGCCGCCCTGCGGACCGACGGACTCGCTCCGCTGGACTGGTCCGACCTCCTCCTCCTGGGCGCCGTCGTCGCCGCCGCGATCGGATACGCCGAGGGCGGCTTGCTCGCCCGCGAGCTCGGCTCCTGGCAGACCATCTGCTGGGCACTCGTCCTGGCCTCGCCGCTCATGGTGACGCTCACCGCGATCGCGTGGGCCGCGGAACCGCCGACGGCGACGCCGGTGGCCTGGCTCGCCTTCGGGTACCTCGGCGTGGTCAGCATGTTCCTCGGCTTCTTCGCCTGGTACCGCGGGCTCGCGATCGGCCCCCTGTCGCGCGTGAGCCAGATCCAACTCGTCCAACCGGTGCTGAGCATCGGGTGGGCGACCCTCATCCTCCGCGAGGACCTCGACCGGGCCACCGTGCTCGGCGGCCTCGCGGTCATCCTGTGCGCCGGCCTCGCCGTCCGCACCCGCCTCGACCGGAAGTGACCCCACCATGCGCCACACCCCCACGTACCTCATGACCGACGTCGACGAGGTCAAGCGCCTCATCCGCAACCACCCGTGGGCGACGTTCGTCTCGCCCGCGAGCACCGGCCTGGTCGCCTCCCACTACCCCGCGATCCTCGAGGAGGACGTCGACGACCTGTCCATCGTCAGCCACTTCGGCCGACCGGACGAGGCGTCGCACGAGCTCGGCGCGCACGAGATCCTCGTCATCATCCAGGGGCCGCACGACTACGTGTCGCCGAGTTGGTACCCGGAGGGCCAGCTCATCCCCACGTGGAACCACGTCACCGCCCACCTGTACGGGACACCTGAGGTCCTCAGCGAGGACGAGAACTACGAGATGTTGAGCAAGCTGACGGACCACTTCGAGGACTCCCGGCCAGACGGCCGCCACCTGTCCGAGGACGAGGCCGGCACCCGGCGCGCCGCGAAGGGCACGGTCGGCCTGCGCATGCGGGTGACGCGCTTCGACGCCCGCGCGAAGCTCAGTCAGAACAAGGCGCTCGAGGTGGTCGACGACATCACCGAGCACCTTGCGGAGCGGAATCCGGAGCTCGCCGAGGAGATGCGTCGCCAGCGGGAGCTCCGGACGCCGGGTCACTGACCCGACTCCGGGCACCGACCCGACCGCGGGCGTCGCTGACGAGCACGAGGGCGACGCCCGCCGCACTCAGGAGGAACCCGCCGGCCGTCAGGAGGGTGAACGGCTCGCGGAAGAGGAGCGCCCCGGCGACGGCGGTCGTCGGGGCGACGAGGAACAGGAGGGCGTTCAGGACCGTCACGCCGATCCGACGCAGCAACCACCAGTAGAGACCGTAAGCGGAGAGCGTCGGCACGAGCGCGAGGAAGAGCGTCGTGAGCCAGAAGGTCGCGTCGCCCGGCGGCACGGCCGCACCGGTCGCGAGGGCGAGGACGGCGAGGAGCACCGTGGTCGCCGTCGCGTGGACGGTCAGCGTGAGGAGGACCGGGGATCGGTGCGGCGAGCGCCGTTCCAGGATCGTCGCGGTGATGAGGCTGGCCATGGCCAGCGCAGGGAGGGCGTAGGCGATCGGCGGCGCATCCGAGGCGCCGAACTGGGACTGCACGATGAGGAACACCCCGACCGCACCGATCCCGAGTCCCAGCCATTGCGCGCCGGGGACGCGCACGTGCAGCAGCGGGCCGGCGAGTGCGGCGATGACGAGCGGCTGGACGGCGTCGATGAGCGCGGTCGTCCCGGTCGAGATGCCCACGGCGACCGAGGCGTAGACGAACACGACGTAGCCGAACTGCGCGAACAGGCCGATGACGAGTTGTGAGCGCAGTTGGGCCTGGCTGGCGTTCCTCCACTGCCCGCTGACCAGCAGCACGATCGCGAGCCCGACGGCGAGCGGGACGAACCGCCAGAGCAGGACGGTGAGCACGGGCACGTCCTCGGTGCCGATCTTCGCGACGATGAAGCCTGAGCTCCAAGCGAGGACGAAGGCTGCGGCCGCGAAAACTATACCGATCTGTTTACTCAACCCCGCAGTATACAGACTGGTATAGTTTTTGCATGACGGTCGACACGCCAGAGCTCGCACCCCTCACGCCGGGCGCCCGACGGGTGCTCGACGCCGCGTCCGTCCTCTTCTACGAGAACGGCATCCACGCGGTCGGCGTCGACACCATCGCCGAGGCCGCCGGGGTCACGAAGAAGACCCTCTACGACCGCTTCGGCAGCAAGGAGGCCCTTGTGCTCTCCTATCTGCAGCACCGCGATGCACGGTGGCGGGCCTGGCTCGACGAGGTCCTCGCCCGGCACCCGGAACCCGGGATCGACCGGGTGCTCGCGATCTTCGATGCGGCGATCGGCTGGTCCGACGACAACAGCCCGAAGGGCTGCAGCGCCGTGAACGCCCGCGCTGAGATCCCCGATCACGCGACGAGCGGCCTGGTCCTCCCCGAGGTCACCCGGCAGAAGCAGTGGCTGCTCGACCGCTTCGCCGAGCTCATCACCGAAGCAGGCCTGCCGGACCCCGGGGCACGCGCCCGCGAACTCATGCTGCTCTACGAGGGCGCCATCGTGACGGTCGGGATGCGCACCTTCCGGGAGCCGTTCGAGACCGCCCGTTCGATCGCCGGTCGCCTCCTGTCGGCCTGACCAGGCCCGCCGGGTGACCTGTCGGCGTCCACGCGACATCGCGTAGGGTCGGCGGATGGACTTCACCGACGACGCCATCGAGACCACCACCGACCCGGGCACCGATCGCCTCGCCACCGATCGCCTCGCCATCGTGACCGGCGTGGGGCGCCGACGGTCGATCGGGGCCGGTCTCGCCGTCGGCCTCGCCGCCGACGATTGGAACCTGGTCCTCAACGCGTGGCGCCCCTACGACGAGCGCCTCGGCTACGAGCGGACCCCCGACGACCCGGAATCCATCGCTGAGGAGTGCCGTGCGCTCGGGGTCACGGTCGACGTCGTGTTCGGCGACCTCGCCGACCCGGCCTTCCCCGCAGAACTCGTCGAGCGGGCGGCGCGCTCCGGTCGCGTGTCCGGACTCGTGATGTCGCACTGCGAGTCGGTCGACAGCTCGATCCTCACCACGGACGTCGACAGCTGGGACCGCCACTTCGCCGTGAACGCCAGGGCCACCTGGCTGCTCATCAAAGCGTTCGCCGAACAGCTCCCGGTGCAGGAAGGGACGCCGGAGGTGGCCGGCCGGATCGTCGCGCTGACGAGCGACCACTCGGTGCACAACCTCCCCTACGGCGCCAGCAAGGGCGCGCTCGACCGCATCGTCACGGCGGCCGCGGTGGAGCTCGCCGACCGCGGGGTGCGGTCGAACGTCATCAATCCGGGGCCGATCGACACGGGCTGGATGACCGAGGACATCCGTCGCGCGGGGGCCGAGGCGACCCCGGCGGGCCGGCTCGGCACGCCGTCCGACACCGCGGACCTCGTCCGGTTCCTGTTCTCCCCCGCCGGTTCCTGGATCAACGGCCAGCTGCTCTCGAGCAACGGCGGGTTCAACGTCGGCTAGCCGGGCCCTGCCGCGTCGACACCGGGCTCGAACGCGTCGACCCTGCCCCGGATGACGGCGATGTCGTCGGGCAGGATCCGGCAACAGCCACCGACGACGTTCGCACCAGCCTCCAGCCAGGCGTCGACGTCGCCGACACCGGCGCGCCCGCGCCAGACCCGTGTTTCGGCATCCCACCGCTCGCCTGAGTTCGGATAGACGACGATCGCGCGGTCCGTCACGGAGCGAGCGGTTCGGATGGCCGGCAGCACCTCGTCCGGGTGGGAGCAGTTCACCCCCACTGCCTGGAACTCGTCGACACCCTCGACCAGCCGGAAGCCCTCCTCCATCGGTTCACCGGACCGCAGGCGACCACCCGCGACCGTGAAGGACAACCAGGCCGGCACCCCGGAGCCGCGCACCAGCTCGGCGAGCGCCGTCGCCTCGTCGAGGGAGGGGATGGTCTCGAGGGCGAGGAGGTCCGGACCGGCGTCGGCGAGGACCGTCAATCGCCGTTCATGCCACCGACGCAGTTCCGCTCGCGTGAGGCCGGAGTCGCCCCGGTATTCGGAGCCGTCGCCGAGGGTCGCACCGTACGGTCCGACGGAGGCCGCGACGAGGAGGCGACCCTCGTCGTCCGGATCCGTTCGCGTGTCGCGGGCCCGACGGGCGAGGTCCACGCTCGACCGCAGGAGCCGTTCCGTGTCCGAGGCGGTGAAGCCGATGCGCTCGAACGCCTCGAAACCGACCTGGTAGGAGGCGGTGATCGCGATCTGCGCGCCGGCATCGAAGAACTCCTGATGAGCCGCCTGAACGGCCGCTGGCTGATCGACGAGCAACCGGGCGCTCCAGAGCGCGTCGGAGAGGTCGTGACCGCGCGCCTCGAGGAGGGTCCCGAGACCGCCGTCGAGCGTCCACGAGCGATGCCTCAGGTCCATGCAGCCCATTGTGCCCCCACCACCGCGGGGAGGGGCGGCACTGAACACCTGGTATTGTCTATACCCGTCCAGAGCCGAGAGGACGCGTTCGCACCCGAACGAACCGCCACCCGACGTGTAGCTCCCCCGAGCTCCGTGCCAGTGCAGCATGGCGATCCTCCGGCATTTCTCGGGCACTGAGCGATTACGCGAGTGCCGAATGATTCAACACGACTGTCAGGAAACGAGTACTGCTTGTGAACTCCAGCGACAACGCGGCATCATCGTCCCCCGCATCCCCCTCCCCCAAAACCGGCCGGAAGCCGGCCCGCAAGACCAGGCGCCTCCGCGTCGACGACGTCCTCGTCGTGAAGCGCTCGCGCATCCGCACCGCCATCTCGGGCACCGTCGTCGGCAACTTCATGGAATGGTTCGACTTCGGCATCTACGGCTACCTCGCCGTCACCATGACCGTCGTCTTCACCGAGGGCCTGCCGCCTGAAGCCGGCATCCTCGTCACCCTGTTCGGCTTCGCCGTGTCGTTCCTCGTCCGTCCGCTCGGCGGCCTGGTGCTCGGGCCGCTCGGCGACAAGATCGGCCGGAAGAAGATCCTCTTCCTCACGATGTCGATGATGGCTGCGGCCACCGCGCTCATCGGTGTGCTGCCGACGGCTGCGCAGATCGGCCTGTGGGCCATCGCCCCGCTCTACCTGCTGAAGATGATCCAGGGCTTCTCAACCGGTGGTGAGTACGCCGGCGCCTCCACCTACGTCGCCGAGTTCTCCCCCGACCGCCGCCGTGGCTTCTGGGCGTCCTGGCTCGACGTCGGCTCCTACGTCGGCTTCGCGGCCGGTGCCGGAACCGTCGCCCTCACCACCCTGATCGCGGAGGGCCTCGCCGGGCCGGACGCGATGACCGAGTTCGGTTGGCGCATCCCGTTCCTCATCGCCCTGCCGCTCGGTGCCGTGGCGGTGTGGTTCCGCCTCAAGATCCCCGAGACCCCGGCCTACGAGGTCGCCGAGACCGCCGGTGGGATCGAGTCCGAGCACGCCGACCCCATGGCCCGCCAGGGGATCTTCGGGATCTTCCGCCACTTCTGGCGCCAGATCCTCATCGCGATGGCGATCGTCGCCGCGACGAACACCGCCGGGTACGCCCTCACGAGCTACATGCCGACCTACCTCGAGAAGGACGTCGGCGTCTCCAACCTGACGGCCGCGGTGGCCACCATCCCGGTGCTGCTCATCATGTCCGCCTGCCTGCCGCTCGTCGGCCGCATGTCCGACAGGATCGGCCGCAAGCCGGTGTACCTCATGGCCGTCGGCGCGACCCTCGTGCTCATGGTGCCGGCGTTCGCGGTCATGCAGATCGGTGAGATCTGGGCGATCTTCATCGCGCTGTTCATGGTCGCCGCCCCCGTCGCACTGTGGGCAGGACCGTCCGCGGCCTCGCTGCCGGCGTTCTTCCCGACGGCGTCCCGCTTCGGTGCCATGGCGATCGCGTACAACCTGTCGGTCTCCCTATTCGGTGGCACGACGCCGCTGTTCAGCGAGTTCCTCATCCAGCTGACGGGCAACACGTTCATGCCGGCGTTCTACATCATGTTCTTCGCGGCGGTCGCCGGCGTCGGCGTGCTCACCATGCGGGAGACGGCTCGTCGTCCGCTCATCGGCTCGGTGCCGACGGTCGAGACGAAGGCCGAGGCGGTGGAGCTCGTCAAGGGGCAGGACGACAACCCGCTCATCGACACCCACACGATGCCGCTCGACATCCTGCCGCCCGCCGGGTCGTCCCCTGCGGCGGACGGCCAGGACGGCCGCGTCACGACGCCCGCCGGCTAGCGGGTTCGCCGACGACGACGCGTTCGTCGATCACGATCGGGGCGGGTGCGCGATGCGCATCCGCCCCGTCGCGTCCGACCCGCTCGAGGAGCGCGGCCTGCCAGCCGCCGCTCGCCAGAGGCTTCGCAGTGACAGGCGGCACGGTCGGGTCCTGGTCCTCAGCCACTGACTCGCGCGGCGCGTCCGGCCCACGCTCCTCGGCGAGTGCCTCCTGGATGATCCGACGGGGATCGAACTGTCGGGGGTCGAGGCGCCTCCACTCGGTCGCGTCGAACTCGGGGCCGAGCTCCTCGGCAGCACGCGCCTTGGTCGTGGCGACGAGGTCGCGGACGGTGCGGACGAGCACCCCGAGTTTCTCGGCGTACACCGGTAACTGTTTCGGGCCGATGAGCACGGCCGCGAGGATGCCGATGACGACCAGCTTGTCCATGGTGAGTCCGAACACGATGCGCTCCGACGATCAGGCGGCAGGGGTGTCGGCGCGGGTATCGGCGCGGGTATCGGCGCGGGCGTCGGCCCCGGTGTCCACGTCGCCCGACACCTCGTCCTTCAGGATGCGCGCCGACTGCCCGACGCTGCGGGCGAGACTCGGGAGCTTCGCGGCGCCGAAGAACAGCAGGATGACGGCGAGGACGATGAGGGCGTGCCAGCCGGTGAGGTTCTGGAGGATTCCCATGACGGGTCCTTTCGGGTCGATGCGGGTGAGGGCGGGAGTGTGTGGAGGTGTCGGCGGTCAGCGCCCGCTCGGCGGCGTTCCTCCGCCGCCGCCAGCTCCACCACCGCCGGACGGAGCGGCACCGGCGGTCGGCGTCGTCGTGGTGTCCACCCGCACGGTGAGCGCCACCTGGTACCCGGAGGTCGCGTCGCCCGTCACCGTCGCGAGCTGCAGGGCACCACCGTCGTCGCCGAAGACGTTGTCGGCGTCGAGGCTCACCTGCGAGAGGTTCGCGCTCGACCCCTCGTAGCCGGACAAGGCGTAGACGGTGTCGCACGCCGCCTGTGGGAGGGCGACCTGGGAGGTCGCGATGGCGTTCGCGGAGTCCGAGATGTCCTGCACCGTGGGGTACACCTCGAAATGGATGTGCGGCCACCGTCCCGAATAGCAGGCCGGGAAGATCGAGGTGTACGAGACGGTCCCCGAGCTGTCGGCGACCTGGACGCCGCGGAGGTAGGTCTCGTCCTCGATCCCGTCTGAGTACATCGAGTAGCCGCCCGACGCGTCGCAGTGCCAGACGTACACGGCGACGTCGGCGAACGGGGCGTCACCGTTCGCCATGTCGAGGATGGTGAGCGAGAGGGCCATGGGGACCCCGCTCGCGGTGGTGCCGGACCCGATACTCGACCGGATGTCGCTGCGCACGATGCCGGACTCCTCGAGCACGTCGGCACCGTTCGAGCCGTCGCCCGGGTAGGGGCCCGCGGTATCGTCCGGGATCTCGCCGGCCGGGAGGTCGCCGGTCGCGGTCGCGGTGCTCGTGCCGGACCCAGCGGCGCCGGTGCTCGCACTGCTGCTGCCGGACGCCCCGGTGGAGCAGGCGGCGAGCGCGACGGCTCCCACCCCGGCGCCCACGAGACTGAGCACCGTGCGCCGGCTGACGAGGGTTCCGAGGTCGAACGCGACCCCCTGGTCGACGACCTCCTCGTCGGCCCGGTCCAGCAGGCGGCCCTCGTAGGCCGGGCCGTCCGGGGTGGTCTCGGGTTCTGGGATCCTGCTCATGGTGCGCCTCGCCTTCATCTGCGATCGGTGGTCTCGATCGGTCGTGGGACGAGCCTCGGCGTGCGGGCTATGGACTTCCTATGAGCCGTCCATCCCTCGTCCATGGGTCTGCTGGGCGGTTGCCGAGCGCGCTTCATCCCACCAGCTGAGGACCCGGGAACCGATGAGCGTGAGCCACTTCGACGGCTCCCCCTCGGGCGCCTCGACGTCGAACCAGACCCGGCCGGGCAGACGGGCGCCCTGCAGCCAGGTGCCGTCGGCTTGCCGTGCACGGCGGACGAGTTCGACGGCGTCCGCGAGTCGAGCGTCCGGCGGGGTCCCCTCGGCGATGGACACGGCCCGGAAGTGGTCGAGGGCGACGAGGGCGCTGTAGCGATAGCGGTTCGGGTAGACGAAGTGCTCGACGAAGCCACCGACCCGCTCGCCGGTGGACGCTCGGTTGAGCAGCCGGCGAGAGAGCAGGTACTCCTCGCCGCCGTGTCGGGTCGCGCGGACGCTCGTGTCGCCGGTGGTCGTCTCGTAGGCGAGGAGTCCGCGGACGGCGTTGAGCGTGGAGTGGAAGGAGGAACGGACGGAGTCACCCTCCTCCGCCTCGCAGTTCCAGCCGCCGTCGGCGAGGCGGTGTGTGGTGAACCAGGCGGCCAGCTGGGTCACGTCCACGCCGAGCCAGGCGCCGCTCGCGAGGGTGAACGCGTTGATGCAGACGTCGACCTCCCCACTCCAGTAGGGCAGGTCGTCGTAGTCCCAGCGACTGTTGGTCTCCAGGCGCGCGGCGGTGTCGGTCAGGACGGCGGCATCCACGCCCCACTCACGGAGGTCCTTGAGCGCCCAGGTGGTCGCGACCCAGGGCTGGCCAGGTTGTTCGACCTCGGGGCTGTCGAAGAAGCCGGCCGGGAAGAACGCGCCGCCCGCCCACTGCCCGTCCGGGTCCTGATGTGCGAGCAGTTCCGCGCCGAACCCGGTGGAGGGGATGCTCGCCCGGGTCGTCTCCCACACCTCGGGCGGCGCACCGGCGAGGTCCCGTTCGACCTGCCAGCGGAGGGCCGGGTCGGAGTCGAGCATCCAGTCGAGCAGCTTCGCGTCGATCGCCATGCGGGAACGCTACTCCTCGCGGGGTGCGGCCGACAGGGTGGTGTCGGCCGCGCCCGGTGTCGGATCGGACCTTCAACGCGGGGTGGCTTTGAGGCCGTTCGGTGGGCCGTCGCGATCGGATGAGGTGCGGAGGACGTCGTAGCGGACGAGCGCGTCGGCTTGTTCGAGGCTGGGTTGCACGCTCATGAGCACGCGTTTCGTCGGATCGATGTCCCAGGCGATCACGAAGTAGGCGTCGGACCCCGACCGGTCGCGCCGTCGCTCGATGACCGCCTTCGGGATGACCGGGTCGTTCCGCATGACGAGCCACGTGTTGTGGTCGAGTCGGATCGGACGGGGGCGGGTCATGTATCGAACATACGTTCGAATCTGCGGTGAGGCAAGCCGAGATGCAGTTCAGCACCCATCACCTGACGGTCGCCCCGCCGTTCGATCGCCGCCTTTGGAAGGACGAGCTGATCGCAACAAAACGAGGGCCGGTTGCTTAACTTTGCTTAACCGCTTGACCACCCTCTTGAGGTCCCGCTACGGTAACTGCGTAACCGATTAACCACTCAATGCAGAGGACGTCATGAACCAACGAGGGTTCCACCAGCCGAACGGCGCATGGGTCGGAGACGTCATCCCGTGGCAAGAGGACGGTGTCTTCCACCTGCTCTACCTGCACGAGTCGCGTCGCGTGCCGAAGATCGGCATGCCGTGGCACCGCGTGACCACCCGCAACCTCGTCGACTTCGACGACCTCGGCGAGGCGCTGGCGTCGGGCGGCCCGTCCGCACCGGACTTCAACATCTACACGGGCAGTGTCGTCCTGGACCCCGACGGCGTCCACCACGTCTTCTACACGGGCCAGCACCCCGACCACCGCGGTGCCGACGGCCTGGCGCTGCAACTGGTCATGCACGCTGTCAGCACCGACGGCATGAGCACCTGGGAGCGCAGGGAGGCCGACACCTTCGGCGCCACAGCCGGATACGAGACCGCCGACTGGCGCGACCCGTTCGTCTTCTGGGACGAGGAGGCCGCCCTCTGGCGGATGCTGATCACCGCCCGCCACGCCGACGGACCCGAGCGCCGCCGAGGCGTGATCGCCCAGTGCACCTCCACCGACCTCTCCACCTGGGAACCCGTCGAGCCGTTCTGGAACCCGCGCCGCTACATCGCCCACGAGTGCCCCGAGGTGTTCCAGTGGGGTGACTGGTGGTACCTCGTGTACTCCGAGTTCAGCGAATCGTTCACGACGCGGTACCGGATGTCCCGCACGCTGCACGGCCCCTGGCTCGTCCCCGAGCACGACACACTCGACGGTCGCGCCTACTACGCGGCGAAATCCGCCGCCCGCGACGGACGTCGGTTCTTCTTCGGCTGGATCGCCTCCCGCGACGGAGCCCAGGACGCGGGCGCGTGGCAGTGGGCCGGCACCATGTCCGTCCTGGAGGCCGAGCAGCGTACCGACGGCACCCTCGCCTTCCATCCTCCGGCCGAATTGCGTGACACCTTCGCACCCACCGGGGAGCCGAACGACACCGTCGTCCCCTCGGGCACGGTGCTCAGCGCTCCTGACGGCTATGCCGACGCTCTCTCCTCCGCGGACGCACCGGATTCCTTCCGACTCGTCACCCGGTTCGACATCGCCCCCGGCACGACCGAGTGCGGTGTCCTCCTCCGGGCGAGCGCCGACGGCGACGAGGGCTACGTCCTCCGTCTGGAGCCGAAGCGCGACCGCCTCGTCTTCGACCGCTGGCCGCGCTCCACCACCGGCACGGAGCAGTGGCAGATCTCGGGCGACGTCCCGTTCGCCGTCGAACTCGAACGCCCCTGCCACCTCGCCCCCGGACGGCACGAGCTCGAGGTGATCGTCGACGGCGACCTCTGCGTCGCCACCGTCGACGACACGGTCGTCCTCAGCACGCGCCTCTACGACCGGCCGACCGGCCGCGTCGGTGTCTTCGTCGGCGAAGGGACCGTCACCGTCGAGGACTGCACCCTGCTGGAACGTGGTGATGCCGACCCCGACGACGACCACGCGACATCGCGCCGACTCGTCGCCAGCACCACGTCCTGATCCCGACACCACGCGCCGCCCGCCTGCTCCACCCGCCTGCACCGCCCCGCACACCCGCACCCACCTGTGATCGATCAACGGAGATTCCGACCATGCCAACCACCGCACGCACACGCACCATGCGCCCCACCCGCAGCACCGCCTTCGTGGCCCTCGTCGCGGCGTCAGCGCTCGCCCTCTCCGGCTGCGCCGGCGGATCGAGCGCCACAGACCCGACCGACGTCGACCCGAAGGGCGACATCGTCCCCCGCGAGATCTCCTGGCTGCTCTCCCGCCCGGCCGACGGCGGCGTGATCACCGCGATGGAGCAGATCGCCGACGAGTATGCGAAGGACCACCCCGGCTTCTCGCTCAACCTCATCACCACGCCCGACCGCCCGTCCTACATCCAGAAGTACGAGACCCTCGCGGCGGCGAACAAGCTCCCCGAGCTGTTCGACACCGACGCGACACCGTTCGCCCAGAAGCTCGCGAAGCAGGGTCGGATGGTCGACGTCGACCTGCTCCTCGAGGACCTCGGTCTCGCCGACTCCTACCGCGAGGCGGCGCTCAACTACCAGCGGTTCGACGACGGTTCGCTGTACATGGTGCCGTTCGAGTTCCAGCTGGAGTTCTTCTGGTACAACCGCTCCCTGCTCGCGGACGCCGGTGTCACCGTCCCGGCCACGCTCGACGACTTCCCCGCCATGTGCAAGGCGCTCCGAGCCAAGGGCGTCACCCCGATCGCGCTCGACGGGCAGGACCAGTGGCCGCTCGAACGTTACATGGCCTACTACCCGTTCCGGATGGCGGGTCCCGAGTACATCCAGGACCTGAAGGCCGGGAAGGCCTCGTTCTCCGACCCGGCCGGGAAGGCCGCAGCCGAGTGGCTGTACGACCTCGGGCAGGCGGGCTGCTTCCAGGAGGGCTTCTCCTCGACCGGCTACGCGGACGCTCAAGCGCTCTTCACCTCGGGCAAGGCGGCGGTCTACAACATCGGCACGTGGGAGCTGTCGAACCTCGCGACGGATGCGCTCGACCCGGGCGTCCGTGACGCGGTCGGCACCTTCACCCTGCCGACCATCGACGGCGCCGTCACCGCCGACAACGAGTACGTGACCCCCTCCGGCATCGGCATGGCGGTGAACGCGAAGACGTACGATCCGCTGGTCCGCGACTTCCTCGCCTTCGCCCTCGAGCGCTACCCGGAGCTGTACGCGGCGACCGGCGCGCTGTCGCCGACGACCTCCGCGCAGACGACCGTCCCCGCGAACGCGACCGAGCTGTACGCGAGCTCCGTGGCGCAGGCCGACGGCGTCGGACCGGCGATCGCGATGCCCTGGGACACCCAGCTCGACCCGGCCACGAACACCCGACTCCAGCAGGAACTGACCCTGCTCGTGCAGGGCGACATCACGCCGGACGAGTTCATCGCGACGATGGACGCCGCCCTCACGGAGAACGTCGATGACTGAATTCACCCAGACCGCGGTGGGCGCGGCACCGGCCCGCCCACCGCGGCGGCGGAAGCCGATGTCCACGTCGATGCTGCCCCGCCGGTCGACGCTGTCGGTGCTCGTCTTCCTGGTGCCGCCGCTCGTCCTCTACGGCGTCGCCGTGCTCCTGCCGATCGTGCAGTCGCTGTTCCTCAGCCTCTTCTCGTGGGACGGCATCACCGACATGGCGTTCGTCGGACTCGACAACTACGTCAAGATGCTCACCCGCGACGACGTCTTCTGGACCTCGTTCGGCAACGCGCTCGGCTACCTCGCCATCTGCCTGGTGCTCCAGCTCGGTGGGGCGCTCCTCGTCGCCGGGCTGCTCACCGCCCTCCCCCGAGCCCGTGAGCTCGTCAAGACGCTCTACCTCCTGCCGGCCGTCATCTCGACGGTCGCGATCGCCATCCTGTTCCAGCGGCTGTACGCGCTCGAACCGGTCGGACTCATCAACCAGCTGCTCGCCTGGGTCGGTCTCGGTGACCTCCAGACGGCCTGGCTGTCCAACGTGCAGACCGTCCTCGCAGCCGTCTCGATCCCGGAGGGCTGGCGGTTCACCGGGCTGTACATGCTCATCATCTACGCCGCCCTCATGGCCGTGCCACGCGACCTCGAGGAGGCCGCCCGGCTGGACGGCGCGTCCTGGTGGCAGATCTTCTGGCGGATCCGCTTCCCCTACATCCGGCCGGTGTGGATCACGACGACGGTCATGGCGACGACCTTCGCCCTCCGCGGCTTCGACATCCCGTACCTGCTCACGAACGGCGGGCCCGGTCAGTCGTCCGAGCTGCTGACCACGTACATGTACAAGACGGCGTTCGTCCACACGGACTACGGCTACGCCAGCGCGATCTCCATGTTCATCGTCGTCGAGTGTCTCGTCGCCGTCGGCCTCATCTTCCTGCTGCTCCGACGGAAGGACAAGTCATGACCGCCACCCTCCCCGCCCGGCCGACCGAACAGGTCGCGCCCCCGGCTGCGCCGGCACCGAAGCGGAAGCCCCGCCACACCCCGCGCGTCCGGGTGCAGCGGACGATCCTCACCGTGACCGTCGTCGCGATCGTGCTGGTTCAGGTCTACCCGCTCGTCTGGTTGCTGCTCACGAGCTTCCGGACAGCGGCGGACTTCGCCGGCGGCAACCCCTTCGCGCTGCCGTCCGAGTGGACGCTCGACAACTACGCCAGAGCGTTCTCCACCGGCAACCTCGGGCTGAACATCGTCAACAGCCTGATCGTCACCCTCGGGTCGAGCGCCCTGATCGTTATCGCCGGCATGATGGCGGCCTACGCGCTCCAGGTCCTCGGCTTCCGGTTCAGCGGGCTCGTCCGCGGCCTGTTCCTCCTCGGCATCATCGTGCCCGTGCAGATCGCGCTCGTCCCCCTGTTCATCGACTACTCGCAGGTCGGTCTGCTCGACACCCACCTGTCGATGATCATCCCGCTGGCGGCGTTCGCCCTGCCGATGGCGGTCTACCTGTTCTCCTCCTTCTACGAGTACATCCCGAGGGAGATGTACGAGGCCGCGTCGCTCGACGGCGCGGGCCCGTACCGGATCTTCGGCCAGATCACCTTCCCGCTCTCCGTCAACACGATCATCACGGTCGTGCTCGTCAACAGCATCTTCATCTGGAACGACTTCATCTTCGCGAACACCTTCGTGCTCTCGGACGGATTGAAGACCATCCCGCTCGGCCTGCAGAACTACATCGGGGCGATGGGGAACACTGATTGGACGGCGACGTTCGCCGCCGTCTGCGTCACGGTCACACCGCTGCTGCTGGTGTTCCTCGTGTTGAACAAAGCGATGATCAGCGGCCTCGAGAGCGGAGCGACCAAGGGATGAGCAGCACCGACCAGCCGAAACCCGGCGCGGACCACCCGAAGAACACCTCGGGCATCACGATGCGCGACGTCGCGAAGGCCGCCGGTGTCTCCGTCGCGACGGTCTCGCACGTCGTCAACGACAAGCCGGGCTCGCGGATCGGCGAGGACGCCAAGCGCCGGGTGCACGAGGCGGTGGCCGAGCTCGGCTACCGACCGAACGCCCTCGCGAAGACGCTGTCCCAGGGGCACTCCCGCTTCATCGGCCTCGTCGCCGACGCGATCGCGACGACCCCCTTCGCCGGCCAGATCATCCACGGCGCCCAGGACGAGGCGTGGCGACACGGCTACGTCCTGCTCGTCGCCAACACCGACGGCAACACGGCCGCCGAGGATGAGGCGATCGCGATGATGCTGGAGCACCAGGTCCGCGGGATCCTGTACTCGACCTGGTTCCACCACGAGATCACCGTGCCGGAGGCGCTCCACCAGACCGACACCGTGCTCGTCGACTGCTTCGCCGGCGGCAGCGGACTCCCGGCCGTCGTCCCCGACGAGGAGCAGGGCGGACGGACCGCGACCGAGGCGCTGCTCGCGGCCGGCCACCGACGGATCGCGTTCGTCAACACCACGACCCCTTCACCGGCACAGACCGGACGGCTCGCCGGGTACCGCTCGGCACTGCAGGCCGCGGGGGTCGCGTTGGACGACGCCCTCGTGTTCCCGGCCTCGCCGGAGCAGGAGGGCGGGTACGCGGTGACCGCCGAGGTCGTCGACTCAGGCGCCACCGCGGTGTTCTGCCACAACGACCGCGTGGCCATGGGACTCTACGACGGGCTGCGGGAACGCGGACTGCGGATCCCCGACGACATGGCGGTCATGGGGTTCGACAACCAGGACGTCATCGCCGCCCACCTCAGGCCGCCGCTGTCGACGGTCGCCCTCCCCCACTACGAGCTCGGAGCGGCCGGTGTCCGTCGGCTGCTCGGCCTCGACGCCACGCCGTCCACCGGGCCGCAGCTCATCGCCTGCCCGGCCGTCCCGCGGCACTCCGTCTGAGGGCGCGGCCATGCACGACGAACCGAGCGTCCTCCCGAGGCCTGGCTTCCACCTGACGCCGGAGCGCAACTGGATGAACGACCCGAACGGCTTGGTCTTCCATCGTGGGCGCTGGCACGCGTTCTTCCAGTACAACCCGGAGGGCAGCGACTGGGGCAACATGAGCTGGGGTCATGCGACGAGCGTCGACCTGCAGCACTGGGACGAGCTCCCGGTCGCCCTGCGGTTCACCGCCGAGGAACAGGTGTACTCGGGATCCGTGGTCGCCGCAGGGACCGACGGACGGCTCACGGCGTACTACACGAGCGTGTCCACCGACGGTCGGCAGGCGCAGTCCCGGGCGACCAGTGACGATGACGGGCTGACCTGGCAGCGCGATCCGGACAACCCGATCCTCGACCGCGGTTCGCAGGCGTTCCGCGACCCGAAGATCATCCGATACGAGGACGGCGCGGGGTTCCGCTGGATCATGCTCACCGTGGAAGCCGTCGAGCGGCAGGTCCTCGTGTACTCCTCCACCGACCTCCGCACCTGGGAGCACGTCAGCACCTTCGGTCCGGTCGGTCCCACCGGCGTCGTGTGGGAGTGCCCAGACCTCATCTCGCTCGCCGTCGACGGTCGTCCCGAGGAGACCCGGTGGGTGCTGCTCCTCAGCACCAATCCGGTCGGTGACGCGCAGGATCCGGACGGATCGTCGATGAGCTACCTCGTCGGCGACTTCGACGGCTCCACCTTCATCCCTGAGCGGTCCGAGCCACAGCGGCTCGACCACGGCCGGGACTTCTACGCGGCGGTCGGCTTCGACAGCGCTCCAGGCGGTGAAGCGGTCATCCTCGGTTGGATGGGCAACTGGCGCTACGCCGCCGACCTCCCCGCCTCGCCGTGGCGGGGTGCGATGTCGCTCCCCAGACGGCTCTCGCTGACCACGGTCGACGACGAGCCACGACTCGTGCAGGAGCCGCCGGCCTTCGTGACGGAACGGTTGGCGGCGATCGAACCGACGACCATCGCCGTGTCCTCGGACGCCGTCGATCTGCCGCTCGACGGCGACGGGGTGGTCGCGCTGCACTGGGATCCGTCGATCACGGGCGAGCTGCGGCTCCGGCTGACGGCCGACACCGACGGCGAGGTCGTCATCGTCCACGACCCGACGTCGGCGACACTCGCCGTCACCCGGTCGGGCGGCGCCATGGACACGGTGCACCCCGACTTCGCCTCGACCAGCATCGTCCCGCTCGCCGGTGACCGGCCGGCCCGGCTCCTCCTCAGCCTCGACGGCCCATTGCTCGAGCTGTTCGTCGACGGTGGTCTCGCCACCGTCTCCGACCTCGTCCTCCTCGGGAGCGGACCACCCCGGCTCACACTCGCGAGCGAACGCGCCAGCCCCGTCACCGTCGCCGTCGCCGTCCTCCACCGGGCGTCCGTCATCGATCAGGCGCACGCGTTCGCCTGACCCTCCTCCACCCGCACGATCCAGCACCATCCCGCCACGGGTGCCTTCGGCGCGCCCGCAGCACCGACGAAAGGAACCGCAATGACGCACGACCTCTCCAGACGGACGATCCTCCAGGGCGCAGGCCTCGGGGCCCTCGCACTGTTCGCGAGCGCAGGGGCTCCGCTCACGGCCCAGGCCGCTCAAGGGACGACCGCCGCGCAGGCACAGGCATCGCTCCGCTCGGTGTTCCATATGACGCCACCGTCGGGGTGGCTCTGCGACCCGCAACGACCGGTGTTCACGAACGGCGCGTACCAGCTGTACTACCTCCACTCCGGCCAGAACAACGGTCCGGGCGGTTGGGATCACGCGACGACGACCGACGGCGTCGCCTTCACCCACCACGGGACGGTCATGCCCCTCCAACCGGACTTCCCGGTGTGGTCGGGATCCGCCGTCGTGGACACCGCGAACACGGCGGGCTACGGTGCCGGGGCGGTCATCGCCCTCGCCACGCAGCCCACGGACGGGGTCCGGAAGTACCAGGAGCAGTACCTCTACTGGTCCACCGATGGCGGCTCCACCTTCACGATGCGCCCGGATCCGGTGATCGTGAACACCGACGGACGGACGGCCCAGACCGCGGCGGAGATCGACAACGCCGAGTGGTTCCGGGATCCGAAGGTGCACTGGGACGCGGCGCGGAGCGAGTGGGTCTGCGTCATCGGCCGTGCTCGCTACGCGGCCTTCTACACCTCGACGAACCTCACGACGTGGCAGTTGCAGCACAACTTCGACTATCCGAACCACGACCTCGGCGGCATCGAATGCCCCGACCTGTTCCAGATGCGAGCGGGCGACGGCAGCTGGCACTGGGTGTTGGGCGCCAGCATGGACGCCTACTCGATCGGCCTGCCCATGACCTACGCCTACTGGACGGGCACCTGGGACGGGACACGGTTCACGGCCGACGACCTCACCCCGCAGTGGCTCGACTGGGGGTGGGACTGGTATGCCGCCGTCACCTGGCCGAAGGCGGAGTCGCCCGATGACCGCCGGCTGGCGATCGCCTGGATGAACAACTGGAAGTACGCGAACCGCGACGTCCCCACCGACGCCTCGGACGGGTACAACGGCCAGAACTCCGTCGTCCGGGAACTGCGACTCGAGGCCCAGTCGGGTGGTCGGTACAGCCTGCTCAGCTCGCCCGTCGACGCCCTCGCCGGGTATGCGACCGCGACGCTCACCCTCCCCGACCAGACGGTCACCGGGAGCGCCGTCCTGCCCTGGAGCGGCCGGGCGTATGAGATCGAGCTCGACCTCACGTGGGACGCCGCGAGCAACGTCGGGCTCTCCGTCGGACGCTCGGCGGACGGCTCCCGGCACACCAACATCGGCAAGGCCGGGGCCGAGCTCTACGTCGATCGGGCGCCGTCCGACCAGGCCGGCTTCTCCTTGCAGCCGTACACGCGGGCCGCAGCGCCGATCGACGCGGCTGCGCGCTCCGTCCACCTGCGGGTCTTCGTCGACACGCAGAGCGTCGAGGTCTTCGTCAACGCCGGGCACACGGTCGTGTCGCAGCAGGTCCACTTCGCCGAGGGAGACACGGGGATCTCGTTCTACGCCGACGGTGGACCACTGACCGTCTCGGGGATCACGATCCGCGAGTTCGGAACGGCGATCTAGGCGAGCGCGCTCATCCGTGCGTCAGGATGGACGGATGGATCTCCAACACCTGACCGAGCACGGACGCTGGACGACGGCCCCTGCGGCGGTGACGACGGAGGCGGACGGTTCGCTCCTCGTCACCGCCGTCGAGGGCAGTGACGCCTGGCGGCACACCTCGTACGGGTTCGTCCACGACACGGAGCACGCCCTGGTCGCCCCGATGCCACGCCGCGGGGCCGTCGAGGTGACGTTCGTCCTCGACGGCTCCGAGCAGTTCGATCAGGCAGGGGTGTTCCTGCGGGTGTCCGAGACGGACTGGATCAAAGCCGGCGTCGAGGTGTCGGACGGGGTCGCCCAGCTCGGCGCGGTCGTCACGCACGGCACCTCCGACTGGTCGGTCGCGCCCGTCCCCGACTGGCTCGGACGTCCGGTGACCGTCCGAGCGAGTCGGGACGGCGACGCGGTGACGGTGCGCGCCCGGGTGGACGAGGAGGACTTGCGCCTGGTCCGGGTGGCGCACCTCGACCCGGATGCCGAGGTCGAGGCCGGGCTGTTCTGTGCGGCGCCGACCCGCGCGGGACTCACCGTGCGCTTCACCGCCGTCCGCCTCGGCCCGCCGGACGAGGCCCTGCACGCCTGACGACGGTCATCACCGGTGAGTTGCCGCCCCGCGGGTCGCCGTCGCCACGTTGCGCTCGGCGAGCACCGCGAACGCCTCGACCAGTTCCGGGGGCTCGACCACCTCGATCTCCGTGTCGAAGCGGTTGAGCGAGGCGGCGAGCGCGACCCACGACCAGGCACCGGCGGTGTATCGGGTGCGGTCATCGCCGGCCGCCTCGGCCGCGCCGTCACCAACGAAGGGCTCGACGGCGGACAGCGGGAGGTGCAGGAGGACGGTTCCGACGCACGGCCACCGGTCGGCGTGCTCCGAGCCCTTGAACCGCGCGGCGACGAACGCCCGCACGTCACCCCCGGGAGCCGTGCGGGGGTGGAAACGCGGACCCGTCGGCGTCCGCGGCATGAGACGGTCGGCACGGAAGATGCGCCAGTCGTCGCGGTCGAGGTCCCAGGCCACGAGGTACCACCGCTCGTCGGAGAGCACCAGGTGATGCGGTTCCACCCGACGCGGCGGTTCCGGGTCGTCGACCGCCCGACCGAAGCGGAGCACGTGCCGGTCCCGGATGGCGGCTGACACCGAGAGCAGCACCTCGGAGGAGACCGTGGGCGTCGGCGCGGCTCCGGTGCGGGCCACGTTCGCGACCTCCAGGGCATCCAGCCGGTGGCGGACCCGCGACGGCAATACCTGTCGGACGGTGGTCAGGGCTCGCAGCGCCGCCTCGCCGATGCCCTCGCCCGCCACCGCGGCGGTTTGGAGCGCCACCGTCAGCGCGACCACCTGGTCGTCGTCGAACAGGAGCGGTGGCAGCTCACTGCCGGCGTCCAGGCGATACCCGCCGTCCGGACCCATCGTCGCCTCGATCCGGTAGCCCATCTCACGCAGGCGGTCGACGTCGCGCCTGATCGTGCGGTGACTGACGCGCAGTCGATCGGCGAGGAGCGCGCCCGGCCAGTCCCGCCGGGCCTGGAGCAGGGAGAGCAGCTGCAGCAGGCGCGAGGTCGGTGAGGACATGATCCGAGCGTAAACCGAGTAGCGGACACGATCTGTCCTAGACGCCGGTGATCATGGTGCTCAGCCGGGAGGAGCCCGGTCCGAATCGAGGAGCACTCATGAGCATCACGACCACCACCCACCTGAACTTCGGCGGCGACGCCCGCACGGCACTGGCCTTCTACGCGTCCGTCTTCGGCGGACAGACCACGATCGCGAGCTATGCGGACTTCGGTATGCCCAAGGACGCTCCCGGGGCGGAGCTGGTCGTCTTCGGACAACTCGAGTCCGCCGACGGGTTCCGGATCATGGCCTACGACAGCCCGGGCGCTGTGGGCGGCTCGCTCATCGGCGGTGGCGCGACGCGTCGCGAACACGGCACGACCGTCACGGAGCAGTCGTGCTTCGTCTCGGTGCGCGGCGAGACGCTCGCGGAGGTCGAGTCCTTTTGGGCCAAGCTCACCGAAGGCGGCACGGTCGTCGAGGAGCTCGCGGCGTCCGCTTGGAGTCCGGGCTTCGGCATGGTCACCGACCGGTTCGGGGTCACCTGGATCCTCGACGTCGCCGCGGCGTCCTGAGGCGACCGCTCTCGCTGAGCGACCGCACTCACTGAGGCGGAGACGGAACGGGCCGGTGCGGAGGTCATCCACACCGGCCCGTTCCCGGTCATCAGCGTGCGGCTCAGCGCAGCTTGTCGAACCGCTGGCCTTCGGCCTTCGAGGGCAGGAGGAACAGGACGAGCAGGATGATGCCGCCGATCGACGGGATGAGCGAGAAGAAGTAGAACGGGCCGGGGAAGTTGGCGTCGTGCAGTCGGCGCCAGATGAGGGCGAGGCTCGGCACGATGGTCGCCAAGCCGATGAGCATCAGCAGGACGAAACCGACGATGATGAGCGGTGCAGCCCCCGGGATCTCGAGGATGCCGGGCTGGGTGTAGTAGGTCTTCGAGCCGGCACTGTTGTCGAACACGATCGCCTCGCGCTGTGCGGCAGCCGACGACGCACCGATCGCGACACCCGTGATCAGCAGGATGTTCGGGATGAGCGTGACCAGGAACAGGAACAGCGTGACCCACCAGTACTCGCTCCGCGAGGCACGGCCGGAGAAGGTCGCGTACTTGCGGAGGTAGCGCTTGGCCGCCTGCGTGAACGTCGCCCCGTAGAGCGGAAGTGAGAGGTCGTCGGGCGAGGTGGCTCCGCGCGGAGCCTGGGGAGCATAGTTCGGGGCCGCATACGACGGGGTTGCGGGGTATTCGGGTGTCGGGTTGGAACTCATGGCTGCTTTCGGTCGAAGTCGGTCGATGACTCAATTCTGGCAGCGCCGGAAAGCACCCCTGGACGGGTTGCGTTCCGCTGGGGTGGGCTGGTCCCTGCCGGCGCGGTCCGCTGAGCCGAGCCGGTCGAGGTGCACCCTTCGACAAGCTCAGGGACCGGAACGTGTCCGGTACGCAATACCCGGTCACTGAGGCCAACCCGGTCACTGAGCCTGTCGACGCGCGCCCAGCAGCAGGCGCGCGGCCCGAGCGAACCCATCAACCACACCCGGTCACTGAGCTCGTCGAAGTGCGCGGACCGGCAGGCTCGCGACCCGCTCACATCCCACAACCAGACCCGGTCACTGAGCTTGTCGAAGTGCTCACGGGATGCATCCACACCCACTCGCACTCGGCATCTGGAATGTCAGTGGTCCATGGTGGACTGGAGTCATGACCGAGACCACCACCGCGACCAGCGCGAGCGACGAGTACGCCGCGCAGCTCGCCGAGTTCTCGGACGAGTACGCCGAGATCGGCCGGCTGCGGGCGGCGCTCGATGCGCGTGAAGCGCGGTTGCTCGCGCGGTCGGCCGCGTACGCGGACGCCCTGGCGGACACCGTCGTCCCAGCCGTCTACCCACCCGCCGAGCGGCGTGCTCTGTCGCGGCGCTCGACGTGCGCGATGCTCGCGATGGCGACCCGTTCGGCCGAGCGGACAGTCCTGCACGCGACGGACGACGCCGAGCGGCTCGTGAACGAGGCGCCGTCTGTGTTGGTGGCGCTGGAGGCGGGTCGCATCTCGGGCCGGCACGCGCGCACGATCACGGATCAACTGCGTGAGGTTCCGACGGCCGGTCGCGCGTCCTTTCTCGCAGAGGTGCTCCCGATGGCCGAGCGATTGACCGCCGCGCGGCTCAAGAAGCGCGCGAAAGACCTCCGCGAGAGACTGCACCCGGAGTCCATCACCGCGCGAGCAATCCGTTCCGAGGCAGACCGCCGCATCGAGTTCGAGCCGGCCTCAGACGGCATGGCGTGGGTGCATCTGTTCACGACCGCTCCGATCGCGCAGGGCATCGTCGAGCGACTCGAGAGCGCAGCGTCCGAAGCGCGTCGCGCTGGCGACCAGCGCACCTGCGGGCAGCTCCAGGCCGACGCCCTCGCGGCCCTGGCCCTCACCGGCGTTACGCCGGAGGATGTCGCTTCGAACCCCGTGCTCCCGCACCCGATGGAGGTGCAGGAGCACATCAAGCCGACCGTGCAGATCACGGTCCCGGCGCTGAGCCTGGCCGGGGTGAGCGACGCACCCGGCACCCTCGACGGATACGGGCCGATCGACCCCTCGACCGCAGCGCGCATCGCGGTCAACGCACCGTCCTTCACCCGCATCCTCGTCCAGTCCGAAACCGGAGCCGTCCTCTCCGTTGGGCGGAATCAGTACCGAGTGCCAGCCGATCTGCAACGGGCAGTGCGCCTTCGAGACGGCACTTGTCGCGCACCAGGGTGCGGAAGACGAGCCAGGGCCTGCGACCTCGACCATTCCGTCGCCTGGCAGGACGGCGGAACGACAGACGTCGGAAATCTCGCCTGCCTCTGCCGACATCACCACCGGATGAAGCACCTCCCCGGCTGGAACCTCGAGCACCGGCCGGGCGGCGTCCTCAACTGGACGACACCCGATGGGAAACACCACCGCACCGAGCCGGACCCCGCGCCGTTCTGAACCCCCGCCGGTCCCTGAGCCTGAGCCTGTCGAAAGGTTCCTCGTGGGCACTTCGACAAGCTCAGCGACCGACGGAAGCGCGCCTGAAACGTCTCGCTCCCTGAGCATGCCACCTGCAGGAAAGCGCTTGCCCAGTGCGCGGTCACACCGGTAGCCTCGTCCGGAACCCCACCCGGAAGGTCGCAATGCCGCGCCGACACGACAGTCCATCCACCAGCGACCACCCCACACCGATCGTCGTCAACGACAACGCCGCCTGGTGCTGGTTCCAGGACGAACGGGCACTCGTCGATCCGGTCGCCGGCCTCCTCCTCGTGGGATCGATCGCCTCGACCACCGGTGTCGACGGCGAGCGCCGCGGCGGCAACGTCGAAGTCACCGTCGTCGACCTCACCACCGGCAGAGCCGACGTCGTCGTCCTCCACGAGCGACTCGAATCCGACGACCATGACGTGCCCGCCCTCTGGCACCGTCCCGACGGCCGCTGGCTCGCGATGTACACCCGCCACAAGACCGACGACCTCACCCGCTGGCGCATCAGCGAACCCGACGACCCACGCCACTGGGGGCAGGAGCAGACCTTCGACTGGAGCCCCCACACCGGCGGCTCCGGCGTGACCTACGCGAACCTCCACGAGCTCGACGGCCGCCTGTACTGCTTCGCCCGCGCCGTGAACGACGACCAGTGCGCCCTCGTCTCCGACGACCACGGCGACACCTGGCGGTACGCCGGCAAGCTCTTCACCCGCCCGAAGGTGGGCTACGTGAACGGCTACACCCGCTACACCTCAACACCCACCCGGATCGACCTCATCACCACCGACCACCACCCGCGCGACTACGACAACAGCGTCTACCACGGGTTCCTCGACGCCGACGGCCTCCACCGCACCGACGGCAGCATCGTCGCCCCGCACCCGCTGAACGGCGACGCGCCCTCACAGGTGGACCTCACGACGCTCGTCGCCGCCGGGTCCACCCTTCCCGAGGGCGGCCGATGGCCGGGTGTGCGTCTCGGCCACGGCTGGACGGTCGACCTCCGGCGGGCCGCCGACGGCACCCTCGCCGCCGCCGTCTCCGCCCGCGCCGACGACGGTCCGGCCCACCCGGACGAGGCCACCGAACGCTTCCGACCCGTCCTCGACCACCGGTTCCTCTCCGCCCGCCTCCGGCCTGGAGGCGAGTGGTCGGTGCATCCGCTCGCCCTCGCGGGCGCCGGACTCCTCCCCCACGAGCAGGACTACACGGGCCTCGTCGCGATCGATCCCGACGATCTCGACTCCGTCTACCTCTCGAGCGCGATCGACCCACGCGACGACACGACCCTGCCGCACCACGAGATCTTCCACGGACGGACCACCGACGCCGGAGCGAGCTGGTCGTGGACGCCCGTGACGGAACATTCGGCGCACGACAACCTCAGACCGATCGTCGCACCTGGCGATCCGTCGACCGTCTCGCTGCTCTGGTTCCGTGGCAGCATGGCGAGCTCTCAGGACTACCGATGCGAAGCCGTCCTCCTGCGCTTGCCCCGCGCCCCGCACCTCACGCGCGAAGCGGTCACTCCGGCCAGGACACCTCGCCGCTGAAGTCCGGGTGCTTCCGCAGGTAGGCCTGGATGAAGGGGCAGTAGGGCACGATCGTCAGGCCGCGCTCGGCGGCGTCGTCGAGGGCCGCTGACGCGAGGACGCTGCCGAGCCCCTGCCCGCCGAAGTCGGGATCGATCTCCGTGTGGGTGAAGAGGATCCGGCCCGGTTCGTCTCGGTACCCGGCGATCCCCGCGACGCGGTCGCCCACGCGGATCTCGTACTCGTGGCTCTCGTCGTTGCGGACGACCTCCGGGGTGTCCGCGTCGGTGCTGGGTGTCGTCATCGGGGCTCCGTTCCACTCGGTCCTCACTGTACGTCCGATGCGCCCCGTCATGAGCTGTTTACACGGCGTCCGGATCCGCAACCTGCCGGAAACATGGGCACACGCCGACGGAAACACGGTGGTGTCACGCTGGGCGCACCCGACGCGCTCCAGCCGCGTCCCTGCGGAGAGGCACCTCGAATGGATCAAGGAAACACAGCGTTCATCCTGATAGCTGCGGCACTCGTGCTGCTCATGACTCCAGGGCTCGCATTCTTCTACGGCGGCCTGGTGAAGGCGAAGAGCGTCATCAGCATGATGATGATGAGCTTCGGCGCACTCGGCCTCATCGGCGTCCTCTGGGTGCTGTACGGCTACGCGATCGCGTTCCCCGGCTCCGAAGGCACCGTCGCCCCGTGGGCGATCGACACCGCGAACATCGGCCTGACCGGTGCCCTCGAGACGCCGGAGGGTGCCTCCTACCCGCCGCTCGCCTTCGTCGCGTTCCAGGCGACCTTCGCGATCATCACCGTCGCGCTCGTCTCCGGCGCGATCGCGGACCGCGCGAAGTTCGGCTCCTGGATGATCTTCGCCGGCATCTGGGCGACCGTCGTCTACTTCCCCGTCGCCAGCTGGGTCTTCAACTTCGGCCTCGCCGATGACGGCAGCTTCGCCTACGGCGGCTGGATCACGCACGGCCTCCAGGACGTCTTCGGCGTCGGCGTCATCGACTTCGCCGGTGGTACCGCGGTGCACATCAACGCCGGTGCGGCAGCGCTCGCCCTCGCGCTCGTCCTCGGTCGTCGCGTCGGGTTCAAGAAGGGCGCCTACGTCCCCCACAACCCGCCGTTCGTCCTCCTCGGCGCCGGCCTCCTCTGGTTCGGCTGGTTCGGCTTCAACGCCGGCTCCGAGCTGGCCGCCGACGGCACCGCTGCACTCGCCTTCGTCAACACGATCGCCGCTCCGGCCGCCGCGCTGCTCGCCTGGCTCGTGGTGGAGCGCGTCAAGGACGGCAAGCCGACCTCCGTCGGTGCCGCATCCGGTGCGGTCGCCGGTCTCGTCGCGATCACCCCGGCGTGCGCCTCGCTGCACCCGATCTGGGCGATCGTCCTCGGTATCGTCGCCGGCGCGGTCTGCGCACTCGCGATCGACCTGAAGTTCAAGCTCGGCTTCGACGACTCGCTCGACGTCGTCGGCATCCACCTCGTGGGTGGCCTCATCGGCACGCTCTACCTGGGCTTCTTCGCCAACGGCACCGGCCTGTTCATGGGTGGCGACGGCTCGCAGCTGCTCGTCCAGGCGATCGCCGCGTTCTCCGTCCTCATCTACTCCTTCGTGCTCGCCTTCATCATCGGCTTCGCGATCGAGAAGACGATCGGCTTCCGCGTGAAGAACGAGGACGAGATCGCCGGCATCGACACCGTGGTCCACGGTGAAGAGGGCTACATCCTCGTCGACGCCAAGGCCTGACCGACCGACCGCACCACTGACCGACCTGCACCACCTCCCGACCCGACGAGGACGAGATGCGCGCAGCAGCTGGACCCGAACCGGCTGCCACTCCCGCTCATCTCGTCCTCGTCGACGTCGTCCCACGACCACCCGCGACACCAGGGCCGTCCCGGATCATCCGCTTCGACGACCTCGTCCGGCAACCACTCGACCGGGGCCGCGGCAGCGTGCGGGACGTCTGGATCAGCACCGACGTCGACCATCGCATCCGCTGGCGACTGCAACTCGTCGAGCTCCGCGACGCGAGCGGCCTCATCTCCGCCCCCGACGACCTCAACCACGCCATCGTGGGGTTCGCCGGCCCGCAGGTCGTGGTGCGCGCCGGCGGGAGCGCCGCGACCGGCCCTGGCCGGATCCTGCACCGGGAGGAGGTCCTCACCGTGCACGAGTCGTCGGTGCGGTTCTCCAGGCCGCGCCTCCGGGCGTCCGGGTCGAGCTCGATGATCGTGCTCAGCTACAGCGTCGCCGAAGACCCGCCGGCCCTGACGTTCCGGCACACGGACGCCCCGACCGGACCCGTCGACGGCCTGCAGATCGTCCTCGCGCTCGGGACGCCGGTACCGCACGACTCGGGCGAGATCCCACGCGGGGCTGCGCTCGTCTCCGCGCCGCTCGCCGTTCCGCCGCGCTACCGCTGACCGGCGGGTGGCTGCATCGTTGCACGGCGCGCCTGTGCGCGTTCCGACCGGCCCCGAGCGGCCATCACCAGCATCATGACGCCCGTCCCGCCGAGGATGACGGTGAAGACGGCTCCGAGTCCGGTCATCCACTCACCCTCGCCGCCGTAGCCCTCCACGACCGCCGTCCCCGGATCGGAGTCCCGGTACACGATCGCGACCTCGTCGCCGACGGATGGTCGATCGCTGATGTCCCACGACTCCCAGACGGTGTGCACGCTGTCGTCGGTGGCGCGGTACTCGACCCGGAAGTCGAGGTCCGAGGCCTCCACACCGTCCTGCACCTCGGTGATCGTGCCGGTGGTGCGCGTGCCCGTCTGGAGCAGCTCGTCATCGGCCATCCGGAGGCCGACCCCGATCGCGATCATGACCGGACCGACGAGCAGCATGCCGAGGATGAGGGCGACCATGCCGAAGCTCTTGCGGGTCGGGTGCGACGCCGCTGGCGCCGGCTGCTTCTGGAGGTCCACCCGCCTATTCCAACACACGTCGGCTGGGGCTCGACACACGTCGGGTGGTGCTCGAGACACCGTCGGTCAGGCCGCCTCCGTCCCACCGGTCCGGCCGTCGGCGAACCGCTGACGCGCGTGCTGGTTGCGGGAGCCGATGGGGACCACCTCGGTCGCGGCCGGCAGTCCCATGGCGGGCGTCGACACGTAGATGCTCTCGGCGCGCTCGACGAGGAACGTCTCGTGCCAGACGCCGACCGCCTTCGGTGCCGACCGGGCACGCCGGTTGAACCGCGACCAGGCCGGTCGATGCTCGGAGGCGGGCGCGGACGCGTAGGCGTAGAGCTTCTCGATCGACGACCAGTACTGCACGAGGTACGGTCCGGACGCACCGAGCAGGATGTGCGAGCCGAGCAGGCCGGAGTCCGGGTCGGTCATCAGCTCGCGCAGCATGCGCGGCATCTCTCCGAAGATCGGCATCCACTGGTCGGGACGCCACCACTGGTTGACGGTCATCCCGATGTGGAAGACGACGAGCTCCCCCTCGTGACGGTGGGTGATTCGGCCGGCGACGACGCGTGACATACACTGCTCCTTGTTCGATAGGGACGCTATCCAAGTTGGATAGTAGCACTATCCATGCGAGAAGGACACGATGCGGATCTCCGAACTCGCCGCGGCATCCGAGGTGCCGGTGGCGACCATCAAGTACTACCTGCGCGAGCGACTCCTCCCGGAGGGCGAGCGCACCTCGGCGACCCAGGCGCGGTACGGCGACGCCCACCTGTCCCGACTCCGGGTCATCCGAGCCCTCCTGACCGCCGGCGTCAGCATCGCCGAGACCCGGAACGTCGTGGCCGCCCTCGACGCACCGCCGCCCGGCCCGTACGACCTCCTCGGTGTGGCGCACGCCGCCGTCACCCCGCGCCCCTCGGGGCCTCTCGACACCACCGACGCTCTCGAGCTCTACGAACGGCTCGGCGGCGTCGCGGCGCAGTGCGACCCCGGCCTCCTCGCCGGCCTCGCGCAGGCGCTCGACACCCTGGAACGCGCCGGCTTCACGGTGCCGCCCGAGGTGCTCGACCGCTACGTCGAGGCCGCGCGTCGCATCGCCGAAGCGGAGATCGACGGCATCCCCACCGACTCCCCCGAGCTCGCCGTGCAGTACATCGTGCTCGGGACGGTCCTCACCGAACCGCTCATCCTCGCCCTCCGCCGGGCGGCGCAGCAGGTGGTGTCCTCGGCACGGTTCGGCGGGCCGGACGCGACGATGCCGATGACGCCGCAGGATTCCTGAGCGTCAGGCGTCCAGTTCCGCCAGCATCGGCGGGTTCGCCCCCGGGCGCGACACGGTGACGCTCGCGGCGCGCGCGGCACGCTCGAGGAGTCGACGGAGCTCGTCGTCGGAGATCACCCCGAGCCGCTCCTCGGCCTCCGGTCCGGAGACCCCCGCGGTCAGCAGGCCGTCGATGAGCGCACCCATGAACGTGTCGCCGGCACCGACGGTGTCGGCCACCGTCACCCGCGGCGTCGCGATCTCGAACACCGAGCCGGCGCGCACCACGAGGGCTCCGTCGCCACCCCTCGTCACGACGACGAGGCCCGGCCCCGACGCGACCCACTGCTTCGCCGCGTCGACGAGCGCGAGGTCCGGGTGCAGGAACGCGACGTCCTCGTCACTCGCCTTCACCACGTGGGCCCGTGCGATGCACACGAGCGCCGTCCGCCGAACACGCTCGGCGTCGTCGACGAGCGTGGGACGGATGTTGGGGTCGTAGGTGATGAGCGCCGATGCCCGACGGGCCTCCACCAGCGCGCTCAGGCGACCGGCACTGGGCTCGAGGACGGACGCGATCGAGCCGGTGTGCACGACGGACGCCTCCGGAGCATCCGTGGCGTCGAGGTCGAGGGAGAGGTCGAACTCGTAGGTGGCCGCACCGTCCGCGTCGAGCGTCGCCTGCGCCGTGGAGGTCCGACCGGTGGGCGCCGACACCAGCGAGACCCCGGACGCGTCGAGCCAGGCCCGGATCGCCGCGCCACGCTCGTCGTCGCCGACGTGGGTGACGAGCGCCGGGACCCGGCCGAGTCGGCCGAGGGTGATACCGACGTTCGCCGGGCTGCCACCGGGACTCTCGGCCTGCGTCCCGTCGAGTCGACGGACGATGTCGATGAGCGTCTCGCCGGCGATGAGCACGTCGGTCGTCGGGGTCGTGTGCATGGCTGTTCTCTCTGCTGGGTCCGGGTCAGACGGCGTCGGGTGACGGAGCCGTCGGTGACGGGGTGGCTGGTGACAGGCTGGCGAGCGAGTCCCGCTCGATGATCGGCATGGTGACGAGCTCGTGCCCGAGGGCGTGCCGACCGAGGAGCATCGACGCTCCGAGCGCGCCGATCTCCTGGTAGGGCAACCGGGCGGTGGTGAGCCCCGGCCGGAGATAGCCCGCGAGGATCTCGTCGTCGAAGGAGACCACGGAGACGTCCTGCGGGATCCGGCGTCGCCGTTCGAGCAGCACCTGGTACGCACCGAAGGCGACGCCGTCGTTCGCGGCGAGGATGGCGGTGACGTCGGGGTGCCGGTCGAGGAGGGCGACCGTCGCCTCGTAGCCGGGTTCCGGCTGCCACTCGACGATGTCGACCCGGGCCGGTTCGATCCCGGCCTCCGCGAACGCGGCGGCGATGCCCTCGAAGCGGAGCGCTACGGTCGCGGTCTGGCGGAGATCGCTGATGACCTCGCGCGGGAGGTCGCCGACGACGCCGATGCGGCGGTGGCCGGCGTCCACGAGTCGCTTCGCGACCGCGTACCCGGCGGCGCGTTCGTCGGGCAGGACGTTCGCATGACCCGAGGACGACGCTCCGTTCAGGACGACGACCGGGACGCCGGTCGAGGTACTCGGGAGGTCGATGAGACGGGCGCCGAGCAGGCCGATGAGGATGCCGTCGACACGGTGGTCGATCATCGTCTCGAACGCCCGGGCGAGGCCGCCCTCGATCCCCTGGGTCTCCGCGATGAGCATGGTGTGGTCGTTGGCCTTCGAGACCTCGAGCGCTCCGCCGATGAGTCCTGAGGCGTGGCGCGTCAACGTGACCTCGTCGGAGATGAACCCGATCGTCCGGGTCTTGCCTCGCCGGAGTACCTGGGCCGCGGGGTTCGGGCGGTAGTCGAGTTCGGCAGCGGCCGCGCGCACCCGCTCCACGGCGTCCGCCGACAGCCGCGACCCCGGGCGGTCGTTCATGATCATGCTGACAGCGGCCTTCGACATGCCCGAGCGCTCGGCGACGTCCGCGAGGGTCGTGCGGCGGCGCTGGGTGGACATGACACTCCTTCGTGCGGGTTGCTGAATCAGTTCAGCATATCGCGCGGAGCTGTGTTATGTTTCGTCTGCTGAATCCGTTCAGCACTCCCATTCATGGCTCATCGTCCGCGCCCTGCGAACGGTCGGCCCCGATTTCGCAGGAGCAACAACGTGGTTGATCTGAGTCGCAGGGCGGCACTCGCCCTGCTCGGTCTCGGTCTGGCGGGCACGGCCATCTCCTGGCCGCGCCTCACCGGCGGAGACATCCCAGGCCGTGGCGACGACGCCCTCACCGTCGCCCTCTTCGGCACCGCCCAGGACGCCGCCGCCCGACAGTCGCTCGTGGACGGCTTCCAGAAGCTGCACCCCGACATCCCCGTCCGGATCATCGCGATCCAGGGCCAGGACTGGGGCAACTTCTTCGCGAAGATCCTCACGATGGTCGCAGCGGGCACGCCGCCGGACATCGTGTCGGTGGCGACCGAGGGCACCCAGCTGTTCGCCGAGCGCCTCGCCCACCCCATCGACGAGTACGTGCAGCGCGACGCCGCCGAGCTGCAGGAGTACTTCGACGACGTGAACCCCTCGCTCATCGAGTCGTTCATGTACAAGGGCAACCTGTTCCAGCTGCCCGACAACTTCAACGCCGCGAACATGTACTACAACACCTCGGCGTTCGAACGCGCAGGGCTCGAGCGCCCCCGGGACGACTGGTCGGTCGACGACTTCTTCACCGTCGCCCGCACCATGCAGGGCAGCGCCCCCGGCTCGTTCCTCCCGTACTTCTGGAACAACCGGCTCTGGGGCGGCGTCGTGCCGTGGCTGTACATCAACGACACGAGCTTCCTCACCGAGGAGAAGGCGGCAGGCGGCGACTGGATGTGGTCCAGGTTCTACCCGAACGAGACCCCGCGAGGTGGCGGGTACCTGTGGGAGAACGCCGATGCGCTGAGCGACCGCACCGTGGAGAGCTTCGAGGTCCTCGAGCGCATGGTCTCCGAGGGGATCGCCGCGAACCCCGCGCAGGGTGGTGGCAACGAGCTCGTCTCCCTCTTCTCCCGCGGGTCGGTCGGCATGACGCCGGCCGGCGGGTTCTGGGTGAAGGGGCTCAACGACGCCGGCCTCGGCAACGACGAGTACGACGTGACCTACTTCCCGAAGATGCGCGGCCAGCGGCACCAGTTCGGCGCCGGCGGCTACGCGATGATGCGGACCTCCGAGCGCAAGGACGAGGCGTGGGAGTGGATGAAGTACTGCATCTCCGTCGAGGGGATGTCGATCGCGCACCAGCAGCCCGACTCCTCGCTCCCCCGCCGGTCCCTCAACGCCGAGCTGTACGGCGGCGACATCGGGCCGAAGCACTGGGAGGTCTTCTACGACACCCTCGACCGCTTCCCGACGACGGGCCCGATGCCCGCGCCGCCCCAGCAGGCCGCCGTCGAGTCGGCCCTCATCAAGAACGTGGTCGGCACGATCACCAACGGCCAGAACGGTGTCCGCCGGGGCCTCGAGACGATGCAGCGGGACCTCGAACTCGCACTGAAGGGACGATGATGGCACTGCAGTCACCGACGGCGACCCGCGCGCTGGTCGTCCCGCCCGAAGCGAAGTCCGGCCGCCGACGTCCCGCCCCGCGCGGCAGCCGGCTGCTCGTCTGGGTGTTCCTCGCCCCGACGCTCATCGGCCTCGGGCTCTTCAGCTTCGTCCCGATCATCGGCTCGTTCCTGCTGGCGTTCTTCCGCTGGGACATCATCTCGGCACCCGAGTTCGTCGGTGTCGGCAACTTCGTCGACCTCGCCGCGAACCCCACGGTGCGCGTGTCGTTCCTCAACACCGTCGGCTTCGTCGTGGTCGCCGTGACGCTGCAGCTGGCCGTCGCCCTCCTCCTGGCGATCCTCGTGCAGTCCCGCATGCCGGAGTGGATCCGGACCTTCTTCCGCTCGGCGTTGTTCTTCCCGCTGGTGCTGTCGGCCGCGTCCGTGTCGCTCGTGATGTCGTACCTGTTCAACCAGGAGTTCGGTCTCGTGAACGAGTTCCTCGGGCTCTTCGGCGTCGGGGACATCGGCTGGTTGACGACCGGGTTCGGCGCGAAGATCGTCGTGCTGCTCGTCTACGTGTGGCAGAACTTCGGCTTCACCTTCCTGCTGTTCATCGGCGGGCTCGCCGCGATCCCGCGCGAGGTCTACGAGGCGTCGTCGCTCGACGGCGCGCACGGCTGGAGCCAGTTCCGACACGTGACCCTCCCGCTCGTGAGCCCGACGATGCTCGTCGCCTCCGTCATGGCCATCATCAGCGCCCTGCAGATCTTCGACCAGCCGTACGTCCTCACGCGAGGCGGGCCCGGAGACGACACCCGCACGGCCGTCATGGTGATCTACGAATCCGCGTTCCAGCAGCTCGACTTCGGTCTCGCTGCAGCGATCGGCATCGTGCTGACGCTCCTGATCATGCTGGTCACCGCCGCGCAGTTCCGGCTCAGTAAGCGTTTCGTCTTCTACGGATGAGGTCCACGATGTCCACCGCAGTTATCGCCCCGAACCAGACGCGCCGCCGACTGGCCACGGCGGGGAAGTTCCTCGTCCTCATCATCGCCGCCTTCCTCACGCTCGCTCCGGTCGTGTGGACGCTCGTCACGGCGCTCACGCCGGCGAACGTCGACACCGGGCAGACCGAGTTCGGTCCCGGCGCGTTCATCGACGTGTTCCAGAAGATCCCGATCCTGCTCTACACCTGGAACAGCGCGCTCGTGACGCTGCTCATCGCCGCCGGGCAGATGCTCAGTGCCGCCATGGCCGGCTATGTGTTCGCGCGCTTCGACTTCGGCGGCAAGCGCATCCTGTTCGGGCTCATCCTCGCCACGATGATGGTGCCGATGCAGGTGACGATCGTCCCGGTCTTCATGCTCATCCGCGGCATGGGGCTGTCGGACACCCTGCTCGCCCTCATCATCCCGATGATCCCGACGGCGTTCGGCACCTTCCTCATGCGGCAGTACTTCATGGGGTTGCCGCCGGAACTCGCCGAGGCGGCACAGATCGACGGCGCCGGACCATGGAAGATCTTCTTCCGCATCTACCTGCCGTTGGCCGCACCCGGCCTCGCGATCGTCGGCATCCTCGCGTTCAACTACCACTGGAACGAGTTCTTCCGACCACTCATCCTCACGATCAGCGAGCAGAACTTCACCCTCCCGCTCGGGCTCGTGACGCTGCAGGGCAACCTCGGCACCGGGTCCGTCGCGACCGTCCTCGCCGGCGTCGTCCTGTCGATGATCCCTGCCGCCCTCGTCTTCGTCTTCGGGCAGAAGCCGTTGCGCGAGGGACTCACCGCCGGCGTCAGCAAGTGACCGACGTCGACGCCCGCACCGCGATCCGAACCACCTCGACCAGACCGATCTCCGACCGAAAGGGAGCCATGACCGGCCTCCAGTCCCAGCAGCACGCCGACCGCAGCTTCCCGCGGTTGCGCCCGAGGCCCGAGGCCGGCTGGGTGAACGACCCCAACGGCATCATGTTCGTCGACGGACGCTGGCACGTCTTCTTCCAGTACAACCCGGGGTCCGCCCGGCACGAGGACATCCACTGGGGACACTCGAGCTCCGCGGACCTGCTCGCGTGGGAGGAGCACCCGGTGGCGCTGCACCCCCGCCCCGGCACCACGGACGGCTTCGGGTGCTGGAGCGGCGTCGGGGTCGTCGACGACGGTCTGCCGGCGGTCGTCTACTCCGCCGCCCGCGACCGACACGGGCGCTCCGAGGTGGTCGTCGTGCACGGCTCGGCCGACGCCCGCGACTGGAGCGGCGAGCGCGTCGTCGCCGCAGCCCTCCCCTCGGACGAGCGGGTGACGATGGTGCGGGACCCGTTCCTCTTCGAGCTGGGCGGACGCCGCTGGGCGATCCAGGGTGCCGGCCGCTCCGACGTCGGTGGCGCGCTGCTGCTCTACGGCGCCGACGACCTCGACGCCTGGACGGAGGAGGGGTACCTGCTCGACGCCGAGGCGCCGGTGGTCTCGGATCTCGCGCCGTGCGAGGGCTGGGAGTGCCCGCAGCTGGTCCAGGTGGGCGAGGACTGGGTGCTGATCATGTCGCTGTGGTTGGACGGGCAGCCGCACCGCGGGGTCGCGTGGGCGCTCGGCTCGCTGACCATCGACGAGGGCACCGGCCGCCCCGTGTTCAGCGCACGCCGCACCGGCCTCATCGACGAGGGCTCGAGCTTCTACGCGCCGCAGGCCGTGCAGTCCGATGGCTCCGACGGGCAGCCGGCGCGCGTGCTCCTCTGGGGGTGGGCGCAGGAGCTCGCGCCGGACGGCGTCCGCGGCCGGACCCAGGCGGAGGCCGACGAGCACGGGTGGTCCGGCATGCTGACCTTCCCGCGCGAACTCATCGTCCGCGACGACCAGGTCGAGCTCGTCCCGGCCAGGGAACTGACGGCGCTCCGGGCCGAGCCCGTCGAGGTGGCCGCGCTCCCCGACCAGGCCGAGGTGGTGCTGACCGGGGCGGGGACCGCGGCACTCGTCCTCAGCGGCTCGGCCGAGCAGACCGTCTGGCAGGGCGAGCTGGCCACCGGTGACGAGGTGCGGGTCCTCATCGACGCGTCGATCGTGGAGATCCACCGGACCGGCCACCCGTCGCTGACCTTCCGTGCCTACCCCTCGGACGGCGAGCACTACGCCCTGCGGCACGACACGGGTGTGACGGCGGAGGCGTGGTCGCTGCGGGTCCGGACACCGACCGCCTGATCCGCTGACGAGCTGATCGCCAGACGGCCTGATCGATCGACCACCTGTCGCCGAGGGCCGACCGCGAACCATGCGCGGCCCCTCGGCGTCACGGTCTCCACCCGGGTTCGCGCAGCGGCGTAGCGTCCCCGCAGTCGGGCGATGGGGCACGAGGCACCCACCGCCCGACGCTCACGCGCTTCCGCGACTACCGCGCGAGGAACTCCAGGACGACCCGGTTCCACTCCTCGGCGTGGCTGACGTTCACGCCGTGCGGAGCTCCCGCCACGACGTGGAGCGTCGCCGACGGGATCGCCGCATGCGTCCGAGCGCCGGAGCCCTCGAGCGGCACGGTCGCATCGCTGTCACCGTGGATGACGAGCGTCGGCACGGTGACGTTCGGCAGGTCATCGCGGAAGTCGGTGTTCGCGAACGACGCCATCGCCTCGAGCGCGGCCGGCTTGAAGGCCTGGTGCGCAAGTGCGAGTGCCTCCTGACGCTGCTCCTCGGTCACCTTGAGCTCACCGTCGACCGAGAAGAAGTCGGTCGTGAACTGGTCGTAGAAGGCGTCCTGGTCCGCCGTCAGACCGGCCGTCATCTTCGCCGCCTCGCTGACGGGAAGCGGGCCGTCCGGGTTGCCGGGCGTCTGCAACAGGTAGGGCGGCACGGCGGAGGCGAACACCGCACTGTGGATGCGCTCCGAACCGTGGCGGGTGAAGTAGCGGGCGACCTCGCCGCCACCCATCGAGAACCCGACGAGCGTGACGTCGCGCAGGTCGAGCGCTTCGAGCACGGCCTGCAGGTCGTCGGTGAGCCGGTCGTAGCCGTAGCCGGTCAGCGGCTTGTCGCTGCGACCGAACCCTCGACGGTCGTACGTGATGACGCGGTAGCCGGCAGCCTCGAACGCCGGGACCTGCTCCTTCCAGGATTCGCCCGACAACGGCCAGCCGTGGATGAGCACGACCGGGCGGCCGGAGCCGCCGGTGTCGTCGACGTGCAGCTTTGTGTCCTTCAGCAGGCCGTGGTGGGCGGTGATCTCCGTCATGGCATTCCTCTCCCGGGCTGCGCGTCGCAGCCCCTCGTCCTCAGCTTCGGAGCTGCCGGCCGGAACCGATGGGGGCTTGCGATCGGCCATGCGATGTCCTAACCGTGCCGTTCGGCGCGCCACGCACAGCGCTGCGGCTCACCGCTCGGGCGGCAGCAGTCCCAGTCGTCGAGCGGTGGCCAGGGCGTCCTCGCGGGAGTCGACGTCGAGCTTCCGGTAGACGTTCCGGAAGTGGAACTTCACCGTGTTCGCGGACACGTACAGCTCCAGTGCGATGTCCTGGCGGCTGCGTCCCTCGGCCGACAGGAGGAGGATCCGGCGCTCGGTCGCGGTGAGTTCCACGAGGTGCGCGCGCTCGGGTGTCGGCTCGGGACTCGACACCAGCATGCGGTCGATCCGCGTGTGCGTCTCGCTGGGCGTCATCGTGCCGAGCAACTGACGGAGAGGCGTCCGGGGTGCGACCACGAAGGGGGTGAGCATCCCCGTCCGCGCCGTGGTCGCGATCGCCTGCGTGAGGTGTCGCCGGCCGTCCTCGTCGGACGCGTCGGCGAGCGCCGAGGCGATGAGGAGGTCCGTCTGCGCGCCCGCGTCGATGTTCACCTCCGCGAGGCCGGCGGTGGCGAGTTCGCGGGCGAGTGGTTTGCGGTCCGTGAGGAGTGCGAGCCGCGATGCGACGGCGGCGGTGTAGGCGTTCCGGTCGCGGTCATCGAGGAGGGCGTTCGCCTCGGTCGGGCGTTCGAGGGCGAGCAGCAGGGAGGCCTCCACCGCGTCGAGGAGTCGTTCCGCTCCGGCCTGGCGCAGGCTGCGACCGGCGAAGACGCGGGTGCGTTCGATGATCTGCAGCGCCGCCCGGCGGTCGCCCCAGAGGAGCGCGTACTGCGCCTGGGCATAGGTGATGAACGGCGCCCAGGACCGCTCCCGGTTCACCTGCAGTTCGAGGGTCGCGAGGGCCGCCTGCGCGGCGGGTTGGTCCATGCGGGCGATCGCGATGAGCGCCCGGGCGATCGCCCCGGAGAGTCGGACGAGCGGCACCATCCAGCCATGGGCACCGTCGCCCTCGTCGTGCCGGTCGAGCCAGCGCTCCGCCTCGACGATCTCGCCGCGGACGGCGTTCAGCAGGGCGAGCTTGCCGGAGGCGTCCGGCCCGTTCCGGCCGTCCCAGGACTCGTGGCGGAGTTCGTAGGCCTCACGCAGCACCAGGCTCGCCTCGTGGTGGTCGCCGACGAGCAGCTTCGTGATCCCCACCTGCAGGAGGGCGGTGGGCACCCTGGGCACGAACTCGTTCGGCTGGTGCACGCGGGCCCGCCGGGCGAGCTCCTCCGTGATCCTCGCGTAGGACAGCGCCTGCTGATGCCGGCCGTGCACCCGGTAGGCGATCATGAAGGCGGTCGCCGCGCTCAGGCTGATCCGGGCGAGCTCGGAGCGGGCGCGGTCGCGGAGGTCGTCCGGGTGGGTCGGGAGGTCGACCCGGCCGGCCGAGTGGTCGAGTGCGTCGGTCTCGCCGCGGATGTTGAGCCGGATCTCGCGAACGGCGAACACGATCGGGTGGGCGGAGAGCATCCGTGCTGGGAGGGCCCGCAGCGCCCGGTCGAGCGTGGGCAGGTCGAGGGCCATGAGGATCCCCCACTCGTGCTCGATCACCGAGACGACGGTCTCCCACTCCTCATCCTCGATGGCGGTCGCGAGGAGTCCGGTGACGGGGGCGACCTCTGCGGGGTGCAGGAACCCGGCCCCCAAGGAGGGAAAGTACCTATTCCGACCGATGTGCACGCGTCCACCCTAGGTGACCCTCACCTGTCGCGGAACATCCGGGGCTGGATGGGGGGTGGTCTTTCCCCGATCCACCCGAACGGCAGCCCGTCCACCGGTCTACTGATCGTCGGCCCCTCAGCTGGGGCCAGGTTTTCGGCGGGCGAACCGCCGCATCACGGGGAGGCAACACACATGCAGCAGCACACGGCTCGAAGGCGCCATCGCGCGCGATGGCGGAACCGGTGGCAGGCACCGTTCGCCGGTCGCACCACCATGGGGATCATGGGGGTGACCCTCCTCTCAGCGCTCTCGCTCGTCGGGGTGGGGTCGAGCGCACAGGCGCTCCCCGGCACCCCGGGAACCGCGCAGAGCGGTTCGGTCGTCTACTCGGAGGACTTCGAGAGCGGGACCGTCTCCCCCACCTCCCTCCAGGACTACGTCGGCGCGGACGGCGCCCGGTACACCTCCGACCCCTCCTGGCGCGACCAGACGCAGTGCAACGGCACCATCACGAGCTTCGCCTCGTCCGCCGAGCCCCGCTGCCTCGCCGCGACCGCCTCGGGTGAGGGCCGCACGCGGCAGCTCGCCTGGGCCCTGGGCGGCGGCGACACCACCAACCACTCCGTCAGCGCATGGACGTCCACGCAGACGCTGACGATGAACCCGCCGAACGCGGTCGAGTTCGCGACGGTCGACCCGATCGCCCTCGTCAGCGCGAACCGCTACCTCACGACCTCGGTCGACCTCGCCGCCGTCTCCTGCACCGCGTCGCAGCAGCCGATCCTGGAGTTCTTCCTCGCCGACGACCAGGGCACCGAGCACTCGGTCGGCGCGATCAACGGCTGCACCGCTCCCGGCTCCCGCTCGGTCACCGCTCCCGCGACCGGCGCCGCCGGGGCCGAGACCGTCCGCGTCGGCACCTACGTGTCGCCCGGGGCCGTCCTGCTCCCGGGAGCGACCGTCGGCATCGTCGCACGGAACCTCACCGGTGGTGGCACCGCCGGTAACGACCACGCGTTCGACAACATCCAGGTGCTCGACGTCTCGCCGCAGCTCGACAAGTCCTTCAGCCCCGCGAGTGTCGTCGCCGGTGAGACCTCGACGCTGACGCTGACGGTCACGAACACCGACGAACTCGCCGCGAAGAACGGTTGGTCCTTCACGGACGCACTGCCCGCCGGCCTGACCATCGCCGACGGCGACGCCTCGACCACCTGCCCCTCCGGCGTGGTCACCGCTCCCGAGGGCGGCACCTCGATCGCCGTCACCGGCAACCTCAGCCAGGGCATGACGTCCTGTGCGATCACCGTCGAGGTCACCTCACCGGTCGCCGGGACGTTCACGAACGGGCCCGACAACATCACGAGCGTGGGCCTCAACCCGCCGGCCGATGCCACGGTCGAGTTCGTGCCGCAGGCACCCGCGATCACCGTCGTGAAGTCGGCGTCGCCGGTCGCGGCCGAGTACGCCGTCGGTGACGAGATCACCTACTCGTTCCTCGTCACGAACACCGGCAACGTCCCGCTCACCGACGTGCAGGTCGACGAGGGCGCGTTCACCGGAACCGGTGACCTGTCCGACGTCGTGTGCCCGGCAGGTGCCGCGACCCTCGCGCCGGCTGCCGCCGTCACCTGTGAGGCGACGTACACGATGACGCAGGCCGACGTGGACGCCGGCACCGTCACCAACTCGGCCACCGCGACGGGGACGCCGCCGCAGGGTCAGCCGCCGGTGTCGCCGCCGTCCGAAGTCACCATCCCGGGCGTCGCGCAGGCCCCGGCGCTCACGGTCGTGAAGTCCGCGACGCCGAGCTCCGTCGCCACGGCAGGCGAAGAGGTCACGTACTCGTTCCTCGTCACCAACACCGGCAACGTCACCCTCTCGGACGTGTCCGTCGTCGAAGGCGACTTCTCCGGCACCGGCGAGCTGTCCGACGTCGTCTGCCCGGCAGGGGCGTCATCGCTCGCACCCGCTGCGACGGTCACCTGTGAGGCCACGTACACGGTCACCCAGGCCGACGTCGACGCCGGCTCGATGACGAACTCCGCCACCGCCACCGGCACCCCGCCCGGCGGCGGCACCCCTCCGGTCTCACCGCCGTCGGAGACGACCGTCGAGTTCCCGGCAGCACCCGCCATCACCGTCGTGAAGTCGGCGACGCCGACCACGGTCGCGACCGCCGGTGAGGACGTCACGTACTCGTTCCTCATCACCAACACCGGCAACGTCACGCTCTCGAACGTCGGCGTCGTCGAGGGTGCGTTCACCGGCACCGGTGCGCTGTCCGACGTCGTCTGCCCGGCAGGGGCCGCGTCCCTGGCTCCGGCTGCAACGGTCACCTGTGAGGCCACCTACACGGTCACCCAAGCCGACGTCGATGCCGGCTCCGTGACGAACTCCGCCACCGCCACCGGCACCCCGCCCGGCGGAGGAACGCCCCCGGTCTCACCGCCGTCGGAGACGACCGTCGAGTTCCCGGCAGCACCCGCGGTCACGGTCGTGAAGTCGGCCGACACCGCCGCCCAGGACCGCCTCACGGTGGGCCAGGTCGTCACGTACTCGTTCCTCGTCACCAACACCGGCAACGTCACGCTGACGAACCCGCGCGTGGTCGAGGGCGACTTCTCGGGAGCCGGCGAGCTGTCCGAGGTCGTCTGCCCGACGGACACCGGCCCGCTGGCGCCCGGAGCGACCGTGACCTGCGAGGCGACGTACACCGTCGTGCAGGCCGACGTCGACGCCGGACAGGTCACGAACTCCGCGACCGCGACCGCGACGCCGCCGAGCAGCGTGACGGGCGTCCCGCCGGTCTCGCCGCCGTCCGAGGTGACGATCCCGTCCCCGCCCGTGCCAGGCCTCTCCGTCGTCAAGACGGCGGACGTCGAGCGCGCGACGGCGGTCGGTCAGGTCATCACCTACTCGTTCCAGGTGACGAACACCGGCAACGTCACGCTCCGTGATGTCGCCGTCTCCGAGGGCGACTTCACCGGGACCGGCACCCTGTCGGCGATCGCCTGCCCCACGGGCACGGCGCTCCTCGCCCCCGGTCTCCAGGTCGTGTGCACCGCCACCTACACGGTCACCCAGGCCGACCTGAACGCGGGATCCATCCGCAACACCGCGTTCGGCACCGGGACGACCCCGGGCGGCGACCTGTTCACCTCGGACCCGTCGACGGTCACGGTGAGCACGCCGGGCCCCGTCCTGGCCTCGACGGGCGCGAACGTGGCACCGCTGGCGATCGGCGCGGCGGTCTTGCTGCTGCTCGGCGCCGGGCTGGTCGTCCGACGCCGCCTGCACACCGGGCGCTGATCCGGAACTGATCAGGAACTGAACGACACGGACGGGTCGGGCCTTCGGGCCCGGCCCGTCCGTGCGTGTTTCCGGCGGGACGGACTTCGTGCGGGTGCCGCCGGCGGCCGTGACGGTGGGGGCGCGGACGAGGTCAGCCGACGGTGTCGGCGACGGCGTTCCAGCGGAGGCGCTCGGGATCGGCGTCCCACTCCTCGAGCACGCCAGCGACGGAGGCGACCGGGAACGTGGTGATCAGGCGACCCGCGACCCCGTAGACCACGGCGGACGACGACCCCGCCACGCCGACGACCGCGAGGCGGCGTGCTCCGCCCAAGCCGGCCGCCGTCCGCACCGGCTGGTCCAGTGCCGGGAGCGCCGCAGCCGTCACCCGCGCCAGCAGCGTCGCCTCGCGAGCCCACGGGACGAACGCGTCCGCCGACAGCTGGAACGCGCCTGCGAGCGCGCCATCGAGCCAGCGCTCGCGCTTCAGACCGTAGGGGGTCGGCACCGTCGACAGCAGGTAGCCGTAGGTGTGGAGCAGTCCGGCGTTGCCGATCGGCCAGACGGCCTGAAGCCCGGCCCGCTCATGGAGCGCCTCGAACAGCCCGCGCGTGACGACCGGCGTGCCCGTGTGCTCGTCGACGACCGTGGACGCACCCCAGGCGGCGAAGCGGCGGGCGGCGGCATCCTCGTCGATCGCCGGACCGAGCCAGGAGCATTCGTCGAGCACAGCCTCCGGTTCCGCCTCGGCACGCCGCGCCAGCTCCTCGATCGTCACAGCACCACAGCCTAGGGGGCCCGGTCGTCGACGAATTCACCCGGCGTTCACGTTGCGTGGTGATTGCGTCCACACTCATTGGCCATCATGGACGCTGCGTCCGCAGGTGCGGCCGCACGAACGACACGCTCAGAAGGAGCGCCTGTGCCCCCCACCATCCTCTTCGACTTCGACGGGACCCTCGCCCTCGGCGACGGACCGATCACGGCCTTCGCCCGTGCCATCGCGAAGCGCACCGCGGACGCCTCGTTCGCCGCCCGCGCCGAAGCGGCCCTCGCCGCGTTCGCAGCCGGCACGGCCGACGCCCGGGACGGCTACGACGCCGTCACCCGGATCGCCCGCGACCAGGGCGTCGACGCCGCCGTCATCGGAGCCGCCTACGACGACTCCCGCGCACTCCTCGGCTCCGACGAAGCAGCGGTCGTCTCCCCCGACGGCCTGGCGGAGTTCCTCGACACGCTCAGCGGCCATGCCCGCCTCGTCCTGGCCACCAACGCGCCCGGCGACGGCATCACGGAACTCCTCGACACCTGGGGCGTCACCGAGCGGTTCGACGCCGTGCACTTCGCCGTCGGGAAGCCGGCCGGACTCGTGCCGCTCATCCGCGAGGCGCTCACCACGGGCCCGCTCCTCGCCGTCGGCGACATCGTCGAGAACGACCTCGCTCCGGCCACCGAACTGGGCGCCGACACCGCGCTCGTCGGTGCGACGTTCGAACGTTCCTCGGCCGACGCGACCATGCGCGGGCCGTCGCTCGCCGACCTCTACGACCGGATCCTCGACTGGGCACGAACCGCCTCGTCCGCCCCCGCGTCCTCCTCCGGCTCCACGTCTCCCTCTTCCACCCTGCAGTCCTGATCACCCTCCATCTCCGAAAGGCACCCTGAACATGCGCAAGATCCTGCTCGTCTCCGGCGTCGCGGCCATCACCGCCCTCGCCCTCGCCGGCTGCAGCCCCGCCGCCTCCACCCCCTCCGCCACGGGCACCGCCGCCTGGCCGGACTCGATCACCATCTCCCTCGTCCCCTCCGTCGAGGGCGAAGACCTCGCCGAGGCGCTCGACCCGCTCACCTCCTACCTGTCGGAGAACCTCGGCATCGAGGTGAACGGGGTCGTCGCGACCGACTACGCCGCCACCGTCGAGGCCCTCGGCAGCGACCAGGCGCAGGTCATCATCACCGACGCCGGCTCCCTCTACAACGCGACCGAACGGTACGACGCGAACCTCGTCCTCCGCGACGTCCGGTTCGGGGCGACCTCGTACGCGTCCGTCGCGTACACGAACAACCCCGACAAGTACTGCGACGACGCACCCGTCATGGTCACCTACGCGGCGAGCGACACCCCGCTCTCCTACTGCAACGGGATCGAACCCGGTGCCGATGCCGCGACCGGCTCCGGACCGGCGGCGTTGAAGTCCCTCGACAAGATCTCGAAGGGCACCAAGGTCGCCCTGCAGGCCGCGACCTCCCCCGCGGGTTACCAGTACCCCGTCGTCGCCATGCGCGACGCCGGCATCGACACGGACGCCGACATCACCCAGGTGCCGGTCGAGGGCAACAACAACGCGGTCCTCTCCGTCTACAACGGTGACGCCGAGGTCTCCTTCGGCTACTGGGACGCCCGCACGACCGTCCTCAAGGAGGCGCCCGACGTCGCCGACAAGGTCGTCGCCTTCGCGTACACCGAGATGATCCCGAACGGCGGCGTCGCGGTCTCCAAGTCGCTCCCCAAGGACCTCACCGAGCAGCTCACCAAGCTCATGGCGGGCTACGCGGACTCCTCCGACGAGGCGAAGCAGGTCATGTTCGACCTCGTCGGCCTCTCCGGCTGGACCGACAAGACCGCACCGGACGAGATCACCCGCTACGGCGAGATCCTCGACCAGTTCTCGAACTGACCGACTCAGTCCCGCTCCCCCACCCCACCCGTCACCCCCCTCCAGGAATCCGGTGCATGAACACTGATCAGCATCGCGCGGAGGCCCGAGCCCAGCTCGCGGCCTCCGCGTCGTGGTCCATCCGTCTCGACGACGTCTCGGTCACCTACCCGAACGGCACGAGGGCGCTCCGCAACGTCTCCCTCGACATCGCAGCCGGCGAGATGGTCTCCGTCGTCGGCTTGTCCGGCTCCGGCAAGTCGACGCTCATCCGCACGATCAACGGCCTCGTGCCCGCGACGAGCGGGACCGTGACCGTCGGCCCGCACCTCGTCACCGGCCTGCGCGGCCGCCGGCTCCGCAGCCTCCGTGGGCACATCGGCATGATCTTCCAGGGCTTCAACCTGGCCGACCGCGCCAGCGTGTACCGCAACGTGCTCGTCGGCCGGTTCGCCAGCACCCCCACCTATCGCACGCTCCTCGGGCTCACGACGGCGACCGACCGGGAGCTCGCCCTGCGCTCACTCCAGTCGGTCGGCATGCTCGACAAGGTCTGGACCCGCGCGGCACAGCTCTCCGGCGGACAGCAGCAGCGCGTCGCGATCGCCCGCGCCCTCACCCAGCAGCCGAGCGTCATGCTCGCCGACGAACCGGTCGCGAGCCTCGACCCGCCGACCGCGCACACGGTGATGAACGACCTCCGCCGCGTGAACACGGAGACGGGCCTCACGGTGCTCGTCAACATCCACCTCATGGACCTGGCCCGCACCTACACGACCCGCATGATCGGACTGCGTGACGGCGAACTCGTCTACGACGGGTCCGCTGCCGACGCGACCGAAGCGGACTTCGAGCGCATCTACGGCCGTCCCATCCAGCCCGACGATCGGCTCGACCGGTGACCGCCACCGGCACCGGCACCGGCACCGGCACCGACTGGAAGCTGCCGCCGAAACCGACGGCGAGGCTCCGCACCGCCCTGATCCTCGGAGCCGTCGCCGCGTTCACGATCGCGACCTGCCTCCCCGCGATCGGTGGGGTGCAGCTCGACTTCGGCGCGCTCATCAGCCACTGGGACAATGGCTCGGGCCTGCTCCTCCAGCTCTTCCAACCTGATCTCGCGTTCCTGCCGCGGACCGTCCAGCCGATGCTCGAGACCCTCCAGATGGCGCTCGTCGGAGCGGTGGCGGCAGCACTTCTGTCCGTGCCGCTGACGCTGTGGGCGGCCGCACCCACGAACCCGAACGCCGTCTCGCGTCGTGTGCTGCGCGCCGTCGTCAACGTCGTCCGCGCCGTGCCCGACCTCGTGTACGCCACGATCCTCGTCGCGATGGTCGGCGTCGGTGCGCTGCCCGGCCTCCTGACCCTGTTCCTGTTCGACATCGGGATCATCGTGAAGCTCGTCTCCGAGGCGATCGACTCCGCCGACCACCCCTACCTCGAGGCCGGGCGGGCGGCGGGCGGCACGCAGACCCAGATCAACCGCGCCACCGTCCTCCCGCAGGTGTTGCCGCTGTTCGCGAACCAGTGGCTGTACACGCTCGAACTCAACGTCCGCATCTCGGCCATCCTCGGCATCGTCGGTGCAGGCGGCATCGGGCGCCTCCTCGACGAGCGCCGGGCCTTCTACGCCTACGACGACGTGTCGATCATCGTGCTCGAGATCCTCGTGGTCGTCGTTCTCATCGAGATCGCGTCGAACGTGCTGCGGAGGCGACTCGTATGAGCACCATCGACCTGCGGCCCGAGCTGCCGCGTCACCCGTCCCGCCTCCTGCCGACCCTCGCCGCCGTCGCGGTCGCGATCGTCGTGGTCGCAGCCACCGTCGGCCTCCCCATCGACTGGAGCGATCTCGGCGCGGTCCCGGCGCAGCTGGTGCACTTCGGCGGGCTCATGTTCGAGAGCCCGAACTGGGAGAAACTGTCTCGCGCCCTCACCGAGATGTGGCGGTCGATCTCGATGGCCTGGATCGGCGCGATCCTCTGCGTGCTCATCTCGATCCCGCTCGGCATGCTCGCCGCTCGGTCCGTCGGGCCGGCCTGGCTGCGGCTCCCGCTACGCGGCGTGTTCGCCGTCGTCCGGGCCGTACCCGAGGTGATCATCGCGCTCATCCTGCTCACCATCACCGGGCTCACCCCGTTCACCGGGGCGCTCGCGCTCGGCATCGCCGGCATCGGCACCCAGGGCAAGTGGGTGTACGAGACGATCGAATCCGTGCAGGAGGGGGCGTCGGAGGCCGTCCGCGCCGCGGGCGGTGGCACGGCCGAGGTGACCCGCTGGGCACTGTGGCCCGCCGCAGCCCCTGCCCTGCTCTCGCTCGCGCTCTACCGCTTCGAGATCAACCTCCGTACCTCGGCGGTCCTCGGGCTCGTCGGAGCCGGCGGGATCGGCAGCATGTTGGCCAACTACACCAACTATCGGCAGTGGGATACAGTCGGGATGCTGTTGATCGTGGTGGTCGTGGCCACCATGACGATGGACGCGATCTCGGGGGCGATCCGCCGCCGGATCACGCAGGGGCCGGGCGTCCGGACCACGCGCACCACCCGCACCACCCTTCCCGCCCGCACGACGAGGAGCCGCAATGTGGACAGGGTCGGCTGACGCCCCACCGACGGCGCGCATCGCGATGCTCGCGCCGTCGCTGCAACCGAGCGAACGACGCGTGGCCGAGACGGTCGCCCTCGACATCGAGGCGAGCATCGAACGCACCGCGCAGGAGGTCGCCGACCTCGCCGGGGTCGGGCGGGCGACGGTCATCCGGACGGCGCAGTCGCTCGGCTACGAGGGCTACCCGCAACTCCGGGTCGCCCTCACCCGCGAGGTCGCCCTCGGCACGCCGGCCGCGCGGAACGACGGCGACGACACCATGCTCGGCTCGCTGCGCGGTGCCATCGACCGGTTCGCCGGTCGGCTCGGGCAGACGACGTCGGCCATGACGGAGGAGACGCTCGAGCGCTTCGTCCAGGTGCTCGACGAGGCCCCGCGGCTGCTGATCGCCGCGAACGGCCTCTCCTCACCCCTCGGCTCGGACCTCGCGATGCGTCTCATGTCGGCCGGGCGCCCCGCCGAGTACCTGCCGGACACCATCGGTCAGCGGATCGCGGCGACCCACCTGGGGCCGGGTTCGGCATGCCTCGTCCTCTCCGGCTCGGGGGCCAGCCGCGCGTCCGTCGAGGTGGCCGCCGCCGCCCGAGCCAGCGGTGCCACGGTGCTCGCGATCACCTCGTTCCCCCGATCCGCGGTCGCCGAGCTCGCCGAGGTGGCGCTCATCGTCGCCCCCATCGACGCCACCTTCCGGGACGAACTCGTGCACACCTCGCGGGCCGCCATCATGCTCGTCACCGAGTCGGTCGTCGGCCTGCTCGTCGCCCGCCGCGGTGAGCGCGCACAACGCGCCCAGTCGGCGACGCTCGCCGTCATCAGCGATTCGCTCTCGGACGACGCCTCGGGGTGATCCCGGGCCGGGGTCCCGATCGGCGAGAATGTTCCCCATGCCCCAACACCGACTGCGTCGTCAGCTCTTCACCGCCGCGATCGCCGTCACCGCCCTCGTCCTCACCGGCTGCACCGGCCCCTCGGCAGCGCCGACCCCCGACGCCGACGCCACCCTCCGGGTCGGGCTCGTGCTCGAACCGTCCGACCTCGACATCCGGACGACCTCCGGTGCCGCGCTCGAGCAGATCCTCATCGACAACGTCTACCAGGGACTCGTCTCCCGCACCGAGGACGACCGCATCGTCGACACGCTCGCGTCGAGCCACGAGATCAGCGCCGACGGCCTCACCTACACCTTCGTCCTGCGCGACGGCGTCACCTTCCACGACGGCGCACCGCTCACCGCGGCGGACGTCGTCGACTCGCTCACCCAGGTGCAGCAGGACGCCTCGTTCGTCGACCACCTCGCACTGGAGCAGGTCGAGAGCATCACCGCGGTCGACGACGGCACGGTCCGGTTGCAGCTCGGCTCCCCCGACACCAACCTGCTGTGGGCGCTCACCGGCCGCGCGGGCCTCGTCTTGCACCAGGGCGCCACGAACGACCGCTCCACGACCGCCGTCGGCACCGGGCCGTTCACGCTGCAGAGCTGGAAGCAGGGTGACAGCATCACCTTCGAGCGCAACGACGCGTACTGGGGAGACGCGCCGCAGGTCAAGGAGGTCGTCTTCAGCTACATCCCCGACGCCGCCTCCGCCGTGAACGCGACCCTCGCGGGCGAGCTCGACGCGCAGATCGGCCTCGACGCCAACCTGCGCGACCAGGTCGCGCGGGCCGAGGGCTTCACCGTCACCGAGGGCAAGACGACCGACAAGTACACCCTCGCCTTCAACAACCGGCGCGCGCCGCTCGACGACCCGCGCGTCCGTGAGGCGCTTCGCACGGCGATCGACCACGCCGCGATCGTCGAGGCCGTCGGTGGCGCCGCCGTCGAACAGTACGGTCCCATCCCCGAGCTCGACCCGGGCTACGAGGACCTCACCGGGGTGGTCACCTACGACCCCGATCGGGCGAAAGCGCTCCTCGCCGAAGCCGGTCAGGAGGACCTCGCCCTCACCCTCGTCATCCCGAACCACTACGGGACCGCCGCGTCCAAGGTGCTGGTCTCCCAGTTCGCGGCCGTCGGCGTCACCCTCACCGTCGACAGCGTCGAGTTCCCCACCTGGTTGAACGACGTGTACACGAACCACGACTACGACCTCAGCTTCGTCAACCACGTCGAGGCCCGCGACTTCCAGAACTGGGCGAACCCGGATTACTACTACGGCTACGACAACCCGCAGGTGCAGGCCCTGGCCGCCGAGGCGAGGACCGCGACCGACCCCGCGACGGCGGACGCGAAGCTGCGGGAGGCCGCCGCCCTGGTGTCGAACGACCACGCCGCCGACTGGCTCTACACCGCGATCACCCTCACCGTGGTGCGCGACGGGGTGACCGGCTTCCCCACGGACTTCGTGAGCGAGCACCTCGACCTGTCGGACGTCGCGGTCGCCGACTGATCCAGGAGCCTCGCGCGCAGCTCGTCCTGCCGCCGGACCCGATTACCGGGGTGTGAGCGGGGTGATCGACCGGCTGGCCGGGACGGTCTCGCCGTTCTTACTGCCGCCGATCACCTTGCCCTCGTTGCGGTTGTAGACGAGGTCGTACTCCGTGACCTCGTCGGAGAGCCAGGCGCCGATCCACCCTGTCTGGGTCTTGCCGGCCGGAACCGCCTGCAGCGGGGTGTAGCCGGCCGCGGACATCGCCGTCACGAGTTCCTTCGGGTTGCCCATGCCGAGGGTGATGTAGTCGAGGTTGCCGTTCCGACGGGTGATGGAGGCCACCGAGGGGTGGACGCTCCCGCCGTAGACGTCTCCCGCCTCGAGCTTCACCTTGATGAGCACCGGGTGGTTGCCGGCTGTGGAGCCTGCCGGCGCCGGGAAGTCGGTGACGATCGCCAGCGGGGTCACCTTCGTCCCGTCGATGTCGTCGGACAGGGTGGTCTCCACGACCGGCGTGCTCGGCGGTTCGGACACGGTCGGGGTGGAAGACGCCGTCGGTGAACCTGCACCGGCACCACCCGGCGAGGACGCGCATCCGCCGAGGGCGAGTGCGGAGAGCACGACGATGACGGGGAGGAACCGGGTTCGGGCGGAGTGCGAGCGCATCGAACCATCCTGTCATCCGACGCACCGAACCCGCCAGCTTCGCGGCTACCCGCGCTGCGCACCACGGGTCGCCGAGGAGACCAGGTCGTCCTTCGGCAGCGCCGTCCCGTCGGCCAGCGCCTGCGCCCAGGCCTCCGTCGTCACGACCGCGGCGAAGTTCGAGTCGAGGATGGCCATGAGCGTCGTGTGGACGGTCTCGGCGGTCGCCGACCCGGCCGCGTTCTCGATCGCGATCGCGCCGGTCGCGTCGGACAGCACTTCGACGGCGATGCCGAGCTCCTCGGCAGCCGCCGCGGACGCGATGATGCAGTTGTTCGTCATGTAGCCGACCAGGGTCACCGTGTCCGCACCCTGCTCGCGGAGCCAGGCCTCGAGGTCCGTCCCGGCGAAGACCGAGCCGTACTGCTTCACGACGGACTTCCACGACGGCTGCACGCGACGCGCGACCTCGGGGTGCAGCTCGAAGGCGGCGGTGTCCGGGTCGAACACGGGAGCGCCCGCTCCGGAGGTGTGCTGGACGACGGCGACGGGGAGGCCGGCGTCCGTCGCGGCGTCGATGGCCGCGCCGATCCGTTCGACTGACTGATCGCGCGGCGGGTACTGGATCGCGAGCGGCCCTGCGAAGTACTCCTGCTGGACGTCGACCAGGACCAGGGCGCGGCGGGTGGTGTTCACGGGTGTCTCCTCTGTTCGGTGCTGGCGTCGGGACGACGACCGGTCCATCGTCCCCTGGGCCCGACGGCGACACCATTGGCACGAATGCACAATACTGATGAGATCAGGCCAGATCGGAGCCGACCATGCGCATCGCCATCCACGCCTTCGACGACGTCACCATGTTCCACCTGTCCGTGCCGCAACTGGTGTTCGACGAGGTCCGCCATCAGGGCCTCGCCGACTGGGAGTCGTTCCTCGTCGCCGACCACGCGGGGTCGATCCGCACCGCCGAGGGGTACACGATCGCCGACGTCCGGGGACTGGCGGCGATGACCGACGCGGACATCGTCGTGCTCCCGTCATGGACGGACGACGGGAGTGCGGTGTCACCGGAGCTCCGGGCAGCCGTCCTCGACGCCCACGGACGCGGCGCCACGATCGTCGGGCTCTGCCTCGGAGCGATCGCCGTCGCCGACACCGGACTCCTCGACGGCCGGACGGCGGCGACCCACTGGCACGCAGCGGGGCACCTGGCGGAGCGGCACCCGGCGGTGACCGTGGACGCGACCGCCCTCTACGTCGATCACGGCGACGTCCTCACCTCGGCCGGCACCGCCTCCGGTCTCGACGCCTGCCTGCACCTCGTCCGCACCCGGCTCGGCGCCGAAGCGGCGAACCGCGTCGCCCGGAGCCTCGTCGTCGCCCCGCACCGCGAGGGCGGCCAGGCACAGTTCATCGAGCGACCGGTGCCGCAGGCGGAGACGCAGGATCCGATCGCGGTGGCGACGGCCTGGGCGTCCGCCCACCTCGATGAACCGCTCACCGTGGATCGCCTGGCCGCCGAGGCGCACCTCAGCCGGCGGTCCTTCGTGCGCGCCTTCCGGTCGGCGATCGGCACGACCCCGGCCGCGTGGGTCCGCGCGCGTCGCCTCGACGAGGCCAGACGGCTCCTGGAGACCACCGACCTCCCGGTCGACCAGGTCGCCGTGGCCTGCGGATTCACCCCGGTCACGTTCCGCCAGAACTTCGTCACGGCGTTCGACAGCACGCCGTCGCGGTATCGGCGTCGGTTCGACGCGCGCCACCGATAGTCTCGGCGGATGGGGATCAGGGGCGTAGGAAGACGGTCGTTCGGCATTGGGGCGGGGATCGCGGTGGTGGTCGTGTTGACGGCTTCGTCGTGCGCCTCGACGGCGACACCGAACACGCCACCGACGTCCGAGGCTCCGAGCACCTCGGCGTCCACCGGGCTCCTGGGGTGCGACGACTTCGCGACGCTCGACACCGTCGCCGCCGTCCTCGCCGCCGAACCGGCCGACGTCGTCGAAGCGGTCCAACCGACCGACGCCGTGGACCGGGCCGTCCTCACCGCGGCCGGCGGGCTCGCCTGCTCGTGGCGGGTGGGCACTGCTCAGCAGTCGATCGGCGATGGGGCCGGCGACTGGGCCTACCTCTCGATCGAGATCCTGCCGGACGCCGCCGACGACTGGGCCCCGCCCTACGCCGGCGACACCCCCTCGGAGGATACGAGGACGATCGCGGGCGTCGAGGCGACCACCGCGTCGGGCGAGACCGGCTGGCGGGTGTCCGCGCCCGTCGGCACCGCCTGGGTCGAGCTGTCCATCACCGCCGCGGGACTCACCAGCACCGGAAGCCGCTTCGACGACGCGCCCGCGGGCGAGGTCCTCGACAACCTCGCCGACGCCGCCGAGGCGACCTTCACGACGGTGGAGCCCGCCTCGAAGGCCCAGCTCGCCTGGCCCGCGCTCGCGCCGCGCGAGGGCGACGCCACCTGTGACGGTGGGCTCGACGAGGCCGGCATCGCGGCGGCGCTCCAATACGGCGCCACCCCCACGACCTACACCGTCATCGATCCACGCACCCAGCCGATCGTCGACCTGGAGGATGCGGCGAGCGCCCGCGTCGGCGCATTCAGCTGCGAACTCTTCGCGGAGGGCTTCGGGTACACCGACATCCTCGTGGTCCGAGGCGGCGCCACGATCATCGACGGGCTGGCAGCGCAGCCCGACATCGCGGCGGCACTCGAGCCCATCACCCTCGAGGGTGCGGTCGACGGTGAATCAGCCCTCGTCGCGCGTCGCAGCGACGGCCCGCGCTCCCCGCTCTCCTTCACCGTCGGTGAGACGTTCTACACCGTCAGCTCCGGCGACGGCGCGCAGACGGTCGCCGAGGCGATCATCGCGCAGACGAGGTGACGGCACCCATCCGCTGAACGCGCTCCCCAGGTGTCCGCGGTCCAGAACCCTCGGACGGGATCGCGCCCCAGCGCCGTGATGCTGCGCATCGCCCTGTAGATTTCGATGCACACCATCGACTCCGGAAAGCAGGCGCCGTGCCACTCCTGGAACACGAGGCGTCCCGGCCGGGCCGGCTCCGGGTCTTTCTCCGCGCTCAGCTGCCGTTCGCCGTCGCGACCGCTGTCGTCGGCGTCGCGATCGCCCTCGCACTGCCGCAGCACGTCACCGCTCCACTGTTCCTCGGCGGCCTGTCGGTGGCGGCGCTCAGCACGCTGCTGTCGGTGCTCGTGCCCTGGGAGCGGTGGTCGAGCAACACGATGGCGTGGATCGCCCTGCTCGACCTCGTCGCCGTGGCGTTCCTCCGCACCGAGCTGGTCCACGTCGTGCCGGCGGTCAGCTTCCTCTGCGTCTTCCCGATCCTCTGGCTGGCCTACGGCTTCACCCAGCGGATGATGGTGGTCGCCGTCGCCGGTGCACTGCTCATCGCCGCGTTCCCCTTCATCGTCGAAGCCCGCGTCCCGACCACCCCGCTCGACTGGCTGAGCCTGCTCCTCCTGCCGTTCCTCACCATCGGGATCGCCATCGCGGTGAACATCGGCGCCCGGCAACTCCGGCGCACGCAACGCGCCGTGCGTCAACATGCCGCCGAGGTGGAGGAGTCGCTCGCCCGCGCGCTCGATGCCGAGACGTTGGCGGACGCCATCCTCAACACCGTCGAGGCGGGCGTCGCCTTCTACACCCCCGACGGCCAGCTCAGACTGTCGAACCAGCGAGCGGCCGACATGGTCGCCGCCGTCGGCTTCCGGCTCGACACGCCTCCGTACGCCGGCACGCACGTCCTCGCAGCCGACCGGAAGACGACGATCCCTCTCGAGGAGCAGATCATCCCGCGAGCCCTTCGCGGCGAGGAGATCGCCGGACATATGGAGTGGTTGGGTCCGGTCGGTGAGCAGCACGCGATCCTCGCGACCTCGAGCCGCGTCGTCCGTCCCGACGGTGAACTCCTCGGGACGGTCGTGGTCGCGCACGACGTCACCGAGCTCGCGAACGCCGTCAGCGTCCGCGAGGAGTTCCTCACCACCGTCTCGCACGAGCTGCGCACACCGTTGACGTCCATCCACGGGTACCTCGAACTCGTCACCGACGACGCCGAGGTCGACGCTCCGCAGTTGCTGCCCGCGCTCGCCGTCATCCGGAGGAACGCCGAGGCGCTGGAGCGGCGGGTCCAAGAGTTGCTGACGGCCTCGGACAGCACCGTGGTGCTGCAGCGGAGCGACGTCGACCTCGCGGTCGTCGCCGCGGAAGCCGTCGCCGCTGCGGAGACCACGGCTCCGGACGCGACCATCACGCTGTCCACGGCAGGACCGATCATCGCCGCCGTGGATGCCGTCCAGGTCCGCCGTGCGGTCGCCGAGCTCGTCGTCAACGCCGCGAAGTTCTCACCCGACGGCCGGATCCAGGTGACGCTCACCCAGGCGGAGCAGGCCGTGCAGCTCCGCGTCACCGATGACGGCGTGGGGATGACCGCGGACGAACTCCGTCAGGCCTTCGACAAGTTCTACCGCACGCCGTATGCGAACGAGCGCGCCGTCCAGGGGGTCGGGCTCGGCCTGCACGCCGCGCGGTCGATCGCCAAAGCGCACGGCGGATCACTCGTCCTCGCCAGCACGCCCGGCGTCGGCACCGAGGCGACGTTGACGATCCCCGCCGCCGGTCCTGCGGCCGTTTGACCGGCCGGGGACCACTCAGCTCCGGCGCTCCGACTCCCGGCTCCGGTCGGAGCCGCCGACGGCTTCCGGCAGGGCGTCGGTCAGGACGATGACGAGGTCCTGGGCCTTCCAATCGAGGGCGATGCACCCCTCACGCGCCTCGGTGAGCTGACGGAGCGTCGGCGTCCGCCCCTTCCGCGGGACGACGAACGACTCGATGTGCAACACGTGTCCCTGGTCGCGGACTCTCGAACCGACCTGCTCGGCCCACGGCAGGCTCCGGAGGTACTCGTCGACCTGGCCGGTGACCGGGTGGGGCTTGGCGTCGTCGAAGGTGGTCGCCCTCGTGTCCATGAGGTCCGTGATCGCCGCGCGCAGGTTCTTCACCCCGTCCCAGAGGATGCTGGCCGCGATGAACAGGGCTGCGGCGGAGTCCGCCCACCAGAACCCGAGGCCGATCCCGGCGACGCCGACGATCGATCCGACGGCGGTCATCCAGTCCGCCTTGTTCATGTCCGCGTCGGCGTACAGCACCTTGTCGTGGAGCTGGCGCGCCAGGCGCATCTTGATCCGACCGAAGACGATCGGTAACGGGATCGTGAGCGCCATCGCGCCCATCATGAGCCAACCGAGCCAGACCGGTTCGCCGAACAGGACGACGGCGCCGATGGGCGGGTGCTCCGCCGTGATGAGGCCCGACACGGAGTCCACGGTCAGAAAGGCTCCCATGGCGAAGAGCGCGACACCGGCGACCAGATGGGCGACGCCGACGGCCCGGTGGAAGCCGTACGGGTACTTCGCCGTCGGCGGGCGGCGGATGATCCGCACGGCGACGAGGAACGCGATCGGCGGAGCCAGGGAGAGCAGGTCCTCGATCCACGCGGCCTTCATCGCCTGCGAACTGCCCATGACCAGGAAGACGATGGTGATCGCGACGGCCAGGAATGCGAGGCTCGCCCACTCGATCCTGATCGCGGCGCGCAGTGCACGTTCCTCCGCCTCCGGCAGCTCGGCGTGACCGAACCGGGCGGTCACGAGCGTCCCGCCTCGTCGAGGAATCGTTCCAGGGCCACCTGGAACCCGTTCTCCCCCAGGCGGACGATCATCACGTGCCGCTCCACCCCGTCGACGCCCTCGACCTCGCGGTACGGGCGGGTGATGGCTCCGAGGTCCACCCATGGGGTGTCGTCGCGGAACCCGCCGAGCACGACGTCGAGCTCGCCCCGATCGAGCGCCTCGAGCAGCGCGGTCTCGCTGCCGTCGGTCCATTCGATCTCCGCGCCGAGTCCGTCGGCGAACCGCGCGATGAGGGCCGGCTCGGTGCCTGCGGGATCACCCGAGCCGTCCAGTTCCACCCACGGCCGGTTCTCGGTCACGCCGACCCGCATGACCCCGTCGGTCACCCGGTCGAGGGTGCCCTCGGGGTCCTTCGGCACCTGCAGGCCGCATCCGGTCAGGAGCAGGATCGCCGACACGACGGCGATGGATTTCAGGCGGGCGTTCCTCATGCGGCAGACGATAGCGAGGTTCGGTGCCGCCCGCACCGGCCTCCACGCGGCGCGCAGGAGGTGTATAGGGCCGACCCGCGACGACGACCAGGGGCACCCCGCTCGGGCGGGACACCCCTGGCACCGCTCGCCTCGATTACGCCTTGATGAACGCGAGGAGGTCCGGGTTGATGACGTCGGCGTGCGTCGTGAGCATGCCGTGCGGGAAGCCCTCGTAGATCTTCAGGGTGGAGTCGCTCAGGAGTTCGTGCTGCTTGAGCGCCGCATCCTTGTAGGGGACGACCTGGTCGTCGTCGCCCTGCGTCACGAGCACCGGCACCGTGATGGCCTTGAGGTCCTCGGTCTGGTCCGTCTCCGAGAACGCCTTGATGCCCTCGTAGTGCGCGAGGGCGCTGCCGGTCATCCCCTGGCGCCACCAGTTGGCGACGACGGGCTCCGACAGCTCCACACCCGGGCGGTTGAACCCGTAGAACGGACCGGAGGCGACGGCCTGGAAGAACTCGGCGCGGTTCGCAGCCAGAGCGCTGCGGAACCCGTCGAAGACCGAGATCGGCGTGCCCTCGGGGTTCGCGTCCGTCTGGACCATCAGCGGGGGCACCGAGGAGACGAGGACCGCCTTCGCGACCCGACCCTGCGGCTGCCCGTACTTCGCGACGTACCGGGCGACCTGGCCGCCACCGGTCGAGTGGCCGATGTGGATCGCGTCGTGCAGGTCGAGGTGCTCGACGACGGCCGAGACGTCGCTGGCGTAGTGGTCCATGTCGTGCCCGGTGCCGATCTGCGAGGAACGCCCGTGCCCGCGGCGGTCGCTCGCGATCACCCGATAGCCCTCGGCCAGGAAGAACAGCATCTGCGCGTCCCAGTCGTCGGACGACAGGGGCCAGCCGTGGTGGAACACGATCGGCTGGGCGTCGGTGGAGCCCCAGTCCTTGTAGTAGATTTCTGCGCCATCGTCCGTGGTCACAAACGGCATGATCAACCTCCGCGTTCGAGTCGGCCCCGAACCGCTCGGGGCGAGTGAATGAGTGATGTTCCCGCTCCCCGGTGGATGAGCAGGCGCTTCACGATATCCACGTGGATGCGGCCACGCCCGGCCCGACCCCGATGTCTCGACAGCTGTCGAGACGAGCTGCTGACCCCGTCGGATCGGTGCGGGCTTGCCAAGCCTCCGCCGGGCGGATAGCATCGCGTCATACGATTAACCGACTCGATGACGAGGACACCATGGCACGCAGGAAGCAGACGGTCACCATGTGGCAGGTCGCCGAGCGCGCCGGGGTGTCGCAGGCGACGGTCTCCCTCGTCCTCAACAACGTCGAGGGCAATCGGGTCGCCGAGGCCACCCGCAACCGCGTCCTCGACGCCGTGAAGGACCTCGACTACCGGACGAACGCGTTCGCGAAGTCCCTGCGCAGTGGCGAGTCCGGCATGATCGGCTTCATCTCCGACGAGGTCGCCAGCGCACCCTTCGCCGGCCAGCTCCTCAAGGGCGCCCAGCTCGCAGCCTGGGAGACCGGGAACGTGATCCTCAGCGTCGACACCTACAACGAGCCCGACCTCGAGGCCGCGGCGATCGACATGATGCGGTCCTACCGGGTGCGGGGCGTCGTCTACGCCTCGATGTACCACCGCCTCGTCGAGCTGCCCGCCTCCCTCGACGGGATCCCGACCGTGATCGTCAACGCCCAGGACCGGGCCGGCACCGTTCCGAGCGTCTTCCCCGACGAGGAACTCGGCGGATACGCGGCGACGCGCCACCTCATCGAAGCGGGCCACACCCGGATCGCCATGATCAACATCCAGGATGTCGACAGCGACCTGCCCGCCGGGATCGGCCGCCTGGCCGGGTTCCGGCGAGCCCTTGCCGAGGCCGGTATCGCCGAACGGCCGGAGTGGATCCGACACGGCTCGGGCATCGTCGAGGACGGCCTCGAGATCACGACCGCGCTGCTCACCGCCGAGGACCGCCCGACGGCCATCTTCTGCGGCAATGACCGCACCGCCTGGGGCGCCTACCGCGCCATCGAACGACTCGGCCTCTCCGTCCCCGACGATTGCGCGATCGTCGGCTTCGACAACCACGAGATGATCGCGCCCTATCTCGACCCCGGACTGACGACCGTCGAGCTGCCGTACGAACAGATGGCGCGCGCCGGTCTCGAGATCCTGCTCGCCGGTGGCGGCGAGCAGCCCAGCAGAACCCCGATCGAATGCACACTGATCCCCCGCGGATCCGTGTCGAAGGCGAAGGTGCCATCATGACCACCGCATCACCACCCCGTGTCAGCGCGAAGCAGCGCGCCGTCAGGTCCCGTCGCGGGCCTCGCGAGCATCTGAAACGAGCGCTGCGAAGCTGGCAGTTATACGTATTACTGCTGCCGGCGACCATCTCCGTGCTGCTCTTCAAGTACTGGCCGATGTACGGCGCGCAGATCGCCTTCCGCGACTACAACCCGGCGGACGGCTTCGCCGGAAGCCGGTGGGTCGGACTCGAGCACTTCGCGCGCTTCATCGAGTCGTTCCAGTTCGAGCGCCTGCTGGTCAACACGCTGACGATCAACGGGCTCGGCCTGCTCATCGCCTTCCCGGTGCCGATCATCCTCGCGCTCATCGTGAACCAGTTGCAGAGCGAACGCTTCAAGAAGTTCACGCAGACGGTGCTCTACTCCCCCTCGTTCATCTCCGTGGTGGTCGTCGTCGGCATGATCCACCTGCTGTTCTCGCCCCGGGCCGGCATCGTCAACAACGCGCTCGTGGCGTTCGGCGGGGAACCGATCTTCTTCATGGGTTCGCCCGACTGGTTCCGCCCGCTCTACATCGGCTCGGACATCTGGCAGAACGCCGGATTCTCGATGATCGTGTACCTGGCGGCACTGACCGCGATCGACCCGGCACTCCACGAGGCGGCGCGCGTCGACGGCGCCAACAAGTGGCAGCGGATCCGCCACATCGACATCCCCGGGATCCTCCCGGTGATCACGATCCTGTTCATCCTCGCCATCGGCAACCTCTTCAACCTCGGGTTCGAGAAGGTCCTGCTCATGCAGACCGACCTCAACCTGCCGACCTCCGAGGTCATCCAGACCTACGTCTACAAGGCCGGACTGCAACAGGCGCAGTTCAGCTACTCGGCCGCGATCGGCCTCTTCAACTCCCTGATCAACCTGGTCCTGCTCCTGACGTTCAACTGGATCGCCAGGCGAGCAGGCCAATCGAGCCTTTGGTGATGACGCGATGACGCACACGATCTCCACCCCGCCCCAGCAGACCGAACGCCGCACCGTCCGGACGCCCGTCCGCCCCGGGCCACCACCCGCCCGGCCGGACCGCCGAGGCCGCCTCGCCGATCCGCTCTTCAACGTCGTCGCGATCGGCACCCTCGTCCTCGCGATCTGCGCCATCATCTACCCGCTGTACTTCATCGTCATCGCGTCGTTCAGCGAACCGGCGGAGATCCTCAACGGCAACGTGTGGCTGTGGCCGCAGGGGTTCACCGTCGAGGGGTACGCCCGGATCTTCGCGGACGCGACGATCTGGCGCGGCTTCGCGAACTCCATCCTCTACACGGTCCTCGGCACGGCCATCAGCGTGATCTGCATCCTCTGCGGCGCCTACGCCCTGTCGCGCAAGGACCTCTACGGCCGCACCGTCTTCATGCTGTTCTTCATCATCACGATGTTCATCGACGGTGGGCTCATCGCCCGGTATCTCGTGGTCCGCGACCTCGGCATGCTCGACACCGTCTGGGCCGTCGTGCTCCCGGGGGCGGTCGGCGTCTGGAACCTCATCATCGCCAGGGCGTTCTTCGAGAACAACGTGCCGGCCGAGCTCCGCGAGGCCGCACAGCTCGACGGGGCGAACGACTTCCGGTTCTTCCTGCAGATCGTGTTGCCGCTGTCGAAGCCGCTCATCTTCCTGATGATCATGATCCACCTCGTCGCGAACTGGAACGCCTTCTTCGACGCCCTCATCTACCTCGACGACGAGAGCAAGTACCCGCTCCAGCTCGTGCTCCGCAACGTGCTGATCCAGTCCGAGGTCACCTCCGCCGGAGGCACCGGTGGGCTCGACTCGTACGCGGCCGCCCAGCGCATCGGCGAGCTGATCAAGTACGGGATGATCGTGATCTCCAGCATCCCGTTGCTGATCATCCTCCCCTTCATGCAGAAGCACTTCACCAAGGGCGCCCTCCTCGGCGCGGTGAAGAGCTGATCCGGTGCGCCTCCACATCCGCCGCCCGATCACCGCGGCATCGCCCTCCCACCGGCATCCCCGTGCCAGCAGCACCACCGTCCCAGCACCATCACCACACCGAAGGAAGACCATCATGAGACACCGTCGTTTCACCGCCATCACCGCCCTCGCGGCGGGTGGCGCCCTCCTCCTCGCCGGCTGCACCGGCGGCGGAGGTTCCACCGAGGTCGCGGACAAGTCCGACGACTTCGGCTTCAACCAGACCGGCCTCCCGATCGTCGACGACACCCTCACCCTGTCGTTCGGCGGGACGAAGTCCGCGCTCGCCCCGGACTACGGCGACATGCAGCTCGTCCAGCAGTGGCAGACCGACACCAACATCGCCATCGACTGGAAGAACCTGCCCGAGCAGGTGTACGCCGAGAAGAAGAACCTCATGCTCGCCAGTGACGAGCTGCCGGACGTCCTCTACAACTCGGGACTGACCGACGCCGAGATCGTGCAGAACGGCGAGAACGGCACCCTGCTGCCCCTCGAGGACCTCATCGAGGAGTACGCGCCGACCCTGTCCGGCATCCTCGAGGACCGCCCCGACATCCGCGCGGCGATCACGGCGTCCGACGGCCACATCTACACGCTGCCGTCCGTCGAGGAGCTCGGCATCCTGCAGTACCCGAACTTCCTCTACATCAACACCGCCTGGCTCGACGCGCTGGGGCTGCCCATGCCGACCACGATCGACGAGTACCACGCCGCCCTCGAGGCGTTCAGGACGCAGGACCCGAACGGCAACGGCAAGGCCGACGAGATCCCGCTCTCGTTCCGGACGGACTCCTTCTGCGCCAACCCGAACGACCTCATCGCGGCCCTCGGCGGCCAGCCCGAGAACAACGACCACCGCATCGTGCGTGACGGTGAGGTCGAGTTCACGGCCAACACCGACGGCTACCGGGCCGGCGTCGAGGCGCTGTCCGACTGGTACGCCGACGGCCTGATCGATCCCGAGTCGTTCTCGCAGGACGACCTCGCCTACCTCTCCAAGGGCAAGGCCGACACCGCGGTCCTCGGCTCCTTCTTCTGGTGGGAACTCAAGGAGATGGTCGGCGAGGACCGGATGGGCGACTACGCCATGCTGGGCGTCCTCAAGGGTGTCGACGGTGAGCGTCTCGCGAGCGTCGCGAACAACCAGGAGATCAACCGTGGCGCGATGGCGATCACCCGCGCGAACCAGTACCCGGCGGCCACCATGCGGTGGGCCGACCGACTCTTCGACCCGGTGATGAGCGCGCAGGTGAACTGGGGCCCGGTCGGGGTCACCCTCGAGGAGAACGCCGACGGCGTCCTCGTGCAGATCCCCGCGCCGGCCGGTGAAGCCGAAGGCGAGCGGCGTCAGAAGGTCGCACCAGGCGGCCCGAAGATCACGACGACCGAGGACTTCGAGACCGTGGTCGCCCCGGAGCCGCGGGCGAAGGAGCGTCAGGACCTCGTCAACGAGTTCTACGCCCCGTTCAAGGCCAACGAGGCCTACCCGCCGGTCATGCTCTCGAACGACGAGCTCGACGCGACGTCCTTCGCCGTGACCGACATCAACACCCTCGTCAAGGAGAAGTTCGCGAGCTGGATCGTCAACGGCACCATCGACGACGAGTGGGACGGCTACACGTCGCAGCTCGATTCGATGGGCATCGAGGACGTCATCGCCACCTACCAGCAGGCCTACGACCGCTTCCAGGACGGCGGCGAGTAGCCCCGTCGGGGGCGGCGTCCGCGCCGCCCCCGACTCCCCCTCCTCCACCACATCGATCCACCGCCCGCACACCGACCGACATCCGTCAGGAGCACCATGACCACGCCCTCGACCGCCACCGAGCGGTCCCTTCGCCCGACAGCCCACTTCACCGCCGCATCCACCTGGCTGAACGACCCGAACGGGCTGGTGTTCCACGACGGCGTGTACCACCTCTTCTTCCAGAACAACCCGACCGGTTCCACCTGGGGCAACATCTCCTGGGGGCACGCGGTGTCCTCCGACCTCGTCACCTGGGAGCACCGTCCCGTCGCCATCCCCGCCGAGGACGGCGAGATGGCCTTCTCCGGGAGCGTCGTCATCGACCACCGCGACACGGCGGGATTCGCGATCGACGGCCGCCCGGCGCTCGTCGCCGTCTACACGGCGGCCCGCCACCCGGAGGGCGACGCTCCCGGGTCGCAGGCGCAGGCGCTCGCGTACAGCACGGACGGGGGCGAGGTCTGGACCCGGTATGCCGGCAACCCCGTCCTCGACATCGGGTCGACCGAGTTCCGGGATCCGAAGGTGTTCTGGTTCGGCGATGACGACGGCCACTGGGTGATGGTCGTCGCCGATCCGCTGGAACACCGGATCGGGTTCTACACCTCGCCGAACCTCATCGACTGGACCCTCGTGTCCCACTTCGGGCCGGCGCACGCCACGGGCGGCGTCTGGGAGTGCCCCGACCTGTTCCCGCTCCGCATCCGCGGGACGGACGAGGTCCGGTGGGTCCTCGTCGTAAGCCTCAACCCGGGGGCGATCGCCGGCGGGTCCGGCACGCAGTACTTCGTCGGCGACTTCGACGGACACGTCTTCACCGCCGAGCGGCTCACCGCCTCGTCCGATCCGGCCGAGTACGACTGGCTCGACTTCGGCCGCGACTACTACGCGGCCGTGTCGTTCAGCGATGTTCCAGACGGACGTCGCCTCATGATCGGCTGGGCGAGCAACTGGGACTACGCGAACGAGACCCCGACGGGACCGTGGCGGTCCGCGATGTCGCTCGCTCGCGAGATCGAGCTCGTGCGAGCGACGGACGGGCGGGTGCACGTCGCGCAGAAGCCCATCCTGCCGGGGGACGACGTCACCCGCTTCGAGGTCGACGTGCCCTGCGCCGACGGCGTGCACACGACGCTGACGCTCACGCCTGAGACGAGCACCGACGAACGCTTCGTCATCACCGTCGACGGCTCGGAGCGCAGGATCAGCTGCGACCGCACCGACGCCGGGAACACGACGTTCCACCCGGCGTACCCCTCGGTCGACTGGGCCGCACTCCCGACCGACACCGACGACACCGTCCAGCTGACGATCATCGTCGACGCCCACCTCGTCGAGGTCTTCGTCGGCGACGGCCGCGTGACGTTCACGGAGCAGGTCTTCCCCGCGGCACCGTTCACACGGCTCCACCACGGCGAGATCGACGAAGGCTGAGGGTTCCGACCGAGCGTCTGGCACCAGGGCTCTGACGCGGCAGACTGGCATCATGACGGAACACGCGAATCCACCCCGAGCCCGGCGGCGGATCGGCTGGTTCCTCCCCCTCGTCGGCGCTCCGGTCGTGTTCTTCGTCGGCATCTTCATCGCGGGCGTGCTCGACCAGCTCGGCGCTCCCGAACCCCTGTGGCGGGTGCCGTGGGCGCTCGCCATCGGCGGCTCCCTCGTCGCGGTCGTCGTCTTCCTCATCCAGGTCGTGCGGGCCCTCGGTCCGAACGCCGGTCGGTTGACGCCCGCGGAGGCGGCCCAGCAGGCGGCCGAGGTCGAGGAGTACGTCCGGCTCACCGGTGAGCAGCCGGAGCCGCGGCGGATCAGCGGTGTCCTGCTCGCGGTCGCCATCGTGCTCTCGATCCTGTCGGCGATCATCCTGGTCGTCGCGTTCCAGGACGTCGCCTCGATCCTGACCGCCCCCGGCGGCTCGAAGGCGTGGCTCCTCCTCGCGATCGTCGCGACGCCCGCCGCGTGGTGGCGCTTCGCCACCGCGCGGGCCGCTGAACGGGCGTACCGATCGGGGCAGGAGGCTCGCCAGGGACGGAGGATGCCCGGCGCAGCGGGCGAGCCGGGCGCGGCAGGGGGCTGGCCGCAGCCGGGTCCGGGTGCCGTCCGCACACGCCGCCATCGCATGTGGGTCCTCCCGCTCCTCGCCATCCCGGCCGTCATCGTCGTCGCCGTGCTCGTCATCGTCGGACTGCGCGCGGTCGACGCACCGACGGAGGCCATCCGGACGGTCTCGTTCACGATGGTCGCCGGGATCATCGTCGCCCTCGTCGCACTCGTCGTCGGTGTCGTGCGGTTCCTCAGCGCTCCGCCGCGTCCCCGAGCGCCGCGCGCTCCCGGGATACCGACGGCACCGCGACAGGCCGGACTCTACGCGGACCTCGCCGCACAGGACGCTGCCCGGCAGGGGCTCACCCTCGAGGAGTACGGCGTCTACAAGGGCGACGTCGGCAGCCTCGTCCGGCCGGTCAACTCGGCCGGCGGACTGTTGTTCATCGCCATCCTGCTGACCGTCCTCAACGTGTTCATCCTCGTCCTCATCGGCGTCGGGATCGCCCAGGCGAACGGACTGGTGCCCACCAACCCGGACGACCACGGGCTGGAACCCGTGCAGTGGGGCTTCCTCGTCCTCGAGATGCTGTTCGTCCCGGTCGCGTGGTGGTACTACCTCGTCGAACGGCGTGCCCAGAAGCTGCGGATCGCCCGGGGTCTGCCGAAGACGCTCAGCTCAACCGAGCTCCCGCCTCCCCTGGGCGTCGTGAGCACTCCTGCGAAGGCGGGAGGCCCAGGGCCGGTACCCGGGCCAGCGACGGTGCCCGTACCCGCGCCCGGGTGGGACGGCGGTCCCGCGCCACAATGGGCCGGCGGCCCGGACTGGGAGGCGAGCGTCGACGTCCACCGACTCGATGGGCTGCGGTGGAACATCGAGCAGGAGATCAGCACGCTCCGAGGGTTCCGACGCCGGTTGAAGGCCGACGGCGAGTCTTCGGTCCTCGGACTGGCCCTCGGCATCCCGTTCCTCGTTCCGCAGCTCTTCGGAGCGATCGAGGCGTTCACCTCGGCGCCCGAACCAGGCATCGGCGCGCTCGGGGAATGGATCTCTCGGCCGGCGGTCGCCGGTTGGGTCGCCGTCGGTCTCCTCCTCATCGCCGTCTCGGTGGTGTCCATCCGGGTGCGGATCCGGCGGGAGTTCGCGATCTACCGGCAAGCCGGGTGGGTGGCGTTGCAAGCGCCGACGGGCCTGGTCGAATGGACCGGTGAAGGCTCGACGCGCGTCACCTACGACCATCGGCTGGTCGGCGGCTCCAGGGATGTGCGGCCCCAGGATCTCGGTCGGGCGTTCATGCTGGTGTCGGGCCCGAGGATGCCGTCACCGGTGTTCGCAGGCGCCCTGCGGTCGGTCCGGGCGACCACGGTCGCGCGCCGGCTGGAGATCCACCGACTAGCGGTCCTGCGGCAGCAGATCGGCTCGTTGCGCGCCATCCCCGCACCGCTCGTGTTCGAGCGGACGGACGGGTGTCTGTTCGGGGCGCAGCACGACGGATGGCTCACGGTCGTGATCCCGCGTCCGGCGCAGGACGGCCAGCGCATCCGCCTCGCCCGGGTCAAGCTGACCCGCGCCGAGCGGGAGAGCCTCACCGTCTGAGGTCGTCCGGCGTCATCCCGGAATCCTCCGATCGGTCGATGGTCCGGCGTCGACCTGGTGCCTACCGTTGCAGGATGCCCCGAGACCTCGCTGCGGACCATCCACCCCTGATCGGCGACACCCGACCCGACAGCGATGGGCTCGTGCGTCGGCGCCGGCTCCGAGCCGCCGGAGTCCTGCTTCTCGTCCACGGCATCCTCATGGAGGTGCTCGTCGCCTGCGCGCTGCCGGTGATGCTCGTCCTCGGGGTGAGCCCGGCGACCGTTCCCGGTGGGATCGAGGTGTTCGCGCTCCCCTATCTGAACGAGAACCTGGCGTTGATGATGCTGATGAGCGGGATCTTCGGGATCCTCCGCACGATCGGTGCGGTCGGCGTCCTCCGGAATCGGGCCTGGGGGTTCGAGCTCTCGGTCCTCAACAGTGCCGTCACGCTCGTCCTGATGATCTTCATGTTGCCCGCCGGTGTCGCCGACGGGCTCCTCGCCGGTGCGGCGTTGACGCTGCTCCTCATGGCCCGATCCGGCGAGCGCCCGATCCTCCGGTCGCCATGAGGAGTGCCGGCGGCGGGCCAGGGCCAGCATGGGACCAATGAAGCGGGAGGAGCGGGCCACGCCGGCCCAGTCCCCCGACTGGCGCGTGACCCGCACGATCGCGATGATCGTCGATGCCAGTGCCCCCGGTGGCATCGTGCGAGCAGTCCGACCGGCCTCGCCGGACGCCTTCCCTCGCGAGTGCGACCCGGCCCGGCGCGCGAACCCCCGGTTCGCTGCCGGTCGGATGTCTCCCCGCAGGAGCCACCCTGCCATAACTAAGCGGGCCGCACCAGTTAGTGGCACCGTCTTCCACAGGCTCACCCGATCCCCGACCCATGGAACGCGGAGACCGGGACTGGTACCTTCAGAACCTCAACACGGCCATCGCTTCGTGACGGTCCGACCACATGCGCAGAGTCGAGGAGATCCGGATGCCGGCTACACGTCGCATTCCGACACAGGAGCGCGGTCAGGCGACGCAGCAGGCTGTCGTCGAGGGAGCCGCGAAGGTGTTCGACCGCATCGGGTTCGGGAACGCGAGTCTCTCGATGATCGCGGAGGCCTCGGGTGTCTCGCAGGGGTCGATGTACTTCCACTTCAAGTCGAAGGAACAGATCGCCCTGGCGGTCATCCATGAGCAACACGCCCGGTCCTTTCCGGTGATGGCTCAGGTCAGCGCCCAGTACGACGGGGTCCTCGAGCGACTCATCCGCGCTTCGCGGGCCATCGTCGACCAGCTCGAGCACGACCCGGTCGTCCGCGCCGGCATCCGACTCGCCCTCGACGAAGGCTCGCTCAGCGCACCGGCGGGCGACTTCTACGAGGACTGGATCGCCGGGACCGCCGTCGAACTCGCATCCGCACTCGACGAGGGCGTGCTGCAGAGCTCCATGCAGGCGCCGGATCTCGCGCGGACCCTCATCGGCTTCTTCACCGGTGTGCAGCTGACCGCCCAGGCGACCCTCGGCCGAGGAGACGTCGCCGCGTCGGTCGACCGGATGTGGCGGTTCACGATCGACGCCATCGTTCCCGAATCCGGCCGAGCCGCAGCGAACCGGATCCGCGAGCACGCGTTCGAGCAGTAGTCGCCTGCGCTCCACACGAGCGGATCAGCGGCGCACCGCCCGTGTCTGCGGTCGACGGCAGGATGGACGAGTGATCACCATGCTGTCCGCACCGACCAACCTGGGCCTCCGACCACCGCAGCGCGGAAGCGTGCCCGGCGCGGCGAAGGCCCCTGAGGCGTTGCGCGAGGCGGGGCTGTTCAGCCGGCTCGCGTCGCTCGGCGCCCGAGACGGCGGGGTGATCCTGCCTGGCCGGTACGTCGATGACGATGACACCCGCGCCCCAGGACGGGTTCGCAACCAGGATCCGCTCATCGACCACACCCGACGACTCGCCGGTCGGATCGAGGACGCATGGTCGTCGGGCAGCACGCCGCTCGTCATCGGAGGAGACTGCAGCGTCCTGCTCGCCGCAGGAGTCGCATCGGCGCGACGCGGGCGCATCGGCCTCATCCACGTCGACGGTCACACCGACTTCCGACACCCGGGCAACAGCGCCGAATGCGCGAGTGTGGCGGGAGAAGACCTCGCAGCCGCCGTCGGGCTGCACTGGCCGGCGATCGCCGACATCGACGGGCTCGCCCCCTACTTCGAGCCGGTTCGGACATCCCACCTCGGGCATCGCGACGACGACGAACACGCCGCGGAGGCACGTGCCCTGCTCGGCTACGTCGTCTCCGCGTCGGAGCTCGCCTCGGGCGGCCTGGCCGCGGCGACCTCGGCCGCCCTCGAAGTGGCGGGCACCTCCTACTGGGTGCAGATCGACGTCGACGTCCTCGATCCATCCGTGATGCCCGCGGTGGACAGCCCAGATCCCGGCGGCATCGACGCCGCACAGCTCACCGAGCTCATCAGCGTTCTCGCCCCTCGTGCAGCTGGCATCTCGATCACCGTGTTCGACCCCGACCTGGACCCGGACGGCTCGTACGCACGACTCCTCGTGGACATCCTCGCGCGCGGACTCTCTGCAGCCGGGTCGCGCAGCTAGGCTCGGCGCATGCTGCGAAGGGGGAAAGCATGACCGAGGTCGCCGCACCGCTGCTGGAGATGTTGTGGGAGAACGACGATACCGCGGAGGTCATCAGCACACGGTTCGGCCTCGACGATGCCGCTGCGGCAGGCCGGTGGGTCGCCGCGACCGTCGGTGACCACTGGGGCGTCGAGGTCGAATCGGTCACGCGGATCGTGATGAGCGGCCACAACGCCCTGGCCTGGATCAGCGCGTCGTCCGGACCGTTCCTCGCGAAGTGGTCCGTCCTCCCGACGAAGTTCCCTCGGCTGACGGCACTGACCCAGCTCACGGCCTGGCTCGGTGAACGGGGACTGCCCGTGTCGGAACCGGTGCCCGCACTCGACGGGCGGGTGCAGGTGGAGACCGGCGAGCGGACGTCGATGAGCCTCCAACGCCAGATCACCGGGCTCCTCCTGGACATCGCGGAACCACAGCAGGTCCGAGCGGCCGGGGCTGCCCTCGCGAAGCTGCATCTCGCTTTGGCCGACTATCCGCGCATCGAGGACGTGGGTGCGTTCGCCGACCAGCCCCAGCCGCTGGCGACACGGATCACCGACTGGCTGGAGTCCGGTCGTTCGGGTGCGCTGACGCCCGCAGCGCGCGAGCAGATGTTCGGGTTCCTCGCCGGCGCGCCGTCCGAGGAGTTGTCGCCGCAACTCGTCCACGGGGACTTCCGGTCCTCGAACATCCTGTGCGACGGACACGACCTCAGGGCGGTCTTGGACTTCGAGGAAGCCCGATTCGACTACCCCATCATGGAGTTGGCCCAATCGGCAGTGATGCTCGGAACCCGTTTCCGAGACTGGGGACCGGTCCCGCCCGATGTCCACACCTGGCTCCGCGAGGGGTACGAATCCGAGCGCCCGCTGACGACGGCGGAGGCCGGCTGGTGGAACCTCCTCGTGCTCTGGTTCTCCTTCCTCCTCGTCCCTCCGAAAGAAGATCCGACCGGATGGGGCCCGGCGGCGCGCGCGCTCCTCCCCGAGATGACCGCCTGACGCGGAGCGTCGACTGACACGTACCGCGAACGCTGCTGCCGGTGCAGGCTCAGGTGAGAACGGGCAGCGCCCAGCCACTCAGGACCGCACCCGCGGCGAGCACCGCACCAGCCGCACAGACGAGGCCCGCACTGATCCTCCGGGCGAGACCGAGACGGCCGCGCAGCCGTGTGACGGTGTCGACGTACTCCTCCAGCTCCCCCGCGAAACGACGCAGCAGCGCATCGTCGGCAGGCGTTGTCGGAGTAGCGGTCGTCGGCTCGGACAGACGTTCCACCGCGCGCGCACAGGCTGCTATCCGCAGTTGCATCGCTCCCGCGACCTGCTGAACGATGACCCCTCCAGCCAAGATCAACGCCCCGAACGAGGTCACCAGGATCGGCAGCGTTTGCGCCAGTTCCGCCTCCGAGTAGTCGTCGAGCGGACCGACGTACGCCGCGCCCACAACGAAGCCGACGCCCAACACCGCCACGACGACGACCAACGCACCGGGCCAGGTGGCGAGGGGCTCATCGACCAGCTTCCGGAACCGCTGGATGTTCTGCACCTGAGCCATGCATCGAACCTACCGGCGTCAGGAATCCTCGTACAGCGCGGGTCGGATCGTCGGGTATGCCGGGCATCCGTACGGTTACCGCTAGTAACCTGGTACCTCCTAGCGACCGAAGGAGCGCGATGAGCTCGAACCCGCCCGTATGGAACGTGATGCTGGACACCTGTCCGTCTCGGACCTCGCTCGCGAGGATCGCGAACAAGTGGACCGCCATGATCGTGATCGCGCTGAGCGAGGGTCCCGCGCGCTTCGGGACGGTCCGGCAGGCGGTCGGCGGGATCAGCGGGAAGGTGCTGGCCAGCACGCTGCGCGACCTCGAGCGCGACGGCATCCTCACGCGAACCGCCTTCGACGAGATGCCGCCGCGAGTCGAGTACGAGCTCACACCGCTCGGGCAGACGCTGCGAGAGCCACTGATGGCGCTGGGTCTGTGGGCCGAGCAGCACATCGAAGAGGTCCTGGGAGCACGAGACGCGTTCGACGACAGACGCTCGGACGAAACGGGTTCGACGCCGGAGTCCGAGAAGCTGCCACGAAGGGGCCTCTGACCCGGCTGGTTACCTTGATGTAACCGGGGCCCGGTGTGCGCTACTGGGCTCATGAACATTCTCGTACACGGCGCCACCGGCGCCCAGGGCGGCCCCGTCGCCGCCAAACTCATCGAACGCGGCCACACCGTCACGGCCGGCGTCCGCAACCCACAGGCGTATTCGGCTGGAAATGCGATCGCTCTCGACCTGGACGACGTCTCCACACTCACCAAGGCCTACGAGGACGTCGACGGCGTCTTCGTGCACCTGCCGCTCGGTTCGCCCGAGCAGCTGCAGACCTGGGCGAAGACCATCGCCATCGCGATCAGTTCGGCTCGGCCCGCGCGGGTGGTGGTGTCGTCCAGCGGATACCCGGTCGACTTCACAGCCGAGCACCCCAGCGCGATCGTGACGCTCCTCCGTGGACTCGAGGGAAGCGGTGTGTCGACGGCGGTCGTCGCACCACGGTTGTACCTGGAGAACCTGCTGGCTCCGCACATCGTCGGCGCCGTCCGGACCGACGGCGTGCTGCGGTACCCGCTCCGCGAGGACTACGCCGTCTCCTGGTCGTCCCACCTCGATGTCGCCGACGTCGCCGCCGGCCTGTTCGCCGACACCGACATCACCGGAGTCGTCGATCTCGGCGCGCTACCGGGCCTCGTCGGCGCGGACCTCGCCCGGAGCTTCGGCGAACACCTCGGCCGTGACGTGCGGTTCGAAGCGCAGAGCCCCGCAGAGATGGGCGCGGAGATGGCCGTCCTGATCGGCGAGGAGGCGATCAAGCCCGTGGTCGCGATGTACACCCACCGCTTGACCCAACCGTCGGACGTGATCGCCGAGTCGACCAGCGCTCAGGCACGACTGGGGATCGCGCCCCGCTCCGTGTTGCAGTGGCTCGCGGACATGGGAGTCTGACCCGCCGCGAGGCCGCCGACCCTGAACTGGCCCCGTCCGGCCGACACTGGACGGGGCCAGCGGACTAGAGTTCAGGCCAGGGGCGAGAGCGCGATGATGCGGAGGACCGGTGAGTTCTGAGACCTTCGTGTTGCTCGCCGTCTCCGTGATGGTCGCCGGGTCGTGCGCGCTGTTGTTCGTCGTCGACAGCCGCCAGTCTCTGTCCGGCCGGTACATCAACCTCTGGCTCACGGCCTCGATGCTCGCCGTGCTGTGCACGGCTTCCTACCTGGCCGCGACGGCGCTGGGGGATCCGCCGTTGGCCGTCGCGGTGGGGAACGGTGCGATGGTCGGGGCTGTCGGCTTCGTCTGGCTGGGCTGCCAGGCGTTCAACGGTCGACGGGTCCGGTTCTGGCAGGTCATCGCCGTGACACTGATCGCAACGATTCTGACGTTCCTCCCCGATTCCTACGCCCCGAACTGGGCGGGTGTCATGCCGAAACTGCTGGGCTTGAGCCTCTTCGCCGCACTCACCGCGGTCGAATCCCGGAGGGGTCTCTTCGGATCGTTCCGGGTGAGTTGGGCGATGACCATCGTGCAGGCGCTCCATGCGTCCTACAGCGCGGCGCGCGCCGTGATCTTCGGCCTCGACGGGCCCGATGGTGGCGTGTTCGAGCAGTATTTCAACACCGAGATCACGACGGTGATCAACCTGGTGTTCGTGGTCGTCACCACCTTGGTCCTGGTGTTCCTGCGGCTCGAAGAGCTCTCCAGTCGGCGCGCGAGCGGGGGCCCCGGTTCCTTCACGACAGCCCGTCGGCTCCAGGCGCTCCATCATGAGCACCCGGGTTCCGTGATCCTCTCCGCCGAAATCGTCGATCTGCCCGTGGTCAAAGCCGCCTACGGTGTCGCGCACGCGAACGAACTGGTGAGTCGGCTCATCGACAGTGTCGTCCAGTCGAGCCCGGGTGCCCTCGCGGTCGCCAGCACCCGCCGTGGCACGGTCCTGCTCCTGCTGCCGCAACAGCATGAGCGCGAGGATCGGGCGGTCGGCGCCGCGATCGAGGACGCCTATTGGAAGCTGTCGGTCGCGATGGTCGACGGCTACGCGAGCACCCTGCGGATCACGACGCTCTGAGCCATGCCGCGACCGCAAGCAGCGCGCCGGCGACCTCACCCCGGCTCCTGAACACCTCCCGCGTACACCCAACGCGTGCAGTAGGAGCCGTCGTACCGCGACGCCCGTTCGCACGGTCGGGGGCGTGAGCGACCTGTCAGCCTGCGTCAGCGGGGGTCGAGGCGGCCGTTCGTGAAGGCGACCGTCGCGGCGGCGATCGTGTCGATCGGCACGTCGATTCCGGCAGAACCGACCTGGAGTCCGAGGTTGCTGATCGTCCGGTGGTGCTTCGGCTTCAGCGTCGACCGCACACCCTCGGTGGTTCCGGTGACGCCGTCGACCATCCGGTAGGTGAGCACGCGGTGCCGCAGCCGTTTGCGCGAGGTGACGGATGAGATCAGGTGCCACGGGAGGAAGATCGAGCCCTGCAGCATCGTCCACTCCATCCCTGCGGCGTCCAGTGTGAGGACGGAGCCGAGCGATGCCCGCTTGCGGGCCGTGCGGATCAGATACACCGTGCCGAACACCAGGTACCCCGTGGTCAGCAGGACCAGACCAGAGGCGAAGAGCGCCGAGCCGAGGCTGGTCTGGGTCATCCCCAGCGCAACCGCTCCGACAGCTGAGAGGACGGCGAGCACGCTGGCGAGCACGATCGTGTTGCGGAACACCCGCCGGACCGCCGGGGCGTCCGTGCCGACGATCAGCGGCGGGAAGGCGTTCGGCGTGTTCGTCATGCCCCGAGTCTGCTGCATGTCGGGCTCAGCGGTCTCACCGAGACGCCCGACCCGGCACGAAGAGGGGCCCTGAGGATCCCGTGGAGGGCTCGATCGTGATCCATACTGGGGCGATGACGGCAGGTACGGCTCCCACCTGGGCCTTGGAGCGCGGGGTCTTCAGTAGCGGCGACGAGACGCTCCGAGCGGCGATCGTCCGTTCAGGCGGGACGATCCTGGAATGGAGTGACGCCTGGCTGGCAAACGGCAGGCTTCCGGACGTTCCGGGGGCAGTGGTCTTCCACGGTTCCTTGGCGAACGCGGACTGGATCGTCCGCGAGACCGACTGGCGACCTGGCGCCTTCTGCGCGACCGACCGGTTCGCGTGCTCGAGCTGGCACCCTGCCGTGCGCGAGCTGCTCCTGACACCGACCTCGGTGCTGACCACGGTCTCGGAACTCGTTGCGACGGGCGCACCCGAATCCTTCGGTGACCGCGTGTTCGTTCGTCCCGACAGTGCGCTGAAGCCGTTCAGTGGCCGCGTCCTCGAGCGCGCATCCATCACCTTGGAGTCCCTCGACCACGGCTTCTACTACGACGACGCGGACCTCCCCGTCATCGTCTCCCCCGTGGTCGAGGTGCGTGACGAATGGCGCCTGGTGGTCGTCGACGGAGCGGTCGTCGCCGGCAGCGGGTACGCCGCCGATGGGCGAACGGCCGGAGCACCGCTCGGTGCAGACCATCCCGCGTGGGTGTTCGGAGCGGGCGTCCTCGAGTCCCTTCCGCTCCCTGAACCGGCGTTCATCATGGACGTCGGAGAGGGCCCGGACGGCCTGCGGTTGGTCGAACTCAACCCGTTCAGCGGTGCCGACTTCTACAGCTGCGACCCGGACGCCATCGTCCACGCCGTCGACCGCCTGCTCAGCGCAGCCGATTGAGGCGGAGTTCCAGGTCTCGCTAGACCAGTTCCAGGACGGCGGTCGATCCGAGCACCATGCCGATGGCCGCTTCGGTCTTCGCGTCGTCGGTGTACGCGCCCAGCCGGATGTCCCGGCGACCACCGCTCATGAAGGTGAGTTCCACGAAGACGGTCTCGACGGCCTCTGAGCCCTCGACGTCCTCGTCCCGGTAGAGCTTGGTCTCCCACGAGACGCTCACGATGCTCTCGGTGTTGAAGAACTCCCGCTTCTTCCCGGCGCCGACGTCAGCAAGGAACCATGCCATGTTTGTCCCACATTCTCGGGCCGAAACTCGACCAGTGATCGTATTCTACCGCCGACGTCGACGCGAAGGGATGCGGACGGTTCCTCGTCCGGCCTCGTATCCGGCTGGAGCGCGTCGCGCCGACTATGGGCGGATCAGCACTTTGAGCGCCTCGCGGGAGTCCATGAGGCGGTAGGCCTCGGCGATCTCGGAGAGGGGCAGCTCGCGATCGAAGACCTTGCCGGGCGTGATCGTCCCGCCGAGGACCTGTGGCAACGCGGCTTCGATGTAGGCGCGGACGGTCGCCGGGCCGCCGGTCAGGGTCACGTTCTTCCCGAACAGCGACGAGAACCCGACAGGCGCGTCCTCGTACTGCGGGACCCCGACGCGCGAGATCGTTCCGCCAGGGCGCACCACCCCGTAGGCCTGCTCGTAGGCGGGCAGGTGTCCGACGGCTTCGAGCACGACGTGCGCTCCCTCCCCGCCGGTGAGCTCGAGCACCTTCCGGACACCCGCGTCGCCCCGTTCGGCAACGACGTGGGTGGCGCCGAACTCTCGGCCGAGGTCGGTGCGGGCCTCGTGACGGCCCATCAGGATGATCGTCTCGGCGCCCAGTTGGCTCGAGGCGAGAACGGCGGACAGGCCGACGGCGCCGTCGCCGATGACGACGACGGTCTTGCCGGCCTCGACCCCGCCCGTGTGTGCGGCCTGGTACCCGGTGAGGTACACGTCCGAGAGGGTCAGGAGTGACGGCATCAACGCCTCATCCGTCCCCGCTGGGATGACGACCGCGGTGCCGTCGGCCTGGGGCACCAGCAGCTGCTCGGCCTGGGTCGCGGATGACGCGCCGTCGAAGAACCCGCCGTGCACACATGAGGTGGTCACGCCGTCACGGCAGAACGCGCACGTGTTGTCCGACCAGGCGAACGGGACGATCACGGTGTCCCCGACGGCGAGGCGTTCGACGGCATCGCCGACCTGCTCGACGACGCCGATCGCCTCGTGTCCCATCCGGCGTCCTTCAGGGGTCTCCTCGAGGGAGTGGTACGGGTGCAGGTCGGAGCCGCACACGCAGGCGTAGGTGACGCGGATGATCGCGTCCGTCGGATGCTGGATCGAGGGCTCGGGGACGTCTTCGACGCGGACGTCGCCGGCGTTGTACATCAGGGTTGCTCGCATGAGCGTTCCTCTCGTGTCGGTCGTGCAGTGTGGTGCGGTGCAGTGTGGTGCGGTGTGATCGCGCTTCAGCGGTTGTCGTACTCGGCGTCGGTGACGTGATCGCCCCAGTGGGCACTGTCGTCGCCGTCGGGGGTCTCCCAGAGCGCGAGGTGGGTCATGAAACTGTCGGGTGCTGCGCCGTGCCAGTGCTCCTCGCCGGGAGGCGTGTACACGGTCTGCCCTGCGCGGACCTCGACCACGTCGCCGCCACGCGCCTGCACGAGCGCGGTGCCCTCCATGATGCGGAGCGTCTGGCCGAGCGGGTGGGAGTGCCAGGCGGTGCGAGCCCCGGGGCTGAACCTGACCAGGCCGGCGCTCAGGCGTTGGCCTTCGTCCTGCGGAGCGACGACGGGGTCGAGCCACACGTCGCCGGTGAACCACTCGGGAGGATTCTTCACCGTGGGGGTCGTGGGGAGGATGCGCATGATCGTCCTTTCTCTGGATGGGTCGTGGCGACGGTGGACAGTGAGCCCTGCCCGGTCCACCGGACGGAGGCGCCCGAACGTCACACCACGAGTGAAACGCGATCTCGCGCAAGCAGGGAGTCTCTCTCGAACGGTGTACTGCCAGTGCATCCCACACCCGCACGGACCGTCGTACGGTGGGTGGCATGGACAACAAGGCCGAGGTGCGTGAGTTCCTCATGTCACGGCGTGCGCGGCTCTCGCCCGCGGATGTCGGGCTCACAGCCGGCGCGAACCGCCGCGTGGCAGGACTGCGCCGATCAGAGGTCGCGATGCTCGCCGACCTGAGCGTCGAGTACTACGCCAAGCTCGAGCGCGGTGACATCGCGGGCGCATCCGCCGCCGTGCTGGAGTCGCTCGCCCGGGCGCTGCTCCTGGATGAGACGGAGCGGATGCATCTGCTCGATCTCGCGCGTGCGGCCGACGGCATCCCGACATCCGGCCGCCACCGGCGCCGTGCCAACGCCCAGCAGCCCTCCCGCGTCGCGTTGCAACGCACGCTCGACGCGATCACCGGGGGCCCGGCGTTCGTCCGGGACCGTCACCAGAACCTCGTGGCGACGAACCCGCTCGGTGCAGCGTTCTACTCGCCGGTCATCGGAGCCGGCGGAAGGATCCCGAACCTGGCGCGATTCCAGTTCCTCGACCCCGCAGCGCACGACTTCTACCCCGACTGGGAGCTGTTCGCTCAGATGTGCGTCGGCATCATGCGGGTCGAGGCCGGCCGGGATCCACATGACCGCACCCTGCAGGATCTGGTCGGTGAACTCACCACGCGCAGCGAGACGTTCGCCCGGCTCTGGACGGCGCACGACGTCCGTACACACGGATCCGGCACCAAACGGTTCCACCACCCCATCGTGGGAGCACTCACACTCACCTACGAGGAACTCGCCGTCACGGCCGAGGACGGCCTCAGCCTCCTCGTCTACACCGCCGAACCCGGATCCCCCTCCGCCGAGCGCCTCCAACTCCTGGCGAACTGGGCCTCCGAGGCCCCGATCACGGAGCACTCATGACCCTCACCGAACTCCTCGCCGCCCTGAACGCCGGCGAGACCATCGCAGGCGGCTCCCCCGGGCACGCGGTCATGCACGACACCAGCCAGGAAGCCCTCCGGATCGCCGGTGAACTCAATGCCGGCTATCACCCACCCGCCCGGGTGAGGGAGCTGCTGGCCGAGCTGACCGGCCGTCCCGTCGATGAGACGGTGACGCTGTTCCCACCGTTCACCGCCGACTTCGGCAAGAACATCCGACTCGGCGCCCGGGTGTTCATCAACTCGGGATGCCGCTTCCAGGACCAAGGCGGTATCTCGATCGGCGACGACTGCCTGATCGGTCACAACGCCGTCATCGCCACGCTCCAGCACGGCATGCAGCCCAGCAAGCGGGCCGACCTCATCCCCTCGCCGGTCGTCATCGGGCGGAACGTCTGGCTCGGAGCCAACGTCACCGTCCTCCCCGGGGTCACGATCGGTGACGACTCCGTCATCGGCGCCGGCTCCGTCGTCACGAAGGACATCCCCGCGGGGGTGATCGCCGTCGGCTCCCCCGCCCGCGTCGTCCGCACCCTCGGCGACTAGCCGACGTCGCGCGGTATCGGGACTCCGCCGAGTGCGGGCTGCTCCGCACGGGGCACGCCTCGTCGCAGGATGCACAGCTGGCCTAGCCGCCCCGTTGGGCATTCAGACCCACGGCCGGCCGCGCTCACCACCTCAGACCGCGAAGTCGCTCGGCCACCCGTGGTCGGCGAGCGACCGGCGGACTCGCTCCACGTCCTCGTCGCTCGGCAGCTCTGCGGTGACCCGCGCGATCGCGGTGGCGACGTCGACCCGGCTGAGCGAGGGGTCGCCCTCCGCCGCGAGGCGCGCACCCACCTCAGCGACCTCGGTGTCACTCAGCCGCCGTCGGAGGAGCGCCACGAGGGGCACGAAGTCCTGCTCGGGGAGTCCTGCGGGGTACCCGGCTCGGAGCCAACGCACGATGCGGGCGACCAGCCCTCCGCGCTCCCCGAGGAGTGTCGCTCGCGCCTCCCCGCCAGCGTCGGTGGGATCGGCCGCTTCCGCTCGGACGTCGTCCGGGCTGCCGAGCGGCCACCCCGCGCTCGCGAGCCGGGCGGAGACCCGGACGAGGTCCTCCGGGAGCGCCGGTCCGAGGAGGAGCTGTTCGACACGTGCCCGCAGACGATCCTGGCCGACCGGCTCGCCCACGGCATCGGCGTTCTCCGCCTCGACGACCAGGCCATCGACGACCCGGTCCAGCTCCTCGGGGGTGAGGCTCCGTCGAAGGATGCCGAGCAGCGGCACGTAGTCGTGCTCGGGCACACCTGTCGGGTATCCGGCACGGAGCCAGCCGACGACCCGAGCGACCACGCCGGACCCACCGCCGGTGACCTCGACGCCGTTGACGCCGTTCTCGTCTCCGGTCTCGTACGACACGCTCAGTCCTTGGGGGTGAAGGTCGGGAACACGTGGTCGAAGCTGACCTCCTGCCCGAAGCCGGTGGCGACGATGATCGTGAGTCCGACCAGCACCGCCGTGACGACGACAGCGAAGCACAGCACGCCGATGGAGCGGAGCAGCGCGGGCGGGAGCGCGGGCGTGCCCGAGCCGCTCCGGTCGTCGGAACCGGCGCCTCCGGCGACCGCGAACGAGCGGACACCCAGCGCGAAGAGCGCGGGAAGCCCCGCACCGAGCACGAGCGCGATGACGGCCACCTGGGCGGCGGCTTCGAGGAAGAGCATGAACATGTCCGACGTCCTTACGCTGCGGTCTGCTGCGACGAGCGGGCGGGGGCGTCCTGCCAGTCGTCGTTCACGTTGTGGGATCCGATGCTGTCGCGGCGTGATCGGAGGTAGATGAAGAGCGCGACGCCGGCGAGGATCGCGACCATGAGGATTCCGCCGATCGCACCGCCCACGAGGTGACCGACCCACCACATCACCGCACCCATGAGCGCGGCTGCCGGCAGCGTGATGACCCAGGCGACGACCATCCGGAGGGCCACTCGCCAGCGCACCTGCGCCCCCGGTCGACCGACTCCGGAGCCGAGGATCGATCCGGTCGCGACGTGGGTGGTGCTGAGCGCGAAGCCGAGGTGGCTCGAGGCGAGGATGACGGCGGCGGAGGAGCTTTCGGCGGCCATGCCCTGCGGCGTGTTCAACTCCACGATGCCCTTGCCGACGGTGCGGATGATCCGCCACCCGCCGATGTACGTGCCCAACGAGATCGCGAGGGCACACGCGAGCTTCACCCACAGTGGAACCGACTCGGTGTCGTCCCAGCCGCCGGCCGCGATGAGCGCGAGGGTGATGACGCCCATCGTCTTCTGTGCATCGTTCGTGCCGTGGGCGAGCGAGACGAGCGATGCACTGCCGATCTGCCCGATCCGGAAGCCGCGGTGGAGACGCCCCTGGGCGAGGTTGCCGATGACGCGGAAGACGAGCCAGGTGCCGATCGCGGCCACCGCGCCGGCGAGCACCGGCGACATGAGGGCGGGGAGGATGACCTTGCCGACCACGCCGTCGAGCTTCGAACCGTCGCCGGCCCAGTTCACGCCGTTCAGGCCGAGGCCCGCGAGCGTGGAGCCGATGAGACCGCCGAAGAGCGCGTGCGAGGAGCTCGACGGCAGCCCGAGGAGCCAGGTGAGCAGGTTCCAGATGATGCCGCCGATGAGCCCGGCGAGCACGATGAGCAGGAGTGCCGAGCCGCCTCCCTCGAGGAGCGCCGGATCGGGAGCGCCCGACGAGTCCTGGATCTTGACGACCGCGTTCGTGACGGTGAGCGCGACTTCGATGCTGAGGAACGCGCCCACGAGGTTCAGCACCGCCGAGAGGGTGACCGCGACCTTCGGCGGCAGCGCACCGGTGGCGATGGAGGTCGCCATCGCATTCGCCGTGTCGTGGAATCCGTTCGTGAAGTCGAAGGCGAGCGCCGTGATCACGACGAGCGAGAGCAGGATGATAGGGTCCACGGCGACGAGCTTGCTCCTCGATCACGGGATCGACAACGGGTGCTCGGGCGGATTCACCCACTGTTCACGTTTCGTGGAAGCCGTCGGCGGCACGCGGCGGAAAGCGACGCCTACCGAGCTATGTCGCTCGTCAGCCCACTGGCTGTCCCTTCTCCGGTGCTGAGCGCATCGACGAGCTCCACTACCGTGGTCGCATGAAAGCACGAGCGGTGACCGTGGGAATGCCCGTCCGTGACCTGACGCTCGCGATCAGTTGGTATCGAGCTGCTTTCGACCTCGGCGAGCCAGATCAGGTACCGATGGACAACCTCGCCGAATTCGATCTCGGAGCATTCTGGCTGCAGTTGGCTGAGGATCCTGAGCTGGCCGGCCGCGAAGGCATCTCCGTCAACATCAGTGTCGCGGACGCCGCCGCGGAACGCCGGAACCTGCTGTCCCGCGGCCTGTCTGTGACCGAGGTGCAACGATTCGAGGGTGTCGTCGAGTTCTTCGCGTTGACCGATCTCGACGGCAACACGATCGGTTTCGTCACCGAGCTCGGCTGATCACGCGGCGCAGTCGAACGCGAGCGCCGTGATCACCCGGGCGCGCGCAGGCTGATGCGGCCCGCGGCGACGAGACGAAACCCGACCTCAGCGACCGACCAGACCGGTCGACCAGGCGACGAAGTACCCGAGGATTGCGACGACTGCCACGACGAGGACGACGGCGGTCCAGAACATCACGATGCGGAGCAGCCGTGTCTGAGGCGATTCGCCGGGTCGATTCCAAGGTGCGGGAGCCATGGAGAAACCCTAGCGTTCGGTCGGCGACGCAGTCCATCGCGTGACGGGGTGCGTTCCGCTTGTTCTCGTGCGGGGATCATCGGTGTCACGTTCATCGTCCGGAGACCGCCGGCCGGCTCCTCCTGCGCGGTCCGGCCTGGTTACGGCTTCGCGTCCTCGATGACAGACACCTGCACACCCGCAGCGCGGAGCCGGTCGAGCACCGAGGGAGGGGCCGAAGCGTCGGTGACGAGGACGTCGACGTCTTCCAGCGCACACACGATCGCCATGGAGCGGAGGGAGAACTTCGCCCCCTCCGCGATCAGGATCACCCGAGCCGAGGACGCGATGATCGCCTGCTTGATCGCGGCGTCGCCAAGGTCGAACGCCGTCACTCCGGCGTTCGGATCAGCTGCACAGCAGGTCAGGATGGCCGTGTCGAAGCGGAGCGAAGCGATGGTCCGCTCGGCGATGGGGCCGACGATCGTTCCCTCTGCGCCCCGCACGGTTCCGCCGGAGAGGACCAGGCTGACCGTCTGACTCGACGACAGCGCTGCGATGCCCTGCACGGACAGTGGCATCGCGGTCACCCTGCGGTGGGCGAGCTCCGCGGCAGCGGCGGCACCGGTCGTTCCGCTGTCGATCACCACCGCCTCGCCGTCGTCGATGTAGGCCACGGCAGCAGCGGCGAGCCGTGCCTTCAGGCCCTCGTCGTCGACCGCTCGAACCGAGAACGGCAGCCCCTCCCCGTGCAGGGCGGTCCCGACTGCACCACCTCTGACGCGCCGCAGGGCACCGACCGCCGCGAGATGCTCGAGGTCGCGGCGAATCGTCATCGACGACGTACTCAACTGCTTCGCGAGCTCGTCGACCTGAACACGGCCGGAGCGGCGGAGCTCGTCGAGGATCTCGCGGTGCCGGACTTCCATCTGCATAGACATATCGTACCCGATGTGTTCGAATGAACATTGTGAATGTTCAAAACTCGCCTCGCCCGATCACCATCAAGGATGTCGCTCGCATGGCGGGCGTCTCGCACGCCACCGTTTCGCGGGTGCTCAACGGAAGCGACCTCGTCTCGCCCACGACGCGGGCGCGGGTGCGCGCAGCCATCGACGCTTCCGGCTGGACCCCCGACGAGACCGCGGCAGCACTCGGGCGCCGCAAGACACCCGGGCCGGCTCGGCCCTCCTGACGTCGCACGCCCTCGCGCCGCACCGCTCATCGATGCTCGTCGCAGCTCGCCACCCTCGACCACCTTCCCCGATCGGAACGATCCCATGACCACGTCCTCCCTCAGGAGCACGCCGCCGACCGCCTCCTCGGACGCCCGCCGCGCACGAGTCGCCGTCAGCGTCCTGTTCTTCACGAACGGCGCACTGATCGCCAACCTGCTCCCGCGGTACCCGCAGATCAAGGCTGATCTCGACCTGACCAACGCCGCCTTCGGCACCGCCGTGGCCGCCTACCCCTTGGGCGCGCTCATCGCCGGGCTCAGCGCCGGACTCCTCATCCGCCGGTTCCGTTCCTCGCGCGTCGCCATCGCCGCGACGCTCGTGACCGCCGTAGGCCTGCTGCTCACCGGTGTCGCTCCTGGCTGGCTCATCCTCGCGCTCGCGCTCTTCCTGGCCGGCGCCATGGACTCCATCACCGATGTCGCGCAGAACTCGCACGGCCTTCGCGTGCAGCGTCTCTACGGTCGATCGATCATCAACTCGTTCCACGCCGTCTGGTCGGTGGGCGCCGTGACGGGAGGCGCGATGGGTGCTGTCGCCGCGCAACTCGAGGTGCCCCTGGTGATCCACCTGGCCGTCTCCGGCGGGCTGTTCGGGATGGCGGCCCTGCTGTCCTACCGCTGGCTGTTGGCCGGAGCTGAACCTGACCTCAGCGCTGAGGGCACGATGGGCACGGACGGCGACATCCCGCAGAAATCAGCCGCGTCCACGGCCGCACCGAGGGCGCTCGGCCTCGTCGCCCGATACAGCGTCCTGCTCGCCCTCGTGGTCATCGCCTCGGCCGGGGCCATCGTCGAGGACGCCGGGAGCTCCTGGTCCGCGATCTACCTCTCCGACAGTCTCGGTGCGTCCGCCTTCGTCGCCGGCCTCGGATTCATCTCGCTCCAGGGCATGCAGTTCGTCGGACGCGTGTTCGGTGACCGCATGACCGATCGGTTCGGTCAGCGGACGATGGCCCGCGGTGGCGGTGTGCTCGTCTTCGTCGGCATGGGCGCCGCGCTCGCGTTCCCGAGCGTCATCGGCACCATCATCGGGTTCGGCATCGCAGGGTTCGGCGTCGCCACCCTCATCCCCTCAGCGATGCAGAACGCCGATGAGATCCCGGGCTTCCGCCCCGGCAGCGGGCTGACCATCATCGGGTGGCTCCTGAGGCTCGGTTTCCTCCTGTCCCCACCACTCGTCGGGGCGATCGCCGACGCCACGGCACTGCGATTCGGACTGATCGTCGTCCCCGCGGCCGGTCTGCTCGTGCTGCTCTTCGCCCGCGTGCTGTCGCCGCGAGACCGCTAAGCGGCCCGCAGGTCGAGGGCGCCGTCACCGTACCCAGCTGTGCGTCGTGTTCGCCCGCATCTCCTCGACGGTCATCTCCGGTGAAGTCAGCCGACAGGGCGCCCATGAGGGTATTCAGCGGACACTGTTCCGTCGAGCGCTTCATCACCTGCAGGTACTGCGGTGTTGTCCGCGAACTGCGTGCGGTGCAACTCCTCGTATCGGCCACTCAGAGCCAGGAGCTCCTCGTGGGTACCCCGCTCCACGATCGAACCGTCCTCGACCACGAGGATCAGGTCTGCGCTGCGGATGGTCGAGAGGCGGTGGGCGATCACCATCGCCGTTCGGCCCTCGAGTGCTTCACTGAGCGCCGCCTGCACAGCTGCCTCCGATGTCGAATCCAGCGCCGCCGTCGCCTCGTCGAGGATGACGACACGTGGCTGGGCGAGTAGGAGCCTCGCGATGGTCATCCTCTGGCGTTCGCCACCCGACAGCCGGTAGCCGCGCTCGCCGACCATGGTGTCGAGCTGATCCGGCAGCGACCGGATGAGCGGCTCGAGTCGCGCACGGCGAACGGCGTCCCACACCTCGTCGTCGGACGCCTCCGGCCTGGCAAGGCGCAGGTTGGCGAGGATGGTCTCGTGGAACAGGTGGCCGTCTTGGGTCACCATGCCCAGGGTGTGCCGCATGGAGGCGAAGCTGACGTCGCGAACGTCGGTCCCCCCGAGGCGCACGGCGCCGCTGTCGACGTCGTACAAGCGTGAGAGGAGTTGGGCGATCGTCGACTTACCGGCGCCGGACGTCCCGACGAGGGCGACGGTCTGACCCGGCTCGATCCTGAAGGAGATGCCGTGCAGCACCTCGTCGCCGCCGCGGGTGTCAAGCGTCGAAACCTCTTCGAGCGAGGCGAGCGACACCTTGTCGGCGGACGGGTAGGCGAAACGCACATCGTCGAACTCGACGGACACGGGGCCCTCGGGGACAGTCACGGCGTCGGGCTTCTCCTGGATGAGCGGCTTGAGATCCAGCACCTCGAACACGCGCTCGAAGCTGACCACAGCGCTCATGATCTCGACCCGGGCGTTCGCGAGGCCGGTCAGGGGCACGTAGAGCCGGGTGAGCAGGAGCGCCAGGGTGACCACCTCCCCGGTGTCGAGCTGGCCGGCGAGCGCGAGGGTGCCGCCGAGCCCGTACACGAGCGCGAGGGCGAGAGCGGAGACGAGCATCAGCGCGGTGACGAAGACGAACTGCAACATCGCCGTGCGTACCCCGATGTCTCGCACGCGGGCGGCGCGCACGCGGAACTCCTCGGCCTCCTCGTCAGGCCGGCCGAACAGTTTCACGAGGGTGGCGCCGGGTGCCGAGAAGCGCTCGGTCATCTGCGTGCTCATAGCCGAATTGTGGTCAGCTGCTTCACGGCGCAGCGCGGCGAGGCGACGACCCATGCGGCGCGCGGGTATCAGGAAGATCGGGAGCATGATCACGGCGAGGACCGTCACGAGCCAGGACGTGCTGAGCATGACGATCAAGGTGAGGATCAGGGCCACGATGTTCGTGACCACGCCCGACAACGTGCCGCTGAAGGCCTGCTGAGCGCCGATCACGTCATTGTTGAGGCGGCTCACCAGGGCGCCGGTCCGCGTTCGGGTGAAGAATGCGATCGGCATCTTCTGCACGTGGTTGAAGACGGCGGTGCGCAGATCCAGGATCACGCCTTCGCCGATCCGTGCCGAGAACCATCGCGTCACGAGCGACACGGCGGCATCCGCGAGAGCGACGAGGGCGATGACGGCGGCGAGCCACACGATGGTCGTGACCGCTCCCCGGGCGACGATGACGTCGACCACCTTGCCGGCGAGCACTGGCGTCGCGACCGCGAGGAAGGCTCCCCCGATGGAAAGCGTGATGAAGATCACCAGCTTCGACCGGTAGGGCACCGCGAACGTCAGGATCCGCATCACGGACTCACGGGAGAAACCGTGCTTGCCATCCCTGGCGGACGAGATCTTGTAGAGCGAGCTCCAGGCCGCGCTTTCCATGCTCATTGCGGTTCCTTCCGTGGGCGCCAGCCCCAACGTAGATGCCTGGCACCCAAACCCGAAATCCTCCTCACCTGTGTCGCCGTGGCGGTGACGCTCGGCCTCGCAGGACTGGGAGCACCATGTTCTCCACCCGTTCCGGTCTCGACGACGCAGCGCCCGCGATCGGCTTCTCGCTCGGAGCCCAGCTCGCCATCCGACTCGCCTCCGGACATCCTGAGCTCGTCAGCCAAGTGATCGTCGTCAGCGCTCAGGCGAAGGCCATGCCGTCCACGAACGTCACCTTGCGAGCGCTCGGAGTCGCTGCTCCCCTGGCTCGCAGAACTTCCCGACACCATGCCGTCGCGCGGCTCAGCCTCGTAGCGCGACGAGCTCGGCGGCACACACCTACAGGCATATAACCGGGGCCGCCGTGGACCGTTCAGACGGAGGCGCGAGGCGCGGAACACGGAACACACACGTCCCCTCCGCGTTGCTGGACTGATGCGGCCGACGGTCGAACGGCCGTAGCGGGGTCGTCCGCAGTGGCATACGCTCCGGAACACACGATGAGGGCGGGACCATGGCGCAACGTTGGGTGCTGGTGCATGAGGGCTCGGTCTATGACCTGCCGTCGCAGGCGGTGGCTCGGTTCATGCAGCGGCGGATCAGCAGGGCTCGATCCTCAGGCGAGGCGCTGCTCTTGCGCATTCCGGTACCCGGGTCCGTCGACGTCGTGACGGTGGTCGTCGACGCGAGCACACGCGTGTCCGTGCGGTCTCGTCGCTACTCATGACGAGCGCGCGGGCTCCTGGATGCGCCGAGCGCTTGCGCATACAGCGCTTGACGATGCCGACCGGGAGTCTCGGGAACGCTCGTCGCAGGCGGATGGCGTTCAGGGATCCGGTCTGGCAGATCAGCCGGTGGCGACGAACACCCGTCCGTCCGTGGACACCGTGACGGGGTCCGGCCCCGGTGAGACGAACACCGTCGTCCCTCGCTCGAGCACCATGGTCTCCGTGCCCTGTTCCACCCGCGCCGTCCCGGCGGTGACGACGATCACCGCCGCCTCACCGCCAGCGAGGCCGGTCGCCGTCCCTGGACCGATCCGGGCGAGGAGGAAGTCGTCGACCGGCACCGGGTACACGACCCCACCGCCGGTGCGCGCAATCGGCTCGACGAACGGGATCGGCAGTGGTTTGAAATCGAGAACGGCGAGGAGCTCCGGCACGTCGACGTGTTTCGGCGTCAGCCCTCCACGCAGCACGTTGTCGCTCGACGCCATGACCTCGACCCCGAAACCGGAGAGGTACGCGTGGATGTTCCCAGCGGGCAGGAACAGCGCCTCACCCTCCTGCAGGGTCACGAGGTTGAGGAGCGCCGCGACGACGATGCCGGGGTCCCCCGGGTACTCTTCGGCGAGCTGCAGGATGAGCTCGCGCTCGGCCGACCAACGTGCCGGACCGTCGTCGTCCCCGAGACCTTCGCCGACCGTGCCGGTACCGGCGGCACCGACGAGGGCTGCGACCGCGCCGGGCATCTGTCGTTCGAGCACTGACCGCACCGTCGATTCCAGCCCCTCATCGACCAGCTGAGCCAGGAGCGCCTCGAGCACCACCCGGCCCGGCACGTCGACGAGGCTGGCCAGATACGTCAGCAACTCGCACGACTCCTCGACCGCCCGGAATCCGCAGAGGGCACGGAAACCGTCCTGGAGAGCGACGATGATCTCCGGCTTGTGCCAGGCGTCCTTGTAGTTCCGATGCGGCGCGTCCAGCGGCACCCCGCGCGAGTCCTCGTCGGCGAACCCGGCCCTGGCCCGGTCGGGGGTGGGGTGGACCTGGAGGGAAAGCGGCCTCGCAGCAGCCAACAGCTTCAGCAGGAACGGCATCCTGGAACGCCCACCGAGAGCCGCGTCGGGGTCCGACGCGATCCACTCGTTGAGACTGCTCGGAAGACCGCGATCCTGACCGACGAGTTCGGTCACGCTACCGGGGTGTGCCCCGAGCCAGAGTTCCGCCTGAGGCGAACCGTCGGCGGGCACGCCGAGCATCTCCGGGATCGCCGTCGTCGACCCCCAGGCGTATCGCTTGGGGTCGCTGGTGATGCGGTGCAGTCCCATCAGCGCACCCGTCGGTGACCGCGGGCCAGCAGCAGGCCACCGATCGCGAGGAGCGCGAGCGCGCCGACGATCCAGGGCGTGGCCTCCAAGCCGGTGCGGGCGAGGTCTTCCGTCGACACCGTCGTGTCGGTGCCGCCCGCTCCGCCCGGTTGCCCCGTGCCCGGCTGTCCTGTGCCCGGTTCCGGCTCCGCCGCCGCGACCGTCGTGACGATGTCATCGACCAGCAGGGTGCCGGTGCCCTCGCCGCCGAGGTAGAACCCGATCTGGGTGACGGAGGTCGGGTCGAACGCCGCCTCGCCGGCCCACGCCGGTGGGGCGAAGGAGGAGAACGGGATCTCGACCAGCTGCCAGCCCTCGCCCTCGATGGGCGCGACCGTCTCCCAGTAGGTCCCTCGCGTCACGAACTGAACGGTGACGTCGTCGCCCGGTGTCCCCTGCACCCAGAACTCGAGCCCGGTGTAGCCCCACCAGTCCTGCGGCGTCTGGAACGTGCGGACGACACCGGCGTATCCGGGACCGGCGAGATCGTACGCGGCTGTCATCGCCTGCGTTCCGGTGTCCGGGTTCGTCGTGATCGACGGGGTCACCGCACCGCCCCCGGTATTCCGCACGTAGGTGGCCTGCAACGCGGCGTCATCGGCGTAGGACTCGAAGTCCTCGACGACGAGCGGCTCGCTCGGGAGGGGCTTCATGAGGAAGTCAGCCGCTCCCGTGCTCGAGGCGGTCGCCCCTGCTCCGTTGACCGCGGTGACCGACCACCAGTACCGCTGTCCTGGAGTGAGGGCGACCGTCGGCGTGATGGAGGGGTTTCCGATGCCGTCGACGACGACGACCGGGTTCCCGAGGTCGGCCTGCGCCGCAAGCGTGAAGCGGTAGTACGCCGCACCTGCCGCCGGCTCCCAGGTGAAGGTCGGGGTCGCGGTCACGTCGACGGTGCCGGATGCGGGCGAGATCGATGCGAACGCCGCCGGTGGCCCGCTCGGGGCGTCCACCGCCGACCAGATGGTGGCTCGCGAGACGGTCGCGCCGGCGGCGAGCGTCACCCTGAGGTACGGCCCCACCAGATCGCGTGCGGCCACCGTGCCGTCGGGTCCGACCTCGGACGGTGCGGTCTCCCAGGCAGAACCGTCAGCACTGGACTCGACCACGACCGACCCGGATACGATGAACGACGCCGCCGAGAGCCGGTCCTGCTTCCAGGTGACGCTGGCTCCATCGGAGGCTGCGACCATACTCGTCCCATCTGCCCGTGGAACGATCGTCGTGCCGTCGTGCGCCTCGGTGAGCAGCCAAGACTCGAGCGGGTCCACGAGCACGCGGGTGTCGGTCTCGGTCGCGAGCGGGTCTGACAGCGCCGCATCGGCTCCGGCCCCGTCGATCGCGACGACGCGGTAGACGGCTCCCGTCGGCGAGGTGAAGTCCGTCGCGGACCCGGCGTCGGCTCGGAGCGCGCCGGTGTCCACCGCGGTCCACGAGGTCCCGTCGAGTGAGCGCTCGACCCGGTATGAGACCGCGCCGCCTGCCCCGCGCCATCGGATCGTGTTGATGCCGTCCGCGCGGTCGACCGCCGTGATGAGCGGTGTCCCGACGGCGGGAGCAGCCGGCACGGCACCGATCGCGGCCGCGTAGGCGGTGATCGCGGAGACCCGGGCGCGCTCGGCATCGGTGACACCGGGTGCATGGATCGTGAATCCGTCGTCGTGCGGGACGAGCCCGCCACGGTCGTTGTTCCCGAACAGCGACCAGAACAGCATGCCGGTCACGTTCGGGTCGGCGACCAGCGGTTCGAGGAGTGCCGGGCTCGCAGCCGTGGAGGCGTACTCGCCAGCCAGGTACACCTTGCCCGCGGCGGTGACCGTGGCCGCGTCAGCCGACACGCGTGCGGCGGTGGGCGGGTAGTAGTGCACATCGACGATGTCGAGTTCCGGCGCGGAGAGCGTGTCCGGGTCGATGTCGAATCGCCGACCGGCCGCGACGAGCTGCTGTGGGGCGCGTTCCTTGATGAACGCGACCTGCCGGTCGATCCACGGGGCGGTCATCCCCTCCAACTCGTTCCCGAGCTCCCACGCCATGATCGTCGGGTCCTCGATGTACGGGACGCCGGTCAGCGCGTTCGTCCGCTGCAGGATCCCGTCGACGTAGGCCTGGTAGGCGGCGATCGGCCGCTCGTCGGTGTAGAAGTCGGCCGACGTCAGCCCGAACGGGGTCGTGAAGTCGCGATGCCCGCCGTGGTAGTACTCCCACTCGTCGGTGAGCGGGAGCACGAGGCGGATGCCGAGCTTGCCGGCGTACGCGACGGCGAAGTCGATCGTCGCGAACGCCTCCTCGTTCATCTGCCCGAGGCTCGGCATGATGGCCAGGGGGTTCGCGCCGTCCTGGCCCGTCGAGGTCATCATGTGTGTCCGAACCACGGTCGAACCCATCCGGGCCGCCGCGTCGAGGGTGTCGGCGATGCGGAAGGCCGTCGGGTAGTCGACCCCGCCCACGTTCTCGTCGAGACCGAGCCAGTAGATGTTCGGGCCGCTGAACCGGAAGGTCTCACCGTCGAGCACGAGGCGGGAGCCGTCACGCTCGACGAACGAGGTGTTGCGTGAGGTCCAGTCGACCGGGGCGGCAGCGGCCGGTGCCGCGAGCGCCGGAAGCAGCGCGGCGGTGACGGCCGCCGCGACCATGCCGGCGGCCAGGCGGCCGCTCGTGTTGCGGTGGGGTGGGCGGGGTCCGGGGTGCGGTTCATCGTGCCAGGCTCCTTCGTCTGGGATGGTGCATCGGGTCGTGTGGTGGGAGGCCGAGTGCCTCCGGTCGGTGGATGAGTGCTGCAGCGCCGAGGATCGGCCCCGCACCGTCGAGCGCGGATCCCGTGACGACCACGCCGGCCGCGTAGTCGAGGACGATGGCGTCCTGCACCGCGGCGCGGACCAGGTCGAGGTAGTCGGTGCTGACGGCCGTGAACCCGCCGCCGATGGCGACCGCTTCGAGGTCGAGGAGGGTCGCGGCACTCGCGATCGCTTGCCCGACCGCGGTGGCCGAACGGACGACGGCGGACCGCGCGACGGGATCCCCCGCCGCCGCGTCGACGGCGAGTTCCTCCCCGGTGTGTCCGTCCCATCCGTGGGTTCGCGCCCAAGCGACGCTCCGGGGGCCGGACGCGATGCGCTCGAGCGTCGCGTCGTCGGCCGACTCCCCCGGCATACGGGAGGCGATCTGTACCTGGCCGATGTGGCCGGCGTTCCCGCTCCTGCCGGCGATCAGCCGTCCGTGCAGGATGATCCCGCCGCCGACACCGGTCGAGACGATCATCGCCATCGAGTTCTCGGTGCCGCGGGTCGCTCCGAGCCAATGCTCCGCGAGCGCGATGCAGGTGCCATCGAGACGGACCACCACCGGGGCGTCCGGCAACAGCCGTGCGACGTGTGTCCGGAGGTCGAAGCCGTGCAGTCGCGGGAGGTTCTTCGGGCTCACGGTGCCTCGGCCGAGGTCGACGGGACCCGCCGAACCGATGCCGACGCCGACGAGCGCGGAACCGTCCGGCAGGTGCGCGACCGAAGCGAGGACCACTCGGTCGACGGCGTCCTCCAGCGCACGGCGTCCGGCATCGGGCCCCGTCGGCGCCCGGTGCGCACTGCCGTCGACCACGACGCCCTCGGCCGTGACGAGCGCGGCCTCCACTTTGGTGCCGCCGAGGTCGACCGCGAGCGCGACCGACCCCGACGGATCCCGCTCAGCGGTCAGGTCCGCCAGGGTCACCGCGCCCAGTCCTCGACCAGCTGGTTCGCGGTGCGCACGACGCGGGTCGACAGGAGCTCGTCCTCGTCGAGTTCCACCTCGGTCCGCACGTGGAACGTCACGCGCTCTCCCGGCAGGAGGGTGACGAGCTGGTCGTCGACGACGGCGGCCGGGTCCAGCTTGTCGACGAGCAGCGTGAGGTCGCGGAGGAACGACTCGGCGGCGATGGTCACGGCGTAGCCGTCGTCCTGTCGGGCGACCTCGGCGCTGAACCGCGGGGCGGGGATCGTCGAATCACGTGCCTCGGCGAAGGACCAGAAGCCGCGCTCAGCCCCGAGTGTCGCGACGAGCACCTCGTCAGACGCCGAGCCCGCGACCGCGACCGCTTCGGGGATCTCGACGAGCGTCGAGGAGCGTCGGTCCAGGGCGACGGGGACGCGCACCGAGGCGAGTTCGGTCCCGTCGAACCGGAGGCGTCGGATGACGAGGTCGTCCGCCCAGGCGTCCGGGCCGTCGTTGAGCACGGCGACCACGAGGGACTCCCCTCGCGGCTGCACGGTCACGAGCCGATCGGCGTAGACGTGTCGCAGGGCGTAGAGCAGCGGCTTCGCGCGCTCGTCGCCGTCGACGGCCGCCCAGGACGTGACGGGCCAGCAGTCGTTCAGCTGCCAGACGATCGACCCCATGCAGCGTGGGCTCCACGACCGGAAGTGCTCGATCGCGACGGTCACCGCGTTGGCCTGGTTGAGTGACATCGCCCAGTGCCAGTCCTCGGTGTCGTCCGGCAGCGGCAGGTGCGCGACGAGTCCGTCGGTCAGCTTGTCGTTCCCGTCCGTCGCCTTCTGGTGGTGGATCATGCCGGGCGACTCCGGCGTGAGCGGGGAGTCCGAGATGGCCCGGTCGATCGTCGACCAGGTCGCCGGACCCTGCCAACCGAACTCGGCCACGAAGCGCGGCGAGACGTCGCGGTAGGCGGGGTAGTCGACGCGGTTCCACAGCTCCCACAGGTGCACGGATCCGTGGTCCGGGTCGTTGGCCGGGATGTCCGGCGTGCCCGACCATGGGCTGCCCGCGGTGTAGTTGCCGGCTGGGTCGAGCTCGGCGACGAGCCGCGGCAGCAGGTCGAGGTAGTAGCCCATGCCCCAGGTGCGGCCCTGGACCCGCTTCTCCCAGCCCCACTCTTCGAAGCCCCAGATGTTCTCGTTGTTGCCGTTCCAGAGCACGAGGCTCGCGTGCGGCATGATGCGCGTGATGTTGTCGCGCGCCTCAGCCTCGACCTCGCTCCACAGCGGTTCCTCCTCGGCGTAGGCCGCGCAGGCGAAGAGGAAGTCCTGCCAGACCATGATCCCGCGCTCGTCGCAGAGTTCGTAGAAGTCGTCGGACTCGTAGTAACCGCCGCCCCAGATGCGGAGCAGGTTGAGGTTCGCGAACTCGGCCTGGTCCATCCGGCGGGCGAGCCGCGCGCGGTCGACACGAGTCACGAAGGCGTCATCGGGGATCCAGTTGGCGCCCCGGACCCAGACGGCCTCGCCGTTCACGACGAAGCGGAACGAGGTGCCCTCCGCATCGGGTTCGAGTTCGACGGCGACGGTCCGGAACCCGATCCGCTTCGACCACTCGCCCAAGCGAGCCTCACCCTGCCCGAGCACGACGTCGAGGTCGTACAGCGGCTGCTCGCCGTACCCGCGTGGCCACCACCGTTCGACGTCGGGCACAGCGAGCTCGAGCACGACGGAATCCGCGCCGGCAGGGAACACCACATCGGCGTTCACCTCGGCGATCGTCGCTGTGAGCGCGAGCGCCGCGTCACCGTCGCCGGCGCGTTCCACGTCGACGTGCACGGCCACCCGGCCCTCGCCACCGTCGACCGTCACGACCGGGCGCACCGAGGCGAGCCGGGCCGTCGACCACGACTGCAGACTCACCGGCTTCCAGAGTCCGGACGAGGCGGCGTCGAGTCCCCAGTCCCAGCCGAAGTTGCACGCGGCCTTCCGGATGGCGTTGAACGGGTGGGAGTAGGTGTGGGGGCGGTAGCCGATCTCGAGGCTGGCGAGGTCCGCCGCGGCGATCGGCGAGGCGAAGTGCACGACGAGATCGTTTTCGCCCTCGCGCAGGACGGCACCCACGTCGATGCGGTACGTGCGGTGCTGGTTCCGCGTGGTCGCGACGACCGAGCCGTTCACGGTCACCGTCGCGACGGTGTCGAGTCCCTCGAAGACGAGGTCGTGCCGCTCGTGGCCGTCCGGCTCCCACGTGAAGGTGGTGCGGTACTCCCAGTCCGTCGATCCGATCCACGTCACCAGGTGCTCGTTGCGGTCGAGGAAGGGGTCGGGGATGAGCCCGGCGTCGAGAAGGTCCGTGTGCACGAGGCCGGGTACCGTCGCGGGCACGCTCGTCCCGACGAACGCCTCGGGGATCGCCCCGCCGACCGCACGCAGACTCCACCCCTCGTGCAGGAGGCGGGTGGTCAGGGGACGGACGGTGGCGGTGTCGATGATGCTCACTTGGTTGCTCCAGAGGTCAGGCCGTTGTAGATGTATCGCTGCAGGAAGAGGAAGGCGACGAGCGTCGGGATGATCACGAGGATCGTCCCGGCCGCGATGATCTGCCACTGGGCGCCGAACGGTCCCATGAACCGGAACAGCGAGGTGGAGATCACCCCCAGGTCCTGCGACGGCATGTACAGGAAGGGGATGTAGAACTCGTTGTAGATGGCGATGCCTTTGATGATGACCACCGTCGCGACGGCGGGCTTCAGCAGCGGGAGGATGATGCGCCAGTAGATCGTGAAGCGGTTCGCGCCGTCGAGCATCGCCGCCTCGTCGAGGGAGACGGGGATCGACTGCATGAACTGCAGGAAGATGTAGATCGCGACGATGTCGGTCCCCATGAAGAGCAGGATCGCCGCACCGCGGGTGTTGAACAGCTCGAGGGCGGACACCACCTGGAACGTGGCCACCTGGGTCGTGACGGACGGCACGAGCGTCGCCAACAGGAACAAGCCCATCACGAGCTTCCGTCCGCGGAAGCGGAACCGGTCGAGTGCGTAGGCCGACATGGTGCCGATCAGGATGGTCCCGGCGACGGACACGAGCAGGATGATCGCGGTGTTGAGGAACCCGGTGACCATGCCGCCCTGATCGAACGCGACGACGAAGTTGTCGAGGTTGAACCAGTTCGACGGCGGGGTGAGCGGCCCGGTCGTCCGCTGCTCGCGGTCGGTCTTGAACGCGAGCATGAAGATCGTGGCCAGTGGGACCACGGCGAAAAGGCTCGCGATGATGAGCGAGGCGTACTTGACCGTCGTCGCGGTGAGGGCGGCGGCGCCCTGCGGGCGCTTCGGCCCGCGCCGCGTCCGTCGCAGTGCGCGTCGGGGCTCGGGTGTGGGAACGGAGACCGGTCGGTCGGCGGTGGCGGTCACGATTCGCCTCCCTTCTCGTCGGGGAAGACCCGGCGTTGGACGAAGGTGATGATCAGGACGATCAGCAGCAGGACGACAGCCATCGCGGAAGCCAGACCCACCTTCGAGAATTTGAACGCCGTGTTCACGGTCTGGATCACGAAGGTCTCGGAACCGTTGGCACCGCCGGTCATGACGTACGGCATCTCGAAGGCGGACAGTGCTCCGGCGATGGCCAGGATGAACGAGAGGCCGAGGATGCGCCGGATGCTCGGCAGGATGATGAACCGGAACTTGTGCCACGAGTTGGCACCGTCGAGGTCCGCGGCCTCGTACTGCTCGGACGGGACCGACTGGATCGCGCCGAGGAACAGGACGAAGTTGAGGCCCATGTACCGCCAGACGGACGTGGCGGCGAGGGAGGCGTTGACGAACGAGGGGTCGCCGAGCCACTGCGGGGTGTCCTGCACACCCACCGCCGCGAGGAGGGCGTCGAGGGTGCCGCCTGGGCGGAGGAAGTAGAGGAAGACCAGCCCGATCGCGACCCCGTTGATGAGGTAGGGGAAGAAGATGACGCCTTTGAAGAGGTTCTTGAAGCGGGTCCGGAAGCTCAGCAGCGTGGCGAGGTACAGCGCCAGGACGAGCTGGGCGACGGCTCCGACGAGGTAGTACAGGCTCACGAAGAAGACCTGGAAGATCTCCGGTTTCGTGAAGATCTGCACGAAGTTGTCGATGCCGACGAACTCCTGCTCGGGCTCCAGTCCGTCCCACGAGGTGAGGCTGTACCAGAACATGTTCGCGACCGGCACGTAGGTGAGGACGATCAGGAAGGCGAGCGGCACCACGAGGAACAGCCACGGCGTGACTCGGGAGCCGGTGGCCTTCGGGGGCCGGCCCGGCCGCAGTGTGCGTGCGCGGCGTGGATGGTTCGTCACCACCGCTCGGGTGGCGGGTGATGCTCCCTGGACTGTGACCATGCTCGTTGCCTTCTTCGCTGAATGGGGGTGGTGGGCACCCGGGCTCGCCGTGGGGACGGGCCCGGGTGCCGATCGGAGGGGTGCTACTCGGCGACGTCGGCGCGGGCCGCTGCCCAGCGCTCGTTGAGGTCGGCGAATGCGCTCTCCTTGTCGCCGTCGGCTGCGCCACGGGCGACGTCGATGAGCTTCTGGCGGTAGGTGTTGCCGAAGAGGTCGATCTCAGCGGCGTTCGCGATGTCGTTGATCACGGCTTCCTTGCCCACGGGGTCCGGAGCGAGCTCCAGGTAGGTGACGCCGAGGTCAGAGAAGTCGGCCAGCGTGTCCGGCGCCGGGTCGCTGATGACGGGGCTGATGGCTCCCTGGCTCGCGGCGAATCCGGACTCGTTCGTGAACCAGTCGATCCAGGCCTTCGCGGTCGCCTTGTTCTTCGAGTACTTGCTCACCGCCAGGAACTTGTCGGAGGCGGTGACGGAGGTGAAGCCCTCGTCGGTCTTCCACGGCATCGGCCAGAAGCCGATCACGTCGCGGGACTCGCCGGCCTTCTCCGCCGCGTCCTGCATCTGCGAGACGGCCCAGGAGCCGAGCACCATCGAGCTGATCTCACCCGAGGCGAGGAGGTTCTTCGACTCCTCCCAGTTGGTGGTGGTGGGGTCAGGCTCGCTCAGGCCGGCGGCAACGGTGTCGAAGAGGAGACCGTCGATGTTGTACTGGTCGTTGCCCTCGGTCCATGGGCTGTCGGTGGCGATCATCTCGGTACGGACCTCCGGGCCCTGCACCGCACCGAGGTTGCCCTCGAGCGTCGCGAGCGGCCAGCCGTCCTTGTAGTTCGTGTAGTACGGGATCGAACCGTTCGCCTTGATCTTCTCGAGTGCGGCGAGGTACTCCTCCTCGGTGGCCGGCGGCTCAGTGATCCCGGCCTTCGTCCAGACGTCGCGGTTGAAGACGTAGCCCATGGCGGAACCGAAGGTCGAGACGCCGTAGGCCGTCCCGTCGAAGGAGGCCTCGTTCGCGAACCGGTAGGTCTTGGACTGCTCCTCGGTGCTGCCGAGTGGCTCGAAGAAGTTCGCGTACTGATCCTTGGTGACGTTCGAGGACGGGATGAGGAGCACGTCGCCGTAGTCCTTCGAGTTGAGGCGGATCTTGGCGTCGCCCTCGTAGTCGGTCAGGGCCTCGAACTTGACGGTGGTGCCGGGGTACTGCTTCTCGAACTCGGCCGCGTAGTCCTTGAAGGTGGTGTCGACGAGGTCGGTGCGGTTCGTGAGGACGGTGATCTCGCCGCTCGGGTCGCCGTCGTCGTTGGCGGCTCCGCCGGAGCAACCGCTGAGGACGAGTGCCGCGGCCGCAGCCGTTGCGGCGAGGCCGATGATCGGTCTCCGGGACATGGGAACTCCTTCGTTCGTGGGGGCGAAGGGCCGGGTCGCCTCGTCGCTCGCTGTCCAGCATCGTCTGCCGCCTTGACCTGGTCAAGACTAAACATTATTAATTTATATAACAAATCGGTCACAGCACATCTCGGTGCGTGGCGCGCCGACGCGTCAGGCGCCGGGCACGGAGCCTGAGGTCGAGCGCTCGATGACCACGGCGTGCGGCGCCTCCCGGGTGGCGCCGGGGCGGCCCGCCAGCAGCTCGAGCAGCTCCTCGCCCGCCATCTCGCCGATGCGCTGCACGTCATGGCTCAGCGCGGACATCGGCGGGTCGGACAGCTGGCACTGCGCCGAGTCGTCCCAGGCCACGATCGAGAGGTCGTCAGGCACCCGCAACCCGGCCTCCTGCACCGCCTGCAGCCCGCCGAGCGCCATCACATCGCTGTCGAACACGACCGCGGTCGGCCTGGGGTCGCGTGCGAGCAACGCCTGCATGGCCTGGACGCCTGAGGTCCGGGAGTAGTCGCCGCCGATCGAGACGGTGTCCACGTCGGGCAGGTCGGAGGCGAGCGTGAACGCCTCCATCCGGGACAGCGTGTGCGTGAGCTCCCTCGGGCCGGTGACGTGCGCGAGCCGCCGGTGCCCGAGCGAGACGAGGTGGCCCACGGCCTCGTGCATCGTGACCGCGTCGTTGGTCCAGACCGCCGGGAGGCCCTGCGCCGTCGCCGGTGCACCGATCACGATCGCCGGGATTCCGGACCGCTCGACGAAGGCGACCCGCTCGTCGTCGTCGATGAGGTCCACGAGGATGACGGCGCTCACCGCTCCGTCCTGGTGCCAGCGCCCCAGCTGCAGCAGTTCCTCCTCCCGAGTCGGCAGGACTCGGAGGAGCACCGACAGGCCGTGCGGGCGGACCACACGATCGATGCCGGCGATGAGCTCGTGATAGAACGGCTCCTCCCCGTAGATCTCCGAGGCACGGAACAGCGTGAGGCCGATCGGCCTGGGCTGCGCGATAGTCTGTTCGGCGTCGAGACCCATCGGGACGCGGCCTTTCGTGAGAAGTGGTCGTGTGGCCCTCACACTACGCGCTCGAACATCGCCGGGAGGGGAAGATGGCCAGACGTGAGTCCGTGCAGTCGGGTCCCGGCAGCCAGGCGCTCATCGTCGACCTGATCCGCTCGGCCGGCACGATCAGCCGTACCGAGCTCACCGAGGCGACGGGCCTGACCCAGCCGTCGATCTCGAACATCGTCCGCCGCCTCATCGAGGACGGGCTCGTCCGGGAGACCGGTCGGGCTGCGCCCAGAGGTGGCAAGCCGCGGACCCTCCTCGAGATCAACGCGAGCGCCAAGTACGGCGTCGGGATCCAGCTCGGGTTCGAGTCGATCACGCTCGTCGCAACCGACGTGCGTGGCGGCGTCGTCGGCCGACAGCTCGTCGACGGGGCGGGCTCGGCCACGCCGGAGCAGGTGACCGACCGACTGGTCACGCTCTACCGCGACTTCGTCGCCGGCGTCGGGCTCGCGGCACCGTCGATCGCGGGCGTCGCCGTCGTCGCCCCCGGTCCGATCGCCCAACTCGGCGGTGTCCTCCTCGGTCCGCCCACGCTCGTCCGCTGGGATGACTTCCCCCTGCAGCAGGCGTTGCAGGAGAGCCTCGACGTTCCAGTGATCGTCGACAACGACGCCGCCGCAGCCGCTGTCGGTGAATTCTGGAGCCGCCAGGTGTCGCGCACGGAGTCCTTCGCGTGCGTCTACATGGGCACGGGGATCGGCGCAGGCATGGTGCTGGGCGGTGCGCTCTATCGTGGTTCGAGCTCGAACGCCGGCGAGCTGGGGCACATCAGCATCGAGGTCGACGGTGTCCCCTGCCACTGCGGCAACCGCGGGTGCCTGGAGCGCTACGCGGCACCGGCAGCCGTGATGGCGGCGGCTGCGGCGGTGCGCGACCGACTCGCGGACATGGGCCTCGGCTTCGCACCGGACACACTCAGTCGCGATTTCGACCAGCTCGCCCGCGCCGCCGTCAGCGGTCACGAGGCGGCCCTCGACCTCATCCGCTTCTCGGCCGACCGGGTCGCCGCGGCCACGGTGACGCTCGCGAACCTGCTCGACCTCGATCGACTCGTCCTCGCCGGCCCCGGCATGGCGGTCGCCGGGTCGCTCTACGCCCGCGCGATCCGCGAACGCCTCGAGCAGCGCTTCTTCGCCAGGCGTGCCCACCCGATCGCCGTCGAGCTCTCCGCCAACCCTCGCGATGCGGCTGCGATCGGTGCCGCGTCACTCGTCCTGCAGGGCTCGATCGCACCGGGCCACGGCCCGGCACTCACCCGCTGAGGCGCTGCAGCGGCGGTCGCCAGAGTGATCGGCTCGGCGGACAGGTTCCAGGTCATCGACGATTTCTGGATGCGACGAATTCCGGAAAATCGACCGGCCCTATCCCACCTGGGGCGAAGAAGTGGCGGACACAAGCGGCGACGCTCGCCTCCAGCTCTTCGGTCGAGAACCCACTGGATGAAGACGTCGACCCGATGGTGAAACCGTACGCAGGTTCGCTTGGTCCGTTGATCCATGAGAAGTCATAGACGCGACGTCCGTCTGGCTCTCGGCGCACCTCGACAGAGAACCGTTCGCCCTCAACGTCCATCAACATTGATCACCAGGGTACGTCCTCATGAGATAGCTAGCGCTCTGAGCAGGTACTGCCAGCGACGCTGAGCGATGACAGCAACCCTCCATTCAGCGATACAGTCCTCAGGCACGGACCGCGCAACCGAGGACAGAGCGGAAGATCTCATGACTCACAGCGATTCCCACGTGCTGGCGTTCGAACACGTCGGCATCACGGTCGCCGACCTCGACCGAACAGCGTCGTTCTTCTGCGACGTCCTCGGCTTCGAACTGAAGCGCCGGTCGCGCACACACGGTGATGCAGCGCATCACGTCACCGGCGTGGCGGATGCAGACATCCAGCACGTCTTCCTCACCGCTGGCGACCTGGAAGTCGAGCTGCTCGCGTACCAGTCACCCGACCGCCGTGCCGCTGGCGCGCCTGGACCTGAGACGCCGGGGTCGATGCATCTCGCTCTGCGCGTCGACGATCTCCCTGGCATCGTCCAACGAGCTGGAGCGTACGGCTGGGTTCCTCCCGGGCGGCCCCACCGGATGACAACCGGGCCCCGAACCGGGTTCCTGATGAGTTACCTCCGCGATCAACAGGGCGCGACGCTGGAACTGATCCAGGGCACGACCGATCCCTTCGAAGGTCGCAGCACCAACAGAGATCGTTTTCGAGCTGGTCTGGTCGACTGACGATCGTGCACAGTAAATACGTGAACGAAATCCATGCCGAGCTGAGCCGAGAGGCGACCGAGGCCCTGAACGCCTCGATGCCCGATGCAGTCATCACCGCCAGTCGCGCACGAATCGCGATGTATATGCTCTTCACCGCGTGGCTCCTCGTCCCCGCCTTGGGTTTTTTGGTCGCGATCTTCGGCCCGGCGCTTGTCAACGGCTTCCCTGGCTTCGTCACGGTGGTCGGCCTGATCGTCTTGGTGTTGATAGCGGTGATGGTGACGGCCTTGGTGATCGCCCTCCGCGCCAAGCGAGCATTCAACCAGATCGCTCAGATCATCCGACGTGAACGCCACGCAACCCTCGTCCGCGTGGTGAATCGCCAGATATTCGTGCGCCGCTAACTCGCACGTCGCGCCGCCGACGCTGAAGGGCGTTTCCGAGGCGATGAAATCCGCGCTCTCCAACCAAGGTCCGAGCCTTACCTGACCGCGGCCGTGCGCCGGTATCCGTGGGCGTTGCTGTCAGCCGTTGCTGTCAGCGTTGCTGTCAATCGGGCCCAAAACCACACCTGACCGCCGAAGTCGGGAGAGGATTATGGTCGGGACGAGGCAAGAAAAAAGCCGCTCGATGTCCCGACAGATCTGCGGTGGCATATCGGACATCGCCCCGCCTCCTTCGGTCAAGACCAGTCCCGCGGCAAGCGCACTGTATCGCACGTCGCCTTCGGTGAAGGTCAACCGGGCGTGGCATATGCCATCGTCACCTGGAAACAACAAGACAGCTACTTGTGAACGCGCACGCAAAGTGTCAAGCAGTGCGCCCCGCGTGGGGTGCTCATGGGCGCCCTCCTCTCGAGCTCTACGCCGCTTGAATCCGGTACTCAGGCGACGAGGTTCTGCTGGGCCCACTCCCGGAGCGTTGTAGTCGGGATCGACCGGCGCTCGTTAAACGTGTCGCTCTTGTCCCAGGCTACGCCTCGCCCCTGCGCGAACACGGCGCGGTACTTCCGGGTCATGTTGTCTGGGTCGTTCGCCAGCTCGCTCATAAGCGACGACTCTGTCCAAACTGCAAGTTCGAACGGACGACCAAGGACTGCTTCCAGGGTTTCAGCGACCTGGCGATACGTGATCGTGTCGCCTGCTACGTAGACGATCTCGTTGCGGATCCGGGGCTCCTCGAACAGAATCTCCGCCGTGAGTGCACCGATGTCTTCCGGCGTGGTCACCGTGACCGCGGTGTCGGGGCTACCGAGCGCGTTGACGGTATGGTTCGGCAGGTCGACCATTCCTGAGCCTGGCTCGAAGAGGTAGTTCATGAACATGCCGGTGGAGATGATCACCCACTCGGTGTCGTGCTGCGCCCTGAGCAGATCTCGCACGTCGAGTTGCGAGTCGAAAATGTCCTGGGGACTGCCACGCCCGATCACATCGAAGTCGACGCCGAACTGCCACGGGAAGTACCGCGGAATCTTCGCCTGCAAAGCGGCCTGTGCAACTTTCATCGGAGTTTCAACGCCGGCTGTGATCCCGGTGCAGCCGATCACGGTGTCATATTGCGCGAAGATGGCCGCGAGTTCATCGATCGACTGCCCAACGAGATCCCCTTGAACGATGCCGACTCCCAAAGCGCGGATCTCAGCGACGTTGCGCTGCTTCGCGGGAGTGGTGGAGTCGATCGTGTTCGACCGCAGGAGCACATCGACGGACGCTTCCGGCGCTGGTGAGGCCCGCCTCACGACGTTGCGGAGGACAGGCATGCCGAGTTCTCCTGCTCCGATGACGAGAATGTTCCGCGAGGGGGCGCTGGAGGCGGTCGCCGACATAGGTGTGTCCTTCCTTTGGTCGCCCAACGGTTGGGCGCCCATCATGTCAGCCAGCGTAAAGTTTGACACCAGTGTCAATGTCAACTCCGGGTGCGGTGAAGGGATGGCTGAAGGATGAAGATCGGTGAAGCGGCTGCTGTGGTCGGGGCTCCGACGCGCATGCTGCGCTACTACGAACAACAAGGACTGATCCAGTCGACGCGATCGGCGAACGGCTACCGCGAGTACTCCGACGAGCAGGTCGAACACGCCCGCCATGTGCGCGCCCTGGTCCAAGCCGGCTTGTCCACACGCATGATCAAAATCGTTTTGGACATCGAAGCACCACAGCCGGGACAGCAGTCTGCCTCGTGCAGTCGCGCATTGGCGGAGGATCTGGCACGAGAATTGCGCGTCGTGGAAGACAGGATCGTGTGTCTTGAGAAAAGCCGTGACGCGGTCATCCACTACCTCCAGCACACCGACCACGCCGATCTGCTGTCGCCCGCGCGGCCCTGAACCGTCGCTGCCAGAGGAATCCCGGCGCGCGGTGCAGACACTGATCGAGCGCTGAACTAACCGCGGCGTGAAGTTAGTATGGAATCCCGTGGCGAATACTCAAAGCAACGGAACCAGCACCCCGCCCTCGATCTCAGCTCCCAGCGTGACGAAACAGATCTTCGTCACGGGCGGGGTCGTCTCCTCGCTCGGCAAAGGCCTGACGGCGGCCAGCCTCGGCAACCTGCTCACGGCCCGGGGTATCAACGTCGCGATGCAGAAGCTCGACCCGTACCTCAACGTCGACCCGGGAACGATGAATCCGTTCCAGCACGGTGAGGTCTTCGTGACCGACGATGGAGCCGAGACGGATCTCGACATCGGGCACTACGAACGCTTCCTTGGCATCAACCTCAACCAGGGCGCGAATGTCACGACCGGCCAGATCTACTCGACGGTCATCGCGAAGGAGCGCCGCGGCGAGTACCTCGGGGACACCGTCCAGGTCATCCCGCACATCACCGACGAGATCAAGCGCCGCATGCGGTTGCAAGCTTCCGATTCCCCCCAGCCCGACGTCATCATCACCGAGGTCGGCGGCACGATCGGCGACATCGAGTCCCAGCCGTTCATCGAGGCGGCCCGACAGGTGCGTCACGAGCTCGGCCGTGACAACGTCTTCTTCGTACACATCTCCCTCGTGCCGTACATGGGCACTTCTGGTGAGCAGAAGACCAAGCCAACACAGCATTCGGTGGCACAGCTCCGCTCCCTTGGAATCCAACCTGACGCGCTCGTCCTGCGCAGCGACCGTCCAGTCAGCGGGTCGAACAAGACGAAGATCGCCCTGATGTGCGACGTCGACGAAAACGCCGTGGTGAACGCCATAGACGTGCCGTCGATCTACGACCTACCGACGCTGCTCCATGACCAGAGCCTCGACCAGGTCATCATCGACGCACTGCAGCTCGACGCGCATGACATGGACTGGTCGGCTTGGAAGCCGGTTCTTGATGCCGTGCACGAGCCGAAGGGGGATGTCACCATCGCCCTGGTCGGCAAGTACATCGACTTGCCAGATGCGTACCTGTCCGTCACCGCAGCCCTCCGGGCGGGCGGCTTCGCACACCGCACCACGGTGAATCTGAAGTGGATCGCTTCGGACGACTGCATCACAGCGGAGGGCGCCGCGGAGCAGCTCGGCGACGTGGACGGCATCTGCGTGCCCGGCGGGTTCGGTGTGCGCGGCATCGAGGGCAAAGTCGGAGCGCTGAAATTCGCTCGCGAACAGGGCATCCCGACGCTTGGCCTGTGCCTCGGGATGCAGTGCATGGTCATTGAATACGCCCGCCACGAAGCCGCCCTGCCGGAGGCCTCGAGCACCGAATTCGACCCGGAGACATCGACCCCGGTCATAGCGACCATGGCCGCGCAGGTCGACATCATCGCGACGGGCGAGCTGGGTGGCACGATGTGCCTTGGGCTCTATCCGGCTTCGTTCACGACGGGCTCTCTAGCCGCCGACCTGTACGGCGCTGCGACAGCATCCGAGCGGCACCGCCACCGCTACGAGGTCAACAACACCTACCGTGATCAGATCGCGGCGGCCGGACTGGCCTTCTCCGGCACATCACCTGACGGCACCCTCGTCGAGTACGTCGAGCTCGACCGCGGCGTGCACCCGTTCTACATCGGCACCCAGGCACATCCTGAACTCCGCTCTCGCCCGACCAACCCACACCCCTTGTTCGCAGGACTGGTCGGCGCGGCCATGACGAGGCGTGACTCATCCAGACTCTTCACTCGAGAGATCAACTCAGAACAGATCCAAGCGTGATGATCCTCTGCAAGGACACCCACCCGACTGTCGTGCTCGACACGAGCGGCACCTTTCCCTCCGCTCGGATCCGCACCAGCCGGATGGCCGAACCCTTGCGTGGCTCGCTCGTCCCGCGAAGCCGGCATCGCCCATGTGAGGAACGCCCTAGGTTCGAGTGGCCGCTCCCATCTCCCACCTCGCCGCGGAGAAGCTCGCTGTCGTCGCTCAGGCCCGCAGTCGGGACAGCCGCTCAGAATGAGCACCCTATTCGAGGGCATCTGGCGTCGCGGTGAAGAGCGCCCGGTGATCCCCTCGATCCCAACCAGACACCCCATACAGCTGGCCACCGCAGGCCGCATCAAGACCGACGGTCGCTGCTAGCCGGGCGCCGGGGTGGTCAGTGCTTCATGGGCGCACTGACCACCCGTCGTGCTCACCTGGCCGTGAGATTCACGTACTGCGGCGGAATGCCCGCCGCTGCAGCGCGCACGGTGATCGTCCCGGGGCCGGTTGGACGGATGATGGCCAGTGCACGTCCGTCGTAGGTGGTCCGGGTCGCTGCCGCGAACGCTTCTGTGGTGTCAGGTTGAGCGCTCCCGAAGCCGGCGAGGATTCCGGGCCCTTCGATCTCCACCGAGACGGCCGTGGTGACGTCGGTCGCGATGGTGCCCACCTTGTCGGAGAGTTCGACGCTGAGGTAGGCGAGATCGGTGCCGTCGGCGGTCAGCTCGGTGCGATCGGCGGTGAGAGCGAGTTGGATAGTGTCGCCGCGAGTATGCAGGGTGCTGACGCCGATTTCCTTCCCGTCTCGGATCGCGATCGCCGTGAGTTCGCCCGGGTGGTATTCGGTTTCGAACTTCGCGATGCACGCCTTCTGGGCTCCGACCTGAGCGCGTCCGATGATTGTGCCGTTGAGGCGGAGTTCGACTTCGTCGGCATCGCTGTAGACGTCGACATTGATCGGTGACCCGGGCGGGACAGCCCAGCTCCAGCTGCTGATGGCGTCATCCCAGGACCAGCCGCCCACGAAGACTTCGCGTCCATGATGTTCGGGGCGCTGGACAGCGATGTATGGTTCGTCTCGCAGTCCCCAGATCGTCTCTTGCCAGAACGACACGGGGCGACGATTCCCGAGGATGTCGATCGTCCCGGACTGTGCAAGCATCCAGGGATATGGCGAGCTCGTGCCGACCGGCGCATCGGTATCGCCTGCGTAGACCGGTCGACCGATGCTCGCTTCCCCGATGTAGTCCCAAGCGGTCCAGGCGAAGTCACCGATCACCGTCGGGTGCTGCTCGACCAGCGGCCAGATCCGGTCGAGCGCGCGCGGGAAGGTCTCGGATCCTACGAGGATGCGGTTCGGGTGATGCTCGGCGTCGATCGCGTAGCGGGCTTCGGCGTAGTTGATGCCACTGACGTCGAGCTGCGACTGGGATTCTTCGATTCGATCGGAGACCAACGCCGTGGAGCCGAGCGTGTTCATCATGTCTTCCATCGACCCCATGAGCGCGTTGATGTTCATCGGGGTGTCGCCCGAGGCCATCTGTGCGGCGAAGACGTCCATGGTGGCGACCATCCCGTTGATGGCATTGGTGATGAGTCGCGAGTCGTCGAGCGAGCGCACTTTCTCTGCAAGCGCCCGCCCCCAAGTAGATCCGATAGCGCTGCCGGTCTCGAAGATCTCGTTGCCGGTCGAGTACATGATGACGCTTGGGTGATTGAAGTCCTTGGCGACCATCGACTCGACGTCTCGTTCCCACCACTCCGGGAAGTCGAGCGAGTAGTCGAAAGCGGTCTTGCTCTTCGTCCATACGTCGGACACTTCGTCCCAGACAAGGAGCCCGTGGCGGTCACAGGCGTCGAGAAAGGCACGGCTGATGTTGTTGTGGGAACTACGGACGGCGTTGTAGCCCGCCGCCTTGAGCAGTTGCACGCGACGCTCCTCCGCGCGCGGGTGGGCTGCACTGCCGAGCGGGCCGTTGTCGTGGTGGATGCAGCCACCCCGAAGCTTCACCGAGCGCCCGTTGATCCGCAGACCATGCACCGGATCGACGGTGACGGATCGTACACCGAAGACGGATTCGTCCTCATCGAGCAGGGTGTCGCCCTCTCGCACCCGAGTGTGCGCGGTGTGCAGTCGCGGGTCGTCGACATTCCAGAGTGCTGGCTCGGAGAGGTAGTGACGGAGGTGCACTCGTCCAGTCGTCCCGGGGAGCAGGGTGATCGGCGCGGTCTGCAGGCTGAGCACCACATCGGCATCGTCGCGGATCTCTGTTTCGACCCGGACGGTGCGCGTGTGACGGGTCTCGTTGGCGACCTCGACGGTGGTGATCACGGATGCCAGGTCGGGCTCGATGACGGGGGTGGTGATGCGCACACCGTCGAGCGGGATGTGCACCGGCTCGGCGGTGACGAGCCACACGTTGCGATAGAGACCGGCGCCGGCGTACCACCGGCTGTCTTCGTGGGTACGGACCTCGACGCTGATGGTGTTCGCCTCACCGAACCGGAGAAACGGGTCCAGCGCAACGGAGAACCCGACGTACCCGTTCGGGCGCTGAGCGGCGAAGTCGCCGTTGACGTACACGACAGCATCACGGTAGGCGCCTTCGATGTCGAGGACGATGCTCTGATCACGCCATTCCGCCGGCACATCGATGGTCTTGGTGTACTCGAGGTGCGCGCTCGGGTAGTAACCGGTGTGACTGCCACTAGGGCTGTCTGCGGACCGCGGCAGGTCTCGGAGGCCGTCGTGCGGGAGCGTGACGGCCGTCTTGGCTGATCCGCCGCTGAAGGCGTCGAAGGGCGAACCCTTGTGACCGACGGTCCAGTCTCTGTTGAAGGGTGTGCGGATCATGCGTGTGCCTTTCTGGCGATGTGCGATAGGTGGTCGGATGCGGGATCGGTGGTCACCGAACGCTCTTGATGAATCGGACGCTGATGGCACCGAGGATGACGGCGACGATGGTCACGATGAAGAGCGGCTGGTAGAGCCCGGTCGCCGCGACAACGGCGCCGGCCAGAACGGGGGCGATCACCTGCGGTCCGGCATTGGCGACGTTCATCACGCCCAGATCCCGTGCGGCGTTGTCCATATTCGGGAGGACTCGGGTGATCAGCGATTGGTCGACGGCGAGGTAGACGCCGAAGGCGATGCCGAAGATGCCGCTGGCGATGAAGGCGCCGGTGAGCGTGGGCACCAGGAGGTAGACGAGGGCGCCCGGGGCGAAGAGGAGACTCGACAGGCCCACGAACACACGGATTCGTCCGAATCTGTCCGACAGCCACCCGCCGATGATCGAGAAGACGAGGAGTCCGAGCGTGCTCACTCCCTGCACAGCGACGAGGACGGCGGCGGCTTCCGTGACCGTACCCACACCGATGTAGTCAGCGAGGATGTACAGCTGCATGCCGGACATGAAGTTGTAGCCGAAGATGATCAGGAACCGGCCGGCGAACGTCCACCAGAAGTCCGGGGCACTCCGGAAACTGGGGAAGCGAGCCGCCGCCCGACGCTCGGCCTTGGAGGCGTGAACCGCGGCACGGACCGGCACGTAGTCCTTCGTCGTCAACGCGAAGATCGTCCCAAGGACGAGCACAACCGCAGCGATGCCCACGTACCCTACGAAGAGGTTCGTCGTCAGGCCGGCGATCGTGATCCCTCCGAATGCACCAAGGATCGACGACGCTCCGACCAATCCGGACATGGTCCCCCGGTTCCGGATCGGGACGCGTTCGGGGAGAACGGCGGTCAGGGCCGCCTGCAAACCGCTCAGAGGCCACATCGCGATCGCCCACGTGATGGCGAGGACGAGCGGGCTCGGGCTGCTGGCGGTGACGAGCAGGGCGAGGGCCGCGGCGACCGCGGATCCCAAGATCCAGATGTTGCGCCGGCCAAGGAAACGGCTGCTCGTCTTGTCTGAGAGGAGTCCGAGCAGTGGCTGCGCCACCAAGCTCGAGATCGCACCAGCACTGATCACGAGGCCCAGCATGCCGGCTGCCCCGGTCGTCTCTCCGAGCAGCTCGGCGACCTGTCTGCCGAGCATCACCTGAAGCACGCCACCCCAGACGACGTTGACACTGATCATCGCCAGCGGATAGATGACCCAGAGCCATCGGCTCATGTGCTGGGGACCCGTCGATGGCTCGAGAAGGGCATCCGGTGTAACTGCTGAACCGGGTACAGCGGCTTGATGAGGGCCGGTTTCGGGTTGAACGCTGTTGGTCGACATTGAGGATCTCCACGGCTCTGTGAGGGAAACGCTTACGCGCGTTATCGCCTCATCTAACATCATCTGATTACGCGCGTCAACTACACTGGTCGGACAGACACAAGGGGGAACGCGGGATGGCAGTCACGAGCGATGACGTTGCACGCGCTGCGGGGGTATCTCGGCCGGCAGTCAGTCAGATCCTGAACGGGCGAGGACGGTTCGCTCCGGAGACCATCCGACGAGTGGAAGAGATGGCTGCGGCCATGAACTACCGCCCGTCAGCGGCCGCTCGGACGCTTGCCACCGGAACGAGCGACGTCGTGGTCGCTCTCGTGCCCAACACCACGTTCGGCACCAATCTGCAAGACGTCATCGACGTGCTCACCGCAGAGCTCGCTCAAGTCGGCCTGACGCTCGTTCTGCGTTTCGCGAGTTCTCCCGTGGAACTGCTCGAGCACTTCGTCACGACCGTTCGACCGCGCGCGGTGATAGCGCCCTTCGTCGCTGCCACGGCTGCGGAGCGGAAGTTCATAGAAGGCAGCGGGGTTACCCTGATCGATCTGGCCGCGGGAGAGGATGTGAACTATCGCATCGGTCAAATGCAAGGCGAGTATCTGGTATCGAAGGGGCACCAGGCGCTCGTCTACGCGCACCTGCACGACGCCCGCATCGACGTGTACGGCGACATGCGGGAACGAGGACTCGCCGATTCCTGCCGCGAGCACGCGATTGCAGCGCCGAAATCGATTCGGCTGTCTGTCGACCTGGTGGACGCAGTGTCGGTCTTGCGCGACCTTCCTACCGGAGTGGCCATCGCCTGCTACAACGACGACGTGGCGATCGCGCTCCTCGCCGCAGCACGAGAACTCGGACGTCGCGTTCCGGAGGATGTCGCTCTGCTTGGAGTGGACGCGACTCGGATCGGTGCCCTCATGGAGCCCCGGCTGACCACCATCGCGGTCGACACGACGACCGCTTTACACGCAATGGTCGACAACATCGTGAGCCAGCTGTCCGGTTCCGTTCCCGTCGGCTCCCTCACGGATCGACTTGTGCTCAAGGTCGTACACGGCGGCTCCGCCTGACGGCGGGCACTGAGATGCCCCATCGGTCACCAGGTTGCTTGCCGAGTCGGATCTCGCTTTCTCGGCCAGGGTGGCGCAGCGACGGAAGCTCGTCTTGCTAGCCGCGGCGCCGGCCAGCCAGGAGGGAAGCCGTGCGCCGCGGTAGCGATACTCGTCAGGAGCGCGCTAGATGCAGCCCTGCCGATACGGCGTCGTGGTCGCCCGAGTACGCTGCCGCCTCGATGCGAACACTGTCTGCGGCAGGCGCGAACCCGGCGTCTGTCCATCGCTGAAGTGGACGGGTGGAACCCGCGAGGCGGATCGTCCGGGTCTCTCCTGTCTCGAGGGTCACCGGAGCGAAGCCGACGAGGACCCGCTGTGGGAAGTCCGGAGCGTCGACCGCAGCGTAGAGCTGCACCACGTGTCGGCCGGGACGTTTTCCGGTGTTCCGGACGGTGACGAGGGCGGGGAATTCCTCGCCGTCGACGTCGCCGAGTTCGATCGTCTCGATGTCAAACTTGGTGTACGAGAGGCCGAAGCCGAGAGGGAAGGCGGCCTGGTGGCCGTCCCGGTCGAGCAGTCGCTGACCGTGCCAACGGTCGTAGGTGATGGCGGCGGCGTTGATGTCGAACGCCGGGAGGTGGTCTTCGCTGGTGGGAATTGAGTATGGGAGTCGTCCGGTTGCGTCGCGTTCACCGAGGATGACGTCCGCGAGTGCCGCGCCGCCCTCGCTGCCGCTGTACCAGCCGACGAGCACGGCGGGGACGGCGTCGCGCCATTCTTCGGTGATCACTGCGCCGGCGGTGACGATGACGACGACGGTCCGCGCATTCGCGGCGGCGGTCGCTCGGATGATCTCGGCATCGATCGAGCGGACGCGGAGGGAGCGCCGGTCACCGCCGAGTGCTGTTCCCATGGTGTGCTGCGAGTCGCCGGCGCCGGCCATGAGTGCGGCGAGGTCCACGCCCTCGGGAGCTGGCGGAAACAGGTTCAACAACTCCGGCTGCGATGTGAGATCGCCCATGTATTCACCTTCATCGGCCGCGGTGTATCCGACGACGACGATCGCCACATCGGCTCCTGCTGCCGCGATAGCGGCTGCTTGTGGGTCGTCTTCGCCGGCGAACGTCACCGTAGCGTCCGGCAGCGCGGCCTGCAGACCGCGCAACGGCGTGATGACCTCGGGTGAGCGGACATTCGAGGAACCGCCGTCGCCCGTGTTCGGCAGGTCGGCGAGACGCCCGATGACCGCAACCCGATCCAGCCCCTCACGGTTCAGCGGGAGGAGCGGTGCACCGTTGACGTCGTCGTTCTTGAGGAGCACGATCGCCGTCGCGGCGGCCTCCCGCGACAGTGCACGGTGCTTCGGCGAAAAGACGACCTCGAGGCCTGGCTCCGCATCGAGCGGCCGAGCGAAGAATGCGAGCTGCGTCGCGAGGATCCGACGTGCCGCCCGATCGACGTCGGACCACACCACTCGACCCGCTTCGAGGTCGGCAGGCAGTTGCCCGGCCCGCTGCTGTCGGAACGGCTCTTCAACGTCGAGACCGGCTCGGAGGGACTTGGCCGCGTCGCGCAGGCCGAAGATGAAGTCGGAGACGGTGACGCCGGCGAATCCCCACTCTTCGCGGAGAATGCCCTCCATGAGTCGTTCGTTCTCGCCTGCCCACTCGCCGTTAACGCTGTTGTATGCGGTCATGATGCCGTCGACACCTGCCTCGACGACGCGGCGGAAGTGCGGCAGATACACCTCGTGCAAGGTGGCATCATCGGCCGTGACGTCGATCGTGAACCGGGCGTTCTCCATCGAGTTCAGCGCGTAGTGCTTCGCAACAGCCATGGCGTGCCGACGGACACCGCGGGTCAGCGCCACCCCGAACTCCCCGAGCAGCAGACTGTCCTCGCCGTACGTCTCCTGGGCCCGCCCCCAGGCAGGGTGCCGAGGGAGGTTGATGCAGACGCCTCCGAAGAAGTTCGCTCCCTGTGCCCGCATCTCGGCGCCGATCGCCGTTCCGATGCGTTCCTCCAGGTCGACATCCCAGGTGGCGCCGCGCGCCATCGCGACCGGGAATGCTGTGGAGTTGCCCATGACGACGCCCCGCGGCCCGTCGCTGAACCGCAACCCAGGGATCCCGAGTCGATCCACGCGTCCCATGATGATCGGCCGCATGTTGTAACCAGCGCTCATCTCGCCCATGCCGGGCCAGAACTCATCATCCCCGTCAAGCAGCCACAGCTTCTCCTCGTCCGTCAGCAACGCGAGCAGCGCGTCCACTTCGGTAGCAAGCTCGGCACCGCTCTTGACGCGTTCGAGACTGCGCGAGAACTCCGTCGTCTTCGTCGACATCACAAAACCTTTCATTCCTTACCTGCACCGATGCAGGTAAGGGAATTGTAGGGAGCCGCAACAAATTTCACAAGGACAAATATGCGACGCTTGAGTCCATGACCGAGCCGCAGCGGAGAACTCGCCTTGCGCCCAGTGAGCGACGGGCGCTGATCATCGACGCGGCAACCCGTCAGATCGCAGAGGGCGGATACAACACGTTCACCCTTTCCAAGCTGGCCGAGGACTGTGGGATGACTCGAGCAGGTATCGAGCATCACTTCTCATCACGCGAGGAGCTACTGATCGCCGTCCTCCTCCACCGGGACGACCTCGACGCCTTCGCGATCACCACGCCCGTCGAGGGACGGGACCCCCGGACCTTTGATGAGGACAGCGCGTGGAGAGTGCTCGACAACTTGGTGATACGAAATGCCGGGCAACCTGAACTCCTGCGGCTCTATACGATCCTCGGTGCCGAGGCGCTCGATCCGCAGCACCCGGCACATGACTACTTTGCTGAGCGCACTCGAACTGCACTCGATCTCCTCGCGGACTTGTCCTCTTCATGGCACCCGCAACCACGGACCTTCGCGCTCGCGGTACTCGCTATTCTCGACGGCCTGCAGCTTCAATGGCTGCGCTTCCCAGACGAAGACCTGGTAGCTCTATGGAGGAGCGCGGGAGGCGCGCTGGCCCGACAGCCTGCGTAGCCGCCGTTCTGGCTTCGTCGTCGACGACCTTTGGATGATGAACGGCGGGATCGATGGAGCGGGGCTCAGCAGTGTCGGTCAGGGAAGCGTCGCAACACCCGTCGCGGCGCACTCCCCGGTGTCGTACGCTCCGGTAGAAGCGATGGTTGAGCGGGGGCGGGACCTTGGGGTAACGGTGGGTGCTGGTGCATGGCGGTTCGGACTACGAGCTGCCGTCGCAGGCGGTAGCTCGGTTCATGCAACGCCGGATCAGCACGGCTCGATCCTCAGGCGAGGCGCTGCCCTTGCGCGTCCTGGTACCCGGGTCCGTCGAGGTCGTAACAGTGGTCATCGACGCGAGCACGCGCGTGTCCGTGAGGCCTCGTCGCAACTCACAATGAGGACCTGCAGCCGCGTGTCAGCAGCTCCACGACCGTCACGAGTGCCGGCGCATCGTGGACGCTGACCGTGACGTCAACGGCTGACACGGCTGTCTGTGGCCGCTCAGCGGACGCGCAAACGGGGCGGCTCGTAAGCCGCCCCGCCTGTGGATAACTACCGACCGAAATACGTGGATAACTTCAATTATGACAGTAGGCCAGCCGGGACCCGACTCTTCGGAGTCTCAACGGGCAAGTCGGCTATAACGGCAGCCTCCCCGGCTACAAGTCCGAAACCATCTACCTCCCCGAGCAGCAGACGACACTCGTTGTCTTCGTCAACACCGACGTCGAAGCCGAAACCGGCGGCGGCGTAACTGACAACGGTCTTGATTGCTTCCTCGTCGGTGACGTCACCGATGACTTCCGCTCTGCATCGTTGCACTACGCCTTCTTCGACACCCCTCCGACCTGAATCCTGACCTCGCGGCCGCAAGATGAGTGCGCGCGGTCGGCACGGTCAGCATCGACCCTTGTTGCGACTGCGGCACCTCTCCCCCGGACCCGTAGCGTAGTAATCGTGTTCGCGCATACAAATGGAGTAACGCTCGCCGACGCCAACCGAATTGTTCCCTTTGCGCTGCGCGTCACAAATCCGCTTTGACGTCGACGGAAGGCCTCTCGGCTGTGACGAACGGAGCTAGCGCTCCGGTTGAACGACGACCCGCCCGGCGACGAGGGTCATGACGACCCTGGCATCACCGAGGGTCGTCGGGTCAGCGGTCCGCGGGTCCCGGTCGAGGACGGTGAGGTCGGCCGGAGCGCCGACGACGATCATCCCTCCCTCCTGACCGATCGTCCGGTGCGGCTCGATGGTGAAGCCCCGAAGGGCTTCGACCGCCGACAGCGCCTGCTCGGGTTGGATCGGAACGACATCCGGGCGATCGTGGGGCCGACGGAGCTGCGCGTCGGCGAGGATGCCGACCGCGTCACTCGGAGCCACCGGCCAGTCCGAACCGAGCGCCAACGGGACACCGCCGGCGACCAGGTCGTGCATCCGGAACCCCCGCGCCGTCCGCTCTGCGCCCAGCCTCCGTGACCAGTTGTCGGTGCCATCGGCCTTGGTGTAGAGCGTGCAGTGCGTCGGCTGCATGCTGGCGGTCGCCCCTGAGGCGATGAACGCCGCCAGGGTCTCGTCGGTCATCGTCTCGATGTGTTCGATGCGGTGCGTCGCGCTACCGGGTGGGAGCGAGGCGATCACGTCCACGACGAAGTCGATCCCGGCGTCTCCGATCGCGTGTGTGGTGGTGGGAATGGCGCGCCGGTCGAGTTCGACCATGGCCTCCCGGTACCCCTCCGGAGCGAGCCACAGCGACGCGGTGGACTCACCATGGCAATCCGGCTCATGGAGCCAGGCGGTGCCGTTGTCGATGGTGCCGTCGATCATGAGCTTGACGCCCTGGACGATCCAGCGTCGCCCCCCGACGCCCTGCAACGCCTGCAGACGACCGACCTCCTCGACCGCCGTCCCGGGGTAGAACCACGGCGACATGCGCAGTCGGATCGGGAGTTCCCTGGTGGTTTCGATGGCCCGGAGGAGGTCTTCCGTCTCCGGGGCGAGATCCTGTACCTGTCCCGCGGTGAATCCGGCTTCTGCCATCTGCCTGAGCAACGCGTACAGACGTTCGACCCGCTCGTCGAACGTCTGCTCCGGGACGTGCCGCTCGACGAGTGTAAACGCGTTGACCTCGAGGAGATACCCGGTCGGGCGTCCTTCTGCGTCGGTCACCACACGTGAGCCGTCGTCGAACGTCTCGGTCCCGTCGCATTGCGCGATCCGCATCGCGGCCGTCGATGCGAGGGCGGCATGCGCGTCGAAGAATCGGATGAAGACCGGGCGCTCGCCGGCGACCTCGTCGAGGACCGAGCTGTCGACGGGGCCGTCTCCGAACACGTTCGGGTCGAGCCCCCACCCCAGCAGCCACTCGTCGGCGCGGAGGGTGTCGAGTTCCGCGAACAACCGTTGCCGGACATCGTCCAGCGAGTCGCATCCGTTGAGGTCTGCGCCGCGCGCGAGGCCGAGGCCGAACACCGGGTGGATGTGGCTGTCGACGAATCCCGGCAGGACCGTGGAGTCCTGGAGCTCCAGCACGCTCGTGTCCTGGCCGACATGGTTCATGATCTCGTCGCGGCGGCCGACCGCGACGATGCGTCCGTCGTGGACAGCGATGCCCTCGGCGACGTCGGATGGATCGACCATCGTGACCACGTTTCCGAAGATGGCGAAGTCTGCGCTCATCGCTGCGCACCCCCGGTCACGGCGGCGCCCTCGGTGACGATGGTGCCGTCGGTGATCCCGACGCCCTCGGTGCCGCCGATGCGCGCATACACGTCGGGCCGATGCCGCCGGAGGGCGAGTCCGTAGATCGAGCCACCGATCAGCACGATGGGGACGACTGCGAGGATGATCCCGTTCACGACGGGTCCGGCGGACGTGAGGCTGTCGATCGTCACCACCATGATGCCCAGCAGGACAGCCATGATCACGAGTGAGAGCACCACCATCGGGAGCACGTACCAGCGGCGCGCGATGTGTCGGTTCCGCAGGATGAACAGCAGCACGGCCACCGAGGTCAGGAGCTGCAGGCTGATCACGCCGTACACGCCGGGCGAGTTGACGAGGATGACGAGCGAACGCAGCGGATCGAGTCCGGCGAAACCGAAGCCGAGCACGACGAGGACGGCGACCGCGTTCTGGACGACGCTCGCGAGCCACGGTGATCCCTGTCGGTTGGTCCGGGAGAACATCGGAGGGAGGATGCCGTCGCGAGAGAGGGCGAAACTGTAGCGGTTGATGGCGTTGTGGAAGGCGAGTTGCCCGGCGAAGATGCTCGAGACGATCAGAGCGAACATCACCATGACGCCCCACGGACCGACGTAGTCACCCATGGCTCGGAAGAAGAATCCAGCAGGATCCTCGGCGATCACTCCCTGGACGGCGGAGTCTCCGAACGCCTGCGTCACGACCCACAGCGTCGCACCGTAGAACGTCGCGAGGAACGCCACCGCGATGTAGGTCGCCCGAGGAATGGATCGGTCCGGGTCACGGGTCTCGTTGCGGTACAGGACCGTGGACTCGAACCCCATAAACGCGGCGAAGCCAAATCCGAGGACGGCGAACATATTCGGTGTGAAGACGTTCTCGGGTGCGAGGACGCCGAATTCCAGCTGACCGGCCCGTTGACCGAGGATCGCGATCGCCAAGACGAGGAGGAGGACCGTCTCGAGGACGAGGAACACGCCGAGCACCTTGGCGCCGACATCGACGCCAGCGGACGCGAGCGCCATGACGAGTCCGATGCCGATGAGGGCGAGCGCCCACCAGGGTACGGCGACGCCGAACATCGTCGACAACATGGCCTCAGCCATCTGTCCGAACAACCCCCAGAGCCCGATCTGGAGCAGGTTGTAGGAGATCCACGCGAGGAAGCCGGAAGCAAGGCCGATGACCTTCCCGAGTCCCACCGAGATGTACGTGTAGAAGCCGCCCATCACGCGGAGGTGACGTGCCATGAACAGGAACCCGACCGAGAACACGGCGAGCGAGACACCGGCGACGACGTACACCAGAGGCGCCGAGATGCCGCCGATGAGGACGGCGAGCGGCGCGATGCCGGCGAGCGCGCTGAGTGGAGCGGCTGCCGACACCACGAGGAACACGACCCCCCACGGGCCGAGAGCGGCCTGTTTCAAACGGCCTGTCGTCTCGGTCGTCTCACCGTCGAGTTGCTGAACACTCATGAGTGCCTCCTTCGCTGATCGGCGGCATCCCTTGAGCGGTCTCTGCCGGATTGTGGTCCGAGTGTGCACTATCGGCAGCTGATGCGCAATCGATTGTTCATCATCGGTTCATCTCGATCGATCACCTAGGCTCGTCACGGAGGAGCGGACATGCCCACGAGACGAATCGCGACGCTGCAGGATGTCGCCGACCTGTGCGGCATCTCCCGAGGCACGGCGTCACGCGCACTCACAGGCGGAGGACGAGTCTCCGCGGAGACTCGTGCGAAGGTGCAGGATGCCGCGCGACGACTCGACTACGTCACGAACAGCGGCGCGCGGAACCTCCGACGAGCGCGAGCCGGCGCGGTCGGCCTCTGGCTCCCTCGGGATCTCCGCTTCATGGATTACTACATGAACTTCACCTTCGGCTTGGTCGAAGGCACACAGGACGAAGAGCTGACGGTCTCCCTCATCCCCGGAAACCTCGCCGGACGCAAAGTCGCCGGACTCCATGTCGATGGGTTCGTCCTCGCAGACGTCGACGCGCACGACGATCTGGCCCGAGCGATCCTGCGCGACCCGCGGCCGACGGTCAGCTCGGAGCTCGTTCCTCCGGAGCTACCCCAGCCTGCCGGTGTGGTGGCCGCCGACCACGCCTCGGCCGTACGCCACGTCCTCGAGCGTCTGCGTGAAGGCGGCTCGTCCACGATCGGCATCCTCGCTCCGGATCTCGATCAGATGTGGGTCCGGGAGGTCAGCCAAGCGGCGCGCGAATGGTCGTCCGCCAATGGGGTGGGCGTCCATGTCACCCTGCTCCACAGGGTCCCGACGTCGCCGGAACTGTCCGAGATCGTGCGCGGCATGCTCACCGACCGACCCGAGCTCGACGCGATCCTCTGCCTCCCGGAAGGTCTCGGCGTCGGGGTGCTGACGGCGCTGCACGCGTCCGGACGATCGGTGCCCGGTGACATCCAGCTCGCCTCGTATACGGACAGCCCGTCACTGCTCATCGTCGATCCCCCGGTCTCCGCCGTGGACCTCCGTCCGCGGGAGGCCGGCATCCGCGCCGGGCGCGCATTGGTCGCACTCCTGCAGGATCCAGCCTCCGACGGCGACGTCTCTCGAGCGGCACCGCAGGTCGACTGGCTCGACCTGCCGTTCCGGGCGCGCGGGTCAACGAGGGCGGCGTCGGCAGATTGACCCTGTACATCAGGTGATTCAAATGCAAAACTATGTGCACTTCAGGCCGACGACGATGTCGGATGAGAGAGGGACACATCATGCGCGTGGTCATCATCGGAGCTGGCATCGGCGGACTCGCCACGGCACTCAGCCTCGAAGCCGCCGGATTCCGGGACATCCAGATCTACGATCGGGTCGCACGGATCCGCGGACTCGGCGTCGGCATCAATCTGCTCCCCCATGCCCTCCGCGAGCTCACCGAGCTCGGCCTCGCCGAGCGCATTGCGTCGCTCGGGGTCGCGCCGTCACGACTCGGCTATCACAACCGACGCGGGCAGCTCATCTGGCAGGAGCCGCGTGGTCTCGCCGCGGGCTACCGGTGGCCGCAGCAGTCCGTACACCGCGGGCGCCTGCAGCTCGAGCTTCTCGATGTGGTGCGCGAGCGCCTCGGAGACCGGGTCCACGCCTCGCACCGACTCGTCGAGGTGATCTCCGGCACCGACCGTGACCGCGTGGTGTTCGATACGCCGGACGGGCCGGCCGACGTCACTGCCGATCTCGTGGTCGCCGCCGACGGCATCCACTCCGCCGTGCGCGCGCAGTATTACCCGATGGAGGGCCCGCCGCGCGAGAGCGGTTTGACGCTCTGGCGTGGAACGACGGTCGCAGCGCCGTTCCTGGACGGCACGACGATGATCATGGCCGGCGACTCGGACCAGAAGTTCGTCGCCTACCCGCTGTCCCCGCCCGACGCCGACGGGCTGGCACGCATCAACTTCGTCGCCGAGCAACGCGGCGCAGCGTCCGCAGCGGTCGACTGGAACGCTCCAGTCGATCCCGCGCCGATCGTCGAGCGCTTCCGCGACTGGTCGTTCGACTGGTTGGACATCCCCGGACTCATCGGTGCGGCTGACGAGATCCTGGAGTACCCGATGGTCGACCGGGACGCGCTTCCGCGCTGGACCTTCGGTCGCACGACGTTGCTGGGCGACGCCGCGCATGCGATGTACCCGAACGGGTCGAACGGCGCATCGCAGGCGATCATCGATGCGAGGACGCTCGCTCATCGACTCGCGACCTGCGCGACGGTCGACGAGGCCTTGGAGAGCTATGAGGCGGAACGCCGCCCACGCACCGCCGCCCTGCTGGAGGAGACCCGCAGGACCGGCCCGGAACAGGTGATGCAACTCGCCTACGAGCGCGCGCCCGAGGGGTTCGAGCACATCGACGACGTGATCCCGGCCGCGGAGCTCGCGGCCATCGCGGATGGGTACAAGCGGGCTGCCGGGTTCCATCCCGAGGCGCTGAACCTGCGCCCGTCGCTCAGCGCCCGGGTGCGGGCATGACGCTCGACGCCTCGCGACTCGCCGCCGTGATCTCGCCGCTGCGGCGGGCGTTGCTCGCCGCAGCGAAGGAGCGGGAGGGGTTGCCGAACATCCCGGACGCGCAGATCGAGGTCTTGCGGGCGCTTCCGCCCGGGGTGGTCCGATCGCCTGGCGAGCTCGCAGCCGAGCTGGGCCTCCAGCGGTCGACGTTGAGCAATCTGCTCGCCGGAATGGAGCAGGCCGATCTCATCACCCGGCAGCCGGGGGCCGGTGACCGTCGCCAGGTCGAGGTGCGCGCCTCAACGCTGGCGCTCCAGCACCTCACCGCGTTCGACCAGGCAGCCACCGAAATCCTGGCCGACGTCACCGGCGCCCTCGGTCCGGACGATCAACGACTCCTGTCCGATGCGCTGCCCTCGTTGGAACGACTCCGCGCGGCCCTGCAGACCCGACCGAAACCGCTCCCCGACCACCGATCGAAAGACCTCCGCACATGACCACCCAGGCACCTGTACCCACGCTCGTCCCAGCCTTCGACGCGATCGTGACCCTGGGCGAGCTCCAGGACCACGGACCCACTCGAGCCGGCCACCGCCGGATCATCCCGGTCACCGGCGGTTCGCTGCGCGGTGATGTCGAGGCGGAGATCCTTCCCGGCGGAGCCGATTGGCAGATCATGCGTACCGACGGCGCCTTGGAGATCGACGGGCGGTACTCGGCGCGGACGCGGTCCGGAGACCTCGTCCATCTGCGGGTCAGCGGCGTGCGAAGTGGGAGCCCAGCCGTCCTCGCGTCACTCCTCGCGGGGGCCGAGGTCCCACCCGCCGAGTACTACTTCCGCACCAGTGTCAGCATCGAGACCTCCGCTCCCCGGCTGGAGCACCTTCAGCACTCGCTGTTCGTCGCGTCCTGCGTCCGGCGCGCGGCGACGGTCGAGTACCGCGCCTACCGCGTCACCTAGCAGCCCACTGCTGGATGCCCGGTGAGTCTCCGGCGGAGCCCCGCGGTCACGACAGCAGGCGTTGCTCGTCGAGGGCCGCATCGGCGACCGCATCGGAGCGGCTCAGGGTCTCGCCGCGGAAGAAGGCGGGTGAGGCCTTCGCCTGGATGAACATGATGACGATGCCGACCACGAACACCAGCACACCCATGATGCCGACCAGCCCCACCCCGAGGATCTGGCTTCCGGAGCCGAACGCCGGGTCCATGGCGTCCCAGAGAGTCTGCGCGAAGATGACCAGGAGCATCACCCCGCCGATCCCGGGCAGGACCACCTGAGCGAGCACGGCCTTCCAGCCGGTCGCAATGGCCTGCTTGCGGAAGTACCAGGTACTGGCCAAGGCGGTGAGGCCGTAGTAGAAGCACACCATGATGCTCAGCGTCGTGATCGTGTCCCAGAGCGTGTCCTCACTCACGAAGCGGAGGACCGCGTAGAACACGGACGCGACGATCGATGAGGTCAGGAGCGCTGCCGACGGCGATTTGTATCGCGGATGGATGCGCTTCAGCCCGGCGGGAAGGGCGCCGTAGTGGGCCATCGCGAGCATCGTGCGCGCCGGCGAGATCGCGGTCGAGTTGATGGATGCCATGGCGCTGACCAGGATCGCCAGGGACAACAGGATCGCCGCAGGTCCCATCACCGGGTTCGCGAGCGCGGCGAAGACGTTCTCCGCGATGTCCGGATTACCGAGTCCGGTCCCGGTCGTACCGGTGCCGGCGAATGCGAGGGTCGCCGCCGCGATCCCGACGTACATCACGACGAGCAGGACGAGAAGAATCGATGCCGCCTTGCTCTCGGTGGAGATCCGGCCGCGCGCGGCCCTGGTCTCCTCGCCCATCGTGAGGACCGTGTCCCATCCCCAATAGACGAAGATCGAGACGGCGAGCCCTGCGGAGAATGCACTGAATCCGTCGATGCGGGTCGGGTCGAACCACGACAGGTCCGGGACGCGGCCGGCCGGGTTGGCGTCGTCGGCCGCTCCGGCGAGGAGGGCGATGAGGAACCACACGAGGATGGCCATCTGGAACGCGACGGCGCAGTACTGGAACACCTTGGTTGACGTCATCCCCCGGTAGGAGATGAACGTGGCGATCGCCATGAAGGCGAGACAGGTCGCGACGTTGATGGCCGGGTTCTCCGTCAACAGCGCCAGCGATGGATCGCGGAACAGGATCGCGAGGCTCTGGTAGAAGAAGTCGACGGCAATGCCTGCGAGATTGGACAGGACGAGCACCGTCGATGCCACGAGTCCCCAACCGGTGAGCCATCCGACCCACGGCCCGAAGGCACGCGAGCCCCAGGTGAACGACGTCCCCGAATCCGGCATCGCCGTGTTCAGCGCCCGGTATCCGAACGCCACGAGGAGCATCGGGATGAAGCCGACGAGGAAGATCGCGGGGGTCTGATCCCCCACCACACTCGCCGCCGGGCCGACCGACGCGGTGAGCGTGATCGCCGGCGCACAGGTCGAGATCCCCAGGACCAGCGCTCCGAGCACCCCGATCTGTCCCCGGGGCAGGCCTTTCCTGCTCAAGCCGGTCACGGCGTCCAGGGAACGTGTCTGCGGGCTCGGGCCGCTGAGGTCGAACGTGTCCACGCCAGGCCAGTCTTTCTCGAGGGTGATGCAGGACGCGCGTCGTCGATGACGGCGAACGGGTCGTGTCACCTGAGAGAGGCCGACCAGAAGCTGACGTTAGGAGTCAATGCGCAATTGTGTCAATAGCGATTTCTTTACTGGATATTCACTCTCGACCTAGACCGACATACGGTGTATGTTTTCCTTTCGACGCGAGGGACCCGGCCCGGACGCGACCCAAGGAGACAACGTGCCGATCACGGTCGATCCGATCTTCGACGCCGCATTGACGGAAGCAGCCGCGGCTCCAAGACTGCCGCGGGGCGACGCCGCAGCCCGCCGCGCCGCGCTCGATCCGCTCCTCGCGGAGGAGTTCCGGCGCATGGGTCCCACACCCGACGTCTCGCATCGTGATGTCCGCCTGCCGGTGGACGATGGGCAGGAGATCCTCGCGCGCTGGTACAGCCGCGTCGGATCGGCGCCTGGATCGGCGGTGGTGTTCTTGCACGGCGGCGGTCTGATCGCCGGTTCGGTCGAGATCTACCACCCCTACGTGGCGCACCACGTGCACTGGTCCGGGGTGCCGATCCTCTCCGTCGACTACCGCTTGGCCCCCGCCGCCACTGGCGACACCCCGGCGCAGGACGCGATGGCCGCCCTGCGCTGGTTGTCCGAACACGCGACCGAGTTGGGGGTCGATCCACACCGGCTGGCACTCATGGGAGACTCCGCCGGCGGTGGAATCGCGGCGGCGGCGGCGATCATCGCGCGCAACAACGGGATCGAAGTCGCCCGCCAGATCCTCATCTTCCCGATGCTCGACGATCGCACGGTCGGCGCGGATCCCTCACTCGGCCGACCGGGCATCTGGACGGACGACGACAACTACACCGGCTGGCATGCGCTGCTCGGCGACCGTCTGGGGACCGACGCGGTCTCGGCGTATGCCGCCCCCGCACGGCTCGGGGACTTCTCGCGCCTTGCGCCGGCATACATCGAGGTCGGAAGCGTCGACCTCTTCCGCGATGAGAGCATCGACTACGCGCGCAGATTGTTGCGGGCGGGGGTACAGACGGAACTGCACGTCCACCCCGGCGCACCGCACGCCTACGACTCGATGGCCCTCGACTCGGCGTTCGCGGACCGTTGGAGGGCGGATCGCACCCGAGCACTCATGGGGATTTGAGCCGCCGCGCGTCGCGGCCTAGCGTTCCTCGGTCGGTCGGCCCTGCGGCCGAGCGGACGCGATGAGCATCCGTAGCCCCAGCTCGAACGCTCGCGTCGCCACCGGGTCGAGCGGGTCCTCGTCCTCCAGAGCGACGAACGCCGCGGCGAACCGGGGGAACCGATCCTCCTGTCCGCTGGGATCGAAGACGACGGTCGGACCAGACATGTCCAGCACGCTGCCCAGGATGAACGACTCGAACGCGGTCAGGAGCGGCAGGACGTCGCCGATCCGCCATCCGACGGCTTCCGCCGCGACGACGAAGTCCTCGTACTCGGCGAGGAGCACTGGCGCGGACACCTTGGTGGTCATGAGGAGCGGGATCGTCTTCGGATGGTTCGCGAACGCCCGTCGGTAGGACGTCGCCCAGGCGAACAATCCCTCCTCCCACGGCTGTTCGACGAGCGGCCGTGAGTCGATCGGCGCCGACACCAGCGCTCGTACGTCCTCGACCATGGCGGCACGGCTCGGCACGTGGTTGTACAACGACGCCGGATTCACGCCGAGCTTCGCGGCCACACGGCGGATGCTCGCACCCTCGACGCCCTCTCGGTCCACGAGTGCGAGGGCGGTGCGGGCGATGAGATCACGACTGAGTAGGGGTCTCGGCGGTCGAGCGATAGGAACCTCCTTGTACGCACCCCAGCCTATCCGTTGAAGAAGTCTGGTGCTCAAGAAACAAACGCTGTATGTTTTAGTCCCAACGCGCCGGATCGCCGTGCGTATTCGGAAATGAGACTCATGGACAACTCGACTTTCACCGTCGTCGAAGCCGACATTCGGCAGCTGAACGCTGCGATGGACGAGGGGCTCGTGACGAGCGTGGAACTCGTCGCCCGCTATCTCAATCGCATCGCCTTCTATGATCGGTCGGGCATCCGGCTCAACGCCGTTCCTGTCATCAGTCCCCGCGCGTTCGACGACGCGCGCGCTTCCGATCTCCGGCGTGCCGACGGAGCGTCGCTCGGGCTGCTCGACGGCATCCCGTTCACCGCGAAGGACAGCTACGCCGTGGCGGGGATGACCGTGTCAGCCGGATCTCCTGCCTTCTCCGACGTCGTCGCGTCGCGGGATGCGTTCGCCATCGACCGACTCCGGAAGGCCGGCGCGGTCTTCCTCGGTCTGACCAACATGCCGCCGATGGCGGCCGGCGGGATGCAGCGCGGTCTCTACGGTCGGGCGGAATCCCCGTACGATCCCGGCTTCCTGACGTCGGCCTTCGGCTCCGGATCGTCGAACGGGTCGGGTACGGCGACGGCGGCGAGCTTCGCCGCCTTCGGACTCGCAGAGGAGACCTGGTCCTCGGGCCGGGCGCCGGCGTCGAACAACGGGCTCGTGGCGTACACGCCGTCCCGCGGCGTGATCTCCCTCCGAGGCAACTGGCCGTTGGTACCGACCATGGACGTCGTCGTTCCGCACACCCGGACCATGTCCGATATGCAGATCGTCGTGGACACGCTGATCGCCGACGACCTGGACACGGACGGCGACTTCTGGCGGACCCAGCCGTGGATCGCTCTCCCCCGCCCGTCGGAGCTGCGACCCGGCTCGCTCGTCGACCTCGACCCACTGCCCCTGAAGGGTCTGCGATTCGCGGTGCCGCGGATGTACATCAATGGAGACGCCGAGTCCGCCCACCCGATCACGACCCGTGAGAGTGTCATCGCCCTCTGGTCGACCCTGCGAGCTGAGCTCGAGGCCGCCGGCGCGGAAGTGGTCGAAACCGCCTTCCCGGCAGTCGACAACTACGAGCGATTGCATGAGGGCGACCTCGACCTCGTCGAGCGAGGCCTGGTCACGGAGCAGTACCTCCTCGACGAGGTGGGCGCATTATCGATCTGGGCGATGGACGACCACCTCCGACGGAACGCCGACCCGACGCTCCACCGGCTCGCCGACGCGGACGCGCCGCGCATCTTCCCCAAGCCGCAGGGAGCCCTCGACGACCGATACGGTCGGTTCCCGTTCGACATCGCGTACGACATCGCCGACTACGTCCCGCGGGCCGCTGAGCGCGTCGTCGACTGGGCCGAGATCCCCGGCTTGGAACAGGGGCTTCGCGGCCTGGAAGCGGCGCGGCGCAGCGACCTGGAAGCCTGGATGGACGAGGAACGCCTCGATGCGGTGATCTTCCCCGCAGCCGCCGACATCGGCCCGGCGGATGCGGACGTGAACCCGCGATCCGCCGACATCGCCTGGCAGAACGGTGTCTGGGTGTCGAACGGCAACCTGGTGCCGAGGCACCTCGGGGTCCCGACGTTCACCGTCCCGATGGGCGTCATGGACGACCTGGGAATGCCCGTGGGCGCGACCATCGCCGGGCGCGCGCACGACGACGTTCGCCTCATGCGGATCGCCGCAGCCGTCGAGTCCCTCCGTCAGCGACGAGTAGCACCCGGGAGGACGCCGACGCTCGCGACCGAGCAACTCTTCCCCACCGCAGCTCCCGCCGCACCGGGTTCGATCACCGTGGCGATCGGAACGGTGACGGTCGACGCTGGAGCGCACGACGACGTGGTCCGGTTCACGGCCACGGTAACCGGTGGCGTCGCCGATGAGGCCGTCGCCTCCGTCGACGGCGTGCCGGTGCAACTCACCCGGCGAGGGGACCGGCTCGAGGGCGAACTCACCGTCCCCGCCGGTCGCTTCGAGCAGCCGCACAGCGAATGGCGGGCGCCGTACGGTCCCCTCGTCGTGGTCGTGGTCAGGCAGTCCGGTGGAGCCACCGTCGGGGCTGTCGCCACGACGCTGGCAGCGCCCTTCTGACCTCGAACGTTCAGCTCCACTTCCACCTCACCATCTGTAGACCATTGGAGAAACATCATGGGGACCGAGTACTTCGACTACTTCCAACACGTCGAGCTCCCCTCGCCGGCACTCCCGGATGACGAGGTCCGGAGGCTGTTCACCGCCACGTTCGGCGTCGACGTCGACGTCCGGTCGCTCGGCAGTCAGCAGGATCAGAACTTCCGGGTCTTCGAACGAGGTTCAAGCAACCCGCTCGGCGTGCTGAAGCTGAGCAACCCAGCCTTCAGCGAGACCGAGATCGCGATGCAGGACGCCGCATCCGCGCTCGTCGGTGAACGCGAGCCAGCGCTCAGAGTCCCCCGTGCCGTCGTCGGACCGCGGGGCACGATGAGCGCCTGGTGGGACACCTCGCAGGGTCGCATCCACGCGCGGGTGATCGAGAACCTCGAAGGACGGACCCTGATGGGCTCCGGTCATCTCTCCGCCGCCGTCGTCGAGCGCATGGGGGATCTCGCGGCGAGAGTCAGCCTGGCCCTCGCCGACTTCGAGCACCCGGCCGCAGATCGGGTGCTCCAGTGGGACCTCAGGCATGCCGGCCGCGTCATCGACACGCTGCTCCCGTTGGAGCCGGAGGCCGACGTGCGGGCGACCATCCGAGCCGCCGCGGACGACGCGCTCCTCGCCCTCGACCGCGTAGCGGACGGACTGCCGATCCAGGCCGGACACTTCGACATCACCGACGACAACGTGCTGCGCCGCTCCGACGAACCACTCCCGGACGCGGTGATCGACTTCGGGGACGTCGTCCGCTCGTGGCGCGTGGGCGAGATCGCGGTGACGGTGTCCTCGATCCTCCACCACGACGGGGCGACGATCACCTCCGGGCTTCCTGCGATCAGGGCCTTCCACGCACGCCGACCGCTCGATGAACACGAACGGACCGCGCTCTGGCCCCTGGTCGTGCTGCGCGGCGCCGTGCTCGCACTGAGCGGCCGTCAGCAGGTTCGACTGGACCGGGAGAACACCTACGCGAGCGATGCCCTCGATCGCGAGATGCGCATCCTGGAGGTCGCGGCATCCGTGCCCGTGCAGGTGATGACCACCCTCATCCGCGACGCCCTGGGGGAACCATCCCGTGCCGGCGTCGAGTGGCTGGGGGCTCCCCTACTCACCTTCGCTCGCGGGGTCGCCATCGATGCCGGCACTCTCTCCGAGGTGAACGCCGAAGGCGCTTGGATGCGCGAGGACACGCTCGCCGGCGCGGCCCTGGCAGCCCTGGACGACGGGGCTGACGCCGCTTTCCTCCCGCCGTGGCGGCCTGTACTCACCGGCGCACCTGCTCGCACCCCGTCCGCCCCGGCGACCGTCCCCACCGGGATGAGCCTGTGGCTCGCCGAAGCGACACCGGTCGACCGCCTCGGCACGGTGAGCGCCGTCCGGCCGGGCATGATCGCCGTCACAGGCGAGCACGGGACGATCACCGTCTCCGGCTTGCCCGTCACCGGAGCCGACGTCCTGCCCGCGCGCACACCACTGTTCGTCCAGCTGCACCACGGTCCGGAGTCCCCCGCCCCGGAACGCACCACTGCGGCCCTCGTACCCGGGTGGCGATCGCTCCTCGGCGACCCCGGACCGGCATTCGGCCTCTCCCCGCAACACCCGGACCCCCGCGACGACGTGCTCGGCCGTCGCGACGCCGTGCTCGCGGAGGTGCAAGAGCACTACTACGCCCACCCGCCTCAGATCGAACGCGGGTGGAAGGAGTACCTCATCGACGTGGAGGGGCGGGTCTACCTGGACATGGTCAACAACATCGCGTCGGTCGGCCATGCGCACCCCCGAGTCGCAGATGCGGCGTACCGACAGCTGCGGCTCCTGAACACGAACTCGCGGTTCCACTACCGGGCCATCGCCGATTACGCGGAGCGGATCGCAGCGACGTTGCCCGACGAGCTGGACACCGTGTTCTTCGTGAACTCGGGCTCGGAAGCGGTCGATCTGGCCATCCGTCTCGCGCAGGCCTCGACCGGCCGGGACGACGTCGTCGCGATGCGTGAGGCGTACCACGGGTGGACCTACGCGAGCGACGCCGTCTCAACCTCGATCGCCGACAACCCGTCTGCGCTCGAGACGCGTCCCGACTGGGTGCACACCGTCGCCGCAGCCAACTCCTACCGGGGCTCCCATCGTGGTGCCGATGCGGTGAAGTACGCACCGGAGGCGGCGGAGGTGATCGACGCCCTCGCCGCAGCCGGCACCCCACCCGCAGCTTTCCTCTGCGAGTCCTATTTCGGCAACGCGGGCGGCGTCGCACTGCCCGACGGCTACCTCCGTCAGGTGTACGCGGCGGTCCGGCGCCACGGCGGCATCGCGATTGCCGATGAGGTCCAGGTCGGGTTCGGCCGCCTGGGCGAGTGGTTCTGGGGGTTCCAGCAGCAAGACGCCGTGCCCGACGTCGTGGCCGTCGCGAAGTCGATCGGCGCCGGTCAGCCGATCGGGGCCGTGATCACAAGCCGGGCGATCGCCGATCGGTATCGGACGCAGGGCTACTTCTTCTCGTCGACCGGCGGCTCGCCGCTCTCATCGGTGGTCGGTCTGGCCGTCCTCGACGTCATCCGCGACGAAGGCCTGCAGGAGAACGCCCGACGGGTCGGCAGTCACCTGAAGTCGCGGCTCGAAACCCTGCGCGATCAGTATCCGATCATCGGTGCCGTCCATGGTTCCGGGCTCTACCTGGGACTCGAATTCATCCGGGATCAGGACACGCTCGAACCCGCGACGCTCGAGACGGCAGCCATCTGCGACCGGCTGCGAGAGCTCGGGGTCATCATGCAACCGACCGGGGACCACCTCAACGTGTTCAAGATCAAGCCACCCCTCTGCATCACCGAGGAGTCCGCGGACTACTTCGTCGACGCCGTCGCACACGTCCTGGCGACGGGCTGGTGAACCGCTCGACGAGCTCCACCGTCGTCCCGAACCGTCATCCTCTCCCACCCACCCCGACCGAATCGAGTACCCCCATGTGGCGCATGCCAGCTGAGACCGCGGAACACACCCGAACGTGGATGGCCTTCCCGCGCGAGGGTTTCACCCTCGGAGACACGCTCGCCGCCCGCGAGGAAGGCTACGCCGCCTGGACCGCGGTGGCTCATGCGATCTTGGAGTTCGAGCCCGTCTCGATGGTGGTCGACCCGACCGAGATCGGGCGCGCACGACGGATGCTGGACCCGTCCATCGAGATCATCGAAGCGCCGGTCGACGAGTTCTGGATGCGGGATATGGGACCGACCTTCGTCCTCGATCCCGACCGACCGGGAACGCTCGGCGCGGTCGACTGGATCTTCAACGGTTGGGGTGCCCCGGCGTGGGCGGAGTGGCAGCAGTCCGCTCGCGTCGCTCGACTCGTCGGCGAGCACGTCGGCGCGGAGATCGTCTCCTCCCTGCTGGTCGCGGAAGGTGGCGGACTCCACGTCGACGGGACCGGCACCGTCCTGCTCACGGAGACGGTTCAGCTCGATCCTCGACGTAACCCCTTCGCCGACCGAGCGCGCGTCGAGGCGGAGATGGCTCGGACGATCGGCGCCGAGCACGCGGTCTGGCTCTCGCAGGGGCTGACGCGGGACTACGAGGATCTGGGCACGAACGGCCACGTCGACATCGTCGCGACCTTCGCCGCTCCGGACCGCCTACTCCTCCACGACCAGCTCGACGCGGGGCACCCGGACGCAGCGGTGATGCCGCTCCTCCGGCGCGAGCTGGAGGAGCAGTTCGAAGCGCTCGGACGTTCGGTGGAGATCGTCCCGCTGCCCGGGCCGGCGACGATCCGCGACGACGGGGGCTTCGTCGACTGGAGCTACGTCAACCACCTCGTGGTCAACGGCGGGGTGATCGCCTGCGGCTTCGGCGAGGAGGCAGCCGACGCCCGGGCACGCTCGATCCTGAGTGACGCCTACCCCGGACGCACCATCTCCACCGTCGACGCACTGCCACTCTTCGCCCGTGGCGGCGGTATCCACTGCATCACCCAACAACAGCCGGCGCTCACCGCCGTGAGCTGAGCTCCCCCTCCATACCGACACATCCGGCGATCGAGCCGGGGAACGAGGTCATCATGGCTCCAACCGGTAACGACACGCGGCTCCCACTCAACACGAGACGCGCCATATCCACCTTCGGGCTGTCCGTGCTGGGGCTGCTTGCCGGCAATCTGCTCCCCTTCATGGTCCTCGCGCTCGAGCAGTCGCTCGGCATGGGGGCCACCGAGGCCGGCGCAGTGATGACCGGTTCCCTGCTCGCCAGCGCGGTGTCGTGCGTGGCCACCACCCGCTTGGCCGAGGGAGCGCGTCGCACCCTCGTCGCGCGGATCGGCCTGGCACTGGCGGCCGTGGCGTTCACCGTGGCAGCGCTCAACCCCGGTGCCAGTGTCACCGTCATTGCGATCGTCGCGGGAGGTGTCGGCACCGGCGGGGCGCTCTCCGCAAGCGGTGCTGCACTCGCAGCGCTGCGCAACCCGAACCGGATGTCAGCTGCGAACGGCCTGGTCAACCGCGTCGTCGTGACGATCATCCTGGCCGTCGTGCCGCTGATCGGCATCACGACCGGCAGCGTCTTCGGTGTCATCGCCGGTGCGGCGTTCCTCCTCTTCTTCGCCGCGACCTGGCTGCCTCGAGCACCGATCGTCGCAGTCGATCCCCTCCCCTCGGCAGCATCCGGCCAGCACGTAACCACGGGGAACCCACGTCCCTCCCGCTCCATCACCATCGCCGGAGTCGCACTTCTGGCCATGTACGCGGTCTGGGCCGTGAGCGAGGATTCGGTGTGGGCGCTCGCCGGCATCATCGGCGCGGATCAGTCCGGTCTGACCGAGGCCGGCCTCGGCCTCGTCCTGAGCGCCTCGAGCGCGGGCGGACTCGTCGCGGCGGTCGTCCTGATGTTCCTCGGCGAACGGATCGGCCGTGCCGTTCCGCTCGCGGTCCTCCTCGTCGCGGGCGGAGCGCTGAAGCTCGTCGCAGCGGTCACGACGGACCCGACCGTCTACACGATCGCGCTGATCGCCTGGAACACCGCCTACCTGGCCGTGTTCCTCCTGTTCATCGCCACAGCAGCCGCCTTGGACGCGAACGGTCGGTTCTCCGGCCCGGCGATCGGCGTCTACCTCTTTGGATCGGCCTTCTCGCCACTGGTCGGCGGATGGCTGGCGGAGACGTTCGGGTACCCCGGCTTCGGGTGGGCGATTGCGCTCGTCAGCTGGATGCTGGTGGTACCGGTCGTCGTCGTGGCCCGTCTGTCCACCCGCGTGGAACAGCGGATGGACACATCCGAGAAATCGACCGTCGCAACAAAGGAGATGATCCGATGAACGCTCGCACCATCATCTCGGGTGCTCGGATCATGGATCCGGGCGCGCGTGCAGCTACCCGAGCCGCTACGACCGACACCGTGGACGTGGTCGTCGAGGACGGGAGGATCCGCTCCGTCGGTGAGCGTGTCAGCGTTCGACCGGACGACGTCGTGATCGACGCCAGCGGTACCGTCCTCCTTCCCGGATTCGTCGACTCGCACGTGCATCTCGTGTGGACCGGCCAGAGCCTGGCGAACGTCGCACTCACCGACGCAGCCGACCTCGCGGAGATCCAGCGGCGACTCGCCGCCGAACGTTTCCGGTTGGGCGACGATGCGACCGTCCTCCGCGGCCGCGGCTGGCTCTTCGACGCGGTCGACGGTGAGCCGACGGCTGCGATGATCGACGAAGTGGTCGCCGACATCCCCGTCTTCCTCGACTCGAACGACATGCACTCGATCTGGGTGAACACGGCTGGCCTGCAGGCCCTCGGAGTCGACTCGTCGACGCCCGATCCAGCCGGCGGCCGACTGTCTCGGGACCCGTCCGGCGAGCCGACCGGAATGCTCTATGAGCGTGCCGCGCATGAGATCGGCTGGGCCCATGTCACGGCGACGACCAGCGATGCCGATCGCGTGGAGTCCGTGCTCCGGGCGCTCGACGCGTTCGCGGCGGCCGGAGTCACGTCCGTCATCGACATGGGGATGGACGAGGACGGTTGGCGGGCGCTCCGAACGGCGGCCTCCCAACTCGGGGGTTCCCTACCCGTCCGCGTCTCGGCGCACTGGCTGGTGGTCGACACCGGCGATGACGAGGGCAACCTGGCCCAGATCCGTCGCGCAGCCGAGGTCGCCGCCGACGGGTCGGACTGGCTCTCGATGATCGGGGTCAAGCTCGTCCTGGACGGCGTGATCGACGCGTGCACGGCGGCAATGACGTACCCCTATGCCGACGGCAGTAACGGCGACCTGATGTGGGACCCCCAGCGGCTCGAACAAGTGGCCATCGCCGCCGACGCGTCAGGCCTACGGATCGCCATCCACGCCATCGGCGACCTCGCCAGCGACGTGGCCCTGGAGGTACTCGAGTCGGTCGTGGAACTGAACCCGTCATGGGACCGACGCCCGCGGCTGGAGCATCTCGAGGTGGTCTCGGAGGCGACGCCCGCGCGGATGGCCGCACTCGGGGTCACGGCGTCGGTCCAACCCGTGCACGCCGACCCCGCGATCCAACCGAACTGGCGTGCGCAGCTCGGCGACGAACGGGCCGAGCGCGGATATCCGTGGCGGTCGTTCAGCGACGCCGGAGCACGGCTGGCGTTCGGAACCGATGCCCCCACCGCGCCGCATGAAGCGCTGGACAACCTCTACATCGCGACGACGCGACGCTCCGTCATCGATCCGGCTCTGCCCGCACACACCCTGCACTCCGCAGTGCTCCCCGATGCCGCACTCCGACACGCGACGATCGACTCGGCGGCGTCCTTCGCCGCCGACGGCCGCATCGGGCGTCTCGAACCGGGGTACCTCGCAGACCTGGTCGCGTTGGATCGGCATCCGTTGGACGCCGGCGGGTTCCGCGAGAACACTGTGGCCTTCACCATGACGGACGGTGACGTCGTCTTCCGTTCGGCGGGGTCCCTGGACGTCCCGGACCAATCCGGACCAGACGATCCACCTCGTGAGTCGGACTGACACCACACCCCCGCCGGCGTCGACCCGAGCCGGGCACTA
>NZ_LMJX01000003.1:0-139 GCF_001421315.1 Plantibacter sp. Leaf1 | reverse complement strand
GATCACCGCCGCGTCCGCCGCCCACGAGGAGTGGTCACGCAAGGCCCCCGTCGCCGACCGTGCAGCACTCATCGCCCGCGTCGCCGCCCTCCACACCGAACGCCGCGAGCAGTTGGCCGAGATCGCCGTCCGCGAGATG
>NZ_LMJX01000002.1:2324749-2479395 GCF_001421315.1 Plantibacter sp. Leaf1 | reverse complement strand
TTCTCAAGGATCGGATGCTCCTGCCTTTGGCCATCACGACCGCCCTGCAGGGCAACTTCTCTATCTTACATCTTCCCGGCTTGTTGTCAACTCGGCGTTTCAGCCGCTCTGCGAACAGAGTCATGCTGAGCACGAGTGACACCAGGAGGAGGTCATCCAACCGAGACTTGAAACGATAACATCGAAATGTTCTCGCTTTTGGCTGGGGATTGTCCCCGCTTGAGGCCGAGAAGCTCTTCCGCTTCCCGCACCTTTGGGGTGACGAGTGATTACTCTACGTGTGTCTCGGGATCGTGGCAAATTCCGCTTGCATCCCGGGCGTGTCGCCCGGAAAGACGCGGTTTTCGCCAGCCGGGGCGAAACGGCCACGTCGACCGGTCATTGCGCGATACCCGTTCCCGCGCACCAGGACAGGTCGAATCCGGGCTGTGTACCGACGACCTTCCCCGTGCGGGCTTCGACGACCTCGATCTGCGGACCGTTCGGCATCGGCGCGTTCGCGTACCCGTCGAAGCCGGCATCGGCGAAGTCGGGGACCACGACGACCGCGACGTACTCCGCGTTCGGGCTCGCACACAACGACCAGACCACCGCACCCGGCTCCGGCGTGTAGAGCACGGCCGTCGCCCCGTCCTTGATCGCCAACACCCGTTGCTGCGTCGTCCCCGCGGCACGGTCGTAGTCCGCGTAGATGCGAGCGGACAAGGATTCCGTGAGGGCGACGAGCTGACCGGGGATCTCGGTGGGTGCAACCGAGGGGAGCACGAACGGCTCGCTCTTCCCCGTGGCGAGGTCGAGCACCACCACGCCGTCGATCTGTTCGATGACGACCTTGGTGGTTCCCGGGATGTAGCTCGAGATCAGGGCGGCGCGACCGAGGAGCACCGGAGCGGTGGTCGCAGCCGGATCGAGCAACTCCAGCGAGTTGTCCACCGTCCGCACGAGCATCGACGACGTGCGCGGCACGAACGACCACTCGGCCGCCTCGACCGCGGCTCCGTCGATCCCGCCCACCCGTTCCGGGCCCGTCGGCTTCCCAGAGCGCAGTTCGAACGAGTACAGCGTCAGGTTGTCGCCGCCGTCCCGACCGAACGACTGCTCCGTGAAGAGGAACCCGACGCGACTCTGCGCGGGAGCCGTCTGCAAGGAGGTGATCATGCCCCCCATGGGAAGCTTCACCTCCTGGGTGGCGCCGTCCCTCGTGTCCACCACGACGATGCGACCCAGCCCGCTCGAATCCTGCTCCACCACGATGAGCGAATCCCCGATCGTCGCGAACTCCTGGATCTTCGCCGCACGGTAGACCGTCTGTCGCTCCCCGCCGTCGAGCGCGAGTCGCATGATCCGGTCCTCGGGCTTCTTCCCCGCCGAACCACCCTGCTTCGCCTCACCCCGGACAAGCGAGAAGCCCTCGACCGGTGGCGTCGAGAACGACGTCGTCAGCTTCGCCGACGGCCCCCCGCCAGGCGCGGTCACACCGTCGACGGTGATCCGGTAGTCGGTCCCGTAGGCGAGCGGCTCCGGGAAGACCAGGGTGATCCCGCCGTCGCCGGTACTGACGTCGAAGTCCGCCGCCGGCTCGACGCTGACCCGATCCGCCCCGAGATCGGCGATCGGCTGGTTGACCGCCATGACGACGCGCTGACCGCGCGACTCGACGAGACCGGTCGGATCGACCACGGTGCGCACGAGCTTCGGCCCCTGCGTGAGACCGACGACGGCGGCGCCGCCACCGATGACGACGAGCGCGACGAGCACGATCGCGACCAGCCGGCCGAAGCCGCTCCGCTCTGCGTCCACCCGCGTCGATCGACCGCTCACGGCGGAACGGCGATCAGTAGTCATAGGGGTCCGCCGGCTCCTCGACCTTGTCGACCTTCGCCGTGCCGACCACCAGCGGGTGGGTGGCGTCGCCGGCGGTCAGCGTCCCCGAGACCTCGACCCAGTCGCCGGCTTTCAGCTGCTGGGACCACCCGTCGAGCTCCACCGGCACCCCGACCGGCTGCGCGTCGACGGCACAACAGTTCACGACGAACCGCGAGACGTAGAAGACGCCCGCCGCGTCCGGATCGGCGATCACGAAACCGACGCCGGTGAACGCGCGCCCCTCGAGGTCGGCGGGCCGGGTGGTCTGGCGCAACAGGGTCGCCCAGTCCTTGATGCCGAAGGTGCTGAAGTCCGGATTCGAGGTGAGGACCGTCTGCGCATCCTGTCCCTGCACCTCGCCGGCGAGCGTGCCGGAGTTCACGGAGCGCTGATCCGCCGTCGCGACCGACAGCGTGGACGGCGGGAGCACGACCATCGAACCCACCACGGCGAGGCTGCCCACCACCGAAGCGAGCTGCAGCACCGTGCGACCACGGCGCTTCGGGACCGCCTCCGTGTCGACGTGGACGAGGACGCTCACGATGCCGAGCGCCACCGCGATGAGCGCCATGATGACCGTGAACACGAAGTAGCGCGGGTGGATGTAGAGACCGAGGCGGTCGGTCATCGCGAGCCAGAGGATGCAGACCGCGGCGGTGACGAGGAGCAGGACGCCCCACCATCGTTGCCGCAGACGCTCGAGCAGGGAGACCCGTCGTGGGTCCACCCCCGCCGGGCCTCGGCTCTGCGCGTGGTCGTGGGTCGAGGTCTGATCAGGCAAGGGCGTTCACTCCGAATCCGAGGGCCGCCGAGAACAGCACGGCGACCGCGGTGATGATCACGAGGGTCCTGGTCGTGTAGGTCGTGCGCATGAGCGCGAGCATCTTGACGTCGACGACGGGTCCGAGGACGAGGAAGGCGACGATGGAGCCGGGCATGAACGTCGATCCGAAGGACAGCACGAAGAAGGCGTCGACGTTCGAGCAGATCGACACGATGACGGCCAACGTCATCATGGCGAGCACCGACCACACCGGGTTCGCACCGAGCGTGACCAGCACCTCCCTCGGCACGAGCACCTGGACGGCACCCGCGACCGCGGAACCGATCAGGAGCGCCGGCATGATCGCGCGCGCTTCGGCGACGAACTGCTGCAGGCTGCGTTCGACGCGCGTGTGCTCGTGCCCGTGCTGCTCCGTCACCTCGCAGCTGGCCTGGAAGGTCGGGGTGAGCAGCGAGCTCGGGTCCGGGTGCTTGCTGAACAGCCAGCCGATGAGGTTCGCGAGCAGGAACCCTCCGACGAGACGGGCGACGAGGATGCCGCCGTCCCAACCGAAGGCCTGATGCGTCGTCACGATGACGATCGGGTTGAGGATCGGTGCGGCGAGCAGGAAGGTGATCGACTCCGGCACCGTGAATCCGCGCACGATGAGCCCTCGGGCGAGCGGGACGTTGCCACACTCGCACACCGGGAGGAACATGCCGAGGAGCGAGATGCAGGCACGACGGAGGATGGGCTGCGACGGAAGCCAGCGCTCGAGCCAGCCGTCCGGCAACCAGATCTGCACGAGGATCGACAGCACGATCCCGAGGACGACGAACGGCAGGGACTCCACCACGACGCTGAGGGTCAGGGTGACGAAGTCCCGGACGGCCGTCGGCGGGGTGAGGGCCTCGCCGAGCGGCATGAGTGCCCGGAGGACGAAGAGCCCCACGACCACCGCGAGCGCGGCCCCGATCAGGAGCGGGGTGCGGATGTTCCGCGGATCGCGGCCCTCCGTGCGTCCCCAGTGCTCGGCACCGTCATCGTCGGGTGCGGTCCAGTCGTCGTCGACCCCGAGGGTGCCGGTCGTCCTGCTCACTGCGGCCTCACGCGCGCTGGGCCGCCGCCGAGCAGTTCGCGCAGAGGCCGAAGACGTCGACGACGTGCTTGGCCTCGGTGAACCCGTGCTGTGATGCGACCGAGCGCGCCCACGCCTCGACCTCGTCGGCCTCGATCTCGATCGTGAGACCACAGTTGCGACAGATGAGGTGGTGGTGGTGGGTACCCGGCGTGCAGGCGCGGTAGAGGTTCTCGCCGTCCGGCGACTGCAGTGAGTCGGCCTCACCCTCGACGGCGAGGTCGGACAGGGCGCGGTAGACGGTGGCGAGCCCGATCGGCGAGCCGGTGTCGCGGAGTTCGGCGTGCAGCCCCTGAGCGCTCACGAATCCGTCGTTGCCGCCGAGGGCCTCGCGGACAGCTTCACGCTGCCAGGTGTTGCGCTTCGCCACGGGTGCTCCTGCCTGTCGCTTCAAGGGTACCCGGGAACCACTTGGAGGACGCTCCGAAGGGGCTCGGTGCATCCCTGGCGTGCCGTTCACCGTCACGGCGCGACCTCGACGCGGTCACCGACCGGGCCCGCCTCGTTTCGATCGCGACCTCGACGGGATGCCCTGGCCCGGCTCCGCGAACCGCGCGAACCGAGGATGCGGCAGACGAGGTAGATCAGGAAGGAGATCGTCGTGATGTACGGGCTGATGGGCAGCGACCCGCCGATGGCGAGCAGGATGCCGCCGACGGCCGACACGAAGCCGAAGAGCATGCTCAACAGCGGCACGAGCAACGGCGACGAGGAGACCCTGAGCGCGGCGGCGGCGGGCGTCACGAGCAGCGCGAGCACAAGCAGCGCTCCGATGATCTGCACCGACACCGCGACCGTGAGCCCGAGCAGGACCATGAAGGCGAGCGACACGAACCGACTCGGCACCCCGCGCGCCGCGGCGACGTCCGGGTCGAGGCTGTCGAAGCTCAACGGCCGCCAGAGCACGAGGAGCGCGACCAGGACGACGATGCTGATGACGATGAGCAGCCCGAGCTGCGGGTCGTCGACGGAGACGATCTGCCCGGTCAGGAGGCCGAACTTGTTCGCACTGCGGCCGGGATAGAGGGCGAGGAAGAGGATCCCCAGCCCGAGGCCGAAGGGCATGAGCACGCCGATGATCGAGTTGCGGTCGCGAGCCTTCGCGCCGAGCAGCCCGATGAGGATCGCGGCGACGAGCGAGCCCGCGAGCGACCCGACGACGACGTTCGCGCCGAACAGCAGCGCCCCGGCGGCACCGGCGAACGACAGCTCGCTGATGCCGTGCACCGCGAACGCCATGTCGCGTTGCATGACGAACACACCGATCAGCCCTCCGACGATGCCGAGCACCGCGCCCGCGATGATCGAGTTCTGCACGAGCTCGAGCAGCGCGCCGTAGTCCTGGAAGTTGAAGAGTCGTCCCCAGAGGTCGTCGGCGTTCATGCGCCCACCCCCACGGCTCCGGTGCGCGGATCCTCATCGTGATGGTGATGGTGGGTCTCGCTGTCGGGGATGCCGACGACGACGACGCGTCCGTGACTGCGCAGCACGTCGACCGGTGTGCCGTACAGCTCGGAGAGCACGTCGCTCCGCAGGACCTCGTCCGGCGTCCCCTCCCGGAAGCTGCCGCCGGCGAGGTACAGGATGCGGTCCACCATGTGGAGCACCGGGTTCACGTCGTGCGTCACGAACACCACCGCGGTGTCGTGCTCCCGGCGGCGGCGGTCGATGAGTTCGCTGACACCGCGCTGGTGCTGGAGGTCGAGGCTGAGGAGCGGCTCGTCGCAGAGCAACAGGATCGGGTCGTCCGCGAGCGCCTGGGCGACGCGGAGCCGCTGCTGCTCGCCGCCGGACAGCGTGCCGACCGGTCCGTCGGCGTACGAGCTCGCGCCGACCGACGCGATGAGTTCGTCGACCCGGCGCCTCGTCGCGGCGGAGCGGATGGGCAGCCCGAAGCGGTGACCGTCGACGCCGAGCGCGACGAGGTCGCGGCCGCGCATCGGTGTGCCCGCTGGGATGAGCTTCTGCTGCGGGATGTACCCGATGCGGCGGTCTCCGCGGTGCACCGGTCCGCCGGCGACGCTGATCGTCCCTCGGTCGAGCTGCTGCTGCCCGAGGACGGTCCGCAGCAGACTCGTCTTCCCGGAGCCGTTCGGACCAAGCACCGCGAGGAACTCACCCGGACGCACGGAGAGGTCGAGACCGTTCCAGAGGGTGCGTCCGCCGAAACCGAGCTCGGCCCCGGCGAGCGCGAGGACGTCGACGGGGCCGGATGAATCCGTGGATCCGCTCGTCATCGACCCAGGGCGTCCGCCACGGCGTCGACGTTCTCGGTCATCCACGAGAGGTAGTCCTTGCCGTCCGGGAGGGTCTCGGTGAATGACAGCACCGGCACGCCTGCGTTCTCCGCGGCGGTCTTGACCTGCTCGGTCTCCGCGCCGCTCGTCTGCTCATTGTAGGCAAGCAGGGCGACGGTTCCGCTGCCGAAGAGGTCGAGCGTCTCCTTGAGGACGGTCGGGGAGACGTCCGTGCCCTCCTCGATGGCCTCGCTGAAGGCGTCCGGGGTCTGGTTCTTCAGGCCGGCGGCCTCGAGCAGGTAGAGCGGGACGGGCTCGGTGATCGCGACGCCCTCGCCGTCGTGCGCGGTCTTGATGGCGGCCTGCGCGGTCTCGATCGTGGCGAGCGAGTCGGTGAATGACTTCGCGTTGGCCGTGTAGGTGTCGGCGTTGGCGCTGTCGAGCTCGCCGAGCTCCTTGGCCAGCTCGTCGGCGAGCTTCGCCATCGTGGGCAGGCTGTACCAGACGTGCTCGTTGAAGCCTTCGATGTGGTCGTGGCCGTCCTCGTCGGCGTGCGCCTCGTCGCTGTGCGCCTCCTCCGTGTGCTCGTCGTCGGCGTGGTCGTCGTCCGGGGCGAGGCCCGACAGGTCGACGACGTTCACGACCTCGACGGAGGTGTTCTTCGCGGCGTCGAGGAGGGTGTCGACGAAGGGGTCGTAGCCGCCACCGTTCTCGATGACGACGTCCGCGTTCTTGATGGAGAGCTGGTCCTGCGTGCTCGCCTCGTAGGAGTGCGGGTCCTGGGCGGCCGAGGTGATCAGTGATGTGACCTCGACGTCCTTCCCGCCGATCTTCGAGGCGATGTCGCCGTAGACGTTGGTGGAGGCGACGATGCTGATCTTGCCGTCGTTGGTCGAGCTCGCGGCGGGGCTGCCGGAGCAGCCCGCGAGGACGAGGGCGGCTGCCGGGAGGACGGCGAGAGCCGGAAGCAGGGTGCGAGCGCGCATTGATGAACCTTCTCGATCGGGGTGAGAGCCCCAACGCTACGCCTATTGATACTGATTCTCAAAATCGCCCATCGGAGTCTCAGGGACCGGGTGGTCCGAGTCCCGAGGACTCAGTCGAGCAGCAGCGCCGGCTCCTCGATGATCGAGGCCACATCGGCCAGGAAGCGGCTCGCCACATCGCCGTCGACGACCCGGTGGTCGAAGGACGCACCGAGCGTCGTGACGAAGCGACTGCGCACCTCACCGTCGACGACCCACGGCTTCTGTTTGATCGTGCCGAGTGCCACGATGCCCACCTCGCCCGGGTTGAGGATCGGGGTTCCCGTGTCCATGCCGAAGACGCCGATGTTGGTCACCGTGATCGTGCCGTTCTGCTGATCGGCCGGTGGCGTCTTCCCGTCGCGAGCGGTGAGCGTCAGGGTCTCGAGGGCCCGTGCGAGCTCGAGCAGGCTCATCGCCTGCGCCTCCTTGACGTTCGGCACGATGAGCCCGCGAGGGGTCGCGGCGGCCACGCCGAGGTTGACGTAGTGGCGGACGATGATCTCCTGGTCCGTCCACTCGCTGTTGACGGTCGGGTTGCGCCGCACCGCCCAGATCATCGCCTTCGCCATGATGAGGAGCGGCGAGACCTTGACACCCGCGAAGTCCGTCGAGTTCTTGAGGCGCTTGACGAACTCCATCGTGCGGGTCGCATCGACGTCGACGAAGAGGGAGACGTGCGGCGCGGTGAACGCGCTCCGCGTCATGGCGGTCGCGATCGCCTTGCGGACGCCCTTGACCGGGATCCGCTCCTCCCGCTCGTCCGCCCACTCCGGCGTCTCGATGTTGCGGAAGACGCTCGCCTGGCTGGCCTCGCGGATGACGTCGTCGCGGGTGATCTCGCCCGCGAGTCCCGTGCCCTCGATCGTCGTGAGGTCGACCTCGAGGTCCTTCGCCAGCTTCCGGATCGGCGGCTTCGCGATGACCGGCAGTGCCGAAGCGGCCGGGATGCTCGTCGGAGGCTGACGGCGCACGGGCGGCGTCGGGGTGACGGCAGGGCTCGCCGGCTCGATCACCGGGGTCGCGCCGCGTCCACGACGACGACTGGACGTCGCGCCGGCGCTGCCGTACCCGACGAGCACGGCGCCGGGGCGCGGTTCTTCGGCCGGTGACACGCTCGCGGCGGTGTCCGCGGCCAGGGTGGCGGCCTCCGACTCGGTCGCTCCGGCGGGGGCGGGGGCGGTCGACTCGGACGGTGCCGCGGCTTCACCCGAGGTCACGCTGATGATCGGCGTCCCGACGTCGACGGTCTGTCCCTCGTCGACCAGCAGCGCGCCGACGGTGCCGGCGAACGGGGACGGGAGTTCGACGAGCGACTTCGCGGTCTCGATCTCGACCAGCACCTGGTTCACCGACACGGTGTCGCCGGGCGCGACCTTCCAAGCGACGATCTCGGCCTCGGTCAGGCCCTCGCCGACGTCCGGCAGTTCGAACTGGAGATCACTCATCGTGGTTCCTCGTCTTCCTTCGATGTTCAGTAGGCCAACGAGCGGTCGACCGCCTCGAGGATGCGGTCGGCATCCGGGAGGTAGACGCCTTCGAGCTTCGCCGGCGGGAACGGGGTGTCGAACCCGGACACCCGCAGGACGGGTGCCTCGAGCGAATAGAACGCACGCTCGGTGACCGTGGCCGCGATCTCCGAGCCGACGCTCGTGAAACCGGGCGCCTCCTGCACGTAGACCAGCCGGCCGGTGCGACGGACGGACTCGACGAGCGGGTCGTAGTCGACGGGTGACAGCGATCGCATGTCGACGACCTCGACGCTCGTCCCCTCGGCTGCGGCGAGTTCGGCGGCCTGGAGCATGACACTCACGATGGCACCGTGGCCGGCCAGCGTGACCTCCGTGCCGGTGCGGACGACGCGGCTGCCGTGGAGCGGGGCGGCCGAGCCGTCGAGGTCGACCTCGCCCTTCGGCCAGTAGCGGCTCTTCGGCTCGAGGAAGACGACGGGGTCGTTCGACGCGATCGCCTCCTGGATCATCCAGTACGCGTCGTTCGGCGTCGACGGGCTCACGACCCGGAGGCCGGCCGTGTGGGCGAAGTAGGCTTCCGGGCTCTCCTGGTGGTGTTCCACCGCACCGATGTGCCCGCCGTACGGGATCCGGATGACGACGGGCATCTGCAGCTTGCCCTCGTGACGATTGGTCAGCTTGGCGAGCTGCGTCGTGATCTGGTTGAAGGCAGGGAACACGAATCCGTCGAACTGGATCTCGCACACGGGCCGGTAGCCGCGCATCGCGAGACCGATCGCCGTCCCGACGATGCCGGACTCCGCGAGCGGGGTGTCGAGGACGCGGTCGCCGCCGAACTCGGCGTGCAGCCCCTCCGTGACGCGGAAGACACCGCCGAGCGGGCCGATGTCCTCGCCCATGAGCAGGACCTTGTCGTTCTCGGTCATCGCCTTGCGGAGACCGGCGTTCAGCGCCTTCGCCATCGGCATGGTGGTGATCGTCATGCGTTGCCCCCTTCGAGCGAGGCCTCGTAGCGTTCGAGCCAAGCCTGCTGCTCGGCCATCAGCGGGTGCGGTTCGGAGTAGACGCCGTCGAAGATGAGCCCGCGGCCCGGTGCTTCGAGGGCGAGGGTCCTGACGCGGGTGTCCTCGGCGAGGGCAGCGGCCTCCTCATCGACCTCGGCGAAGAACGCGTCGGACGCGCCGAGCCCTCGCAGGTACGTCTTGAACCGGATGATCGGGTCGCGGGCGATCCACGACTGCAGCTCGTCGTCCGTCCGGTACTTGGTCGGGTCGTCGCTCGTCGTATGCGCGCCGATGCGGTAGGTCATCGCCTCGATGAGGCTCGGACCACGGCCGGCGCGGGCGTCGTCGAGGTGCTTCGCCGCCGCGGCATAGCTCGCCAGGACGTCGTTGCCGTCGATGCGGACGCTGTCCAGGCCGAAGCCCGCCGCGCGCTGGTACAACGGTTCGCGCGCCTGACGCGAGACGGGGACGGAGATCGCCCACTGGTTGTTCTGCAGGAAGAACACCTGCGGGGTCTGGTAGCTGGCGGCGTAGATGTACGCCTCGTTCGCATCGCCCTCCGAGCTCGAGCCGTCGCCGAAGTAGACGAGGACCGCGGCGTCCCGCTCGGGGTCGCCGGTACCGACGACCTTGTCGAAGGTCATGCCCATGGCGTAGCCGGTGGCGTGCAGCGTCTGCGCGGCGAGCACCAGGGTGTACAGGTGCATGTTGCCGTTCGACGGGTCTGCCGGGTCCCAACCACCGTGGGTGTTGCCGCGCATGAGTCGCACGATGTCGATGGGGTCGACGCCGCGGATCATGGCGACGACGTGCTCCCGATAGGAGGGGAAGATGTGGTCCTGCGCGCGCGCCGCCCGGGCGGAACCGACCTGCGCGGCCTCCTGGCCGTGGGACGGCGGCCACAACGCCATCTGTCCCTGGCGCTGCAGGTTCGTCGCCTCGATGTCGAAGGCGCGGACGTTCGCCATGTCGCGGTAGAACTGCTGCAGATCGGTCTCGGTGAGGCGATCGACGAACGGTTGGTATCGCTCCGCGTGCTCGTTCGGCGCGAAGGTGCCGGCGGCGTCGATGAACTGGACGCTGGGCACGGTGGGGTCGTCTCCGGAACGGCTCATCGTGAGCGCACTCCCTCTCGTGTCGGGTGGTCGGCCGGCAGTGCGGCGAGGATCTCGGCGGTCGCGGCGAGGAGCGGCTCGATCGACTCCGCCTCGCCGATGGAGATGCGGACGCCGTCGCCGGGGAAGGCGCGTCCCACGATGCCGTGGGCGAGGAAGACCTCGTTCGCCGCCGCAGCGTGCGCGCCGAGGCCGAACCAGACGAAGTTGCCCTGGGCCTCGGGGATGAACCAGCCCTGCTCGCGCAACGCCTCGGCGAGCGCGTCGCGTCGTTCGGTGATGACGGCGACGCGCGCACGGATGTCGTCGGCGTTCGCGAGTCCGGCGATGGCCGCCTGCTGTGCGGGGGCCGTGCTCGAGAGCGGGATGGCTGCGTTGCGGGCGCCGTCGAGCACGAGCTCGTGACCGATCGCCCAGCCGACGCGCAGGCCGGCGAGTCCGTAGGCCTTGGAGAAGGTGCGGAGCACGACGAGGTTCGGGTGGGCGTCGAGGAGCGGGATCCCGTTGACGGCGTCGTCGTCGGTGACGAACTCGCGGTAGGCCTCGTCGAGGAGGACGAGGACGTCGGAGGGGATCGCGCGAAGGAACGTCTCGAAGGCTTCGCGTCCGACGACGGTGCCCGTCGGGTTGTTCGGTGTGCAGACGATGACGACCCGGGTGCGGTCGGTGACGGCGGCGGCGATCGCGTCGAGGTCGTGGGAGCCGTCGGCCCGGTTCGGGACGGGGACGGAGGTGGCGCCGGCGACGGTGACGAGACCCGGGTAGGCCTCGAAGGACCGCCAGGCGAAGACGACCTCGTCACCCGGACCCGCGGTGGCGGTGATGAACTGGCTGAGCAGCGCGACCGAACCGGCACCGATGTGGATGCGTTCGGGCGTCACGCCGTTGGCTTCGGCGAGCGCCGTGCGCAGCGCCAGGGCCGCACCGTCGGGGTAGCGGTGGGCGTGTGCCGCGGTGTCGGTGATCGCCGTGAGGACGGCGTCGAGCGGCGGGAACGGGACCTCGTTACTGGAGAGCTTGAACGCGTCGGGTGCTGCGGGCTTGCCCTGGCGGTAGGGCGGCAGATCGGCGATCTCGGGGCGGAGACGGACCGGGCTCCGGCCCGGCTGAGCGGCCGGCTGGGCGGTGGTAGGCGGGTTCTCACTCACCCGACGAGTCTAGGGCGCGACGGATACCCGCGGCGGAATGCAGTGCGCTTGCCCAGACCGGCCCTGTCGTGGGTGCTACGGGAGTGGGAGGATGGCCCCCATGGGACGTTTTCTGCTGAACCTGCTCGCCAACGCTTTCGCCATCTGGGTCACGACCCTGCTGGTCTCGGGCGTGCACATGACCCCCTACGCGCCGGGCGGCACGCTCGAGATCGTCCTCACCTATGCGCTGGTCGCGCTGATCTTCGCGATCGTCAATACGATCATCGGCTCGGTCATCAAGGTGCTCGCCTTCCCGCTGTACATCCTGACGCTCGGGTTGATCGGCCTGCTCATCAACGGCCTCCTCCTGCTCATCACCGCGGGCATCAGCGGCTGGTTCGGATTCGGCCTGAGCGTCGACGGGTTCTGGTGGGGTGTCCTCGGCGCGATCGTCATCTCCATCGTGAACTGGCTGCTCGGCATCATCATCCGCCCGAAGAAGCGCGACTGACGGACGCTGACGCCCCGGTCACGGCAGGACCTTGTCCGCCCGGTACTGGTGGACCTCACCGGTGGCCGTGAGCCCGGAGAGCGGATCGATCGCCGGCGCGAGCCGTTCCTCCGAGGACTGATCGATGAGGCGTGCCGTCTCGCGGTAGCGATCGAGGTTGTGCGCAGGGAGCGGGTCGTCGCCGGGAGGCGGCGTGCCGCCGTCGTACAAGGACCGCTGGACGACGGTACCTCCGTTGAGCGAGTCGCGCCGTTCACCGGAGACCGCCGGGATGACGTCCTCGGTGTGTTCGACGTGGGTGCGTGCGAGGTCGTCATCGAACTCGAACGATTCGACGGGTGACCCGAACGTGACGAGGGTGGAGTCGAAGAGGCCGCTGGCGGCGATGCCGGACGCCACGATGCCCCCTTGGGAGTAGCCGACGTGGAGCACGGAGGCGCCCTCGGGGATACCTGCGAGCCGCATGGCCTGCAGCGTCGCCTCCAGGCTCTCGGCATCCGTGTGGGCGACGGCGGTCACATTGCTGCGATTGTCCCAGGGCTCCGTCGACGACTCGGGGAAGCCGGCCTCGATCGTCCCGCCCGTCCAGACGATCCATTGGTCGGCTCCTGAAGCGTCCTGGTAGCGCTCGATGCGGATCTGCGGAGAATCGGCACCGCCGTGGGGGATGCGCTCGACCAGTTCCTCGTAGGTGGCCGGAGGGGCGGGTCGCTGCTCCGCCCCCTTGGTCTTCACCTCGACCGCCTGGACCGGGGTAGGTGTGAACACACCGGCGTACTGGGCAACGCTGGCCACAACCGATGCGGCGAACGCGACACCGGTGATCCCCTGCTCGCGCAGGCGATTGGCGTCGAGCATGACCGGGAGGCCGAACAACCCGATGAGGAACTCGTCGGATCCCGAGACCACGCCGCGCACGAGGGCGACGAACGCGGGTGAAGAGACCAGCTCGCGCATCGACCGAGCCGAGGCCTCGTCGATGTCCTCCACGGCCTCCGACGAGAAGAGCCCGACGATCGCACGGAACGCTGTCCTGATGAGCGCGACCTCCCCGACGGCGGCCAGGATCGCGAGCGGGATCAGCGGCGAGGCGCCCATGGCCCACCCGGCGACGCCCCCGGCGAAGGTGAACAGCGCTTGGACCTGCCGCTCGATCTGTCCGTAGTTCTCCGCTGTGAGGATCAGGTTCCCTCCCAACCGCGTCGCATCCTCACCCGCATGGCGGAGGTGGGCGGCCGCCCGCGCCGCCGCCTCACTCCCCGCCCTGGCGTCGGCTTGGGGGACGACGGATGGACCGAGAGGCACGCGGGAGAAGTCATCGGTCGACACGGACTCGGCGCGGTCCGCCCAGCTCGCGCACGCATCACCGAGTTCCAGGAGCAGGGCGGCGAAGAGGAGGTGCTCCTCCGTGTCCACCGCCACGACGCCGCCGCCGCGGATGGTGATGTCGTCGCTCATGCCCCACCCCCGTCGATCATGGACGACGCCGCCCCACGGGCACTTCTCAGCCCCTCATCGAGTGCCGAGGCCGCCTCGCGGAGCACGCTCGTGAGTTCGTCCGCCGACCAGGAGAACTGCGTTGCCGCCGATCCGACCCACTCCTGACCAGCGCGCGCCTGCACGAACCGGAAGAGCTCCGTGTTCAATCCGAACAGCACGTCCTCGAGACATCGAGCTCGCCCTTCAAGGACCGCGGTCGCGTCCTCCGCCCCGCGATCGACACTGCACATGGTCTCCGCGACGTCTCCCATCGGGGACCTCCTCTCCGCCCGGACGGCTGCCGGCGCTGTCGTCGACTCTGCCGAACCGATCGAGCGGCCATGCCGGCGCGACCTCGCGTTGTGGAGCGGCCGTGCCGGCGGCGAGGTGTGGAGGAGTCTGACGGGAACAGTTCGACGGCCCGGGCGCGGTCGGCCAGAATAGACGCATGAACACCCTCGGGGAGGCCGACCCCGGCACCACCCCGTTCCGCGTGTGCTTCGTCTGCGCGGGCAACATCTGTCGATCCCCGATGGCGGAGAGCGTGTTCACCGACCTCGTCGCGGCCGCCGGTCTGGAACAGCTCGTCGAGGTCTCCTCCGCGGGCACCGGTGACTGGCACGTCGGCGAGCACGCCGACCACCGGACCGTCGCCGCCCTCCGGGCCCACGGCCACGACGCCACCGCGCACCGCGCCAAGCAGTTCGATCCCGACCGCTTCCACAGCTACGACCTCGTCGTCGCCCTCGATCGCAGCCACGAACGCATCCTCCGCGCCTGGGCGAGCGACGACGCCGACCGCTCCAAGGTGCATCTGCTGCTGAGCTTCGACAACACCGCCGGAACGCGCGACGTCCCCGACCCCTACTACTCGGACGAGCAGATGTTCGAAACCGTCCTCGGCATGATCGACCACGCCTGCCGATCCCTCTTCCACCAGCTCGAACCAGCACTGACCCAGGGAGCCACCCCATGACCGAATTCCCCGCCCAGCCCCTCAGCCCGCTCGACGGCCGCTACCGCCCCGCCGTCACGGCGCTCGGCGAATACCTCTCGGAGGCCGGCCTCAACCGCGCTCGCGTGCAGGTCGAGGTGGAGTGGCTCATCTACCTCACCGAGCACTCGATGTTCGGGTCCTCCCCGCTCTCGCCGGTCGAGGTCGATCGCCTCCGCGCCCTCTACCTCGACTTCGGGCAGGCCGACATCGACTGGCTGGCCGAGAAGGAAGCCGTCACGCGCCACGACGTGAAGGCCGTCGAGTACCTCGTGCGCCACCGCCTGTCCGAACTGGGGCTCGACCGCATCGCCGAACTCACCCACATCGCCTGCACGAGCGAGGACATCAACAACCTCTCCTACGCGCTCACCGTGTCACAGGCCGTCCAGTCCATCTGGCTGCCGAAGCTCCGGCTCGTGCTCGACGCCCTCCGCACCAAGGCCGTCGACTTCCGCGCCGTCCCCATGCTCGCCCGCACGCACGGCCAGCCCGCGACCCCGACGACGATGGGCCGCGAACTCGCCGTCACCGTCTACCGGCTCGAACGCATCGCCCGGCAGATCGAGGCGAACGAGTACCTCGGCAAGTTCTCCGGCGCCACCGGCACCTTCGCCGCGCACGTGGTCGCCGACCCCGAAGCCGACTGGCCCACCATCTCCCGGGAGTTCGTCGAGGGTCTCGGGCTCGACTGGAACCCGCTGACGACGCAGATCGAATCCCACGACTGGCAGGCGGAGCTCTACGGCAAGATCTCCCACGCGAACCGCGTGCTCCACAACCTCGCCACGGACATCTGGACCTACATCTCCATCGGCTACTTCCGCCAGATCCCCGTCGCCGGAGCCACCGGCTCGTCGACCATGCCGCACAAGGTGAACCCGATCCGCTTCGAGAACGCCGAGGCGAACCTCGAACTGTCGAGCGCGATCCTGGACTCCCTCGCCGCGACGCTCGTCACCTCCCGCCTGCAACGCGACCTCACCGACTCGAGCGCCCAGCGCAACATCGGCGTCGGGTTCGGCCACTCCCTGCTGGCCCTCGACAACATCCTCGGCGGGCTCGGCCAGATCGACCTCGCGGAAGACGTGCTCGCGAACGACCTCGACCACAACTGGGAGGTGCTCGCCGAAGCTATCCAGACGGTCATCCGCGCCGAAGTGACCGCCGGTCGCTCGAGCATCGAGGACCCGTACGCGCTGCTCAAGGAACTCACCCGCGGGAAGCGGCTCGGCCAGGCGGAACTCGTCGAGTTCGTCGGCCGACTCGACATCGGGGACGCCGCCAAGCAGCGTCTGCTGGAGCTCACCCCGGCGACGTACCTCGGACTGTCCGACGACCTCGTGGACTACCTGCCGTAGGACACTCCGACAGGCTCGGCGACGGGAGACCGGGCGCCGAGCCTGTCGCGGGGACCGGGAGGGCCGGATCAGGGAGCGGAGTCGGTTCAGGGAGCGGGCGCGCCCTTCGACAAGCTCAGGGACCAGACGGGCTGGGCCGGCGGCGGGTCAGTGGCCGGAGGGCCGCGGCGGACGCTTGTCGTCGCCGTCCTGCTCGTCGAGGTCGAGCTTCTCCTGGAAGTCGGGCTTCACGGCCAGCGCCAGCATCGCCAGCACCACGAGCGAGGCGATGAACGCGATGCCGAGACCGATCAGCGACAGGACGATCTCGCGGGTGGACATCAGGACGACGACGCCCGTGAAGACGCCCATCACGCCCGAGAGCACGAGGAGTTCGATGGGACGCAGGACGTCGTCTCGGTTGGGCTTGCTCATGATGCGGCTCCAACCGTGCCGTTGGTGTCGTCGGAGGCCGGGGCGACAGCCGGGCGGTTGCCCGCCCACCGCAGCGAGAGCCCGCCGATGACGAGGTAGACGCCGATGATGGCGGCGTAAGCCCCGACGAGGCCGACGACGACGATGTCCGCACGGAGGACACCTTCGACACCTCCCGGGGCGGCGAAACGCTGCTCGAGGCCAGGCGGGACGAGGAGCGTCGCGAGGGCCAGCAGCACGGTGAAGGCGCCGACAGCCGTCCAGTCCTTCGCCGCAGCGAGGCGTCCGCGCCAACGGATGCCGCTGTACAACTCGAGGAACCCGGTCAGCGCGGCCCACAGGGTGACGACGTAGAGGAAGATGCTCAGGCCACCGCCGCTGACCATGAGCGCGAACACGCCCGTGACGACGCCGATCACGCCCTGGCCGAGGAAGAACGCCCGGGTGACGGTGTCGGAGAAGTTCGGGAAGGCGAACACCGCGACGATCGCACCGGAGAGCAGCGCGAAGACGCCGAAGACGATCAGCCCGAACTGCGAGGAGTGACCCTGCGTGAAGGTGACGACCCCGGCCGTGGCGAGCGCGACCACCGCGCGCAGGATCGGGACCATCCAGTACCGATCGTGCTTGGCGCCGTCGAACGGGATGCTGGGCACGGTGAACGTCTCATCTCTTGCAGGAAGTCCCCTCCAGCTTACGCGGTCCTGCGTGCGGTGCCGACCGGGGTCAGGGTCCCCTGGGTGGGACCGGCAAGCCCGCCGCGAGTTCCGCGAAGACCGCCGCGGCGTCGGCCCGGTCGCGCGTCAGGAGCGCCGCCTGACCTGACCAGAACCCCTGGAGCTCGGCGAGGCCACGCTCGGACGCGACGGTGCGGAACCGGCCGGTCAGCCAGTTCTGGATCGGGAACGGACCGATGACGCCCGACGCCTCGATCTGGCGCAGCACGCGGTTGGGGATGCCCCGGCCGAGCCGACCGCTCATCGCCCGCGTCAGCACCGTGCCGTCAGCCGGTGTCGACACGATGGCCGCACAATGCTCGTCGGTCGCGGCGGAGACACCCGTTCGGAGGAAGGCGGTGCCGACCTGGACGCCGGACGCACCGAGCGCGTGCGCGGCGGCGACACCGCGCCGGTCGGCGATGCCACCGGCCGCGATCACCGGGACGTCCAGAGCGTCGACGAGCTGCGGGATCAGGGCGACGAGGCCGACGAGCGAATCCTCGGCCGGGCGCAGGAACGAGACACGGTGCCCGCCGGCCTCCATCCCGGTGCCGACGACGACATCGACGCCGCCCTCCTGCAGGGCGAGTCCTTCGGCGACCGTGGTCGCCGTCCCGACCACGGCGATCCCCCGCTCGTGCGCGGCGTCCACCACGGGACGGGGCGGGACGCCGAAGACGAAGCTCACCACGGCGGGTCGCGCCTCCAGGACCGCGTCGATCTGCTCGTCGAACGGCGGGGTGTATCGCGTCGGACGCACCGGCTCCTCGAGCGACAGCTCGTCGAACACGGGCCGGAGGGCGGCGACCGCGGCCTGGAAGGCGTCGTCGGACCCCTCGGGCTCCACCTCGTCCCCCGTTGGCAGCCACAGGTTCAGGGCGAAGGGCGCGTCGGTCCGCTGGCGGAGTTCGGCGGCCGTCCGCTCGATGCGCTCGGCGTCGTAGCCGTAGAGCCCGAAGGAACCGAGGCCACCCAGGTCGCTCACGGTCGCGGTGAGCTCGATGGAGGACAGTCCGCCGAACGCACCGAGCACGATCGGGACGTCGACAGGGAGGGTGAGCACGCCCTCAGTATGTCGCCCGCCACTTGTGGGCGAAACCGGATTGCAACACGATGGACATCAAACAGATCACTTTGAGCTGTTTACTGGACACATCCGCCCGCCCCACTCGAGGAGTACCACCGCCATGACCCTGACCGTCGCCGGACTGCAGCACCACGGCGTCCTCGGAGACGTCGAGGCGAACCTCGCCCTCATCGCCGACGCCGCCCGACGCGCATCGGATCGTGGCGCGGACCTGCTCGTCACCCCCGAGATGTTCGTCACCGGGTACAACCTCGGCGACCGGCTGGCCCCGCTCGCCACGCCGGAGCTGGTCGACCGGGTCGCCTCGATCGCCGTGGAGGTCGGCATCGCGATCCTCGCCGGCCTCCCCGAGCCCGTCCCGAGCGGCGGCGTCGCGAACGCGCTCGTCCTCATCGACGCCGACGGCACGGAGCTGCTCCGGTATCGGAAGACGCACCTGTTCGGCGACCTCGACCGGCACCTCTTCGTCGCCGGCGACACCCTGCCGCCGATCGTCGAGCTGAACGGCGTCCGCATCGCCGTGCTCATCTGTTACGACGTCGAGTTCCCCGAGACCGTCCGCGCAGCGGCCCTCGACGGCGCCGACGTCGTGATCGTCCCGACCGCACAGATGGAGCCGTACGCGCACATCGCCGAGCGCCTCATCCCGGTGCGCGCCTGGGAGAACCAGACCCCCCTCGTCTACGTCAACCGTGTCGGGTCCGAAGGCGACCTCACCTACGTCGGCCGCAGCAGCATCGTCGGCCCGGACGGCGTCGTCCTCGACGCCCTCGACGCGGACTCCACCGGCCTCATGATCGCCACGATCGATCCGGAGGCCACCAGGCGCGCCAGGCAGGAGAACCCCTACCTCGCCGACCGCCGCGCCGAGCTGTACTGAACGACCCCGTCCGCTCCCCCTCCCGAGTCCCCCGACTCCCCCGGAAAGTGACCTCATGACCGTCAACCCCATCGCCGAGCCGCGCCAGCGCCTCGACGGCCAACTCGGCACCGGTTCCATCGTCTTCATGGTGATCGCCGCCGCCGCACCCCTCACCGTCATCGGCGGCAACGTCCCCATCGCGATCGGCACCGGCAACGGCGCCGGGGCCCCGATCGGCTTCGCGCTCGCCGCCGTCATCCTCCTCATCTTCTCCGTCGGCTTCGTGACCATGACGCCGTTCGTCCGCGAGGCCGGCGCGTTCTTCTCCTACGTCACGGCCGGACTCGGCTCACGACTCGGCCTCGGCTCCGCGTTCACGGCACTCGTCGCCTATACGGCGATCCAGGTCGGTGTCTACGGCTACATGGGGTGGGCACTCGACGACCTCGTCACCTTCTTCGGCGGCCCGAGCCTGCCCTGGTGGCTGTACTCCTTCGCGACGATGGCGATCGTCGCCGTGCTCGGCTACCGCCACATCGACCTGAGCGCGAAGGTGCTCGGCATCGCCCTGACCCTCGAGATCCTGGTGGTCGTCGTGCTCGACGTCGTCATCTTCGCGACGGGTGGCGCGGACGGCATCGCGGTCGAGACCTTCGACCCGTCGAACATCTTCACCGGCGGGATCGGCGTGGCCGTCCTCTTCGCACTGACCGGCTTCATCGGCTTCGAGGCCACAGCCGTCTTCCGGGACGAGGCACGGACCCCTGAGCGCACCATCCCACGGGCCACCTACCTGGCGGTGATCATCATCGGCGTCTTCTACGCGATCTCGTGCTGGGCCCTCGTGACGGGCATCGGCGCAGGGAACGCCGTCGCCGTCGCCCAGCAGACGCTCGCCGGCGAAGGCAACCTCCTGCTCGACACGACGACCACCTACCTCGGCCCGATCATGCGCGACGTCGTCCAGGTCCTGCTCATCACCAGCCTGTTCGCGTGCGTCCTCTCCTTCCACAACGTCATCGCGCGCTACCAGTTCACGCTCGCGCAGAAGTCGGTGCTGCCCGCCCGTCTCGGCCGGCGCCACCCGGCACACCACTCACCCTCGACCTCTTCGATCGTGCAGACGGTGACGGCGGCCATCGTCCTCGCCGCGCTCGCGCTCGCGGGCCTCGACCCGCTCGTCGGGGTCTTCGGCTCCATGGCCGGGGTGGCGACCGTCGGGATGGTGCTGCTGATGCTGACGACCTCGATCGCCGTCCTCGTCTTCTTCGCGCGCCGACCCGAACTCGTCGCCGGCCGTGCCTGGGGTGCACGGGTGTTCCCGATCCTCGCGGTGGTGGGTCTCGCCTTCGCGCTGTGGCTCGTCCTCTCGAACTTCACCCTCGTCACGGGCGGAAGCGTCGCCGTGAGCGTCGTCCTCGCCCTCATCCCCGTGGTCGCGATGCTGGTCGGTATCGTGATGGGGAAGCGGTTCCCCTTGGACACCGAGCCGGACGGCGCGACGACGACGGCGAGCGCCGAGCAGCCGACCGCGAGCTGACGCACCGCCACCGGCGGGTACCACACGAGACGAGGGCGACATGGATCTGGGTTCACCCTCGCTCGGAGCGATCCGGCGCACGACCGCCGTGGACACCGTCCGCGCGCGCATCTCGCTGGCGCTCGAACTCGGGATGCTGGTGCCCGGTCAGCGGCTCCCGGCTCCCGAGGAGGCGGCTCGGGCGTTCGGTGTCAGCGAGATGTCGGTGCGGCGCGCGTACCGGGCGTTGAGCGAGGAGGGCGTCGTCGTCCGGCGGCAGGGCAACACGGGTGGCACGTTCATCGCGGATGCGCCGACGGTGGGCACCGTGCCCGAGATCGCCGCGTACCGCGAGGACGCCGTCCACGTGCATGCGCTCATCGACCAGCGGGCGACGCTCGAGGCCGGGCTGGCGGCGCTTGCTGCCGCCGAGCCGGAGGTGGCGTCGATACGTCGGCTCGACGAACTCGTGGCGGCCATGCGGACCGAGCCCGACTGGAGCCGGTTCCGCGAGGCGGACGCGGCCTTCCATGCCGAGCTGGCCGCGTCTGCAGGCGTGCCGGGAGCGGCGGAGCTCCACGACCGGGTGTCCCGCGAGCTGTACTCCTACTTCATCCCCTATCGGATCGAGTACCTCCGCGCGTCGAACGAGGAGCACGCCCTGCTCGTCGACGCCCTCCGCCGCGGCGACGTGGCTGCCGCGAGCCGCCTCGCCTCCGAGCACGTCGCCGAGCTCCACCGATCGATGTACGTCGGCCTCGGGGACCGCACCCACAGCACTCGGTGACGGGGTCGCGGTTCCGCTCAAATATCCGACATGCGTTGTACTAAGGCATAGTGGTGACGGGTTCACACCCGCCGCGAAGGAGCTGAGCATGATCGACAAGACCTCCATACAGGACTTCCCGCCGATGACGGCCTCGCTGCTGGCGGACAACTCCGGCGTGTTCCGCGTGGGCACCGCCGAGCGATACCTCTCCGCCACCGACGCCGGAACGGCCCGCCGTCAGCTCGTCGAACTGATGCAGGCCGAGGCCAGGACCTCCGGTCGGCCGATCCGGGTGACGGTGACCGATCCCACGAGCGTCACCGTGCTGCTGGTCGGGGTCGACGGCGAACTGCAGGAGGAACCGCAGTCGGTGGCACCCGCCCGGGGCGGCACACCTGCCGCGCCCGCGCCGCCCATGCCGAGTCGTCGGGTGACGCTGATCCAGGCTCCACCCGGGGTGCCCGCGCAGGCCGGACCCGCCACGACACCGCCACCCGCACCCGCGCGCGTCCCCGAGCAGTCGGCGCCGGCGCAGCCCGTCCCACCCCAGCGGCCGGCCGTGCAGCAACCGACGCTCGACGGTCCGCCGTTCCAGCCGATCCGGAGCCAGCCGGGCGCGCCACAGCCCAGCGCGCCACAGCCGAGCCCGCCGCAGCCGATGTCGGCTCAGCGCTCCGTCCCCACCCAGCAGGCCACGCCGACCACGCCGACGCAACGCCAGCCGGTCCCCGCGCAGCCGTCGCCACAGCTCCAGCCTCCCGTCGCCCCGCAGCAGCCCGCAGCCGGGCAGCCAGCCGCGCCGACCGCCCGTCGGGACCTGCGTGACGCACCCTCGTTCCTCGCACCGCCGACCATCGGTCCGGCCCAGCACGGACTCGCCGGCCTGCTCAACAAGCTCGGGTTCTCCGTGCCGCCGTCCGCGAACGAGCGGGCCGAACGTGACGACGTCAACGCCGTGTCGCGCCACTTCCCGAGACGCCGCACCATCTCCGTCGCCAACCAGAAGGGCGGCGCGAACAAGACGCCCACGGTCGTCAACCTGTCGTCGGTGTTCGCCCGCTACGGCGGTGGCGGTGTCGCCGCGTGGGACAACAACGAGACCATGGGCACGCTCGGCTGGCGGACCGAGCACGGCGGACACGACTCGACCGTGCTCGACCTCCTCGCCGCGGCCGGCGACCTCCTCTCCCCCGGGGCGGAGCGCGCCGACCTGTCCCGCTTCGTGCACCACCAGCCCGGCGACAAGTACGAGGTCCTCCGTTCCGCGGCCGACGGCGAACATGTCGTGACCGCCGACGAGGTCGACCTCGTCCACCGCGTCCTCGCCAAGTACTACCGGTTGATCGTGATGGACTCGGGCAACTCCGCCGGCGCCCCCAACTGGCGGCGCATGGTGGACCTCACCGACCAGCTCGTCATCCCCACCACGACCGTCGAGGACAAGAAGGAGGGCGCGCGGCTCACCCTCACCGCCGTCAGCCGGGTGAGCGAACGAGGTGCGGAACTCGCGCGCAACGCCGTCGTCATCGTCTCCGAAGCCGAGGCGAAGGATACCTCCATCGCCAACGCCTACGCCGAGGACTTCCGCCCATACGTCCGCGATGTCGTCGTCGTGCCGTTCGACCCCGCCTTGAAGAACGGGGTCATCCGCCACGACGCCCTCCGCTCGAACACCCAGCGCGCGTGGCTCGCCGCGGCGGCCGCCGTATCCCGCGGACTCTGACCCGCCGCCTGGACCCCGTGCAGGAGCGGACGACGTGATCACCCGGGCGGCGGCTCTCGGCCGATACCTCACCACCCGACGCGGACTCGTCCGGCCGGAGGACGCGGGCCTCCCCCAGGAGGACGGCCGACGGGTGAGCGGCCTCCGGCGCATCGAGGTGGCGGCACTCGCCGACGTCAGTGCCGACTACTACCTCCGCCTCGAGCAGGGACGGGACCAGCGCCCGTCGGAAGCGGTGCTCGCGGGCATCGGACGCGCCCTCCAGCTGGACGAGCACGCCATGGACTACCTCTTCCGGCTCGCCTACGACGTCGACCTCTTCCCGGCCGATCACCTGCCGTCCGAATCCCACCAGCCGTCATCCGCCGAGCGGCCGGTGCCCGACACGACGCTCCTCGACCACTGGTCCGACACGGGTGCCTACATCACGGACGGCAACCGGGACATCGTCGCGTCCAACACCCTTGCCCGGCGCGTGGGCGGCGGCCTTCTCGACGTCGGCCAGAACGACGTGCTCGGGTACTTCGACGACCGGATCCGGGCCGTCACCCCGGAGTGGGAGGCGTACGCCCCGAACGTCGTCGCAGCGCTCCGCTACAGCAGCGATCCGAGCAGCCCACGCCTGCAGGAGATCGTCGACGAGCTGACCCGCCGCAGTCCCCTGTTCACGCGCCTGTGGGCCCGACACGACGCCCGGCCGCTCGCCGGCGCCCCACTCCGGGCCTCGATCGACGACCTCGGCACCGTCGAACTGCAGTACCAGCACCTCGTCGTCCCCGACTGGCCGGGACATCAGCTGACGACGATCTTCGCCGAACCGGGGACGCCGGGTTCCGCCGTGCTCGCCTACCTCGCCGTCCGAGGCGACTGACCACCGCCGATCGCCACCGATCGACCCGACGCACGGACGTCGACGCTCGATCGATCCGTGTCCTCCGGGGGCTGGCCGACCGTGGCACCAAGGCCTACCGTTGAGCCATGATCGCGAACGAGGGCGTCCGAGCACGCCGGGACCGGGTCAAGGACTTCATCGCCTCCTGGCGTGAGGTGCCCGTGGTGCTCTGCGACCGCACGCTCGACGTCATCGAGGCCAACCCTGCGGCGTCACGACTGTCACCGGCGTTCCAAGCCGGCGTCAACCTGGCCCGGTTCGCCTTCCTCTCACCCGACCGCGTGGCGGAGGATGCCGGCTGGAACCGCATGTCCGCGACGACGGCGGTGCTCCTCAAGCGCTCCGTCGACGAGCACGACACCGATCGTGCCTCGGCACGGATCATCGGTGAGCTCTCGGCGATGTCGCGCGACTTCGCCCGCACCTGGGCCGCCCCGGAGGAACCGGTGGAGACCTCCGGGCCCATCCACTTCCCGACAGCGGTCGGCGACATCGAGATGGTCTACAACCTGCTGAGCGCACCCGGCCCGGAGGGCGACCTCCTGATGGTGTTCGTCCCGTCCGGACCGGCATCGCGCGCGGCGTTGCGACGACTCTCCGCCGACGTCCTCGGCGACGACCCGGTGTCGCCGAGCGATCCGGTGTCCGCCCCCTGAGCAGCCTCACCGGCGGCGAGGTAGGCGATCGCCGCCGCAGCCGCTGAACCGCGCTCACCGAAGAACACCGTGAGGAACTGGTCGGTCTGCGGGACCTCGAAGGTCTGCGACCGGAAGTCGACCCAGCCGAGCGGCTCGATGAACGTGCGCGTCCGCTTGGACGTCTGCGGTTTGACGAGGTGCTCGGCCCAGATGGTCCGGAACACCGGATGCCTCGCCGACAGCATGCCGACGATCTCCTGCAGGCGCGGATCGTCCGGTCGCCCGTAGTAGCGCAGCGGTGCGGTGAGATCACGCAGGGTCCCCTCCCACTCCCGGTGGATGCGGTCGTACTCCGGCGCTTCGGGCGGGGTGCTCGCCCGGAAGTCGGCGTACTGCTCGAAGGCGGACACGAGCAGGTTGACCCCCGGGTCGAGCATGCCGGCGGGGACCCACAGCCGGGCGAGCGGGTTCGCCGCGAGGACGTACTGGTTGCGGTCGCTCACGTACGCCGGCGTCGCCGACCAGTGCGTGAGCAACCGGGCCACCCGTTCGTCCACCGTGAACGCGCGCTCGTCGACCGCTCGGATGAACGGCCTCGGACTGACGAGGCGGAGCAGGTACCGCCGCCCGTTGTCGTCGAGCAGCAACGCCCTGGCGAGACCCAGCAACACCTGTTCGGAGGGCCGATGCACGCGCCCCTGCTCGATCCGCAGATAGTACTCCGGACTGATGCTGGCCAGCTGGGCGACCTCCTCGCGGCGCAACCCGGGCACTCGACGGCTGGCTCCGCCACGGATCCCGACCTGTTCGGGCTGCACGACCTCTCGGCGAGCGCGCAGAAACTCGCCGAGCGCATTCGAGAACCGAGCTGAGGGCATCACCACGTCCGTCTGAGAGAGCGTATGGAGTCGAAGCCCATCATCGCCGATCCCGGGTCGACCGATGGATCCGTTCCCGGTCCGTTCTGGGCTGTTTCTGGACATGTCGGCCTGGTCCAGGCCGACTCGCGATCATGGCCCTGCGCGTCCCACCCGGGTTCCGCGGACCGTCACTATCGTGGTCGCATGGTTGGGCCCGAACCGTCCGAACAGCTCCCGCGGGACCTGGTGGACCTCGTCGACGCCTGGTCCGCGGTTCCGGCGTTCCTCCACGACCGGCACTTCACCGTGCTCCATGCGAACCGGCTTGCGCGGTCGCTGTCGGTCGCGTTCCGTCCGGGGGCCAACCTGCTGCGATCGACCTTCCTCAGACCGGAGGTCCTCCGGGCGAGCCCCGAACCCGAGCTCGTCACCGACCACGTCGTCGGCGCGCTGCGCAGCTCGCTCGGCACGCATGAGTGGGACGACGTGTTCGAGCGCCTCGTCGATGAACTCCGCGCCGGCAACCGGGGTTTCGCGCGGGCTTGGGTCGACCTCGATCCCGGGGCCGAACCGGGTGCCGCGGAGACCTTCACCTTCACCCTCGCCGAGGTGGGTCCGCTCGAACTGCGGTACCTGCAGTTGCAGGTCCCCGAGCACTTCGGGCTGAGCCTGGTGATCTGGCGGGCCTGCGACGAGGAGTCCGAAGTGCTGCTCGCGCGCCTCGCCGCACGGGTGTCGGACGAGGCCCAACCGGACGCGGACTGATCCGTCCGGAACCCGTGTCGGACGAGGTTCCGACGTCCGCAGGAAGCCACCACCGCCGGCTGCTGGTCTGCTGGAGGGCATCGGCCCAGCGCCGCGGCAACCTGAGGAGGATCACCATGGATTCGACGGACGCCACCGTCCCCCACCACGACGCCCCACGGTTGGGCAACCCGGACCTTCCGGCGGAGGGCGAGGAGAACACCCTCCTCCATCCGCAGAGCACGCGGATGACCGGTCCGCAGAACCCGGCCGTCGCGAGTCAGTTCCCGAACCAGATCGACGCTCCCGGCACCGACATCAGCACGCAGGCGTTCTTCTGGTCGTCCTTCAACATCTCGCCCCGTCGGGTCCAGGACGGCGGCTGGGCGCGCGAGGTGACCAAGCAGGACTTCGCGATCTCCGACGAGATCGCCGGCGTCAACATGTACCTCAAGGCCGGTGGCATCCGCGAGCTCCACTGGCACCAGACGGCGGAGTGGGCCGTCATGACCCGGGGGAAGTGCCGGGTGACCACGCTGAGCCGATCCGGGCTGCCGAGTGTGGAGGACGTGGAGGAGGGCGACCTCTGGTTCTTCCCCGCGGGCACGCCGCATTCCCTGCAGGGCCTCGGGCCCGACGGCGCCGAGTTCGTGCTCGCCTTCGACGACGGCGAGCAGTCGGAGTCGAACACCCTGCTCCTCACGGACTGGTTCGCGCACACGCCCCCGGACGTCCTGGCCAAGAACTTCGGGGTCGCCCAGGAGACCTTCTCGGACATCCCGCTGCACAACCTGTGGATCTTCCCCGGTGACGAGCCGGGCCCGCTCGCGAAGGACCAGGAGGACGCCGGCGTCGAGTGGGGCTCCTCCGAACCGATCATCTTCCGTCTCTCGCGGTCGAAGCCCCTCCACCGCAACAGCGGTGGCAGCATCCAGATCGCCGACAGCACCAACTTCCCGCTGTCGCAGTCCGTCGCCGCCGCGCTGGTCACCGTCGAGCCAGGCTCGATGCGTGAGCTGCACTGGCACCCGAACGCCGATGAGTGGCAGTACTACCTGCGTGGGTCCGCCCGCATGACCGTCTTCAACACCGGCCCGCACGCGAACACGACCGACTTCCGACCGGGCGACATCGGCGTCGTGAAGAGGAACCTCGGGCACTACGTCGAGAACACCGGCGACGACGTCCTCCAGTTCCTCGAGGTGTTCCGCACCGACCGGTACGAGGAGGTGTCGCTCGCGAACTGGTTGGCGCACGTCCCGCCGTCGCTCGTCGCCGCGCACCTGAACATCGACGAGGCGACCCTGGCGACCTTCCCGAGGGAGGCCCAGGGCATCACGCCACTCCGGCCCTGAGCCGCAGGGTGGTTCTCGGCGGGCCACGCTAGCCGGGACCCACCGCCCTAGCTTGAGCGGGACAGCACTCGTATCCATCCGCGCGGAGGGGCACCGATGAACGGCGAACGCAGCACGAGCGACACCATGGACAGCGCCTGGTCCGTCCCCGACGACCGGGCCTTCGTCCTCGGCGACCTGCTCTGCGACCACCGCGACCGTCGGCGGCGGGCCCTGCACACCGCTCGGACCCGGCGCTGGCTCGACGCCTACGGTGACGTCGTCGTGCGCTCCGTCCTGCTCTCCACGACGAGCGTCCAACAGCGCGACGAGTTCGCCCGCGCCCTCCGCCACGGTGGCCGGGACCACACGATCGTGCTCGAGCAGCTCGGCGAGTTCGTCCTGGTGACCTCGGAACGCCGGGCGCCCGGGACCGTCGCCGACTGGATCGGCTCCGTCGTCCCGACAGGGGTCCGGGTGTCCGCGATCGGGTCCGCCTCCCTCCACGCCGACGAGGACGACCTGCTGCACGCGGTCGACGAGGCGCGCACGGCGGCCGACATCGTGGGGCAGGTCGGCCAGGCGGTCGGTTCGACCCGGGCCGAGGAGCTCGGCGGTTGGCGGTTGCTCCATGCGATCGAGGCGGACCCCTCCCTCATCACCGCGGTGTCTCCCGCCGCCGACGAGTTGCGGCACGCCGACCCCGTCCGGCTGGAGACCATCGAGACCTACCTCGACGCCGGCTGCAACGTCGTCGCCGCCTGCGAGCGCCTGCACATCCACCGCACGACGCTCTACTACCGCCTGGACACGATGCCGGAGGTCGTGCGGGAAGCCCTTGCGGACGGCTGGAAGCGGAGCACGCTGCACCTGACGCTGAAGCTGCTGCGCCTGTGGAACGACCGGACGCCGGCGTCGGGACGCGCGTCGGCTCCGTCCGGGGCTCGGCGAGCGCGGGACGGACGGCGGGCGATCGCCCCGGTCCGGCAGCTGCACCCCCGCACCGCCGGTGCAGAAGAGGTGCCACGATGACGAGTTCCTCGCGTCGGGTGCCGATCGAGCCGCAGTCCGTCGACGCGCCACTGAGCGGGACGGCCGTGTTCCTCGTGCTGACCGTGAGTGATGCGGCGGGCGCCATGGACACCGTCCGCAGCACGCTGGCGAGCGTCGCGGACGTGCTCAAGAACGTCGCCTTCCGCGACCTCGACGCCGCCCTGTCGTGCACGGTCGGGATCGGGGCGCGGGTCTGGGGCGAACTCACCCGAGGTCCGCTGCCGAGCGAACTCCACGTGTTCCCGACGGTCGTCGGCGACCGGCACACCGCGCCGTCGACGCCCGGCGACGTGCTGCTCCACATCCGAGCCGCGCGACGCGACCTGTGCTTCGAGTTCGAGCGGCAGTTCCTCGACCTGCTCGGCGACGCCGTCGAGGTCGTGGACGAGACCGTCGGCTTCCGCTTCTTCGACGTGCGGGACCTGCTCGGGTTCGTCGACGGCACCGCGAACCCCGTCGGCCAGGACCTCCCCGACGCGACCCTCGTCGGTGACGAGGATCCCGCGTTCGCAGGCGGGAGTTACGTCGTCGTGCAGAAGTACACGCACCCCTTGGATCGCTGGCGTGCGCTCACGACCGAGCAGCAGGAGGCGATCATCGGTCGCACGAAGGCCGAGAACATCGAGCTCGACGACGCCGAGACCGGCCAGAAGTCGCACAAGACCCTGTCGACGATCGTGGTGGACGGCGCCGAACACGACATCCTCCGGGACAACATGCCGTTCGGCAGCCCGGCCCACGGCGAGTTCGGCACGTACTTCATCGGGTACGCCCGGCGACTCTGGGTGATCGAGCGGATGCTGCAGCGGATGTTCATCGGCGACCCTCCCGGCCTGCACGACCGGCTCCTCGACTTCTCGACCGCGCAGACCGGTTCGGTGTTCTTCGCGCCCAGCGCCGCGTTCCTCGAGGCGATGGACGACGACCCGGACCCGGCCGTGCCCGACGCTCCAGCCACCACCACCGACACCCCCGCGACACCGCCGGCCGACGGCTCACTCGGCCTCGGGTCGCTCCGCCCGGCCGACGACAGGACGACGTCATGAACCACCTCTTCCGCCACCTCGCCCCGATCACGGAGGAGACCTGGCAGATGCTCGACGATGAGGCCCGCACGAGACTGACCCCGGTCCTCGGTGGACGACGTCTCGTCGACTTCGCCGGTCCGCTCGGCTGGGAGCACTCGAGCACCGACGTGGGGCGCGTCGGCGCGGTCGTCGACGCCCCGCTCGGCGGGGTGATCGCCCGCCGACGCACCGTCCTCCCGCTGACCGAGGTGCGCGCCGACTTCGTCCTCTCCCGCAGCGAACTCGACAGTGCCGCCAGGGGCGCGCTCGACGTGGACCTCTCGCCCCTCGACGACGCGGTCACGAGCCTCTCGACCGTCGAGAACACGGCGATCCTCGCCGAGTGGCCTGCGGCGGGGTACACGGGGATCTCGGCGGCCTCGCCGCACCAGCCGTTGCCACGTGAGGACGATCCCACCCGCTTCGCCCAGGTGGTCGCGGCAGCCGTGGAGACGCTCGCCCGCGCCGGGATCGGCGGCCCGTACGCGCTGGCCGTGGACACGCCCGGCTGGGTGTCGGTCGCGGGTGGGAACGACGCGGGTGGCGCACGGCTCTCATCCCACCTGGAGTCGATCCTCGGCGGCGGCATCGTGTGGACGCCGGGCATTGAAGGCGCCGTCGTCATCAGCCGCCGCGGTGGCGACTTTCTCTTCGAGTCCGGCCAGGACATCGCCCTCGGGTATGCGGCGCACATCGCGGACTCGGTCAGTCTCTACCTCGAGGAGTCGTTCAGCTTCCGGGTCGTGACGCCCGAAGCGGCCATCGCGATCCGCTAGCGCGGCGAGCGCTGGAGCGGCGAACCGGCGTCGGCTGCTGCGCCGGCCCGGGGCGCCTGGGCGGGGAGGGACGTCTCGACCGTCCCGGCACCGGTCGTCCGGAACCGCCGCTGGTACTCCGAGGGCGTCGTGTTGTAGCGGGCGGCGAACGCGCGACGGAACGCGATCGGGCTGGCGTACCCGGCGGCGGCGGCCACCTCGCCCACGGTGTCGCCGGCCTCCAGCATGCCGAGCGCGACGTCGAGCCGGAGCGATCCCACGTATTGGATCGGCGTCATGCCGAGTTCGTCGCGGATGACCCGGTTGAGGTGGCGGACGCCGACGTTCGCGTGGGCGGCGATGTCGGCGAGCGAGCCCGCCCGGGTGGGGTCGCCGTGGATGTAGTCGGCGACGGCCTTCGCGATCGAGGTGCGCGCCGGCTTCGCCCGGACCGAGGCGGAGAACTGCGACTGTCCGCCGGAGCGACGCATGTAGACGAGCAGCAGCTGGGCGATGGACCGTGCGACGTCCGCACCGTGGTCCTCCTCCACGATGGCGAGCGCGAGGTCGATCCCGGCGGCGACCCCGGCGGACGAGTAGGTGTCGCCGTCGCGGACGAAGATCGAGTCCGGTCGCACGTCGATCGACGGGTAGGCGGCCGCGAGAGCACCGGTGAACTTCCAGTGGGTCGTCGCCGATTTGCCGTCGAGGAGCCCCGTGACCGCGAGGGCGAACGCGCCGCTGCAGATCGACGCCACCCGGTCGGCGCGCGACGCGAGGAGCCGGACCGCGGCCTGCACCTCGTCCGGTCGGTACACCTGCGGGGCCGACTCGCTCCCGGGGACGATCACGAGGTCGAGCGGGCCGCTGTCCGCCGCGGCTGCGTCCACGCCGACGCGCAAGCCCATGGAGGTGACGACGTCGCGTCCGTCGTGCGAGAAGAACCGGACGTCGTAGCCGTCGACCCGTTGGTTCGCCTCCGTGAACACCTCCGCCGGGCCGACGAAGTCGAGCGTCTTCACCTGGTCGAACAGGAAGACCCCGACCCGGCGCCGTCGTGGAGGCGTACCGAGTCCGTCCCGTGGTCGGGTCACCGGCTGGGGCGGGCTCATGCCTTCATCCTGCCCGACGATCCCCGGCACGACCACCACCGGTTTCGACGTCTGTCGAAGACCTCGGCGACGAACGTCCGACAACGGCCGTCCGGTCGCGGCGTACGCTCGGACCGGCAGGTCCGCGACCCGGGCTTCCGACCACCGTCACGACGCCCAAGGAGCTCTCCCATGCGACTCGAACGCGCAGGATCCATACCCCTCGACCTGACGGGCCGCACCGCGCTCGTGACCGGTTCGACGAGCGGCATCGGCTACGCGATCGCGGCACGACTCGTGGAGGCCGGAGCGGACGTCATCATCAACGGGCGCGACGCCGACCGGCTCGAAGCGGCCGTCCTGTCACTCGACGAAGAGTCGGTCGAGTCGGTCCGGGGGATCACCGCCGACGCGAGCACCGCCGAAGGTGCGGAGCAACTCGTCGCCGAGGCCGGCCACGTCGACATCCTCGTCAACAACCTGGGGATCTTCGAAGCCGTGCCGGCGCTCGACATCACCGACGAGCAGTGGCGGTCGATGCTTGAGGTCAACGTGCTGGCGGCCGCACGGCTCACCCGGCTCCTGCTCCCCGGCATGTCCGCCCGCAGTTGGGGTCGCGTGATCAACATCGCCAGCGACTCGGCCGTGGTCATCCCCGAGGAGATGATCCACTACGGCGTGTCGAAGACCGCCCTCCTCGCCGTGAGCCGCGGCTTCGCGAAGGCGGCGGCCGGCACCGGGGTGACGGTCAACTCAGTGATCGCGGGCCCGACGCACACGCCCGGTGTCGAGACCTTCGTGCGGCAGCTCGTCGGCGACGAACTCGACTGGGACGCCGCCCAGCGCGAGTTCATGCGATTGCACCGCCCACAGTCGCTCATCGGACGACTCCTCGAGCCCATCGAGATCGCCAACCTCGTCGTCTACCTCTCGTCGCCACTCGCGTCGGGCACGACGGGCGGCGCCCTCCGCGTCGACGGCGGCTACGTCGACTCGATCCTCCCCTGACCGCCGCGACGACCGAGAGCCAGGGCGACCCGATGACGACCTCCTCCGTCCCGACCCGATCCCGCGTCTCGCACGGTGCCGGATTCTGGATCGTCGCGACCACGTTCCTGCTCGTGATGGCGTACTCGACCGTCCCGACACCGCTGTACGCGCTGTATCAGGCGAAGGACGGCTTCCCCGTCTCGACCATCACGGTCATCTTCGCCGCCTACGCCGTGGGGGTCGTCTTCAGTCTGTTCTTCGTCGGGCACATCAGCGACTGGGTCGGACGACGGCGCATGCTGCTCATCGCGATCCTCATCTCCGCCCTCTCGGCCGTGCTGTTCCTGCTGTGGAACAGCGTGGAGGGGCTGATCGTCGCCCGCGTGGTCAACGGCGTCAGCATCGGCGTCCTCACCGCGACCGCGACCGCACACCTCGGCGAGCTGCGAGCGGTGGCAAAACCGGATGAGAACGCGGTGGTCGCCGCCTCGGTCGCCGGGGCCAGCAATCTCGGAGGCCTCGCCCTCGGCCCGCTCATCGGCGGACTCTTCGCGGAGTTCCTCCCCGATCCGCTGGTCCTCCCCCACGCGGTGTTCCTCGTCGCACTCATCGTCGCGGGGATCGTGATCGCCGCGGTGCCGGAGACCGTCGAGCAGAGCGAGCCGAAGCGACGCTATCGACCGCAGCGACTCGCGGTGCCGGCGTCCTCCCGGGGAGCCTTCGTCGCAGCCGGCTTCGGGGCCTTCGCGGGCTTCGCGCTGCTCGGCCTGTTCACTTCGCTCGCCCCGACCATCCTCATCGGCACCTTCGACGAACCGGACCACCTCCTCGCCGGGGCGACGACGTTCTCCGTCTTCGGGGCGGCTGCCGTCGGACAGGTGCTCCTCGCCCGACTGCCGTTGCAGCGCCAGCTCCTCATCGCGACCGTCAGCTGCGGCGTCGGTCTCGCCGCCGTCGCCGCCGGTGCACTGCTCCCGCAGCTGGGCGTCTTCATCGTCGGCGGGATCATCGCCGGACTCGGGGTCGGCGTCCTCTTCAAGTCGGCGATCGCCACGGCCGCGTCCCTCGCCGACCCGGCCCGCCGCGGTGAGACGCTGTCGCTCGTCTTCCTCATCGCCTACTGCGGGCTCGCCCTCCCGGTGCTCGCGATCGGGTTCGCCCTGACCTTCGCGCCCGAGATCGAGGTGCTGCTCATCTTCGTCTCGCTCGTGCTGGTGACGACGGTGCTCGCCGGTGTCGCGATGACGCGGCGGGCGGCCCGACAGGCCTGACCAGGCCGGCCGTTCTCCGGGGTCCCGGTCTCACGCCTACCCGTACGTCTCGGCCAGGTAGCGGTGGGTGAGCGAGACCGCCATCGCGCCCTCGCCGACCGCGGAGGCGACGCGCTTGATCGAGTTGGCTCGGACGTCCCCCGCGGCGAACACCCCGGGTTGGTTCGTCTCCAGGTGCATCGGCTGCCGGGCGAGCGGCCACCGGGTGAGGTGCTCCGGCAGGAGGTCCCCGCCGGTCAGCAGGAAGCCACGGCTGTCGAGCGCGACCGCCGAATCCTCCGCCCAGGCGGTGTTGGGCCGGCCGCCGATGCAGATGAACAGACGCGTGGCCGGGATCTCAGTGGTCGTGCCCGCGGACTCGACGGTGAGCGCACGGAGGCGGTCGTCACCGTGGAGCGCCGTGACCCTGGTGTCGACGAGGATCTCGACGTTCGGAGCCGCGAGCAGGCGACGGAGGAGGTAGGTCGACATGGTCGACGACAGCGACGGACCACGGACGAGGACCGTGACCCGCTCGGCGTGCGCCGCGAGGTTCATCGCCGCCTGCCCGGCTGAGTTCGCGCCCCCGACGATGTACACGTGCTCGCCCACGCATGACGACGCCTCGCTCGTGCCGGCTCCGTAGAACACCCCGGAGCCCTCGAACTCGTCCTCGAGCGGCAGTCCCAGCCGACGCCATTGCACCCCGGTGGCGCAGATGACCGCACGCGCGGACAGGTGGGAGCCGTCCGCCAACTCGGCCTGCATGTGGTGGTCGCCGAAACTGCGGCTCAAGCTGTGCCGCATGACGAGGAGTTCGGCGCCGAACGCGATCGCCTGACGCCGCGCCTGTTCGGCGAGCGCCGCCCCCGAGATGCCGTGCGCGAACCCGAGGTAGTTCTCGATGAGGCTGCTCGAACCGGCCTGGCCACCGACGGCGTCGCGTTCGACGACGGCGACGTCGAGGCCCTCCGACGCCGCATAGACCGCCGCCGAGAGCCCCGCTGGGCCCGCGCCGTACACGAGGACGTCGTACTCGCTGCGCTTCGGGCGTTTGATCCAGCCGAAGTGCTCAGCGATCTGCGCCGGGGTCGGGTCGGCGAGTCGGGTGCCGTCCGGGAAGACGACGACGGGCAGGCGGGTCTCCGTCAACCCGGCTCCGAGCTGGTCGAGGCAGTCCTCCTCCGTCTCGATGAGGACCGTCTGGAACAGGACGCCGCTGCGCGTGAGGTAGTCGCGGATCGCGAACGCCTCGCGCCCGAAGGACCGCTCGAACACCAGCAACGGCGCGATCGCCACCTCCCCGACGGCGGTCATGAACCGAGCAGGCGTTCCCAGTCGGCCGGCACCCGCTCGTGCGGACCGGGGACCGTCTGCGACCGCGGGTGGCTGAGTGGCGGTGCGAGGGTGGGACCGGCGAACGACTCCTCCGTGCCGTAGTCGTAGAACCAGTCCTCCCCCGGTTCGTAGCTGCGGATCACCCGGTGGCCGGTCGCGGTCGCGTGCTTCGTCGCGTGTGTGTTGAGCGAGTCGTCGCAGCACCCGATGTGGCCGCAGAACGTGCAGCGGCGCAGGTGCAGCCACCAGCTGGCGGTCGCCTCGCACTCGACACAGCCGGGGCCGGATGGCGGGACGTCCGGCTTGATGAACCGCTCGACATCATCCATGGTGGATCCCTTCCTCGCCTCGTGGTCCGACGAGGTGGACCCACCGTACGTCGGCCGGGACGGACTGGCCTTCGACGGGCGTCGGAAGTCCGCAGGAGAGCCGGATCGGCGGTGCGTCAGCGTCAGCGCCGGGCGCGCTCGACGATCGCGGCGAGGGCGTCGAGATAGGACTCGAAGGCGACCCGACCGTCCGCGGTGAGGGCGATGCGTCGACCGCGGCGGTCGGTGTCGCTCTTCCCGACCTCGACCACCCCGGCCTCGGCAAGCGCCGAGAGGTGCTTCGAGAGCGCCGACTTGCTGACGCCGGTGATGCGGAGGAGCGAGGCGAAGTCGGTGTACTCAGCGGGCGCGAGCGCTGACAGCAGGGCGAGGCGGGCGGGCTCGTGGAAGAGCGGGTTCAGCGCCGGACGGCTGATCTCGGCGTCTTCGGCTCGGTGGTCGTCAGACATCGCGCGACCCCGACCGCCCGCCCAGCGTCGCGGAGCCGTTCGCGAGCCGCACCAGCGCGGGCAGGCAGGCGGCGAACACGACCACGGCTGCGACGACCGCCGACACCGTGTTGGGTACGGGGACACCCGCGGATCGGGCGATCCACTGGGTCACGACGTAGACCACGGCGACCGCCACACCGCTCGCGGTGAGGAGCAGGACGCCGGTCCGATCCGACCAGTCGAGGCGGAGTCGCACCGGCCGCGCGAGGGACAGGGCGACGAAGCCGATGGCGACGAGTCCGAGCAACCAGACCATGTCGAGGTCGACGACGACCCCGAGCGCGATGATGAGCACCGCGGTGAGGATGGCGGTGGTGAGTGCTCCCTGTCGAGCGGAGCGGCGTGAGGCGTCTCGCGCCCGGTTCAAGCGGTCCTGTGCGTCTTCATGATCCATGATCGACCTCCAGTCGTTGCGTCTGAAGAAACTATCACAGTGTTTCCCCAAAGGAAACAACCGACTGCGTCAGAGGTCGAGCGCCAGCCGCCGGCCGAGCGCCTCGATCGCCGCTTCGTCGCGCTGATAGTGCGACCACTGGCCGATGCGGGTGCACGTCACCAGGCCGGCGCGCTGCAGCGTCGCCATGAACTGCGAGGCGGTCGATTGCGAGACCTCCGCCCTCGCCTGGATGTGCTTCAGACAGACGCCCACCTCGCTCGCGGGCCGATCCTGGGGCGGGAACGACTCGGGGTCCTTCAGCCAGCCGAGGATCGCGAGGCGCGTCGGATGCCCGAGTGCCTTGAACACCGCCACCAGGTCCAACTCGTCAGCGTTCGCCATCACCCCACTCTATCGCTATATCGCGATCTCCCGATGTTGTGTGAGACTGTGCATCGGTAAATCACGATTTAACGATGGAGAAGTCATGACGCAACACACAGCACTCGTCGTCGGCGCCCGCGGCGTCATCGGCGGGAACCTCATCACCCACCTCGAGACGCTCGGATGGGACGTCATCGGTCTGTCGCGCCGCGGTGGGACGGACCGAGGTGTCGTCCGCCACATCGCCGTCGACCTGCTCGACCGCGACGCGACCATGCGGGCACTGCGCGGGCTGACCGAGGTGACCCACATCTTCTACGCCGCCTATCAGGACCGCCCGAGCTGGGCCGAACTCGTCGCCCCGAACCTCGCCATGCTCACGAACGTCGTCGACGCCGTCGAACCCGTCGCGACGCACCTCGAGCACATCAGCCTGATGCAGGGCTACAAGGTCTACGGCGCGCACCTCGGCCCCTTCGCGACACCCGCGAAGGAGTCCGACCCGCCGCACATGCCGCCCGAGTTCAACGTCGACCAGCAGCAGTTCCTCGAACGCCGACGCGACGGGGCGAGCTGGTCCTGGTCCGCCCTGCGCCCCTCGGTCGTCGCCGGGATCGGCCTGGGCAACCCCATGAACCTCGCCATGGTCATCGCCGTCTACGCGTCGATGAGCAAGGAGCTCGGCATCCCGTTGCGCTTCCCCGGCCGACCCGGCGCCTACACGAGCCTCATCGAGATGACCGACGCGGACCTCCTCGCGAAGGCGACAGTGTGGGCGGCGACCACCGAGGACGCCCGCGATCAGGCGTTCAACATCACGAACGGCGACCTGTTCCGGTGGTCGTCGATGTGGCCGAAGATCGCCGCGTTCTTCGACCTCGAGGTCGCGCCACCCTTGGAGATGCAGCTCGCCGAGGTCATGGCCGACAAGGAGGCGCTGTGGAACGCGATGGTCGACCGGCACGGGCTCGTCGCCACGCCCTATCGGGACGTGTCCTCATGGACGTTCGGGGACTTCGTGTTCTCGTGGGACTACGACGTCATCGCGGACACCTCGAAGTCCCGGCGAGCCGGGTTCCACGAGTACGTCGACACCGAGACGATGTTCCTCGGCATCTTCCAGGAGCTGCGCGAGCAGCGACTCATCCCGTAGCGGCGAACGCGGAGAGCGCTGCCTTCGCGACCGCCGCGACGAGCGCGTCGTCATAGTCGGCGTCGGGGTCCAGTTTGTTGGTGAAGATCGACAGGATGATCGGCTCCCGACCGGGCGGACGGATGATCGCGACATCGTTTCGGATGCCACCCGCGCCACCCGACTTGTCGGCCACCGGCCAGTCGGCGGGTGCACCGGCCCGGATCAGGGTGTCGCCGGTCGCGTTCCCGCTCATCCAGGTGAGGAGCGTCTCCTGGTCGGCGGGCTCCAGGACGGAACCGTCGATGAGCCGGGACAGGTCGTCGGCGAACGCAGCCGGGGTGCTGGTGTCCTCGGTGCTGCCGGGCTCGATCACGTTGAGCGTCGGCTCCGCGTTGACGACCTCGATCACCTCGTCCCCGAAGGCGGCGAGCGCGGCGTCCAGTCCGCTCGGCCCGTCGATCCGGGCGAGGACGAGGTTCAGTGCCGTGTTGTCGCTCCGGCGGACCGCGGCTTCGGCGAGTTGCGACAGGGTGAGGCCGGTGTCGATGTGCTCGCTCGTCACCGGTGAGTAGCCGGCCGCCTCGACGTCCTCGGCCGACCAGGTGACGAGCTCCTCCCGCGCCGCAGCGGGCACCTGGCGCAGGAAGACGGCTGCGGCGAGCGCCTTGATCGTCGAGGCGTATCCGAAGCGCTCATCGGCCCGGTAGGACAACCGGGCTCCGGACCCGGTGTCGATCGCGCTGACCCCGACGCGCGCGCCGAACTCGGCTTCCAGCGCCTGGAACTCCGCCGAGCGGTCGGGTGCGGGGACCACCGCCGGTGCCGACGACGTCGGTGTCGCGCTCGGGCCGCCGGAGGGCGACGGAGCGGACGGGCTGCAGCCGACGACGCCGAGCAGCAGCGCTCCGGCCAGGACGACGGTCCGAAGGGAGAGCCGACTGCCGGTCATGGACGAGGACGATCGGTCCCGGTGATCTGCTGGTCGAGCCGCTCGAGGTCCTTCGCGACGAGCTCGACGTCGCGGGCGAACTCGTCATCGTCGAGCTCGATCTGGCGGACCGTGAAGACCACCTCCGCGCCGTCCGGGTGCGACAGGACCCGGACGGGGTTCGTGACCACCGTGCCCGTGGGCAGCGTGACGTCGTGGTCGAGCACACCGAACCGGTTGCGCTCGACGAAGCGGACCTCCACGCGGCCCATCGGTGATTCGACGAACAGTGAGTCGCCCTCGCGCACCACCGCGGCCTGCGCGAGCCCGGCGGCCCAGCGCGGCAGGTTGTCGACGTCCGACGCGTACTCGTAGACGGCTTCCGGCGAGGCGGCGATGACCCGACTGACGTGGTGGCTTCTCATCGTGGCATCATGCCAGCCCTGACGGCCGCACGGCCACCGCGTCAGCCGACAGCGCGGAGGCCGACCAGGCCCGCGGCGATGACCCGACGCGCTGCGAGAAGGCGCGCGAGAACGCCGGCGCACTGGCGTACCCGAGGCGCGAGGCGGTGCGGCCGACCGGCTCCCCGGCACGGAGCATGCCCTGCGCGAGCGTCACGCGCCAGCTGGTGAGGTACTCGGCGGGAGGCATCCCGACCAGCGCGGCGAACCGAGCCGCGAACGTGCTTCTCGACAGCCGTGCCTCCTCCGCCATCGACGTCAACGTCCACGGCTCACCCGGCGCCTCGTGGATGGCGACGAGCGTGCGTGCCAGCGCGGGATCCGCCAGCCCGGTGAGGAGGCCCGCCGGCAACCCGACCTCGTCCGTGTGGTCGAGCATCCAGCGGAACAGTTGCATGAGGACCACCTCGAACAGCCGGTCGACGATGACCCGCTGCCCGCAGGCACCGGCGTCGACCTCGGTGAAGAGGAGATCGAGGGCGGGCCGGAGCGTTGTCACTGCGTCGAGCGGGATCACGACGACCGGCGGCAACGCGAGGAGGAGCGGATGTGTGGCACCGCCCTCGACGTCGATGGTGGCGCAGGCGAATTCGGAGTCCTCGGTCGGCGCGTTGTGGAAGGCGTGTTCCAGCGGCCTCGGGTAGAACAGCAGGCTCGGGCGATCGACCTCGACGGTCTCCATCCGGCCGTCGGCGTGCTGATGCGTGACGGTCATCTCGCCGTCGCGGAGCACGTGCAGGAAGCCGCGCCCGGGGCTCGCCGCGAACGTGGTGACGCCGCACAGCGGGCCCGCGTGGAAGAGGCTCGCCCGGATCCGGAACTGTTCGAGCATCGACGACAGGCGGTCCACGGGGTACATACCGCCAGCATCTCAGACGATCTGCACCGAAGTCCAGACGTATTGCAACGAATCGTCCGGTGTCGGCGCGCAGGATGGGATCACCCCCGGAGACACCGGGCCAGTCAGAAGAGGAACCCAGCCATGTCACTCATCCCCCTCGTCGATCCCGAGACCGCGACCGGAACCACCAAGGAGCAGCTCGACCAGATCCGCGCCGCCTTCGGCACCGTTCCGGCAATGTTCAAGACCGTCGCGAACTCGCCCGCTGCCCTGACGAGCATGTGGTCGGCCTTCGGCGCGTTCGGCGCGAGCAGCTCGCTCGGCGCAGCCCTCGGCGAGCAGATCGCCGTCGCCGTCGCCAACCGCAACTCCTGCGAGTACTGCCTCGCCGCGCACTCCGCGCTCGGCCGGAAGGCCGGTGTCAGCCGTGACGCCATGGCGGCTGCGCAGACCGGGCAGTCCCACGACCCGAAGACCGCCGCCATCCTCGCCTTCGCGCTGCGGCTCGTCGAGCTCCGGGGTCAGGTCCCGTCCTCCGACGTCGAAGCGCTGCGCTCGCACGGCGTCACCGACGAGCAGATCGTCGAGATCGTGGGCCAGGTCGCCCTGAACCTGTTCACGAACTACCTCAACGTCGCGCTCGAGGTGCCGGTCGACTTCCCGACCGTGGCGCTTCGCCCTGCAGCCTGAGCGGGGTGGTCCCGATGACCGAATCCTGGCTCCCCACCCTGCTGGCCGCCACACCGGAGGATGGCTATGCGCTCGCCATCAAGCTGTCGAGAACCGGCGTCAAGATGACCCAGCCTGACGCGGACGTCCGCGCACGTCTGCGGGTCGCCTATGCGGAGAACGCCGACAGCCTGATGGGCGCCTCCCAGGTGATCGCGATCAACTTCCAGACCGTCGCCGCAGCGAACGGCTACTGGCGCTGACCGCCGAACCGCCGCACCACGATCCCGCCCGCGGATGACGTCCACGAGGCGGGATCGTCCTGCGGACGGACGCCTCGGGCGGCAGCGGTTCGTAGCGTGGAAGCATGCCCCGAACCACCCGTGACCACTCTCCCCTGCAGCAGCCGATCACCGGGCGGAGACGACGACGGGGCCGCATCGTCGGCGTCGTCGCGGCGTCGCTCCTCGCGGTGATCGTGGGTGGCGCGATCGTCGCCGCACCGCTCCTGCGGTCGTTCGGGATCTACCTCGTCCCGCCGTCGCCGCAGACCTACGCGGAGGTCGCGCTCGACGGCATGCGCCAGGGCATCGAGGCGACGCCGAAGCGGTACGCGGAGGTCCGGGCGCGAGTGCTCTCCGAGGTCGCCGACGCCGACGTGTACACCGACACTTATGGGCCGCTCGCCGCAGCGGCATCCGAACTGGGCGGCCCCCACACGACGTTCGCCGATCCCGCTGCGGCCGCGGAGCAGTTCGGGCCATCCTCCGGGAACGAAGCGGACAACGAGCTCCCGACCGTGACCAGCACCGACGGCGTGACGACCATCCGCCTGCCGACCCTGATCGGCGGCGGGACGGGGCCGGACTCCTTCGGCCAGCGGTACATCGACACGGTGACGACCGCCATCGCAGACGCGGCGCCCAGCACGACCGACTGGGTCGTCGACCTCCGCGACAACCACGGCGGCAACGTCTGGCCGATGCTCGCGGCCGTCGCACCGCTGTTGGACGACGGCACGGTCGAGACGTTCGAAGCCGTCGACCGATCCACCGTGGTATCGGTGGACGGCGGCACGGTCTCCTCAGATGGTGCGCAGCAGGCCGCGGCGACGAGTCCGCAGCAGAAGGTGGACGGCCCCATCGCCGTGCTGATCGACGGGATGACCGGCAGCTCCGCCGAAGCGGTCGCGATCGCGTTCATCGGCCAAGCGGACGTGCACGTGTTCGGGCAGCCGAGTTACGGCTTCAGCACCGCCAACCAGCCGCTCCGCCTCTACGACGGAGCGGTGGTGAACCTGACCGTCGCCGTCGACGCCGATCGCACCGGCAAACGGTACGGGGTCCCGATCCAGCCGGACACCGTCGTCGACGACACGCAGTTGCCGGCCGCGGTCACCGACTGGTTCGCGACGGTCCGCTGAGCGGCGACCGCTCCATCAGCGGAAGTTGCCCACCTGCCGCTCGACGGGCGCGGACGGACGGCCTACTCAGCGTCGCACACATGGACCGGACGTGCCCAGGACGAGGACCGGCCCCCACTCTGACGTGTCGGCGAATTCGTCGAGACGGACGTAATAGCCGTCATCGGAGATGAAGGAGACGCCGCTCGTGGCGTCTGAGGAGTCGTCGGCTGCGACCGCCTTCTCGACCTTCCACGCCGGCCTGTCGGCATACATCGCCGCGGCCTCGTCCAACCAAGCGTTGCGATCGAACCCCTCTGCGACGCTCACCGTGATGCTGCCGTCGTACTGGGCGGCACCGCCGCTGCAGGCGAGGTCGACCTCCTTCTCGCTCACCGTCGACGCTCCGTCAGGCAACGTCGCTTCGAACTCCTGACGCAAAGCGAGCGCCGCTTCCTTCGCAGACTCGTAGCTGGGCCCACGGTCGAGCGCCCCGCACCCTGCAAGGGTGCCGACGAGGCAGATGGCGAGGAGAGTGCTGACGGCGCGGCGCATGGCGACCTTCATACCACGACGGTCTGGCCCGGTGGACTCGCGAGGAGCGTCCTCCGACCCCCCGCCCCCGGATCCTGACCGCGGCGTTCCCGAGCTGTCGGGCGCCTGGTCTCAGCGGAAGTCGCCGACCTGTCGCTCCACGGGCACGGTGCCCTCGACGACCACATCGCCGGTGTGCGCGGTCGTGACGGTCTCGATGAGGACGATCTCGACCTCCTCCTCGGCAATGGGATTGTGTTGCACGCCTCGCGGTACGACGAAGAACTGCCCCGGGGTCAGCACCACCTCCTGATCGTCGGGGAGCTGGATCCGGAGGGTGCCGGAGACGACGAGGAACATCTCGTCCTCGTTCGCGTGGGCGTGCCAAACCAGTTGGCCGAGCAGCTTGGCGACCTTCACGTACTGGTCGTTCACCCGTCCGACCACTCGTGGGGTCCAGTGGGCCTCGACCTGTCGGAGTTCGGCCGCGATGTCGATCCCGTTCAGAGCTGTCATACGACCATCGTCCCGGACCGGATGCAGGGAGTGCCGCACGACACCTCCAACGTTCCGCACGCCGGCTTGGAGGACGAGCGGCCGGCGCATGCCCCGACGCACGAGAGGCGCCACGACCCCGTGCACCCGGCCGATCGGATCACACTGGGAGCGGACGGCTCCAGCCGGGGACGTGCACACCGACCGTGTCCTGGGCGGTGCCGTTCCACGTCACGTCGAGGCCGGCCACATCCCGCATCGCCGAAGCGACCAGTCCGCCGGCCACCCGCTCGGCGTCGTCCACGGCCCGGAGCCACGTCGCCTGTGCCTCTCGATCGCCGGCGGCCGCTCGCGCGTTGAGCTCAGGCGTCAGGACGTCGACCATCGCGCTGTCGAGATAGGAGAAGCTGACGTCGATCCGAGACGCCCGCGCGATCTTCATGAGGTCGTCGATCGCCGCCACCGCGAAGGTGCGGTCGTGGTCGCCGTGGTCGCGTTCGACCCGTTCGAGCGCCCGGTCCCGACAGCAGTCGAGGCCGACCCGCACCGCCACACCCTGGTCACGCAGCTGGGCGAGAGCAACGGCGAACGGGACCTCGGCGCCGGGCCCAGCGGCGGTCTCGACGATCCGGGCGTCGACGACCTCGGCGAGGACCCCGTCCGCCGACCCCTCGTCGAGCCCGACGACCTCGGCGTATCTGCGGACGACGGGCCGCGCTTCGTCGATCGAGACGAACCCGGGGAACACGAGGTCGCGAGCATACGTGCGCACGAAGAACGCCGCAGCCCCGGCATCGCCCGGAGCCCGCAGGTACGGCGAGATGAGGCAGGTGCGCCAGTGGTCGTCGGCGAGTGGTCGGGTCGTCATGCGACCATTCTGGCCGGAGACGGGTACACCCCCGCTACCCCTGGAGCGCGGCGAGGATCGGGAGATATGCGAGGAAGACCGCACCACCGGCACCGAACCCGGCGATGACCTGCGCCGTCGTGTGCGCCCCCTCGCGGACGCGGGCCCAGCCGACGACGAGCGGCACGAGGAGCAGGGTCGCGGCGAGCGCCACGGGCAGGGAGCCGAACTGCAGGATGGCGACGAAGGCGGCGATGGCCGCGTGGATCGACAACTTCCACGCCAGGTTCACCGCCGTGACGACGAGCAAGCCGATGATCGCGGCGATGCCGACGGCCAACAACCGGGCGTCGGCGCCGAGCAAGACGAGCAGTGACACGCCGAGCGCCACGGACACCAGTACGCACGCGAGGATCGGTCCGCGCTGGCGGCGGTCGGAGACGAACCGCCCGCTGACCCTGCCGGAGCGCGCCAACAGGATGAGTGCCGCGTAGGGCAGGACCGCGATCAGCAGCGAGGCGAGCAGGGCCGTCCAGATGCCACGCGGTGCGGTGCCGACACCGGCCTGGATCAGGGCGAACGTCAGGAGCGGCGCCGGCCCGAAGACCTCCGAGACCACCTGGGCGACGCGGAGGCTGCCGGTGGGGCGGGGAGCAGGACGCATCCCTCGACGGTAGTGCCCCTGGGCTGCGGCCGAGTCACGTCGTCGGGCGCCGACCCGGTCGAACGGCCGACTATCCTCGGGAAGGTCAGGGCAGACGCGACGCCGACACTGAACAGCCGCGCGGAGTGGCATCCCATCCATCGGCGTTCGAGCCGACGATCGAACGGAGCACGGCGATGACCTCACTCGGGTTCGCAGGTCAACGAGTCGCCTTGGTGACCGGAGCGTCGAGAGGGCTCGGCGCCGGGATCGCCCGCCGGCTGGGTGCTGACGGGTATTTCGTCGCCGTCAACTACCGATCCGGGGCCGAGCAGGCGGCCGACGTCGTCGAATCGATCCGGCAGGCCGGTGGTGCCGCCGAGGCGTTCAGCGCGGACGTGACGGACGAGGAGTCGGTGGTCTCGCTCGTCGAGCGCATCACTGAGGCAGCCGCGCCCATCTCCGTGCTCGTCGCCAATGCGACGGGCCCGCAGCCGTCGGTGCCGATCGACCGGCTCGGCTGGGACGACCACGTCGCCCAGTTGGCGTTCTTCGTGAAGAGTCCGACCCTCCTCGTGCGTTCCATTGCCCCGCACATGCGTGAGCAGCGGTTCGGCCGGATCATCCAGATCGGCTCGGACATGTTCGAGCGTGCCCTCCCCGAGATGTCCGCCTACGTCGCGGCGAAGGGTGCCCAGCTCGGGTTGACCAGGTCGTGGGCGCGCGAGCTCGGGCCGGACGGCATCACCGTGAACCTCGTCGCCCCCGGGTGGATCCCCGTCGAGCGCCACGCCGACGCGTCAGCGGAGGACATCGCCGCGTACCTCGCCGAGGTGCCGATGGGGCGCATGGGCACGATCGACGACATCGCCGACGCCGTCGCGTTCCTCGCCTCCGACCGGACCGGGTTCATCACGGGCCAGCGCATCACCGTCAACGGCGGCCACACCATCGACTGACGGGGGCCCGCGACTCGCGGTCAGCAGGGGTTGCCGAAACCACTCGCGATCACGACCGAGAACGACGACGCGCGGTGAGGATGAACGCGATCAGCCCGCACACGAACTGCACCGCGGCGAGCACCAGCTGGAACACGTCGCCGGCCTCACCGGACCAGTCGATGAGGCACAACACGAGCTGCGCGAGCCCGGCGACGGTCAGCAGCGCCGCCGCAGCGAGCAGGAGGGTGGAACGGGTCCTGCTCATGGGCGGCGGTGGCATGGACGTCAGCCTAGGTCGTCCCGGCCGGTCGTCGCCAGCGGTTCCTTCACGTCATGCGCAGCTCAGCGTGCGGGGCACACTGCGCGCGCGACTCGCCGCCGGAAGCCTGCAGCTAGGGTGGCCGGATGAAGAACGCGGCTGCGGCACCCTGGGTCCGGCTCGGGTTCCTCGGTGTTCTCGCGCTGATCCTCGGCTTGAACCCGTCCATGCCGCTCCCGTTGAAGCTCGCCGCCCTCTCGCTCCTCGCCCTCAACCTGGCGATGACCCTCCTCAGGTGGCGCGACGACCGCCGGCGTCGAGCGGCGCAGCGACCGGTGCACGAGGACGGCGAACCCTCATAGTTCGCGGGCCACGCTCGAGTCCTGAGCTCGGAGCGTGAGGAGACCGTCGGGGTTCCGCTCATCGACGCATGGATCCCGTGAGGACCGGCATCCGGCGGGTTGGTGAGGCGTAGACCGGTCGTCATGACCCTCACGACCATCCTGCCCTCGCTCCGCCGCAGCATCCCGGACCCGTTCGTCCCTGACCGTTGGCCGGCACACACCAGCCTCAGCACCACGGACGTGATCGTCGCCGACGTCTCGATGCTGCACCTGGTCGCACGGCAGGGAACGCCGTGCGTCCACACGGCGGCAGCGGTGATCCCCGGCACCGGCGGGTGCCCCTCCTCCACCGAGCAGACCTCAGTGGTCGTCGCCCGCGTCGTCGCGGTAGCCGTCGGCGAGGACGGCCATCACCTCACCCTCGACGCCCGCCTGTCGGAAACCGACGCGTGCTGGTCGGAACTCCGCTTGATCGGCCGGGCGTCCACGACGCACTCCGTCGCCTTCCGCCTCGACAACGAGTCCGCGTTCGATCCGGCGGGCGACGAGCCGTGCGTGCAGCTCCCGCGAGACCTCGTGGCTGGAGACCTGCTCGCCGTACCGTGTCGAGGTGGGGTCGCTCAGGCGGTCGGCTCGGTGTCCGGCTTCATCCAGAACGGTGAGTAGTGGTAGCCGTCCGGGTCGTCGAACTGGCGCTGGTACATGAACGGGTAGTCGTCGGTGTCGCCGACCCGTCCGCCCGCGGCGCCAGCACGCTCGACGAGTTCGTCGACCGCTTCCCGGCTGCCGAGGTCGAACGAGACCGTGACCTTCGACGGCGTGTCCGGTCCGCCGATGAGGTCCTCGGTGCCACCGACCCCGGCGTACATCTCGCGGCTGCCGAGCATGACGAACTGCTCGGGAGCGATCTCGAAGCAGGACACCTGCTCGGAGGACATCGCCGCGTTGCGCGTCCAGCCGAGGGCGTCGTAGAAGGCGGTCGCGCGTTCGACGCTCTCGACCGGGCAGGTGATGAAGAGGCTCATGCGGTCAAGCTACGCCCGGCACGAATCAGCCACAAGGACGATCTCCGGGCTGCGGTCGGCGCGATGCGCGACCGTCCGATGGCGACGCCGCGATGGTCGAGTCCATCGCCGCTGACGGGCATGCTCTAGGCGAGTCCGGCCGCGTCGCCTTCTGCACCGTCGCCCGCTTGGGCGTGCACGATCCGCACCCGGGTGACGGAGAAGGACGCGCGCGCGAACGCGTTCCGCATCGGCACGTTCGCGGCGTCGGTCGTGCCGACGATCCGGTCCTGACCGTCGTCGTGGTGCACGTGGACCATCTCCGCCAGGAGGTCGTGGACGTACCCGTGTCCACGATGGTCGGGCAGCACGCCGAGATAGCTGATGCTCGCGTCGTAGGCGGTCCTGGTCGGGATGATGAACCCGACGGTCGTGCCGTCGAGGAGTTCGGCGACCCGCCACGCCTCGCGCTTCCCGGGCAGGGAGCGGTAGAACGCGAGGTCGTCGTCGGCGAGCGCCTGCACGCCTTCGCTGGCGACCATGTCGAGGGTGTGCGCGTCGAGCGTCCCGGTCGCGACCTGGGCGAACAGCTCATGGAATCGCTCGTCCGGGGCTTCGACGAAGCGCAGGCGAGTCGAGCGCGAGGGTCTGGGATCGGTGCTCGACCTCGCGAAGCTGATGCGTTCGGTGGTGCGAGAGAGCCCTCCCCCGTGAGCCGCGGCCTCCCGCCAGCGGACGGCGGCGACCGCTCCGGGGTCATCCGCCCACCCCGGAGCGACGTCGACGTTGAACTCCAGTGCCGGGCCGGCGCCGAACGCGTCGATGCCGGCGCGGATGAGGGCCGCTCCGACCGCCTCAGGGGCCGATAGCTCGGGGTCGACGGCGAGGAGGTCGAGGGTCGCGGGTCTCGACGCGTCGGACTGTCCCCACCAGAGCGCGTGACCGACGATCCGCCCGTCCCGCTCGGCGACCCAGGTCCATTCCGGCCGATAGTTCCGGGCATCGACCTCGCCGGCGAAGCGCTCGAAGGCCACCGTCGTCACCGGGCCACTCATCGCCCAGTCGGGCAGGTGGCGCAGCTCAGGCTCGGTGGCCGGTCGGATCAGGACGTCTGCTCGGGTGTCGGTCATCCCTCCCACCTTGGCGAGGAGCGCCCGGCCTGTCCAGGGCGGATCTGGGCGGACGTCACTCGGCGGTGCGACGCTCCCGCACCGCGTCGAAGGTGCGCTGCAGGGCCGCCGTGGACGCCTCATAGTCGACCTGGGCGACGCCGATGAAGAGGCAGTCGACGACCATGAGCTGCGCGATCCGGCTTCCGAGCGCCCCCGACCGGAACGCGGTCTCCCGGGCGGCCGTCTGGAGGACGATGTCCGCGCCGTTCGCCAGCGCCGACTCCGCGTGGTTCGTGATCGCGATCGTCGTCGCCCCGGAGCGGGCGGCGAGACGGAGGAAGTCGACGGTGTCGGCGGTCGCTCCGGAGTGCGAGATGGCGACGGCGACCGACTGCTCGTCGAGGATCGCGGCAGCCGTCCAGGCCGCGTGCGAGTCGGGCCATTCGAGTGCGACTCGGCCGATGCGGGAGAGCTTGCGCTGGAGGTCGACGGCGACGATCGAGCTCGCTCCGACGCCGAAGATGTCGACGCGGCGTGCGCCGGCGACCGCTGCGGCTGCGCGCGTGAGGGCTTCGGTGTCGAGGGCCTGGGCGGTGTCGGCGATCGAGAGGGACTCGTTCGCGGCGACCTTCGCGACGATGTCGTCGAGGCTGTCGCCGGCGACGATGTCGGGCGATTGGGCGTTCGTGCCGGCCAGGGCGAGCCGCTCGCGGAGGTTCTCCTCGGTCAGGTCGTGCCGGAAGTCCTTGAAGCGGTCGTAGCCGATCTTCCGCGTGAACCGCACAACCGTCGTCGTCGAGGTGGACGCCTCCTCCGCGATCTCCGCGACCGACCGCGTTGCGAACGCGCCCGGGTCGGCCAGGAGCGACTCCGCGATGCGGCGCTCCGAGGGGCGGAGTTCTTCGAGACGAGCGCGCACCTCGGTGGACACCGCCCGCGCTCTGCGGCCGTCTGCTCCCATGCGTGCTCCCCTCGTCGGTCATCACTGTACCGTCGGCACCGGCCGACGACAGGTATGGAAAGTACCATCCCTCGTCTGACCGTGTATCTTTGTGGCAAAGCCCCGAGCACGATCCAGGAACCAAGGGAGGTCCCGTGACCAGCTCCACACCGCCCATCACGATCAGCAGCGCCGCCCGGCGTCGCGCCATCGTGGCCGGCAGCGTCGGCAACTTCATCGAGTGGTACGAGTTCGGGATCTACGGGTTCCTCGCCACGATCCTTGCGGCCCAGTTCTTCAGTGACGGCGAGCAGACGGGCATCGAGTCGCTCATCGCGACGTACGCCTCCTTCGCCATCGCCTTCTTCTTCCGCCCGGTGGGTGCGGCCCTGTTCGGCCGGATCGGCGACCGGATCGGTCGGAAGCCGACGCTCATCCTCGTCCTCGTGCTGATGTCCGGAGCGACCGCCCTCATCGGCATCCTCCCGACGTACGCGTCGATCGGTGTCGCGGCTCCGATCCTGCTCACGCTCGTGCGCATCCTCCAGGGGCTCTCCGCGGGTGGCGAGTTCGGCGGGGCCGTCTCGGTCATGACCGAGTTCGCACCTGCGGGCAAGCGCGGACTCTACGGCTCCTGGCAATCGTTCACCGTCGCGCTCGGCCTCCTCGGCGGCGCCGGAACCGTCGCGCTGTTGTCGGCCGTCCTGTCCGAAGCGGATCTGGCGGCGTGGGGCTGGCGGATCGCCTTCCTCCTCGCGATCCCGCTCGGTGCAGTCGCCCTGTTCCTCCGCCTCAAGCTCGAGGAGACGCCGGAGTTCCAGCAGATCACCGCCTCGGGCTCCGACGGCTCCGACACAGCCAAGGCTGCGACGCAGCCGGTCGTCCGTGCCGGAGCTGCGGCGACCGCGAAGGCGATCCTCCTCGGCATCGGCCGCCTCATGGGGTGGTCCGCCGCGGGGTACACCTTCCTCGTCGTCATGCCCTCCTACCTGCAGAGCAGCCTCAACGCGTCGTTCCAGGAGGCCCTGATCTCGACCGTGCTCGCGAACGCCGGATTCGCCGCGACGATCCTCCCGGCCGGATGGCTGTCGGACAAGATCGGTCGCCGCTGGGTGATGCTCACCGGCACCGGCCTCATCGTCATCCTCGCGCTGCCCCTGCTCAACGTGCTCCAGAACCCGGACCTCGGGGTCGGGATCCACGGGCTCGCCGTGTTCGTCGCCGGAGCCGTCGTCGGCATGATCGCGGGCCCCGGCCCGGCCATGCTCGCCGAGATGTTCCCCACCTCCGTCCGCTACACCGGCCTCGGGTTGTCGTACTCGATCTCGAACGCCGTGTTCTCGGGCAGCGCCGGACTCATCATCACCTCGCTGATCGCCTCCACCGGCGACCTCGACGTGCCCGCGTACTACGTGATGGCGACGTGCGTGGTGAGCGCGATCGCGATCGGCACCCTCCGAGGGAACGCGCACCGGACGGAGCTGCGCAAGTGACCCGGCCCATGCGCGTCATCGGCCTCATGTCGGGCACCTCGCACGATGCGATCGACGCGGCCGCCGCGGAGATCAGCGTCGACGGCGACACCCTCGTCGTCCGCCCACTCGGCCTCATCACCGCCGGGTACGAGCCGGAGCTGCGGGCCATGATCACCGCAGCCCTCCCGCCCGCGGCAACGAGCGTCGAGGACGTCTGCCGTCTGGACACCCGGATCGGCCAGGCGTTCGCCGACCTCGCGGTCCGGGCCGTCGCCGAGCTGTGCGACGGCGACGCCGATCTGATCGTCTCCCACGGCCAGACCATGTACCACTGGGTCGAGGACGGCCGGGTGGAGGGGACCCTCCAGCTCGGCCAGCCTGCCTGGATCGCCGAACGCACCGGCGTGACCGTCGTCGCCGACCTCCGTTCGCGCGACGTCGCGGCCGGCGGCCAGGGCGCCCCGCTCGTGAGCATGATCGACGCCCTCTGGCTCGCGGGTGGGACCGCCGCAGCCGTCAACCTCGGCGGCATCGCCAACGCGACGATCGTGCGCCCGGGAACGGATCCGATCGCGTTCGACAGCGGACCCGCGAACGCCCTCATCGACGCGGTCGTCGCCGAGCACACGGGTGGCGCCCGGCAGTACGACGCCGACGGTGAACTCGCCGCGCGCGGCACCGTCCACGAGGAGACCCTCGAGCTGCTGCTCCGCGAGCCGTACTACGAGCGGTCCGCACCGAAGTCGACGGGCAAGGAACTCTTCCACCTCGCGTACCTGCGGCAGCAGCTCGCCGGGCGTCCGACGCTGCCCGTGGAGGATCTGGTCGCGACCCTGACCGAGCTGACCGCCCGGACCGTGGCCGACGCGGTCCGCGGGGTCGAACGCGTCATCCTCGCCGGCGGCGGGGTCCGCAACCCGCAGCTCGTCGCACGCATCCGCGCGGCCCTCCCCGATGCCGAGGTCGTGATCAGCGACGACGCCGGGCTCCCGTCCGACGCGAAGGAGGCGCTCGCCTTCGCCGTCCTCGGCTTCCTGACGGTGAACGGACAGGCGGGATCCCTGCCCTCAGCCACCGGTGCCTCGCACGGCAGCGTGCTCGGCGCGATCGTCCCCGGACGCGTCCTTCCGGCACGCACCCTCGACGGGCCGCCGCGGGGGCTACGGTTCGAAGCATGAGCGCCGACACGACCCCGGATCCCCTCGATGGCCGCACGCCGTCAGACCCAGAACGGAGGGCCCATCGTGCCTGAGACCTCGAGTACCCTGGCCGCACTCTCGACGGAGGGGCGCAACCCGCGCACGATCGACCTCGACACCCTCGACACGCTTCGGCTGCTCGAGGTCATCAACGACGAGGATCGGCTCGTCGCGGATGCGGTCCGCGCGGAACTGCCGGACATCGCCCGCGCCGTGGAACGCATCACGGAGGCACGACGGAACGGCGGGCGCCTCATCTACCTGGGCGCCGGGACGAGCGGTCGGATCGGCCTGCTCGACGCGGTCGAGTGCCCGCCGACGTTCGGGACCGACCCTTCCGAGGTGATCGGGCTCATCGCCGGCGGTGAGCACGCGTTCGTGGTCGCCGTCGAAGGTGCTGAGGACGACTTCGAACTCGGTGCCGCGGAGCTCCGCGCAGCCGAGCTTCGACCCGCGGACGTGGTCGTCGGGCTCGCGGCCAGTGGTCGCACCCCCTACGTCATCGGCGGCCTGCGCTATGCACGCCAGCTCGGTGCGGCGACCATCGCGGTGTCCTGCAACACGGGCTCGCGGATCGGTGCCGAGGCCGAGATCGCCATCGAGGTCATGACCGGCCCCGAGGCACTGACGGGTTCGACCCGACTCAAGGCCGGGACCGCGCAGAAGCTCGTGTGCAACATGCTCTCCACCGCGAGCATGGTGCGCTCGGGCAAGGTCTACTCCAACCTCATGGTGGACGTGCGGCCCACGAACGAGAAGCTCGTCGACCGCGCGCAGCGGATCGTCGCCGACGCCACCGGAGCGGACCGCGCCGTCGCGGACGCCGCCCTGGAACAGGCCGGGTCACACGCCAAGACGGCCGTCGTCATGCTCCTCGCCGACGTCGACGCCGCGACGGCGACACGCCTGCTCGAAGCGAACGACGGAGACGTCCGCGCGGCCGTGTCCGCTGCTGCGAGCGCCTGAACAGGAACGAGAGGACCACCGTGGAGATCATCATCCTTCCCGACGCAGCCGAGGTCGGTCGGGTCGCCGGCGCGAAGATCGCGTCGATCGTGGCCGGGCGGCCTGAGCCGGTCATCGGCCTGGCGACCGGCTCCAGCCCCCAGGGCATCTACACCGAGCTGGCTCGTCGCGTCGCAGCGGGCTCGCTATCGTTCGCCGGTGCCCGCGGGTTCGCGCTGGACGAGTACGTCGGCATCCCGGCGGAGCACCCCGAGTCGTACGCCAAGGTGATCGCCCGGGAGGTGGTCGGTCCGCTCGGCTTCGACCCGTCGCGCGTGCGCGTCCCCGACGGCCGGGCCACCGACCTCGCGGCCGCCGCGCAGGAGTACGACCGGGCCATCGCTGAGGCCGGCGGCATCGACGTGCAGATCCTCGGGATCGGCGCGAACGGACACATCGGGTTCAACGAGCCCACGTCGTCGTTCGCCTCGCGCACGCGGATCAAGACCCTGGCGCCGAAGACCCGCGAGGACAACGCCCGGTTCTTCGACTCGCTCGACCAGGTGCCCACCCACTGCATGACCCAGGGGCTCGGCACCATCCTCGAGGCCCGCGAACTCGTGCTCGTCGCGCAGGGTGCCGGGAAGGCGGAGGCCATCGCGGCCTCAGTGGAAGGACCGCTGAGTTCCTTCGTCCCCGGGTCCGCGCTGCAGCTGCACGAGCACGCGACCGTCATCGTCGACGAGGCCGCGGCGTCGCGACTCAAGCTGGCGGACTACTATCGCTACACCTACGACAACCGGCCGGAGTGGCAACGCTTCGAATGAGGGTCGGGCGATGGCCGATGACGCTCCATCCACCTGAGGCGTCGCGATCCTGCACCCGCATCCCCGCGCGCCGCTGACGCCCGATCTCGAGAAGGAAGCCTCGTGGCACACCCGACCACCGTCCCATCCCCCGCCACCCAGGCCATCGGCGAGGCCGTCGGCGATCCCGCCCGCATCCGGACCCGCGCGATCGACCGTGCCGCCTACGCCGGTGACGCCTCGCACTACCTCCTCACGCCGGAGGCCGTCGTCATCGCGGAGAGCGCGGCCGAGGTCGCCGCGATCCTGCGGGCCGCGAGCCGTTCCGCCGCTCCGGTCACGTTCCGGTCCGGCGGCACCAGCCTCTCCGGCCAGGCATCCGGCTCCGGGTTCGTCATCGACACGAGGCAGCGGTTCAAGTCCATCGAGGTCCTCGACGGCGGCAAGCGTGTCCGCGTGCAGCCCGGGGCGACGGTGGCCCAGGTGAACGCCCGGCTGACGCGACTCGGCTACCGCCTCGGCCCCGACCCGGCGAGCGAGGTGGCGTGCACGATCGGCGGCGTCATCGCGAACAACTCGAGCGGCATGGCCTGCGGGATCGACGAGAACACCTACCGGACGCTGGAGTCGATGGTGTTCGTGCTCCCCTCCGGCACGACGATCGACACGGCCGATCCCACGGCAGACCGTCAGCTGCACGACGCCGAACCTGAGCTCGCCGAGGGCATCGAGCGGCTGCAACGGCGGGTGCGGTCCGACCCGGCGTCCGTCGCGTCCATCGAGCGCCAGTTCTCGCTGAAGAACACCATGGGCTACGGGATCAACGCCTTCCTCGACTTCGACTCCCCCGTCGACGTCCTCCAGCACCTGCTCATCGGTTCGGAGGGCACGCTCGCGTTCGTCGCCGAGGCGACCTTCCGCACCGTTCCCGTCCTCCCGCTGGTGTCCACGGCGTTGGCCGTGTTCCCCTCGCTCGACGCGGCGACGCGCGCGCTGCCGGAGCTGGTGGCGTCCGGCGCCGCGACGCTCGAGCTCATGGACGCGACCTCGTTGACGGTCGGACAGCGGCTCCCCGGCAGCCCGGCCGAGATCCAGGGGTTCACGCCGCAGGATCACGCGGCCCTCCTCGTCGAGTACCGGTCCGGCGACGCCGTTGAGCTCAGGGACCGCGCGACCGCCGGCGGAACGTTCCTCAACGGTCTCGACGTGTATGCGCCGGTGGCGTTCACGAGTGACGCGTCCCAGCGGGCGCGTGCGTGGGGGCTCCGCAAGGGGCTCTACGCCTCGGTCGCCGGCGCCCGCCCCTCCGGCACGACGGCGCTGCTCGAGGACATCGTCGTCCCCACCGCGGCCCTCGCCGACACCTGTGCCAGCCTGCAGGAGCTCTTCGAGCAGCACGCCTATCGCGACTCGGTCATCTTCGGCCACGCGAAGGACGGCAACATCCACTTCATGCTCACCGACCGGTTCGAGGGCGACGCCGCGCTCGGTCGGTTCGTGGCGTTCACGGAGCAGATGGTCGACCTCGTCCTCGACGCTGGCGGCAACCTGAAGGCGGAGCACGGCACGGGGCGCGCCATGGCACCGTACGTCCGTCGGCAGTACGGCGACGAGCTGTACGGCGTCATGCTCGAGCTCAAGCGGCTCGTGGATCCGGCCGGCGTGATGAACCCCGGTGTGCTCATCGACGAGGACCCGGAGGCGCACCTCCGCGGGATCAAGCTGCAGCCGACGGTCGAGGAAGAGGTCGACCGCTGTGTGGAGTGCGGGTACTGCGAGCCCGTCTGCCCGAGTCGGGACCTGACGCTCACGCCGCGGCAGCGCATCGTCGTGCGCCGGGCCGAGGAGTCCGCCCGGGCCCGCGGCGACATCGCGCTGGCCGAGGAGCTGGCGGACGACTACGACTACGCCGGCGTGCAGACCTGCGCGGTCGACGGCATGTGTCAGACCGCGTGCCCGGTCCAGATCAACACCGGCGCCCTGGTGAAGCGGCTGCGACGCGAGGATGCGGCTCCGGTCCCCGCGGCGGGGTGGAAGGCGGCGGCTGTCGGCTGGGGGCCAGCCACGAGGATCGGTTCGGTCGCGCTCTCGGGCGCGAAGCTGTTGCCGGCTCCCGTGGTCGGCGCGGTGACGGATGTCGCCAGGGCCGTGCTCGGCGCGGACACCGTGCCGAAGTACTCCGGCGACCTGCCGGGCGGCGGGCGCTCGCGGAAGGCGCTCGGTCGGACGGTCGGTGCAGCGGACGGTCCGACGGTCGGCATCTACGTTCCGGCGTGCGTGAACAGCATGTTTGGCGCGGCGGACGGGGGCGACGGTGTCATGGGCGCTTTCACGCGCCTCTTGGAGCGTGCGGGCCTGCAGATGATCGTGCCTGACGGTGTCGAGTCGATCTGCTGCGGGACGCCGTGGTCGTCGAAGGGCTTCGCGTCCGGGGCGGCGGTGAACGAGCAGCGCACGGTCGAGCGCGTCCGAGCGGCGGTCGCCGACAGTGGTCTGGTGGTCGTGAGCGACGCGTCGAGCTGCACGGAGGGTTTCGCGAAGCTGCTCAGCGCGAGTGGCGTCGTGATGGAGGACGCGGTGGCCTTCGCCGCCCGCGAGATCCTGCCGCGGGTCGAGGTCGACGCCCGCATCGAGCAGTTGGTCCTGCACCCGACCTGCTCCTCCCGGCAGATGGGGCTCGACCCCGACCTGGTGCTGATCGGCGAGGCCGTCGCCGAGCGCGTGCACGTGCCCGACGACTGGGGCTGCTGCGCGTTCGCGGGCGACCGCGGCATGCTGCACCCGGAGCTCACCGCCTCTGCGACGAAGGCCGAGGCCGCTGAAGTCGCGGCCATCGGTGCCGATGCGCACGCGTCGTGCAACCGCACCTGCGAACTCGGCATGACCCGAGCGACCGGCGAGGACTACCGCCACGTGCTCGAGCTGCTCGACGCCGCGTCCGCCGGCTCGGCGAGTGGGGTGGGAGCACGCCTGCGATGACGCGCTGAGTCGCGGGTCGGCTGAGCGCCTGTCGCCAACTCACTCGCTAGTGACACTTATACGGCTTAAGTGACACTAAGCCGCGCGACCACGACGCGCATGTCGACCCCGGTTGCGGGATGGTGTTCCGACATGTGCGTCACAGCCGATCGCGAGCTGTCACCGACGAGAGACCGGTCAGTGCCCGGGGCCTCCGTAGGCGGCGTCGGCGACGGCGCCGCAGGACGCCTCCCACGTGCTCTGCTCCGACTCGGGGTAGCTGGAGTCGTAGCCGGACGAGTCGAGTCGCCACTGGTGGGCCTCCTCGGGAGACAGCCCGTCGGGCATCCCGGTCGCTTGCTGACCCTCGGGGTACGGGCCGACCTGCAGTGTCAGGTCGACGTCGCCGACGAACTGGTGTCCGCGGTCGGCCATGCACAAGCGCATCGCGTCGATCCAGCCCTGGTACTGCGTCGCGAACGCCAGCGCCGTCGCACGCTCCTCCTCGGTCGGGACGTAGGCGGCCTCGGCTGCGGCGACCGCGGCATCGCGCACCTCCCGGCAGGGCTCTGCGGCGGCTTGCCACGCGGCCTGGTCAGCCTCGCTGAGGGCCGGCGGCATCCCGTCGAAGGTGGTCTGGTCGAACCCGAACCCGGCGTCGGCCATGCAGGAGGCCATCGCGACCTGGCCCGCCTCGCGGAACCGCAGCCACAGGTCCTGCAGGTAGAACTCGTCGATGTGTGTGGATGCGGCCGACGGTGTCGTCGGGGTCGGGGTCGGGGTCGGGGTTGCGGCGGGCGAGGCGGCGGGCGTCTCTGCCGACGTCTCGGTCGATGCCGCTCGCACCTCCGAGGCGTTCGCGACCGCCTGCGCTGCCACGCCGCCGAGTCCGCCGGCGACCACCAGCCCGGACGCGAGCAGCACCAGGATCTTCTTGCGAGTCATCATCTCTCCAACCTCAGCAGAACGTGTTTATAGGAAGATAGCTTCCGTATGCCGTTCCCGCAACCCTCCCGGGTGGAGCAGATGGTCGTCGTCGGGGCCGATCGACGGGGCGAACCTCGAGTCAGCATGGAGATGACACACGCCGAGGCGGCGCCCCGCTCAGGGCGAACCGCGGGCAGCGACCGTCAGCCGGCCAGGCTCCCCCGAGCCCGCGAGGTGGCGGCGCTCGGCCGATGTTCGATGTCACGGAAGGCATCCGCCGCAGCACGGAGGGCATCGGCCCGAGCGGCGTCGTCGAGGTGCGCCGGTCCGTAGGTGATGACGGGCGCGAGGGCGTCGTACCCGACGAACTCGAACACGCCGCGATGGATGTGGAACAGGAACTCGTCGATGCCACCGAAGGCGCCGTCGGGCGTGAAAGCCGCTGCCGGACCACCGGTCGTCGCGAGCACCACCGCCCGCCGCCCCGCGAGCCGCGCGGTCTCGAAGAGGCCGGCGTCACCACCGGCGACGCCGCCCATCACGAAGACGCGATCCAGCCACCCTTTGAGGATGGCCGGCATCGAGAACCACCACAGCGGGAAGGACAGTACGAGGAGGTCGGCCGCCAGGACGCGGTCGAGGTCGGAGCGCACGTCGTCGGGCAGGGTGCCGTCGCGGACGGCGCTCCACTGCTCGCGTTGCGGCTTGAACGGGCCGTCGAACGCCGGGAACTCGTGGCGATCCAGGACCGGCTGCCAGGCCTGCGCATAGAGGTCGAGGAGGTCGACCTGGAAGCCCTGCGCCTCGAGGGCCCGGCGGACCTCGTGCGCCTGAGCGGTACTGAAGGAGGTGGATTCTGGATGCGCGTGCACGATCAGCACGGTCGAGATGGGAGTCGTCGTCACTCGCCCATCATATCTACAAACTTCGATACGTAAATATGATCACGAGGAACCGATGGCGTCTCCCACGCGTCGCAGGCGGTCTTCGTCGAGTCGGTAGTGCGTCCACTTGCCCACCCGGGTGGGGTGGACGAGGCCGGCGCGCTCGAGGGTTCCCATGTAGGCGGAGATCGTCGACTGCGCAAGGCCGCTCTTCGCCTGGATGTGACTGACGCAGGCGCCGACCTCGGCGCGATTCGCGATGGGCTCGTAATCCGCGAAGGCGACCTCCGGGTCGCGGAGCCACTGCACGATCTCGAGCCGCACGGGGTTGGCCAACGCCTTCAGCGCATCGATCAGCGCATCCGGTTCGATCGCTCCCGAGTCCTGCACCCTGACCACCTCTTCCATCGACGAACCACTCTATGTCGATTCGTCGCGTTCATGCGCCGGTCAGACCGGGTTCGCCAGGGCGAATGCGCGCCACATCTGCTCGGGTCGGGCGATCAGGCAGGGCATCCCGAGGACGGCGCCGCCGACGTCGTCGTGTTGCGAGTCGCCGATCATCAGGCACTCCGTCGGGTCGACGCCGAGCGCGTCGGCGGCGAGCTGGAAGATCCGCGGGTCAGGCTTCACGTAGCCGACCTCGTAGGACAGGATGACCGCGTCCAGTAAGGAGTCGATCCCCCACCGCTGGAGGGCGGGACGGATGTCGAGCGAAATGTTGGAGACGATCGCCAGACGCACGCCGGCGCCTGACGCTCGGGCGATGAAGTCGAAGGCCCCGTCGTTCAACACCCACTGGTTCGGCATGACCTCGTACAGCGCTTCGGCGAAGTCGGTCGACACAGATCCATCGTGGCTGAGCGCTGTGACGAAGGCGTGCCGGTGGGCGACGGGATCAAGATCCCACGCCTGGGTGGGGAACAGTCGCTTCGCGTCCACCCACACGTTTCGAATCCGCTCGGTGGACGGCGGCGCTTGGCCGGGAGCCACCAGCGCTCGCGCTTCGTCGATCCAGCCGTCGATCGATCGTGGGACGGCCAACGTGTTGTGGAAGTCGAGCAGGACAGCCCTCGGTCGAGTGGCTTGCCGACCGGCCACCTGCCCTTTGGCGAGCACATCCTCTGGCCCAGATCGGAGCAAGCCTGCTGTGTCGCCACGTCGCTCGTTCATCGAACGAACCTAGCGTGGCTAACTCGAGGGAACTCTCATTCAACCGTTTCATCGGCGTTCGGAGGCGGCGAGGACGACAGCTCAACTCGGCTCTTGTCACCTGGTTCAGACGCTGTCGGTGCAGCGCACCTCATCGCGACTTTCGCTTGAGACGAAGAACAAGGGGAGTCGATGACGACCAAGCTGGCCTTCAAAGACGAGCAGGAGATCGTCGCTGCGGCGAAAAACCCCGAGGACTGACAGATCTGCACTTACCACGTCAGTGCTTTTCGCCCTCCACACCGAAGCACACTCACCGACCTGTGGATAACTCGCCAGAACTGCACCGAACATATCTGCGTCGAGCTGTTGAGCGATCGTCGCATACGCACGGAAGCTCGACACCGAGCCGTTAGCTTCGCGCTGCTTAGATGAGCTCATGAGCAACCATCCTCTCCCAGCACCTCGGAACGACCTGCCGCCGGAACCCTTCCCGTGGATGAGCACGAATCGACCCTCCGGGCCGTATCGGATGACCCTGAGGACTCCGCTCAGTGAGGCGCTGCTGGGGTCGTTTCTGCTGGTGATGGCTCTCTGCTTCTTCTTGACCGCGATAGGTGGTGACTCCACCGGCGTCGTGGTGGTGGGCCTTGGCATCTTCGTCATCGCGGGCGGCGGCGGAGTATTCATGCTCATTGTCGCGATAGCGCGCGCACGCTGGTTCCGGGCCTTTGAACGAGCCCACGGCCGTCGACCGTTCTGACCGCCTGTCGCCGAACGGGAGTCACTGAGTAAGGATCGCCCGTACGAAGGGTGGTGGGGTGCTAGCGACTGCGCCGGGGGTCGCGGTTCTGCTCCGGGGAGCGGGCTTCGGGTGCAGCGCTTGGCGGGGTGGGCCAGGCGCGCGAACTGCTCCAAACATCGCAGCTCGTCGACGGCGTGGCCGGCGTCTCGGATCCCGTTGACGACGGAGCTGACGGCCGTGTCGAACCGGCCGGCGTCGAGGTCGGAGGTGAACAGGTCGATGTCCTGGGTAGGACGGTCGACGATGCCGTGCTCTCGGATCGCTCCCGAGCCTGCGAGCAGGTCCACCTGGACCCTACACTCGCCCTACTGCCCCGGCGCCATGTCGGCGAAGCGGCTGAAGTGGCCGTGGAAGCCGACGGTGATGGTGCGGGTGGGGCCGTTCCGGTGCTTGGCGATGATGAGGTCGGCCTCGCCGGCACGCGGGCTGTCCTTCTCGTAGGCGGACTCACGGTGGAGGAGCACGACCATGTCGGCGTCCTGCTCGATCGAGCCCGACTCACGGAGGTCGGACAGCGCCGGCATCTTGTCGGCACGCTGCTCGGCACCACGGTTCAGCTGCGACAGCGCGATGACGGGGACCTGGAGCTCCTTCGCCATCAGCTTCAGCGCACGCGAGAACTCCGAGACCTCCTGCTGACGGCTCTCGACACGCTTACCCGACGTGAGCAGCTGCAGGTAGTCGATGACGACCATCTTCAGACCCACACGCTGCTTGAGCCGACGGCACTTCGCCCGGATCTCCACCAGCGTCATGTTCGGGCTGTCGTCGATGTAGAGCGGAGCGTCGTTGATGCGACCACGGACCTGGGCGATCTTCGTCCAGTCCTGCGAGTCGACCGTGCCCTTACGCATCAGCTGCAGCGGCACCGACGCCTCAGCACTCATCAGGCGCATCGCGATCTCGCTGCGACCCATTTCGAGCGAGAAGAAGATCGACGGCTGGTTGTAGTGGACCGACGCCGCACGGGCGAAGTCGAGCGCGAGCGTCGACTTACCGATAGCGGGTCGAGCGGCGACGATGATGAGCTGACCCGGGTGCAGACCGTTCGTCAATTCGTCGAGCTCGCGGAAGCCCGTCGGCACGCCCGTCATCGAACCGTCGGTGTGCTTCGCCGCCTCGATCTCGTCGATCGCTGCACTCACCGCGTCGGTCAGCGGGACGTAGTCCTCGACCTCCTGGTTGCCGGAGACGGCGTAGATCTCCGCCTGCGCGGAGTTCACGAGCTCCACGGCCTCTCCCTCGGCCGCGTAGCCCATCTGCACGATGCGGGTGCCTGCCTCGACCAGGCGACGCAACAGTGCGCGCTCAGCGACGATGCGGGCGTAGTAGCCGGCGTTCGCCGCGGTCGGCACCAGGCTCGTGAGCGTGTGCAGGTAGTCGGCACCACCGGCACGCGACAACTCACCCGTCTTGACGAGTTCGTCGGTGACCGTGATGACGTCCGTCGGCTCACCGTGCGAGTACAGCGTCAGCAGCGCGTCGTAGATGACCTCGTGCTTGGGGATGTAGAAGTCCACACCGCGGAGCGTCTCGACCACATCGGCGACCGCGTCCTTCGACAGCAGCATGCCGCCGAGTGCGCTCTGCTCCGCCAGCAGGTCGTGCGGAGGGACCCGCTCGTTGCTGCGCGGCTCGTCGTACGAACCGCCGCCTTCCGAGCGGTTGAGGTGAGCGATCGACAAGTGGACATCCCTTCTCGATGTGGACTCGGGTGCAGCGGGTGGTGACGATTCAGGTGTATCAGGGGCGGCGGACATTCGGGCCGCCGCGCGGGCCTCGCGAGCCACGGACGAGGGCTTCGAAGCCTGCTCGCCCGGCTGTTCCGAGACGCCGATGACTCACGATAGGGCCACTCGTCTCCACAACCAACTCTGCCTGTGGATAACTCTGTGGAGAGATCGGGGGAAACGCCGCGTGTCGTGTGCACAAGCTGTGGGAAACCCTGTGGACAGAGAAGTATTTTTGTCGGACAAAGTATCTCTGACCAGGGCTTTCCGATTCCACAGGCTGTGTGTGGAAAGTTCTCTCGATCCTGTGTCGAACCTTGGGGAGAACGGGGGTCACCTGTGTACAACTTGCTTGACTCCGAGGCCGAGAACGGTGTAGCGATCGGCCTCGAGACGCGCGTTCCGCCCCCGTTCAGGGCACAGAAAAGCGCGATGGTGGCAGACCTCTCGGTCCACCGCCATCGCGCTTCACGCGACGTGCATGAGGCGTCCCGACCCGAGGGTCGGGACGCCGCACGGCAGTACTACTTGGCCGCGACCACCTGAAGGGTGATCGTGGCGACGATCTCGTCGCGGAGGCTGATGGTGGCCTCGTGCTCGCCGACGTACTTGATCGGGGTGTGGATCTCGATCTTGCGCTTGTCGACCTCGCCCAGCCCGGCTTCCGCCACGGCCTTCGCGATGTCGGCAGGCTTCACGGAACCGAACAGACGGCCTTCGCCACCCGTCTTGACCGTGAGCTTGACCTTGGTGGCCTGGAGGCGAGCCTTCAGGTCCTGGGCCTCTTCGATCGTGGCGTGCTCGCGCGCAGCGCGGGCCGACTTGATCTGCTCGACCTGCTTCTCGCCACCGCGGGTCCACGGGGTCGCGAAACCCTGGGGAACGAGGAAGTTGCGAGCGTAGCCGTTCTTGACGTCGATGACGTCACCAGCGGAGCCGAGGCCGGAGACCTCGTGCGTCAGAATCACTTTGGACATGTGCGGCGCCTCCTAGCGGCCAGAGCCGGCGTAGGGCAGGAGCGCCATCTCGCGCGCGTTCTTGACCGCGCGTGCGATGAGTCGCTGCTCCTGAACGTTGACACCGGTGATACGACGAGCACGGATCTTTCCCCGCTCGGAGATGAACTTGCGAAGCGTGGCGACATCCTTGTAATCGATGACACCAACGCGGATCGCCTTCGCGGGAGCGACGTTCTTGCCGCCCTTAGCACCGCGGGCAGGCTTGCGGCGGTCGCCGCTCGACTTTCCAGCCATGGTTGTTCCTTTGCGTGTAATGGAGTGATCGGCTGAGCCGGCAGAACCGGACCGATCGAATCTGTTTAGAAGGGGGTCTCGTCGCTGTAGCTACCCGGAGTGTTCCAGGCATCTGCACCGCCGTTGCCGCCGGAAGCTGCAGGTGCGCTCTGAGCCCAGGGCTCGTTCTGCTGCACCTGCGGAGCTCCGCCGCCGCGCTGTCCACCGCCGCCGCCACCCGAGGGTGCACGGCTGATGGTCGCGGTCGCGTACCGGAGCGAAGGGCCGATCTCGTCGACTTCGAGTTCCATCGAAGTCCGCTTCTCGCCTTCCTTCGTCTCGTAGGAACGCTGCTTGAGACGCCCGGTCGCGATGACACGGCTTCCCTTGGTGAGCGATCCGGCCACGTGCTCGGCGAATTCACGCCAGACGCTCGCGCGCAGGAACAGCGCTTCGCCGTCCTTCCATTCGTTCGCCGCACGATCGAAGTTGCGCGGCGTGGAAGCGATGGTGAAGTTGGCGACAGCCAGGCCGTTCTGCGTGAAACGCAGTTCCGGATCGCTGGTCAGGTTGCCCACCACGGTGATGACGGTCTCGCCGGCCATGAGCCCTAGGCTTCCTTGGTCTCAGCCGCAGCCGGAGCCGCGTCTGCCTTGGGAGCCGCGGCGACAGCGGCAGCGGGCTTGGCGGCAGCCTTGCGGGCGGCCTTCTCTTCGCTGCGCTTCGTCTCGGTGGCGACCTGAGCGATGGCCTCTTCGGCACGCAGCACCTTGGTGCGCATGACGGCCTCGGAGAGCTTCAGCTGACGGTCGAGCTCCTGCGTGGCAGTGCTCGATGCAGTGAAGTCCACGACGGCGTAGATGCCTTCGGTCTTCTTGTTGATCTCGTAAGCGAGACGACGACGGCCCCAGATGTCGACCTTGTCGATGGTTCCACCATCGTTGCGGATGACGTTGAGGAACTTGTCGAGGCTCGGTGCAACCGTGCGCTCGTCAATCTCGGGGTCGAGGATGACCATGAGTTCGTACTGATGCGTCACTAACCCACCTCCTTCGGACTCGAACGGCCACAGACTTTCTGTGGCAGGAGGGTGTAAGCATCGTTGCTACCGGCCGAGAACAGAGCGGACGCGCCCGGGCAACCTTCATAGTGTACCGGACGGGGACTGCGACCGCCACCGCGGGCCTGTCGCGCGGGCCGCGCACGTGGGATGCTGGTCCGGATGAGCACGCCAGCCAGCCGATCCCGAGCCGACCGACTCGTCGGGCTCGACCTCGCCCGCTTCCTCGCCCTCATCGGCATGATGGCCACGCACGTCTGGGCGTACGACATCGCGACCGGCGGCGACACCCCGATCACGCAGGTGCTGTCGGGCAAGGCCGCCGCCCTGTTCGCCGTCCTCGCCGGCATCGGCATCGTGCTCACCAGCCGACGCGACCTCGCCGCCGGCTCCCCCGCCGCCGCGCGGCTCAACCTCTTCGGGCGCGGCTTCACCCTGCTCGTCCTCGGCCTCACCCTCGGCGTCATCCCCGGGGGCATCTACGTGATCATCGCCTACTACGGCGTCACCTTCTGGTTGGCGATCCCGGCCGTCACCTGGCGGCCGCACACCCTGCTCATCCTCGCCGGGATCTGGGCGATCGTCTGGCCGATCTGTTCCCAGGCGGTCCGCATGCCGCTCGACGGGGTGGACTCACCGGAGATCGGGAGCGCGTCCTGGTTCGATGTCGCGACCGGAGGATTCGCCCGCGGGCTCCTCATCACGGGCGTATACCCGGCGCTCACCTGGATCGTCTACGTCCTCGTCGGGATGGCGATCGGTCGGATGCTCATGGCTGCGCGAGCCGACGGGACGCTCCGCCGCTTCGCCCTGCTACTCGCCGCGATCGGGCTCGGGGTCGCGATCGCAGCCGACCGGATGGCCGCCCTCCTCCTCGGCCCGCTCGGTGGTGTCCAGGGCATCGCCCGCGGCATGACCGGCGGCCTCGAGCCCGACCCGACGACGATCACCGCCGTCGAGGACGCCCTCACGGAGGGGATGTACGGCACGAGCCCGACGGACTCGTTCTGGTGGCTCGTTGCCCGCTCACCGCACTCCGGCACCACGCTCGACCTCGTCTTCACGATCGGGATCGCCGCGGTCGTCATCGGCCTGTGCCTGGCCCTGGGGACCGTGTTGAACCGCGGCTGGACGCGCGTGCTCATGCCGGCGACCGGGGCCGGCGCAGCGCCGCTGACCGTCTACTCGGCGCACGTCTTCATGGCGTCGGTCGGCGCGCTCATCGCAGCGATCGTCGGGTCGTACCAGGACACCGCCTGGCTGATCTCGAGCCCCCAACTCTGGGCCCTCCACGTCGCCGGTGCCCTACTGCTCGGCTGGATCGTCGCGCTGACCCGTCGCCGCGGCCCGCTGGAGACGCTCGTGCACGCGTCGGGGCGCGCGCTCGCCGTCCTCGCGAGCCGCAGCACACCGCTGCCCGCAACGCCGCCGCCGGCCCCACGTCCGGCGGAACACCCCGACCTCCGATGACCAGCTCGGTGACGCGAAGCGCTGCGCTGGACACCCGGCCACTCACCGAACCGATCGACCGAGGCGCTCTCCGCGAGTACCGCAGGCGGCTCCCCGGTGACGTCCGTCCGCCGCTCATCTCGGTGGTCTGGCCGGCCGTGGTGCTCTTCGTGCTGCCGGTCGGCTTCCTGTCCGCCTGGTGGTTCGTCCTCGAGGACGGCTCGATCCCGGCCGAACCGTGGGACGCCTCGGCCCTGATCCTCCTGCCCTACCTCGCCCTGCCCGTCGGGATGGTGTTCCTCCTGGTCCGCACGATCCGGCGGCGGAGCGGGGTCCGGCAATTCCGGCTCGACCGCTTCGCGCGGGCGAATGGGCTGAACTACCGGCCGACCGCCATTCCGGTCGCGTTGCCCGGCATGATCTTCACGATGGGCGGGACGAGCGTGGTCCGGGATCTCCTCTGGCGCGACGGACGGTCGCCATTGTCGGTCGGGAACCAGCGCACGATCGTCGGCTCGGGACGGAACCGCAAGGAACACCGCTGGGGCTACGTCGCGCTCCGGCTCCCGGTGCCGCTCCCCCACATCGTGCTCGACGCCGTCGGCAACAACTCCCTCCGGCACCCTCGGCTCCCCGTCACCTTCGCGAAGGACCAACGCCTGTCGCTCGAGGGGGACTTCGACCGCCACTTCGAGCTGTACTGCCCGCGCGGGTACGAGACCGACGCCCTGTACCTGTTCACGCCCGACATCATGGCCCGGTTCATCGACACCGTGGCCGAGCTCGACGTCGAGATCGTCGACGACCACCTCTTCCTCTACGCCCCGAAGGACCTCTCGACCCTCGACCCCGAGGTGTGGAGCTGGCTCATGTCCGTCGTCGACATCCTGACTGAGCGCATCGCCCAGTGGGAGCGCTGGCGGGATCGACGGCTGGACCCGACCGACACGGCGGCCGTCATCGGCTCGTTCCCTCTGCTCCGTCCGCCCCGTGGGGTGGCCGGTCAGGGGCGGCGCCTGTCCCGTCGGACGGGATGGTGGTGGGTCATCGGACTCGTCCTCGCCGTCTACGGGTGGTACCTCATCATCGGCGACGCGATCCGGGCGATCACCGGCGGCTGAGCTCGGCCGGGCTCACCCTCGCCGATTACTTGGCGTCGGCGTAGGAGGTGACGACGGCCGTGGTGACCGGGAACTCGACGGGCGCCGCACCGAAGATGAGGCGCCCGGCCTCGGCCGCTGCTTCGCGCACGAGGGCGACGACGCGCTCGGTCTGCCCCTCCGGGCAGTGGACGACGATCTCGTCGTGGAGGAAGAACACGAGGTGCGCCGATCCGGTGAGCGCGGCATTCGCGCCCCCGATCTCTGCGGCGAGCGCCTGCAGCCGCGTGCGGAGGCCGGCCATCCAACACAACGCCCACTCGGCGGCGGTGCCCTGCACGACGAAGTTGCGGGTGAAGCGCCCCCAGCTGCGTGCCTCCATGCGGGCGCGCTGGGTCGCTGCGGCATTGGCGCCCTCCATCGAGGCGGCCGACTGGATCTCGCGCCAGGTCTCACCGGGGAGCGGTGAGGTGCGGCCGAGCCGGGTGCTCACCCGTTCGCCGCGTTCACCGGCCCTCGCGGCCGTCTCGACGAACTCGATCGCCCGCGGGAACGCCCTCGTCAGCCGGGGCAGGAGGCGACCGCTCTCCCCCGTCGTCGCTCCGTACATGGCTCCGAGCATGGCGATCTTGGCGTGCGGCCTGGTGTCGACCGCGCCGACGTCGACCATGCCCTGGTACAGGTCGACCCCGCGGCCGGCGTCGGCCATCGCGCGGTCACCGGACATCGCGGTCAGGATCCGCGGTTCGAGCTGCGCGGCATCGGCGACGACGAACCGCCAGCCCTCGTCCGCGAGGACCGCACCCCGGACCTGGTGCGGGAGCTGCAGGGCTCCCCCGCCATCCGAGGCCCACCGGCCGGTGACGACCCCACCGGGCACGTAGGTGGGGCGGAACCGGCCGTCCTTCACCCAGGTCTCGACCCAGGTCCAACCGTTCGCCGTGAGGAGTCGCGACAGCTTCTTGTAGCGGAGCAGCGGCTCGATGACGGGGTGCTCGATCTCCTGCAGCTCCCACTGGCGGGTGGAGGTGGCCTGGATGCCGGCGCGTTGGAGGGCCTTGAGGAGTTCGCCGGGCGACTCGGGGCTGAGCTCCTGCACCCCGAGGGCGGCTTTGACCTCTTCGAGGACCTCGACCAGCTTGGCAGGACGGACACCAGGCGGCACCTTCGGCCCGAGTGCGTCGGCGAGGATGCGGTCGTGGGCCTCGGCGTTCCACGGCAGGCCGGCGAACGTCATCTCGGAGGCGATCAGCGCGCCGGCGGACTCGGCGGCCAGCAGGAGTCCGAGCTGCGAGCGCCCCTGCGGCGTCGCGCCGTCGACCGCGGCACGCTGCAGGGCGAACTCGGCGACGGCGTCGCGTTCACCACCAGGGAGGTCGAGGTCGAAGAGCGTACCGACCGCCTCCGCGCGCTGGGCGACCCGTGGGTCGAGGACCTCGTCCCAGGGGCCGGGCGGTGCCGTGGCGAGGTCTGAGTCGGCGGTGAACGCGGCATTGCGGAGGATGTTGTGACAGAGCCGGAGGTCGACGCAGCGCGAGACGCGGACCCCCGCGGCGAGGAGCGCCGGGTACCAGAGCGAGGTGTCGTCCCAGACCCAACGCGGCGGGTTCTGGGTGGCCTCGAGGCGGCGGACGAGCGCGGGGAGTTCGGCGCGCGTGATGGTGGTCTCGGGCGTGGGAGCTGCCTCGCCGGGCGACGCCGGGCGGTCCTCGAGGTGCACGACGCGCACGCGGGCGCCGTCGAGCTGCTGGAGGACGATGTGCACCACCCCAGTCTGCCGTCACCCGCCGACCACGACCGACGCGGAAGGGCGGGACATCCCCCCTATGGGGGTCGGCGGGCCGGTGCCAGACTGCGACCATGCTGATTTCGACGATGAACGATGTCCCCGGCCGACAGGTCACCGAGGTGCTGGGCGAGGTGACCGGGCTGACGGTCCGCGCTCGCAACGCCGGCGTGCAGATCGGCGCCAACTTCAAGGCGCTCCTGGGCGGCGAGCTGTCCGGGCTCACCAGGCAGCTCGCGGAGAGCCGCGAGGAGGCGAAGCAGCGCCTCATCGAAGCGGCCACCGCCCTCGGCGCCGACGCCGTGCTCGCGATGCGCTTCGACGCGGCCGAGGTGGGCCAGAACTACCAGGAGGTCGTCGCCTACGGGACCGCCGTCAAGCTCGGCTGAGTCGGCGGTTTCTGAGGCATCTGTCCCTGAGCCCGCCCGTTTCCTGAGCCGCCCTGGTCCCTGAGCTTGTCGAAGGGCGCACTTCGACAGGCTCAGTGACCAGGGTGGGCACTTCGACAAGCTCAGGGACCAAGCGGACGTCAGGCGCGGAGGCGGCGGAGCTCCTCGCGACGGACGGCCTGCTCGGCCGGATCCGGCACCGGGAGCGACGCGAGCAGGCGACGCGTGTAGACGTCGCTCGGCGCACCGAGCACCGCCGAGCCGGGCCCCTCCTCCACGATGTCGCCGCGGTACAGCACGACGATGCGGTCGGCGAGGATGTCGACCACCGCGAGGTCGTGGCTGATGAACAACGACGCGAAGCCGAACTCGCGCTGCAACTCGGCGAAGAGCTCCAGCACGCGCGCCTGCACCGACACGTCGAGCGCCGAGGTCGGCTCGTCCGCCACGAGCAGGGCCGGCTCGAGCGCGAGCGCCCGCGCGAGGGATGCGCGCTGACGCTGTCCGCCGGAGAGTTCGTGCGGAAAGCGGTCGCCGAACGCCTTCGGCAGCTGGACCGCTTCGAGCAGCTCGTCCACCCGACGCCGGGCCGCACGTGCGTCGCCGAAGCGACCGTGCACGATGAGCGGCTCGGCGACGCATTCCGCGATCGTGAGCAGCGGGTTGAAGCTCGTGGCCGGGTCCTGGAACACGAACCCGATCTCGCGCCGCTTCGGCGCGAACTCGCGCTCCTTCACCCGGTTCATCTCCACACCGAGCACCGACAGCGAGCCGCCGGTGACCTTCGTGAGCCCGGCGATCGCGCGGCCGATGGTGGTCTTGCCGGACCCCGACTCGCCCACGAGCCCGAGGACCTCACCGGCGTGGATCGTGAAGTCCACACCCTTCACCGCGCGGAAACCGGCCCGACCGAAGCGCCCGGGGTACTCGATCTCGAGCCCCTTCGCGACGACGACCGGCTCGCCGAGCTGCAGCTGCTTGCCGCGCTCGACCTCCGCCGGCGCTGAGCTCTTGCCGCGGCCGACGTGCGGCACCGAGGACAGCAGCTTCTTCGTGTACTCGGCCTTCGGCGAGGAGAACAGCTCCTGCACGGGAGCCTCCTCGACGATGTCGCCCTGGTACATGACCACGACGCGGTCGGCGAGGTCGGCGACGACGCCCATGTTGTGCGTGATGAGGACGATGGCCGTCCCGAACTCGTCGCGGCACCGACGCAGCAGGTCGAGGATCTCCGCCTGCACGGTCACGTCGAGTGCCGTCGTCGGCTCGTCGGCGACGATGAGGCCCGGGTCGAGCACGAGCGCCATCGCGATGACGATGCGCTGCTTCTGCCCGCCGGAGAACTGGTGCGGGAAGTAGTCGACCCGCTCCTCGGGCTCCGGGATGCCGACGCGGCGCAGGATGTCGATGGCCTTCGCCCGCGCCTCGGCTTTCGTGTACGACCCGTGCGCGCGGAGACCTTCGGCGATCTGCCACCCCACCTTGTAGACGGGGTTGAGGGCCGTCGACGGCTCCTGGAACACCATCGCCGCGTCGCTGCCGCGGATCGACCGCAGCTGCTCGGCCGACGCCGTGACGACGTCCTGCTCCGTCGAGCCGTCGCGCGAACGCAGCACGACCGCGCCGGACGCGGTCGCCGTCTCGGGGAGCAGACCGAGGATGGTCTTCGCCGTGACCGTCTTGCCCGATCCGGACTCGCCCACGATCGCGACGATCTCGCGCGGTGCGACCGACAGCGAGATGTCGTTGATCGCCTTCACCGCGCCGGCGTCGGTCGAGAACGAGACGCCGAGGTCGCGGATGCTGACGATGTCCTTGGTGCCGAGGTCGCGTGGACCGGTGGTCGGCTTCGACAGGCTCATGAGCGCTCGTCCTCTCGTCGGTTCTCCAGATCGCTGTCGGCCGCAGCGTCGCTGACGGCTCCCAGCGACTCGGCGTCCATCATCCCGGCCCCGCCGGGGCTGTCCGGCGTGCCACCGGCGGTGGTGATGCTCGAGGTCGCGGCCACGGAGCCACTCGAGGCGCCGACCCGACGACGGCTGCGCAGACGCGGGTCGGAGAGGTCGTTGAGGCTCTCGCCGACGAGCGTGATGCCGAGCACGACGAGCACGATCGCGAGACCGGGGAACAGCGCGGTCCACCAGATACCGCTCGTGACGTCGGAGACGGACCGGTTGAGGTCGTACCCCCACTCGGCCGCCGCGGTCGGCTCGATGCCGAAGCCGAGGAAGCCGAGGCCCGCGAGCGTGAGGATCGCCTCGGAGGCGTTCAGCGTGATGATGAGGGGCAGGGTCCTCGTCGCGTTCCGCAGCACGTGGCGGAACATGATGCGCGAGCTGGACGCACCGATCACCTTCGCCGACTCGACGAACGCCTCGCTCTTGATGCGGACCACCTCAGAGCGGATCACCCGGAAGTACTGCGGGATGAACACCACGGTGATCGAGATCGCGGCGGCGAGGATGCCACCCCAGAGGCTCGACTGGCCGCGGCTGATCACGATCGACATGACGATCGCGAGCAGCAGCGACGGGAACGCGTAGACGGCGTCGCACACGACCACGAGCACGCGGTCGAGCCAGCCGCCGAAGTATCCGGCGACGAGGCCGAGCAGCACGCCGATGAAGATCGACAGGATGATCGCGGACACGATGACGAAGAGCGCGGTCTGGGCACCCCAGAGCACGCGGGACAGGACGTCGTACCCGCCGACGGTCGTGCCCAGGAGGTTCGTCGCGTTCGGCGCCTGCTGCGTGCCGAACGACCCGTCGTCGCCGCGCAACTGGTTGAAGCGGTAGGGCGCGACGAGCGGCGCGAGGATCGCGATGAGCACGAAGACGCCGGTGACGACGAGACCGATGACGAGCATCGCGCGCTGCAGCCCCACCGACTGGCGGAACTGCTTGACGACGGGCAGGCGTTCGCGCAGCGGACGCTTCGCGGGCGCGGTCTGCACGGCGGTGGTGGCTGTCGGAGCACTCATGCTCAGTACCTCACCCTCGGGTCGATGATCGCCGCGATGATGTCGACGATGAAGTTGGTCAGGGCGACGATCACCGCGAGGAGCGCGACGATGCCCTGGACGGCCACGAAGTCGCGAGCCTTCAGGTACTCGCTCAGCATGAAGCCGAGGCCCTTCCACTCGAACGTCGTCTCGGTGAGGACCGCGCCCGCGAGGAGGAGCGCGATCTGCAGGCCAATGACGGTGATGATCGGGATGAGCGCCGGACGGTAGGCGTGCTTCGTCACGAGTCGGAACTCGCTGACGCCGCGCGAGCGGGCCGCGTCGACGTAGCCGGAGCCGAGCGTGCCGATGACGTTCGTGCGGACGAGACGCAGGAAGACTCCGGCCGTCAGCAGGCCGAGGGCTATGGCCGGGAGCACGGCGTGCGCGAGGACGTCGCTGATCGCCGTCGGGTCACCGAGCCGGATCGCGTCGACCAGGTAGATGCCGGAGGGGCTGGAGATGGTCTGAAGCGTCAGCTCCGTGCCGGTGCTGGCTCGACCGGCGACCGGGAGGATCCCGAGCCAGACGGAGAAGATCAGCTTGAGCAGCAGGCCGGCGAAGAACACGGGGGTGGCGTAGCTGAGGATCGCGAAGACGCGGAGGCCGGCGTCCTGCCAGCGATCGCGGCGGGCGGCGGCGAGCATGCCGAGCGGGATGCCGACGATGAACGCGACGATGAGGGCGTAGATCGCGAGTTCGAGGGTCGCGGAGCCATAGGTGAGGAGGACCTCGATGACAGGCCGGTTGTCGGAGATCGTCGTGCCGAAGTTGCCGACCGCGATCTGTCCGAGGAACTCGAAGTACTGGACGAAGAGCGGCCGGTCGTAGCCGGCGGCACTGATGCGTTCCGCGAGCTGGTCGGCCGGGAGCCGGCCTCCGAGCGCCGCGGTGATCGGGTCACCGGTCAGGCGCATCAGGAAGAAGACCATGGTGACCAGGATGAACACCGTCGGGATGATCAACAGGAAGCGGATGACGAGGTACCGCCAGAGTCCGCCACCTCCGGAACGTCTGGCCGCCTTGGGGGGTGGGGTTGCGACAGCTGCCGTCATTGCAGTGGATCCTCCTCGATCACCGACTCGGTAGAGCCCGGACAGACGATCGGGGCGGCTCTGTGGAGCCACCCCGATCGCGACGTCCGACTCACCATAGTCGGATATCAGTTGGTCAGGCTACTCAGCCCTTGCTGATGGGTGCGTAGCGGAACTTGAACGACGCGTCGAGGACGGTGCCCTCGACATCCTTGCCGACGACCGCCACCTGAGCGCCCTGGAGCAGCGGGATGGTCGACAGGTCGGCCGCCTCGAGATCCTGGATCTGCTCGATGAGCTTCGTCCGTGCGTCGGCGTCCGTCGTCGAGCGCTGCTGGTTGATCAGGTCGTTGACGGCCGGGTTGTCGTAGTGGTTCGCGAGGAAGTTGTCCGTGGCGAAGAACGGCGACAGATAGTTGTCAGCGTCGGAGTAGTCCGGGAACCAACCCAGCTGGTAGGCCGGGTAGACGTCCGTCGTACGGTCCTTCGAGTACTGCACCCACTCGGTCTGCTGCAGGTTGACGGTGAACAGACCGTCCGCCTCGAGCTGGTCCTTGATGAGCGCGTACTCGTCGCCGGAGCCGGAACCGTAGTGGTCACCGTTGTACTGGAGGTTGAGCGCGACCGGAACGGTCACGCCGGCTGCCTCGAGCGTCTCCTTGGCCTTCGCCGCGTCCGGGCCGCCGTCGCCGTCGCCGTAGAGGCCCTTGAGGGACTCGGTGGCACCGGTCAGGCCGGCGGGCACGTAGGAGTAGAGCGGGGTGTAGGTGTCCTTGTAGACGTCCTTGGCGATCGCGGCGCGGTCGATGAGGTCGGCAGCGGCCTGGCGGACGGCGAGCGACTTGGCGGGGTCGGCGTCGGCGGTGGTCGCACCGTACGGCATGGTGTCGAAGTTGAAGACGAAGTAGCGGATCTCGCCACCGGGGCCGTCGATGACCTTGACGTTCTTGTCCTTCTTCAGGTCTTCGATGTCGGTCGCGGAGAGGCTGCGCGACGCGACGTCGATGTTGCCCTGCTTGACGTCGAGCTTCAGGTTGGACTCGTCGGTGTAGTACTTCACGTTGACGGTGTCGTTCTTCGCCTCGCCGAGGAGGCCCTGGTAGTCCGCGTACTTCTTGTACGAGATGAGCTCGTTGAACTTGTAGCTGTCGATCGTGTACTGACCGGCGAAGGCCTTGCCCTTGACGATGTCGTTGTCCGGCGTCAGCTCGGTGGCCGAGAAGACGTCCTCGTCGACGATCGGGCCGACGGGGCTCGAGAGCACCTGCGGGAAGGTCTGGTCGTTCTCGGTCTTCAGCGTGAAGACGACGGTGAGGTCGTCAGGCGCGTCCGTCTTCTCCAGGTTGCCGAGGAGCGACGACGGGCCGTTGTCGTCGGCGATGGCGAGCTGGCGGTCGAAGCTGAACTTCACGTCTGAGGAGGTGAGCTCGTTGCCGTTGGCCCACTTGAGGCCTTCCTTGAGCTTCACCGTGTACTCGGTCGGCGAGGTGAACTCGGCCGACTCGGCGATGTCGGGCTCGACGTCGGGGCTGTTGTACGGCGTGTTCAGCAGGAAGGGGTAGATCTGGTTCATGACGGCGAACGAGCCGTTGTCGTAGGAACCGGCCGGGTCGAGCGTGGTGACCTTGTCGGTCGTACCGATGACGATCGTGCCGCTGGCACCGCTGCTGGAGCCGCTGCCGCCACCGGCGGCGCAGCCGGCGAGGGCGAGAGCGGAGATGGAGAGACCCGCGAGCGCGACGGCGCTCTTCCGGAATCCACTACGTGGGGATGACATTGATGTCGACCTCATTTTCTGTGTGTGAGAGACGGCACGGCTGTGTGCAGGTTCTTCGCACGTGCTTGTAGAGGATTACAGCACGGTCCGAACAACTCCCTCAAACTCAGGAGGCTTCCGGTGCAGATTCGTTACGAGCACGAAACGTGCGCGCGCGGCTGTCGCGACGCAACGACTGCGCGTTTCCGCCGATCCCGACGAGTGTCGGCTTCGAGACGGATCATGGATCACCGGTTGTCGATAGTATACAGTCTACAGATGACAGGTCCGGATGAGGCGGACCTCATCGTTCTGAGGAGCTCGTATGTCTGTGCACCCGCCTGCGGCCACCACCGCTCAGCTCGGCGGCGACACGCCCGCCGCTCCAGGCCTGCGCCCCGCCCAGAGCGCCCGCGTGGCGCGAACACACCTCACCTACCGGGATGCCGCGCCTGGGCTCTCGGTCCGCGAGGCCGACCTCTCGCTCCGCCTGGACGGCGGTGGCCACGGGCTCCTCGACACGACCCACTTCGACACGGTCCGCTTCCCGCCACCGGCCTGGGCGGACGAGGCCATCCGTGAGGCGGTCGCGACCGGCGCCTGGGCGTACACCCCCTACCGCGGCGACCCCGGCGTGCTCGCCGACCTCGCGACGGCGATCGGCGGTTTCCTCGGCAGCCCGGTGGGCCCCGGCAACCTGGCGCTGACGCCAGGCACGCAGGGAGCGCTCTTCACCACGCTCTCCTCGCTCGTCGACGAGGGCGACCTCGTCCTCCTCGCCGACCCGGACTACCTGTTCTGCGAACGCATCCTCGCCTTCCTGGGCGCGCGGGTCGAGCGCATCCCGCTCATCCTGGACGGAAGACAACCGAGCCTCGACCTCGACGCGGTCGAACGGTTCCTCCCCGAGCAGCCGAAGCTGCTCATGTTCTCGCACCCCAACAACCCCACCGGCGCCGTGTACCCCGCGGACATGATCTCCCGGGTCGCCGACCTCGCCCTCGCCGGCGGGTTCCGTGTCCTCGTCGACGAGCTGTACAGCCGACTCCTCTACACCGATGTCCCGTTCCCGCACCTCCGCTCGGAGCCCGGCATGGCGGATCGCACCATCACGCTCCTCGGCCCCTCCAAGACCGAGTCCATGAGCGGGTTCCGGATCGGCGTCGTCGTCGCCCCGGAGGACGTCATCGCGTCGGTCGAGCAGACGCTCGCCATGACCTCGCTCCGCGCGCCCGCCTACGCCCAGCGCATGCTCGCCCGGTGGCTCGTCGACGACGACGACTTCCTCCGGGAACGCATCGCCGACCTCGAGGCGATCAAGCGGACCACCGTCGAGAGCCTGTCGCGGGTGCCGGGGCTGCGGATGACGCCGCAGGACGGGACGGCCTATCTGTTCCTCGACGTCTCCGCCTTCGGGGTGTCGGACGTCGAGGTGGCCGGAGCCCTGCAGCGCGAGGCTCAGGTCGTCGTGTCTCCCGGGTACCAGTTCGGCCCCTCCGGAACCGGCCACTTCCGGATCTGCTACGCCCGCGACGAGACCGAGTGGGCGGCGGCGCTCGAGCGGATGGTCGCCTGCCTGACCGGACTCGCGACCGCGGCCGGCATCGAGGCATGATCGATGCGACGGTCCGGCCGGCCGGCGCCTACTCGGTCGCCCGGCTCGTCGACGACCTGGTGCACACGGCCGGCATGACCCCCCGCGTCGACGGCGCGCTCCTGGCGACCGGGCGGATCGGCCGTGAACTGGACGACGTCGAAGCGCTGGCAGCCACCCGAGTGGCAACGGAGCGAGCCCTCGCGGCCGCCGCGAGCGTCGTACCCGAGGGCAGAGCGCTCGGAGAGGTCGTCTCACTGACGGTGTACCTCGCGGTGGCCGACGGGTTCGTCCGGCTGAGCGAGATCGCCGACGCGGCGAGCGCCGTCGTCGTCGAGCGTTTCCCGGACGCCGCCCTGCCCGTCCGGGCCGCACTCGGTGTCGCTGCGCTTCCCGGCGATGCGCCCGTCGAGATCCAACTCATCGCCCGCTTGCAGCCGGGTTCGGACGCCTGGGACTGAGGCTGCCCTCGACCGGGAATCGGGCCATGCCGACGCTCAGGGTTCGAGACGCGGGATCGGGACGCCGAGCCGGCGCGCCTCCAGGCGGGTGTCCGCCAACACGGCGAGTGCTTCCGCGGCGCGAGGGTCGGTGTGTGCGGCGAGGCTTCGACCGGCCATCGGGACGAGCTTGGTCACCCACGCCGATGCGGCCGCCATGGGGCCGGGGAACCTGAACGGCAGGGTGGCGCTCCGATGCCGTCCGAGGTCGACCCCTCTGGCCTCGAGGAGTGGGAGCAGCGCACGCGCGGTCGCGAACGCGGTGCGGAACGCCTGGCGGTCGCCGATCATCCGGGCGAGCGATCCACTCCGAAGCGCCTGGGCGAACATGCCGGCGTCGGCCACGAAGTGCAGCCACAGCCATCCGCGCATGTCCGGCTCCCGACGGACCGAGAGGCCCGTCTCCCGCAAGGCGGCGACGACCGCCGCCTCCCGCATCGAAGCGGATGCGCCGTCGGTGCCGACGACGACCGAGGGGAGCGACGCCACCTGGAGGACGCCGTCCTCGCCGAATCCGCCACCCGCCTGCGGGAAACCGAACACGACCTGATCTGCGGGCAGTGGTGCGACCGCGTCGAGTGGTTCCTTCCAGACGTTGCCGAACACCAGCACGCTCGCCTCGCCGATGCGTGGGGCCAGGAACGCCGCCGCTTCGGCGAGCCGATGGTGGCCGACGCTGAGCACGATCAGCTCGAACCCGTCCGCAGCATCGAGCGTCTCGCGCAACGACGTCCGGAACGTCTCCTGCCGTCGCCGCCCGAAGGGCTTCCGCCGTCCGTCGATCCAGTCCAGCCGAACCTCGTCGCCATACTCCTCGGCGCGTCCCGGCCGCACGTAGAACTCGACGTCGTGCCCGGCCTCGTCGAGCATGCGGCCGTAGACGGTGGCGATCACCCCTCGCCCGAACATCAAGATCCGCATCGTCGACTCCAGTCATAAGATGGAGATCGTCTCCATGTACACAAGATATGGAGATTACCTCCACTTGTCAACGGAAGGCGGCCCGATGCCGGAATCACGCCCGCTCCGGGCCGACGCACGTCGGAACCGCGACGCGATCGTCGCTGCGGCCCGGGAAGCCTTCGACCAGGACGCGCAGCTGCGGTTCGACGACTTCGCAGCACGGGCGGGCGTGGGTGTCGGCACGCTCTACCGGCACTTCCCCACCCGGGCGGCGCTGGCAGCCGCGGTCTACGAGGGCGAGGTGGCGACCCTCTGCGCCGAGGCCCAGGACCCGGCACGGACCTCCGCAGACAACCTGGTCGCCTTCCTGCGCGGGTTCGTGGAACACGTCGTGGCCCACACCGGCCTCGCCCGCGCTCTCGCGGCCTTCGTCGACCCGGACGTGCAACGGACCGGTGGCGGCGAACTCGAGCGCACCGTCGCCGAGCTCCTCACCCGCGCTGTCGCCGACGGGGACATGCGCGACGGCGTGCCCGTCGGTGCCGTCATGGTGGTCCTCCACGGCATCGGCTCATCGACGGACCGCCCCCACTGGCCGTCGGAAGCCCGGGCGGCCGTCGAGGTGCTCGTCGCCGGCCTGCGGAACGTCGCCTGACGAACGGTCCGACCGGCTGCGGATCCGCCGGTCAGTACCCCCGCTCGGCGTCGAAGCGGTTGAGCAGGGGTTCCCCCGCGCGATATCGGGCGAGGTTGTCGATGAACAGCGCCGTGAGGGTCGCGTTCTCGCTCTCCACCGTGGACGCCGAGTGCGGCGAGATGAGCACGTTGTCGAGGTCCCAGAGCGGCGAGTCCGCGGGCAGCGGCTCCTCGCGGAAGACGTCCAGGGCCGCACCGCCCAACCGGCCCGAACGGAGGGCGTCGATGAGGGCGTCCTCGTCGATCACCTGTCCGCGCGAGATGTTGACCACGGCGGCCCCCTCGGGGAGGAGCGCGATCCGCTCGGCGCTGATGAGGTTCTCGGTCTCCGGCGTGAGCGCCGTGCACAGCACGAGCACCTCGGTGCCCGGCAGCACCTCCTCGAGGCGGTCCACATCGCTCAGCTCGACGCCCTCGGGCAGCTCGTAGGAGCCGCCCACCCGACCCACGGCGGTCACCCGGGCACCGATCGCGTCGAAGGTCCGCACCACGTTCGATCCCATGCCACCCACGCCGACGACCGTGACCCGCATGCCGGCCAGCTGCCTGGTGGTGTAGCGCTCGAACCGGCGCTCGCGCTGCCGACGCTGCAGATCCGGCAGGCCCTTCACGACGAAGAGCGCCCCGGTGAGGGCGAACTCGGCGAGCGGCACGGCATGGACGCCACCGGCCGTCGTCGCGACGATGCCGCTCCGGTCGAGGCCGGTGCGACGCATGAACGCGCCGATGCCGGCGCTCGTCGCCTGGATCCACCGCAGCTTCGGAGCGCGCTCCGGCAGCGCAGCGGGATCCTGCCAGTCGAAGTCGAACGCGACCTCCGCCCGCGCGAGCATGTCCTCCCACCGCTGTTGGTCGGCCGCGGAGAGCTGCGGCGTGGGGCCGTGGTGGTCCGACACGTACTGCGGGGCACCGACGAGCGCGGGGTCGTAGAGCACCTCCACGTCCGGGTGCGAGGCACGGATCGCCTCGACGTGCTCGGGTTCGAGGTGGCTGGCGATGAGGATCTGCATGATGGTCCATCCTGCCGCGGGCGCGGCGGTGCGTTGGTCGTGACGCGGCGTGCCGCGATGTCGTCCGGTCAGGCGGTCGGCCAGGGGGCCACCGCTGCGAGCCGTTCGGCGGTGAGCGCGGGCCGGACGCCGTCAGTCCCCTCGGTCACCGCACGAACCCGCAGGACCGAGCTCGGTCCACACGCGATCGGGACGAAGCCGGGCCCGTGACCGGGCATGGGTGAGCCACCGTGCACGATGATCCCGACGGTGATCCAGTCGCGCCGGTACCCCATGTTGTGGCGGACGTCGAGGTGCTCGACCGCGAACAGGTCCCCGAGCCGCATGTCGATCCCCGCGAGTTCAGGCGAGTCCGGGACGACGGCGAGGTCCACGTCCCACTGGTGTGCGGGCCGACCGATACCGTTCCCGGCCACCTTGCCCGGCAGCACGCCGACCACGTCGAAGCCCACGACACCCTGCTCGACGGTCATCGGGAGGGCGTCGAGGAGCGCGGGGTCGATGTTCAGCAGGACGATCTCCTCGGGCAGGTCCTCGCGTCGCAGCCCCTGGCCCATGGCGTGCACCGCGACCCGGTCCCCGGGCAGCAGGGCCGCCATCGTCTCGTCGTCGAAGGACACGATGACCCGTCCCGCCTCGCCGCGTTTGCCGACGACCGAACCGGTCGCCCCCGTCGCGGCACCGGAACGCACGGTCGCGCGGTTGCCGATGCAGGCGAACGAGGTCAGCCCGAAGCGCGAACCGGCGTCCGGATGGACGAGCGTGACCCCCGGTGCCGCGTGGTCGGCGTCGGTGGCGAACACCGAGTCGCCGAGGTGGACGCCGAGCACGATGCCGCCGTCTCCGATCGGCACGTAGGGGTGTCCGTCGCGGTCGATCCGGTACGACACCATCGGAGTGAGGCCGGCGTGCTCGACGAAGCCGAGCAGGTTGTTGGCGATGATCGAGCTCATGCGGCCGTCTCCGTCGTGGTCGTGGTCGTGGTGGTGGCGCGGCCCATCCCGGCGAGCGCGACGCCGAGGTTCGCGGCGCGATCGTCGACGACGGTGAACGCCGACGCCGGTCCGGACAGCAGGGTCGACGGCCCCGGACCGTGCCCGAAGAGCCGACACTCGCCCGTGGAGATGACGCCGATCGTGATCCAACCCGGCCGGTAGCCGCGGCCGTAGGAGTGGTCCTGGTCCTCGAGGACGACGATGTCGCCGATGCGGAGCGACTCGAGGCCGAGCGAGAGGTCCTCACTGAGCCCGGGGTAGGCGCCCATCAGGTCGGTGTTGGCGAACTCCGAGAGCATGCCGCCTCCTGCGCCCGCCGCCTCCGCCGGGACGCGCATGGCGACACCGACCTGGAGCGTCCCGTCGGTCGCCGTCGAGAACGGCAGATGCGGGAGCAGCCGCGGGTCGAGGTTCTTCACCCGGACGTCCGGGTGGTCGAGGAGGCGCAGGCCCTGACCGCGGGCCTCCACACTCACGGCGTCACCGGTGGTCACCTGGCGGAGCGAGCCGTCGGCGAAGTCGGCGAGGACATAGGCATGCTGACCGATGACCACACCCTCCGCTCCGACGGCGGCACCCGAACGCACCGTCACGACGTTGCCGACGCAGCTGAGGAACTGCAGTGCGGCGTTCGCCTCACCGCCCGCATGCCGGATCGACAGCCCGGGTTCGAGGTGGTCGCTCGCGTAGCCCGTGGCCGCCTCGCCGACGTGCGCACCCATCGTCACCCCGCCCATGCCGGGCAGGATGAAGGGGTGGCCGTCGGGGTCGACCCGGTAACCGTGTCGGTCGGCCTGGGGCGGCCAGACCTCGCCGGTCAGGATCTGCGTGACCAGGCGGTCCTCGTTCGTCCTGAGACTCATGCCGTCGTTCCCTTCGGGACCGGTGCGGTGCCGAGGGCGAAACCGCGGATACGGAGCGGCGGCGCGGTGGCGGCACCGTTGAACACGTTCATGAGCGGCTGGCTCAGGGAGACGGAACCGACGCCGTCGACCCGGGCGAGACTCTCGAGCACGCTCACCGTGAACCGCTGCGACTCGACCGGGCGCGTGATCCGGCCGTTCTCGATGAGGAAGCACGCATCGCGCGTGACCCCGGTGATCGTCGAGCGGACCGGGTCGACGGTGCGCGTGTACCAGAAGCGCTGCAGGTAGACCCCGCGCTCGACACCCGCGATGAGGTCGAGCTCGGTGGTGTCGGCGGCGCGGAGGATGACGTTCATCGGGATCGCATGCGGCGCCTCCTCCCGGGCGATGTGGAAGTTGCCGCTCGACGCCGTGCCGAGGGCGAACGCAGTCTCGCGGTCGGTGACGACCTCGGCCACCCGCCCCTGGTCGAGGAACGGGACGTCGCGCTTCGTGGTGCCCTGGAAGTCGAACGGGAACGGGAGACCGAGGTCGGCCGTCGCGTCGTCGTGTACGGAGACGAGCGATGAGGCTGCCTGCTCGCCTGGGCGGGTCGCTGCCGTGCCGAAGCCGGATGCCAAGGCTCCGCCCGTGAAGCCGAACGCTCCGAAGAAGTCGAGGAACTCACCGGCGGCGAGCGCCCCGAGCACCACGTCGTACTCACCCGGGGCGAGTGGCGCACGGCCCCGCGCTGCGGACGCCTCCGCAAGCGTCCGCTCGACCGACTCCGCCGCGAGCAGACGGTCGGAGGATCGGGAGAGGTCCTTCCAGTGGGACGAACCGTCCTCGATGCGGACCGTGAGGGAGCCCTGCGCCTCGGTCGCCGCGGCGTACCGGGAGGTGCCGCGCTCGCGGTCGTGGAAGGCGACCTCGGTGACCGCGCGGCCGAACATGCCCGCAGCAACGCCACCGGCCCGGTCGGCCTCAGACATCGCGCGGTCAGCGAGGGCGACGTGTTCGCCGACGTCCCAAGCCGCCGTGTCCTCACCCCAGAGCAGGGCGCCGGACGCGGTGCGGCCGGACACCTCCGGCTCGTCGACCGGACCGGGATCGGCTCGAGGAGCAGCGGCGGGGAGTCCTCGCTCGGCCTGCTCGCGCGCGGCGGCACTCGCGTTCGCGACCGCCCGCCCGAGCCCGGCGATGGAGCTGGCGGCAGCGAGTGACGCCCGCCCGTCCACCTCGGCGCGGACCATGATCTGCACCTCGTCGATGGCCTGGCTCTGGTGCACCCGGCGGCCGGCGAAGCGGGTGAAGTCCCCGCGCCGACCGGTGAGGAAGGCTTCGATGCGGTCGGCCGGGGCGTCGCGCAGGGCGGCCTCGAGCGCCTCCGCGGCTCGCTCGCCGCCCACGACGGGCCTGAACGCGGTGGTGGTCGTGCTGTCGGTGTCGCTCATCGGTCCACTCCGATCCGGAGGTTCCGCACGAGCGTCGGCGACGCGCCGTGCCCGAGGAAGCCCCATTGCTTGGGTTCGCCCTTGCCGCAGGGCATGCCGAAGGCCTTGAACTCCTCCGGCCCGGCGACCGCCTCGACGGACTGCCAGAACTCGGGCGTCGTGCCGCCGTAGGAGAAGCCACGCAGCAGGCGACCCCGCCGACCGTGCTTCACCTCGTACGCGACCTCGGTGCCGAACTGGAAGTTGTGGCGCCGTTCGTCGATGGACCAGCTGCGGTTGTCGTCGATGTAGTACCCGTCGCCGAGGCGCTCCTGCAGTTCCTCGGTCGACCCACTGCCGGGTTCGAGGAACACGTTCGTCGCGAAGCACACGGGGGTGTAGCCCCAGCCGTCCGAGCGGGCTGCGCCGATCGACGGCACCCCGATCCGGGCGGCCGAGTCCCTCGTGGAGAGGAAGTTGCGGATGATGCCCTCGGAGATGAGCGGCTGACGGGACGCCGGGACGCCCTCGTCGTCGAACGCGAAGGAACCTCGGGTGCCGGGCACCGTCGGGTCCGAGGTGATGTTCACCGCCTCGGAGCCGTAGCGGAGCGAGCCGACCGCGTCCGGTCCGATGAAGGAGGTGCCCGCGTAGTTCGCCTCGTCGCCGAGGATCCGGTCGAGCTCGAGCGCGTGACCCGTGGACTCGTGGATCTGCAGCGCCATCTGGGCGGGGCCGATGATGACGTCGGCCGTGCCCTGCGGCGCGAGCGGGGCGGTCAACAACTCGACGGCCTCCCGACCGATGCGGTCGGCCTCCTCGACCATCCGGAGCCCCTCGACGTACTCCCAGCCCGCCTGCGCGGTGTTGCCGTGGAACGAGTTGGGGAAGGAGCGACGTTGCATCGTGCCGTTGCCGACCGCGTTCACGAGCGCCATCGCGCCGCTCTCGATGAGGTGCTGGTGCTGCATCGAGCCCTCGGTGTTGGCGAAGTGCCGGTGCTGCCGTTTCGCGTTCAGACCGGCCTGCGCCATGACGACCTCGACGGGGGCGCTGGCGGCGCTCAGGATGTCGCCGAGCAGGGCCTGGCGCGTCGACGCCGAGACCGCGAACGGGTCGAGGACGACGTCGGTCGCGTACCGGCCGCTCACCGGTGGCATCGGCGGCAGCTCGGTGCGGTGGGCGTCCGAGACCCGGTCGGCGTTCCGCGCGTTGGCGAGGGCACGATGGGCGGCGAGCGTCAGGTCGTCGTCGTCGTCGATCGGCACGGAGGCGAACCCCCAGCTGCCGTTGAAGAGCACGCGCACACCGACGCCGAGGTTGTGCTCGATCCGCTCGTCGAGGCCGGACTCCAGCGTCGAGTACAGGCGGACCTCCTCGGCTTCGATCAGGCGGGCGTCGGCATAGCTGACGCCCGGCACGTCCACCGCGGCGAGGACCGTCGTGAGCATGGTCGCGGCGGCCTGGTCGTCCGCGAGCTCGCCCCACGCATGAGCCGCAGCGTCGACCGCGGCGAGCGGCGCGACCGTGTCGGCGCTCGTCACGCGCGGACCGCCTCGGTGTCGTCCGCGTCCGACGGGGCGAGCGCGAGCGGGAAGTCGCACCATGCGCGGGTGCGGAACGACAGCTCGAACGCGTTGATCGTCTCCTGGACGAGCGCGCCCTGGTCGAAGTTGCCCTGGTTGAAGTCCTCGCCGGACAGGATCTCGGTGGCGAAGTCCTTGCAGAGGTTCGAGTAGAAGAGGAACGGCCACGGCTCCGTGGACGCCCCGCCCTCGGGGAAGAACTCCTGCGGGATCTCGAGCTCCTCGAACTCGACCTGGTCCTTCTTCGCGACCTTGATCGTCTGGCAGATCCCGGCCTCCTCGACCAGGCGGACGATGATCGCACCCTCCGAGCCGTAGATGCGGGCCTCGATGCCGGGGAAGTTGCCGACGGTGACGTAGGACGACTGGATCGATGCGAGACGACCCTGCTCGAACTCGGCGATCCACATGTCGCCGTCGTCGATGTTCATGCGCTGCATGGCGCCCGTGTCGCGCACCATCCGCTCGGGGACGAAGTTGCGCATGGTGCCGACGACACTCGTCATCGGGGCGTCGAGCCACCAGTGCATGATGTCGATGATCGGTGCACCGTAGCCCTCGATGGAGGACACGGCGATGACGTCGGGGTCGGCGTCCGGGTCCACCTGGCGCAGCGGCGTCTTCGGGTCGATCCACTGGCTGTTCTGCTCATAGCCGTTGAAGATGTACGGCTCGCCGATGAAGCCCTGGTCGATGAGGTGCTTCGCGTACTGGATCGCCGGGGCGAAGCGGAAGGTGAAGCCGAGCTTCGTCTTCACGCCCCGTTCGGCGGCGAGCGCCGCGGCGCGCCGGGTCTCGGTGTAGTCGCTGTTGACGGGCTTCTCGCAGAGCACGTGCTTGCCCGCGGCGATGGCCGCCATCGAGATCTCGAAGTGCATGGCGTTACCGGTCGCGACGTCGATGACGTCGATATCGGGGTCGTCGATCAGTTCGCGGTAGTCGGTGACGGCGCGCTCGATGCCGAACTCCGCGGCCGCCGAGGCGAGCGCCTCCTCGTCGATCTCGGCCAGCGCGACGACCTCGACGCGCGGGTCGCGCTGCCAGCCGGGGATGTGGGAGCGGACGGCCCAGCGGCCGGCACCGACGACGGCGACTCGGAGCTTGCGATCGGACATGGTGGTTCTCCTTCTGCGGGTGCCGGCATCGTGCGATGCGCGGACGGTGGTGGGATCGGTCGGAGGTTCAGGTCACGCGCGCTGCAGGCGGACGCGTGGGTCGATGACGGAGTAGAGGAGGTCGACGATGAAGTTGACGACCACGATGAAGAGGGCCGAGAAGAGCACCGTGCCGACGATCATCGGGGTGTCGAGGTTCGAGATCGCGTCGAAGGCCAGCCGGCCGATGCCGTTCAGCCCGAAGACGGTCTCGACGATGACGACGCCGCCGAGGAAGTAGCCGAAGTCGAGCCCGATCATCGTGACGAGCGGGATGGCGACGTGTCGGAAGCAGTGGCGCCAGAGGATGGTGCGCTCCGGCATGCCCTTCGCCCTGGCCATACGGACGAACGGCGAGTCGAGGGTCTCGATCATGTTGGTGCGCGTCATGCGGGCGTACCAGGCGCCGCCGCCCGAGCCGAGGGTGAAGGTCGGGAGCACGAGGTACCAGATGATCGGATCGCCGAGCCCGTTGAGCGGGAACAGTCCCCAGCTGAAGGCGAAGTAGTAGATGAGGAGCAGGCCGAGCCAGAAGGACGGTGCCGAGAGCCCGATGAGCGAGACGAAGGTCACCGTGCGGTCGACCCAACCACCGCGACGGTAGGCGGCGTAGATGCCGGCCGGGACGCCGAGGATGATCTGCCAGATGAGCCCGCCGATCGCCACGAGCACCGTCGTCGGCAGGGCGGAGACGATCCGCTCGAACACGCTCGTCTCCCGCAGGACGTAGGAGGTGCCGAGGTCGCCGCTCAGGAGCCGCCCGATGAATCCCAGGTACTGCTCCCACAGTGGGGCGTCGAGGCCGAGCTGTGCGCGGATGGACGCGATCGTCTCGGCGCTCGCGTTCGGCCCGGCGAGCGTGGCCGCGGGGTCCGCGGGCACGGCGTAGACGAGGAGGAACGCGAGGCTGACCACCCCGAAGAGGACGAGGGCCATCTGGCCGAGTCGTCGTGCAAGCCACCAGAACACGGTCTACCTCGCCATCGGTGCTGCGGAGTCGAGCATCTCGGACAGCCAGTCGCCGACCAGGTTGAACGCCATCACCGTGACGATGAGGCAGATGCCGGGGATGAAGAGCATCCAGGGTGCGATCTGGAAGTAGGTGCTGCCGTCCGAGATCATCTGGCCCCACGAGGCCTGCGGGATCGGGACACCGATACCGAGGAAGGACAGCGCGCTCTCGATGAGGATCGAGGACGCGACGCCGAGGGTGGCGTACACGATGATCGCCGGCAGCAGGTGGGGGATGATGTGCTTCCACATGATCCGGAGGTGACTGACGCCGAGCGTGCGGGTCGCGACGACGAACTCGCGGTGCTTCAGCGAGATGACCATGCCGCGGATGATGCGGGCGAGCGTCGTCCAGTAGATGAGGGCGATGACGATGATGACGTTCGTGGTGCTCCGGGTGGTGACCGCGATGAGCGCGGTGCAGAGGAGCAGGATCGGGAACGAGATGACGACGTCGGTGATCCGCATGAGGACGGCCTCGACGATGCCGCCGAAGTAGCCCGCGATGACACCGACCGTCACTCCGACGATCGTCGCAAGCCCGTTGGCGACGATGCCGATGACGAGCGAGACCTGCGTCCCGGAGATGAGTCGTGAGAGGACGTCGCGGCCGAGGGCGTCGGTGCCGAGCAGGAAGCCGGGCGTGCCGGGCGGGAGGGGCTGCCCCTGGGGCCCGAGCCCGATGTCGTTGTAGGTCTGGAGCGGGTCGTGCGGGGTGATGAGCGGCGCGAGCACGGCGATCAGGGCGATGAGCAGGAGCACGACGAGCGACACGAGGGCCGCGGGGTCGCGTCGGAGACTGCGCAGCACCTCGCGGGCGCGCATGGGCCGGTCGTCGTCGGTGGCCGCCAGGTCGACGCCCTGGCCGATCACGGGAGGGAGTGCTTCGCTCATGCCTCGGCTCCGATCCGGACGGGTTCCGGCACCAGCACCGGATCTGCGAAGTGACAGGCAGCGTCCTGGCCCGAGCTCGTCGTCCGCAGCGGCGGGGCGACCGTGCGACAGACCTCCTGGGCCATCGGACACCGCGGGTGGAAGCTGCAGCCGCTCGGCGGGTTCGCGGCGCTCGGCGGTTCGCCGGTCAGGCGGACCCGCGGGAGGCGCGTCGAGCGGTCGCGGACGATCGGCTCCGGCACGGCCGACAGCAGCGCCTTGGTGTACGGGTGCTGCGGGTTGTCGAAGATCTCGTCGCGCGTCCCGATCTCGACGAGGCGACCGAGGTACATGATCCCGACGTGGTCCGCCATGAAGCGCAGGGTCGACAGGTCGTGGGAGATGAACAGGTACGCGAGGCCGAGGTCCTCCTGCAGGTCCTTCAGCAGGTTGAGCACCTGGGCCCGGACGGAGACGTCGAGGGCGGAGACCGCCTCGTCGCAGAGGATGAGGCGTGGGTCGACGCAGAGTGCCCGCGCGATCGACACGCGCTGGCGCTGACCGCCCGACAGCTCGCGTGGACGCCGCTCGACGAAGCTCCGGGAGAGACCGACCTGGTCGAGGATGCCCTCGACCGCCCGTCTGGGATCGGTCGCCTTCGTGGTCCGGAGCGAGATCGCCTCGAGCAGCGTCTCCCCCACCTTCATCCGCGGGTCGAGCGAGTCGTACGGGTCCTGGAAGATCATCTGCATCGTGCGCCGGTACTCGGCGAGCCGACGTCCGCGCAGCGCTCCGACGTTCTCACCGTTCAGGCGCATGCTGCCGGCGGACGCCTGGTTGATGCCCATGAGCGTCCTGGCGATGGTGCTCTTTCCGGAGCCCGACTCCCCCGCGATGCCGAGGGTCTCGCCCGCTCGCAGCCGGAAGCTGACACCCTGCACGGCGGGGACGCGCGCGGCACGGCGACCGATGCCACCGGAGCGTCGGAAGGTGACCTCGAGGTCCTGCACCTCGAGCAGCGCCTCACCGGTCCGCGACCGGCTGCTCGGACCGTTGACGAGGTCCGAACCGTCCAGCCGGCTCATGCGGCCGACTCCTGCTCGACGGCGAACGCCTCGGGGGCGACGACCCCGCACGCGACCCGCTGTCCGGTTCCGCCGAGTGGCGCTTGGACGAGCGCCGGGTCATTCGTAAGGCACGTGTCGATCGCGGCCGGGCAGCGCGGCGCGAACGAGCAGCCTCGCGGGCGGCGGCCGGCGGTGGGCGGGGCGCCGGAGATCGTGCGGAGGCGTGGCGGGATCGGCTCCGAGAGCTTGAGGATGGAGCCGAGGAGTGCGTGGGTGTACGGGTGCTGCGGGTCGCCGACGATCTGCTCGGCCGTGCCCTCCTCGACGATGCGGCCCGCGTACATCACGAGGATGCGATCGCAGAAGCTCGAGATCACGCCGAGGTCGTGGCTGATGAGGATGACGCCCGTGTCCTGCTCCGAGACCATGTCGTCGAGCAGGTCGAGCACCTGGGCCTGCACGGTCACGTCGAGCGCGGTGGTCGGCTCGTCGGCGATGAGCAGCTTCGGCGAACAGGCCGTGGCGATGGCGATGCAGACGCGCTGCCGCATGCCGCCCGAGAACGCGCCGGGGAAGTCGTTCATGCGGGCCTCGGCGTCCGGGATGCCCACGCGGCGCAACAGGTCGACGGCACGTGCCCGGGCGGCGACCCGTCCCATACCGAGGTGCGTCTCGAGCGACTCGGTGATCTGACGACCGACCCGCATGAGCGGGTTGAGGCTCGACATGGGGTCCTGGAAGACCATGGCGACCTGCGAGCCGCGCCACTGCTGCAGCGCCCGATCCGAGTACCCGAGCACGTCCTCGCCGCCGAACCGGACCGAGCCACCGGCGATGACCCCCGGGTCCGACACGAGCCGCATGACGGCCTGCGAGGTCAGGGACTTGCCGGAACCCGACTCCCCCACGATGCCGACCCGCTCACCGGCCGAGACCTGGAACGAGACGCCGTCGACGGCGTGGAACGGGTCTCCCGACGAGGTCGGGAAGTCGACCACGAGGTTGGAGACGTCGAGCAGCGCACTCATGTCGCGTCCTTTCGGTGGGGGCGCCGCGGGTGGTCCGTCGAGGGACCACCCGCGGTTCGGGTGCCGTGGTTCCGTGGTGCGGTGATGCGGTCGGCGCGCCGGTGCGCCAGGTGCTGCTGGACCGGTGACTACCGCTTGGCGGTGCCGTCCGACTTCCAGTACTCAGCCATGTCCCAACCCCAGATCGGCTGCGGGAAGTACCCCTCGATGCCGGTGCTGTGGAGCTCGGTCTTGGTGCCGAAGTACAGCGGCACGATCGGGTTGTCGGCGAGCATGAGCTTCGACGCCTCCTCGTACTTCGCGGTCGCCGCGTCCGGATCGGTCTCGGCGAGCGCCTGGGCGACCAGCTCGTCCATCTCCGGGTTGCAGTAGTACGCGTAGTTGTGGCCCTGCGGGACCGCCGACGCACACGACATGAGTGCCTGCAGGAAGTCCGAGCCCTCCGGGTAGTCGGCCACCCAGAAGGTCAGGGCGAGCGGGGCCTTGCCGGCTCCGGCCAATTCGCTGAAGGTGTTCGGGGCGAGCGTCTGCAGGTTCACGTCGATCCCGATGGCCTTGAGGTCCTGCTGCATCTGCGGCGCGAGGGCCGAGAAGGGCGGGACGTTCCAGGCGTACATGTCGGTCGAGATGCCGTCGGCGAAGCCCGCCTCCGCGAGCAGCTTCTTGGCCTTCGCGACGTCCTGCTCGTGGGTCATCTCGTCACCCGTGTAGCCGAGGACCTTCGGCGGGATGAACTCGGTCGCCGCGGTGCCCTGCCCGTTGACGAGCTTGAGCAGCGCCTTCCGGTCGAAGGCGAGGGAGACCGCTTCACGGACCTTCGGGTTGTCGAAGGGAGGCGTGTTGACGTTCATCGTGAGGTAGTAGGTGCTCGGCTTCTCGATCTCGACGAGCTGGTCCTTGAGCTTCGGGTCCGAGGTCACCTGGATGAACTTCGCGGGCGGGATCGGGCTGCCCATCAGGTCGATGTCGCCCTTCTGGAGCATGAGGACCTGGTTGTCGGGGTCGACGCCGAGGATCATGCGGATGTGGTCGGCGTAGGGACGCGGCGAGTCCCAGTAGTCCGGGTTGCGGTCGAGCGTGATCTCCTTGCCCGCGCTGAAGGTGTCGAGCGTGAACGGCCCGGAGCCGACGGGCTCGGTCGCGACGGTCCCGCCGCTGCCCTCGGGGATGATCGAGCCGGCGGGCATGGCGAGGATGTACTTGAACGAGGAGTTCGGCGTCGCCAGCGTGATCTTCAGGGTCTGGTCGTCGACGACCTCGATGCCGCTCGGCAGTCCGGTCGGGTTGGCGGCGTACTCCTCGGCACCGGCGATGCCGCGCCAGAACTCCGCGAGGCCCGCCTTCGTGGCGGGGTCGAGGACGCGGGCGTAGGAGTAGGCGACGTCCTTCGCGGTGAGCGGGTCACCGTTGCTGAAGGTGAGCCCCTGCTTGAGCTTCATCGTGTAGGTGAGGCCGTCGTCGCTCACCTCCGGGAAGGACTCGGCCGCCTGGAGCTTCAGCTCGCTGGTGTCGCGGTCGTAGTCGTAGAGGCGGTCGAACATCATCCGCATCATGTTCCAGCACGTCGCGCCCGTGCAGACGGCCGGGTCGAAGGTCTCCGGATCGGATGCGGCCGCGGTCGTGATCGTGCCGCCGTACTTGGGGTCGCCGCCTGCGGCGGACGTACTCCCGCCGCCCGCACCGCCAGCGCTGCACGCGGTCAGGGCGACCGCGAGCGCTGCTCCGAGCAGCGCGCCTCGCAGTGTCTTCTTCACTGAGTACTCCTGTCAGGGTTGTGCCGGACCTCCTGAGGAAGCGAGCCGCCGACGGAACGTTCATGTGCTGTTGGTGGACAATATCACAGACTGCACACTGTCGACAATCGACAACAAGGAATGGCTTGAGCTAGGATTCGGGCATGGAAACTCTCGAACGAACCGGGTTGACAGGGGCCGCGGTCAACGAGCTCCGGGAGGCGATCCTGGAGGGTCGTCTCGTCCAAGGGGAGCGTCTCAGCGAGGTGAACCTCTCGACCACGCTCGGTGTCAGTCGCGCGCCGGTCCGAGAAGCGCTGCTCCACCTCGAGCAGGAGGGTCTCGTCGTGTCGCTGCCCTACAAGGGCGCGTCCGTCGTCACGCTGTCACCGCAGGACTTCCTCGAGCTGTCCACACTGCGGACCGCGCTCGAACGACTCGCCTGGTCACGCGCGATCGAGCGAGCCGGCGAAGACGAGGTGAGCGCCATGCGCGCCATCATCGAAGAGATGCGCGTCGCCGTGGAGACGGATCAGAAGGCCAAACTCGTCCGCCTCGACATCGACTTCCATGATCAGGTGTTCCTGCTCGCCGACCATTCGCGTCTCTACACCGCCTGGCAGGCCATCAAATGGCAGGTCGCGCTCTTCCTCCTCACGCGACGCGTCAAGGTCGACGACTACCACAGCATCATCGTGCAGGAGCACACCGAACTCCTCGACCTGCTCCTCGAACGACGGGCGGCCGAGATCGACGAGACCGTCGAACGCCACATCGGCTCCGGCTACGGGCGCGTCAGTGAGCGGCTCGCCGGAGACGCCCGAGCCGCGCAGCACGACGACCCGGTCGCCGGAACGGCGTGAGGCCCCGAGCGCGGTGACCACTCCGCGATGCGGGCGGCGTCACGCGCCTGCGGGACGCAGGCTCAGTCGTTCATGGCGGCGTTGGCCGCCTCCTGCGCCTTCTTGAGTCCGTCGGCCACGGGCGTCGTGCCCGCGAAGATCTCCTTGAAGATCGGGTCGTACGCCGCGAGGCCCTTGGCGTAGCTGGCGCCCGTCGGAGGTGCGATCGTCTTCGCGTGGTCGTCGATCACGTCGAAGAAGGGCTGCACGTCGACGTCCTCACCCTTCCAGTACGAGAAGTACTGCTTCTGGGCGGCGGTCACCGCGGGGACGGCCGCGCCGGACGAACCGACGGGCGCGTTGCCCTCGGTGCTGCCGAGCCAGGCGAGCACCTTCTTCACCTGGTCGCGGTGTTCCGTCGCCGCGTTGCCCGCTGCCGCGATGCCGTTCGTCACGCTCACCCGACCGGCGGGACCGGACGGGAGCTCGGCCACGCCCCAGCGGAAGTCGGCACCGTCGTGGACGGCCTTCAGGCTGTAGAGCCCCGACTGGAACATCGCGACCTTGCCCTGGATGAAGGCGTCGCGCGCGAAATCGCCGTCGGCGTTCGTCGACGCGGCCGGCGGGGCGACCTTGGCACCGTTGATCGCGTTCACGAGGTAGCTGATGGACTCACTCGTCTTCGGGTCGTTGAAGGCGAAATCGTCGCCGTCCTGGTACGTGCCGCCGTTCGAACCGATGAAGGGCAGCAGCACCGCCTGCAGGTCGTAGCCGAGGCCGGTGCCGTAGGTGGCCGGAGCCGCCGGGTTGAAGCCAGGCTGGTCGGCCGAGACACCGGCCGCGTCCTTCGTCAACTTCTTGGCCAAGGGCAGGAACGTGTCCTTCGCCGTGTCGGGCGACCAGGTCGCCTTCGTGAGCTCCTCGGGCTTCACGCCGGCCGCGTCGAGCAGGTCGGCGTTGTAGTAGACCGCGATCCCGGCGTCCGACAGCTGTGGCACCGCCCAGAGCTTGTCGTCGCGGGTGAACTGATCGACGACGCTCGGCGCCCAGGCCTTCGAGGCGTCGTCGCCGAGGGTCTGCCCGACGTCGAGGAGGCTGCCGCTGTCGGCGTATCCGGCGAGGTAGGTGTTGTTCAGCCAGAAGACGTCCGGTGCGGTGTCGGCCGCGACGTCGGTGCGGAGCTTCGTCCAGTAGTCGGCCCACTCCACGACGTCCACCCGGACGCGGATGTCGGGGTTCTCGCGCTCGAACGCGGCGAAGGAGGTCTCGTAGGCGTCGGCGACGGCCGAGTCCCAGACCCGGACCGTCACGGTCGTGCGTTCCGTCGACCCGGCGGCACACCCGCTCAACAGCAGGGCCGAAGCGCCCGCGATCGCAAGGGCGGCGTGTCGCTTGTGCATGAGCATCCTTCGTTCCGGGGACCTCAGGGAGGCTAGCAGTTCAGTCTGAAGGCCCGCGAAGTGCCAGGGACGGGCTGTGACGAGGTCAGCGTGAGGACCACCACTCGAGGAGCCGACGCGTGGCCTCCTCCTCGCCGAGCGGGCCCTCGTCGAGGCGCAGCTCCAGCAGCCAGCGGTAGGCCTCGCCGACCTCGCGACCGGGCGCGATGCCGAGCACCTCCTGGATGCGGTTGCCGTCGAGGTCCGGGCGGACCGATTCCAGCTCCTCCTGCTCCTGGAGCTCGACGATGCGGTGCTCCAGGTCGTCGTAGGCGAAACCGAGCCGGTCGGCCTTGCGGCGGTTGCGGGTCGTGACGTCGGCCCGGACGAGCATGTGGAGCCGTTCGAGCAGCGGGCCGGCGTCGCGCACGTAGCGCCGCACCGCCGAGTCCGCCCACACGCCCTCCGAGTACCCGAAGAACCGCATGTGCAGCTCGACGAGCCGCGCGACGCTCTTGATGGTGTCGCCGTCGTAGCGGAGCGCGGTGAGGCGCTTCTTCGCGAGCTTCGCACCCACGAGGTCGTGGTGGTAGAAGGTCACCGCGGCGCCGGGGCCGATCTTCTTGGTGGCCGGCTTGCCGATGTCGTGCAGGAGCGCGGCCCAGCGGAGGACGAGGTCCGGCGCCTCACCGGGGTGGCGTGCGTGCTCGTAGCCGATCGCCTGCTCGAGCACGGTGAGCGAGTGCTGGTAGACGTCCTTGTGGTGGTGGTGCTCGTCGGGCTCCAGCCGGAGCGCGGGCAGCTCGGGGAGGACGAGGTCGGCGATGCCGGTGTCGACGAGCAGCTCGAGGCCGGCCCGCGGACGGTCGGTCGCGAGCAGTTTGCCGAGCTCGGCCTGGATGCGCTCGGGGCTCACGATGGAGATGGTCTCGCGACGCTCCTCCATCGCCTGCACGACGTCGTCCGCGGGGTGGAACCCGAGCTGCGAGGCGAACCGGGCGGCCCGGAGCATGCGCAGCGGGTCGTCGCCGAAGGAGACCTCGGGGGCGCTCGGCGTCCGCAGCAGCTGGGCGACGAGGTCCTCGACCCCGCCGGAGGGGTCCACCAGGGTGATCTCGGGCACGCGGAGCGCCATCGAGTTGACGGTGAAGTCGCGTCGCCGCAGATCGTCCTCGAGGGTGTCGCCGAACGCGACGACGGGCTTCCGTGTCACGCCGTCGTACGCGTCGGCCCGGTAGGTCGTGATCTCGACCGTGTCGGCGTGCTCGACCCCGGCGTCGTCGACGACGGACACCTTCGCACCGATCGTGCCGAAGTCGCGGCCGACGTCCCACCACGCGCTCGCGATCGGCTTGAGGACGGAGAGGATCTGATCGGGTGAGGCGTTCGAGGTGAAGTCGAGGTCGCTGACCTGCCGACCGAGCATCGCATCGCGGACCGGACCGCCCACGAGGGCCAGCTCGAAGCCGGCTTCGGCGAACACCGTCGCGACCCGGGCGACCACGGGCGACGAGGCCAGGTCCCGCAGGCGCACCAAGGATTCCGCCACGCTCACCATGGGATCAATCGTAGCCGGACGGCACCGGAGGCCCCGTCGCCGACAAGCTGACGCCGCGAGTGGACGACGGCCGTACAATAACGAGGAACCCACTCCCCAGCAGACCAGAGGCGGACACGATCACGAACGAACTCGACGACCAGCGGATCACCGTCGGCACTCAGGCACCGACGGCCTTCACCAGTACCGTGAAGGACTCCAATCCGCCGGAACTCCCGTTCACCACGGCTCCGGAACTCGTGCTCGTCACCGGCGGCTCCCGCTCACCGCGGTTCGAGCGCCCCGACGTGGTCCAGCGCAAGGGCATCTACACGCTCATCAACGGGCACCTCACGCCGCAGCAGTCGATGGTCGAAGACCTCCTCGCCGTCGCCGAGGCGCTCGACGCGGCGGAGATCGAGTACCTCCTCATCCGCGGGGAGCACGACCGGCCCGTCATCGTCATCGACCGCTCGCTCCGGAAGCGCCTGCAGGCCGCCCTCGCCGAGGCGTTCGCCGACGAACCCTTCTACAGCGTCCCGATCAAGGCGCGCATGGACTCCATGAAGCCCGCCGGCGAACCGCACCTCCTCTCCGACGGCCTGCTCGCCGGCTCGCGCAAGGCCGAGGTGTTCCGCCTCTACCGACCGCGCATCGAACCGCTCGGTCGCCTCCGCTACGGCATGGAGACGGCGCTGCAGCTCGAGTTCTGGCGGTTCGGCGACGAGGAGATCACCGCTCCGGTCGAGAACGTCCTCATGCGCACCTACATGCCGCGCACGGAGGCGGTCGAGACCACCGTCGAACGGTACGGCCGCACCTGGCGCACCCTCGAGCACATGTTCGGTGCGCTCGCGAGCGACGTCACCTTCGACATCGACCTCGTGTTCTCGTGGGTCGACGGCTCGTCGGAGGAGTTCCAGCGCGCCAGGGCGAAGCGCATGCAGAGCTACGTCGTCGGCGACGGCGACGACTCCGACGCCCGGTTCCGCCAGATCAACGAGCTGAAGTACGCGCTCCGCAGCGTCCACACCTTCGCCCCGTGGATCCGGCGCATCTTCATCGCGACCGACTCCCCCGCGCCCGAATGGCTGGCGGAGCACCCCAAGGTCACCATCGTGCGCAGCGAGGAGTTCTTCGCCGACCTCGACGCCCTCCCGACGCACAACTCCATGGCCGTCGAGAGCCAGCTCCACCGCATCGAGGGGCTCTCGGAGCACTTCCTGTACTCCAACGACGACATGTTCCTCGGCCGGCCGATCAGCCCCGAGCTGTTCTTCTCACCCGGCGGGATCAGCAAGTTCGTCGAGGCGACGACCCGTATCGGTCTCGGCGCGAACGACCCGTCCCGCAGCGGCTTCGAGAACGCCGCCCGCGTGAACCGTCGCCTCCTGCACGAGCGCTTCGGACGCGTCACCACGAGGCACCTCGAGCACTGCGCCGCACCGCTCCGCCGCAGCATCATGGCGGAGATGGAACAGGAGTTCGCCGAGGAGTTCCGTTCGACGGCCCACAGTGCCTTCCGCGCGGCCGACAACATCTCGGTGACGAACTCGTTCTACCACTACTACGGCCTCATGACCGGGCGAGCGGTGCAGCAGACCCAGGCGAAGGTCCGCTACATCGAGACCACGCTCAAGCAGTCGCTCGGACAGATGGAGCGGCTCCTGAAGCGACGCGACCAGGACATGTTCTGCCTGAACGACGGCAGCCGCCCGGAGATCTCCGTCGAGGAGCGCACCACCGCGGTGATCGACTTCCTCGACCGCTACTTCCCGTTCCCGGCTCCGTGGGAGCGCGAGGCCGCCGTGCCGAGCACCCTGGAGATCGAACCCGCCAAGCTCAGCTGAGCGTGCGCCCGCCCTTCGACAGGCTCAGGGACCGACGCGGTCACCGAGCCTGTCGAACCGGACTCACGGGACGATGCGCTCCTCGCGGAGGCGGTCGAAGATCGCCGTGAACGCGTCCAGGGTGCGCCGGTAGCCGGTGAACCCGGCGAGACGGCTCTTGCTCATGTCGGTGACGACCTCGATGTCGCGCCCCAGGTCGCCGTCGGTGTGCCACCAGGACGCCACCCGCGCGAGGTCGGGCTCGACCAGACCGTGTTCGGCCACCAGCTCGGCCCACTCGCCTTCGAGCCCGACCATCTGCTGCTCGAGCGGACGCGGTGCGTCGCGGAACCCCTCCGCCTCGACGCCGAAGTACGCGGCCAGGCGAGGCCACATCCAGCGCCAACGGAAGACGTCGCCGTTGACGATGTTGAACGGCTCGTTCGCTCCGGCCGGCGAGGTCGCCGCCCACAGCATCTGCTCGGCGAGGAGTCCGGCGTCCGTCATGTCGGTGAGCCCGTTCCACTGGGTCTCGGAGCCGGGGAACACGAACGGACGTCCGAGCCGCTTGCAGAGCGAGGCCTGCACGGCGATCGTCGACGCCATGTTCATCGCGTTGCCGACGGCGTGCCCGATCACCGTGTGCGAGCGGTGCACCGACCAGGTGAAGCCCGACCGAGCGGCCGCCGCGAACAGCTCGTCCTCCTGCTCGTAGTAGAAGTTGGGCGTGTCGAGGCGGGGCTCGTCCTCGTGGAACGGGGTGTCGGGCATCTCACCCGCCGCGTAGGCCTCGAACGGGCCGAGGTAGTGCTTGAGGCCGGTCACCAGGGCGACGTGCTGCACCGGCTCGTCCGACAGCGCGGCGAGGAGGTCGCGGACCATGCCGCCGTTCACCCGGATGTTCTCGGCCTCGGAGTCCTGCCGCGACCAGGCCGTGAAGAACACGTGGGAGACCCCGCTGCCACCGAGGACCCGACGGAGGTCGTCCGCGTTCCGAAGGTCGGCGGCGACGTGCTCGACCTGCGGGTGGGACACGGGAGCACTGCGGGAGAGGGCCAGGATGCGCCAGTCGCCGTCGGCCAGGAGGTGTGACACGATCGCTGCGCCGGTGATGCCACTGGCGCCGACGACGAGTGCGGTGCGACGGTTCGGTGAAGAAGTCATCCGTCAACGATAGGCGCGTCCGCGCGACGGTCCTCCCGCAACGGCGAGGTCGCAGCCCTTCGGCAGGCTCGGAAACCAGGGGCGTCGCGGTGCAGCGAGGCCTAGGCCATCACGCCGATCGGCATCGTGAGCGGCGGCTCCGGCTCCACGCGGACCGTGTCCGACACCGGGAGCTCGACGCCCGCGAGCGCGAGGCGGCGGGCGCTCTCCTCGGGGTCGATGTAGTGGAGCGGGGGCGTCTCGCCGAGCGGGACGACGGAGTGCAGCACCGTCGACCCGTACACGTGCACGAGGTTGAACGCCCGGGCACCGTCGCGTCCTCGGGTCCCACCGACGGGCACGTTGAGGTCCTGGGTGTAGCACGTCGCCGATGCGACCGAGACGGGGATGCCGGCGAAGGTCGCGGTCGAGGAGTAGTGGAGGTGTCCGGCGAGGATGCTGCGGACGTCCGAGCCCTCGAGGACCTCGGCGAGCTTCGGCTGGTCGCGCAGCTCCACGCTCACGGCCAGGTCGAGCACGCTCGGCACCGGCGGGTGGTGCATGGCCAGGATCGTTCCGTGTGGAGCCGTGGTCGCGAGCTCCTCGGCGAGCCAGTCGAGCTGGGCGTCGGACACCTCGCCGTGGTGGTGGCCGGGCACGCTCGAGTCGAGACTGATGACCCGGAGGCCGTTGACGTCGTAGACGCGGTCGACGGGGCGGGTCGTGGGGACCTCACCGAACAGCCCGGCGCGGAACGCCTGGCGGTCGTCGTGGTTGCCCATGACCCAGATGATCTGGGAACCGAGACGAGCGGCGACGGGTTCCACGATCGCGCGGATGCGGTCGTACGCGTCGGGTTCGCCCTTGTCGGCGAGGTCGCCGGTGAAGATGATCGCCTCCGGACGCCCGCCGGACGCCTCGAACTCCGCGAAGAGCTGCCGCAGGTGCGTTTCACTGTCGACCGCTCCGTACAGGCTCCCCCCGCCGGCGAGGAGGTGCGTGTCGCTCACATGGAGCAGGAAGTGATCAGGCCTCGGGTACTCGGCCGTGCGAAGACTCACGTGACAACTCTCGTTCGAGCGATGCTCTCCGAACCGCATCGCAGCTGTTCGACCATCTGACCAGACTCTGTTGAACGGCAACGGAACGCCACGCTACGACGTGGGAAACGCAACGGCAAGCGGAGGGGCCGACATCCAGGTGACTCACACCTGACGGTGGGCTGCGGGATGATGTCCGCATGCCGTATCTCGACGACGACGAGCAGCCGCTGCAGCGGATCGACCTCGCGCAGATCCCCCCGACCGGCCGCCTGTTCCGGCTCGAACGTCGGATCGGGTTCCAGGAGCACGCACCAGACGGCCCCGTCGTCTGGGCGCCGGCGCACGACGACGCGCGTGACACGGACGACGCGCGTCGACGGACGGACCTGGCATCCGTACCCGGGGTGCTCTGGAGCTTCATCGGCAGCTACGGCCGCCAGTCCGCCCCCGCGATCGTGCACGACCACCGGGTGTCCCTCGCACTCGGGCTCCCGTCGGAGGAAGCGCTCACGCAGCGCTTCGAGGACGACCGGCAGTTCCGGGTCGGTCTCCGGCAGCAGCGGGTGCCGCTCCTCCGCGCCTGGCTGATGTGGGCCGTGGTCTCGGTGGAACGGTACCTCCGGCACGCCCCGCGCCTCGCCGCGGTGCTCATCGGGCAGTCGGTCCTCGGCGTGCTGGCGATCGTGGCCGCGACGATCGGCCTCGTGACCCCGCTGCTCGGCGTGCAGAGCCCCGCGTGGCTCGCCCTCGGGATCGCTCCCGCGGTCTTGGCGGTGTTCTGGCGCGAGGAGCGGAGACTCCTCGTCTGGTTGCCGTATGCGGGTGCGCTGCTGGCACCGCTGCTGCTCGTCCAGCTCGTCGCCGTCGGCGCGTTCCGCCTGCTCGAGCTGCTCGTGCGGGAGACGATCGACCGCCCGTTCCTCGACGACTCCCCCGGCCCGGTCGTCTCGCCGACCCTTCGCTGACCCGCTCCGGGCGAGGGTCGCTCCGAAGGTGCAGTGCTCCCTGTCTCAGGAACGCCCCGGCGTGTCGGAGAGGGGGGGTCCGACACGCCGGGACGCACCTGAGACAGGGAGCGCGGCCTAAGTGCCCGGGAGCGTACCGAGCCCGTCGACGACCGGGATCGCGGCCAGGAGGCGCTGCGTGTACGGGTCCTGCGGGTCCGACCAGACGCGGTCCACCGGGCCGTGCTCGACGATGCGTCCCGCACTCATCACGGCGACGTCGTCGGCTATCACCCGCACGACGGACAGGTCGTGGCTGATGAACAGCAGCGCCGCTCCGGTCTCGACCGCCAACGTCCGCATGAGCTTCGCCACCCGCGCCTGCAACGAGGCGTCGAGCGAGGCGATCGGTTCGTCGCCGATGAGCAGCTCCGGCCCGGCCGCGATGGCCCTGGCGATCGCGATGCGCTGCCGCTGACCACCGGAGAACTGGTGGGGGTAGCGGGTCCGGCTGGCGGCGTCGAGCTCCACGTGTTCGAGGAGCTGACCGACGTCCCAGGCGTCGCGGACCGGGTTCACCCGGAGGCCGTCCTCGATCTGGCTCCCGATCGTCCGTCGCGGGTTGAGCGAGGCGTAGGGGTTCTGGAAGACCATCTGGATGCGCAGGAGCTCCGACGGGCGCTTGCGGAGACCGAGCTTGCCGATGGGCGTCCCGTTGAACGTGATCGATCCACCCGAGGTGGGTTCGAGCCCGCACACGGCACGGGCGAGCGTCGACTTGCCACAGCCCGACTCCCCCACGAGCCCGAGGACCTGGCGCGGCTCCAACTCGAAGCTCACGCCGTCGACCGCGTTGAGCGCGCCACGACCGGGCAGCTTGTACGTCACACGGACGTCGTCGAGGTGCAGCAGCGTCATGACGCCGCCTCCGTTCCCGTGTCGGGCAGCGCGTCGATGAGCGCCTTCGTGTACTCGTGCTGCGGATCGGTGATGACCTGGAAGCGGCTGCCGTGCTCCACGATCTCGCCGAGGCGCATGACCGCGATCGTGTCGGCGAGGGCGGACATGACCCCGAGGTCGTGGGTGACGAGGATGATCGCGATGCCGAGCTCGTCGCACAGCTTGCGCAGCAGCCGCAGGATGCCGGCCTGCACCGTCACGTCGAGCGCCGTGGTCGGCTCGTCCGCGATGAGGACGGACGGGTCGCACATGAGTGCCGAGGCGATCGCGATGCGCTGCAGCTGTCCGCCCGAGAACTGGTGCGGATACTTGCGCAGCGCCGCCTCCGGATTCGGGACCGCGACCAGGCCGAGCATCTCGAGCGCCCGCGCACGCGCCGCCGCCTTCGACGCTCCGGTGTGGTGCCGGTAGTGGTCGACGAGTTGCGCCTCGACGGTCAGCATCGGGTGCAGGCTCGCGGTGGGGTCCTGGAAGATCATCGCGATCTCCGTGCCGCGGTACCGGTTCATCGTGCGCTGCTTCAGCCCGACGAGTTCGGTGCCGTCGAAGCGGATGCTCCCGCCGAGGTCGGCGCCCGCGGGCAGCAGTCCGCAGATGGCGAGGCCGGTCATGGTCTTCCCGGAGCCGGATTCACCGGCGAGTCCGGTGATCCGCCCGGCGGGGACCTCGAGGTCGATGCCCCGCAGGATCTGCTTGGCCGCGGCGCCGCGACCGAAGCCGAGGGTGAGCCCCTCGATCACGATGCCGCCACCCGTTCCGCCTGCCGCGCTCGCTCCGGGTGTCATGTCGTGTCCCTTCGGTGCGTCGGTCCCGCCGTGCCGGCCGCTCACAGGGCACGCCCCTGGACGGCTTCCTGCGAGCGCGGGTCGAGGGCGTCGCGGAGGGCGTCGCCGAGGAAGTTGAAGGCGAGCACCACCGTGAGGATGGCGAGTCCCGGGAAGACCGCGATCCACCAGGAGGAGAAGTTCTGCACGCCGTCCGACACCATCGCGCCCCAGTCGGGCGTCGGCGGCACCGCGCCGAGACCGAGGAAGGACAGGCCGGACAGCAACAGGATGGCCGTGCCGACGTCGAGGGTCGCGAGGACCACGACCGGCGAGACGACGTTCGGCAGGATGTCCTTGCCGAGCGAGGTGAACGGCCCGTTGCCGAGCAGCCGGCCAGCGATGACGTATTCGGCACCGCGCGCGCCGATGACGAGCGAGCGGGTGACGCGGGCGTAGGCCGGCCAGGAGACGATGAGCATCGCGATGACCGCGTTCGTGAGGCTCGGGCCGAGCGCGGCGGCGATGACCATCGCGAGGATGATCGTCGGGAACGCGAACACGAGGTCTGCGATCCGCATGATCGTCTCGTCGAGCGCCTTGCCGAAGTATCCGGCGATCGCCCCGAGCAGGGACCCGATGAGCATGGCGAAGACCACGAGCATGAGGGCGAGCGGGATCGAGACCTGGGCGCCGCTGATGACCCGCGACAGGACGTCACGGCCCACCTGGTCGGTGCCGAACCAGTGCTCGGCGCTCGGTGCCTGCAGGCGGTCGAAGTCCTGCGCGAGCGGGTCGAACGGGCGGATCCACGGTGCGAGCACCGCGACGAGCAGCCAGAAGAGCACGATGACGCCACCCGCGACGGCGAGCGGGGTGCGCAGCTGCTTCGAGACGCGGAAGCGGCCCTTGCGCCTGGTCTGGACGGCGAGGACGTCGGTCATGCCACCCTCACTCTCGGGTCGATGAAGCCGTACAACACGTCGACGAGGAAGTTCAGGCCGATGTACACGAAGCCGACGATGAGCCCGACGCCCATGATCGCGGGCAGGTCGAGTTTGGTCGCGGCCGAGTACGCGTACTCACCGAGGCCGTGCCACGAGTACACCTTCTCGACGAGCACCGTGCCGGACAGGAGCGAGCCGAAGGCCACACCGAGCACGGTGATGATCGGGACGAGCGCCCCGCGGAGGACGTACCTGGTCACGACGACGTGCCCCGGCAGGCCCTTCGCCCGGGCCGCCCGCACGTAGTCGAGGTCGAGCACCTCGAGGATCGCCGATCGCGCGAAGCGGGTCAGCAGACCGATCGTGTAGAGCGCGAGCACGGACGCGGGCAGGATCAGGTGGGCGATCGCGTCTCCGAAGGTCGACCACTGCCCGGCGAGCAGGGCGTCGATCGTGTACATCCCCGTGACCTTGGGCGGCGGGATCGCGGCGGGCGAGAGGCGGCCCGAACCCGGGAACCAGTGCAACTGCGAGAAGAAGACGAAGTAGACGACGAGCGCGAGCCAGAACGACGGCACCGAGATGCCGATGAGGCTCACGACGCGGATGACCTGGTCGGTGATCGTCTTCCGGCGGAGCGCGGCCCACATGCCGAGGCCGACGCCGATGATGATCGAGATGACGATGGCCGTCAGCGCGAGCTCGGCGGTCGCCGGGAAGGCCCGTCCGAGTTCGTCCGCGACGGCGCCGCGGGTCTGCTGCGAGGTCCCGAGGTCGCCCTGGAACAGGTTCGCGACGTAGGTGACGTACTGGACGGGCAGCGGCTTGTCGAGGCCGGCGTTCTCGCGGAACTGCGCCACGATCGCCGGATCCGCCGCAGCCTGCTCGCCGAGGGCCGCCTGCACCGGATCGGCGGGGACGAGGTTGGTCAGCGTGAAGGTGACGAGCGTCACCCCGAACATCAGGAGGACCGTGAGGCCGAGCCGGATGCCGAGGTAGCGCGCGAGCGGGTGGAGACCCGCTCGCGCGCTGGACGTCGTCGGTGCGACGCTACTTGATTCCGGCAAGATCGACGGTCCACGTCGGGTTCAGCGGAACCTCGGTGATCGTGGTCGCGGTGACCACGTTCTGCGCCGGCTGCAGGAGCGGGATGAACGGTCCGCTCGCGTTCTGCGCCTTCTGGAGCTCCTGGTACGCGGCGGCACGGGCATCCGTGTCGGTCGCGGCGAGCGCGGCGTTCGCCAGGTCCGTCACGGTCGGGTCGGCGCCTGCCGCCCAGCCGGCACGGAGGCCGACGAGCTCACCCGGGGTGAACGCGAGGTAGTTGGACGGGTCCGGGAAGTCCGGGCCCCAGTACCAGAGGCCGACGGTCTCCTTACCGTCCCGGTAGGCGTCGAGCTCGGTGGCGACCGGCGCCGGGGCGAGCGTGACGGTGATGCCGACCGACTTCAGCTGCGCCTGGACGGACTCGGCGATGCTCTGGAGCGAGAGGCCCTGCACGGTGATGTCGTTGGGGAAGTTGAGGGTGACCGCCTCCCCCGCGTAGCCGGACTCCTTCAGCGCCGCCTTCGCGGCGTCGGCGTCGAACTGGTTGCCGTCGGCCGCGTCGAGCGCACCGTTGAAGATCGAGGGGATGAACCCGCCGGGGCGGACCGATCCGTCACCGGCGAGGTCGACGATCTTGTCGTAGTCGATGCCGAGCTTGACGGCTTCGAGGAACTTCGGGTTGCTCGTGATGTCGCTGACCGCAGGGTCCTGGTTGAGCAGGAGGAAGATCATGTACCGCGAGGGGTTCGCGATGATCTTGACCTTCGAGTCGTCGAGTTCGGCGACCTGGTCGGGGTTGAGGTCGAGGGCGACCTGCGAGTCACCGGCCTCCACGTTGAGCTTCTGCGTGGGTCCCTGCACGTTCCGGAGGACGACGCGCTCGTAGGCGGGCTTCGTGCCGGTGTACTCCGGGTTCGCCGTGAAGACGACCTGTGAGGCGGCGTCAAAGGACTCGAGCTTGTACGGGCCGGAGCCGGCGGACGTCGTGTTCAGGAAGGACTCGGCGGCGTCGTCGGCGGTGGCGGTGCCGCCGTTCTCCTCGACGACCTTCTTGTTGACCACACCGAGGGCCGGGTTCGGGAGGATGAACGGCAGCGCGGGGTTCGGCGTCGCCGAGGTGAGCGTGAGGGTCGTGTCCGAGGTCTTCTCGATCGTGACGCCGTCGAGGAGGAAGGACGGGTTGCCCTTCACGCCCTGGACGCGCTGCAGCGAGAACACGGCGTCGTCGACGGTCACGTCGGATCCGTCGGAGAACTTCTTCCCTTCCTTCATCGTGAGCGTCATCACCGTGTTGTCGGCGTTCATCTCGTAGCTCGCGAGGCCGTCGACGGGAGCGGTCACGTCGTCACCCTTGAAGGTGAGCAACGTCTCGTAGAGCGCCTTGGCGACGATCGAGCCGGTCGTCTCGTACTCGCGGTTCGGGTCGGCGGTCTTGAGGTCGAAGGACGCGTCGACGACGAGCGACTTGCCTGCTGAGGAGTCGGAGCCACCTGACGGGGAGCAGGCGGCGAGCGCGAGGCCGGCGGCGAGGGCGAGGCCGAGGGCCGCCATGCCGCGCCGACTGGTGCGGCTGAAGGATCGTGACAAGGTGGAGCTCCTTATCTGCTTGGAGGGATGAGCTGAAAGTAGTGTCATCAGCGATCATTCGTCAATCTACAAGCCGTTACCAAAGAAGAATTGTCTCGATCTCGCGCGCGAATTGGCATATCCTCTCAATCAGCCGCCAGGACCACCGCTGAATCTGGACGTTTGGAGCATTCGATGCAACTCGACGACACCCACATCCGCATGTTGGAGCTCCTGCGCGAGGACGGCCGGGCCTCGGTCGCCGCCCTCGCCGAGCACCTCGGGATCTCGCGCTCGAACGCCTACGCGCGGTACGAGGCGATGGTCAGGGCAGGCGTGCTGAAGGGCGTCCACGCCGACATCGAACCGGCGACCGTCGGGCTCGGCGTCGCGGCGATGGTGTTCATCACCCTGCGGCAGAGCCAGTGGGCGGACTTCCGCGCGCGGCTCTCCTCGGTCCCCGAGTTGGAGTACTTCGCGGTCACCACCGGCGAGCACGACGCCATGATGCTCATCCGCGCCCCCGACGTCGCGGCGATCCACGAGCTCGTCGCCACGAGGCTGGCCCAGTGGCCGTCGATCAAGGCCACGACCACCGTGTTCCTCATGGACGAGGAACGCTCGGACGTGTCGCTCCGCATGGCGCGGTCGGAGCGGACGAGCGTCGAGGACTCCGGCGAGCGCTTCGGCATGACGCGGTTCGTCCGCACGAGCGACGAGCGGGCTCAGCGGGTTCCGGAGCGACGCGGCCGCTGACGACCGGAGCCGCACGGACCTGGTGCGGAGGCGTCAGGCCGCGACGATCTCCCGGCACACACTGACGTGGGCCTGGCCGTCGGGGCCGATGAAGTCCTCCGTGAGGATCAATGCGCCATCCTCGCCACGGGAGATGATCGAGCTGGCCTCGCCCCTCGTGGTGCGGTCTCCGGCACGGTTGCGGTGGACGAACGAGATGTCGATCCGCTCGCCCGTCCGGACGCCGCAGAACCGCCCGACGGAGACCGTGTCGCCGACGTACTCCCCCCACAGCACCCCATGCGCCTCGTGGTAGACGAAACGGGTCGGGGCGTCGGCGTCGACGACACTCGCCGACGAGGACACCATGTCGAACACCCGCGCATCGAGGTCGACATCGAGCGGGGTGGTGGTGCCGGCATCGGCGGTTCCTGTCATGCCGATCATTGTGCGGAGGGGCCCGAACAGGTGTCAATCCGTCGACGATCCGTCCACCAACACCACGGTCGTCGCCCGACCTTCGGGACGAAACGTCGGTTCCGGCCGACCGGACAGGATGTTCCGCTCCGTGATACCGCGTCGCCTTGACGCCGTCCACCCACGGTGGCTAACTGATCTCCATGTGTCCAGACAGCATCGAATTCCGTGACCCTCGCACGCAGCCACTCCCCCAGGACGACGCCTTCGGGGACTTCCTGGCGAGCGGCTGGGGCGAGGTCGACCGCTCCGTCGACCTCGCGGAGGGCGCCGGTGCTGCCGCCGGACGACACCGCGCGATCCTCGGCGCCCAGTTCGCCGGTCGTTGGATCGTGGTCACCGCCGGGCGCGCCGTCACCCGTGCGAACGACACCGAGTTCCCGTTCCGTCCGGACAGCGACTTCGTGTGGTTGACGTCCTGTCAGGCCGAGGGCGCCGTCCTGATCATGCGCCCGACCGCGGGCGGTCATGACGCGACGCTGTTCCTGCCGGAGCCGGTCGGCCCCGGTGAGGAGGCGTTCTACGCCGACGCCATGCGCGGCGAGCTCTGGATCGGTCCGTCCGCCGGACTCCGGCAGTGGGCCGAGGCGCTCGAGGTCGAGGTGCGGTCCCTGGAGGCCCTGGACGAGGCGCTCGCGCTCGTTCCCACCGAGGCAGCCAGGGCAGGAGCAGCGGAACCCCGTGTCGACGGTCGCTTCGGCGCCTCCCGCGAACTGCTCGTCGCCCTGTCCGCGGCGAAGCTCGTCAAGGACGAGTGGGAGATCGGGCAGCTGCGAGCGGCGGTGGACGCGACGGTCGGCGGGTTCCGCTCGGTCGTGCACGAGCTGCCAGCCGCGATCGCCTTCGGTGGCGAGCGCTGGCTGCAGTCGACCTTCGAGCGCCATGCCCGCACCTTCGGGAACGGCGTCGGCTACTCCACCATCATCGGCAGCGGCCCCCACGCCCCCACCCTGCACTGGACCCGGTGCGACGGGCCGGTGCTGCCCGAGCACCTCATCCTCATGGACGCGGGGGTCGAAGCCCGATCGCTCTACACCGCGGACGTCACGCGCACCTTCCCGGCCGGCGGTACGTTCACCACCGCCCAGCGCGAGGTGCACGACCACGTGGAACGCGCCCACCGGGCGGCCATGGCCCAGGTCGGCCCGGGACGCTCGTTCCTCGAGATGCGCAATACGGCCTACGAGCACATCGCGACCAGCCTCGTCGAGCTCGGGATCCTGCAGGTCTCGGTCGACGAGGCGATGTCCCCGAACGGTCAGCAGCATCGCCGCTACCTGCCGAGCGGCACCGGGCACCACCTCGGTCTCGACGTCCACGACTGCGCCCGCATCGGCGACGAACGCTACCTCGACGAGCCGTTGCAGCCGGGGGCGGTGCTGACCGTCGAGCCCGGGCTGTACTTCCACGCGAACGACCTGACGGTCCCGCCGGAGCTGCGCGGGATCGGGGTCCGCATCGAGGACGACCTGCTCGTGACCCCGACGGGCCACGAGGTGCTCTCGTCGGCACTGCCGATCAGCGCGGACGGACTCGAGGCCTGGCTGCGGGGGTGACCCTCGGTTCACAGCTCAGGACCGTCGCCGCGGGTCGCGGCCCGTCCGGCCACATCGGCGGCGACTCGCCCGGTGCGTCCTGAGCTGCGAACGAGCCTAGGCTGGCACGGTGAGTCAGCCCGACGCGCCCATGCGCACCGCCGTCCGCCCGAGCCCCGGCGTCATCGCGACCCTGCGCAACCCGAAGGCGTTCAGCGTCGAGATCCTCGCGGGGATCGTGACCACGCTCGCGCTCATCCCCGAGGTCATCTCCTTCTCCATCATCGCCGGAGTCGACCCCAAGGTGAGCCTCATCGCCTCGGTCGTCCTCGCGATCTCGATGTCGATCCTCGGTGGTCGCCCGGCCATGATCACGGCCGCCGCCGGAGCCGTCGCGCTCGTCGTCGCACCGCTCGTGAAGGAGCAGGGCGTCGAGTACCTGCTGCCCGCGGTCGTCCTCGCCGGGCTCATCCAGATCCTCTTCGGGGTCACCGGGCTCTCGCGGCTCATGCGCTTCATCCCCCGCTCCGTGATGATCGGCTTCGTCAACGCGCTCGGCATCCTCATCTTCGTCGCCCAGGTGCCCCACCTGCTGGGCGTCCCGTGGCTCGTGTACCCGCTCTTCGTCGTCACGGTGCTCATCGTGCTCCTGCTGCCGAAGCTCACCGCGGCGGTGCCCGCGCCCCTCGTCGCGATCGTCGTGGTCACCGCGATCACGATGATCGCCCACGCGGCCGTGCCGACCGTCGGTGATCAGGGTGACGTCTCCGGCGGGCTGCCCGGCCTCACGGCACTCCTCGTCCCCCTGAACCTCGAGACGCTCGGGATCATCTGGCCGACCGCCCTGAGCGTGGCGTTCGTGGGACTGATGGAGACGCTGCTCACTGCGAAGCTCGTCGACGACATCACGGACACGACGTCGTCGAAGGGGCGCGAGTCGTGGGCGCTCGGCGTCGCCAACATCCTCGCCGGTTGGTACGGCGGGATCGCCGGGTGCGCCATGATCGGCCAGACCGTCGTCAACGTGAAGCTCGGTCGGGCCAGGACCCGGATCTCGACCTTCGTCGCCGGGATCTTCCTCCTCCTGCTCGTGACGGCGCTCAGCCCCGTGATGGCGCAGATCCCAATGGTCGCCCTCGCTGCGGTCATGATGATCGTCGCGATCAAGACCGTGAACTGGCACAGCGTGCGCCCGGCCACCCTGCGGCGGATGCCGATCCCCGAGACGCTCGTCATGGTCGTGACCGTCGCCGTCGTGGTGATCACGCACAACCTCGCGATCGGCGTCGCCGCGGGCGCGGTCCTCGCGATGGTGCTGTTCGCCCGTCGGGTCGCCCACGTCATCCGGGTCCGGCGGGTGCCGACGGCGGACGGCGGCTCCGTGCGCTACACCGTCATCGGCCCGCTGTTCTTCGGGAGTAGCAACGACCTCGTCGAGCAGTTCGACTACGCCGCAGACCCCGCGGACGTCGTCGTCGACTTCACCGCCTCCCAGATCTGGGACGCCTCGAGCGTGGCCGTCCTCGACTCCGTGCAGGAGAAGTACGCCGAACACGGCAAACAGGTCGTGTTCACCGGCCTCGACGAGCGCAGCTCGGCCTTCCACGGGAAGCTCACCGGCCACCTCTGAGCCAGGGGGCCCGTCAGGACGGCTCCGGAGTCGCCGATTCGCAGGGCGTCGGAGGATGATGGGGGTATGGCAGAAACCGGAACGCCCAGAGTCGCGGTCTACATCGACTTCGACAACATCGTCATCTCGCGCTACAACCAGCTCTACGGGAAGGCGGCGTTCAGCCGCGATCGCGCACGCTCCCACGTGCCGTCCACCGCACCGGAGGGCGACGAGATCTCCGAGCGTCTCCAGGCGGCCCGCGTCGACGTCGGCGCGATCCTCGACTACACGTCCTCGTTCGGCAACATCGTCATCAGCCGCTCGTACGCCGACTGGTCGGAGCCCGTCAACTCGGCCTACCAGAAGGACCTCGTCGACCGCGCCGTCGACCTCACCCAGATGTTCCCGACGACCAAGGCGATGAAGAACGGCGCGGACATCCGTCTCGCGGTCGACGTCGTCGAGGACCTCTTCCGACTGCCGGACCTCACGCACATCGTCATCGTCGCGGGTGACTCCGACTACATCTCCCTCGCCCAGCGCTGCCGCCGTCTCGGACGCCACGTGATCGGCATCGGCGTGGCCGGCGCGACGAGCCGGGCGCTCATGGCCGCGTGCGACGAGTTCTCGGACTACGACGACCTGCCGGGCATCGTCCGCCCCGTCGTCAGCAGGACGCCGCGCACCCCCGCCGCCGTCGACGCCACGGCGTCCGGCGCCAAGGCGGACGCCCCAGCCGAGGAGACCCCCAAGTCCACCTCCAAGTCCGGCGGTCGGCGCCGTGCCTCCTCCGCTCCGGCCGCCACGCCCGACGCGCCCGCGACGCAGGCACCGCCCCGGATCGGTGGCCTGTTCACCGAACCGGTCTTCAGCCACCGCGACGCCGATGACCTGGACGACGTGGACGAGGAGACGGCCGACCCCTCCGGCCCCGACGCCCAGCGCGCCGCGACCGAACTGCTCGTGCGCGCACTCCGCCTCGTGCACGCCAAGAACGACGACGAGGACTGGCTGCTGAACGCCGAGGTGAAGAACCAGATGATCCGCATGGATCCGGCGTTCAAGGAGAAGCCGCTCGGCCACCGCTCGTTCAGCGACTTCATCAACTCACGGTCGGACCTCGTCGAGGTGAACCCCGACGCGAGCCCCGACGGGCGACGACTGCGGTTGCGCGAACTGGGCTGAGCCCGAGCCGGCAGCAGGAGATCTGCGCCGCAGGAGGACCGATCGCCGAAGGGCCTCCTGCTCGCAGGCGGATCTCCTGCGGCGGCGCGGCTCAGGCGCCCCGGAAGAACGCCTGGACCGCGGCGCTCAGGGCGGCCGGATCGTCGATGTGACACAGCTCCCTGGCGGAGTGCATCGACAGCAGCGGTGTCCCGACGTCGACCGTCCGGATGCCGAGCCTGGTCGCGGTGAGTGGGCCGATGGTCGAACCGCACGGGACCGTGTTGTTCGACACGAAGTCCTGCGAGGTCACGCCGGCGGCGGCGCAGCTCCGGGCCCAGAGCGCCGCTCCGAGGGCGTCCGTCGCATAGCGCTGGTTGGCGTTGATCTTGAGGAGCGGTCCCCCGCCCGCGATCGGCCGGTTGGTCGGATCGTGGCGCTCGGGGTAGTTGGGGTGGATCGCGTGGCCGGCGTCCGCCGACAGACACCACGACCCCGCGTAGGCCTGCAGCCGTTCGGCGGTCGTCGCACCGAGGCCGGCGCCGATGCGGGTGAGGACGTCGTCGAGGAACGGACCGCTGGCGCCGGAGGTCGAGGACGAACCGAGCTCCTCGTGGTCGAAGGCGGCGAAGACCGAGATGTGGTCGGCTTCGTCCGTCGCTCCCCCGTCGCCGGCGGCCAGCAACGCCGCGAGTCCCGCGTGGACCGAGGTCAGGTTGTCCATGCGTCCGGCGGCGAACAGCTGACCGTCGAGACCGAACCGGCGGGGCTCCTGGGTGTCGGCGACGAGGACGTCGTACCCGGCGATCGCGGTGGGGTCGATGCCCGCGATCTCCGCCAGGTGCGCGAGAACGTCGGCGTGGGCGAGCTCTCCGACGCCGTAGACCGGCTGCAGGTGGCGCTGGCGGTCGAGGACCAGGCCGTCGTTGACCGCGCGGTCGAGGTGGACGGCGAGCTGCGGGATCCGGAGGAACGGCCCGGTGCGCACGAGGTGCACGGTCCCGTCGAGCGTGACCAGACGACCGGCGAGTTCGAGCTCTCGGTCCAGCCAGGAGTTGAGGAGCGGCCCGCCGTAGACCTCCACGCCGGCTTGCAGCCACCCGTGAGCGCCGATGGTCGGCTTCGGCTTGAGCTTGAAGCTCGGCGAGTCCGTGTGCGAGCCGAGGATCCGGAACGGGGTCGTCGGAGTGGCGCCCTCCGGCTGCACCCAGGCGATGATCGCGCCCTCGCGTTCGACGAAGAACCGGCCTCCACCGCCATCCCAGGACTCGGTCTCGAGCAGGCGCGTGAACCTGGCCGCCTCCAGCCGCCGCGCACTCTCCGCGACCGCGTGATAGGAGGTCGGCGAGGCGACGATGAAGTCGGCGAGGTCGGTGATGTGGGCGACGGAATCCATGCCTCCATCCTCCCACCAGCCGGTGTGCCGGACGCGGCGAGCCACGAGGCCCTACCCTGGACGGGTGACGAAGACCGGGACGCTCCTCGGGCCCGCCAGCGGCCTGTCCGAGGATCGACGCGGGCGCATCGCGCGCATCGTCGACGGCTGGTTCTTCGCCTTCGGAACGGCCGCCGCCGTCTTCCTCGCCTACGTCCTGCTGACGGAGGCCTTCGCCCGAGGGTGGGCCCAGGCCTGGTTCATCCTCGTCATCTACCTCGTCATCGCCTATCTCATCCTGCCGCGGCTGCACACGGTGCTCTCGCGCGTCTACCTGCCCGACTACTTCATCGGACGCACGCGCACCCGGGAGGGCATCCTCGGCGACCCCGTCAACCTCGGGTTCCGCGGCAGCGAGGAGCAGGTGCACACGGCGATGCTGACGGCCGGATGGACCCTCGCCGACGACCTCGGCCTCCGCGCCGACCTGCGGATCGTGTCCTCCACGCTGACGCGACGCAGCTATCCGGAGGCGCCGGTCTCCTCGCTCTACCTCTTCGGCCGCCCGCAGGCGTTCTGCTACCAGCAGGAGGTCGACGGCAGCCCGGGCAAGCGACACCACGTCCGGTTCTGGCCGACCCCTGAGGGCTGGCTGCTCCCCGGCGGGTACCAGGCCGACTGGCTGGCGGCCGGCACCTACGACCGCTCGGTCGGCATCAGCGTCTTCACGCTCCAGATCACCCACCGCATCGCGGACGACGTGGACGACGAACGCGACCACATCGTGGGGTCGATCGAGGCCGCCGGCGTCGGTGCCTCCACCTCCGTGATCGAGAACTTCTCGACGGGGTACCACTCGCGGAACGGGGGCGGTGACGCGATCATGACGGACGGGGACCTTCCGATCGTGGACCTCACCGCCGTCGTCGTCCCGGCGACCGCGACGCTCCCGCCGGCCGATGCACCGCCGACCCGATCACTCGTCCGAGCCGGTGAACCACGACCGCTCGACACCACGGTCGGTGTCCTGCTCATGGTCGTCGCGTCGTTGTCGTCCATCCTCTCCGGCGTCCTCCTCGTCTCCGACTGGAAGCACGTCATGGCCGAGGTGACCGCGACCGCCACCACGGCGGACGACGCCGTCCTGGTGCCGTGGGTCGTCGGCTTCGTCGTCGGCCTGTCCGCAGCCGTGACGCTGAGCTACCTGGTCCTCGCCTGGCGGGTCCACCTCGGCGGCAACCTGGCACGACTGCTCGCCATGGCCTTCAGTTCCACCTCGATCGCCACCCTGACCGCGACGTACCTCGCGGGCGCCGGTGGCCTCACCCTGCAGACCAACCTGATCGGCTTCGCCGTCGACTGCTCCATCATCCTCGCCCTCTCAGGAACCGAGGCCCGCGACTGGGCCCGTGGGCGACAACGACGCACGAGAAGGACCAGAGCATGAGCGATCTCCCGGAGCCGAACCCCGAGGGGCCACGGCCGGCGACCTCACTGAAGCGGGCACTCCTGCTCGGTGCCGCCATCGTCACGATCGTCGCCGGGCTGACCGTGCACTGGTCGGTCACCGCCGTCTGGGCCAACCCCGTCACGAACGCCCTCTACACCGTGCTCGTCGCCCTGCTGCTGGCGTTCGCCGCGCCACGGCTCCCGCTGTGGCAGGTCGCCGTCGGAGCGTTCGGGTTCTCCGCGGCGATCGAGTGCTTCCAGGCGACCGGCGTCCCGGCGGCATTGGCGGATCAGTGGGCGCCGTCGGCCCTGCTGCTCGGCACGACCTTCATCCCCACGGACTTCATCTCCTACGCCCTCGGTGCAGCGGCGTTCCTGTTCCTGTCGCTCGCGATCTCCCTGGCGATCCGGTGGATCCGCACCGACCTCCTCGAACGCCGGGCGCGTGCCGAGCGCGAAGCCCGTCGATCGGACCTCGATCCGGTCTGAGGACGCGTCAGCCCCGCGTGGACTCGCCGTACTGCACGGCCTCGAGGTCGAAGACGGCCTCGGCGAGCGCCGAGCGCGCAGCCTCGAAGGCCACATCGTCGGCGTCCGCGGTCACCCGGGCGTGTTCGAGGTGCCAGGTGGCGCTGCGGAGCAGTTCCACCGTGGTGGGGGCGGGGGAGGGCGCCCGGGTCGAGCCCGACGGCTGGCCCTCGACGGCCGCCGATCCGGCGGCACCGCCCTCGACGAACTCGATCGCGTCCGCGCCGTTCGCTCCGGTCTCGGTATATGCCTGCTTGTTCATGTGTCCTTCGAGTGTCGTCAGTCGGGGCAGTGATGGGGCGGCGATTGCCGGACCTTCCCCGGAATCACGGGAGATTGGCGCGTTCGTAGCGTATGCACCTTGCGGAATACGAGGTGGATGTCGTTGCTCCGGTCTGGCCATTGCGAGGAGTGTCGGCACGCGTCCGCGGTCGTCCGGCGTGTCCGCCGCCCCGAGCACCTGGAACCGCTCCAGACCGTGCTCGGCCCAGGAGGATGCTGTCCAGGCGCAGATCGCGGCGTCGAGGAGGTCTTCTCGATGCTTGTGCGCGGCCTCCTTCGTCGGCGAGGGCTCGTCCACGAGGAGCGCCGTCACCGGATGGGAGCGAAGCTGTAACGGCGGCGTCGCGGTGGTGAGGCGATCGAGCCGGGCGATCAGCTCATCGCAGACGTCCGCGCGCCGCTGGCGCCGTTCGGTCAGCGGGAGCGAGGCGTCGAGCTTCTTATATCGCGGACGCGCCTCGGTGTAGCCGAGTTCCTCAGCGCCGACGAGGGTCGTGTGCGGGTACGCCTCGAAGAAGACGATGTCCTCCTCGGCCGGTGTGCTCAAGCCGTCGGAGTAGTGCAGCCCGGCTGCCTCGAGCGCTCGGAACAGGGCCACCCCACCGAGTGCCGGAAGGCCCAGGTTCGACGGGTAGGCGGACACCTGCCACCGGCCGTAGCGCTGGCCGACCTCCCGCTCGCAGAGCCGCATCCCCGTGGCGTTCTGGACGAGGAGCGGCGCGTCGACCGCGATGACCGATCCGGGTTCGGCGGTCGCGAGGATCCACGAGACCACGGCGTCGATGCCGATGGCCCAGCCCGCGTCGACCACCGTCCCGGTCTCGTCGATGCAGACCACGCCCGACTCGTTCGCCACCCGTCGCTCGGTCCCCTCGCCCCAGGCGAGGTCGACTCCGAGGTAGCGGGTCACGGGTGAGTCCTTCCGGTGGAAGCGGCGGGCACCGCGGACCCGAGCCTACTGGCCGAGCGCCGTCCGCTCCTCCGATCCGACGGCGGGCCGGATCGGAGGAGCCGAGCAGCTGGACGGCCTCGTCAGGCGACGGGGCCCTCGATCAGCGCGATGTCCGCCGTCTGGCTCGTACCAGCGGATGTGGTCCACGTGATGGTGACCGTCTGACCGGGCTCGAGCGAGGCCATGGTCGCGGTGAGGGTCTGCGCGGAGTCGATGGGCGTCCCGTTCAGCCCGGTGATCACATCGCCCGCGGCGAGGCCCACCGAGGCGGCCGGCGTGTTCTCGATCACCGAACCGACGACGGCGCCCGCGCCGGTCTGCGCCGCACCGTCCGCGGCTGAACTCAGGCCGATGCCGATGAAGGCCGGGTAGCCGATCGAGACCGTCTGGGTCTCGACGCCGCTGCGGATCTGACCGACGATCGACAGCGCGTCGTCGATCGGGATCGCGAAGCCGTCGATGTCGGTGCCACCGGAGGACGCCGCGGTGTCGATCCCGATGACTTCACCCTCCGCGTCGTACAGCGGGCCGCCGGAGTCTCCGGCCTGGATGTCCGCGTCGGTCTGGATGAGGCCCGTGAGCTGCTTGCCGCCGCCCGTCGTCTCGTCCTGCACGGTGATGTCCTGGTCGAGCGCGGTGACCGATCCATCGGCGGCACTCGGCGTCCCACCCGTCCCGCCCGCATTGCCGACCCCGGTGACGGCATCGCCGACGGCCGCGCCGCCGTCGTCGTCGATCGTCACGGTGTCGAGTCCCGAGGCGCCGTCGAGTTGCAGGAGCGCGACGTCGTCGGTGGCATCCGTCCCGATGACCCGCGCCGTGTACTGCTGACCCGTGCTGACGACCGTGACCACGATGCTGGTCGCTCCCGCCACGACATGGTTGTTCGTCAGGATCTGTCCGTCGGCCGTGAGGACCATCCCGGTGCCGGCGGCGGCGCCGCCCTGGTAGCCGAGCTCGGTCTCGATGTCCACGACACCGACCGATTCGGCCGCGGTCGCACTCCTGGTGTCCGCGGTGGCGGCATCCGGAGTCGTCTGCTGTTGCGGTGGCGTGAGGCCGCCCGGCGCTCGGAAGCTCTGGCCGTCCCCGTCGGGAACCGTCTCGGCCACCTGGGACGACGCTGCGACGCTGTGGAAGGCGCCCGCGGCCAGGGAGGCGATGCCCAGCCCGCCGGTGACGAGGGAGACGACGGTCGCTGCGGTCGCGGCAGCGATGATCCAGCCGATCGGCTGCTGCTTCGGTGCCGTCGGTGGCTGCGGCGGGGTCTGCGGCGCCTGCAGCGTGGGCTGAGCGACGGATGGGCCGTCGGTGTACTGATGCGGTGCCGTGGCGTAGCCGTACGGCGTCGTCGCCATCCACGGCCGGCCGGGTGCGGCGGCGTTACCCGGGTACCCGGGCGGGGGAGTGACGTCCGTGCCGGGGGCCGGCTGGTACGACCCCGTCGGCTGCTCGTAGGCGTGGGCTGCGGCGGTCGGGTCTGCGGTGGCGGGATCGGTGGCTTCGGGTTCCGGGGTGTCCGGTCCTGTGGTGTTCGTCATGAAGGTTCCTCTCGGCGGCGAGTGCTGAGATCATCTGACTCCTGCAAACCGAGGGAATCGTCACCTGGGGCCAAGAGCCGCCTTTGAGGTTCCCGACCGTTCACCGGGTGTGGTTTGTGTACAGCCTGAGAGACAGGCCCTCGCACCTCCGGAACGGGGCCGGGCGGTCGCCGCGGTGTGCCCTCAGGACCGGGACAGCAAGGCCTCGAGCGCGGGTCGGGCCTCGACCTCCGAGATGTGACCGGCGACGACGAGCTCGGCCAAGCCGTGCACCGTCGCCCACACCGCCGTGGTGAGGGCGGCGACGACCTCGGCCGGCGCATCGGGCGCGAGAGAGGCGGTGGTCTCGGCGAGGATGCCCTCGACGGCGGCGATGAGCGGCGCCATCGCCGCGCTCGGCGCGCCCGGAGCGCAGACGTCCGGGTCGTAGATGACCCGGAACCGTTCGGGATGGTGGGCCGCGTACGCCACGTAGCTCGCGCCGACCCGGATGGCGATCTCCTGCGGCGTGCCCGCGGCCACGGCCGCCCGCTCGGCGCGCATCCACTCCAGGAGCTCCGACATTGACCGTTCACTCAAGCGCTTCAGCAGCGCCGTCCGGTCGCCGAAGTGGTGGTACGGCGCGTTGTGGCTGACGCCGGCGCGGCGGGCGACCTCGCGCAGGCTCAGCGAGACGTGTCCCTGTGTCCGCATGAGGTCGAGCGCAGCGTCTTCCAGCACGGGTCCGAGGTTGCCGTGGTGATAGGCCGTCGTCGATCTTGACACAAGCAACATCGTACCCGTACGGTCGTTCCCGTACCGATGTGGGCAGTGTCTAGATTCTGGACACTGTCAAAACCTACGACCTTTGGAGCACCCATGACCACCCTCGTCATCGACGGCCACCCCAATCCCGACTCCCTGTGCGCCGCTCTGGCGTCGGCGTATGCGGATGCCCACGGCGACGCGACGGTCCTCGCCGTCCGCGACCTCGCATTCGATCCGAACCTGCGGCTCGGCTACACCCACCGGCAGGAACTGGAGCCCGACCTCGAGCTCGCGTGGCAGCAGATCCTGGCCGCAGACCACCTCGTCGTCGTGGCCCCGGTCTGGTGGGGCTCCGTCCCGGCGCTGCTCAAGGGCTTCTTCGATCGGGTCCTGCTGCCGCGTCGCGCCTACCGGACGAAGGACAACGGGCTTCCCGAGGGACTGCTCACGGGGCGTTCGGGCCGCGTGATCGTCACGACCGACTCGCCATGGTGGTATCTCCCGCTGGTGGGGGACACGACCGTGAAGCAGCTCCGCACCACGACCCTCCGGTTCTGCGGGATCCGGTCCGTCGCAGCGAGCCGGTTCGGCCCGGTCAAGGGGTCGAGCGACGCGCGACGACAGGCGTGGATCGCGAAGGCGGCCCGGCTCGGGAGCGCGGACGCCTCGCGTCGGCCCGCGAGCGACCTGGGCTCGTCGGCAGCGTCGCTCAGTGCCCGTCCACGAGCCTGATGAAGGCACTGAGCTCGGCGACGCCCTCCGGGGTCGTCGGGAGGTACTCGGTGAGCGCGGGGGAGGAGACGAGGTAAGCCGCCCACTGCGCCCGCGAGATGCCGACGTTCAACCGGTTCTTCATCAGGAGGAACGACATCCCGCGCGGTACCTCGGCCGGCGCGGACGCGGCCAGGGTCACGATCGCGATGACCGCCTCCTGGCCTTGGAACTTGTCGACCGTTCCGACCCGGACGGTGCCGAACCCGGCCTGGTCGAGAGCCTCGCGCACCACCGCCACATGTGCGTTGTACGGGCAGACCACGATGATGTCGGCTTGCGTCAAGGGTGAGTCCGAGCGGCGGGAGTCGGGGTCGGTCCAGAGCAGGCCGATGCTCGAGCGGACGAGCTCGACGACGCGTTCGGCCTCCTCGACCGAGCTCGTGGCGTTGCCGACGTGACGGACGTCGACGATGTGGAGGCCTGGCTCGCAGCCGACGAGACGGCGGTTCGCCGTGGCGGCCGCCGACCGCAGCTCACCGCCGTACGACAGGCGCGAGACCGGCTCGGTGACCGCCGCGTCCATCCGCCAGGTCTCGTGGAGGAAGTAGCCGAGTTCCGGTGGCAGGACGTCTCGTCCATCGGCCACGAACCCGAGGGCGGAGGTGTCGATGGGCTCCGGATGCGTCCCCTGGCTCACCTGGGGGAGCTGTTGTGGATCGCCGAGGAGCAGCAGGTTCCGGGCAGCGACGCTCGCCGCGATCGTGTAGGCCAGGGAGAACTGACCCGCTTCGTCGACGACCAGCAGGTCGAGTGACCGGCGTGGGAACCGGTTGGGGTTGCTGAAGTCCCAGGCGGTCCCGCCCACGACGAACCCGCCGGCCTGCTCGTCCGCGTAGGCCGCGTGGCCGTTGGACGGCAGGATCGTGTAGCCGCGGTCGGCGTCCGGGTCGGCACCGGTCCGCAGCGTCTTCGCCACGAGGCCCGGGGCGAGGCCGGCCTTCACGATGCGTTCGAGCAGGTTCTCCACGACGTCGTGCGACTGGGCCACCACGCCGACACGCCACCCGTGCTGCTGCACCAGCGCGGTGATGACGTGCGAAGCGACGTAGGTCTTGCCCGTCCCTGGTGGACCCTGGACGGCGAGCGCTGAGTCGTCGAGGTCGAGCAGGGCGGCGGTGACGTCCGCGATCGTCTCGCGGTCGCCGTGGTGGGGGAGCGGACCACCCGAACCGGTGCGCGGCGGCCGGCGGCGGAGGATGTCGACGACACCGTCGCTCGGCCAGTCGGGCGATGCGTCGACGATGGCCTGCCCCCATTCGGCGATGGCGTCGACCTGCGTCCCAGGCCGGGGCGGGGGAGACGGCGTGAGCGCCACCGGCAGCTCGGTGTAGGGATCCCGGTCGGCCTTCAGCGTCTCCTGGATGAGCACGGAATCGTCGTCGACCTCGAGCACGGTGATCTGCCCGGCTGGACGGGAGCCGGGCTCGGCGCGGGTGACCGTGTACGGGCCCGGGTACTCGTAGACGGCGAAGGGGTCGGCGCCGACCTTCACGCTGCTGCCGGGAGCCCAGCGGCCGAAGAGGCGGACGTGCCGGCGATCGCTCCGCTGCCGCCCCTCCCGGAACCAGTCGCGCTCGACCTCGCCCGCGGTGACCGTGAAGACGTTGCGGGTGTCCTCCCAGTCGTCGCGCGCGGCGATGAGCCGTGAGAAGTGCTCCTGCCAGAACGACTTGTGTTCCCGACGGTGGTAGTCGATCGCGGCTGCAGCCAGGGCATACGCCGCCGCGTCGTCGGAACGTCCGGGGTCGAGCGGGTCGCCGGCCAGGGCAGTCAGGGCGTCGTGCAGGGGCGTCGGGTCGTCGATGAGCGGCTCCGGCGCATCGTTCACGAAGGTGCCGGGGAGCACGCCCCGCTCCTCGCCCAGGGCGAGGAGCCAGTTGCGGAGTCGGCGCGTGGACTCGCAGTCGTACTCGTTGTACTCGGCGATCTCCGCCAGTTTGCGCTCGCCCTCCGCGATGAGCGCCGGGTCGTCGCTGCGGCTGAGCTCGCGGGCGTCGGCGTACTCGGTGATCGACGCGGCCGCATTGGTGACCTCGCTGTCGCGGTGGTCGTCGCCCATGTAGAGGGGTTCGAGCTTCTTGATCGAGTACGACCGGGAGCCGACACGGACCGTCTTGCGGACGAACGGGTAGAGGTCGAAGAGCACGGCCTCCCGCAGGAGGTCGTCGATGACCTGCTCGCCGACGCCGTGTCTGGCGGCCAGGGCGAGCAGGTGCGTCCGTTCGTAGGCCGCGTAGTGGTAGACGTGCATGCCCGGGTACTCCGCCCGGCGGGCGGTGAGGTACTCGAGGAAGTGGATGAACGCGATGCGCTCCTCGTGGAAGTCGTGAGCCCACCAGGATCGGAAGACGCCGTCGGTGTCGACCAGCCCGAACAGGTAGTCGATGCCCCAGCGGGTGCGATCGCCTCGGCGGGCGTCGCCCGGCTCGCCCTCCGTGTACAGCGGGTCTCCCTCGAAGTCGAAGAAGATGTCGCCGGGATCGGGCTGCGGGAGGAGCCCGAGTGCCGCGGCGTCGTGGACGTGGAATGCCGGGACGCCGGGCTCCGAGGTGGGTTCGAGTTGCAGACGGGCTTGATCCCTCAGGGCCGCGAGCGTCGTCTCCGACACCCCGTCGACGGTGCCGCCACCGGTGGCCGGGTGCCCGTGGAACGCGCCGCCGGGGGCCGACCCGGTGAGGGCGAGGGTGGCGAGGTCGTCGATGGTGTGGATCCCGGCGGCCAACAGGCGGTCGCGCTGGGTCAGCCGGAGACCGGCCACCAGCAGGACGTCGCGTGACGCGGTGATCTCCGCGTCGCACCAGGCACAACGTCCGCAAACGCTGTACCGCTGGTCGCCCCACTGCACCGCGTCCGTGTCCTGCAGCCGCTCCGCGACGATCTGCACGAGCCGTGCGCGGCGACGCCGGTAGACCGGGAGGATGTCGGCGACGGCGTGCGTGCTGATCGTCCCGTCGCCCAGGATGAGGTCGACATCGTCGTCGACCGGCACCCCGGCAGCGCTGAGTTGTTCCACGTAGGCCGCGAGCTGCAACAGCGCCGTCACCTTCGGAGAGCGGGCCAGCTTGGTGTCTTGTACCCGGTACCGGCCGTCGGGCCTGCGGACGATGAAGTCGGCGAAGCCGATGAACGAGCCGTCGAAGAACGCGGCCTGGAAGACGATCGGTGCGCCGGCACGGAAGGCTGCGAGCGTCGACGCGACGGCGGCGGCGAGCGCCCCGGCGTCGCGGACGTCGGGGCGCTCGAGCTCGACCACGCCTGCGCCGAACTCCGCCCGGTAGGACTCGAGCACACGGAGTTCGTGTTGATCGCCCAGCTTCGAGGTGCGCATGAGCATCTCGTCCTCGGGCTCCTCGATCGGGTCGATGCGATCGAGCTTCGCGTCGATGGAGCGCAGGAAGGCGAATTCGCAATACGACGCGTTGGAGAGGTCGCTGGCACTCGTGATGGCGGAACCGTCGAGGAGGAACATCGGTGCGGTGGGTGCCTTTCGAGACGACGCTGCGGCGGGGGACCATCGCCCCCGATCGCTGTCAGTCTGGCACGCACCACCGACCCGCGGCCGCCCGTCCGCGACGCCATGAGCGGACGCCGTGCGACGCCTCCCTGGGGAGCACGGTCGCGCCGACCCGAGCGCCGGGTCCCCTACCCTGGAGTCTCCGACGACGACACGAGCGAGGGGGTCGGACCGGTATGGTCACCACGATCGAGGTCGTCGCGGGCGTCGCCTCCCAGGGCGACACCGTCTTCGCGTGCCGGCGCTCCCCTGAGCGGTCCTCGGGCGGCCGGTGGGAGTTCCCCGGAGGCAAGGTCGAGGCCGGCGAACGCCCCGAGGAGGCCCTCGCGCGGGAGCTGCAGGAGGAACTCGGAGCCGATGTCTCCGTCGGTCGTCTCCTCGACCGATCCGTCGTCGCGGTCGGCGCACTGCGGATCGATCTGGCGTGTTACGCCGTCACCTTCCGCGATGGTCCACCGGTGAGCAGCACCGATCACGATGAACTGCGGTGGGTGCCGCGGAACCGCTTGGCCGAGCTGGACTGGGCGTCGCCGGACCTCCCCATGGTCCGGCTGCTCACCGACGGCTGAGTCGACGGTCCGACGTGTCAGGCCCCAGCCCGCAACGGGATCCGGGCCAGGGTGCGGCCACTGAGCACCAGATCGTCGTGGGTCGAGGTGACCGCCAGTTCGTCGACCGTCCACTCGAACAGGGTCGCGTCCTGCCAGCGTTCCAGGAAGGCCGCGAGCGCGGCCGTCTCCGCCGGGTCGAGCTCGTCCCGGAAGTGGTGCATGCCGACCCCCACGAGCGGGACGGCACGTCCGCCGACCGCCCGCTGGATCGGTTCGAAGGCGTCAGCGGTGGCCGGGAGGTAACAGCGGCCGCGATTGAAGCCGCCGATCACGGGTCCGGCGAGTCTGGCTCGGAACGGAGCGAACGCGCCGACCGCCGATCGGAGACCGGTGAGGAGGTCGTCGGAGGCGTCGACGGAGGCGAGCGTGGCATGCAGCCGGTGGGCGCGACGCAGCTCGATGCCTCGCGCGAGCTTCGCGGCGAACGGCGCGGAGGCGAGGTCCGCCTCGTAGCTCAGGAAGATGGGGTCGACGAACAACCGCTCCACCGGCACGGGCACGACGACGGCGACGCGTGGTTCCACGTAGCGACCGGCCCGGTAGCTGCCATCGGGACTGGCTGCGAGCGCCAGCGGATGGTCGGCGTCGATGAGCGGGAGCTGAGCGTAGCGGTACCGCTCGTCGAAGGTGAGTTCCTCGCCGGGTTGGAACCGCGAGCGGACACCGTCCCAGGTGGCGAGCGGCCCGGGCGATCGCCGTCCGTCCTCGGTGGAGACGGCATCCGTGCGGACATCCTCGACGTCGGCCGTGCTCGAGCGCATCGAGCCCGGACGCCTGAGCCCTGCGACCGCACCGATCGGCAGCGCGCCGATGGTGTTTCCGGCTGAGCCGGCGGGAGAGGGCATGTCGTGAGGCTAGTCGAGCCTGGCTCCTCCAGCATCGGGGACACCCCGTATTCGGTCGATCAACTGAGTTTTTCCGGAACTCGGACGATCGATGCCGGTGATCAGTGCGCCTTGCCGACCTTCCAATACCCGCAGAACATGACGCGTTCCTTGGGCGTGCCGCTGCGGACCCAGAAGCGACGCACCGCCGCGGCGAGCGCTTGCTCGCCCACGACCCATCCGTACGCCGACGGGCCCGGCGCCTCGAGGGCTTCCGCCGCCGCGAGCGCCCCGCGGCCGGGGACGGCATGCACATCGTCCCGGACGACCCATCGGACCTCGACCCCGGAGGGCGCCTCGAGCGTCTGGACATCCGCTGCCGACGGCACCTCGACGATCGCGGTCCCGATCGTGTCGGCCGGAAGGTGCGCGAGGATCCCGGCGACGGCGGGCAATCCCGTCTCATCGGCGACGAGCACGATCCGGTCCGTGCCGGGCGGCGGGTTGAACATCCGACCCTCGTCGAGCAGCGCGACCGGGTCTCCCGGTCGGCACGTCTGCGCCCAGCCGGCCGCGGGTCCGGCGGTCCCGTCGGCTGCCGCGCCGTGGATGACGAAGTCGACGTCGAGTTCCGGACCCTCCGGTCCGTCCGCGCGGTAGTCGCGGACGGTGTAGTTGCGCAGCACCGGCCTGACCGACTTCGAGATCGCCAGGTACTTCGCGTAGGCGATCATGTCGAGCTTGGTCGGGAGCCGATCGAGGCCGCCGTCCGAGACGGGGATGAAGAAGCGGAACCACTGGTCGTAGCCGAGGAAGGCGAAGTCGGCGATGTCTCCACCGCCGAGCGTGACCCGGGCGAAGTTCGGGGAGATCGTCGCCCGCCGCAGCACCCGGAGGGTCAACAGGCGCGCCGCCTCGGGCTTGATCCTCGACGCCTCAGCGTTCGTCCGCGCCATCCGGTCTCCTCCGTCCAGCGACCCCGTCAGCCGCTACTGAGGTAACCCTAACTCAGGTGACCCTTACTTCGAAGGTCCTGAGTCGACATCGGCCGCCTTGCGGGACCGCGTGTCGAGCAGCGCGAAGACCAGGGCGATCACGACGAAGCCGATCGTGACGATGGTGCTGTTGCGGTAGGCGTCGTGGTAGACGTCGAGCGAGGCGCCCGAAGCACCGCCGCCGTTCTCCGAGTACACCGTCGCGTAGAAGGTCGCCGTCGCCGCCGCGAGCCCGACCGCGGTGCCGATCCGCTGACCGAGCTGACCGATGGACCCGGCGACACCGCCGGACGCGACCGGGATGTCCGCGAGCATCAGCGTCTGGTTCGGCGAGATCACGGCTCCGCCACCGATGCCCGCCAGGAGCATCGCCGCACCCATGGCGTACGGGGTGACCTCCGGGGGAGTGATGAACGCGAGCACCGAGTTCAGGGTGAAGCCGACCACCACCAACACGAGCCCGCCCACGACGAGCGGACGTCCGAGCTTGTCGACGACCCGGCCGCTCAACCAGGAGCTGACCGCCGAGGCGAGCGCGAAGGGGATCGTGATCATGCCAGCGAAGACGGGTTCGAGGCCGAGGCCCTGCTGGACGAACAGCGTGAGGGTGAGGAAGGTGGCCGGCATGGCCGCGAAGTACGTCGTCGAGATGAGGACGCCGTTGCGGTAGCTGCCGAGGGAGAAGAGCGAGAAGTCGACGACGGGCGTCTGTCCGGCGCGCTGGTACCGACCCTCCCACCAGGCGAACAGGCCGGCGAACACGGCGAACCCGAGGAGGAGCCACCAGCGTGCCGGGTCGTCGTCCGGCGAACCCGTCGTCAGCACGAAGGGCAGCATGAGCGACAGCACCGCGAGACCGAGGAGCACGATGCCGACGGGGTCGAGCGAACCGGCCCCCGCCTCACGTGGCTGCTGCTTGGGCAGCAGGCGGGCGGCGATCGGCAGCAGGATGATCGCCAGCGGCACGTTCATCCAGAAGAGCAGGCGCCAGCCGTCCTCCGGGCCGCCGACGGCGATGAGCAGGCCACCGAGCGTCGGACCGAACGCCGTCGACAGGCCGATGATGGCGCCGAAGAGCCCGAAGGCGCGTCCGCGCTCCTTGCCCACGAAGAGCTGCTGGATGAGCCCGATCACCTGCGGCATGAGGAATCCAGCGGCGACGCCCTGCAGGATCCGCCCGCCGATCAGGATGGCGACGCTCGGGGCGATCGCGCACACGAGGCTCGCAGCACCGAACACGCTCAGGCCGATCATGAACATCTGTCGACGGGAGTGCAGGTCGCCGTAGCGACCGGCGGGCACGAGGATCAGACCGAACGCTAAGGCGTACCCGGCGACGATCAGCTGCAGTGCGGTCGGACCGGCGTCGAGGGCCTGCTCGATGGACGGGAGGCCGACGTTCACCTTCGAGAGGTCGAGGATCGTGAGGGCGGCGACGGAGACGCAGACCGCGAAGGCGCGCCACTTGGTCCGGTCGTCGGGGGCGGTGGGCTCGGTGGTCATCCTGGTCAGCCTATGCCCGGCTCGACGGTCCTCACCCCCGGTTGACGAGCACGGATTTCACCGTCCTCGTCGCCGGTTCCGGGGTTGGAACGCCTTCAGACGATGACGAGACTCCCGTCACGGGCTACGCTCGGAAGATGCACATGGACGCCCCGCGAGGGCTGCAGGACCCGGACGAACTGGCCGAACGACACCGCATGCTGGCCGAGTCGCCGGCACTCGCGCCGCTGCGCGACTGGGCGGACGCGATGATGGCCCGCCGGGGACGGCGGCAGAGCGACCTCGTGCTCCCGCTCGTCGACCCGGCCGATGCAGCCGTCAACGCGAAGACCCTCATCCTCCTCGACGCCCCGGGCACCCTCGCTCCGGACAGCCTCGACGCACCTGGATCGGGGTTCGCCTCGGTCGACAACGACGACCCGGTCGCCGAGAGTCTCTGGAACCTGCGGAACGACATCGGTTTCGACGACGTCATGGTCTGGAACATCGTCCCGTGGTACCTGAGCGCCGGACGCAAGAAGCCGAACGCCCCCGAGGTCGCCCAGGGTGCCATGGAGTTGCGCGCACTGCTCCCGCTGCTCCGCAACCTCCGCGTCGTGGTCCTCTGCGGTCCGCACGCCCAGGACGGTTGGTGGAAGCACGTCGAGCCACTGCTCGGGAACACCTACAGCGCGTTCAACGCGCCGCACCCGTCACCGTTGTCGCTGAAGCAGCCTGGTCGTCGCGAGGAGATCGAGAAGGTCTTCGCGCGCGCCAAGCAGGTCGCCGGCTAGCGTCCCGCGCACCGATCCATCCGCAACCCCCTCGCCCCGGTCGGCGAGGGGGTTGCGTACGTCTGAGCGCTTGCTAGCGTCGAGTGGACGAGGAGAGGAAGAGCACATGGACATCGGAACCATCGCGATCCTGATCGTCATCGCCCTCCTGGCGGTCGGCGCCGTCTGGTACGTCGTGCGGCGCGACCGTGCGGCTCGGACAGACGACGCCTACCGTTCGCACGACGCCGACACCGAGCACGAGCGCGAACGGGCGAAGGCCCTCGCGCAGGGCACGGGCGGCGAGCCGCGACGCGGCGGGGGCCCCATGGGCGTCTGACCCACCGGACACGGACCGACAGACGGACGGTCGTCACCCCTCAGGGATGACGACCGTCCGTCTGCGTGAAGCCCCTCGCTCTAGACGAGCGGCGGGAGTCCTGCCGAGACGCGCGCGCCGAGCGTCTGGTCGACGGCGGTCCAGTAGGCGATGACCCGGGCCCGGAGGTCCGGGCGGGTCACCTTGGAGACGTGGCCGATGATGTTGCCGACGAGGCGATCGCGGGCTGCATCGTCGAGCACCTCGCGGACGAGGGTGCCCGCCTGCCCGAAGTCGTCGTCCTCGGCGTGGAGCGTCGCGGCCGCCCGGACGAGCTCGCCGTCGGACTGCCAACCGGAGGACTCGGCCGCGCGGGCCGGGTCGGCGTGGGCTCCGCCGACCGAGTTCGGCGCGTACACCGGGGCGTTCGCGTCGTTGAAGGTGTACGTCATCGCCCCTTCCTTCGAGTAGGAGTGCACGGGCGAGTGCGGGGCGTTGACCGGCAGCTGCGCGTGGTTGGTGCCGACGCGGTACCGGTGGGCGTCCGCGTAGCTGAAGATGCGCGCCAGGAGCATCTTGTCGGGGCTCGCCGCGATGCCGGGGACGAAGTTCGACGGCGCGAAGGTCGCCTGCTCGATCTGGGCGAAGTAGTTCTCCGGGTTGCGGTCGAGCGTCATCTTCCCGACCTCGATCAGCGGGTAGTCGCTGTGCGGCCAGACCTTGGTGAGGTCGAACGGGTTGAACCGGTAGTTCGCGGCATCGGCGTACGGCATGACCTGCACGGACAGGGTCCAGCTGGGGTGCTCGCCGCGGGTGATGGCCTCGGAGAGGTCGCGGATGTGGAAGTCGGCGTCCTCACCGGCGATCTGGTCGGCCTGGTCCTGCGTGAGGATCTCGATGCCCTGATCGGTCTTGAAGTGGTACTTCACCCAGAAGCGCTCACCGCTCGCGTTGATCCACTGGTAGGTGTGCGAACCGAAGCCGTCCATGTGCCGCCACGAGCCCGGCAGACCCCGGTCGCCCATGAGCCACGTCACCTGGTGGGCACTCTCTGGCGAGAGGGTCCAGAAGTCCCACTGCATGTCGTGGTCGCGGAGGTGCGACCCCGGCAGGCGCTTCTGCGAGCGGATGAAGTCGGGGAACTTGATGCCGTCGCGGATGAAGAAGACGGGCGTGTTGTTGCCCACGAGGTCGTAGTTGCCTTCGCTCGTGTAGAACTTCAGGGCGAACCCGCGGGGGTCGCGCCAGGTGTCCGGGCTGCCCTGCTCGCCGGCGACGGTGGAGAAGCGGGCGAGCATCTCGGTCTCGACGCCCGGCTGGAACAGCGCCGCGCGGGTGTACTGGGAGACGTCTCCGGTCGTGACGAAGCGACCGAAGGCCCCACCACCCTTCGCGTGGACGACGCGCTCCGGCACGCGCTCCCGGTTGAACTGGGCGAGCTTCTCGACCAGGTAGTGGTCGTGGAGTGCGATCGCTCCGTCGGCGCCGACACTCTGGGAGTGCTCGTCGCTGGCGACGGGCGCTCCGCTGTTGGTGGTGGTGTAGCTGGGCTCGGACATGTCTCTCCTCGAGGGGTGGGGCTGGTCGGACGGTCGGTTGGCTTCAGCACTGCCACCATGTCGGTGCCAGCTGACGATCGGCATGGAAGTGCCGTCGAATGATCTGTGGAACGGCGTCAGGACGCATCCGCCTGGCACGCGGGGCACACGCCCCAGAACGTGATCTCGGCGGCGTCGACGACGTATCCCGCCGTGTCGTCGGGGTGGAGGCACGGAGCCGACCCCTTCGTGCAGTCGACGTCGACGACCGCGCCGCACGAGCTGCAGACCAGGTGGTGATGGTTGTCGTCGACGCGCAGCTCGTAGCGACCCGGATGGCCGTCGGGCTCGATGCGACGCACCAGTCCGGCGGCCACGAAGGCGTTGAGGACGCTGTAGACCGCCTGCGGAGACGTCTGCGGAGCGCGAGGCCGGAGGCTCGCCACCACCTGCTCCACGTCGGCGTGCGGTGTCTTGGCGAGGATCTCGAGCACGGCGAGGCGCCCGGTGGTCACGCGCAGACCGGCGGCCCGGATCTTGGCGTTGAAGTCGCTCGCCGCCGACGCCACCACCGATCCGTTCATGCCTCCACCGTATCGAGTTGTTTTGAATTTATCAAAATAAGGCTTCCCCTCAGGTCTTCCCGCAGCCCCCACCACTCTAATATCTGATATTCGATGCAGCGGGCGGGCAAAGAGATTGTGGAGAAGCGCGGAGGCTGTGGAGCGGTGAGCCTCTACAACTCGACGGTGAGCAGCGGGCGCAGCGAGCGGCGCGTCTCCTCAGCCATGTCCACGGCGTCGCGATCGAGCAGCCATTGCAACTGCAGACCGTCCATCATCGCGATGAGCATGCGCGCCGCACTCGCCGGCTCGACACCCGGCGCCAGCTGGCCCTCGCGGGCCATCACCTGGAACGAGAGGGTCATGCCGTCGATCAGCCAGCTGTACCGCCGTACGAAGTGATCGTGTGCCGGGTGATCCGGCGACGTCGCCTCCGCGGAGAGGACGCAGTGGAGTTCGACGAGACCCGGCACGCGCATGTTGTGCTCGACGAGACGCAACAGCCCCCGGATGCCCTCGAGACCGCTGCCGATCTCGATCGCGGACTGCTCACGGTCACGGTCATCGCGGAAGTCGAGGATCGCGGCGAGCAGGTCGTTCTTGGTCGAGAAGTGGTGGAGCAGACCGGCCTGGCTCATGCCGACGCGCTCCGCGACCTCACGGAGGGAACCACTGCGGAAGCCCTGTTCGGCGAAGACGTCCATGCCCGCCTCGAGGATCTCCCGGCGTCTGGCCGCCGTCTTGGCGTAGCTGCCACGGGGGCGGCCGGTCTGCGTTGACGTCATCCCGCGATCGTATCGCCCGGTCGGTCGTCGCGAGACGGACCGGATCTCAGCCTCCGGTCCCACTCCGGCAGTTCCCCAGGTGTCTGTCGTACGGTATCGCCATGAGACGCCCCATCGAGCCCGTATACGACACCGCCGTCGGTGTCGGTCGCTCCCTGTTCGGTGTCTGGCGCCTGCGCCGTCACACCACCGGTATCGAACACCTGCCTGACGACGGCGGGGCGGTGATCGCGATGACCCACTTCGGGTACCTCGAGTTCGCCCTCGTCGAGTGGGCGACCGTGCTCCACAACCGGCGTCGCATCCGCTTCATGGCCAAGCAGGGCGCGTTCGACAAGCCCTTGGTCGGCCGACTCCTGCGAAGCATGCGTCACATCGCCGTCGACATGCGCGCCGGAGGTGCCGCCTATGCGAACGCCGTCGCGGCACTCCGCAGCGGAGAACTCGTCGGGGTCTTCCCGGAGGCGGGCGTCAGCGCCTCGTTCACCGTCCGCGAGCTGAAGTCCGGCGCCGTCCGCCTCGCCCAGGAGGCGGGCGTCCCGATCATCCCCGTCGCCGTCTGGGGTGGCCACCGGCTCCTCACGAAGAACCACAAGGTCGGCTTCCGCGAGCGCTTCGGTGTGCCGGTGCACTTCTCCTTCGGTGAGCCGATCCAGGTCCACCCCGAGGACGACGTCGCCACGAGCACCGAACAGCTGCGCGACCGGCTGCAGAGCATGATCGACGTGCTGCAGCGCGACTACCCGGTCGACGGAACCGGAGCCTGGTGGCAGCCTCGCTCGCTCGGCGGCACGGCACCGACACCCGCCGAAGCCGCCGCGGCCGACCTCGAACGCGAACGTCGACGCGAGGCGCGTCGGCAGTCGGCGAGCTGAGCCCACGTCCGCCGCGGTCTATCCTGTGGAGGTGCCACCTCTGACCTCGCAGACCCTCCCCGTGGAGCACCGTCGCTCCGCCGCCCCGTGCCGTGCGTGGACGGTGACACCGTGAGTCGCGGGTGGAACGGCTTCGTGGCGAAGTCGTCCTGGCTCCCCAAGTCCTGGCGTGAACGGGCCGAACGCGCGCTGAGCGAGGAGTCGACGACGGCACCGTCCGCGGCCGACCCGTCGCCCTCGTCGGAGCCGCAGCCCACCGCCTCCGGACGGACACCCGATGCGTCGACCGGTCCGGCCTCCGCCCCGACGGCACCCGCCGGATCGGCGACTCGGGACGCCACGGAGCTCCCGCCGACGCCGGCCCCCACCGCCGACACGGCGTCCGACACCGCCACCGGCCAGCAGTCGGTGCCATTCATGGACCCGGTCGCCCTCCCCGTCACGGCGTCGGCCCCCGTCGTCCCGCTGAGCGTCGCCATCACCGACTTCGAACTCGCCGACGACTCCGTGATCGGGCCCGCCTCGGTCCTCGACAACCTGGAACTCACGAAAGCGGCCGTCACCAGGATCGCAGCAGCGATCCTGTCGACGGAAGGGCCCATCGCCGTCCCACGGCTCGTGTCGATCGTCGCCCGCCGCTTCGGCGTGGACCGGCTGTCGGAGGACACCCGGACGGAGCTGTCCGCGCTGGTGACCGAGGCGTTCGTCGTGCAGAACGGGTTCGCCTGGCCCACCGGACTCGACGTCGTCACCTGGCGCGGTGTCCGCCGGGTCGTCCATCGCGACCACCGTGCGGTGACGGACATCAGCCCCGCCGAGATCTGCAACGCCATGGAACTCGTCATCGCCGCGAGCCCCGAGCAGGAGGTGGACCGCGAGCAGCTGCCCATGCAGGCGGCCTCGGTCCTCGGCTACGGCCGCCTCGGTGAGACCGCTCGGCGCTGGCTGGATCTGACGCTCGACCAGGCGGTGCTCCACGGCCGTCTCGTCGAGGATGGCGAGCGCATCCGCCTTCCCTGACCCGGCTTCGTCAGCGGACGGGCGGACCCTGCTGTCCGTAGGGGAGGCTCGTGTCGGTGACGCCGTCGATGAAGGCGTCCATGCGCTGCAGGTTGAACCGCCCCTGGTCGTTGAGCAGGAACTGGTACTCGTGCTCGAGCCCGGGCCGGTAGTCCGGGTTGAAGATCATGGACTGCACGTCGACCCCGAGGCCCTGGAGTCTCTCCTTGAACTCGACCGACTGCGGGTAGAGCGGGTCCCAGTTGCCGACCGTGATGTACGTCGGCGGGTACTTCGCCGTCAGGTAGTCGACGACCGACGCTGAGGCGACCTCCGGCCGCGTCTTGTAGTCGCGCGCGCCGAAGTAGGACCACAGCACGGTGTCGAGGAACCACCCGAAGCTGCCTTCGGCGTTGACCAGGCTGAGGTCGTACGCGCCGCAGGCCAACACGACGCCGGCCAGTTGTTCCGGTTCGATGGGTGACTCGACCTCGATCGAGCTGGCGTACTCGGAGCTCGTGACGACGTTCGCGACCTGCGCGGCGATCTGCGCACCGGCGGAGTCACCGGCGAGGATGAGCTTGGAGGAGTCGACGTTGAGCGCCCGCGCATTGGCGTCGAGGTAGCCGAGGGAGTCGGCGACCTGCTCGATCGGCAGCGGATACTGGCCCTCCGGCGCGATCGTGTACTCCACCGCGATCGCCGTGTACCCCTCGCCGGCGAGCACGCGCATGTAGTTGGAGATGAGTTCCTTGCTGCCGGAGATCCAGGCGCCGCCGTGCACCCAGACGATGGTCGGGAGTGCAGCGCCACTCCCGCGGACACCGTCGGGGGTGTAGACGTCGAGGAGGGCGTCGGCGTCGCCGGAGCGGTACGGGATGTCGCGTCGCACGTCGACACCGTCCGGCACGTACCTCTCGAGGTCCGACTGCACGACCTTCGCCCGCTCGTCGAACGCCATCCGGATGACCATCGACCCCGGCCAGGGCGTCAGTTGCAGCCAGACGAAGATGAGCACGGCGATGGCGAGGATCACGCCGATGATCCAGAACATGGTGTTGCGGACGATGCGCAGGAATCGCGAGAAGCCGGAACGAGGGCGGTCTGTCCTCAAGCGATTCACCTCCTGGCGGGTCTGGACGGCGGCACTGCCTGGCGGAACACGAACATCAAGTGTCGCATCCGTCAGCGCGCCGACGGTGCCGCCGAAGGTTTTCGACGGATTCCGTGACGAATGCGCCCCAGGCTGCGTCCTACTTCATGAACCGGTCATCACCGCCGGTTTCCAACGCAGAAGAAGGAGTACGCCATGAGTGCATCGGACAAGATCCAGAACGCCGCTGAAGACCTCGCGGGCAAGGCGAAGGAAGCCCTCGGCAAGATCACCGGCGACGACAGCAAGGTCGCAGAGGGCAAGGCCGACCAGACCAAGGCCGACGCCAAGAAGGCCGGCGAGAATGTCAAGGACGTCTTCAAGAACTAGTCCTCGCGATACAGTGGCTGGCCCCGCTCACCGGCGGGGGTAGCACCACGATCGGTCGGCACCCCGCTCGATCCAGCAATCACATTTGGAGACATCATGAGTTTTCTCGGCTTCCTGCTGCTCGGCCTCATCGCCGGCGCCATCGCCAAGGCCATCCTTCCGGGTCGTCAGGGCGGCGGCTGGTTGATCACGCTGCTGCTCGGTGTCGTCGGGGCACTGCTCGGTGGTTGGCTCGGCGGCCTCCTCTTCGGCGCGAACCTCCAGGAGTTCTTCTCGCTGCAGACGTGGCTCCTCGCCATCGGCGGTTCCATCGTCGTGCTCCTCATCTACGGCGCACTGACCCGCAACAAGAAGGCGTAACGACAGCCTCACAGCACGCGAACGCCCGGTCCCTCTCGAGGGGCCGGGCGTTCGTCGGTGGTGGGGTCTCGCGCTCAGGCGTGCTGACCCTCGTGCTCCCCTTCACCGATCTCCTCGACCAGCTTCGCGTTGAAGGCCGGGAGGTCGTCGGGCGTCCGGCTCGACACCAGACCCTGGTCGACGACGACCTCCTCGTCCACCCACGAGGCCCCCGCGTTGCGCAGGTCCGTCTTGAGGCTCGCGTAGCTCGTCAGTTCACGGCCGCGGACGACATCGGCCTCGACGAGGATCCATGCACCGTGGCAGATCACACCGACCGGCTTGCCCTGCTCGAAGAAGGCCTTCGCGAAGGCGATCGAGGCCTCGTCCAGGCGGAGGTCGTCGGCGTTGACGACACCACCCGGGAGCACGAGCGCGTGGTAGTCACCGGAGGACGCCTCGGCGACGGCCACGTCGACCGGCTGGACGTGCCCGTTCTTGCCGGTCACGTCCTGCGTCGCGGGGGAGACCAGTCGGGCCGTGGCGCCTGCAGCGGTGACCGCCTCCCACGGGCTGGTCAGTTCGCTGTCCTCGTAGCCGTCCGTCAGGAGGAAGGCCACCTGCTTGCCGTCGAGTTCTGCACTCATCGTCGCTCCAATCCATCAGCGTCAGGGGCGCCGTCCGGCGACCCGTCAGCGACGATACGCTCGGGCCTGGATCGACGGCCCGACCTTCCGCCGAGCGCGAACGGGCTTGCTCAGGCGTCGCAGGCGATGCCATCCCCGTCACGGTCGAGGTCGTACACGTCGCTTCCGACGACGTACACCGGTCCCGGCGTGTAGGCCGGTCCGTTCCCACTGCCGCCGGCGCAGTCGACGTCGCTCGCGATCGGGACGCACTGCCCCTCGTAGTTCGGGTCGCAGCCGCCTCCGACCGGGTCGGCGACGGGTGCGGGAGCCACGGGCGCGGGTTGCCGGGTGCCGACCGAGGTCACCTGCGCCACCGGTTCGACCGACACGACCTGGGCGACGAGCTCCCGCGCGATCTCCGCGCCGGCCCGTGTCGTCACACGGTAGGTGTTCGTCTGCTGACCGTCGACCCCGACGGTGGTGACGATGACCTGACCGACGTCGAGGTTCGGGTCCTGCACCTCCGTCGCCGTGAACGGCACCGCGATGACCTCAGTGACCTCGGTCACGATGTCGGTCGGTGTCGGGGTCGCCACCGGGGTCCGCTTCGGAGCGGGGGTGGCCACGTCTTGAGCCGTCAGCAGGGCCGCAGGCCGGTCTGACGCCGGAAGCGTCGCAGCACTCGCACCGCCACCGACCACGACGAGGCAGAGGGCTGCGGCGACCACGGCGAGCGCGGTACCCCGGTTCCGGATGCCGAGCCGGCTGGCGTGACCGCGGACGAGCGCGACCACGCCGACGACCGCCGCGGCGATGGCGACGAGCGCGAGCAGGGCGCCCCAGAACGCACCGCCGATCGCGCTGAGCAGCACCAGCGCGACGACGAGGCAGATCAGGAGGACGTGCAGGGGCCGGAGTCTGCTCGGACGGTTCTCGACGGGCGACCCGGTCGCAGCGGCGGTGGACGTCGCAGTCGCGTTGTCGGGCATCGTCGCCGGGAATCGCGCCCCACCCCAGGCGAAACCGGTCCACCACCGCTGACCGCCTGGTCGTTCAGGATCGGGATACCAGCCGGATGGAGTGCTCATGCCCTGATGGTGGGGCCTGGCGCCCATCCGCACAAGAACCCCGAGTGGGGCGGTGGGGGGTTTCGCCCACGGGTGTCGTGCTGCGCGGTTCAGACGCCGACGAAACGGACGGTCTGCTGGAGCCTGGTGCGGATGTCGAACAGCTGGTTGCCACCCATGCGCTCGATGCCCGGAAGGCCGGTACGGAGCAGGTCGGCGAGGCGCGATCGCTCCACGAGGACGGTGACGGGATGCTTCCGGCCGATGAACTCGACGGACTCCTCGACGGCGCCGTCGGGTACGACGATGACCGAGGCGGTGAACTTCACGCGGGCCGCCTTCGCGACCGTGCGCGCCGAGCGGACGATCGAACGCACGGGCTCCTCTCGGACGCCGAGCGTCTCGCCGACGACCTCACCACGATGCACGCTCACCGGCCCGCCCCAGTCCTCGGACTTCACCGCGAACAGCCCGGTCGGGCCGAGGACCACGTGATCGATCTTCGCCTCGCCGGGAGCCAGGACGTCGTGCCACACGGTGTACCCGATGCCGAGCGTCGCCACCGTGCGAGCCGTCTGCTCCTCCGCCAGTGCGTTGGCGAGCTGGTGTCGGATCTCGCGCGGGGCGGAGCGGACGAGCTTGGGGTCGTAGGGGTCGTCGAGTGGGACGCCACGGCCGACCCACTCCCTGATGAGCTCGAGATAGGCCTCCCGTGAGTCGCCGCCGGGGTGCCCGTAGGCCCGCGCTCGAGGACGGGAGTCCGCCCGCTGGGTGCCGGAGCGACCGGTGGTGGACGCGGACCAGGTGGGCTCGTCGTCCGCGTCGACGCCGCCGGACGGGACGCTCCGACCGCGGTCGTACGCGGCTCGATCCTCGACCGTGCCGACGCGCTCCCAGGCCAGTTGCACCGCGTTGAACTGCCGCGCGCTGCCGCCGAGGTCGGGATGCGTCTCGCGCATCAGCCGACGATACGCCCGACGGAGCTCGTCCTGCGACGCCGTCGTGCTCACACCGAGCACCTCGTACGGGCTGGCTGAGAGTGGGCTCTCCGGCATCGAGGGTGGTCGCTTTCGTCGGCGGGGTCGGTGTCTCCGACACGGGAGACTATCGCGGTCAGCTGGCAGAGCGCCGAAGTGCCGCTCGCCGAGCGTGCCACCCGGGTGCCCTCCGCTCAGGCCCGGACACCGGCACCGGCGGCTCGGACGGTCTCGGCGACGGCATCGGCGATCGGCGTCGGTCGCACGCCGAAGGCGAGCTCGAACGCACTGGAGTCGAACCGGTACGGAGCCGTGTACTGGTAGCTCATCTCGCGCGTCTCGCGCGCACCGGCGTTGAAGAGGGACCCGATCCGCATCATGGCCGCACCCATGATCTTGATCGGGCGGTCATGCCCTCCGGCGAGACGGAGGTAGTCGCGTCCTGTCAGCGCCGGACCGGTGGGCAGGTGCCAGAGGCGTCCGCGCGCGGCGGCGTCCGTGCCGAGGATGGCCAGTCCACGACCGACATCGGGGGTGTAGGTGAGCGAGTGCGGCAGGTCGGCGTCGTACAGCCAGGTGCCCGGCCGTCCTGCGGCGATCGGGTCGATCCCGAAGCTGTTGAACACACTGGTCGATGCACCGGGGCCGAAGAAGTCGGCGCTCCGTCCCACCGTCGAGACCAGACCGCGTTCCGCCACCGCCGCTGCGAGCGCGGCCGCAGCACGAGCACGGACCCGGCCCTTCCGGCTGACGGGTGCCAGCGGAGTCCCCTCCGTCATCGGGCCATCCACCGCGCCGTACGCATAGACGTTGTCGAGGGAGACGAGGTGCGTCCCGGTCGCCACTGCCGCCTCGATGACGTTCTCGACGATGCGGGGCCAGCGCTGCTCCCAGAGAGCGGCGGAGTAGGGCAGACCAGCGGTGAGGTAGGCGACGTCCGCTCCGTCGAGCGCGGTCCTGACCGCATCCCGATCGAGGAGGTCGGCGATGACCGAGGTGACGCCCGGCACCGTGGACGCCCGGCGGCCGACCGAGCCGACGGATACGCCGGTCGCGAGGAGCGCTTGCGCGGTCTCCCGTCCGATGACGCCGTTGCCGCCGAGGATGACGTGGGTGGTGCTCATGCTGGTCTCGATTCTGAGCGACGCGGTTCGTCGTCCCAGTTGGAGAGTAGCACTATCGGATAGTTTCACTATCCAGTTGGGGATCCGTTCCGCGAACGGTCACCGTTCAGACAGCGGGAAGCAGGATCCCGTCGTCGATGAGCGCACGCACGCGGGGGAGGAGTTCGTCGCCGAGCTCGACGGCGTCGACCTCGACGAGTTGCGCGATCGCGTCGACGATGGCACCGAGGGCGAGTTCGCCGTCGCACGCACCGACGAGTCCGGCGAGTCCCGTGTCGACGCCGACAGACCTGGCCAGCCCGCCACCCTGGCGCAGGTGCATCGCCGTCGGGTCCTCGTCGCCCGGCCAGTAGTGACGCTCCTCCGTGACGTCGCCAGCGAGGACGACGCGCTCACGGAGCAGGGCCTGGTCGTCGAGCGCGACCTGCCAGTCGTGCGCGGCGAGGCAGACGGCGAGGTGGGCTCCGAGGCCCGCCGAGTTGGATCCCGCGTGCCCGTGGAGACGCTCGAACCGGCGCATCGGGGTGGCGGAGTCGGTCCGCCGGAGCAGGACGTACCCGAAGCCGACGCCCGTCACCGACCGCGATGCGAAGTCGTCGAGCCAGGCTGCCGCGAGGCGTTCGAACTCGGCGGTGCCGGCCCTCGTGCCACCGTCCCGGATCCAGGTCTCGGCGTACTCCGCCGGATCCTGCACCTCGCGTTCGATCACCCAGGCGTCCACCGTCTCCCGGCTGTGCTCCACCCAGTCCGCGACGCGATCGAGTCCGTCCGTCCGTGCGCGGTACTCCCAGTTGCCGAGGAACTGGGCCACCCCGTCCTCCGTCAGATGCAGGGCCGCCTCGACGAAGACCGACTCGACGAGGGCGTCACCGACGAGCCCGCCGTCCCGGTACTCGTAGTTCGGGACCCCCTCCATCCGTGGCGTGATGACGAACGGCGGGTTCGAGACGATGCGGTCGAACCGCTCACCGGTCACCGGCTCGAACATGCTGCCGAGACGGAACTCGATCGAGTCGATGCCGTTGAGCCGCGCGTTGAGTGCCGCGAGCTCGAGCGCCCGCTCGGAGATGTCCGTCGCGACCACACGATCGGCGATCCGCGACAGGTGGAGCGCCTGGATCCCGCACCCCGTGCCGAGGTCGAGGGCCGATCCGACCCGCTCAGGCAGGATGATGCCGCTGAGGGTCATCGACGCACCACCGACGCCGAGCACGTGCTCCTCGCCGAGTTCGTGGCCGAGGGCGAGCTCGCCGAGGTCGGAGGCGATCCACCAGGCCCCGCTCCCGTTCGCGTCCACCCAGGCATAGGGGCGGAGGTCGAGGGCCGGCCGGAGACCGCCGTCCTCGGCCCGGCTGAGGAGGCCGAGCTCCACCGCTCCGTCGGCGCCGAGCGTCGGCAGAGCGCGGGAGACCGCGTCGACGTCCGCCGGCAGCCCGAGGATGAACAGTCTCGCCAAGGTCGCGACCGGCTCCACGCCCTCCGTGCCCTGTCGGGCGTCGAGCGCTCGGGTCGCCACGACCCGGTTCGATCGATGCAGGGCCGCCTCGGCCATCTCACCCCACAGGCCGCGCACCCGTTCCACGGTGTACCCGGCGGTCGTGAGGTCGGCACGGAGGAGGTCGATCAGTCGCTGGTCCACGCCCCCAGTGTGCCAGCTGCGGGGTGAGCGGTTCCGCGAAACGGCCCCACTCACCCCGCCGGCCGATCAGCGGTCCGCCGCCATGATCGACTCCAGGTCCTCGTCCGCGTCCTGATCGGTGGACGCGGCGGCCTGCTCGGCCTTGGCCGCACGCTTCCGCTCCCGCTTCGCGAGACGTCGCTCGGTGCGCCGCTCCAGGAGCAGGTAGAGCACCGGCACGAGGATGAGCGTCAGCAACGTCGAGGAGACGAGACCGCCGATCACCACGATCGCGAGCGACTGCGAGATGAAGACGCCGCCGCCGGTGAGGCCGAGGGACATCGGCACCAGGGCGAAGATCGTCGCGCAGGCGGTCATGATGATCGGTCGCAGTCGCAGCCTCGCGCCGTGCAGCACGGCGTCGTCGATCCCGTCACCCCGCGCACGATACGAGTTGACCAGGTCGATCAGCACGATCGCGTTCGTGACAACGATCCCGATGAGCATGAGCAGGCCGATCATCGACGGGATGCCGAGCGGGGTGCCCGTGATGAGCAGTGCGGCGATCGCACCGGTGGCCGCGAACGGCACCGAGACGAGCAGGATGAGCGGTTGGAGCAGGCTCCGGAACGTCGCCACCATCACGATGAAGACGAGGACGATCGCGATGAGCATGGCGAGGCCGAGCTGCGCGAACGACTCCTCCTGATCCTGGGCGACACCGCCGACCGACGCCGTGACGCCGCTCGGGAGGTCGAGGCCGTCCAGCCCCTGCCGCACCGCGAGCGTCGTCGCGCTGAGGTCGTCACCGGTCGGGGTCGCCGACACGGTCACGGTCCGCACGCCGTCGATGCGGGTGATCGCTGCGGGGGCCTGCTCCTCCACCACCTGCGCCACCGCGCTCACGGGGATCGGGACGGCGTTGACGTTGGCGAGGTCCTTCTGCGCCTGGGTGAGACGGTCGGCCTCGGCCTGCTGCTCGGCCGCCTCCGCCTCCGCGTCACGCATCGCGGTCAACTGCTCGTCGAGCGTCGTGATGGAACCCTGGAGCTGGATGATGGCGTCACTGAGCCCCGCGAGCTGCGCGGCACGGGCCTCATAGGCCTGCCGGGCGGCCTCCTCCTCCGGGGTGGTGGGCGTGACCGGCGGGACCTCGACCGGAGCCGCCTGCAGGGCGCTCAACTGCGCTCGGAGCGCGTCGAGCTGCGACGCGGCCGTCGACCGCGCCTCCTGGAGCTCGGACCGTTGCGTCGCCGTCTGGGACGCGGCCTCGTCCTTCGCCCGCTGCGTGGCCTGATCCTGCTCGGCCGTGAGCGCATCGGTCGCGGCCTTCTGAGCTGCGGCCTGCTGCAACGCACTGACCGGGAGCGGGAGTGCCGCGATCTCCGCCGGCGTCGTCCCGACGCGTTGCGAGCGGACGATGATGTCCCGCGAAGCACCCTCGAGGATGACCGAACCCGTCGGCGTGCCGCGGAGTGCGGCGGCGATGGCCTGCCCGACCTGTTCCTGCGTGAAGCCGTAGCGAGCGGCGGCGGCGCGGTCCACGTTCACCTTCAACAGTCCCTGCTCGTCGGCGAGGTCGCTCGTCGCGTCCCGCAGACCGTCGGTCGTGCCGAGCATCTCCTGGACGGTCGAGGCGGCCGTCGCCAGGGCCACGGGGTCCTCGCCCTGGAGCGTCACCTCCATGCCACCGCCGCCACCGGCGAGTCCTGCACCGGCGTCACCGACGGTGATCTCACCGACGTCGTCGAGCTTCGCCACGGCGTCGCGGATGGTGTCGACCACGGCCTCCCGTGAACTCTCCTCGCCCACGGTCACACTGATCTGCGCGGTGTTGCTCGATCCGCTCCCACCGACGGTGGTCAGGTACCCGGACACCCCGGCGGTCTTCGCGAGGACGGCCTCGACGGTCGCCGCCGCATCGCTGGTCACGTCCAGACTCGTCCCCTCGGGGAGCTCCTGGGTGACGGTCACCGTGTTCTCGCCGCCGATGTCTCCGAGGTAGTCGGTCTTCAGGAACCCGGCCGAGACGATCGTCCCCGCGAACACGACGGCCGCGATCAGCAGGGTGACCACCGGCCGCTTGAGCGCGGTGGTGAGGACCGGGAGGTAGGCGCGCTGCAGTTTGGAGTACGCCTCCGATTCGTCCTCCTCGACGGTCGGAGCGGCGTCGGTGGCCGCTACCGGCGAGGAGGAGCCGCGCATGAACCAGTAGGCGAGGACGGGGACGATCGTGAGCGACACCACGAGCGAGGCGATGAGCGCCACGGAGACGGTGACGGCGAACGGCCGGAACAGCTCACCCACGGTGCCTCCGACGAAGGCGACGGGCAGGAACACCGCGACCGTGGTGATGGTCGAGGCCGTCACCGCACCGGCCACCTCGCGGACCGCGTCGACGACGCTCGAGGCGGTCATGGAACGACCGCTGTGTCGACGCTTGATGTTCTCGATGACCACGATGGAGTCGTCGACCACCCGCCCGACCGCTACCGTCAGGGCGGCGAGGGTGAAGATGTTCAGCGAGTAGTCGCCGATCCACAACCCGATCATCGCGATGAGCAGCGAGAGGGGGATCGAGACGGCGGTGATGATCGTCGAGCGGATCGACAGCAGGAACACGAGGATCACGATGATCGCGAACAGGAGCCCGAGCCCGCCTTCGACGGAGAGGTCGTGGATCGATTGCTCCACCATCGGCGACTGGTCGAACACCACGGTGAACTTGGCTCCGGATCCCAGGTCCTGCTCGAGACCGGGGAGGGCGTCACGGATCGCGTGCGCGAGTTGGACGGCGTTCGCCGACGGGTCCTTGAGGATGGTGAGGGAGAGCGAGGGGAGGCCGTCCGCTCGCGCGATGGAGGTCTCCGCCGCGGGCACGAGCTCGACGTCGGCGACGGCGGAGAGGGCGAACGGCCCGTCCTCGTGCTGGATGGGGAGCGCTTGCAGCTCCTCGAGCGATCCGACCGCCGAGCCGACCTCGATCGACAGTTCCTTGCCGGCGTCGACGCTCGTCCCCGCCGCGGTCACCGCGCCGCTCGCCTGCACCGCAGCCACGACCTCCTCAGCCGTGACCTTCTTGGCGGTGAGGTCGGCCGGGCGCATCGTGATGACGAGCTGGGTGGCGTTCTGTCCGGCCAGGTCGACCTGGCGGACGCCGCTGATGCCGCGGAGGGCGGGGAGGACGGTGCTCTCGACCCGGCCCGCGAACTCCCCGGACTCGTCTTCGGAGGCGATGGCGAGCTGGAGGACGGGGATGTCGTCGCTGCCCCCGGCGAAGACCTCGGTGGTCGTGTCGCTCGGGAGGGTGCTCTTCAGACCCGCGAGCGCGCTCCGGATGTCCCCGACGATCTTCTCGTCGTCCTGCCCGAAGTCCCAGCTCACCTGCAAGGAGGTCGAGCCGCCGACGGAGGTCGAGGTGACGCCGGTCACGCCCTTGATGCCCTGCACCGCCTGTTCGACCGGCTCGGTCACCTCCCGCTCCACGGACGCGGGCGATGCACCGGGGTAGGTGGCCGACACGTAGGCGCCGGGCTGTTGGACGGACGGCAGCAGCTCCTGCTTCAGGGAGCCGACGGCGAAGAGGCCGAACACGACGATGGCGGCGGTGATCAGGCCCACGATCAATCGGTTGGCGAGACTGAGCCTCGTGAGGAATGACATGGGCGGCTGGCCTCTCGGTCGCGGAGTGGGCGCGAGTCGCCCCACTCCACGCTAGGGAGCGTCGTCCGGCGGCACATCCACACGATGACGGACCTGCCGAGGCCTGTCCATCCGCCGATCGGACGACGCCGATGGTCCTGGGGTACCAGGTGCGTCCGCCGGTCCGAGGCCGCCTTGACGGCGAGGTCCACCGATACGAGGCGTACCCTTGATACCCGAGTGCGCGCCGCCGGTGCGCCGGAGCGAGGAGGGTACGTGGATCTGCAGGCGGCCGACCTCCCGAAACTGCGGCGTGATGCGCAACTCGAACGCGACGTCATCATCGAGCATCGTGCCCGAGACGGCGAGGACCCGTGGGACTTCCTGCCGTCGATGCCGACGGTCGACGAGCTCGTCGTCGCCGTGCTCCGGGACGACGCGCTGCACGCGCGAGGGCTCGCCGCCCAGCACGCCATGGCACGGCTCGCGGGGTACTCCTCGTTGGAGGACGCCCAGGATCACCGCGACAATGCGGACCACTTGGAGTACGAGGTGCTGCGGGAGATCGCGCGGGTGCATCCGGAACTGACCCGCGCGGTCTGGCGGATGTCGGGAAAGGTGGCTCGACCCCCGTGGGAGGGCGACGACGCGGAGTGACGCCGTCTGCCTCGACGACACCCGTCGGGCAGTTGTATTCCAGAATGCGAATACGACACATGGTGGGTGACAACCGCTGATCGTGGGCGCATACTCAAAATATGCAGCTAGCTGATCGTTTCCGCGCATGACGGAATCCAACCTGTCCGAGACGCCCGGACGAAGCACCGCCGACCGCCGGAAATGGTTCGGACTCGTCGCCATCAGCGTCGCCGTCGCGCTCATCATCGTCGACTCCACCATCGTCAACGTCGCGATCCCGTCGATCGTGGAAGACCTCGGTATCTCGTCGACACAGGTCCAGTGGGTCCAGGAGTCCTACACCCTCGTCTTCGCCGCGCTCCTCATCGTCTTCGGGACCCTCGCCGACCGGGTGGGTCGGCGGAGGATGCTCCTCCTCGGCGTCGTCGTCTTCGTCGCAGCGTCGGTGTTCGCCGCACTCGCAGCGACCGGCGAGCTCCTGATCCTCGCGCGGGTCGTCCAGGGCGTCGGTGGTGCGATGATCCTCCCCACCACCCTGTCCATCATCAACGCGACGTTCCGAGGGCGCGACCGGGCGATCGCCTTCGCCGTCTGGGGGTCGACGATCGGCGGCATGGTCGCGGTCGGGCCGCTCCTGGGTGGCTGGCTGACGACCGACTTCTCGTGGCGCTGGGCCTTCGGCATCAACGTGCCGCTCGGTGTCGTCATCGTGATCGGCCTGCTCCTGTTCGTCTCCGAGTCTCGCGACGTGGCGACCGGAGGCATCGACGGTGTCGGCGCTGCGCTGTCGATCGTCACCAGCTCGTCCCTCGTGTTCGGACTGATCGAAGGTCGGAGCCTCGGCTGGTGGACGACCGAGGCACCACTGGTCGTCGGCGACTGGACGTGGCCGTTCACGCTCTCCCCGGTGCCCATCGCGCTCCTGGTGACCGTCATCGGTGCGATCGCGTTCGTGCTGTGGGGCCGCCGGCGCATGCGGCAGGGGCGGAGCACCATCATCGCCTTCTCCCTCTTCTCCCTGCCGTCGTTCCGCAACGGCAACATCGCTGCCCTCATCGTCTCCCTGGGCGAGTTCGGCATCATCCTGTCGCTCCCGATCTGGCTGCAGAACGTCCTCGGATACAGCGCGCTGCAGACGGGCGTGGTCCTCCTCGCCCTGGCGATCGGATCGTTCGTCGCCAGCGGCTTCGCCGGTGCCTTCGGGAACCGCGTCGCGCCGGTGACGATCGTGCGGGTGGGCATCCTCGCGGAGGTCGCCGGTGTCATCGGTGTCGGGTTCGCGGTCGGAACCGACACCCCGTGGTTCGCGATCGCCGTGTCCCTCTTCGTCTACGGGTTCGGTGTCGGGCTCGCGACCGCACAGCTGACCGGCGTCGTCCTGAAGGACGTCCCGATCGAGCAGAGCGGGCAGGGCTCGGGGACGCAGAGCACGGCGCGGCAGATCGGATCGGCCCTCGGCATCGCCGTCCTCGGCACCGTGCTGTTCGTCAGCACTGCTTCCGTGCTCGACGCACGACTCGACGACGCCGGGATCCCGGTGGCACAGCGCGACGCCCTGGTCTCGAGCGTGGTCGACAGCGCCGGGGCGTCCATCGCCGGACTCGCCGCAGACCCCTCGACGGCCGCGGTCGCCGAGGACGCCAAGGTCGCGCTCTCGGACGGCACGCGATACGCGGCCTTCGCTGCCGCGGCGTTCCTCGTCGTCGGCTTCCTCGCGACCCTCTCGCTCGGTCACGGCCGGCGGGAGGACGAGGGTGTGCCGGACGATGGCGACGCCGATCGCATCGTGTCAGACGGGACCTAGCCCGACGCTCGGTGGTGCTCCCGGCGGAAGCCGTGACCTCCCGGTGCACCAGCACCCAGGTTCGTTTGGGGCGCCACCGTAGAATCGTGAGCGGACCACTCCGCCTGAGCGACGTGGTCCATTAGCCCATGACACGATCAAGCCGCCTCCCACGCCTCCTCAGCGCCCTCGCAGCAGCCGCGCTGTCGTTCGCCGTCGTGTCCTCCGGGCTCTTCTCGCCAGGGTCCCTCGCCGCTGCCGCGCCCCTGCAGACCGCTCATTCCGCTGCGACACCGGACGGCCTCGTGTCGGTCGAGGTGAGTCCGAGTGACGGGGGAGCGGTCGAGCAGTCCTCGATCACCTCCTTCGGCATCACCCTGACGAACGGCACCGACGACGACCTGCCGGCCGGCTCCCTCTCCCTGGCGGTCACCACCGCGCGCATCACCGGGACGGCAGCGCTCGACACGTGGCTCGACACCTCGGGTGCCGACGCGGCGACGACACCGACCGGGACGACCGTGGTGCGGACCATCGACATCCCGGAACTCATCGCCGGGCAGCAGTACGTCGTGAGCGGCCTCGACTTCACCCCGCCTGCGCTCGGGTTCGACGACGCGGACGCTTGGGGCTCCTACGGTGTCTCCGCCGGCTACACGGCCGGGGACACGGCCGCCGGAGGGCGGACGGCGTTGGTCTGGCGATCCCAGGGACAGCCCACCGCGGCCTCCGTGGCCCTCGTGGCCCCACTCACCGTCCCGATCCGCTACGGCGGGCTCCTCGACGCCGACGAGCTCACCGAACTCACCGAGGACGACGGCGCCCTCACCACCCAGCTCGACGCGTACTTCGGCGAGCAGATCGCCCTCGGCATCGATCCCCGGATCGTCGCCTCCATCAGAGCGCTCGGCACCCGTGCACCCCAGGGCGCCGTGGCCTGGCTCGCCCGACTCGAGGCCGCACCGAACGAGACGTTCGCCCTTCAGTACGGCGACGCGGAACCCGCTGTCCAAGCCGAGGCCGGGCTCGGACAGCTGATGGCACCGACCTCGTTCGACTTCGCCCTGGACGTCGCGGACTTCCCTGCAGTGCAGCCCACCGACACCCCGACGCCGACCGACACACCGACCACCGACCCCGACGGCGTCCAGCCGAGCCCGCAGACCGTGCCGTCACCGGCGACGGCGACCGACGGCGCGTCCCCGACCGCCACGCCGTCCGACGGATCCACCCCGACACCGTCGCCCTCCGAGACACCCGCTCAACCTGTCCCGACCGTTCCGACGATGGCCGAGCTGCTCGAGTGGAGCTACACCCTCCCGAGCATCGTCTGGGCGGGCGGCGCGGTGTCCGACGCCGACCTCTCCGTCTTCACCGCGTCCGGTGGCGCGGTCGCGATGATCGACTCCGACAACACCTCCACGAGCGGCCAGACGCTCCGCGCGTCGGCGACGGCCGGGACCACACCGACCCTCCTGGTCGACCACGGCCTCGCCGACTCCTTGAGCGCCGCCGCCTCGGCGACGACGGACAGCGCGTTCCAGAACGCCATCGCAGACGTGAACGCCCGGGCCGCCGCCATCGGGACCGAGGGGTCGACGGGCGGAACGGTCGTCGCCGTCCTCCCGCGCGCCGTCGACGCTGCCCTTCCAGCCCTGGGCGACACGGTCAACGCGCTCCGCTCGTTGCCGGCCACGTCCCGGACGTCCCTCGCGAGCACCCTCACGGAGCCGCCGACCGCGGTCACCCTCGGTGCGATGGCCCCGAACGACGACCGGGTGTCGGATGTCCGGGTCCTCCTCGACGACGAACGACTCGTCACCGAGTTCTCCTCCGTGTTGAACGACCCCGAGCTGTTGACCGGGCGTGAGCGCGCCACGCTGCTCTCCAGCCTCGCGGCCGGGTGGCTCCCCACGGCGGAGGGGTGGGGCGCCGCGGTCACCGCGCAACAGGAACGCACGGACACCGTCCTCACATCGGTCCGCGTGACGGACAGCAGTCGCATCAACATGGTGGGCGGCGAGGTGTCGTTGCCGTTCGCGGTCCGGAACGACCTGCCGTACCCCGTCACCGTCGTGATGCAGGCGTCGCCGAGCAACGGTCGCCTCAGCATCTCCGGGTCCGTCACGCAGGAGATCGCCGCGGATTCACGGGCCACCGTCCTCGTCCCCGTCCAGGCGCAGATCGGGAACGGTGACGCCACCCTCCGACTGCAACTGTTCAGCACGGGTGGTCAGGCCATCGGCGAGCAGTCGTTCGTCGGGGTGAACGTCCGCGCCGACTGGGAGGGCATCGGCGCCATCGTCCTCGCGCTGCTCGTCGCCCTGCTGTTCGTCAGCGGGGTGATCCGCATGGTGCTCAGCCGGCGGGCGAAGCGTCGTGCTCTCGCCGCTTCCGCGGGCGTCGCTCCGGACGACGATGAGCGTGCGGACGGAGAGCCCCCGGTAGAGTCGTCACCCGGACGACGGGAGACGAATGGCTGACGGCATCGGCAGGGCGAGCGCCCTCCTCGCCTCGGGGACGCTGGTCTCCCGGCTCCTCGGCTTCGTCAAGGCCATCCTGGTGGCACAGGCGATCGGTGTCGTCGTCATCGGTGACACCTTCGCCATCGCGAACCAGTTGCCGAACACCATCTACGTGATCATCGGCGGCGGTGTCCTGAGCGCCGTGCTCGTGCCGCAGATCGTCCGAGCCGGGATCCACGCCGACGGTGGCAACGCGTACATCAACAAGCTCGTGACGATCACCCTGGTGTTCATCGGCGGAGCCACGGCGGTCATCACGCTCCTGGCACCGGTCTTCGTGTTCATCGTCGCCGCCGCCCTGCCGCCGGAGCAGTTCGCGCTCGCGACGGCGTTCGCCTACTGGTGTCTCCCGCAGATCCTGTTCTACGCGCTGTACACCGTGCTCGGTGAGGTCCTCAACGCCCGCAAGATGTTCGGGCCGTTCACCTGGGCGCCCGTGCTCAACAACGTCATCGCGATCGCCGGCCTGATCGCCTTCATCGGCCTGTACGGCAGCGGCGATCTCGCCGTCCGCGAGTGGACCGACGGCCGGACCGTCCTGCTCGCCGGGTCCGCCACGCTCGGCGTCGTGGTCCAAGCCGCGTTCCTCATGCTCTTCTGGCGGAAGGCCGGGCTGCGCTTCCGGCCCGACTTCCAGTGGCGGGGCGTGGGACTCCGTGCCACCGGCCGGATCGCCAGCTGGACCTTCGGCATGCTGCTGCTGACGACCGGTGCGGGGATCATCGAGACCCAGATCGTCGCCTCCGTCAGTAACCAGGGGCCGTCCGTCGCGATCCTCAACTACGCGTGGCTGATCTTCATGCTCCCGCACTCGATCATCACCGTCTCCATCGCGACGGCGTACTTCACCCGCATGAGCGAGCACGCGCAGGGGACACGGGAGCAGGGACGGGACATCCCTCGGCTCCAGGCCGACATCTCGGCCGCGATCCGCGTGGTGAGCGTCCTCATCGTCCTCGCAGCCGCCGTCATCATGGTCGTCGCCGTCCCCTTCGGCAGCGTGTTCGCCGAGACCTTCGAACAGGCGCAGGCCATGGGCGGCATCGTCATCGCCTTCGTCATCGGGCTCGTCCCGTTCTGCATCCTCTTCGTCCTGCAGCGCGCCTTCTACGCCCTCGGCGACACGAAGACCCCCTTCTTCTTCACCCTCTTCCAGACGCTGCTCTTCGTGCTGCTCGCGATCATCGTCATCCTCGTCCTCCCGGCTCACCTGGTCGGTGCCGGTGTCGCGCTCGCCATCACGATCGCGTGCGTCGCGCAGACCGTGGTCGCCGCACTGTTGCTCCGTCGTCGACTGGGCGGCCTCGACACCAAGCGGATCCTCCTCAGCCTGCTCCGGTACGTCGCGGCCGCCGTGCCGGCCGCAGCGGTCGGTGTCGTCGTCCTGCTGCTGTTGGGCGGCGTCGGCGAGGAGGGGTTCACCACCGCGACGATCCCCGGGGCCATCATCACGATGGCCGTCGTCGGAGCCGTCATGGCCGCGGTCTACCTGGCCGTCCTGGCCCTGCTGCGGACGCCGGAACTGCAGGCCGCTCTGGCGCCCGTCCTGGCCCGCCTCGGCCGCTGATCACCGGGCAGGCGGGTCGGACTCATCACGCCCACCTGAGAGCTGTCCGAGGCCCCGCAGGACCGGAATAGGCGCCGGTTAGGATGTGTTACACCACTCGGAAGCCCGGAACCCACCTGGTCCGGGAGTCCACGAACCACTGAGGAGCATCGTGCGTCAGGTCATCATCATCGGATCAGGACCCGCCGGCTACACGGCGGCGATCTACGCTGCGCGCGCCTCGTTGCAGCCGTTGCTCGTCGCGTCGTCGGTCGAGGCGGGCGGCGAACTCATGAACACCACCGAGATCGAGAACTTCCCGGGCTTCCCCGACGGCATCCAGGGCCCTGAGCTCATGATGAAGTTGCAGGAGCAGGCCGAGCGGTTCGGCACCGAGGTGCTCTACGACGACGTCACCGACCTCAAGCTCGATGGTGACGTGAAGACCGTCACCCTCGGCAACGGTCAGGTCCACGAGGCACACACCGTCATCTTCGCCACCGGTTCCGCGTACCGCAAGCTCGGACTGGCCGACGAGGAGCGTCTCTCCGGCCACGGCGTCTCCTGGTGCGCGACCTGCGACGGGTTCTTCTTCAAGGAGAAGACCATCGCGGTCATCGGTGGCGGCGACAGCGCGATGGAGGAGGCCACCTTCCTCACGCGCTTCGCGTCGAAGGTCTACGTCATCCACCGCAAGGACACGCTCCGCGCGTCGAAGATCATGCAGGACCGCGCTTTCGCGAACGACAAGATCGAGTTCATCTGGAACAGCGAGGTCGCGGGGATCACCGGCGCCGACGCGGTCGACGGCGTGACGCTGCGATCCACCACCGACGGCACCGAGACCCACCTGCCGCTGGGCGGCTTGTTCATCGCGATCGGCAACGACCCACGGACGCACCTCATCCACGGTCAGCTGGACCTCGCTCCCGAGGGCACCATCGCGGTCAAGGGTCGCTCGTCGAAGACCAACCTGCCCGGCGTCTTCGCCGCCGGCGACGTCATCGACCCCACCTACCGTCAGGCGATCACCGCTGCCGGCAGTGGCACCATCGCGGCCCTCGACGCGGAGCACTACCTCGCCGACCGCGAGCAGGCCGCAGGCGAGTTGTCCGCTATCGGCGAGGCTCAGACCGCTGGTCGCCCGCAGCCCTCCGACCCGGTCCTCGCCACCACCGTTTGATCGACCGCGCGCCCATCTCGACGCGCGCACCACGAAGGAGAACACTCATGTCAGATGCAGTCACCGAAGCAACGTTCGACGAGCTGGTCATCAACAGCGACAAGCCCGTCCTGGTCGACTTCTGGGCCGCCTGGTGCGGTCCGTGTCGCGCCGTCGGCCCGATCCTCGACACCATCGGCTCTGAGAACAGTGACAAGATCACCGTGCTCAAGCTGAACGTCGACGAGAACCCGAACCTCGCGATGAAGTACCAGATCACCTCCATCCCGGCCATGAAGGTCTTCAAGGGTGGCGAGGTCGTTCAGACCGTCATCGGCGCGAAGCCGAAGGCCGCCCTCGAGAAGGACCTCGCAGCTTTCATCGGCTGACCAGGAGATCCTTCTCGTTCAGAACCGCCCGACTCTCCGGAGTCGGGCGGTTCTTCGTTGGTGCGGGCCTCTTGGGTCGACTCTGACGAGACACAGCTGCAGCCCGAGGTTTCACGTGAAACCTCGACGTCGAACCACGTTTCATACCGTTGACCAGGGATTTGTCCCGATAGTCGACGCAGGGTGAAACGAGAGCAGTGGTGTGTCGATATCTCGTCTCATCCACGAACACGGGGACCGGTCGACTGACCGGTCCCCGTGTTTCACGTGAAACCTACTTAGGAGGACTGGCCGAATCCGGACTCGCCGAGCTCGCTGAGGATGCGGTTGAGGTCCGCGATCGTCGCGAACTCGACCACCATCTGGCCCTTCTTCGCGCCGAGCGTGACCTTCACCCGAGTGTTCAGTCGGTCGCCGAGTCGGTCCGCGATCTCGTCGAGCTGGCCACGGCGGGACCCGGCGATCGGCCGCGGCTTCTTCGCCTGGACGCCCTGAGCTGCGGCAGCTTCCGCCGCGCGAACGGAGAGGTCTTCGTTGACGATCTTGTCGGCGAGACGCTGCTGTGCTTCAGGGTCCGTCAGAGAGAGGATGGCCCGTGCGTGGCCGGCGCTCAGGACGCCCGCTGCGACGCGCTGCTGGACCGCTGCTGGCAGCTTGAGGAGCCGGATGGTGTTGCTGATCTGCGGGCGTGAGCGGCCGATCCGGTTCGCGAGCTCGTCCTGGGTGATCCCGAAGTCCGCGAGGAGCTGCTGGTACGCAGAGGCTTCCTCCAGCGGGTTCAGTTCGGAGCGGTGAAGGTTCTCGAGGAGCGCATCACGGAGCATGTCCTCGTCCGCGGTGTCCTTGATGATCGCGGGGATCCGGTCGAGTCCGACCTCTTTCGAGGCCCGGAGGCGCCGCTCACCCATGATGAGCTCGTACTGCTCGTCGTCGCCGGGGATGGGGCGGACGACGATCGGCTGGAGTACACCGACCTCGCGGATGCTGGTCACGAGTTCGGCGAGGTGGTCCTCGTCGAACACGGTGCGCGGCTGGTTCGCGTTCGGGACGATGAGCGCGGGGGAGAGGTAGGCGAGCCGCGCGCCGGGGACGGCGACGAGCTGTGGGCCATCGGACGGGGTCGCCTCCGATGACGGTGCCTGAGGCTCGGCGGCCGCAGCAGCAGCGTCGGCAGCGGCGGTAGCGGCGTCCTTCGCGGCCTTCCGAGCCGTCCCCTGGTTGTCGGGGAAGAACACGTCGACGGGACGGTTCGCCTGAGTATCGGAGCTCGTGGTCGGAATGAGGGCACCGATTCCGCGGCCGAGTCCGGTTCGTTTCGTTGCCATCAGTGACTGACTCCCTCAGGTTGGTTCGTATCGGGTGATGCGTGCTGCTGTGCGGCCCAGCGATTCGCTATCTCGGCAGCGGCCTCGAGGTAGGACACCGCACCAAGCGACGTCGGGTCGTAGCTGATGACGCTCTGTCCGAAGCTGGGCGCCTCCGAGATGCGCACGGCGCGGGGGATGATGGACTCCAGGACCTGACCGGTGAAGTGGTCGCGGACATCCTGTGCGACCTGCTGCGCGAGGTTGGTGCGGCCGTCGTACATCGTGAGCAAGATGGTGCTCACAGCCAGACCAGGATTCAGATGGCGCTGGATCAATTGGATGCTGCTCAACAGCTGGCTGAGCCCCTCCAGCGCGTAGTACTCGCACTGGATCGGGATGAGCACCTCCTTTGCCGCGACGAACGCGTTGATCGTGAGGAGGCCGAGCGACGGCGGGCAGTCGATGAGGACGTAGTGGAACGGCTCCTCGGCGTCCTGGATGAACTGCTCGAGGGCGGTACGCAGCCGGTGTTCACGTGCCACCTGGGAAACGAGCTCGATCTCGGCACCGGCCAGGTGGATGGTGGAGGGGGCACAGAAGAGGGTGGGGAACTCGGGGCTCTGCTGCACCACGTCGGCGAGCGGGAAGTCGTCGATCAGGACGTCGTACACGCTGGGCACGTCCGAGTGGTGCTCCACACCCAGCGCCGTGGACGCATTCCCCTGCGGATCGAGGTCGATGACGAGCACCCGGGCCCCTGAGCGGGCGAGAGCCGCACCGATGTTGACCGTCGTTGTCGTCTTGCCGACTCCGCCCTTCTGATTGGAAACCGTGAACACCCGGGTGTGGTCTGGAGTCGGCAGCGTCGCAGTAGCCAAGGCTTTGCGCCTCTCAGTCAGATGGTGGAGTTCGCGAGCCAGGGGAGTCGATGCATCGAAGGCGCTACCAACGGAGTCGCGCGCGGATGCTGCGGAATGCGTTGGTTCGGGTTGTTTCACGTGAAACCTTCTCGCTCGAAACGTGTTCTTCAACCGTACCAGCGCAGGCTGACGCGGGGGACGGGGATCTGCCACGAGCGCGACGGATCCGAGGGTGTCGGGCGCTGGACTTCGGGCACATTCTCCGCCGTGGGCTCTCCGAGGGATCGATACCGCCGGCACCGGCGCACGTCAGGGCGTGAGTTGTGCACACACTTATCCACAGGCGCTCCCGAGGCTTGACGGCATTCTGGCGTTCACTGAATCTCGGCCGCTGTCGCTCCGACGACACCGGACCGATCGCCTTGCTCGGCGACCGCCCGAGCTGGGTGGCTCCTCGCTCGCGGGACGAGTGCTCGATGGATCCGCGGAAACATGCGGATTTTCGTGCCGTACGGCTGGTTCTGGACGAGCACCGACACTCAACCACCCCCGGCAGACAGTGCCCTCATCGACGACCCGCCAATGGATGCGCGAGCAGAAACGGGAGATGAAGGCCGACGAACCGTGCCAGCTGCCGCAAACTGTCCACAGAGTTATCCACAGAGAGCAGCCGCTCGAGTCGGCAGTGGATCATTGCGAACGGCGCGTGCGTTCCGCGCCAGTGTTTCACGTGGAACATCGCGATGTCCTGCCAACCCAAGCGCACTCAGAACGTCCCCCGCGACACCGGTGGCCGCCCGGACCCGGCCGGATGCCCCCCTCCGAACGGACGCCGTCCCGCACTCCTCGCGAGTCGCGAGGAGGCGCAGTTGTGGCGGCGCCAAGAGTACAGCCAGCGTGGTGTAGACCTACCGAGGCCTATCCGACGCGGCGTACCTCAGGACCGCACCATGGTTTCACGTGAAACACGACGCGCCTCGCGAACCTGTTCATCGACGGGCCGCAGTCCGCCTACGCCGGAGGTCTGTTCCGCGGCATGGCGGATCCTCTCCATGGCCAGACATCCACTGGCGGCGGTCCTCTTCTCATCGCTGCGCAGACCGCACGCCTCATGCGCAGGCAGGAAGTTCAGCGGCTAGTCGTGCTGCGTCTACGGCGCCGTCCGCTGGAGTCGAGACACGCCGCTCATCAACGCATAGGAGCAACGCCACCGTCCGGCGTTGTCACAGTACCGACGGCAGCATATCCACGCGGGGCGATGGTGTTTCACGTGAAACACCAACTCCGCGCACGGGCTGATGCCCATACCCCTGAATACCAATGGTGTTCGCGGATGAGCGACGCTCGGCCTGGCGCGGTGCAAGCCGGTGCCGAGTGGGGGAGCGGGCTCGGTTCCTCCAGGACTGCGAGAACCGCGAGTCGTCAGCGGTTGGCTCCCTCAGCGACCTCGGCTGTTCCGGAGCCGGCATTCGCGCAGTGGGGTCCGCCACGCGCGCTTCCGTCCAGGCGCCGCCCCTAGGTGGGTCGGAGACCGGTCTGTGGTGTCCACTGGCTCTGTCCACCGCATGGTGTCTCGCACCGGAGTCTCAGTTGGATCAAGACGGACCCATCCGGCGCATTCCGCTGTGCGCACGACACGTCGTTCCACG
>NZ_LMJX01000002.1:1919888-2324741 GCF_001421315.1 Plantibacter sp. Leaf1 | reverse complement strand
CTTGACCGCGATTCACGTGAAACCCGCCGCGGTCCGGCTCTTCAGCCGCTCGTACAACGAGTTGCGGCATCCTCTCGTGCTGCGGACGACCGCTCCTGGCTCCGTCGGCGGACGCTCGCGCGTGTGAACATGCCGGTGAAGCAGCTGATGCGCCACGGCAGGCTGTTGCGCGCATGCACTCACGGGTTGCTGGTTGCGGTCAATACACTCCGGTATCAGCATTCCCACCTCCCAGCTCACGCGATGCACCGCAGGGATTCGACCGCCCCCGAGCACCTGCCCGGCGCTTCGCAACGCGTGGCCTCCGCGGTGAGGGACGGCGTCAGCGGGCCGCGAGATGCACCGCTCCCGCAGCCCGCCCATGACGACGAATCGCGGCCGCGTGGTCAACCGAACCGGCCCTCGATGAGTGTCTAAGGTGACACATCGGGCCTCGTGGAGCTGGGAGAGCCCGCCCTCCGCCGGCCGCCGACAGCCGACATCGACCGGCGCTGTCGGTTGGAACCACGTACGTCACCAGCTCTCGCCGTGGCGAACTCCGATGCTGACATGGATCGCCTGCTCGCGACTCGCTCCCGGGGAGTGGTCTCGACCCGCCCACCGATTGATCCCGCGAGAACCAGAGCGCGATCACCCGAGGAGAACGTCGTCAGACGGGCACACACATTCGAGGAAGGGGCGACGTAGACCTACAGCCGCTCGCCGCGCGTGCGGACAGGAACACGAATCGTGATCACCGACGGTGAGGGTCGCGGTTGAGCTCCTCCGCCCCATCACCGTCGGATCATGACGTCCTCGCCAGGACAAGCGGCTGCTCGGTATCTGGCCAGAGCACATCGCACCAAACGGCCGCGGCTCGATCTGAAATCCTTTATATCAGCACCAACGGGTGCCGAATCGACGCAAAACAGGGTGTCATCAGTCGCCGAAACCGAGGAAATCGGTGCCTGATTCGACCGGACAATCGCTCCTGACGAACTCAGGCGCCCCAATCGGCACCCGCCGGCAGGTGGCGTTCGTCAGGAACGATTCTCCTGGGGAGCCCACATCGGCTCGATTGCGGCGCCGTAAGGTGTTGCCGGAGGATTCGTCCCCTTGGCAGACCAATTCAGCCGCGGACGGTGCCCAGGATCACTCGTGTCGGCTCGGCCAGTACACCCTCGCCGAGCGTGCGTACTTCGACGCCCGACACCTTGTACTTGCGCAGCTCCTTCGCCGACGCATCGACCTCGGCTTGTGCGCCGGCGCCCTTCATCAGCACGAGCTCGCCGCCGTCGCGAAGCAGAGGAGCGGTGAGCGGCAACAACTTGCGGAGCGCGCTGACCGCGCGAGCCGTCACCTGGTCGAGCTGCTGAGTGAGTCGGACCTCTTCAGCCCTCGCCCGCACGACCTCGACGTTGCGCAATCCGAGCGCCCCCACCTGATCGTTCAACCAGGCGACGCGACGCTCCATCGGCTCGATGAGGACGAAGTTGACATCAGGTCGTGCGATCGCCAGGACCAGTCCGGGAAGCCCGGCGCCTGTGCCGACATCGCCGACTCGTCCGGGACGAAGCAACGGTGCAACGATCACGCTGTTCAGAATGTGTCTCGTCCACAACCGGGGAAGCTCGAGCGGCCCGATGAGTCCGAGCGGCTCGCCGTGGGTCGCGAGGTTCGCCGCGAACGAGCGGCCGACCTCGATCTGGTCGCCGAACAGGAGCGCGGCCTCGGCAGGTTCTGGCTCGAGGCCGGCAGCGTCGTGTGCGTCAGTCATCGGAGTTTCACGTGAAACGCGAGCGTCAGCCGCGCGTGATGACGGTGTGGCGATCGCGTCCCTCGCCGTGCGATTCGGACACGAACCCACGAGCAGAGACGATGTCGTGCACCAGCTTGCGCTCGTAGCTCGACATCGGAGGAAGTGCCGCCTCGGTCGATCCCGCTTCGATCCGCTCGACAGCCCGCTCGACGAGAGCACCGAGCTCCTGCTGACGTGCCTCGCGGGACCCACCGATGTCGAGGATGAGGCGTGAGAACCCACCCGTGCGGTTCTGCACAGCGAGACGCGTCAGCTCCTGCAACGCGTTCACGGTGTCGGGGCGGGAGAGCAGACGGAGGTTGCTCTCGGTGGGGGAGTCGATCGACACGTAGGCGCGACCGTTCCGGGCATCGATGTCGATGTCACCGTCGATGTCGCAGATGTCGAGGAACTCCTCGATGTAGTCCGCCGCAACGTCGCCCTCTTCTTCGAGCTGGCTGATCGTGGGGGCGTCTTCGTCCTGGGCTACGGCCAGTTCCTGGTCAGTCACCGATACTCCTACTTGTCTCGTCCGTCGGACTGCTGCTTCTTGGCGCGTGCCTTGCCCATGGGCTGCTGACGCTGCGCCGGGACCTTCTTCTCCGGCACGGGGGCCTCGGAGATCGAGATGACGTCACCGTTCGGCGTCATCAGCTTGCCCTTGCGGGCGAGGCGTTCCTCGCGAGCCTTCGCCGCGTCGGATCCGGGCGTCGGCATGTTCCGGATGACGAGGAACTGCTGCACCATCGTCCAGGCGTTCGAGGTCAGCCAGTAGAACATGACGCCGAGCGGGAACGCGAAACCGGAGAAGAGGAAGACGAACGGGAGGATGTAGAGGAGGATGCGCTGCTGCTTGAACTGCGGGCTGGCCTTCGTCTCGGCGGACATGTTCTTCGAGACGATCTGCAGCTGGGTGATGAACTGCGAGGCGCACATCAGGATGACCATGACCGCGGCGATGATGACGACGGCCCAGTTGACCGGGTTGCCCGCCAGGGCGGCCTGCATGCTGGTGTGCAGGGGGGCGATGCCGAAGAGGTTCGCGTCGCCGAACTGCACGGCGAGCGTCTCGTTCAGTGGACCGACGCCGGCCTTGCTCTTCTGGGCGTCGTTCAGCACCGAGAACAGCGCGAAGAAGATCGGCATCTGGACCAGGAGGGGCAGACATCCGCTCACGGGGGAGGTGCCGTGCTTCTTGTAGAGCTCCATGGTCTCGCGGGACATGGCCTCACGGCTGGCCTGGTCGCGCTTGCCCTTGTACTTCTCCTGCACCTTCTTCATCTGCGGTGCGATCTCGAGCATCTTGCGCTGGCTCTTGATCTGCTTGATGAACAGGGGGATGAGCGCCGCACGGACGACGAGGACGAGGCCGACGATCGAGAGGACCCAGGTCAGGCCGGCCGCCGGGTCGAGTCCGATGGCCGTCCACAGCAGGTGCCAACCCACGAGAAGCAGCTCGACCGCCCACTTGAGCGGCCAGAGAATTGTGCCGATGATGTCCATAGGTGCGGGTCAGCCCTTTCCGTGGCTCGGTTGCACTACAAATCCGTGAGGCGTGACGCTGTAGCGGAAGTTCTTCTTGGGAGGGACCTCGTCGAAGCGCGGTGCCGCCCACGGGTGGCAGCGCGCGATCCGCGCTGCGGCCAGACCTGCGCCGACGACGACGCCGTGCTGTTGCACCGCTCCCAGAGCGTACGCGGAGCAGCTGGGGTAATACCGGCAGACGTCGCCGTAGAGCGGCGACACGGTGGCTCGATACCCGCGAAGCGCCAGCACCGCGGCATTGCGGGGCGCGAGACAGGCAGCAGCGAGAACACCGTTCATCAGCGTGCATCCGTCGGGAGCGGGGTGACGCCTCGCTTGGCGAACGCGCGGTCGAGCTCGTCGTGGAGCGCGGCGAAGGGCGCGGTCGCGGCCGACGGCAGTGCGCGGATGACGACGTCGCTCCCGCGGGCAGCGGAATCGACGCTGTCGTGGCAGATGGCCTTGAGGCGCCGTCTGACGAGATTGCGTGTCACTGCGTTTCCGACCGTTTTCGCAACGATGAACCCGAAGCGCGGCTGTCCGCCCTTCGGGTTCATGCGTACGTAGGTGACCGTGTGCTCGCCGACGAACCGGGATCCGCGACGGACTACCCCTCGGTAGTCGTCACCGGAGGTGATCCGGCTCGCACGCTCGAGCACGACGGCTCTACGCGGAGAGTTCGGTGCGGCCCTTGGCGCGACGAGCCGACAGGATGCCACGGCCGGCACGCGTGCGCATGCGCAGACGGAAGCCGTGCTTCTTGGCGCGACGGCGGTTGTTCGGCTGGAAGGTTCTCTTGCTCATAATTACGATCTCCGGATCATGACCAACCACTGCACAGGTGGCAGCAGGGTACGGAAGGGTGCCCGTGGGCAGAAGTCAACTGATTCAAACTACGGGGTCGACGGTCGAAGGTCAAACCAGGTGCGGCCAAACGACTGATTATCCACAGGATTCCCAGAAATTGTAGCAGTGACACGCAGGCCCGCCGTACAGTGATTTGGGCCTGGGGCGACGTGTTGTTAGCGTGAGTCCCCGGGTTATGCACAGCGTGTGGATAGCACCGTGTTCAGCCCCGCATACTCAGGGGAGAGCCTGTGGATGAACCTGTGAGTATGTGTGGGGAGAACTATGTCGGACGCCGACGATGCGATCGCTGAGACCTGGCAGTCGGTGCTCGGGATCCTCTCCGTCGACGACCGCATCACCCCGCCGCTGCGAGGATTCCTGAACCTCATCGTGCCCAAGGGCATCATGGGCGGCACCTTCTACCTCGAGGTCCCGAACGAGTTCACGATGGGGATGCTGAACCAGCGCATGCGCGCGCCTATCCTCGCCGCACTCGGTTCCATCGTCGACGGCGGCCCGGTCAGCAACTACGCGATCGTCGTCAACCCCGACATCGTCGAGGAGCGCTACGAGCAGGCCGGCTTCCAGCACATCGATCCGGCGCCACTGGAGTCGCCGCAGCCTCAGCTGACCCCGACACCGACCCTGCCCGCGCGGGAGAACGACACCCGGCTCAACCCGAAGTACAGCTTCGACAACTTCGTCATCGGTCAGTCCAACCGGTTCGCGCACGCGGCCGCCGTCGCGGTGGCCGAGGCACCGGCGAAGGCCTACAACCCGCTCTTCGTCTACGGCGACTCCGGCCTCGGCAAGACGCACCTCCTCCACGCCATCGGCCATTACGCGATGAACCTGTACGCCGGCATCCGAGTGCGGTACGTCTCGAGCGAGGAGTTCACGAACGACTTCATCAACTCGATCGCGAACAACCGCGGATCCTTCTTCCAGTCGCGGTATCGGGACATCGACATCCTCCTGATCGACGACATCCAGTTCCTCCAGGGCAAGGCGGAGACGCAGGAGGCGTTCTTCCACACCTTCAACACCCTGCACGACCACAACAAGCAGGTCGTCATCACGAGCGACCTGCCGCCCAAGGCGCTGACCGGATTCGAGGAGCGCATGCGGTCGCGCTTCGAGTGGGGTCTCATCACCGACGTCCAGGCGCCCGACCTCGAGACGCGTATCGCCATCCTGCGCAAGAAGGCGCAGAACGAGAAGCTGCACATCCCGGACGAGGTGCTCGAGTTCATCGCGACGAAGGTGTCGAGCAACATCCGCGAGCTCGAGGGCACCCTGATCCGTGTGGTCGCCTTCGCGAGCCTGAACCGGACGGCGGTCGACATGACGCTGGCCCAGACGGTCCTGAAGGACGTCATCAGCCTCGACGACGACAACGTCATCTCGCCGATCGACATCATCAACACGACCGCGGACTACTTCAAGCTCTCGGTCGACGACCTGTACGGCTCGAGTCGTTCGCAGGCCGTCGCGACGGCACGCCAGATCGCGATGTACCTGTGCCGCGAGCTGACCAACCTGTCCCTGCCCAAGATCGGCCAGCTGTTCGGCAACCGCGACCACACGACGGTCATGTACGCCAACCGGAAGATCACGGACCTCATGCAGGAGAAGCGCTCGATCTACAACCAGGTCACCGAGCTCACGAGCCGCATCAAGCAGAACCTCCGCTACGGGTCCTGAATCCCGCATCCGTCCTGACGCGTCCTGATGAACGTTTCCGGCCTCTCGACACCCATGACGGGCTCGAGGGGCAGTTTTCGTTCACCAGGCGTCGACGAGCACAACTCTGGAGCTCGGATCGACATCGAATCTGTCCACATTCCGCCGTCCCAGCCCTGTGGATAACCTGTGGAGAGATGTGGAAGCATCGGACCGCCTTGTGAGTGAACAGCATTCACCGGCGCTCGAGTCCCACACACCCGGGGAGCTCTCTCCACAGGCCGCCACCAAGTTACACACATGTAGTTCCCTGTGTTCGAGCGGGTTCGGGCGACTTATCCACAGTTTCCACACCGGTTAAGACTGTTAACCGTTAATTCAATGATCTCTCCGCCAAACAACCTTTCCCCAGGCTCGCTTCTCCACAGCCACGACGCCACTCGACGCCGGAGGCCGACCCACTAGCATTGGTGACGTCATCGAGAACCAGAGACAGGGGACTTGTCGTGCGATTCAGCGTCAACCGGGATGTATTCAGCGAAGCCGTCTCGTTCGCAGTGAAGCTGCTCCCGCAGCGCCCGACGCTGCCGATCCTCAACGGCATCCTCATCGAAGCCGGCGACGACGGTCTCATCCTGTCCTCGTTCGACTACGAGGTCTCCAGCCAGACCGGCATCGCAGCTGAAGTCGAGGAGTCCGGTACCGCGCTCGTCAACGGCCGTCTGCTCTCCGAGATCGCCAGCCGACTCCCCAACGCGCCGGTCCGGTTCAGCAAGGTCGAGAACCGCATCGAGGTCACCTGCGGTTCCGCACGGTTCACGCTCGGTTCGATGCCCGTCGAGGAGTACCCGACGATCCCTCAGGTCGACGCGGAGTTCGGGCTCGTCCCCGCCGACGAGTTCGCGACCGCAGTCAGCCAGGTCGCCGTCGCGGCGAGCCGCGACGACGTCACGCCGGTCATCACCGGCGTGCAGCTGGAGGTCTCGAAGACGAGCCTCAGCCTCGTCGCCACCGACCGGTACCGGGTCGCGGTCCGAGAGATCGACTGGGACTCCGGTCAGGGCGACGGATCCAGCGAGACGGTCACGGCGCTCGTGCCCGCCCGCACCCTGCAGGAGGTCGGCAAGACCTTCGGGCACAGCGGCAACATCAACGTCGCGATCACGAATCGCGACGACCGCGAGCTCATCGCGTTCCGGGCCGACCGCAAGACGGTTACCTCGCTCCTGATCAAGGGCAACTTCCCGCCGGTCAAGCGACTCTTCCCCGAGACGACGGACAACTACGCGATCATCAACACCGCGGAACTCATCGAGGCGACCCGACGCATGTCGCTGGTCCTCGAGCGCGAAGCGGCCCTCCGCTTCACCTTCACCATCGACGGGCTCACGCTCGAGGCCGTCGGATCCGAGCAGGCGCAGGCATCGGAAGGCATCGACGCCCTCCTCACCGGCGACGACATCGTGCTCTCCCTGAAGCCGCAGTTCCTGATCGACGGTCTGACCGCGGTCCGGAGCGAGTACGTGCGCTTCTCGTTCACCAAGACGGAGAACACGAACAAGCCGGGACCCATGCTCATCACGAGCCAATCCTCCAAGGATCAGCCGGGTGCCGACAGCTACAAGTACCTGCTGCAGCCGAACCTGCTGCTGCGCTGACACGCAAAGGATTTACCATGCACATCGGTCTCGTCGGTCTCGGCAAGATGGGCAACAACATGCGCACGCGTCTGCGTGCGAACGGCATCGAGGTCACCGGTTTCGACCGGAACCCGGATGTCACGGACGTCGCGACCATCAGCGACCTCGTCGCTGCACTCCCGGCACCTCGCACGGTCTGGGTGATGGTTCCCGCGGGAGCGATCACCGACTCGGTCGTCGAGGAACTCAACGGTCTGCTGGAAGCCGGCGACCTCGTCATCGACGGCGGCAACAGCCGGTTCACCGATGACTTCAAGCACGCCGAGCTGCTCTCCGCCAAGGGCATCGACTACATCGATGCAGGCGTCTCGGGCGGTGTCTGGGGTGTCGACAACGGATACGGCCTCATGGTCGGCGGCTCCAAGGAGCAGGTCGAGCGGGTCATGCCGGTCTTCGACGCGCTTCGCCCTGAGGGCCCGCGCGACGAGGGCTTCGTCCACGTCGGCGAGGTCGGCGCAGGCCACTACGCCAAGATGGTCCACAACGGCATCGAGTACGCCCTCATGCAGGCGTACGCCGAGGGGTTCGAACTCCTCGACAAGCGCGAGGACATCATCAAGGACGTCCCGGGCACCTTCAAGGCCTGGCAGCGCGGCACCGTCGTGCGGTCCTGGCTGCTCGAGCTCCTCGTCCGCGCCCTCGAGGAGGACCCGGACTTCGAGCAGATCGAAGGGTACGTCGAGGACTCCGGTGAGGGTCGCTGGACGATCGAGGAAGCCATCGCCAACGCGGTGCCCGTCCCGACGATCTCCGCGTCGATCTTCGCGCGGTTCGTCTCGCGCCAGGAGGACTCGCCGGCGATGAAGGCCGTCGCGGCACTCCGCAACCAGTTCGGCGGACACGCGGTCAAGAAGGCCGACGACTGATTCACGTCGCCTCCTGGCGAACGAAACGACCCTCCCACAGCTGCGTGCTCGCCGGGAGGGTCGTTTTCGTTCACCGTGCGCCTTCAGTCGGCGGTGCCGCCGGTGTCGTCGAGCGCGCAGGAGGCCGGCGTCGGGGCGAGACGGTAGGGTGACGTGGTGATCGTGCGGCACTTGAATCTCACCGACTACCGCAACTACGCGGTGGTCGATGTGGCGCTCGAACCCGGTCCCAATCTGTTCGTCGGGCGGAACGGTCAGGGCAAGACCAACCTCGTCGAGGCGATCGGCTACCTGAGCAGTCTCGGTTCGCACCGGGTCTCCTCCGAGCAGGCGCTCATCAGACACGGTGCTGATGCGGCGATCATCAGGGCTCGAATCGTGCACGACGGTCGCGAGCTCCTCGCGGAGGTGCAGCTCAACCGCGGTTCGGCGAACCGGGCCCAGGTCAACCGCTCGCAGATCAAGCCACGCGAGCTGCCGCGCTACGTCTCGACGGTCCTGTTCGCCCCGGAAGACCTGCTGATCGTCCGCGGCGACCCGTCCGCGCGACGGCGGTTCATCGACCAGTTGCTCGTCCAGCGCATCCCGCGGCTCGCCGGCGTCATGGCCGACTACGACCGGTCGCTGAAACAGCGCAACTCGCTCCTGAAATCGGCGCGCGCACGGGGCCTGAAATCCGGTCCGTTGGCGACGCTCGACCTGTGGGACGACCGACTCGTGCAGTACGGCACCGAGATCATCGCGGAACGGTTGCAGCTCATCGCCATGCTCGGCGGCCCGCTCCGAGCTGCGTATCGAGCCGTCGCCGGCGACGATCACCGGCCCGTCCTGTTGCCGGTCCTCAGCATCTCCGGGACGGACGCCGAAGACGAGTCCGCCGTGGCGGATCCGACGGAGACCCCGGAACCGGGTGCGCCGGTCGATTCGGCGCTCATCGCGGAACGGTTCCGAGCGGCCTTGACGAGCCGTCGTTCCGCCGAGCTCGAGCGCGGCCTGACACTCGTCGGGCCCCACCGCGACGACGTCTTCTTCGGTCTCAACGGGCTGCCGGTGAAGGGCTATGCCAGTCACGGCGAGTCCTGGTCGTTCGCGCTCGCGGCGAAACTGGCCTCCGCGGAGCTGCTCCGAGCGGACTCCTCCCTCGGCGATCCGGTGCTGATCCTCGACGACGTCTTCGCGGAACTCGATTCGCGTCGTCGCGAACGGTTGGCGGCGGCCGTGGCCGAGTACGACCAGGTGATCATCACGGCGGCGGTCTTCGACGACGTCCCGGAACGGTTCACCGCCCACGTGGTGCGCATCGAGGCCGGTCGGATCGTCGACGACACCGAGGATGCGGCGTCACCGGCCGTCGGGTCACCGGTTCCGGAGTCGACCCATGACTGAGCCGAGACGACTCGGTCGCGACGCCGATCCGGCCGGAGACCTGTCCGCGGCGGTCTACCTCCGGTTCAAGGAGATCTTCGGCGGTGAGCGGGTGTCGCGCGACCGCAAACGGCGAGAACGCTCGGCGGCCAGCCCGCAGGACTCCGTCCCCTACGGCGTCGGACGCGACCCGAAAGGGCTCGGCTCGGTCATCGATTCGCTGACCGCCGGCCTCGGCTGGAACTCCCCACTCGCACAACACGACCTCCTCGGCAACTGGGCGGAGCTGTGCGGCGAGGACACCGCCAGGTACTCCGAACCGGTGTCGATCTCCGACGGCGTGCTGCTCGTGCAGTGCCAGTCGACGGCCTGGGCGACGCAGTTGCGCCACATGCGTCACGAGATACTCGTCCGCATCGCCGAACGGTACCCGGAGGCAGGGGTCGACACGATCCGTTTTCAGGGCCCCGGAGCACCCTCCTGGAAAAGAGGCCCCAGGTCGATTCCAGGGCGTGGTCCACGCGATACTTACGGCTAGGGAGGCAAATACGCCCTCCAGGCTCGGAAACCTGTCTCAAACGGGCGTTTTCTCGCGGCCTGACGAGCTCTGTTTGGTAGGATGGAACGGTCGAATCTCGACGGTTTGGAGCTCTCTTTTCAATGACATCAGAACCGAATACGCACGCCGACGAGTCTGACTACGGCGCAAGTGCCATCCAGGTTCTCGAAGGTCTCGAAGCCGTCCGGAAACGGCCCGGTATGTACATCGGGTCCACCGGTCCACGTGGTCTGCACCACCTGGTCTACGAGATCGTCGACAACTCCGTGGACGAAGCCCTCGCCGGCTACTGCGACACGATCCTCGTGACCATCCTCGAAGACGGTGGCGTCCGCGTCGTCGACAACGGTCGAGGCATCCCGGTGGACATCCACCCGGTCGAGAAGAAGTCCACGGTCGAGGTCGTCCTCACGATCCTCCACGCCGGCGGCAAGTTCGGCGGCAGCGGCTACGCGGTCTCCGGTGGTCTGCACGGTGTCGGTTCGTCCGTCGTGAACGCACTGTCCACCCGCCTCTCGGTCGAGGTCCGCCGACAGGGGTCGGTCTGGCGCCAGAGCTTCCAGCACGGTGTGCCGGACGCGCCGCTCGAGCAGGGTGAGCCCTCCTCGGAGACCGGCACCACGATCACCTTCTGGCCGAGCCCGGACACGTTCGAGACCACCGAGTTCGACTACGAGACGCTCCGCACGCGTTTCCAGCAGATGGCCTTCCTCAACAAGGGTCTCCGCATCGAACTCGCCGACGAGCGACCCTTGCGCGACGCGATCGAGGCCGAGGACGCCGACGACAACTCGGCTGCGCACTCACAGCGGAAGGACGTCTTCTTCTACGAGCGCGGTCTCGAGGACTACGTCGAGTACCTGAACAAGGCGAAGCGTGCCGAGCTCGTCCACGACGAGATCATCTCCTTCGAGTCGGAGAACACCGAGCGCAAGATTGCGCTCGAGGTCGCGATGCAGTGGACCACGGCGTACAACGAGAGCGTCCACACCTACGCGAACACGATCAACACGCACGAGGGTGGGACGCACGAGGAGGGCTTCCGCGCAGCGCTCACCACGCTCGTGAACCGCTACGCCCGCGAGAAGGGCATCCTCAAGGAGAAGGACGACAACCTCTCCGGCGACGACGTCCGCGAGGGTCTCACCGCGGTCATCTCCGTCAAGCTGTCCGAGCCGCAGTTCGAGGGCCAGACGAAGACGAAGCTCGGTAACACCGAGGCGAAGGCCTTCGTACAGAAGGTCGTGAGCGAGCAGCTCAACGACTGGTTCGACCGCAACCCGAACCAGGCCAAGGAGATCATCCGGAAGGCGCTCCAGGCGGCGACCGCCCGGCTCGCGGCTCGCAAGGCCCGGGAGACGGCCCGACGCAAGGGACTCCTCGAGGGCGGCGGCATGCCCGGCAAGCTCAAGGACTGCCAGTCGAAGGACCCCTCGCTCTCCGAGATCTTCATCGTCGAGGGTGACTCCGCAGGCGGCTCCGCTGTCCAGGGTCGCAACCCCGAGACGCAGGCGATCCTCCCGCTCCGCGGCAAGATCCTGAACGTCGAGAAGGCGCGCCTCGACCGCGCACTCGCGAACAACGAGGTCCAGGCGATGATCACGGCGTTCGGCGCCGGCATCGGCGAGGACTTCAACCCCGACAAGGTGCGGTACCACAAGATCGTGCTCATGGCCGATGCCGACGTCGACGGCCAGCACATCACCACCCTGCTGCTGACCCTGCTGTTCCGGTACATGCGACCGCTGGTCGACCTCGGGTACGTGTACCTCGCGCAGCCGCCGCTCTACCGTCTGAAGTGGTCGAACGCCGATCACCAGTACGTGTACAGCGACCGCGAACGCGACGCCCTCCTCACCGACGGGGTCGCCTCCGGCAAGCGCATCCCGAAGGAGAACGGGATCCAGCGCTACAAGGGTCTCGGCGAGATGAACTACAAGGAGCTGTGGGAGACCACGATGGACCCGCAGACGCGGACGCTCCTCCAGGTCACGCTCGACGACGCCGCGGCTGCCGATGAGATCTTCTCCACCCTCATGGGTGAGGACGTCGAGTCCCGCCGTACCTTCATCCAGAAGAACGCGAAAGACGTCCGCTTCCTCGACATCTAGACCCTTCGACAGGCTCAGGGACCGCCCTCCGGCGGGCTCAGGGACCGGGACCAGAACCCTGTCACCGCGCAACGACACTGATCAACACTCGAACCGCTCGAGGATCGAGAGAACGTAGAGAACATGGCAGACGAAACCAACGACGAGGTAGTGGTCCCCGACGAGGACCACGGCGTACACGGCCGCATCGACCAGGTCGACCTCCAGCTCGAGATGCAGCGCAGCTACCTCGACTACGCGATGAGTGTCATCGTCGGCCGTGCGCTTCCGGACGTCCGCGACGGCCTGAAGCCCGTCCACCGCCGGGTCATCTACGCGATGTACGACGGCGGATACCGTCCCGACCGCTCCTTCTCCAAGTGCGCGCGCGTGGTCGGCGACGTCATGGGCCAGTTCCACCCCCACGGCGACACCGCGATCTACGACGCCCTGGTGCGTCTCGTCCAGCCGTGGAGCCTCCGCTACCCGCTCGCGCTCGGCCAGGGCAACTTCGGTTCGCCCGGTAACGACGGCGCTGCGGCCCCTCGGTACACCGAGACGAAGATGGCGCCGCTCGCGATGGAGATGGTGCGCGACATCGACGAGGAGACCGTCGACTTCCAGCCGAACTACGACGGCGAATCGCAGGAGCCGGTCGTCCTGCCGGCGCGGTTCCCGAACCTGCTCGTCAACGGTTCCGTCGGTATCGCGGTCGGCATGGCCACCAACATCCCGCCGCACAACCTGCGCGAGGTCGCCGACGGCGCCCTGTGGCACCTGTCGAACCCCGACGCCAGCCGTGAGGAGCTCCTCGAGGCGCTCATGCAGCGCATCAAGGGACCGGACTTCCCCACCGGTGCCCAGATCCTCGGCATCAAGGGCATCCAGGACGCGTATCGGACGGGCCGCGGCTCCATCACGATGCGCGCCGTCGTGAACGTCGAGGAGATCCAGGGTCGTACCTGCCTGGTCGTCACCGAGCTGCCGTACCAGGTGAACCCCGACAACCTGGCGCTGAAGATCGCCGACCTCGTCAAGGAGGGTCGCCTCGGCGGTGTCGCCGACATCCGTGACGAGACCTCCGGCCGCACCGGCCAGCGGCTCGTGATCGTGCTCAAGCGCGACGCGGTCGCGAAGGTCGTCCTCAACAACCTCTACAAGCACACGCCGCTGCAGGACAACTTCGGTGCGAACATGCTCGCGATCGTCGACGGCATCCCGCGCACCCTGCCGCTCGACGGCTTCATCACCAACTGGGTCACCCACCAGGTCGAGGTCATCGTCCGTCGAACGGTGTTCCGCCTGCGGAAGAAGGAGGAGCGCGCGCACATCCTCCGTGGATACCTCAAGGCGCTCGACGCCTTGGACGAGGTCATCGCCCTCATCCGTCGTTCGCCGTCGGCCGACGAGGCGCGGACCGGCCTGATGGATCTCCTCGAGATCGACGAGCTCCAGGCCAGCGCCATCCTCGACATGCAGCTGCGTCGTCTCGCAGCGCTGGAACGTCAGAAGATCATCGACGAGGCCGCCGAGATCGAGGCGCAGATCGCTGACCTCAAGGACATCCTCGCGAAGCCCGAGCGCCAGCGGCAGATCGTCAGCGAGGAGCTCACCGCGATCGTCGACCGGTACGGTGACGACCGCCGCACCGAGATCATGTTCGGCTTCGACGGCGACATGAACATGGAAGACCTCATCCCCGAGGAGGAGATGGTCATCACCGTCACCCGCGGCGGATACATCAAGCGGACGCGGAGCGACAACTACCGTCAGCAGCACCGCGGCGGCAAGGGCGTGAAGGGTGCCCAGCTGCGCGCGGACGACGTGGTCGACCATTTCTTCGTCACGACGACGCACCACTGGCTCCTCTTCTTCACCACCAAGGGTCGTGTGTACCGGGCCAAGGCGTACGAGCTGCAGGAGGCCGGCCGCGACGCGAAGGGCCAGCACGTCGCGAACCTGCTCGCCATGCAGCCGGACGAGGAGATCGCGGAGATCCTCGACATCCGCGACTACGAGGCTGCCACCTACCTCGTCCTCGCGACGCACGACGGTCTCGTCAAGAAGACGGCCCTGTCGGAGTACGACACGAACCGCTCCGGCGGCATCATCGCGATCAACCTGCGCGAGGGCGACGAGCTCACCTCCGCCCTCCTCGTGGAGAACGACAGCGACATCCTGCTCGTCTCCCGCAAGGGCATGTCGATCCGCTTCACGGCGAGCGACGAGACGCTGCGGCCGATGGGACGCGCCACCAGCGGCGTCATCGGGATGCACTTCCGCGACGAGGACAAGCTGCTGTCCGCCTCGGTCCTGCCGTCGCTCGAGGGTGAGGAACGGGAGGCGTTCGTCTTCGTCGTCACCGAAGGCGGGTTCGCCAAGCGGACCAACATCGACCAGTACCGCGGTCAGAACCGCGGTGGTCTGGGCATCAAGGTGGCCAAGCTGAACGACGATCGAGGCACGCTCGCCGGCGCCCTGATCGTGGATGAGGGCGACGAGGTCCTTGTGGTTCTTGCCAGTGGCAAGGTGGTAAGGTCTGCCGTGGCCGAAGTTCCAGCGAAGGGGCGCGACACGATGGGCGTCGTCTTCGCACGTTTCGCGGAGAGCGACCGAATCATCGCGCTGGCCAAGAACAGTGACCGAAACCTTGAGACCCAGGATGTTCCGGAGACGGTTGCAGACGCAGCGGCTCTGGAGGGTGCAGAACCCGAAGCATCCGTGCCGGACGAGACTCCGGCGATGAAGGAAGAAGTAGATGAGCAGTAGCGTCGCAGAGAAGTTGGCCAAGAAGTCGACCAAACGCACCAGCACCAAGCAGGTGCGCCTCAAGCTGGTGTACATCGACTTCTGGTCGGCGGTGAAGCTGTCGTTCCTGGCGGCGATCGCGGTCGCCGTGGTCATCGTGGTCTTCTTCTTCCTGGTGTACACCGTGCTCAACACCACGGGTGTCTTCACGAAGGTGGGCGGGCTCTTCACGGACATCGCCGGCCCCGGGAACAACATCCTCCAGTACGTCAACCTGCCGCAGGTCATGGCCTTCGCCGGCATCGTGGCGCTGCTCAACCTGATCGTCATCACGCTGATGGGTGCTCTGCTCGCCGGGCTCTACAACCTCAGCGTGAAGATCACGGGTGGTCTCCTCGTCGGGTTCACCAACAACTGACCTTGCTCCGGTCCCAGCGCGGCTCGATTATGCGTTGCGCTGGGAATCGGGTAGTCTCATCAAGGTTCAAAACGGGGCTATAGCTCAGGCGGTTAGAGCGCTTCGCTGATAACGAAGAGGTCCCAGGTTCAAGTCCTGGTAGCCCCACCCTGCACGACACGCAACACACTCGATGGATCAGGATCTCGCATCCGGATCTGTTCGGGGCCTTAGCTCAGTTGGTAGAGCGCCTGCTTTGCAAGCAGGATGTCGGGAGTTCGATTCTCCCAGGCTCCACAATCGAGAAGCAGCCTCCGTCAGACGACGGGGGCTGTTCTTGTTCCTGCAAGCAGCTCACGCGCCCCGGTTCATCGCCGTCTACGATTTGTCACTCACTCGGGCGCCACGACCAATCGGTCCAGTAGTCGCCGCGCACGACCCACACATCGTCGCCGAACTCTTCCGCCGACACGGTGATCGGCCGTGGATCCCAGAGGGTGCCGTCCAGTCGGCCGCGATCGATGAGGTAAGTGTCCTCGAACGCCGCTCGATCGGATCCTGCCGGGGGTCGCACCGTGAAGAGCGACCAGCACCCGCCGCTGGCGCATTCGCTCCGCACGCTCATGAGAGTGGTGCCACCCGGGAACCGCATGGCCTCGGTGGACGGAACGGCGGCGCCCTCGGCGCGTCCGAAATCCAGGATCAAGAGCCGAAGCGGGTAGAGATGCAGCGAGACGTCCAGCACCACGGCCGCAGCGATGAGGACAGCCGCCGTCCAAGCGCGTCGTCGCCTCGTTGCCTGCATGGTGCCCCCGTCTCACCGGCCCCCGCCGGAGACTCGACGGTAGCAGGGCGTCGGTGCTGACCCGCGTCGAGGTCCGTGCGACAACTCAGAGGCGCGAGCTCACCTTGACCGACACGGTGCCATCCGAGAATGACTCCTCGATGTTGTATCCCTGAGCAGCCGCCTCTCGAGCGGACGGGAAGATGAGGCTCGCCTCGTAGATCGGGTCCGGGAAACCGTGCTTGTGCAACTGAGCAACGCGGACGTCGTCGCTCAACGGTATGTGCAGTGTGGTGCGGACGCGCTCCCGCAGCTCGTCCTGGCATGTGGATCGTGTCGCCGCGTAGCCGCAGGTCGACACATCGAAGAACGTGCCCTGGAATGAACCGACCAGTAACCACAGGAGCGCGACAACCGCAGCACCTCCCGCGACCAGTGCGGCAACCCCGCCCCCGACGTGGACGAATGAACGTGCCTGACGTGGATACTCGCTGTGCTCGTCCGCGAACAGCTCTTCTGCAGTCATTCCCTGCCCCCGTATCCCCGCCGCCCCGAGCGGAAAGGCGAGGTTATCACCACCGTGCGAAAGGAGTCCGCCAGACCCGGACAAGTAGCGAAGCCCCAAGCGACGGCGGTTAAGCTGGCCGCATGGACATCCGCGTCGCTGCATACGCCGTCATCGTCGACGAACGGGGCATGCTGCTCTCCCACTGGAACGAGAGCGGCCACAGCGGGTGGACCCTTCCAGGCGGCGGGATCGACCCCGGCGAGGACCCGGCGGACGCGGCCGTGCGTGAGGTGTTCGAGGAGACCGGCTACCACGCGGAGCTCGACGAGCTGATCGGCGTCGACTCGCAGGTCGTGCCCGCGGAGCGTCGCCTCAGCGCGACGGCCACCGGGCCACTCCACACCCTCCGGATCGTCTACCGGGCGCACCTCAGCGGCGGCACCCTGACCTACGAGGCCGACGGCAGCACCGACTACGCCGCCTGGTACCCGCTCGAGGAGGTCGGCTCGCTCGACCGCGTCAGCCTCGTCGACGTCGGTCGACGCTTCGCCGGCCTCATCTGAGCGAACCGGCCTCAGCACACGCTGCCCGAACAACACGAAGCCCCTCCCCGGTCGGAACCGGTGAGGGGCTGCGTCGTGCGAAGCGGACTCAGGAAGCCGCGGGCTCCTCGTCGGAGACCCAGAGCTCGTCGTCGGCACGGAACGTCTGCCAGACGGCGTACGCGACACCGGCTGCGGCGAGGACGCCCAGGCCGATCGCGATGACGGTACCGGCGCCGGCACCCTTCTTGGCGGGCAGCACCTGCTCGGGGACGTGGAGGCGACGCAGCGCAGACTGCACGCGCGTGTCCTTCGCGATGTCGCCGATGCTCAGCACCGTACCGACGACGCCACCGACAGCGGGGACGACGCCGTGAGAGATGCCGTGCTTCACGCCGTCGACGGCGTTCCGCGAGTACTTGATGCCGCGGTCGACCGTGGGGACGACGCGGTGCTCGTAGGTATCGCGGACGACAGGCGCCACCTGCTCCTTCGAGAAGTTCCCGAGCTGACGGCTCACCTCACGAGCGACTTCGTTGGCGTGGTTGAGAACATCCTGCTGGGAGTCCCAGAGGTCGGCAGCGGAACCCTTGAGCTTCTTGAGCTCTTTCCGGCGCTTGCGTGACAGGCTCATGTGGTCATCTCCAATGATCGCGGCAACAACGTAACCTCCATCTTGCCACTTAGACCCCTGGATACCATCCGAGAGTCCCGAACCCTTGTGCAAGAATTGTCTGTATGTCAAAGCACACCGCAGTCGCCACGTTGCACACCAACCACGGTGAGATCAAGGTCAACCTCTTCGGAGACCACGCTCCCAAGACGGTCAAGAACTTCACCGACCTGGCGACCGGCGGGCGCGAGTGGACGGACTCGAAGACGGGCCAGACCCGGAACGACGCGCTGTACAGCGACCTCATCTTCCACCGCATCATCCCGGCCTTCATGATCCAGGGCGGCGACCCGCTCGGCACCGGCACCGGCGGCCCGGGCTACAACTTCGACGACGAGATCCACCCGGAGCTCACCTTCGACGAGCCCTACATCCTCGCCATGGCGAACGCCGGCAAGCGCCGCAACGCGATCACCGGTGCCGTCGAAGGCACCAACGGCTCGCAGTTCTTCATCACCACCGTTCCGACGCAGTGGCTCCAGGGCAAGCACACCATCTTCGGTGAGGTCGCCGACGCCGACTCCCGCGCCGTGGTCGACGCCATCCAGGCGGTCCCGACCGGTGCCGGCGACAAGCCGATCGAGCCGGTCGTGCTGCAGAGCGTCACCATTTCCGAGGCGTAGACCCGACTCGGAGGACAGACCGTGACCCTGCCCCGGGATCCGTCGGCCAACGTCTGCTATCGCCACCCAGATCGTCAGAGCTTCGTGCTCTGCCAGCGCTGTGGTCGGACGATCTGCGGCGAATGCCAGACGCCCGGGGCAGTCGGTTTCATCTGCCCTGAGGACATGAAGGCGCAACGCCAGAGTGCTCCGCGCAACCGGATCGGCGCGAGGATCAGCAACTCCTCCCCGATCGTCACCTACGCGATCATCGCCGTCACGGCGTTCGTGTTCCTCCTGCAATGGATCCCCGGGCTCGGCGTCACGAACGCGTTGCTGTACGCCGGCGTGTACTCGGATCCCGCCTACGGAGCGTTCCAGCCCTGGCGGATGCTCACCGCGGTGTTCGTTCACTCGCAGGGCTTCATCTTCCACATCCTGCTGAACATGTACACGCTCTGGATCTTCGGCCGGATCCTCGAGACCATGCTCGGACACTGGCGGTTCCTCGCGCTGTACCTCGTCGCCGGGTTCGCCGGCTCGCTCGGCGTCCTGTTCCTCTCCGCTCCGCAGACCCCCGTCGTCGGTGCGTCCGGAGCGATCTTCGGCCTGCTCGGCGCCTTCCTCGTCATCCAACGACGGATGGGGGCGGACACCCGCGGACTCCTGGTGCTCCTCGGCATCAACCTCGTGATCGGGTTCATCCCGGGCGTGAACATCGCCTGGCAGGCTCACCTGGGCGGTCTCGTCGGTGGCGCGCTCATCGGCCTCATCCTCGTCAATACCCGAAAGCGTGCGCAGCAGCCCCTCCAGGTGATCCTCATCGGCGCCGTCAGTGTCCTGCTGGTCGGCGCGAGCCTGGTCCCCGCGCTGGTCTGACGCACCTCGACAGGCTCGGTGACCGGGTTCGGCTCGGTGACCGGGTCCAGCTCGGTGACCTGGTTCGGCTCGGCGGCCTGGCCTCAGCGGCGATCCGGGCCGCACTCGTTCCGCGTCCGTCGATCGGGCTGCCGTAGCGTTCGCGTTCGCGAGGCCCGTGAAGGCTCAACCATGCAGCCGACGTTGAAGGTTGCGGGAGTTATCCACAGAGTTATGAACACTGGGGATAATTACACGGTTGTCATTCCCCGTGTTTCCGGGGGCCTCAGGAGTTCTCCACAGCACGGTGTGGATAACTGGGAAGTTCTTCACATTCCTGTGGAGAACTCGGCCGCCCGGGGCGCTCCGCACACGAAACAGCGGGCCGTCCGAAGGACGACCCGCTGTGCACGAAGTGTTGGGATGGGGCTAGCGCCACCTGGTGGTCATGAGGAACCCGATGAAGGCGATGCCGAAGCCGACGAGGATGTTCCACGGCCCGAGGGACTGCACCGGCAGCAGCGTGCCGCTCAGGTAGTAGACGACGATCCAGGCGAGGCCGAGGAGCATGAACCCGAACATGACCGGCTTGAACCAGACGGCGTTCGGAGCGGGCTCGCCGCTGCGCTGCTCGGGTTCGCGGGACGGTTTGGTGCGTGCCTTCGTGCGTGCCATGCCGACATTCTACCTGTTCGGCTCAATCGCTGCCTTGAGGATCAGCCGAACGGAGGTTCTTCTGGGTAGAATCCATGGGTGACAGACGACCTTCCCTCGCGAGCGAGCGCACGCGCCTCCGAGCGCCGTGCCCCGGCGAAGCACCGCGTCAGCGTCTTCGGCGTCGCGGGAGAGCTCCTCATCACCGCAGGCATGGTCGTCCTGCTGTTCCTGGCTTGGCAGCTCTGGTGGAACGACATGATCATGGCCGGCAGCCAGGCGAACGCCGCATCCAGCCAGTCACAGCAGTGGATCGCGAACGCCGAGACCGAGCCCGCTCCGGAGCCGACCGTCGACGCGAGCGGCACCCCCAACTACGGAGAACCGCCGGTGACGGCCCGCCCGGCCCCCGGCGATCCCTTCGCCGTGCTCTACGTGCCCCGGTACGGAGCGGACTACCGTCGCGTCGTCGCCGAGGGCGTCGACACGGCGACCGTGCTCAACAGCTTCGACCTCGGCGTCGGCCACTACCCCAGCACGCAGATGCCGGGTGAGGTCGGCAACTTCGTGGTGGCCGGACACCGCAAGGCCTACGGTGGCGCGATGACGCTGATCAGCGACCTGCAGATCGGCGACCGGGTCTACGTGCAGACGGCCGACGGCTACTACACCTACGTGTTCCGGAACATCACCTACGTCCTGCCCACCCAGGTCGAGGTGTTGAACCCGGTTCCCCAGTTGGACGGCGTCGCGCCCACGCAGCGCATCCTCACCCTGACCACCTGCAACCCGCTCTACTCGACGGCGGAACGCAGTATCGCTTACGCGGTGTACGAGTCCTGGCAGCCGCTGTCCGCCGGACCGCCCGCCGAGATCGCCGCGTCCGTCGCGGCTGCAGGAGGCTGACGATGTACGGCGCACTCTGGAGGGTCCTCCCCGGACCCGTGTGGCTGAGGATCATCATCCTCATCGTGCTGTTCGTGGCCGTGGTCGCCGCGCTCTTCACCTGGGTCTTCCCCTACGTGGACTCGTTCATCGTCGATCAGAACGTGACCGTCGGCGAGGAATGACCCGCATCCTGGTCATCGACAACTACGACAGCTTCGTCTACACGCTGATCGGATACGTCGAGCAACTGGGTGCTGAGACCACCGTGGTGCGGAACGACGGCATCGACGTCGACGACCTCGAGGACCGCATCCGCGAGGCTGACGGTGTTCTCGTCTCACCCGGACCAGGACGTCCCTCGGACGCCGGCATCTCCGTCGCCGCCGTACTGGCCGCGCACACCACCGGCACCCCGCTCCTGGGCGTGTGCCTCGGGCACCAGGCGATCGCCGAAGCGTTCGGGGCAACGGTCGGCACCGCCGAGCAACTCATGCACGGCCAGACCTCGTCGATCGAACACGACGGCAGCATGCTCTACGAGGGCGTCCCCCACCCTTTCAGCGCCACTCGCTACCACTCCCTCGCCGTCGTCGACGACACCGTCCCCGACGACCTCGAGGTCACCAGCCGGACGGTCGGCGGCGTCATCATGGGCCTCCGGCACCGCGAGGCGCCCATCCACGGCGTCCAGTTCCACCCGGAGTCCGTGCTGTCCGAGGGAGGCTATCGCCTCCTGGCGAACTGGCTCGAGACAGCCGGGCTGCAGGGCGCCAGACAGCGGTCGGCGGGACTCAGCCCACTCATGCAGCGAGGCCCTTCGACAAGCTCAGGGACCGGGGTTCGCTGAGGGCTGAGGCCGGTTGCCGGGCTACGGCCCTTCGACAGGCTCAGGGACCGGGGGTTCTCTCAGGGACCGGGACTCAGGGGCCGGGGTTCGCTGAGGGACGGGCCCTTCGACAAGCTCAGGGACCGCGGGGTGCGGCTCAGGTGCCGGGGGTGCAGCTCAGGGACGGGCAGGTGGCTCAGGTGCCGGGGCGGCCTACGGGCCGGTGCAGTACGTCAGGGTGATGACGGACTTCTGCGGGACGTCTCCGGGGCCGGGTGACATCGCCTTCACCGGGTCGCCGGTGACCGCCTTGCACGTCGCGTCCGCCTGAGGCTGCACGACGAACTGCCTGGTCGAGTCCTGCAGGTAGTTGGTCGCATCGACGAGCGGCTGGCCGACGACGTCCGTCAGCGTCACGTTTCCGCTCGACACGACGAGGTTCACCGCGGAACCCTGATCGACCGAGGTCCCCGCTGCGGGATCCATCCGGAGCACCACACCTGCGGGCACGGTCGGCGAGTTCTCGCGCGTCACGGAGCCCTGGGTGAGCCCTGCGGCGGCGATGGCGGCCCAGGCGGCCTCGGACGACTGGTTGGTGACGTCCGGGATCTCGACCTGCACACGGCCGGTGGAGACGTAGACCTTGATCTGCGTGTTCTTTGTGACCGTCGTACCGCTCGGCGGATCGGTGCGGATCACGTGCCCGGCCTCGTAGTCGCTACTGGCCTCGTCGAACTTCGTGGGCACCAGCTCGAGCTGCTCGATCGTGCTGTTGGCGCTCTCCCACGTGGCATCGACGAGATCGGGGACCTCGCGGGAGTCGGTGGAGATGCTCGTGGCCGGCGGCAGTTGCACGACCCAGAAGACCAGCGAGAAGAGGATGACCGCGATACCGGCGACCGCAGCCCAGATCCACACGACCGGTGGCCTGCGCTGGGTGCGTGTAACGGTGTCGTCGGAGGTGAGCTGGCGGATCGCCTGTTCGGTGCTCGAGGCGGCCGTGGGCGATGGCCCGAACAGCGAGTCGTGGTCGTCCCGACGGACGGGCACATGGCCGGCGCCGGCCTCGTCGAGGTCCTCGCGGAACTCGACCGCGCTCTGATACCGCTCGAAGCGATCCTTCGCGAGCCCGCGCAGCACCACCTGGTCGAGGGCGGGAGACACCTTCGGGTTGATGGAGCTCGGCTTCACCGGACGCTCGCTGACGTGCTGGTACGCGACGGCGACCGCGGTGTCTCCACGGAACGGTGCCTTGCCCGTCAGCATCTCGAAGAGGACGACACCGGTCGAGTACAGGTCGGTCCGAGCGTCGACCGTCTCGCCCTTGGCCTGCTCCGGGGAGAAGTAGGCGGCGGTGCCGAGGATGGCGGTGGTCTGAGCGACGGTGGTCGACGAGTCGGAGACGGCGCGCGCGATGCCGAAGTCGGTGACCTTGACGTCGCCGGCCGTCGTGATCATGACGTTGCCCGGTTTGATGTCGCGGTGGACGACACCGGCGCGATGCGAGTACTCGAGCGCGGTGAGGATGCTGTGCGCGATCCGCACCGCCTCGTCCGCTGCGACCGGGCCCTCGGCGATGAGGTCCTTGAGCATCCGCCCTTCGACGTACTCCATGACGATGAAGGGCTCGATCAGATCGTGGCCGGAGCCGTCCTTCACGCGCTCCTCGCCGGCGTCGTACACGCGGACGATCGTGGGGTGCGCCATGCGCGACGCTGCCTGTGCCTCCTGGCGGAAGCGGGACCGGAAGGCGGGGTCGGTGGCGAGCGTCGACTTGAGGACTTTGATGGCGACGGTGCGCCCGAGCTTGGTGTCGACACCGCGGAAGACGTTGGACATGCCTCCGCGACCGATGAGGTCGCCGACGACGTATCGACCTGCGAGCAGGCGTTGATCGTCAGCCACGTACCACCCCTGAATTCGCTTGGAGGACAAACACTAACAGCTTACTCGCGCGCCCTTCGAGCGCTCTCAGGGATGACCCTGAGAGCACTCGCGGAGGCATCGGCCTACTGTTCCTTGATGACGTTGACCGGGGTCGACGACGGCGATCCGGACGAGGTGCCGGTGCTGCATCGGACCGCGTACGACACGGTCAGCTGCCCCACGGCGTCGACCGTGATGGTGCCGGTGGTGGTGTTCGCGTCGAACTGCCCGGAGGAGTTGTTCTGGAAGTACCCACCGGAGACGGCGACGGTGTAGCCCAGGAAGTCAGCACCGGTCGGGCAGGCGTTCTGCAGCGCGAGCCAGTCGACCTTGATCGTGGTCGAGGTGGCGTCCTTCGGGATGACGAGCGAGCCGTCGTCGAGGGAGGACTGGTCGAGCTTCGGCGCCTCGGTCGGCGGGTCGATGACGGCGACCTCGTCGTAGACGGTCAGCGTGATGGCCGAACCCGTCTTGACATTCCCCGTTGGGTTCACGTCGTAGACGGTGTCGACCTGCTCCGGAGTCGTCGCCGGGTTGCCGACGTTCTTCGAGACGCTGAAGTTGTAGGGCGGTGCACTGAAGATCGTGTTGAGCTCTTCGAAGGACCGACCCTGGAGGTCGCTGAGGTTGATCGGGAAGATCGTCGGCGTCGGGGTGGGTGTCGGCGTCGGGGTCTTGGTCTTCGTCGGGGGGGCGGAGCTGGCGGTGGCCGTCGGCGTGGTCCCGCCGGCATCGTTCCCCTGGTTCGCGAACACGGCGATGAGCGAACCCACCAGCACGATGACGAGGAGCGCGACGAGACCGATGAGCGGCCAGGTCCACTTGCTGCGCTTCTTCTTCTCGCCTTCGACCGCTGCGTCGTCCTCGAACTGCTCGGTCTCTGCGGCCGACAGCAGCTGCGTGGTGGCGTCGTCGGCGGCCGGCATGCGGCGCGTCTGGTCCATCACGGTGGTCGCGGCTTCGCCGGCTCCACCGAGGATCATCGGGACTGCTGCGGCCGCGGCGTTGAGGTCTCCGCGGCGGAGCGCCTGGGCGGCCCGGGCGACGTGCGCGGAGGACGCGGGGCGATCGACCGGGTTCTTGGCGATCATCGACATGACGAAACGGCGGACCGGCTCGGCGATCGTGACCGGGAGCTCCGGCGGGGCCTCGTTGATCTGGGCCATCGCGATGGCGACCTGCGACTCGCCCGTGAACGGACGGCGTCCGGCCAGGCACTCGTACGCGACGATGCCGAGCGAGTAGATGTCGGTCGACGGCGACGCCGGGTGCCCGCTCGCCTGCTCCGGCGAGAGGTACTGGACCGTGCCCATGACCTGCCCGGTCGCGGTGAGCGGCACCTGGTCGGCGATGCGGGCGATGCCGAAGTCGGTGATCTTGACGCGGCCGTCGGGCGTGATGAGCAGGTTGCCCGGCTTGATGTCACGGTGGACGAGACCGGCGGCGTGCGCAGCCTGCAGTGCCGACGAGGTCTGCGCGACGATGTCGAGCACCTTGTCGGTGGGGAGCACACGCTCGCGCTCGAGCACCGTCGAGAGCGCCTCGCCGGGGACGAGCTCCATGACGAGGAAGGCGCTGCCGTCCTCCTCGCCGTAGTCGAAGACGTTGGCGATGCCCTCGTGGTTCACCAGGGCGGCGTGCCGTGCCTCGGCACGGAAGCGCTCGAGGAACCCGGGGTCCCCCATGTACTCGTCCTTGAGGATCTTGATGGCGATGGTGCGGCCGATGACGAGGTCAGTGGCCTGCCACACCTCGCCCATTCCACCGATCGCAATACGAGATTGCAGTTCGTAGCGACCCCCGAAGGTCAGCCCGGCTGTCGGTCTCATTTATTCAGCACCGCCTCTAGTACTTTCTTCGCGATCGGCGCGGCCACGAGGTTGCCGTAACCGTCCTGTCCGAGTCCACCGCCATCTTCAACAACGACCGCCACGGCGACCTTGGGGTCGTCCGCGGGCGCGAAACCGGTGAACCACAGCGTGTACGGATCGTCAGATCCGTTCTGTGCCGTGCCTGTCTTTCCAGCCACATCGACCCCATCTATTCTTGCATTAGTCGCAGCACCGCTCTGGACGCCCTGGACCATGATGTCCGTGATCTCCTTGGCCACCTCGCTCGTGATCGGCTGCGACAACTGCGCCGGTTCGAACTCCTTCAGCACGCTCAGATCCGGGTTCACGACGCGGTTCACGAGCTGCGGGTTGCAGACGACACCGCCGTTCGCGATACCCGCGGAGACCATGGCCATCTGGAGCGCCGAGGCCCGGACCGTGTACTGCCCGAAGGCGGCCATGGCGGTCTGGTCGTCGCTGAGCGCGTTGGGGAACGTGCTCGGCTGCATCGGCATGGGGTTGAGGCCGGTGCCCGTGATGTTCACGTCCATGTTGAAGCCGAAGCTCTGCGCCATGTCGCGGATCTTCTCGTACCCGAGCTCGACACCGAGCTCCGCCAGCGGGATGTTGCAGCTGAGCTGGACGGCCGTCGCGATGGAGACGGTCGCCCCACCGCCGCAGCTGCCGCCCTCCGAGTTGCGGATCACGGTGCTCGTGCCGGGGAGGGTGTACGTCGACGGGTTCGGGAACTCCGACTCCGGCGTGTACTGGCCGGAGGCGAACGCGGCCGCCGCGGTGACGAGCTTGAACGTGGACCCGGGCGGATCGAGGTCGCCGTCGACACCCTTGTTCAGCAGGGGCTGACGGTCGTCGTCGTCGAGGGCGCGATAGGCGTCGAGGACGGCCGCGTTGTCGTGGCTCGCGAGCACGTTCGGGTCGTAGCCGGGGCTCGACACCGACGCGAGGATCTTGCCGGTCTTCGGTTCGATCGCGACAATCGCGCCCTCCTGGTCGCCGAGGGCGTCGAACGCGGCCTGCTGCACGACGGGGTCGAGCGTGACCTCGACGGCGGCACCCTTGGGAGCCTGCCCGGAGATGAGCCGGTTGATGGAGTCGAGGAACTGGGAGTTCGACGTGCCACTCAGGTAGTCGTTTGTCGCGAGCTCAAGTCCGGAGGACCCCTGCGTCGGCGAGAAGTAGCCGGTGACTGGCGCGTACAGCGGCCCGTTCGCGTAGACCCGCTGGTACTTGTACTCGTCGTCGCTCGCGACCGACGAGGCGATCGCGGTGCCGTCCGTCAGGAGGATGGGGCCGCGTTCCGTGCGGTAGCTGTCGTACAGCGTGCGCGTGTTGCGGCCGTCCGCGTTGAGGGTGTCGGCCTGGAACATCTGGATGATGGTCGTCGACCCGAACAGGGCCAGGAACATCGCCAGGACGACGATGCTCACCCGCTTGAGTTCACGATTCATGAGACCACCGCCTTGGGTTGGGTTCGGACCGTGTCGGAGATACGCAGCAGTACGGCGATGATGATCCAGTTCGCGACGAGCGACGATCCACCGGCGGCCAGGAACGGCGTCGTGAGACCGGTGAGCGGGATGATGCGCGTCACGCCGCCGACGACGACGAAGACCTGCAGGGCGACCGTGAACGCCAGGCCGATCGAGAGCAGCTTGCCGAAGTCGTCGGTGCCCGCGTAGCCGACCCGGAATCCGCGGGAGACGAGCAGCAGGTAGAGCGCGAAGATGGCGAACAGACCGGCGAGACCGAGCTCCTCACCGAGGCTGGCGATGATGTAGTCGCTCTGCGGGACCGGCGTGATCTCCGGCATGCCCTGGCCGAGACCGGTACCGAGCAGGCCGCCGTGGGCGAGGCCGAAGATGCCCTGGACGAGCTGGTAGCTGCCGCCGTCGCGGTCGAAGACCTCGGGGTTGAAGGCGTCCCACCAGTTGTGGAACCGACCGGCGACGTAGGACAGCGTCTGGCCGGCGATGAACGCCCCGGCGAAGAACATGGTGAGGCCGATGATGATCCAGCTGGCTCGGCTCGTCGCGACGTACAGCATGACGAGGAACATGCCGAAGTAGAGCAGACCCGTTCCGAGGTCGCGCTGGAAGACGATCACGCCCATCGCCATCGCCCAGACCACGAGGATCGGGCCGAGGTCGCGCAGCCGGGGGAACTGGACACCGAGGAACTTCTTGCCGACCATCGACAGGCTGTCGCGGGTGCGGACGAGGTAGCCGGCGAAGAAGACGGCGAGGGCGATCTTCGCGATCTCACCGGGCTGGAACGTGACCGCGTCGCCGATCCCGATCCACACGCGCGCTCCGTTGACCTCGCGGCCGATGCCCGGCAGCAGCGGCAGCAGGAGGAGGACGAACGCGAAGAGGCCGGCGACGTAGGTGTACTTGAAGAGGATGCGGTGGTTCCGGATGATGAGGACGACCGCGATGGCCCCGCCGATGGCGATCGCGCTCCACACCATCTGGCGGACGGCCGCGCTCTCCCAGCCGGCGTCGCCGAGGGCGATGTCGATCCGGTAGATCTCCGCGATGCCGATCCCGCCGAGGACGGTGGCGATCGGCAGGAGGAACGGGTCGGCCTCCGCCGCGGTGTAGCGGAGCACGATGTGGAACGCGAGGACGAGCAGCGACAGCCCGGAGCCGAAGGTGATGAGGGCGAAGTCGAGATGACCCAGCGCGCCGAGCTGCACGAGCATGACGGCGACCGCGTTGATCGCGAAGGCGAAGATGAGGAGTGCCAGCTCGAGGTTGCGGAGCTTCTTCGGGAGCCGGAGCCGGCGCATCGTCTTGATGACGCCGGTGTCGGCCTGGATCGGGGCTGCGACGTCACTGGTCATCGGTCACCCGCAGACGTTTCACGATGTCGAGGGCCTCGGAGAACGAGGACGCGCTGATGGTCTGGTCGACCGCCTGGCGGTCGAAGTCGGAGAGCGAACCGAGGGGGATGCCCGTGTCCTCCTTGACGCTCGACAGCTGGATGGGCCCGACGTCCTGCTGGATGCCCTGGTAGATGACGACCGTGTCGGTGTCGCCACCGACGAAGTAGCGCGTCTGGGTCCAGGCGTAGCCGAGCACGACACCGCCGACGATCGCGACGATGACGACGATGAGTCCGACGAGCCAGGTGATGCGGCGGCGCCGCGCACGGCGCTCGTCCTCCTCGATCAGCTCGTCGAGGTAGTCCTCCGACGCCGGCTCGAAGTGGGAGTTGCCGAGCGAGGTGACCCGCCCCGGGTGCAGCCAGCTGTTCGGGATGAGCGACGGCTTCTTCACCGAGGGGGTGAGCGCGAAGGCGACGGGCTTCGATGCGGAACCGACGACGACGGGATCGGCGTCCCCGACCGGCTGGTCGACGATGTCGACGACGACGACGGTCACGTTGTCGGGTGCGCCGCGGTCGAGGCTCTGTCGGACGAGCTTCTCGGCGGTCCGCTGCGCCGACAACTCCTCCGTCAGCGTGGCCGCGATGTGCGGCTCGTCGACGACGCCGGAGAGGCCGTCGGAGCAGAGGATCCAGCGGTCGCCCGGCTGCGTGCCGAGCGTCATCGTGTCGATCTCGGGCGAGGCGTCGACGTCGCCGAGGACGCGCATGAGCACCGATCGACGCGGGTGCACCATCGCCTCCTCCGCCGTGATCCGGCCGGAGTCGACGAGGCGCTGGACGAAGGTGTGGTCGACCGTGATCTGGCTGAGCTCGCCCTCACGGAACAGGTAGATGCGGGAGTCGCCGATGTGGGCGATGGCGACCTCGTTGCCGATGACCGCGAGGGCGGACACCGTGGTGCCCATGCCCGTGAGTTCCCGGTGCTTCGAGACCGTCTCGCCGAGGATGGAGTTCGCAGCGAGGATGGCCGCCTGCAGCGTCGCCTCGGCCGCCTCCGACGAGGGATACGGCTCGTCTGCTTCGATGATGCGGTTCAGTGCCAACGCGGAGGCGACGTCGCCTCCGGCGTGGCCACCCATGCCGTCGGCGACGACGAACAGGTGACGCCCGGAATACCCGGAGTCCTGGTTGTTTGAGCGCACTTTACCCACATGGGAGAGCGCCGCGCCGGCGCCGCTGGTCGTCACCGGGTTACCGCCGCAGCTCGAAACTGGTCTGGCCGACCTTGACGGGGGTGTCGAGCGGGATCTGCGTCGGGACGCTCACGCGCTTGCCGGCGAGGAAGGTGCCGTTGGTGGAATCCAGGTCCTGGACCATCCACTCGTCGTTCCAGAGCATGAGCCGTGCGTGATGGGTCGAGGTGTAGTCGTCGCGGATGATGAGCCCCGAGTCGGCCGAGCGGCCGATGGTGATCGGCTCGCGGCCGAGGGGCAACTCGGTGCCCTGCTTCGGACCGGAGACGATGACGAGACGGGACGTGTTGTCGACCGTCGCGCGCGCTGGCGTGCCGTTCGAGCCGCTCGGCGCCGGTCGGCTGGGAGCCGGCGCGGTCGCCGCCCGCATCGGCTGCGGTGGCGTGGCCGGCGCACCGTTGGACGACTGCGGTTGCGGCTTGCGGGTGCGCGGACCGAAGAGGTCGGTGCGGAGGGCGTAGACGATGCCGAAGACGAACGTCCAGAGCAGGAGCAGGAAGCCGATGCGGAGGACCAGCAGGGTCAGTTCGCTCACGCGCCGTCTCCCCACGAGTCGCTGAAGGACGACACGTCGTGACGCCGGGTCGCGTCGCTCATCCGGCGGTCCGATCCGGCGGCCTGGGCCACGACCCGGAACACGATCCGGGTGCGGCCGATCTCGATGACGGCATCGGGGGAGAGTGCCGCCTGGCGGAAGGGCTGGCCGTTGAGCTTCGAGCCGTTCGTCGAGCCGAGGTCGCGCGCCTGTCCGGCGTTGCCGTCCCAGAGGATCTCGACGTGCTTCCGCGACGTGCCCGTGTCGGGGATGGTGATGTCGGCCTCGGTGCCACGGCCGATCACGGTGCGGGCCTGCGTGATCGGGTAGCGCTTGCCCCCGATGTCGAGCACGGGTGCCCAGGTGACGGAGCCCTTGAGGTTGACGCTGTCGATCTGGACGAGGCCGTCGGGCAGGGAGCGGTCACCGGACAGCCGGATCGTCACGGCACCGGGGAAGGAGTACCCCTGGCTCTTCGCGTGCTTCTGGACGAGCGAACCGAGCTCGTCGATGAGCGAGGGCCCGATGGCGTCCATGCGCTCGAAGTCGGTGGGGGACATGCGGACGGTGAACTTGTTGGGCACGAGGATGCGGTCGCGGGAGACGACGGCGGCCTTGGTGTCGAGCTCGCGTCGGAGGGCGCTCGTGATCTCGACCGGCTGGAGTCCGGACTTGAAGGTCTTCGCGAAGGCGCCGTTGACGGCGCGTTCGAGTCCCTTCTCGAAGTTGTCCAGAATGCCCACGGTCTCTCGATTCGTGTCGGTGTCCTGGCAATGTTAGACGGTTTGGCTGTACAGGAGGCCAATCGACGCCGGTGCCGGCGCCAGGTGTTCACCCGCTCGGCAGACCGGGATCGGGCCCTGTGGAGGAGCCTCGTGGCGGTTTCGTCCCGCTGTGGCGCGGATCTCCGGTGTTCTCCGCCGTGGGTTCCGCGTGCTATCCTCGATAAGTTGCCGCGAGAGCGGTGACGTCTGGTGTCTTGCGCGAGTGGCGGAATTGGCAGACGCGCTGGCTTCAGGTGCCAGTGCTCGAAAGGGCGTGCGGGTTCAAGTCCCGCCTCGCGCACCAGTGCGGTTCACGTAAAAACGCGAATCAGTTCATGAAATTCGAGTTCGGCGGTTGCCTCGGTGAAAATCGAGGCAACCGCCGCTTCATTTTCGGGCCTCAGCGTGGTTCGTGATCGCGGATCCGCGCTCGCCGCGTTCTGTGTCCACGACGAATAGCCCCGTGAGGGGCTGTCCGGTGGCGACACTGAACAGGCGAAGGAGCGCTTGGCTTGCGGCGGTCTTGCCGGTGGCGTTTCCTCCGAGCAGTGCGGTGAGCCGCTCATCAAAGCGGATGGACTCCGGGTCGGGGCCAGAGCTCTGAAAGTTCTGGAGCGTGAGTCTTTCCAGGAACATCGTGCTTTTCTGCGGCGCTGTCGGGGAGATCAGGGGGTACGTGATGCCTGCAGGTACGTGAGCACTGCTTTCACACGCCGGTTCTCATCTACGGGGCTCAGGCCGAGCTTCTGGAAGATGCGTCCGACGTGCTTACCGACCGCGGGGTCGCTGAGCACGAGCTTCTCGGCGATGGCGGCGTTTGATTGGCCGTCCGCCATGAGAATGAGGACTTCGGTCTCCCGTGGCGTGAGCGTATCCAACGGGCCGGGGTGTGCGCTGCTGAGGAGGTGCTGGACCACATGAGGGTCGATAGTCGTCCCCCCGCTGGCGATGTTCTGCAGTGCGCCGGCGAAGTCACGCACCCGGTTAATGCGGTCCTTGAGCAGATACCCGACGGCACCTTCGGGCAGTGTGAGGAGACGGCGGGCGTTCATGTCCGCGAGGTACTGCGAAAGGACGAGGATCGGCTGGTGCGGGTGCTGCTCCCGGATGCGAAGGGCGGCCTGCAGGCCGTCGTCCTTGTTCGCGGGTGGCATGCGGACGTCGGTGATGATGATGTCGGGAGCACTGTCCAGTCGCGCGTACGCTTCCTCCAGCTGGGGTGCCGTCTCGGCGGCGCCCACCACCGTGTGGCCCAGCCGCTCGAGCAGAGCGATGAGTGCTTCACGCAGTAGCGCTGAGTCCTCAGCGATCAGTATTCGCATGCAAGGCGTTCCCTTCTTCGGGTCGGGGGAGGTCCATCTTCGGGTAGGGGGAGGTCCATTCGCAGGACGGTGGGTCCGCCGGCGGGGCTTGTGACTTTCAGATGACCGTTGAGAGCCTCTGCACGTTCGGTGAGTCCTCGTAGTCCGGTTCCGTTCCGTTTGTCGGCACCGCCTGTTCCGTTGTCGGTCACGGTGACGATGAACGTCTTGCCATCGGTGCCGGTGGCGACCACGGCAGAGGAGGCGGATGCGTGCTTGGCGATGTTCGTGAGGGCCTCTGCGACCAGATAGTAGACGGTGGTCTCGTGTGCGGCGGGGAGGTGAACGCTGGGGTTCCCTTCGACGGTCACTCGAATGTCGCTGCGCTCAGCGAGCTCCTCGAGGGCCGCGCGGAGTCCGTAATCGGTGAGTACTGAAGGGTGGATCCCGCGGACCGTGTCACGGAGGGTCGTCATCGCATGCTCCGCCTGAACCTGGGCTTCGTCGACCGCTCGCAATAGCTGAGTGGTGTCAGTGCCTCTCGCGGCGAGCTCGTCCACTTCGAGGCCGATCATCCCCAGTCGTGCGCCGAGTGCGATGAGTTCTTGCTGTACGCCGTCGTGCAGGTCCCGTTCGATGCGACGGCGCTCCGCGTCTGACGACTCGGCGAGAGCACGGCGCGAGTTGATGAGACGCTGGATGTTCGCGTCGACGCCGCGTGCTTTCGGCCCGCACAGGAGTCGCAACACACATGCTTGACCAGTTGCGAGACACGCGTTGATGTAGCCGAACAGGATCAGCACGACGAGGGTGATGAGCGCGACTGGCCACCAGTTTGTGGGGGTCATGACCCCTTCGGCGTCTCCGAAGAACTGGGTCGGTGTGGGTCCGGTGATACCGGCGGCAGCGACCATGCCGAGCGCCAGAAGTGTGATGGTCTCGAAAAACAGCACGATGAGTGCGAGGAGAGCGCAGACAAGGTCCCAGATGAGCGCCAGTGCCTCGCGCCACGTCGCACGTTCTGTGAGGCGGATGTTGATCCAGTGGTGACGCTCGCTGGCATCGACCGCGGCGTGGTCGCTCATCTGCACGGGGAACCCGAGGAGGCGTGTGCGTCGGCGCTCCATGGATCCGAGGACGAGACCCCAGAATGGCAACAGCAGGAATGTTAGAATCACAAGCGGGACGAGAGCTGCTCCAACGAGCACACTCAGCATCAGGTAGATGAGTGCCCGCCACGGCCAGCGGCTGAGAACGAAGCGCCACGGGGGCAACCTCATCGCCTTCCACACGTGACCCGCCGTCGTCATGGGTCCAGCCTAGGGATCCCCCACGCCGGGCATCGCCAGCGGCACCGAAAGGTATAGCCAGCCCTACCTCGAAGAGTAGGGCAGGACTCATCGTGCGGGTGCCCAGGGCTGAGGTTCGATGGACGCCAGGCGCCACCCACCAGGAGGAGTCAGCCAGGAACGCAGCGGAAGGAGATGCCATGACAGACAGCCGATGTCAGGCATCGTCAGCGCTCGGGGCCTCAGCGACAAAGCCGGTGCGGGTCGCTCGGACCAGTCAGCCACGTGAGGCCTGATGTACCGCAATCACTCCATGCTGCGGTTGCAGCACTACACGCCCGGCGAGGCGTACTACGAACAGTCGACCACCGCTGCATCGGGTCGCCACTTCTCACACCCCGCGCCCCCCACCTGGTCGCTCTCGAAGTTCGGCCCATGGGCGACGCTTCACCCGGACGATGGTAGCGTTCTCCCGCGCCAGGGGTGGAAGGTACACGTCAGCACTCGCCCGGAGCAGGCGCGAGACGCGCTTCGCATCGTCGGCGACATCTGCGTCGAGCGTGGTGTCCCCTTCAAGTACCTCTCTGACGAGACCGAACTGCGCCGAACCAGCATGAAGTACGCCAACCGTGGGTCGGCAGGCAAGTTCATCACTGTCTTCCCCCGCACCGATGAAGAATTTTGCGAACTCCTGCCACTGTTCGATGAGGCTCTTCGCGGATTCGACGGCCCATACATTCTGTCGGATGTGAAGTTCGGCGAGAGTCCCGTCTACTTCCGTTACGGCGCCTTCTTCCTGGACCGCTTCGAGCATGCGGACGGTTCGGCGGGCTACGCCATTCAGAGCCCAGACGGAGAGAAAGTTCACGACAGTCGCGCCGCCGTCTTCACGCTGCCGAGCTTCGTTGATCCCCCGGCCCTGATCCGTGAACTTGTCGAGGAGCGACTCAGTCCGACGCCGGGGGTGTTGGAAGAACTTCTGCATCCGTACGTCGTGCGCTCCAGCTTGCATTTCAGCAATGCCGGCGGTGTGTACCTTGCTGACGCCGGATCAAGTCAGGTGGTCTTGAAGGAGGCGCGGCGATGGTCGGCGTACAGCTCGGACTCCGCCGACGCGACCTCGCGGCTGCGGAGTGAACACCGGGCTCTGAAGCAGCTCGCCAGCGTGGGCGCCGTCGTCAACGCCATCGAGTACCGGGTTGTCGGCGACCATGAGTTTCTCGTCGAGGAGTACATTCCCGGGCTCACGCTCCAATCCTGGGCAGCCAGCAACTATCCGTTCAGCACGGAGGAGACTGTCCTCGCCGACTACGCTGCGCGAGCTCTGCCACTCGCCCGGCAGGTGATCACCGCGGTCGATCAGATTCATGATGCAGGCTGGAGCATTCTCGACCTGCAGCCGAAGAACATCCTGGTCGACGGCGATCGTGTCCGACTCATCGACCTCGAAGCCGCCCGTGAGATGGATGCCTCGGCGGTCGGCAGTATCGGCACCCCGGGCTTCATACCCCACGCGCAGACTTCGAACCGTGACCGCGACAGGTACGCGCTCGCTGCCGTTGTCCTGCACTTGTTCTGGCCGTCGCTGGCCGGGGCGTTCGACCCTTCCGTGCTGACCTACCGGGCACAGAAGGTTGCGGAGCAATTCCCGGAAGACGTCGCGGACCTCGTCAACACCTTGGTCGACGCTGTGCCCCCGGACGCGATGGCAACGTCGCACCCGTACCGCCACGCCACAGGCCTTGCTCTCACTCCAGGGAGACAAGTCTTGGAGCAGGTGTGCAACGGCATCGAAGGAACCCGACGTGACGGACCCCGCCGATTCCCGGGGGACGCGACACAGTTCGCAGACGGAGCCGGCGCCTTACTGAACATCGAGACGGGAGCCGCAGGCGTGATCCTCATGCTCGCAAGAGCCGGCCGCGACGTCACGCAGGACCACAGATGGTTGAGCGCGCGCCTTCGAGAAGTGGGCGACATTCCGTTTCACGGTCTCCTCCGCGGAACCGTGGGCATCGCGGCCGCACTCGCCCAGCTCGGCGACACTGCAAGCGCCGAAGTGATCCTCGCGGCTGGAGAGGTAAGCGCCGACCCCGGACTTGACCTATCCGTGCGGAGTGGCTTGGCAGGCACGATCCTCGCTCTGTGCGATGCTACCTTCGCGGACACAGACTCCGCTCGCGACATGCGCGACCGATACGCCTCGTTGCTCGCCGCCCGTGTCACAGGCGGAGGGGACCTCCGTAGCCCTCACTCGGAAACCGGTAACACCATCGGGTTGTTCGACGGGTGGTCGGGTGTCGGAATGGTCTGCCGCCAGCTCGCGGAAGTCACCGGGGACGCCTCCTGGGATCACCTGATGCACCTCTGCTTCCAGCGCGAGCTGCAGCAGCTCACCGAAGCGGACAACGGGACCCTTCGAGTGGACTACTCGCGTGTCTCCTACGGCTACCTGTCGGAGGGTGCTGCGGGGATCGCGTTCGCTCTCGCACAGTGCGCGCCGACCCACTACCGGGACGAGATCGCACGACTCGCTCAGACGGTCGACGGCATCATCAGCATGAACGGCGGCCTGTTTCGGGGGACTGCTGGCATCGCCTGCGCGCTCCTGTCCGCTCCGCTCTCTTATGGGGGCAGCGAACGGGTCCGGTTGATGTCCTTCACCGCCGAGAACTTCCTCTTCCGTGGGAGCGACCCTGACGCGCTGGTGATGCTCGGAGACAACGGATACCACCTCTCCGCGGACTACTCCACGGGAGCTGCCGGCTACGTCGGCGCGCTCCTCGCCTTATTCGAAGAGAACCCGGACGACTGGTTCCCGGTGACTCTTCCCAGACCACTTGACGATGACATGGAAGGAGGTGAACACAATGAGCGCATTGCTTTCTTTGCAGGGCCTGTCGAACGAGTCCGGGCCTGAGGTCGGTGTCTTCGGATCCGGCATCAGCATGTGGTGTGACGGCGACAACAGCGGTATCAGCATCTCCTGCGGACCGAACTGATACACGGACGTGTGGGGCGCGCGGCGACGCGCGTCCCACCCTTCTTCTACGAAAGGGCAGCACATGCTCACAGCAACCGGACTCGGGCACACGTTCTCGAACGGGCGGGTGGAGACGCTCGCGCTTGACGGTGTCAGCTGCGCATTCGAGCCTGGTTCGTTCACCGCCATCATGGGCCCGTCTGGCTCCGGGAAGTCCACCCTCCTCTACTGCCTCGCCGGTCTCATCCGTGCGTCAGCGGGATCCGTCACCTTCGACGCCACGGAACTGACCACCGCGAAGCAACGTCAGCTCGATCTTCTCCGACGTGACGAGTTCGGTTTCATTTTTCAGAGCTTCAATCTCATCGATGCTCTGACAGCGTTGCAGAACGTCACACTGCCCTCCCTCTTCGGGGGAGCGGCGATACCGCGTGAGCAGGCCGTGAATGCCCTGGCCAACGTTGGGCTCTCTGAGAAGGTCAAGTCGTACCCGGCAGAGCTTTCCGGTGGGCAGCAGCAACGCGTGGCCATCGCACGCGCCCTCGCTCAGACCAGGCGCGTGATCTTCGCCGATGAACCGACTGGAGCGCTGGACCGCAAGAGCGGTTTCCTGGTGATGGACCAGCTTCGTCGGTTCCGGGACGTCGGCACTGCTGTAGTCATGGTCACTCATGATCCCCAGATCGCTGCATACGCCGACCGGGTCCTGTTCCTTGTCGACGGGCGACTCGTGGACACGATGGACGCCCCGACTGCGGAGGCCGTCAGCTCTCGCATGACGGGTCTGGAGAGCGCCGCGCGATGACTGTGGCTCAGCAGCTGCCCGTCTCTCTGGCGTTCGTGCGTCGCCATCGAGCGGCGTATGTCGGGGTCGCCATCCTTCTCAGTATCGCCACGGTCGTCGCGACTGCGGAGATGGTCTTGTTCACCGGCCTTGCAAGCGGGGAGGCGGTCCGGATCGATTCGATGTCGGAGTTCGATGCCCGCGTCGTTCGGGCTGCTGTCAGCGCATCGCAGGGCATCCTGCAGGTCATGTGCTTCACCACGGTGGTGATCGCACTCGTGCTGGTCTACTTGGGCTTCCGGAACATGCTCGCCTTGCGGCGCAGAGAACTCGGCCAGCTTCGTCTCGCAGGAGCGAGTGTGTTGCGCGTTCGCGTGATGGTTACCGGTGAGGCGTTCGTCTTCGCCACGTTGGTCGTGATCCCAAGTGTCCTCATCGGTGGGCTGCTCGCCCACCCCTTCTATCTCCTGCTCCAGGCCGTGGGCGTGTTCGGGAAGACCCTGCGGGTGGATTTCGGTGTCCCGATCCTCACCCTGGCCCTGGTCGCGGGAGGGATGATCCTCTGCTCTATGGTCGCCGCGTGGTTGAGCCTTCGCTCCAAGCAGACCAACGATGTTCTCGCCGCTCTCGAGGCGTCTGCGACGGGCACACAGGGCAAGAAGATGAGCGCGATTCGTATCGTCATCGCAGCCGCGTCCGTCGTCGGGCTCGCCGCATTCCTCATTTTCATGCCGGACACCGGGAGCGAGAACCCTGTCGCCTCAATCATCGTCCCGCTGCTGATCATCTTCCCCCTCGGCGCACTTGCACCAGTCCTCGTTCCGGTGGTCGCGCGAGCGTTGGGCTGGCTCCTCAGGCCCCTGATCGGCGGCTCGGGTGTCCTCGTCGCGCAGCGCGCCTCCCGCGACTCGCAACGGTTCGCATCCAACGTCCTCCCGCTGCTCATCCTGATGGGCGTCATGGGCGGGTTCGCCATCGGTGCAGGGCCTGACCAGGCGACCATGCAGGATGACTATCACTCCAAGCTGGATGCTGACCTCATCGTCGAGCCGTCATCCGTCAAGGATGCCGACACCGTCACCGGCGACATCGGGAATATGCAGGGCGTGAACGCGGTGGTACGTTCCGCAGCAACTACCCGGCTCATCGAACAGGGGCGCGCGGACGGCACCTTCCTCACCGTTTTCAACTTCGTAGACCTCGACGCTTACCAGGACGTCTTCGAGACGGACATGACAACAGGCGACTTCGACAGCGCCGGTGGCGCGGCCGTCGTCTCCACACGGGAGAGCGACAAGGTCGGAGACACCGTCACGGTCGAGGCACCGAGCGGAACCACGGCCACCCTCACCGTCGCCGCCGTCATCACCTCCCGGATCTACACCGGACTCCTCGTCGACTGGGAGATGCTGCAGACCCTGGACCCGGAGGTGTGGGACATCCGTGTATTCGTGAGTGCGGACTCCGCCGCCGTCTCCGACATCATCGCGCGCGTCGACGACCTCGCCCCGACGATGACGAAAGACGAGTTCATCCAGACGCGTGTCGAGCTTCGCCAGAGCAACGCCGCCACCGGAAACATCGCCTTGTTCGGCACCATCTATGGTCTCGCCATCGTCGCCATGATCCAAGGCCTCACCGCGTCCGTCATGAATCGCCGGGGCGAGTTCCGACTCCTGAGCCTGCTCGGGATATCCCGCGCTCGGACGATAGGCACACTGCTCTCAGAAGCCCTCGTTCTCATCGTGTCCAGCGGTCTGCTGCTTGCCGGCGCGTTCGCCTTCATTGCATGGCGATATCTCGCGCAAGACCCGACGAAGATGGCCACCGCTGTCGGCGCCATTCCATGGGGCGACATCGCTCTCACGTTTGTGGGTATGGGTCTCCTTTTCACCGCCACAGTTTTCATCGCCGCAGTGGTCGCGACCAGGAACACCCAGCGATGATCCGAAGCAACACCCTCCGAGACTTCATCCGACGCCATCGTTGGCGACTCGGAGGACTGGTGGCGCTGTCCCTCGTGGGGGCGGGGCTGGGGCTTGCCCAACCGTTGCTGCTGCAACAGATGTTCGATGCCTTGACTTCCGGGTCAGTGCCGCTTCCTGCGGTGCTGATCCTGACTACGGTGGTTGTCGCTCAGGCGCTACTCGCCGGGGTGGAGTCGTATGCTCTTGCTCGCACCGCACACGACCTCATCCTCGAACTGCGGACACGCGTGTCGGCACGCATCGTTTCGTTGCCAATGAGTCGCGTGCAGCGGGTGCCACAGGGTGAGTTCCTCTCTCGAATGATCTCCGACACCGCCGCCTCATCATCCGTTCTGACGACGGGTGTATTCAAACTCCTCGCTGCGGTCGTCACCTTCGCGGTCGCGGCCGTCCTCATGGCCACCATCGACCCGATTCTGTTCGCTCTGTCGTTGGTGATCACCGTTGTTGCTACGGTGCTGTCCACCGTCATGGGGCGACTGGTGCGCTCAGCGTCCGGGAGAACTCAGGCGGCGACCGCGACGCTCGCAGGCAGCTTCGAACGCACGCTGACTGCGCTGCCGCTGATCCGAGCCTACGGAGTGGGCGGACAGCAGCTTGCCCTCATCGCAGCCGACGCTAGTGACGTCAGGACGAACGCAATCAAGGTGGCGCGGTTGGGTGCATACATGCAACCGGTCATGACCCTCGCCACCCAAGCACTCCTCATCGTCACGCTTGCTCTCGGTGGCGTCCGAGTCGCTGAGGGCAGCCTGTCACTCGGAGGGCTGATCGCGTTCATGATGTACCTCATGATGATGGTCGGACCGGTCTCTCAGGTCGGTTCGACGTTCGTGAGCATTCAGACGGGACTTGCGGCGATAGACCGCGTCGATGAAATCGTCTCCGCGCCGCAAGAGAGCGATCTCCTGTCGGATGGCACTCGCGCCGACTTGGGGTGCGCGGGTGAGGTGCTCGTCGAACTCGAGAGCGTTACTTTGGAGTATCCGCAAGCGTCGGCCGGGTCGGCGACTCGCATCGGGCCGCTCGATGTCACGATCCGTGACGGTGAGCACGTCGCTCTCGTGGGCCCGTCCGGGTCTGGGAAGTCCACCGTGTTCGCTCTTCTCGAGAGGTTCTACGAACCCAGCAGTGGCACCATACGGATGCGTGGAGTGCCGGCTCACGACGGCCCGCTCGGCGATTACCGAGCTCGTATGGCGTGGGTGCCGCAGAACTCGCCGCCGGTGGGAGGAACCGTTCGAGACAATCTCGACATCGAGCACCGCGGCCTTCCGGACAGTGCGCTCTTGCAGACGTTGGCGGACGTGGGGCTGTTCGCCAGCATAGGCGGGGAAGTCCTCGACCGACCTGTCGCAGTGTCAGGTAGCAACCTCTCAGGAGGTGAGCGGCAGCGGCTGGGTGTTGCCCGAGCGTTGCTCTCTGACCGAGAGATGCTGCTCCTTGACGAACCGACATCGAGCCTTGACGCCATCTCCGCCGAGGGACTGTCGTCGCTGCTGCGGGAGCGTGCGCAGGCGAAGACCATCGTTATGGCCTCCCACCGTCTGGCGGAGGTACGCGACTTCGACAAGATCATCGTGATGGAGCACGGACGCATCGTGGACGTCGGTGCGCACGACGAGCTCCTCGACAGATGCGAGCTCTACCGGACACTGTGCGCGCAGCAACACGTTCCTGCGTGAAGGCAACGTTCATGGCAGCATGAGCACACGACCCGGGGCTTAGCGTGGAAAGCGCCAAAAAACCCCCTTCTGCGAACCCTATTCCCGACTGGGATCGCGGATTTCATGAACCCTCCCACCAGTGGATGTGACACGAAGGCCCCCGAGGAATCGGGGGCCTTCGTCGTGTCCGGGGTCGCTCAGCCCGCGGGCTCCCGTCGTTCGCGGACGCGCTGTACCTCGAGGACGACGACCGCGATGCCGACCGCCGTGGCCGTCCCGAGCACGGTCACGACCGGGAGTGCTGCCGACGCGAGGACGACCGCCGCAGCGACGAGGAACAGTGCGGAGGCTCCGGTGGAGATCCGCCCGCGGAGGAGGACGAACCACACCGCGACCATGAACACGGTGACCGGCACCGTGAGCGAGAACGAGGCGTCGGTGGCGGTGAGTTGCTCACCGGCCTCGGTCAGGAGGTCGAGCTCCACCTCGATCCCCGCCGAGACGGCGCCGGCGGCGGCGAAGACGAAGTAGTGAGCGTACCCGAAGGTGAAGCCCTGCCGTGCTGACGTCAGTCGATCCGCCTGCTCGCGACTGAAGTACATCCACCACATGCCAGCGGCGAGGACGATCCCGGCGACGGCGAGGCCGACGAGGCCGTCGATGCGGCGGTCGGCGTTGGCAGCGTCGATGATGGCGTTCGCTGAACCGAGCAGGCTCTCACCGAGCAGGATCAGGGTGAAGAGGCCGTACCGTTCCGCGACGTGGTGGGGATGCCACGGCGTGCGGTGGACACGCTCGGCCCACACGGGCACCAGTACCTCGAGGAGCATCGCGGGCCAGAAGGTCCAGAACTGCCCCTCGACCGGCAGGGCCAGGCGTGCCACCCAGAGCACCTGCACCAGGCTGATGCCGATGGCGAACCGGAGGGCGACCGCCCGCTGCTCCGGGTCGGACAGCGCGAGCCGGAGCCACTGCGCCACCATCGCGAGGCGCATGATGACGTAGCCGACGGTGATGATCGCCCAATCACCTTCCACCATGGCGTCCTGCACGCCCGCCGCGAGCACGAGGACACCCGCCATCTGGACGATGGTCGTCAGTCGGTAGAGCCAGTCGTCGGTGTCGAACGCGGAGGCGAACCAGGTGAAGTTCATCCACGCCCACCAGATGGCGAAGAAGATCATCGCGTAGGAGACGGTCGTCTCCGCCGCGTGGCCCTCGACGATCCCGTGGTGGAGGTTCTGCGAGGCCTGCGAGACGGCCACGACGAAGACGAGATCGAAGAGCAGCTCCAACGGGCTCGCCACCCGGTGCCCCTCGCCGGGGTCGCGGCCGGTCATGCGGAGGAGGCCCAGTCGGTTCAGCATGGTCTCAGTGTGCCGCCTCACCGGATGCAAAGGGGACTTGACACCTTCGAAAGTGACAAGCACACTTGACGCATGTCAGGTTTCCTTGTCACTCCGGTCCTCGCCGTTGAGGTGCCCCGGTGAGGCCCGCGACCGGCGGACGCGAAGGTCACGGCCGCGAAGCCTTCCGGCGGCTCGCCGCGATCAGTGCCCGCGACGTGCTCAGGAATCCCCTGACCGGGGTGTCGATGTGGTTCATGACGGGCATCATCCTCGTGATCTACGTGTCGATGTGGCTGGCGTTCGTCGTGCTCGGTCCCGCTCCGGTCGCCTCCGTGGATGCTGCGGACCCCCGCATCGCGTCCGCCCTCGAACGGGCCGGCGTCCGCGTGGTCGCCGAGGACGCACCCGAGCGGAACACCGTCGTGACGGTCGTCGATGGTCGGGCGCTGGTCGTCCTCGACGCGTCCGACCAGGCCGCCTGGGATCCGATCTGGTTGGGCCTTCGCGACGCAGGCGTCCGCGCCGACGCCGTGACCGTGGTGGACGACGAGGGCGACGTCGAGCTCGACCCCCTGCAGGCGAACCTCGGGATCGTGGTCCTCGTCGGGGTCGCCAGCGTCGCGTTCATCGGGACGACCGTTCCCCTCGTCGCGATGCGGGAGCGCGGACTCCTCCGCCTGCTCGGGACGACACCGCTCCGGCGCTCGACCTTCCTGCTCGCGCAGCTCCCGCTCCGCGCGTTCGTCGCGGTCGGCGTCCTGCTCCTGACCGCCGGGATCGCGGTGTGGCGCCGGTACATCGACGGCCTCGACCTGCTGACCCTCGGGACGTCCTTCCTCCTCGGGACGACCATGCTGTTCGCCGTCGCGCTGGCGTTCGCCGCCCGATCGCGGAACGCCGAGGCGACCCAGCAGACGATGGTGATGGCGACCCTCGGACTCGTCTTCGCCTCGGGTGGGCTGCTCCCGCAGGTCATCCTGCCCACCGTGGTGCAGGTCGTCATGAACTGCCTGCCGACCACCTGGTTCGTGGCCGCCACCAGCGCCTCCCTGACCGGGGCCGAACCCTTCCTGCCCGTGCCGGCGCTGTGGGGGCTCATGGCCGTCGTCACCGTCGCCGCCGGGGCGCTCGCCGTCCGGCGGTTCGAGTGGGATCAGTCCGAACGCCGGCCGGGCACGACAGAGACATCCGACACATCCGACACACGAAGCGAGGTCACAGCATGAGAGCGAACACCGATCGGGGATCGACCCCGCAGGAGCGACGAGCGTCCCTGCGGTACCTGTGGGAGATCGCGGCCGGGGCCGTCGGCTTCCTCGTGACCTTCCTCTTCCTGCCGGAGCTCGTCCGGACCGAACCGGGCTCCGCCGCAGGCGTGGTCGTCGCGCTCGTCCCACTCGTCCCCGTGGTCTGGATCGCGGTCGCGCTGATCCGCCACGTCGGCCGTGTCGACGAGCTGCAACGCGGACTCCTGCTCCTGAGCCTCGCGATCGGGTTCGGCGCGGCGATGCTGATCAGCCTCGTGATCGTGTTCCTCTCGACCGCGGCGATCGTCGTGGATCAGCCCGAGTGGTGGGTGTTCATCGGCGGGATGGCGGTCTGGGGCGTCAGCATCGGCGTCCTCTCGTTCCGGGCGAACCGATGAAGAACGACGTCCGTGCGTTGCGCACCGAACGCGGATGGACCCAGGTGCAGTTCGCGGAGGCCCTCGGGGTCTCCCGGCAGACCGTGAACGCCCTCGAGACCGGCCGCTACGACCCGTCGCTGCCCCTGGCGTTCCGTGTCTCCGCCCTCCTCGCGCGCCCGATCGAGGAGATCTTCTTCCCGGGCGAACACGATGCCCCGCCGTCTGGAGGACGACGATGAACGACCACGCCAGAGCCGTCATCACCGTCGATCGGCTCAGCAAGCACTATGGAGACCGGACCGTCCTGCGCGACGTCTCCCTGAGCGTCCGGGAGGGCGAGGTGTTCGGACTCCTGGGGCCGAACGGTGCCGGGAAGACCACCACGCTGGAGACCATCGTCGGACTCCGGCGACCCAGCGCCGGAACCGTCCGGGTGCTCGACCACGACCCCGCGAGCGACCGCCGCTTCGTGACGGAGCGCCTGGCGGTGCAGCCGCAGGCCGCCACGCTGTTCCCGACGCTGACCGTCGCGGAGACGCTCGAGCTCTTCGCCTCGTTCCACGCCCGCGTCCGCCCGCCCGAGGACGTCCTGGACGAACTCGAGCTCGGCGACGCCCGCCGGGGGCGGGTGAAGCACCTCTCCGGCGGGCAGGAGCGGCGCCTGCTCATCGCCATCGCCCTGATCGGCGACCCCGAGATCGTGGTGCTCGACGAACCCTCCGCCGGACTCGACCCACAGGCTCGCCGCAACCTGTGGTCCATCATCCGGCGCCAGCAGGAACGTGGCACCACGATCCTGCTGTCGACGCATCACATGGACGAGGCCACGCAGGTCTGCGACCGGATCGCGGTGCTCGTGGACGGGTCGATCGCCGCCATGGGGGAGCCGGAGACACTGGTCCGGGAGCACGCCTCCACGGCGACCGTGACGTTCGAGATCCCCGATGCGACCACGGTCGCCGAGTTGCAATCCCACGACATCCCCGGTGCGATCACCGTGACGGCGAAGGGCGCGCTCAGCCTCGTCGAGGTCGTGACCGACGATCCCGACGCCGTCCTCCGCAGACTCACCTTCTCCACCGGCCTCCGGCCGCGGGGGTTCCGCGTCGCGCACGGCTCGCTGGAGGACCTCTTCATCGACCTCGCGAACCGCCCGCGATCCTCGGCCGAGGGCGAGCGGGCGCACGAGCGGTGAGCACGAGCACGATGCAGACGTTCCGGTCGCAGCTTCGGAGCTTCACCACGGCCCACGCGCGCGACCTCCTCCGGGACCCGAGCTCGGCCATCATCCTCGTGGCCAGCTTCCTCGGCTTGATCGGGTTGCTCTGGGGCGTCGACGTCATCGTGGCGGGAGCCGGTGGAGCCCCGGCCGGGGTACTCGAGCGCGGCCTGCCCCTGGTGGCGACGACCGGGCTCATGGCGGTCGCATTCATGCTCACCACGGTCCCGCTCGTCCGGCATCGCGGTACCAGCCTGCTGCGCGCCCTGTCGACGACGCCGGCGCGTCATGACGCGTACCTGCTCGGGCACCTGCCGATCCGCCTCGGCGTGGTCGTGGGGCAGACGGTCGTGATCGTCGCCCTCGCGGCCTGGACGTCGCCGGAGCGTCCGCTCGGCGACCTCGTGGCCGTCGCGGTCACGGTCCTGTTCGGCGGTGCCATGCTGCTCGGGCTCGGATACCTGCTCGCCACCCGGCTGTCGAACCCGGATGTCGCGATGCAGCTGGCGTACCTGCTGCCGATGCTCGCCCTCGTGACGTCCGGGGCGCTCTTCCCGCTCTCGGTCCTCCCCGAGTGGGCCGCTGGGATCTTCCGCGTCCTCCCCTCGACGTGGATCGTCGGCACGCTCGACGCGATCCTCTCGCAGACGCCGCCACCGGCACCGCTCGCGGTGATGTGGGGGCTCCTGGCGGCCTGCGCGCTCGTGGCGGGTCTCGCCGTCGGACGACTCCACCGCTGGGGTGGGCGCGAACGCCTGGCGTGATGCCGGCGGGTCAGGACCGTCGCGGTGGCGCCGTCGACTCGCGGACGATGAGCTGCGAATCCAGACTCGCGACCGACCGCGGGGCGGCACCGGCCATGGCGCGCACGAGGACCTCGACCGCGAGTGATCCGCAACGGTTGATGGCGAGTCGGACGGTCGTGAGCCCGGGCTGACGGATCGAGGCCATCTCGATGTCGTCCGTGCCGATGATGCTGAGGTCTTCCGGGCACCGCTTGCCCAGGGTCCTGACGCCGGATTCGATGCCGAGGGCGACGAGGTCGTTGTAGGCGACGACCGCGGTCGCACCGCTCGCGACGATCGTCGCCGCTGCGGCCAGGCCGCCCTGGATCGACGCCGCCTGGTGACCCAGGCGGGTGAACTCGATGTCGAGGACGGCGCACGCCGCGGCGACGGCGTCCCCACGACGCAGATCCGCCCAGGAGTGTTCGGGGCCGGCGGCGTAGGCGATGTGCCGGTGTCCGAGGGCTGCCAGGTGCTCGACCGCCTGCCGGGGACCGCTCTCCGTGTCCATCACCACGTACGGCAGACCCTCGATGATGCGGTTGACCACCACGACGGGGGTGTCGCCCACGAGCGCGCGGATCTCGTCGTCGGGGAGGCGGGGGGAGCAGAGGAGCATCCCGTTGAGCTTCCGCGCCAGTTCGAGCTGTTCGTGCTCCCGATGCAGGTCCTCATCGGTGTCGAACAACACCGGGCGGTGGCGTCCCTGCCAGGCCTGGGCGTGGACACCCTTCAGGAGTGTCGCGTACACGGGGCTCGCGACGTCGGGGACGATGACGCCGAAGGTCTTCTCCGTCGTCGCGCCGTTGGGGTTGGCGTACCCGAGGTCCGCCGCCGCGCTCAGGACCCGTTCCAGCGTCGCGTCGGCGAGTCGGTCCGGTTCGCCGAAGGCCCGCGATGCGGTGGCGATGGAGACGCCGGCGTGACGGGCGACATCGGTCAGGGTGGCGGTCACGGTTGATCCTTCGCGGGGTCTGGTCTACTCATGATGCGGCATGCCCGCGCCATGAAACTACTTGACAAACTTTGTACAAACCAATCAGAATCGCTTTCATGACGATCGATGCGGATCTCCGCCAGCCGATGCTGCAGCGCCCCGAGGCTACGCGATGACGGGCCCGATCGGGCGACTCGGTGCCGGTTCCGCCCCGCAGCCCGGACACCCCGTACCCTCCGCAGCCGGTGTCCTGCACCTCGGCCTCGGCAACTTCCATCGGGCCCACCAGGCCGTGTACACGGCTGCAGCATTGCGTGCCGGTGGTGACGACTGGGGCATCATCGGTGTCGCCTCACGCTCCCGCACGGTCGTCGACGCCATGCAGGCGCAGGACCTCCGCTACGCCGTCGCCGAGATCTCGCCCAGCGGGACGGCCATCACCGTGCCCGCCGTGCACACCGACGTCTTCGTCGCCGCAGCGGACCCCCAACGTGTCGTCGCCGGTCTCGCCGACGAGCGCATCCGGGTCGTGACGCTGACCGTGACGGAGCACGGGTACAGCACCTCACCGTCGACGGGCCTACTGGACCTCTCGGACCCGCTCATCGCCGCCGACCTGCGCGGCGGTGCACCCCGGACCACCATCGGCCAGCTCGCGCGCGGACTGCAGCGGCGCGCATCCGGAAACGGTGCCCCCGTGACGATCCTCAGCTGCGACAACCTCAGCGAGAACGGGGCCCGCACCGAGGCGCTCGTCCGGACCTTCCTCGGCGAACTGCCCGGCTCGGAGGGTGCGGAGGCGCTCGCCTACCTCGACAGTGCCGTCGCCTTCCCCTCCAGCATGGTCGACCGCATCGTGCCCGCCACGACCGCCCAGCTGCGCGACCTCGTATCGGCGCGCCTCGGCGTCCGTGACGAATCGCCCGTCTCCGCCGAACCGTTCACCATGTGGGCGATCGAGGACCGCTTCGCCGCCGCACGCCCCGCCTGGGAGGCCGGCGGGGCGGTGTTCACCGACGAGGTCGGCGCGTACGAGCAGATGAAGGTGCGGCTGCTGAACGGGACGCACTCCCTCATCGCCTACCTCGGCGCGCTCCGCGGGGCGGCCACGATCTCCGAGGCGATCGCCATGCCCGACGTGGAATCGGCTGCGCGGTCGATCCTCCACCACGAATACGAACCCTCGGTGCGATTCCCCGCCGGAGTCGACGTGGACACCTACGAAGCGCAGCTCTTCGAACGATGGGCGAACCACGCCCTCGGGCACCGCACCGCGCAGGTCGGCACCGACGGCTCGGTGAAACTCCGCCAGCGCATCCCGGAGCCCGCCCTCCGCAGCCTCGACAGCGGATCGACACCGCATCTCATCGCGCTCACCGTCGCGGCCTACCTGTCCTGCATCGCCCCGATGCCCGGGTTCGACCCCGGTCCGCACGCGCGGGCCATGGTCGACCCGGCCCGCGAGGAACTCGCCCGCCTCGCGGACGCCTCGACGGACGGCGCGCAGCTCGCCCACCGGGTCATCGCCGGCCTCCACCTCTTCGGACAGGAGCTCGCCGAGCGACCGGCGTTCATCGCCCGGGTCGGCGAGCTGATCGACACCATCGCGCGACACGGCGTCGACGCGGCGATCCAGGACAGCGTCGCCGCCACGGCCCGACCGACCACCACGACAGGAGCCCTCCGATGAAGACGCTCGCGATCCACGGCGCAGAGGACATCCGCTGGGAGGACACCGACACCCCGGAACCCCGCGACGGCGAGGTCCGCCTCCGGGTGCGGTACGTCGGCATCTGCGGATCCGACCTGCACTACTACTTCCACGGCGCGAACGGCGAGTACGTCATCCGCGAACCCCTCACGCCCGGCCACGAACTCTCCGCCGAGGTCGACGCGGACCCGTCCGGTCAGCTCGCCCCCGGCACCCGGGTCACCGTGCACCCCGCCCGCTACGGCCCCAGCCTGCCCGGGCTCGAGGACCGCCCACACCTGCGACCGGGCGGCGACTACCTCGGCAGCGCCGCAGCGGACCCGCACCGACAGGGTGGCGCAGCGGAGTACCTGATCGTCGAACGGTCGATGCTGCGCGTCCTGCCCGAAGCGCTCCCGCTCCAGCGCGCGGCGCTCGCCGAACCCCTGGCCGTGGCCATGCACGCGGTCGGACTCGCCGGGGACCTCCGCGGCGCCCGGGTCCTCGTCCTCGGTGCCGGCCCCATCGGCCTGCTCGTGATCGCCGCCGCCGTGCGTGCCGGAGCGACCGCGGTCACGGCGAGCGACATGCGGGAGGAGGCCCTCCACCGCGCCGCCACGGTCGGGGCGGAGACGCTCCTCCTCGTGGGACGCGACCCCGTCGCCGACGAGTCCGCCGACGTCGTCTTCGAATGCTCCGGTGCGCCCGTCGCCCTCACCCAGGCGGTCCGCGCGGCGAAGCGAGCCGGAACGATCGTCCAGGTCGGCATGCTCCCCGACGCCGCCAGTCCGATCAACCTCGCGCCGATGCTCGCCAAGGAACTCACCATCCGCGGTGCGTTCCGGTTCTCGACCGAGATCGACGAGGCGATCGCCTTCCTCGCCGAGAGCGACCTCCTCGACCGTGTCGTGACCCACGTCCTCCCCGCCGAGGAGGCGGTCGACGCGTTCGCCGTCGCCCGCGACTCCTCCCGTTCCGCGAAGGTGCTCCTCGCCTTCTGAGTCGCACCCCACCGCTCCACCTCCACTCCCGCTTCATCCCGTAGGTCCGAAGGAGTACCTCATGTCAGACCCGAAATCAGCAGTCGCCACCGGCGACCCGACCGCGAACCGTTCCGTCCGCGACCTCGTCCGGGCGGCCATCTCCGGCTGGCTCGGCACCGCGCTCGAGTTCATGGACTACCAGCTCTACTCGCTGGCCGCCGCGCTCGTGTTCGCCGACCTCTTCTTCTCCAACGAGGACCCGGCCATGGCCGTCGTCGCCGCGATGGCGACCTACGGTGTCGGCTACGTCGCCCGCCCGGTCGGTGCCTTCTTCTTCGCCCGGCTCGGTGACAAGACCGGCCGGACGAAGGTCCTCTTCTACACGATCCTGCTCATGGGGCTGTCGACGACGCTCATCGGCTTCCTGCCCACCTACTCGCAGGTGGGGCTCCTCGCGCCGATCCTGCTGGTGCTCCTGCGGATCGCGCAGGGCTTCGGAGCGGGCGCGGAGATCTCGGGTGCCGGCGTCATGCTCGCCGAATACGCTCCGGCGAAGCGACGCGGCATCATCGCCTCGCTCGTCGCACTCGGGACCAACTGCGGCACCCTCCTCGCCTCGGCACTGTGGGCCGGCCTGCTCCTCGCGTACAGCGAGGACGAGGTCATCGCCTGGGCCTGGCGCATCCCCTTCATCGGCAGCGTCGTGATCATGCTGTTCGCGGTCTGGGTCCGCTTCAACCTCAAGGAGAGCCCGGTCTTCGAGGAGCGTGACGACGTCGTCGACGGCAAGGCGCTCACCAAGCAGGAGACGATCGCCCTCGCGACCGAGACCGGCAACCTCCGTACCCTCGAGGCGATGAACCGCAAGCCGATCAAGGCGTTCGCCATCGCGCTCCTCCTGCGCTTCGGACAGGCGGGCAACTCGGGACTCGTGCAGACGTACCTCATCAGCTACATCACCGTCGTCCTGCTGCTCGACCGGTCGATCGGCGTGAACGCCGTCATCGTCTCCTCGCTCGTCGCCTTCATCACCGTGCCGCTCTCCGGCTGGCTCGGTGACCGCTACGGACGGAAGCGCATGTACATGGTGTGGGCGATCATCGCGCTCATCGTCATCGTCCCGACCATGCTCATGATCCACAGCAAGGAGACCGCCCTCGTGTTCGTCGGCTACGTCGTCCTGCACAACCTGGCCGTGATGAGCTTCGCGTCGCTCGAGAACCTGACCCTGCCGGAACTCTTCGGTGCTCGGAACCGCTACACCTACACGGCGATGGCCCGGGAGATCGCGGCGATCGTCGCGACCGGCGCCGGCCCCGTCATCGCCGCCGCGTGGGTGTCCGCCGCCACCGGCTCCTTCATCCCGATCATCATCATGCTCGGCGTCTTCACCCTCTGCGCGCTGATCGCGTCCATCTGGATGCCGGAGGTCGCCGGTCGGGACCTCACCGACCCGCGCGACGCCATCTGAGCCGCCTCGACCTCCTCGAAAGGAACCCCATGAGCATCGAACGCGCTGACGTCATCGTCACGAGTCCCGGCCGGAACTTCGTCACCCTGAAGATCACCACCAGTGACGGGGTGGTCGGCTGGGGCGACGCGACCCTCAACGGGCGCGAGCTCGCCGTCGCGTCGTATCTCGGCGACCACGTCGCGTCGATGCTGATCGGGCGCGACGAGGACCGCATCGAGGACACCTGGCAGTACCTGTACCGCGGGCCGTACTGGCGTCGTGGGCCGGTCACGATGGCGGCCATCGCGGCGGTCGACATGGCCCTCTGGGACATCAAGGCGAAGAAGGCCGGCGTGCCGCTGTACCAGTTGCTCGGCGGGGCGAGCCGGTCGGGCATCCGGGCGTACGCCCACGCCTCCGGCACGGACTATCAGGCGCTCGCGAACGCGATCACCGGCTACCAGGAGCTCGGCTTCACCGCCGTGCGCGTGCAGACCGGCGTCCCGGGCCTCGGGCAGGTCTACGGGGTGTCCGCCTCAGGTCCGGGTGTCCGCTACGACTACGAGCCGGCGAAGCGTGCGTCCGACGGCTCGGCGGCGACGGCGCCCACCGAGGAGTCCTGGGACACCGCCGGGTACCTCGCGCACATGCCGGGCGTGTTCGAGCGGATCCGCGAGGACTTCGGGACGGGCCTCCGGATCCTGCACGACGGACACCACCGCATGTCGCCGATCGAGGCCGCACGGTTCGCGAAGGACATCGAGCCGTACAAGCTCTTCTGGCTCGAGGACTGCACCCCGGGGGAGGACCAGACCGCCCTGCGACTCGTCCGCCAGCACTCGACCACGCCGTTGGCGATCGGTGAGGTCTTCAACTCGGTGTACGACTACCAGACCCTCATCACCGAGCGCCTCATCGACTACGTGCGTTCGGCGGTGACGCACACCGGCGGCATCACGGCGATGAAGAAGCTGCTCGACTTCGCGGCGATCTACGGGATCCGGTCCGGCATCCACGGCCCCACCGACATCTCACCCATCGGGATGGCCGCGGCCCTGCACCTCGACCTCGCGATCCACAACTTCGGGATCCAGGAGTACATGCCGCACAACGAGCAGACCCTCGAGGTGTTCCGGACGTCGTTCACCTTCGACGATGGCTTCCTCCACCCCGGCGAGCAGCCCGGCCTCGGCGTCGAACTCGACGAGGAGGCGGCCGCGGCGTTCGAGTACACGAAGGCGTACCTCCCGGTGAACCGGCTGACGGACGGTACCGTCCACGACTGGTGACGGCTGTCGGTGCCGCCGCCGGATCCCCGGCGCGCGGCCGACGATAGGGTGAGGACCCGTGACGGCCGCCCTTCCCCCTGAGCACCGCGAGACGACGCCTCGCGGGGTCCTCGTCTCCGTCGTCGCCTCGTTCCTGTTCGCGGCGCTGTTCTTCCTGCCGCCGCTGCTGGAGCCGTTCGAGGCGAACGAGATCTTCGCCTGGCGGGTGATCGCCACGGTGCCGGTGCTCGCCGCGCTCGTCGGGGTGTTCGGCTGGTGGCGGGACGTCCGCGACATCGCGCTCCGTCTCGCTCGTCGCCCGCTCCTCGTCCTGGTGATCGTGCTCGACGGGCTCCTGCTGTCGGTGCAGCTGTGGTTGTTCGGGTGGGCACCGCAGACCGGTCACGGACTCGAGCTCGCGCTCGGGTACCTGCTGATGCCGCTGGCGATGGTCGTGGTCGGCGTCGTCCTGCACCGGGAACGCCTCGCCCCACTGCGCATCGCCGCGGTGGCCGCTGCGGCCGTCGGGGTCACTGCGGCGATCGTGGTCGCCGGCGGACTCTCGTGGGCGACCGTCGCCGTCGCGCTCGGCTACCCGGTGTACTTCGCGATCCGTCGCCGGGCCGGGCTCGACTCCATCGGCGCGTTCTGCTTCGAGCTGCTCGTCCTGGTGCCCGTCGCGGTCGTGCTCGCCCTGCAGCCGTCGTCGCTCGATGTGCTGGCCGCGCACCCGCAGCTGGGGTGGGGGATCCTCCTGCTCGGCGTGATCGGCGGCGTCGCCCTCGTGCTCTACCTCGTCGCGAGCCGCCTGCTGTCGTTCGGCGTCTTCGGGCTGCTCAGCTACCTGGAACCGGTGCTGCTGGTGCTCGTCGCGGTGCTGCTCCTCGGGGAGTCGCTGACGCTCACCGACGTCTTCGTCTACGGGCCGATCGTGCTCGCCCTCGTGCTGCTGGGCCTCGAGACCGTGCGCCGCCCGAGCCGCTGAGGGCAGGCCCGCCATCGGCGCGTCGCCGCGAACCTGGGAAGTCAAGCCTGCAGTCGCCTTCCACCGGGACACCTAGCCTGAGGGCATGGTTACGAAGCATGCTCCAGCAGTGTCGCTCGAGTCGCCGTTCCCACGTGTCGAGGACTCGGCCGAGCGTCATCATGTCGTCCCGATCGGAACCCGCCAGTGGCGGATCTCGAACGACGCCGACCCGTCATCGCCCGAATGTCGTCTCGCCTACGTGGAGGCGCAGGGCACCGGGTACGACGTCCTCATCGTGGCGCCCAGCCCGCCCGAATGGCTGCACGTCGACACCTTCGACGAGGCGAAGCGGGCCGCCGTCCGGCGCCCGACACTCCTGCTCTGACTCGCTCCACCACGTTCATTCGCCCATGTTTGGGCGACCGAGTGCTCATTCGCCCAACAATGGGCGAATGAAGGGGATGCGCGAGTGGCTGCTCAGCTCGCGGGTGCTGCGAGGTGCCAGTAGGTGACTCGCGCGCCCGGATAGGTCTCGGTGATCGCGTTCGTCACAGAACGGTAGTGGCTGTCGAGCGTGTGGCCGGCGAAGTACACCTGCCGGTCGGCACCATCACCGACGATCCTCGTCACGATGCCGGTGTGATCCTCGTCGCCGGAGTCATCCCAATCGAACTGGACGATGTCGCCGAGCTGCAACGCGCTGAGGTCGGTGGCGGCGAGTTCCGTCGCACGTTCGGGGTGGGCCCGGAGATAGCGCTCGAACAGTGTCGAGCTCACCCACGCGTCCGAATACTCGTGGTCGCCGTCGGCGTCGGTGTCGAACGACCAGCCATCGTCCATCTGCCACCCGCGAGCGATGAGTGACTGACTGGCGAAGTTGACGCAGTCGGAGTCCGGAAGCGCGCCGAACTCGGCGTCGTTGTAGGCGTTCCAGTGCGCGTGCACGTAGTCGAGTTGCGCCTGGATCGACGCGTCGTCGGAGCGCTGCTCGATCTGCTCGGGTGAGCATCCCGACAGACCGATCGCCGCGGCCGCCACGGTGACCGCGGCGAGCGTGGCGCGGAGGCGCCGTGTGATTCCCGAGCCGATCATCAGACCAACGTTAGGCGTGCCCTGCTGGGGGATCCGTGTGGGTCGGTCCGTCCGACATGATGGCGCGGGGTCGTTCATCGGTCGCGGTGACATCTGAGATCATGCAGTGTCGCCCGGATGGTACGCGATCCGTCGTGTCGCCATCTGCAGCACGACGCGGTTGCCTGCTCCGGGAGCAACCGCGTGAACCGGGCCCGGACGAAAGGGCACTCCGTGATCCAACACTCGCCGCCGTCGACGAATCGACCTCCGCTCGGTGGAGGCCTGGTGACCGTGATCATCGTGGCGGTCGTGCTGCAGCTCGTCGGCTACGCGGCACCGCTCGCGATGATGATCGCCGGCGCCGCTCCATTCGCGGCGGCCGTCGAAGCCGAGCTGAACGCTCGAGGATTCACCGGTGAAGACCTCCTCGAGGACGGGTTCATCGACGAGTCGATGCCCTCGCCTGCAGAAGCTCGTGCCCAGGCGAACGCCACGCTCACCGTGGCCTCCTCCCTCATCCCGTTCAACACGATCATCAGTGAAGAGGGCGAATGGGATGAGTTGGCGTGCTCTTCAGCTGCTTCGGACGGCAGCGAGGTCTCCTTCGCGCGCTCGATGAAGACGTTCGAGGTCGCTCCGGGCACGAGCGAGTCGAGCGAGCAGACGATCGCCGACTACTTCGCCGACGAAGGCTGGCCGGTCTACCTCGGTGGCACCGACGAGCCGACCTGGATCAGCTTCGACCTCTCGGAGTCGGCCGATGCGATCGACCTGCAGAGCTTCGACGACGCCCTCGGTGTGCAGGCGTACACCGAGGGGGCCCGGGAGTACATGGTGCTGATCTCCGATGAGGGCTGCTACCGCTGACGGGTTCAAACGCTCCCGCGACGCACGATCGACGTCGGGACGAACGAGCCGGTGGGCGAGATGGTCTCGCCCCGCAACTGCGCGAGCAGCACCTCGGCCGCGCGCTGACCGACGGCCGCTGCCGGCTGATGGACGGTCGTGAGCGGCGGGTGGCAGCGCAGGGCCCAGGCCGAGTCGTCGAAGCCGACGACCGACACGTCCTCAGGGACCCGCCGACCGGCGGCGCGCAACGCCTCGAGGGCACCTGCTGCGACCGCGTCGGACGCCGCGAAGAGGCCGTCGATCTCCGGTACTCGTGCGAGGAGCTCGGTCATGCCGGAGAAGCCGTCCTGGTGGGAGTAGAACGGGACCTCGACGACGAGCCGCTCGTCGAACCGGTCGCCGAGCGCGTCACGGAATCCGGCGAGTCGGTCTGAGCCGGAGTCGCGGTCGAGCGCCGCCGCGATCATGCCGATACGCCCCCGGCCGGCACCGATCAGCTCGCGGGTGATGTCGGCAGACGCGGCACGGTTGTCGATCCCGACGAACGGGAGTTCGCGGAGGTCGGGCGGGTGGCCGACGAACGTCGCCGGGAGCCCGAGGCGTTCGATCACCCGGGTGATCGGGTCGTTCTCGCGCGCGGAGACCATGATGACCCCGTCGACGAAGCCGCCGGAGAGGTACCGGGTGATGCGGTCGGTGTCGCGTTCCGAGTCGACGACCAGGCAGACGAGCTGGTGGTCCGCCTGCGAGAGGGCCTCGTTCGCGCCGAGCAGGATGTTGCCGATGTTGGGATCGTCGACGAAGAGACTGTGGGGCTCGTGCACGACGAACCCGACGGCCTGCGTGCGCTGCATGACGAGGTTCCGAGCGGCCGTGTTGGGCACGTACCCGACCTTCTCGATCGCGGCCTCGATCGCCTCGCGGGCCTCGGCCGAGACGTACCGCTCGCCGTTGACGACCCGGCTGACAGTGCCGCGCGAGACGCCGGCCTCGACGGCGACATCGTGCACGGTGGCCCGTTTGCGTCGAGTCGGCGGAGGGGTCACGGCTCCACCCTAGCGCCGCGCCGAACGCGCCACGGCGCTCGTCGTGTTGACAGATTCTGAAATCCGACCGTACTCTGTGTACGTTCACAGACTCTCAACGTGGAGTTGTCGCTCTTCGATCTGTGCACGTTCACAGATCGCGGAAGGCACCATGAGCTCCACCCCCACGTTCAGCCACGACGGCATCGCCTACGGCTGCGACTACAACCCCGAGCAGTGGGACCGGTCCGTCTGGCGCGAAGACGTCGCCCTCATGCAGGAAGCCGGCGTCGACCTCGTCGCCCTCAACATCTTCGGGTGGTCGCACCTCGAGCCGCGCCCGGGCGAGTTCGAGTTCTCCGGCCTCGACGAGATCCTCGACCTGCTCCACGCGGCGGGCATCCGGGTCAACCTCGGAACCGGCACCGCCTCAGCACCCCCGTGGCTCACCTTCCGCCACCCCGAGATCCTCCCCGAGACCGAGGATGGCACGACGCGCTTCCCCGGCGGCCGCCAGGCCTGGTGCCCGTCGTCCGCGGTCTTCCGCCGGTACGCCCTGGAACTGGTCGAGCGGGTCGCCGAGCGGTACGGCGCCCACCCGGCCGTCGAGCTCTGGCACGTCTCCAACGAGCTCGGCTGCCACAACGCGCTCTGCTACGACGACGAGTCCGCCGAAGCGTTCCGCGGCTGGCTCCGCGCCCGCTACGGCACGATCGAACGCCTGAACACCGGCTGGGGCACCTCGTTCTGGAGCCAGCAGTACAGCGACTTCGCGGAGATCCTGCCGCCGCGTCTCACCCTGTCGAGCCGCAACCCCAGCCAGGTCGTCGACTTCCACCGCTTCTCCTCCGACGAGCTGCTCGACTACTACCGGGCCGAGCTCGAGGTCCTGCGTCGCCACAGCACCGTGCCGGTCACCACCAACTTCATGGTCACCGCGCACATCCGGAACATGGACTACTGGCAGTGGGCCCCCGAGATGGACGTCGTCGCGAACGACCACTACCTCGACAACCGGCTCGCCGACCCGACCGCGGAGCTCTCCTTCGCGAGCGACCTCACGCGCGGGCTGGCCGGCGGCGGCTCCTGGCTGCTCATGGAGCAGTCGACCGGTGCCGTCAACTGGCAGCCGCAGAACCTCGCCAAGGCGCCTGGCGAGATGACCCGCAACTCGCTGACGCACGTCGCCAAGGGAGCCGAAGCCGTCTGCTTCTTCCAGTGGCGGGCCTCCCTGCAGGGCTCCGAGAAGTTCCACTCCGCCCTGCTGCCCCACGCCGGCACCGACTCGGACGTCTGGCGGGAGGTCGTCGCGCTCGGCGGCACCCTCGATCGACTCGACGAGATCGTCGGGACGCGCGTGCAGGCCGACGTCGCGCTCATGTTCTCGTGGGAGAACTGGTGGGCCGCCGACGGCGAGAGCCGCCCGACCCACGCGGTCGACTACCTCTCGCAGGTGCACGCCGCCCACGCCTCGCTGCGTCGACTCGGCCACACGGTCGACGTCGTCCGTCCCGGAGCGGACCTCTCGGCGTACCGACTCGTCGTCATCCCCAATCTCTACCTCGTGCGGGACAGCGAGGCCGCGGTCGTCTCCGACTTCGTCGCGGCCGGCGGCCACGCGGTGATCACCTTCTTCAGCGGGATCGCCGACGAAGAGGACCGCGTCCGCCCCGGCGGGTACCCGGGCGCCTTCCGCGAGCTGCTCGGCGTCAACACGGAGGAGTTCGCGCCCGTCCTGCCGGGGCAGACCCTCACGCTCGCCTCCGGGAAGACCGCGACCGCCTGGTCGGAGCGCACCCGCGCCCGCGGTGCCGAGGTCCTCGACACCTTCACCGACGGCCCCTCGATCGGCCGACCGGCGATCACCCGCAACCGCATCGCGGGCGGCGGAGACGCCTGGTACCTCGCGACGAACCTCGACGCCGACGCCCTCGACGACGTCCTGCGCGACGCCGCAGCAGGCGCGGGCGCCGTGCCGCAGGGCGACGAGCAGCTGCCGGGCCTCGAGGTCATCCGTCGCGTCGGCGACGACCGCAGCTACCGCTTCCTCATCAACCACTCGACGCACGACGTCGAGCTGCCGGCGACCGGGCACGAGCTCGTCACCGGCGAACCCGTCGACTCCATCGCACGCGTGCCAGCCGGCGCCGTGCGCGTCATCAGAGAGGACCGCACGCGATGAGCGTCAACATCGAGACGGCCGGGGCGACGTCACCACGTCCGTCCCGCCGGCGGACGGCAGCGCGACTGCCGAAGGCGGTGGTGCAGCACAAGCGGGCGATCGCCTTCTTCATCGTCCCGTTCGCCGTCCTGTTCGCCCTGTTCTACCTCGTGCCGATCGGCTACGCCGTCTACCAGTCGTTGCTCGTGATCGAGCGTGACGGCACCTTCGGCCAGGCCCGTGAGGTGTTCGGCGGGTTCGCCCAGTACGTGCAGGTCTTCCAGAACGGACCGTTCTGGCAGTCCGTCGGTCGGGTGCTCCTGTTCGGTGTCGTCCAGGTGCCCGTGATGCTGGGCCTCGCGCTCCTCTTCGCCCTGCTGCTCGACTCGCCGCTGCTCCGCGGCAAGCGGTTCTTCCGCCTGGCCTTCTTCGTGCCGTACGCGGTCCCCGGCGTCATCGCCGCCATCATGTGGGGCTTCCTGTACTCGCCCAACCTGTCGCCGTTCACCGCGATCACGCAGAACGTGGACTTCCTCTCCGCCGACCTCGTGCTCTGGGCCATCGCGAACGTCGTCACCTGGGTGTTCGTCGGCTACAACATGCTCATCATCTACTCCTCGCTCCTCTCCATCCCGACGGAGATCTACGAGGCCGCGCGGCTCGACGGCGCCGGCCAGGCCCGCATCGCCTGGTCGATCAAGATCCCGCTGGTGATGCCCGCGATCATCCTCACCGCGATCTTCTCGATCATCGGCACGCTCCAGCTCCTCGCCGAACCGCAGGTGTTCCGGTCCTTCAGCTCGGCCGTGAGCAGCACCTTCACGCCGAACCTCACCGTCTACACCACCTCGTCCATCCCGAACGTGAACCTCGCAGCCGCATTCTCGGTCGTGCTCGCGCTGGCGACCTTCGTCCTCTCGTTCGGGTTCCTGAAGTTCACGCAGCGAAAGGAAGGCAAATGACCGCCATCCTGTCCACCGGCCGCGGCCCGCAGGAGAGCCGCCTGTCGCGCGCCGGCGCGCTCATCGTGATGCTCGTCTTCACGCTCTACTTCCTCATCCCCATCTGGTGGCTGTTCATCGCGTCGACCAAGTCGTCGTCGCAGTTCTCGAACACCGCCCCGCTCTGGTTCGCCGACTTCAACCTCTTCGAGAACGTCGGACAGCTCGTCGCCTACCGCGACGGCGTCTACCTGAAGTGGATGCTGAACTCGGTCCTGTACGCCGGGCTCGGCGCACTCCTCGGCACCCTGTTCGCGGCGATGTGCGGCTACGCGCTCGCCAAGTACCGGTTCCCGGGCCGCGACCTGATCTTCAACGTCGTGCTCGGTGGTGTGCTCGTGCCGGCCACGGCGCTCGCCCTCCCGCTGTTCCTGATCTTCAGCCAGGTGGGCCTCACGAACACCTTCTGGGCCGTGTTCCTGCCGTCGCTCGTCAGCCCCTTCGGCGTCTACCTCACCCGCATCTTCGCGGCGTCGAGCGTGCCGGAGGAACTGCTCGAGGCCTCTCGGCTCGACGGTGCGGGGGAGGTCCGGACCTTCTTCACCATCTCCGTGCGACTCATGTTCCCGGCGCTCGTCACCGTGTTCCTCTTCCAGTTCGTCGCCATCTGGAACAACTTCTTCCTGCCGCTCATCATGCTGCGCGACGAAGCCCTGTTCCCCGTCACCCTCGGGCTCTACTCGTGGAACTCGCAGGTCAATCAGATCCCCGAACTGCGCCTGTACGTCCTCGTCGGCGCGTTCCTGTCGATCATCCCGCTCGTCATCACCTTCCTCCTGCTCCAGCGGTTCTGGCGGTCCGGCCTCGGTGCCGGCGCCGTGAAGTGACCGCCCGCCGATCAGCACCTCCCGAACCACCCGCACCAGCAACACCATCCCTCACCATTCACAGAAGAACGGATTCGCAATGAACCTCAAGAGAACAGCGGTCGCCGCAGCGGTGCTGTCGGCCGTCGTCCTGAGCGGCTGCTCCTCCACCGGGTCGGACGGCGGCAGTGCTGCTGCGTCCTGTGCCCCGGCGGAGGGCAAGGTCGACCTCAGCTTCACCTCCTGGATCCCCGGCATCGAGGAGGTCGTGGACGTCTGGAACAAGGAGAACCCCGACATCCAGGTCAAGGTCCAGACCGGCCCGAACGGCAACAGCGGCACGTACCAGAACTTCTTCAACCAGTTGAAGGCCGGCAACGCGCCCGACCTCGGTCAGATCGAGTACGACGCCCTCCCGAACTTCCGCGTGCAGAACGGCCTCATGGACCTCGGTGCGTGCGACGAGGTCATGGCCGCGAAGGACGACTTCGTCGACTGGACCTGGGGTCAGGTCTCCCTCGGCGAGTCCGACTCGGTCTACGCGGTCCCGCAGGACTCCGGCCCGATGGCCATGTTCTACCGTGCCGACCTCTTCGAGCAGAACGGAATCGCCATCCCGACGACGTGGGCCGAGTACAAGGAGGCCGCCAAGCAGGTGCGTGCCACCGGCGCCTACATCACCAACTTCTCGCAGGGTGACATCAACCAGTTCGCGGGTCTCGTCTGGCAGGCCGGCGGCAGCTGGTTCAAGAACGACGGCAGCGACTGGACCGTCGACCTGACCGACCCCGCCTCCAAGCAGGTCGCCGACTACTGGCAGGACCTGATCGACGAGGACCTCGTCTCGACCGTGCCGACCTGGACGACCGAGTGGGACAACGCCTACAACTCCAGCGCCGCGTGGACCTGGAACTCGGCGGTCTGGGGTGCGAACTCCATCGCCTCCGGTGCGCCCGACACCGCCGGTAAGTGGGCCGTCGCGAAGGCACCGCAGTGGAAGGCCGGCGACTCCGCCGCCGGCAACTGGGGTGGCTCGTCCACCGCGGTCTTCACCGGTTCCGAGCACCCCTACGAGGCTGCGAAGTTCGCCCTGTGGCTGAACACCTCCGATGAGGCGCTCACCATGCTCAACAAGAGCGCCAACATCTACCCGGCGACGAAGGACGGCCTGAACCTCCCCGTCCTCAAGGAGGGCGTCGACTTCTACGGCGGCCAGCCGATCTACGATGTCTTCGCGGAGGCTTCCTCCGAGGTGTCCGAAGACTTCGCCTGGGGTCCGACGATGACGCAGACGTACAACGACGTGTCCGACGGCTTCAAGGAGGCGGTGTCCGGCAACGGCACCCTGCTCGACGCCCTCACCAAGGGCCAGTCGGCGACGATCGACGCCCTGAAGGCGCAGTCCATCCCCGTCAAGGAGTAATGCAACCGTGATCCATCACCTTCGTGCCGCGGGCGTCAGCCTGATCGTCGACGCCCGTGGCACGGAGGTGCCCACCATCCTCCACTGGGGAGCCGATGTCGGCGAACTCGCCGCCGCCTCCCTCACCGCACTCGCCGATGGCCTGACGCCCGCGATCCCGCCGTCGTCCATCGACGCCCCGCCGCGCCTCAGCCTGCTGCCCACCGTGTTCGACGGTTGGAGCGGCCGCCCGGGTGTCGGCGTGCACCGGCCGGGCGGACCGGATGCGTCGAATCTGCTCGCGCTGCGGCTGATCGACCAGCAGGCCACCGACACCTCGCTGATCCTGACGACGTCCGACGAGCGCGCCGCGGTGACGGTCGTCTCGACGATCGAGCTGACCTTGCAGGGCGTGCTGCGAGTCCGGCACGCGGTGCGGAACGACGCCGAGGTCGACGCCGAGGTCGACCGACCGCTCGCCGTGGACGCTCTCGCCGTCGTGCTGCCGGTCCCGGACCGTGCCACCGAGCTCCTCGACTTCACGGGCCTCTGGACCCACGAGCGCACGCCGCAGCGTCACCGCCTCGGGCAAGGCGCCTGGACCCGCGAGCACCGTCACGGCCGGCCGGGGCACGACGCCGCCTTCCTGTCCGTCGTCGGCGCGCCCGGCTTCGGCTTCCGCACGGGTGAGGTGTGGGCGACCCACCTCGCCTGGAGCGGCGACCAGGTGCTCTGGACCGAGCGTTCGGCGCTCGGACCCGCGGCCACCGGCTCCGGCGAACTCCTCGCCCCCGGTGAGGTCGTCCTGGCGCCTGGCGAGCGCTACGAATCGCCGTGGACGGTCGCCGTCTACTCCGACGCGGGTCTCGACGGCGTCTCCGCGCGCCTGCACCCCTGGATCCGCTCCTGGAGCACGATCACGAAGCCCCGCCCCGTGGTGCTGAACACCTGGGAGGCCGTGTACTTCGACCACGACCTGCCCACCCTGCTGTCGCTCGTCGAGCAGGCGAAGCGCGTCGGGGTCGAGCGGTTCGTGCTGGACGACGGTTGGTTCACCGGCCGGACCGACGATCGACGCGCACTCGGCGACTGGTTCGTCGACCCGGAACGCTGGGCCGGCGGGCTGTCCCCACTGATCGACGCGGTCACCGGTGCCGGCATGGACTTCGGGCTGTGGGTCGAACCCGAGATGGTGAACCCCGACTCCGAGCTCGCGCGCACCCACCCCGACTGGGTGCTGGGGCACCCGGACGCCCCGACCTGGCGCTTCCAACGGGTGCTCGACCTCGACCACCCGGACGCGTTCGCCTACCTCCTCGGCCGACTCGACGCACTGTTGACCGAGTACGACATCGCCTTCCTCAAGTGGGATCACAACCGCGACCTGCTCGGCGGTTCGGCACACCGGCAGACGGCGGCGCTCTACCGACTGCTCGACGAGGTGCGCGCGTTGCACCCCGGGGTCGACATCGAGTCGTGCGCCTCGGGGGGCGCGCGCATCGACCTCGGCATCCTGGAGCGCGTCGAACGGGTGTGGACGAGCGACACGAACGACCCGCTGGAGCGCCAGTCGATCCAGCGGTACACGGGCCTCGTGATTCCGCCCGAGTATCTCGGTGGACACCTCGGTGCGGCCCGCTCACACACCACCTGGCGGACCTCGGACCTCGCATTCCGGCTCGCCACGGCCCTCTTCGGGAGTGCGGGCATCGAGTGGAACCTCAACGAGGCGAGCGAGGACGAGCTCGACCTCATCGCGGCGTGGATCGGCCACTACCAGCGCCTCCGGCCGCTGCTGCACACGGGTGCCGTCGTCCGCATGGACGGAGCGGACCCCGCGCTGCAGGCGCACGGGGTGATCGCCCAGGACCGCTCCTCCGCGATCGTCGCGCAGGTGGCGCTCGCCGCACCACGGACGGCCGTCCCGGCGCCGCTCCGGGTGCCGGGCCTCGATCCTGAGCGTCGCTACCGGGTCCGTCCGCTGGACCTCGGCGCGCCCGCCCGCTCGATCCAGGACGCACCGCCGACGTGGCTGGCCGAGGGGTCGGTCGTGCTCACCGGCCGCGCGCTGGCCGAGGTCGGGATCGCGATGCCGCTCCTCGCCCCGGAGCAGGCGCAGCTCTTCACCCTCGACGCGGAGTAGCCGCCACGAACGAGGACTCCCTCACCCGACCATGGGCGAGGGAGTCCTCGTTCGTGTGAGCCTCGGTCAGATGTTGCAGCCTGAGGCACGAGCCGCGTCGTAGGGGAACCAGTCGACCGGATCAGGACCCATCTGCGGCGCGCACAGGATGTGCCAGGTCTCGGCGCCCACGACGCCGTCGACCTGCATGCCCCAGTAGGTCTGGAAGGCGACGACGGCTGCCTGCGTCTGCTCGCCGAACTGGCCGTCCACCTCCAGGTTGGACACGCCGCCGGGAATCCTGGGCCCGAAGGCGTTGAGGAGCGTCTGGATGTTGGCGACGCACCCGCCGTCGCCGCCGACGGAGTACTGGTAGTCGACGCACTGACCGGCGGCGGACGCCGGAGCGGCGGTCGCGACACCGCCCAGGGAGCCGGCGATCGCGAGGCCGAGGGCGGCACCCGCGACGGCGATCCTGCTGCGCATCGTTCGCTTCGTCATGATGTTCCTCTCGTTGGACTGCTCGGACGCCCCGAGCGGAGGTCGAGCATCTCGAGCGGCTGCATGGGGAGCGGTGCCCATCAGATGTCGCAGCCGGAGGCACGAGCAGCCTCGTACGGGTACCACGTGATCGGCCCGGGGCCCATGTGCGGGGTGCACATCTGGGCCCAGGTCGCGGGGCCGACGACCCCGTCGGGCTCCACACCGAAGGTGTTCTGGAGCGCGATGACGGCCGTTCGCGTCTGCTCGCCGAACTGGCCGTCGACCTCCAGCTGGGGACCACCGGTCTTGAAGGCGTTGAGGATCGTCTGGATGTTGGCGACGCACCCGCCGTCGCCGCCGACGGAGTACTGGTAGTCGACGCACTGGCCGGCGGCGGACGCCGGTGCGGCGGTCGCGACACCGCCCAGGGAGCCGGCGATCGCGAGGCCGAGGGCGGCCCCCGCGAGGGCGATCCTGCTGCGCATCGTTCGTGTGGTCATGATGTTCCTCTCGTTCGACTGCTCGGACATCACGAGCGTAGGTCGAGCGCGTCGAACACCGAATGGGGAGGAGTGCCCATGCCCGGCCGCCGTTCATTCGCCCATGTTTGGGCGAGTGTGTGTTTGTTCGCCCATGTTTGGGCGAACGAAGCGCGCTCAGTCGATGCCGATGTCCTCGCCGACGACGGTGATCTGCGCGGGCACCGGCCACGGGTGGTCGCCGACCGGCGCGAGGCGGACGAGCTCGGTGACCCGAGGGGCCGGAGCGCCGGCCTCACCGATGAGCCAACCGCCGACGAGGAACGTCGTGCCGGGGACGGACCACACGGCGATCCCGGTCACGCCGAAGTCGCCGTAGGCACCGTCGGAGAACCGCACCGTGACGAGGTCGCCGTGGGTGAGCTCGGCGAGCTGAGCGGTGACGGCGCCCGGGTCGGGGTCGACGGGATCCAGCTCGGGGATCGTCTCGAGCACCTGCAGGGGCTTCGTCGGCTTGCCGTTCTGATCGAGTGCCGTGCCGGCCAGCAGGAGGCCGCCGATGATCGGCGAGCGACGGGCTCGGCCGGCGAGGTCGAACACGCCGTAGCGGGGCACGCTCAGACGCGCTTGCAGGGAAGCGGTGTCCTCGGCCGACTCGATGGCGGCCGTGAGACCTTTGATGTCGCGGCGAGCGGGAGCGCTGAGGTCGTAGTTCACCCGTCAACTCTCGCAGATCGCGGCGACGCGTGCCGGTCGGCCTTCGTCCAACGAGGTCGACGGAGGTGGGAGGCTGGGGTGGTGATCGCCGCACTCGAACTCCCCGCCACCCTGACCACCCGCGAGCAGACGCTCGTCCTCCGCCGGGCCGGCCTCGGCGACCTCGACGCCCTGATGGCGTTGCTCGCCGACGACCCGATCAGTGCCGCGCGAGGCGACCAAGCCCAGGAGAGCGACCTGCCCGCCTACGAGCGCGCGCTCGCGGACCTCATCGACGACCCGTCGAACGAGATCCTGCTCGTCGAGGACGCCGCCGGTGCCGTCATCGCGACGATGCAGCTCACCCGTATCCCCGGCATGGCCCGACGCGGTTCGACCCGGCTGCTCGTCGAGGCGGTGCGGGTCTCCTCCGCGCTGCGGTCCGGCGGTGTCGGTTCGGCCATGATGCGCTGGGTGACGGACGTCGCCGCCCCCGCGACGGGGTCGTCGATCGTGCAGCTGACCTCCGATGAGGCCCGGATCGACGCCCACCGCTTCTACGAGCGTCTCGGCTTCGTCGGCTCGCACCGCGGCTTCAAGTACGCCGTGACGGCGGCGAACTGAGATGGGCGTCGTCCGCACCGCCGCACGCCTGCTTCTCGGGGCCGCCCTCGTGTTCGCCGGCGTCGGCCACCTCACCTTCGCTCGACAGTCGTTCGTCGCCCAGGTGCCGCAGTGGTTGCCGCTGCCCGTCGACCTCGTCGTGCTCGCGTCCGGGGTCGTCGAGATCCTGCTCGGCCTCTCGCTCCTGCTCCTCGGACGGCACCGGGTCGTGGTCGGTTGGGTCGTGGCGGCCTTCTTCGTCGCCGTGTTCCCCGGCAACGTCGAGCAGTTCGTCAGCGGGACCGACGCCTTCGGGCTCGACAGCGACGCCGCCCGCGCCATCCGGCTGCTCTTCCAACCCCTCCTCGTCGTGTGGGCGCTCTGGTCGACGGGAGCGTGGCGCTCCTTCCGGACGAGGAAGCTCAGTCGCGAGGGTGCCTAGTCATCCGGCCCCGCCGGGTGTCAAGGGGCCTGAGCTTCCAGGCTCGATCCGGCAGGGTGGATGCATGCGATGCATTACATACGCGGGTGAGAATGTTGTGACGACCGACGAGGTCGCGGCTCTGCTGGTCGAACTGACGGCGGAGCTCGCGAAGCGCGGCCGCGCTGAAGCGGTCACCATCCCGATCGTCGTCGACTCCGATGTCGAAGACGCATCGGCTCAGCTCGTGATCGGTCTCGGCAACGACGTGCTGTCCGTGCCGCACGCCTGGGATCAGGCCGTACCGGACTTCAGTGAGGCCGAATCGCGTCTCCAGGGCTACCTCGACGACATCCGCCCGTCCACGACGGCGTACGAACCTCGCGACTCCATCGAGACCTCCGACGTCCTCGAGGATCCCGACCTCGACCTGCGCGACTTCTCCCGCTGAGTCGTCCCCACACGGCAACGCCGGCGTCGACCCCTCGGGTCGACGCCGGCGCTCGTTCCGGTCTGCTCAGCGCGGCAGCGGCAGCTTCGCCGTCTCCCGCGCCCGCAGCACGACGATCAGCGTGATGAGCGCCGCCGCCATCACGTAGAACGCCGGAGCGAAGCGGTTGCTGGTCGAGGCGATGAGGAACGTCGCGAAGTACGGCGTGATCCCGCCGAACACGGCGACCGAGAGGTTGTACGCGATCGCCATCGAGCCGTATCGGATGCTAGTCGGGAACAGCTCCGCCATCGCCGCGCTCGATGCACCGTCGTACGCGGCCATGAACACGCCGAGGATGACCATCGCGACGGCGGCGGCGGCGAAGTTGCCGGCGCTCATGAGCATCAGCGTCGGGTAGGTCAGGACGAGGAACCCGACGCAGCCCGCGATCATCACCGGCTTCCGTCCGATCCGGTCGCTCAGCAGGCCCATGAACGGCACGAGGATCGCGATCGCGAGGAGCCCGAGGACCGTGACGCCGTAGCTGAGCGGTTGTGAGTAGCCGAGGTCGGTCTGCAGGTACGAGGGCATGAAGGTCTGCAGGATCCAGTGGCCGACCGCCTTGATCACGACGAAGCCGACGCAGAAGAGCAGGGCCTTCCACGAGGTGCGCAACGACGTCCGGAGCGGTGACTTCGAGACGGCGCCCTTGGCCTGGATCGCCTGGAACTCGGGGGTGTCCTCGAGCTTGTTCCGGAGGTAGAGCCCCGCGAGCCCGAGGGGGAGCGCGAGGAAGAAGAGGGCGCGCCAGCCCCAGTCGTTGAGCGCGTCGGTGCCGAGCGTCGAGGTGAAGAGGAGCACGAGACCTGCGCCGACGACGAAGGCGGCGAACCCGAACACGTCGATGAAGCTGGTCACGAATCCGCGCCGGTTGGACGGGGCGTACTCGGCGAGCAGCGTGGTGGCGCCGGAGCTCTCACCGCCGGCGGCGAACCCTTGGACGAGCCGGACGATGACGAGCAGGATCGGCGCCCACAGGCCGATCATGTCGAACGTCGGTAGGAGACCCATGACGACGGTCGCGCCGGACGTCACGAGGATCACCGTCGCGAGGACGGTCTTGCGGCCGATGCGGTCGCCCATCGATCCCCAGAAGAGGCCGCCGAGCGGGCGCATCACGAAGCCGGCTCCGAACACGGCGAACGCGGACAGGAGCGCGGCCTGCGGGTTGCCCTGCTCGAAGAAGTTGAGGCTGATGACGGTCGCGAGGGTGCCGTAGAGCCCGAAGTCGAACCACTCCACGAAGTGGCCGGCTCCCGCGGCCCAGATGACCTTCCGCATGCGGCGCGAGCGCTCCGCGTCGTCATAGGGGGTCTGCGCGCTGTGCGCGGCGGCCTCCGCCAGGGTCTCGGTCTGTGTCCTGCTGTCGTCCATCGGTCCTCACATCGTTGTCGGGGTGTCTGGAAGTTCACCTGCTGACGTAGCATACCCACTGAATGGGAAACTCGTACCGCTGAATGGTAGCGTGTAGCGAGCCGCAGGTCGACACCGATCTGACGGCTTCCAGGATCACGCATCACGAAGGAGTGTCGTCCATGCAGCACCGCACCCAGTCCGCCGACGTCGTCGTCATTGGCGGAGGTCTTGCGGGGGTCTCCGCCGCCGTCGCTGCCGCCCGTCTCGGTTCCCGGGTCTCGCTCGTCACCAACCGTCCGGTCCTCGGGGGCAACTCCTCCAGCGAGGTGCGCGTGTGGGTCGTGGGAGCGACCGCGCACGGCCACCAGCGGTTCGCCCGCGAGACCGGGATCATGGGCGAGCTCTTCCTGGAGAACCAGTACCGCAACCCCGAGGGCAACCCGTTCTACTGGGACCAGACCGTCCTCGACCTCGTGCGCGCCGAGCCGAACGTGCAGCTGCACCTCAACACGGACGTCCGCATCGTCACGATGGCGGAGCCGATGGGGGCGGAGTCGTCGGAGGGACCGCGGATCGCGTCCGTCACCGGCTGGACGATGGGGAGCGAGATCGAGACCGAGTTCGTCGCACCGGTCTTCATCGACTGCACCGGAGACGGACTCGTCGGCCACCTCGCCGGCGCGACCTCGCGGATCGGCCGGGAGGGCCGCGCCGAGCACGGTGAACCCTGGGCGCCCGAGGTGGCGGACGACGAGCTCCTCGGCAGCTCGATCTTCTTCTACACGAAGGACACGGGACGACCCGAGCGCTTCGTCGCGCCCGACATCGCCCGCGACATCCGCGACACCCCGATCCTCACCAACCGGATCATCCGCACCGGCGACAACGGTTGCAACTACTGGTGGATCGAGTGGGGTGGCGAACTCGACACCGTCGCCGAGAACGAGCAGATCCGCGACGAGCTGTGGAGCGTCGTCTTCGGGATCTGGGACTACATCAAGAACTCCGGCGAATTCGACGCGGACACCCTCACGCTCGAGTGGGTCGGATCGATCCCGGGCAAGCGCGAGTACCGTCGGCTGCTGGGCGACCACACGCTCACGCAGAACGACCTCCTCGACCAGGTCGACTTCGAGGACACCGTCGCCTTCGGCGGATGGTCGATCGACCTGCACCCGGTCGAGGGCGTCTACGCCGAGACCGCCGGCGCCCAGCAGCGCTTCAGCAACGGCACCTACGGCATCCCGTTCCGCAGCCTCTACTCACGGGACGTCGGCAACCTGCTCTTCGCCGGTCGCAACATCTCCGCGTCGCACGTCGCGTTCGGGTCCACGCGGGTCATGGCGACCTGCGCGACCCAGGGCCAGGCGGTGGGGACGGCGGCGGCGCTCATCGCCCGCGACGGACTGACCCCGCGTGGGCTCGCCGGTGAGGCGCTGCCGCTCCTGCAGCGCACCCTCCTCCGCGAGGACGCTCCGGTGATCGGCGTCACCGTCGACGACTCCGACGACCTGGCTCCGCGCGCGACCGTCTCCGCCTCCAGCGCGCTCGCCGGGATCTCCACGCTGGAGCACCTCGGCGACGGTGAACGGTTCGCCCTCGACCGCGACGTCGCGATCCTCGTACCCGTCGCTCCGACGCTCGATCAGATCACCCTGCTGGTCGACGCCGCGCGCGACACGACCCTCCACGTCGAACTGTGGAGCGCGGGCAAGCGCCAGAACGCCGTCCCGGTCGAGCACCTCCTCGACGGCTCGGTGGAGGTCGCCGCGGGGACCGGTGTCCCGGCGACCGTGCGGTTCGGGTGGACGCCCGACGTGGAGCAGAACGCCGTGGTCGTCGTCCGCGCGAACCCCGATGTGAGCCTGCTCCTCACCGACGGCCACCCCTACGGGCTCCTCGTCCTCACGGCCAGGCACGCCTCGGACGAGGTGTTCGACGACCACATCCCCGAGGAGCAGGACCAGGCGATCCTCGACTGGAACGCCCGGAAGCTCCGGGGCCGGAGCGTCGCGCTGACCGTGGGCGGGGACACCACGGCGTACCGTCCCGAGCGCGTGCTCGACGGCTATCAGCGCCCGTACGGTGGGCCGCACCTGTGGTCCTCGGAGCGGCTCGACGAGGGCCGCGACCTGGTCGCCGAACCCGAGGTGCTCAGCCTCCGGTGGGACGAGCCCGTCGACGTCGCGTCCGTCCGGATCGTCTTCAACGACGACGTCGACGCGGACCTCATCAACCTGCACCACCACCGCACCGGCTTCGAGGCGGTGCCGGAGCTCGTCGCCGCGTACCGGCTCGAGGCGCGACCCGTGGACGGGACGGAGGGCACGTGGACGGTCTTGGCCGAGGCCGAGGGGAACCGGCACCGACACCGGATCCACGACGTCGAACCCGTGCGGATCGACGCGCTCCGACTCGTCGTGACGGCCACGAACGGCTCGCCATACGTCAGCGTCGCGAGTGTGAAGGTGTTCGAGCAGCCGAGCGGGCGCACCACCCGGCCGCGCCGAGCCCGACCGCTACGCTGAACACGGCCTTCCGAGGCCGGACACCCGAACCGACAGCGACACCGTGGAGGACCCGTGGCAGGCGAGATCCAGCAGGGCATCGGTCGTGCGGCATCGGTGCTCGCCGTCCTGGGCGCCTCGACGACCGGGCCGTTGCGGGCCTCGGACATCGCGCGCGCGACCGGTCTGGGCACCTCGACGACCGCCCGGCTCCTCGGCACCCTCGAGGAGCTCGGGTACGTGTCCAAGTCGGCCGACAGCCCGTCGTACGCGATCGGCGCGACGATCCTTGCGCTGGCGAGCGAGGGGCTCAACCAGAACCCGGTCCACCGGGAGTCCCGGGCGCCGGCGCAGGAACTCGCGCAGCGCATCGGCCTCAGTGTGAACGTCGGGGTCCTCGACGGCTCCAGCCTCATCTACCTCTGTCACTTCGAGGGCGCGCTCGCCCCCAAGTCGCACTCCATGATCGGGCTCCGGCAGCCGCTGCACGCGTCGGCCCTCGGCAAGTGCCTGCTGCTCGACCTCGATGCGGACGGCCTCCGCGAGCTGCTCGGTGCGGAACCGCTCGCCCGCTACACGGCCAACACGATCACCGAGCAAGCGGCGCTCGTCGCCGAGCTCGCGGCGGCTCGGGAACGCGGCGTCTGCACCGAGGACCAGGAGCTCGCGCTGGGGCGTCTCGGCATCGCGGCGCCCATCCGCGACGCGAACGCCAGAGTGGTCGCGGCGATCTCCATCTCCGGCCGCCTGAGCCTCATGCGCGAACGCGACCTCGACGTGCTCACCGAGGACCTCATCGAGGTGGCCGACCGCATCAGTGTGGGACTCGGACTCATCTCCGCGATCCCGTCCTCCTGACCCGTCCTCCCGTATCCGATCTCACGAACCGAAGGTGACCCGTGGCGCAATTCGACCTGCCCATCGCCCAGCTCCAGCAGTACCTGCCCGACCGCGAGGAGGCCGCCGACTTCGACGCGTTCTGGGCCGACACGATCGCCGAAGCGCATGCGCTCGCCCAGCCGACGGAGCGTGAGCGCTCCAACCCTGAGCTGACCGGTCTCATCGTCGAGGACGTCACCTTCTCCGGCTTCGGCGGCGACCCGATCAAGGGCTGGTTCATCCGTCCCGCGGGCGCGAGCGGCCCGCTCCCGTGCGTCGTGCACTACATCGGCTACAGCGGCGGCCGCGGGTTCGCCCACCAGTGGACGATGCACCCCTCCGCCGGGTACGCGGTGTTCGTGATGGACACCCGCGGCCAGGGCAGCGCGAACCGGCCCGGCGCGACCGCGGACCCCGTCGGCAGCGGACCCCAGGTCGCCGGCAAGATGAGTGCCGGGCTCGACAGCCGGGAGACGTACTACTACCGCCGCGTGTTCACGGACGCCGCGCTGGCCGTCGACGTGGTCCGCAGCTTCCCCGAGGTGGATCCGGCTCGCGTCGTCGTCGCCGGGGTCAGTCAGGGCGGCGGTATCGCCCTCGCCGCGGCCGGGCTCAGTGAGGGCCTCGCCGGCGCGCTCGTCGACGTCCCGTTCCTGTCGCACTACCGTCGAGCCCTCCAGATCACCGACGCGAGCCCGTTCGCCGAGCTGAAGACGTTCCTCATCAGTCGCCGCGGCCAGGAGGAGCAGGTGTTCCGCACCCTCTCCTACTTCGACGCGACGAACTTCGCGGCCCGCGCGACCGCCCCGACGCTCTTCTCGGTCGCCCTGTGCGACGCCGTGTGCCCGCCCTCGACGGTGTACGCGGCGTTCAACCACTACGCGGGTGCACAGAAGGACATCGCCGTCTACCCGTACAACGGGCATGAGGGTGGGGGACCGGTGCAGGAGCAGCGGCAGCTCGAGGTCCTCGCCGACCTCTTCGCCTGACGCGTCGCCCACCCGCACCGGGGTGAGCGGGCGTGGGACGATGTGCACGTGAGCGAGACCGACGGCACCGATCAGACCCTGCAGGCCGCCCGACGTCGGACGCGGGCCGGCATGATCGCGGCGATGGCGCTCGTGCTCTCGTTCGCGGCCGGGGCGACCGACGCTTTCGCGTTCCTCCAGCTCGGCGGTGTCTTCACTGCCAACATGACCGGCAACTTCGTGCTGGCCGGCCTCACGAGCCGCCCGGACTTCGCCGAGGTCCTCCTCGGGGCGTCGGTCGCGGTGCTGCTGTTCTCCGTCGGGACGTTCCTGGCCTTCCGGTTCACGAGGCCCGTCGCCACCACCGATCGACCGACGCCGGAGGCGCCGCAGCGCCGGCTCGTCCTCGTCCTCGGCGGTGCGGTGGTCGCACAGTCGTGCGTCCTCCTCGGATGGATCGTCTCCTCCGACCACCGCACCACGCCCGTGGTCTGCGTCCTCATCGCGCTCTCCACCCTCGCCATGGCCGGGCAGACGGCCGTCGCGCGTCGCATCGAACGCTCGGGCGTGACGACCACGTTCGTGACCGGCACCCTCACGAGCCTCATGCAGAGCCTCGCCGACGGCGTCCACGACCACCACCTCATCCGCATCGGTGCGATCGTGCTGCTCGTGGCGGGTGCCCTCTGCGGCTCGCTCCTCACGGGCGTCGACCCGGTGTTCGGTGCGGCGCTGCCCCTCGTCCCGTCGATCGTCGGGCTGGTGCTCCTCCGGCTCGCGCCGTCGGCGTCGGCGCACTGACGACGAGCGTCGGCGCCGAACCGGTCAGGCGATCGCGGCGGTCGCCTCGATCTCGACGAGCTGGTCGTCGTAGCCGAGGACGGTGACACCGAGCAGCGTCGACGGCACGTCGTGATCGCCGAAGGCGGCGCGCACGACCTCCCAGGCCGTCACGAGGTCGGACTGCTTGGTCGAGGCGACGAGGACCCTGGTGCTCGCCACGTCGGCGAGGGTCGCCCCGGCGGCCTCGAGGGCGATGACGAGGTTCTCGACGCACTTCGCCGCCTGCCCGGCGACGTCACCCACGGCCGCGGTCGAGCCGTCGAGGTTCAACGGGCACGACCCGGCCAGGAACAGCAGCTTCGCGCTCGCCGGGATGGACGAGGCGTAGGCGTATTCGGCCGCATCGGAGAGCTGTTCGGCTCGGATCAGCGTGACGACGGACATGGATCCTCCTCGTGGTTCGGCTCGGTCGCGAGACGACTCATGCTCCATCGTGCCCGACGGCGCCGCCCGGGTTCGACGCCGACGCCAGCTCGGGGAGCTGAGCGTCGCGCGTGAGCTGCGCTCGGATGACCACCGGGAAGTGATCGCTCGCCTCGGAGGTCGGCGGCTGATCGTCGACGAGGGTGTCGATCGGCTCCAGGTCGGCGTGCGGGCCGGGTCCGCCCGAACGGCCGAGCACCCAGTCGATGCGCGCGTTCCCGGGACGTTGCGGGCCGTACCCGTGGAAGGTACCGACGTCCGTGCCTTCGGCCGCCGGCGACAGGTCGACGAACCCGGCTCGCTCGAACGCGACGTGCGCTGCGGATCCGCGCGGGGTGTTGAAGTCGCCCGTGAGGAGGATCGGGGTGTCCACCTCGGCGAACTGGTCAGCGATGAGTTCGGCGCTCTTCGTCCGGACGTCGTCGCCATGGGGCGTGGCCTCGTGATCGAGGTGCGTGTTGGCGAAGACCAGCTCGTCCCCGGTCTGTCGTTCCCGCAGCCGCACCCAGGTCACGAACCGGGCATGCAGCGACGACCAGGTGTTCGAGCCGGGCGCGTCGGGGGTGCCGGAGAGCCAGAAGTCGCCGGCGTCGAGCCGTTCGAACCGTGAGCGACGGAAGATCACCGGCCCGTACTCGCCCGCGGTGCCGCCGTCGCGACCCTGCCCGAACCAGTCGTACTCGGTGAGGTCGGGGAGGAGGTCGCTGAGTTGGTTCCCACGGACCTCCTGCAGGCCGAGGAGGTCGGGCCCGTTGCGGGCGATGACCTGCGAGACGAGCGGAGCCCGGTCCGCCCACTCGTGACCGGGTTGGGCGACGGCGGTGCGGATGTTGTAGCTCATGACGGTCAGGATGTGCCGGGCCAGGATGGTTTCGCTCACCCGGTCAGCGTAGGGGAGGTGGATGAAGGGGAGCTGTCCCCATGTCGTCGGCGCGTCGGTCTGCCTAGACTGCACCCCATGACCTTCGACCTCCGCGATGCTCAGGCCCGGATCCTCGCCCTCAACAGCGAAGACCTCCCCTTCATCTACGACCCGACGCCCGACGGTGTGGTCGCCCACTGGCGGTATGCCGACCAGCGCTGGCTCGGCTTCCTCGGTGCGGGGATGTTCAGTGCGGAGTACGAGCTGCGGGTGGAGCTGCACCCGGAGGACGGCGAGTGGCAGTTCCACGAGGAGTCCTCCTCCTCGAAGACGACGCTCGGGCTGGATGGCCTCTCCACGAAGCGCACCTGGCAGTCGGGGCCGCAGAAGACCTTCACCTTCGGGCGGAGCGTTGCCCCGATCGCGCAGTCCACCGACCGCGACGGCACGACGACCGGCCACTTCATGGGCTACGACTTCACCACCGACGAGGTCAAGCAGCCCGTCATCGACGCCCTCACCGCGGCCGGCTGGCAGCCGCGCAAGGGGTTCTTCGGCAAGCTCTTCGGCGGCTGATCAGCCGCGAGCCGCCTCAGCGGGTGCCGCACCGGTCGAGTCGCGGACGACGAGTTCCGGGCGTAGCAGGATGGCCGGGGTCGATTCCCGGTCGTCGGTCCGCTCACGCGTGACCACCTGCTCGACCGCCAACGCGGCCATGCGGGCGATGGGTTGACGGACAGTCGTCAGTGACGGCGACACGAGATCGGCGAGGGGGATGTCGTCGAAGCCGACGACGGAGACGTCCGTGCCGATGCCGAGCCCCAGATCGCGGATGCCCTTGCAGACCCCGAGGGCTGTCATGTCGTTGATCGCGATGATGGCTGTCGGCACTGGACCTGCGCTGAACAGCTCGTGCACGGCTCGTCGGCCGACTTCGGGGGCCTCGAGTTCGTCGGCGCCCGCCGGGAGCCCAGCCCACACCGGCAACTCGGACGCGTCGAGGCCCGCCGCCTCCACGGCAGCGAGGAACCCCGCGTGTCGGACAGTCCGGTTCACCGAACGCTGCGACCCGGAGACGAACGCGATCCTCCGATGCCCGAGATCGGTCAGGTGGGATGCGGCGACGCTGCCGCCGAGGTGGTTGTCGATCCCGATGCTCGCGACGAGGGTCGGATCGCCGGGCTGGACGGGGCGGTCGAACAGGATGAGGTTGAGGCCGCGCTCGACGAAGGCCGCCAGGTGGTCGAGCGACGGCAGCGAGGTGCAGAGGACGATGTCGCGGACGCCGTTGTCCCACAGCTCCTCCACGTAGCCGAGCTCCCGCCCGGGATCGCGCTCGCTGTTGCCGAGGAGGACGTTGTAGCCGTGGCCGAGTGCCGCCTGCTCGAGCTCGCGGGCGAACGCACCCCAGAACGGGTTGCTCACCGACGGCACGATGAGGCCGATCGTCTTCGTCTGGCCGGTCCGCAGCTGCCGCGCTGCCCGGTTGGGACGGTAGTCGAGTGCTCGGATGGCCGCGAAGACCCGATCACGGGTCTCAGGTTGCATGCGGTCGGAACGACTGTTGAGGACGTTCGAGACGGTGCTCGTGGAGACGCCCGCTGCTGCGGCGACCTGTTGGATCGTCACCTTGTCGGCCATGACCGCCCCTTTCATGCCTCCGCGTCGACCGGCATCCCGGCCGCGGTGCCTGGTCCAGTGTATCGATACAGCACTCGCGCCGCCAAGCTGAGATCGATCCTTCCGCGCGGTCACCGGGATCGCGAGGGGCGAGCGCTGCTGCCTCGGTTGACGTCACCACGATCGGTGGTTATGGTCGGTAAATCGATACACAAGATCATCGCCGATCCTGGATACCGATGACGACGACGTCACGGACTCGCGGCATCGTCGCCCCGAATCGATACCCGTGAAGGGAACCAACGCATGACCACCCGGACCATGAGGCCACGCCACCGGCGGACCACCGGCCTCCGCAAGGCGGCCCGTCTCGCCACCGGACTGCTGACCGCGAGCGCGCTCACCCTGGCGCTCGGCGCGTGCTCGACCCCGGCGGCCGAGCAGGACGCCGATCCGAACGCCATCAGCGGCGACCTGACGATGCTGACCCCGATCTTCGAGGGCTCCGCGGGGCAGAAGCTGCTCGAGGAGGAGCTGTTGCCGCAGTTCACGGCGATGTACCCCGACGTGACCGTGTCCGTCGACTACACCAACTACGCCCGCCTCAACGAGAAGTTGACCACCGGCGTCGTCTCCGGCCTGGTGCCGGACGTGATGATGATGGGCGTCGGCTGGATCGAGGCCTTCGCCGATCGCGGCGTCCTGGCCAACCTGAGCGACGGAGGCCTCACCGCCGAGTCGCTGGGGGAGACCATGACGCCGGAGATCGTCGAGGCCGGGCTCTGGAACGGCGACGTGTACGGCGTCCCGATCATGCTCGACGCCCGCTTCGGCGTGGCCAGGATGGACCTCCTCCGGGAGGCCGGCTACGACCACACTCCGCGGACCTGGGACGAACTCGTCGAGATGGCCGACGCGCTGACCGAGCGCGATGCGAAGGGCAAGCTGACGCGCACCGGCTTCGACATGCTGACGATCGAACCGCGCCAGATGTTCGAGACGGCCCTGTTCTCGAACGGCGGATCGCTCTTCTCCGAGGACAACAGCTCGCCGGCGTTCGACTCCGAGCAGGGAGTCGAGGCGCTGCAACGGATCGTCGACCTCTTCCACGACCAGAAGGTCGAGGACACGGGCTTCTCCGCGCCCAACGCGACCGTCAACCCGCTCATCAACGGCCGTGCGGCGATGGCGATCGCCCACAACAACGTCTGGACCCAGGCTGAGGCGGCCGACCCGGAGGTGCTGGACGACCTCGAACCGTTCCTCATCCCCGGCGACTCGCCCAGCATGTTCGTCGGCGGGACGATGGCGGCGGTCTCCGCCACCTCGGCTCATGAACGGGCGGCACAGAAACTCGTCGAGTTCCTGGCGAGCCCCGGCCCGGCGCTGGCGGCCAACCAGCAGCGCGGCAACGTGCCCGCCCTGACCGAGCTCCTCGAGAGCGACTACGTGCAGGACGACCGCCTCGTGCAGTTCGCGATGGAGAACCTCTCGGTCGCCAAGCGTGAGGGCGGACCTCCGAAGTGGCTCGGGCTCCGCGGCGACGTCGCCCCGGCCATCGAGAACGCGATCCTCCGCAAGAAGACGGCGAAGGCGGCACTCACCGACCTCGCTGCGGCCTTCCAGAAGAAGTTGGACCGGTGATCATGACCGCGACGCGCACCCCCGACGTCCCCAGGACGCTCGACCCCCGACAACCGCCACCCATCCCGCGGCGGGCCGCCAGCAAGCGTGCGGCTCGGAAGAGCGGTCTGTTCGGCTGGCTCATGGTCGCTCCGGCCGTGTTCCACATCGGCCTCTGGACGGCGATCCCCGTCCTCGCGACGATCGCCCTGAGCTTCACCGACTACGACATCTTCGACGCCCCCGCGTGGATCGGTCTCGACAACTACGTGGAGATCTTCCAGGACCCGGTGTTCGGCCAGGCCACGTGGAACACGATCGTCTACACCTTCTGGACCGTGCCCGCCTCGATGGCGATCGCGATGGTCATCGCCGTCGCGCTCAACCAGAACCTGCGTCTCCGCACCTGGTTCCGGACCGCGTTCTTCCTGCCGCAAGTGACGGCCACGGTCGCCATCGCGATGGTCTGGCTGTGGATCTTCAACCCGCAGCAGGGTCTCCTGAACGGGATCCTCTCGGTGGTCGGCATTCCGGGTCAGGCCTGGCTGGCCGACCCGGAGTGGGCGCTGCCCTCCGTCATCCTCGTCGGCGCATGGCAGGGCATCGGCATCAAGATGCTCATCTACATCGCGGCGCTCCAGAACGTCGACCCCTCGCTGTACGAGGCCGCCGCGGTCGACGGTGCGGGCCCGATCCGGAAGTTCTTCGCGATCACCGTGCCGATGCTGAAGCCCGCCACCTTCTTCGTGCTCATCATCTCGATCATCGGAGCGTTCCAAGTGTTCGACCAGATCTACGTCCTGACCGACGGCGGACCCGCCAACTCCACGACGATGATGACCTACGAGGTCTACCGCTCCGCGTTCCAGAACTTCGAGATGGGCATGGCGTCGGCGCAGTCGGTGCTGCTGTTCCTGATGCTCCTCGTGATGACCGTCATCGGCCGTCGCGCGACGAAGGGTGACGAGGGATGACCGCCGAACCGCTCACGACGAGGTCGCTCGTCACCGGGGTCCACGAGGACTTCGTGCCGAAGCCTGCCGGACGTCGCCGGAACCGTCGATGGATCGGACGGCTCGTCCTCAACCTGGCCCTCACGCTCGGCGCGCTCACCATGGTGGTGCCGTTCATCTGGATGATCGCGACGTCGTTGAAGTCCCCGGCCGAACTCGCCGAGTTCCCGCCGACGTTCCTCCCCAAGGTCTGGGAGTGGAGCAACTATCCCGAGGCCCTCCAGGCGGCTCCGTTCGCCACCTACTTCCGGAACAGCTTCATCATCTCGGCGTCGCACACGATCATCACGCTGATCTTCGCCGCGATGGCCGGCTACTCGCTGGCCCGCATCCGGTTCCGCGGTCGCGAACTCGTCTTCCTCGGCTTCGTCGCGATGCTCATGATCCCGACCTACACGAAGATCGTGCCGCAGTTCCTGCTCGTGAAGTTCATGCCCCTCTTCGGTGGGAACGACATCCTCGGCCAGGGCGGGTCCGGGTGGCTCAACACCTGGTGGGCGCTCATCATCCCCGGAGGCCTGAGCGCGACCGCGATCTTCCTGTTCCGCCAGTTCTACCTCTCCCTCCCGACGGAGCTCGCGGAGGCCGCGCGGATCGACGGACTCAGCGAGTTCCGCATCTTCTCCCGGATCTACACGCCGCTCATCAAGCCGGCGATCGCGACGGTCGCGCTCCTGACCTTCCAGGAGAGCTGGAACAACTTCCTCTGGCCGCTCCTCGTCACGACGAGGGACGACCTCAGGGTGATCCAGGTCGGGCTCGCCGTGTTCCAGCAGCTCGACGGGACGCAGTGGCAATACCTGATGGCCGGCACCACGATGGCGACCGTCCCGATGGTCCTCCTCTTCCTGTTCTGCCAGAAGTACTTCATCCAGGGGTTCACGAACGCCGGCATCAAGTAGTCGGCGACCCCGCCCACCGCTCACCCCGAGCGGACCGAACACCAGCAAAGGAATCACCATGCAGATCGACCTCACCGGCCGCCGCGCCCTCGTCACCGGCGGAGGCGCCGGCATCGGAGCCGCGATCGCCCGGGCCCTCGGAGCCAGCGGAGCGGACGTCGCCGTGCACTACGCGTCGAGCGCCGACGGTGCCGCCGCGATCGTGGACGAGCTCACCGCCGCCGGTCGGACGGCCGTCGCGATCCAGGGCGACCTGACCGACTCGGCCCAGGCGGACGCGGTGGTGCGGCAGGCGACCGAGGCGCTCGGCGGCCTCGACATCCTCGTCAACAACGCCGGTCACCTCGTCGGGCGGTCCACGATCGCCGAGATGACCGACGAGCACTGGCACCAGGTGCTCGATGTGAACCTCACCAGCAGCTTCGCCGTCACCCGCGCCGCACTCCCCGCGCTCACCGCCTCCGGTGCCGGCCGCGTGATCCTCATGTCGTCCCTCGCCAGCGAGAACGGCGGCGGAGCGGGCTCGGTGCCGTACGCGGCGGCGAAGGCCGGCGTCATCGGGTTCACCCGGGCGCTCGCCAAGGAGATCGCACCCGCCGGCGTGACGGTGAACGCGGTCGCCCCCGGGTTCATCGGCGACACGGCGTTCCACAACACCTTCACCCCCACCAAGGCGCAGGAGGGGATCGTCGCCGGCATCCCGCTCGGACGCGCCGGTACCGTCGACGACGTCGCCGGGGTCGCCCTGTTCCTCGCCTCCGAGCTGTCGTCCTTCGTGACCGGTCAGGTCGTCGACATCAACGGAGGGGCCAACTTCCGATGACCACCGTCACCCGGGCGCGAGGCGGGTGGTGGCACGACTTCGTCTGCCCCACCCACGGCACCGAGCTGCTCGAAGCGCGCGGCGACGCCTTCGTCTGCACCTACGGCTGCGAACTGCGCGGCGAGCCGTACGCCTCGGCCTGGTTGGTGCTCGAACATCAGGCGGCGGCTCGACTCGCGCGCACGGCGGCGCGCCGCTTCCGACGACACGGCGACCCCGCCGACCAGGCACAGGCGCTCGCCGTCGTGCGCGAGTTCGCCGACTACTGCGCCGAGATCACGGCCGAGTGGAACCGCGACAGTGAGAGCTGGATGCTCCAGGGCAAGCTCTTCAAGCAGGCGCTGACGGAGGCGATCTGGGCGACGCAGATCGCCGACGCGGTCGTCGTGCTCGCCGACGAGCCGGCGGCCAGGGAGACGATGGGTGCCCCCGTCGCGACGATGCTCGGCGCGCTCCTCGACACCATCGTCGAGTCCCGCCGGGTGCTCGTCGACGACCGCGACGACCTCACGAGCAATTACGTCGCCTGGCTCGACGCCGCCGGTGCCCTGATCACCCGCGCGCTCGCCGCCCTGGCCGCGCCCACCCCGCACGGCGATCAGGAGCGATGGATCGCGCAGGCCGTCGAACACTCGGCCGTCGCCCTCGGCCAGGACGGCTGGGAGTGGGAGGGGTCCACCTACTACCACCTGTTCGTGCTCCGCGCCTATCTCCTCACCTTCGCTGGAGCGGACCAGGCGGCGCTCGACCCCGCCCTCGTCCGGCGGCTGCGCCGGATGGTCGATGTGCTCGTCGGCTTCGCCGGACCGGACGGCCGACTGCCGATGCTGCACGACGGCCCCTACGACCGACTCGGTGTCCACCTCGAAGTGTTGGAGATCTGCGTCCTCGCCGGGCAGCTCTGGGACGGGACCGGTCTCGACACCGTCGAGGCCTGGGCCCGGCGGCGGATCGGCGAGCGTCACGACGGACTCGAGGACCTCCTCGACGGGTGGTTCTCCGGAACACCGCTCCCTGCCCCCGGCGACGTCCTCGACCGCGGCTCGGTGCTCTTCGCCGACGTCGGGTACGCGGTCGTCCGCTCCGAGGCGAGCTCCCTGCAGGCGGTGCTCGACGCCGGACCGCACGGCGGCTCGCACGGGCATCTCGACACGCTCGCCCTGTACCTCTACGGCGACGGCGTCGCATGGCAGCCCGCTCCCGGCGTCCCGCCCTACGGCAGTGCGCTGCGGCGCGGCCACTACGCGAGGACGACCGCGCACCCGACCGTCCGCGCGGACGACGCGGACCAGCTCGAGAGCTCCGCCCGCGTGGAGCGCTGGGAGGTCGACCCCGCCACCGACACGACGCTCGTCCAGGCGTCCTCCGACGAGGCGATCGACGGCGTCCTGCTCGAACGGCGGGTCGAGTCCGCCGCGGGGATCCTCGTGGACGTCGTCCGCGCGACGACTACCGACGGCTCCGCCCGCAGCTTCACCACTGCCTTCCGGCCAGCCGTGCCGTTCGAGGTCGTGCAGCACGGAGACGGTTGGCGCACCGGCTGGTCCGGCCCAGCAGGGCGACGGCTGCACGGGCACCATGTCGCGGACGTCGCCTCCGTCCTCGTGGACGCCCCGGGCAGAGGGCCGTCGGACGACCCGACCGTGCCCCTCGCCGTCGGTGACTGGACGGCGACGGCCCCGAGCGTCACCTTCGTGTCGGTCTTCGCCGAGGCGGATGAGTCGCCGATCGCGTCGATCGGGCTCAACGCCGGGCGTCTGGTCATCGCTCTGGCCGACGGGCGGACGCTCGAGCGGGAGCTGCTGCCGTGATCCCGGCACTGCTCCTCGATGGCCGGGAGGACCGCCTCCGCGCCGAGCTGACGGGCGTGCGGCGTCGCGAGTTCCGTCGCCTGCTCGACGAGTGCGAACGGCTGCGGGGGATCGAACTTCCCTCGGAGCACCCGCTGGCCTCGATCACCTTCTTCGGCCCGGCCGCCGCGAACCTCGCGCTCGCCCACCGGCTGACCGGGCAGCCGCAGTACCTCGAGGAGCTGCGACGCTGGCTCGCACCGCCGCTGGCGTTCGAGCACTGGGGTCGCGCCCACCTGCCGGACCACGACCTCGATGCCGGCTGGCTGCTCCACGGCCTGTCGCTGGCCTTCGCCTGGGCGGGCGATGCGCTCGACGAGGGGGAGCGGACCCGACTCCGCGATCGCCTGATCCTGCAGGGGACCCGCCTGTTCGACTTCGCCGTGGAGACCGAGGGCGACTGGTGGTCGTCCTCGTACTGGCAGAACCACAATTGGATCTGCTTCACCGGTCTCGCCACCGCCGGGTACGTGCTGGCCGATGAGCATCCCGACGCGCTGGCGTGGACCGAGCGCGCGAAGGCCAACTTCGACGAGGTCCTCGACCTCCTGCCCGCTGACGGCTCGAACCACGAGGGCGTCGTGTACTGGCGCTACGGCGAGCCGTGGCTGGCGAGTTATCTCGACGTGCTGCGGGCCGCCGAGGGGATCGACTGGTTCCCGCGGAGCGAGCACCTCCGGGAGACCTTCTGGTTCCGCCTTCACCAGTCCGCTCCGGACCTCGAGCGCATCGTCGACCACGGCGACTGCCACGACCACCGCAGTGGACACTCGGTCGCGCTGTACCGGAAGCTGGCCGCCGAGTATCGGATCCCGCAGGCCCAGTGGTTGGCCGATCGTGTGTCCACCGACCTCCTCTGGCGGGAGGCGTCGCAGAGCGGTGTGCGTCCGGGCGTGCTGCCAGAGGCCTATCAGGAGCTGCTCTGGTTCGACCCCACGGTCGAGTCGGTCGGCCCGGAGGAGCTCCCCACGTCGAGGTACTTCCCCGATCTCGGCCTCGTGGCCGGCCGGACGTCGTGGGACGCGGATGCGACGCTCGTCTCGGTCAAAGCGTCACCCGGCGGTGGCTGGCGGGCGTGGCGGGAGTCGCACCGACTGCGGCGCGAGCGGGGCTGGACGACGCTGAACACCGGTCATCACCACCCCGACGCTGGCGCGTTCGTCCTCCTCGGCGGCGGCGAGTACCTCGCGATCGACGAGGGCTACTCCTCCCGGAAGCGGACCGAGCACCACAACGGGGTGCTCGTCGACGGGGTCGGGTACGGACGTGAGGGGCACTACGACGTCCACGCCGGGCTCGCCGAGGACCGCGTCGGCGAGATGCTCGAGGTCACGCTCGCCGATGACTGGGTGCACACCGTCAGTGAGATCGGCGCCCTGTACGCGCCGGACCTCGGGATCCGCCGGCTCCGGCGTCACCTCGTGCGGACACCGAACGGTGCGCTCATCCTCGTCGACGACGTCGAAGCCGACACCGAGCGGACGTGGACCTGGTTGCTGCAGACCACGAACCCGGTGGCGCTGTTGGACGACGGCCGACGGCTCGCGCCCGCCGGCGCCGCGGGGCTCCTTGTGACCGTGCTCGACGACGTCGATTCGGTCGACGTCGTGCATCCGACGGCGGTCCAGGCGAACCCGACCTCGTCGACACCGGGGCTCGAGATCGAGCGGGTCCAGCACACGCTGCGTCGAACCTCGGCGCCATCCAGCTCGCTGCGGTTCGTGTCCGTCCTGCAACCCGTCCCCTTCGGCCTGCCGGTGCCGCGGGCCGCGACGATGGCCGAGGACGACGGGGCGCTGGTCGTGACGGTGCCTGGACTCGTGGACGTGGAACAGGTGATCGTGCGGCTCGACGGCTCGCGGCCGCGGCTGCCAGGGATGGACGCGGTCGGCAACGGTTTCGCGGGACGGAGGCTGGAAGGATGAGCGGCATGGCAGTGAAGCGCACCGGCTGGGAGGGTCGGCTGCTGGGAGCACTCGTCCACCCGATGAACATCGCCGCCGCGGGCCTGGCCGCCGCCGTCCTGTCGCTCGGTGTGGTGACCGCCGTCCCCGCCGTCATCGCTGCCGGTCGTTCGATGCGTCGTTGGCTGGCCGGGGAGGACGATGCGGTCTTCACCGGCGTCTTCCGGGAGTTCGCGGCGAGCTGGCGGCGGTCGCTCCCACTCGGTGTCGGGGTCGTCGTCGTCGTCGCGATGCTCGTCGTCGACGTCGCCTTCCTGACCGCACAACTCGAACAGGGATCGGCGATCGCGATCGCCCTGCTCGCCGCCACCGTACCCGTGGCGCTCGCCCTCGGGCTGCTGCTGCTCGCGCTCCCCGCGTCGGCGGCCCTGCAACCCGACGCCTCGGCCCGGGCGTGGCTCGTCGGGGCCGGCGCCCTCGTCGCGCGTCGGCCGTTCACGGCCCTGCTGCTCCTCCTCGGCGTGGCGACGTTCGCCCTGCTCTGCTACCTGTTCCCGACGCTCCTGCCGTTCTTCGGTCTCTCCCTCCCGGCGTACCTTGCCCTCCTCGTCTGGGGGCGGTCCGGTCTGCCCCGCTGACCCTGGCCGGTGCGGCAGAGGCGCTCACGACGACCGACGCTAGGCTTTCCGGAACCCCGACGCCGACCGGACGGATGGACCTGTGCTCGTCACCATCACCTCGACCGCGCCGTCGGCCGCCGACCTCGGTCATCTCGTCCGCAAACACCCGGCGCGGGCGCAGAGCTTCGACCTCAGCGTCGGGCGCGCCCACGTGTTCTACCCGGAGGCGACCGACGAACGGTGCACCATCGCGCTGCTCCTCGAGGTCGACGCGATCGCGCTCGTCCGGCAGAAGCGCTTCGGCGGCGGCGACATCGCGTCGCTCTCGCAGTACGTGAACGACCGACCGTACGCGTCGTCGTCCATGGTCGCCGTCGCGATCGGGCAGGTGTTCCGCAGCGCCATGACCGGCCGCAGCGACTCCCACCCCGAGCTCGCCGCAGCAGCCCTCCCGCTGACGCTCACGGTCGCGGCGGTACCGTCGCGCGGCCTGGACCAGCTGGCGACCCGGCTCTTCACCCCGCTCGGCTGGGACGTCACCGAACGGGCGATCCCACTCGACCCGACGGTCCCCGCCTGGGGCGACTCGCGATACGTCGACCTCGAACTGACCGGACACCTGCGGCTCTCGGACGCACTCCGCCAGCTCTACGTGCTGCTGCCCGTCCTCGACGACGCCAAGCACTACTGGGTGTCCGACGACGAGGTCGGCAAGCTGCTCCGCGCGGGCGAAGGATGGTTGGCCGACCACCCCGATCGGGATCTGATCACGAAGCGGTACCTCGCGCACCAGTCGCGGATGGTCAGCGACGCGCAGGCGCTCCTCGACCCGGGAGCATCAGCGGACGGAGCCGAGGGCGAGGAGGGTGCCGCGGCTGCGCGCGCGACACGCTCCCCCGCGCTGGCCGGCCTCCGCGCCGAAGCGGTGCTCCAGGCGCTCGCCGACGTCCGAGCGCGCTCGGTCGCCGACGTCGGCTGCGGCGAGGGCTCCCTCCTCACCCGCCTGATCGCGGATCCGCAGTTCACCGCCGTGATCGGCACCGATGTTTCCGCCCGCGCCCTCACGACCGCCTCGGAACGCCTCGGGCTCCGCGATGCGAGCGACCGCGTCCGCGAACGCATCCAGCTGCTGCAGTCCTCGGCGACCTACGCCGACTCCCGGCTGCACGGGCTCGACGCGATCGTCCTCATGGAGGTCGTCGAACACATCGACGCCGAGCGCCTCGACGCACTCGAAGCCTCGATCTTCGGCGCAGCGGCTCCCGAGACGGTGATCGTCACGACCCCGAACCGCGAGTACAACGCCCTCTACCCGTCGCTGCCGGCGGGCGGGTTCCGGCACCCCGACCACCGCTTCGAATGGGACCGCCAGGAGTTCGCGAGCTGGTGCACGGCGCTCGCCGCACGCCACGGCTACGACGTCGAGTACCGCACGGTCGGCGACGTCGACCCGCAGCTCGGTTCGCCCACGCAGCTCGCGATCTTCCGGAAGGGCATCTCATGAGCGACCTCGAACCGCCCCGGACGGCGGCGCTCCCGATCCCCGAGCTGTCGCTCGTGGTCCTCATCGGTGTGAGCGGTTCCGGCAAATCGACCTTCGCCGCCGAGCACTTCGGTCGGTTCGAGACCCTGTCGAGCGACTTCTTCCGCGGGCTCGTGTCCAACGACGAGAACAACCAGGCCGCCAGCGCCGACGCGTTCGCCGCCCTCCGCGACGTCGCAGCCCGCCGTCTCGACGCCGGACTGTTGACTGTCATCGACGCGACCAACGTCCAACCCGCCTCGCGGAAGTCGCTGATCGACCTGGCGCGCAGTCACGACGTCCTGCCCGTCGCCGTCGTGCTCGACGTCCCGGAGCGGGTGTGCATCGAGCGCAACGAGGCTCGTCAGGACCGGTCGTTCGGGTCGGCCGTCATCACCCGCCAGCAGGATCAGTTGCGGCGATCGCTGCGGCACCTCGGTAAGGAGGGGTTCCGGAAGGTCCACGTCCTGTCCGGGGTCGACGCGATCGCCGAGGCGTCGTTCGTCCGCGAACCGCTCCTCAACGACCGCCGTCAGGAGCGCGGCCCGTTCGACGCGATCGGCGACGTCCACGGCTGCCGGAGTGAACTCGAGACGCTGCTCACGAAGCTCGGGTACGTCATCGAGCGCGACGCCGAAGGGCGTCCGGTCGACGCGGCGCACCCCGAGGGACGACGGGCGATCTTCCTCGGCGACCTCGTCGACCGCGGGCCCGACACCCCCGGAGTGCTGCGGCTCGCCATGGGGATGGTGGGCGCCGGACACGCGCTGGCGGTGCCGGGGAACCACGAGTCGAAGCTCGTCCGCGCCCTGCAGGGCAAGCGGGTGCAGACCACGCACGGGCTCGCCGAGTCGCTCGCGCAACTGGCCGAAGAGCCGGCCGCCTTCCGCGACGAGGTCGAGCGGTTCTGCCGAGAGCTCGTCGCCCACCTCGTCCTCGACGACGGGAAGCTCGTCGTCGCGCACGCCGGACTGATCGAGCAGTATCACGGACGCGCCTCCGGGCGCGTGCGGTCGTTCGCGCTCTACGGCGACACCACGGGGGAGACCGACGAGTACGGTCTGCCCGTACGGCTGCCGTGGGCGGAGGAGTACCGGGGCAAGGCGACCGTCCTCTACGGGCACGTGCCGACCCTCGAGGCCGAATGGGTCAACAACACGATGTGCCTCGACACCGGCGTCGTCTTCGGCGGCAAGCTGAGCGCGCTGCGGTGGCCGGAGCGCGAGGTCGTCGACGTTCCCGCCGAGCAGGTCTGGTACGAACCCGTCGTGCCGCTCGGCCGGCCCACCGGACCCGCCGGCGAGCAGCGGGACCCGGGGCTGCTGCGCATCGACGACGTCCTCGGCAAGCAGGTCATCGAGACGCGGGTCTCGGGTCGGGTCGGCATCCGCGAGGACGCGGCGGCCGGTGCGCTCGAGGTGATGAGCCGCTATGCGATCGATCCGCGGCGCCTCGTCTACCTGCCGCCGACGATGAGCCCACCGAGCACCTCGCAGCGGAAGGACCTCCTGGAGCACCCCGCCGAGGCGTTCGAGGCGTACCGCCGGGAGGGGCTCGACCGGGTGGTGTGCGAGGAGAAGCACATGGGATCCCGTGCGGTCGTCCTGCTCACCCGCGACCCGGCTCCCTTCGGAGCGCCCGCCGGTTGGCGCGGCACCGTCCACACGCGCACCGGTCGGCCGTTCTTCGGCGAGGCGACCACACAGCAGCTGTTGTCCCGCTTGGACGCCGCCGTCGAGCGCGCCGGGCTGTGGGAGGAACTCGACGCCTCGTGGCTGCTCCTCGACAGCGAGCTGCTCCCCTGGTCGATCAAGGCGGAGCGCATGATCCGCGAGCAGTACGCCTCGGTCGGTGCTGCGGCGACCGCGGCGGTCCCGGCGGCCGTCCGCGTGCTGGAGCAGGCTGCGGCGACCGGCGTCGACGTCACCGGACTGCTCGACCGGACGCGTCGACGGGCGGAGAACGCCGAGGCGTACGTCGCGGCCTACCGGCCGTACACGGCGCCCTCTGACGGACTGAACGGGGTGCAGCTCGCGCCGTTCCAGCTCCTCGCGTCCACGGGGACGAGTCTCCTCGGTCGCGACCACACCTGGCACCTCTCGCTCGCCGATCGGCTGGCTGACGCCGACCCCGAGCTCATCCGCCGGACGCGGTCGATCGAGGTCGACCTCACAGCGCCGGCGTCGGAGGAGGCTGCGACCACCTGGTGGGAGGAGCTCACCGGCGCGGGTGGCGAGGGCATGGTCGTGAAGCCGACGGCCGGCCTACTCCGGGGCGGCAAGTCGCTCGCGCAGCCCGGTATCAAGGTGCGCGGGCGCGAGTACCTGCGGATCATCTACGGGCCCGACTACACCGAGCCCGAGAACCTCTCACGGCTCCGGGACCGGGACATCGGACACAAGCGTTCGATGGCGCTCCGTGAGTACGCCCTCGGTGTGGAGGCGGTGGAGCGGTTCGTCGCCGGCGAACCGACCTGGCGGGTGCACCAGGCGGTCTTCGGCGTCCTCGCCATGGAGTCCGAGCCGATCGACCCGCGCCTCTAGGGTCAGCGCAGGACGGAACTCAGCAGGAGGCTCGTCTCGCTGTTGACGACGCCCTCGATGCGGCGGATCCCGCCGAGCACGCGGTCGAAGTCGGTCAGCGTCTCGGTGCGGAGTTCCGCGACGAGGTCCCAGCCGCCGTTGGTCGTGTGGAGCGCGCTGATCTCGGGGAAGCCGCGCAACTGTCGGATGACGTGATCGGTGGTGCGGCCCTCGACCTCGATGAACGCGATCGCGCGGATGGTGCCGGGGTCGAGTTCGTCGCGCACCCGGACGGAGAACCCGACGACGGTGCCTGAGGAGACGAGTCGTTCCAGGCGGCTGTTCACGGTCGCCCTGGCGACGTCGAGCGATCTGGCCAGACTCGCGACCGATGCGCGGCCGTCGGCTCGGAGCGCGGCCAACAGCCGTCGGTCCAGATCGTCGAGTGCGGCCATGCACACAATGTACAACGACGTTACTCACATTGTGCATATCCTGTGCACAAATCGCGCAGAGGTGGCGTAGAGAGTGCAGATCGACGAAACCTAGGCTCGAAGCAGTCGGGAGCACTCCGCTCCGGCCGGCTCCGAGCCCGACTCCGTCTGGAAGGGAACGTCATGACGCGTTTCGTCGATGTCCGCAACATGGTCCGCTGGACCGCCGACCGAGGCCCCGAGCGCATCATCGCCGGCATGATCGGCTACCTCGAGGCTGACTTCCGTCGCTGGCCCTCGTTCGACAAGAGCCCTCGCGTCGCGAGCCACACGCCGTTCGGCGTCATCGAGCTCATGCCGACGAGCGACCACGAGACCTACGCGTTCAAGTACGTGAACGGCCACCCCTCGAACCCGGCGCGCGGCTACCAGACGGTGACCGCGTTCGGCGTCCTCGCGGACGTGCACAACGGCTACCCGACCTTCCTCGCGGAGATGACCCTCCTCACGGCCCTCCGCACCGCCGCGACGTCCGGCATGGTCGCCAAGCACCTCGCCCGACCGGACTCCACCGTCCACGCGCTCATCGGCGCAGGCAGCCAGGCCGAGTTCCAGGCCCTCGGCATGCGGGCCGCGCTGGGCATCAGCACCGTGCGCATCTGGGACGTCGACCCGCTCGCGATGGACAAGTTCGCGCGCAATCTGGAGCCGCTCGGCTTCGAGGTCGTCATCGGGACGAGCGCCGCGGACGCCGTGGCCGGGGCGGACATCATCACGACCTGCACGGCCGACAAGGCCCTCGCGACGGTGCTCACGAACGACCTCGTCGAGCCCGGTGTGCACCTCAACGCCATCGGTGGCGACTGCCCCGGCAAGACGGAGCTCGAGGCGTCGATCCTCGACCGCGCCGACGTGTTCGTCGAGTTCCCGCCGCAGACCCGCATCGAGGGCGAGATCCAGCAGATGGCCCCCGACTTCCCGGTGATCGAGTTCTGGCAGGTGCTCACGGGCGCCGTCCCCGGCCGCACCTCGCGGGAGCAGATCACCCTGTTCGACTCCGTCGGCTTCGCGATCGAGGACTTCACGGCGCTGCGGTTCCTCAACGACGCCGTCGATGGCAGCGAGTACTTCGAGGAGATCGACCTCGTCGCGGCCCCCGACGACCCGAAGGACCTGTTCGGCCTCGTCGGCGCGCTCTCACCGGTCGGCTGAGTCCGACATGTCCGTGCAGGCGCCGTCGGCGGTCGTCCTCATCAGACCGCATCGCTTCACGCCGAACCCGCTGACCGCGGCCGACAACGTGTTCCAGGTCGCGGAGGGCGTCCCCTCGGCTGCGGCCGTCGGGGTGGCGCACGCCGCGTTCGACGAGGTCACCCGGGTCGCGCATGCGCTCGACGCCGCGGGTGTGCGGGTGCACCTCTTCGACGACGACGACCCCGACCGACCCGACAGCGTGTTCCCCAACAACTGGCTGTCGACACACGCCGGCGGGCATCTCGCCGTCTACCCGATGTACGCGGTCAACCGTCGTCGTGAGCGTCGCTGGGACATCGTCGAGATGTTGAAGCGCGAGTACCGCGTGCAGGACGTCATCGACTACTCGGGCCTCGAACTCGACGAGGTGTTCCTGGAGGGCACCGGTGCGATGGTGCTCGACCACGCTGCGCGGGTGGCGTTCGTCGCCCGCTCGCACCGGGCCGATCCGATCGCGCTCGAGCGCTTCTGCACCAACTTCGGCTACGAACCGCTCGTCTTCGACGCCGTCGACCCGCACGGGGTCCCGATCTACCACACCAACGTCATGATGGGCGTGGCGACCGAGTTCGCGCTCGTGGGACTCGACCTCATCGCCTCGCCCGCGCGTCGGGAGCAGGTCGTCGAACGCTTGACCGCCCACGGGCGCACGATCGTCGACCTCGACTACGGGCAGGTCTGCGATTTCGCGGGCAATGCGATCGAGTTGCGGTCGGCGTCGGGGGAGCGGCTCCTGGCGATCTCGAGCCGGGCCGTCCAGAGCCTCCGCGCGGACCAGCTGGCGGTCATCGAGCGCAGCTGCCGGATCCTCCCGCTGGACGTCCCGACGATCGAGCTCGCCGGCGGTTCCGTCCGCTGCATGATCGCCGGGGTCCATCTGGACCGGCGACCAGCAGCGACGGTGTCCGAACCGGTGTCGGGCTCGCAGCTCGCCCGATCGTGACCGCTGCCGGTCAGTACTTGTAGGACTGACCGCCGTCGATCGGGACCACCGTGGCGTTGACGTAGCTCGCGTCGTCGCTCAGCAGGAAGGCGACGACCGAGGCGATCTCGGGGGCTTCGCCGTACCGCTTGGTGGGGTTCGTCTGGATGAACTCCTCGGCAGCGCCGCGCGGGTCGTCGGCGTTGAGCTGCTTCATCGAGTTCTCGACCATCGGCGTCCAGATCGCGCCGGGGGCGATCGCGTTGATGCGGATGCCGTACTGGCCGTACTCGATCGCGGAGTTGCGCGTGAGACCGACGACGCCGTGCTTCGCAGCCGCATAGCCGGACTGGTTGCCGATGCCGCGGATGCCGCCGACGCTCGCCGTGTTGACGACCATGCCGGAACCCTGCTCGCGCATGACCTTCAACACCTTCTCGAGTCCGAGGAAGACGCCGCGCAGGTTGATGGACACGACCTTGTCGAACTCGGCGGCGGTGAAGTCCTCGGTGAGGTTCTGCTTGCCCTCGATGCCGGCGTTGTTGAAGAAGCCGTCGATGCGGCCGAAGCGCGACGTCGTCTCGGTGACGTAGCGGTCGACGTCCTCCTCCTTCGAGACGTCGGCGATCGTCGTGATGATCTCGGCGTCGGGGGTCGCCTGGGTGACCGCCTCGACGGTCGCGGCGAGGCCGGCCTCGGAGATGTCGACGAGGGAGAGCTTGGCGCCTTCTGCTGCGAGTCGGACGGCTGCTGCACGTCCGAGGCCGGAGCCACCGCCGGTGATGAGGACGACGCGGTCGGAGAAGCGATTCATGGTGTGACCTTTCCAGGAGCCTGTCGCTCCGGCGGACACCGTGCCCGTCGCATCAGCGACAGTCCTTCAAACGTACATCTGTTGGATAGATGCACCCGCCGCAGGGCCCCGACGTTCGCGGAGGGCGATCAGTCCTCGCCGAGGAGCATCGGCCGTGCCGCCTCCAGACCGGTGACCGTCGCAGTCCAATCGGGGCGCACGAACTCCTCGCGGGTCACCCGGAGACCCTGCGACTCGACGAGCTCGCCCGGACGCCCGACGAACCGGAGCACACCGTTGTCGCGGTAGCCGAGTCGACGCGAGACGCCGAGCGAGGCGCCGTTCCAGACGGCCGCGTCGGACACTGCGACGTGCGCGCCGAGGTGGTCGAACGCGAACTGGAGCATGCCCGCTCGCATCTCGACCCCGAGTCCCTTGCCCTGCTGCGACTGCGTGAGCCAGGAACCACTGCCGACTGAGCGGGTGACGGCGAAGTCGCGGGCACCGACGTCCTGCAGGCCGATCGGCACGCCGTCGAGGAGGATCGCGAGGTTGAGCGTCCAGGACGCCGGGGCCACGCCGGCCCGCTGCGTCCAGAGGTGCTTGGCGGTCTCACGCATGAGCTGCTCGCGCGGCTGGTCGGTCCAGGGCGTGGAGAACGGCATGACGTCCGGGTCGTGGATGCCGGCGAGGGCGGCGTCCACGAGGCCGGGGAGGTCCTCGTCGCGGACCTGGCGCAGCACGAGGCGGGGCGTGCGGATCTCGAGGCCGAACAGCGGCCAGACGTCGGTGAGGCTGAGCATCCGCCCACGCTACCCGTCGGACACCGGATAGCGCTGTAGCCGGTCCGGGTCGGGCTGTCGAGCCGGTGTACGGCGCGCGGCGTCGGTGCGACACTCGTCGCGGTGCCGGTCAGCGGCCCCGTTCGACGACGAGAAGGGCTCACCCATGAAGTACACGCACCTCGGACGCACGGGGACGTCGGTCTCCCGGATCGTGCTCGGCACCATGAACTTCGGTGACCGCACGAGCGAGGAGGACTCGTTCGCGATCATGGACCGGGCGCTCGAGCTCGGCGTCAACTTCTTCGACACCGCCAACGCCTACGGCGGCAGCGCGGGCCGTGGGGCGACGGAGGAGATCATCGGTCGGTGGTTCGCGGCCCGGCCGGGCGTGCGCGACGACATCGTGCTCGCCACGAAGGTGCACTCGCCGATGGTCGCGCCGAACGACGACGGCTCGGACGTCGTGAACGCCCGCGGTGCGTCGGCGTGGCAGGTGCGCCGGGAGGCCATCGGTTCCCTCGAGCGCCTGCAGACCGACCGGATCGACCTCTACCAGTTCCACCACATCGACCGGCACATCTCGTGGCAGGAGCTGTGGCAGGCGATGGAGGTGCTCGTCGCGCGCGGCGAGGTCGTCTACACGGGCAGCTCGAACTTCGCCGCCTGGAACATCGCGCAGGCGAACGAGGTCGCGCAGCAGCGGCACTTCCTCGGTCTCGTCAGCGAGCAGTCGCTCTACAACCTCGCGCAGCGTTCCATCGAACTCGAGGTCATCCCGGCGGCGCAGCACTACGGCCTCGGCATCCTGCCCTGGTCGCCGCTGTCGGGTGGTCTGCTGAGCGGTGGCTCGTCCGACAAGGGCGCACGATCCGGCGAGGCCCGCATCACGGAGGCTCGCGCCAAGCAGCAGGACCGGCTCGAGGCCTACGACCGCTTCGCCGCCGAGCGTGGCTGGACCTCGGCGTCGCTCGGTCTCGCGTGGCTCCTGCACCAGCCTGGCGTCACCGGCCCGATCATCGGACCGCGCACGGTCGAGCAGCTGGAGTCCGCCGTCGCAGCGGTCGACATCGAGCTCAGCGCGGACGACCTCACCGCCCTCGACGAGCTGTTCCCTGGCCCGGGCGGCCAGGCGCCCGAGGCCTACGCCTGGTAGGAGCGTGCGACGCGGCGGCTTCATCCGAAGGGGTGTTTAGGCGTTCCCGGACTCGCACCACAGCGATGCGGGCTAGCTGGTGGAAGACATCGATGCTGAACGACGCGAGAAGGCCGAACCGCTCGCATGCATTGGAGTTCTGGTGCGTTTGTCGGCGGGCGCCACGGGAGCGCCTTTCGCGAGCCCGAGCTCGGAGTGGGCATCACGCCGGCCGTGCGATTCGCGAGTGGAACCGTTGGGTGGAATTGTGCACTCGGGTTGACGTTCGCTGACGCGTCGCAGCAATGACGAAAGTCATGGCCTCACGAGGAGCAGACGACGCCTTTGTGGTAGGTGTCCTGGTTCACTTGCGGGTGAAGCTACCATCGTCATCAGCATCGAGGCCACGGCAGGGGCACCGCCTGGAGGTCGGCGCCCATTGCCAGCGGTTTGTACGCGAAAGCGAACGCGTTTCGAGAGGTGTTGCGAGCCTGACGAGGTTCGCAACACCCCTACATTTAGCGGTGCTAGTCAGCTGCCACCGGGTCAGATGTGAGCGTCTCGCTCACCTGCGTTGGCAGGAGGCCATGGCCCGCCATGGTTTGGCCAACCAGGTCCGAGAGCTGGGCAGGTGTTCTGCCATCCTTTGCCGCGAGAATCTCGCTCCAGGCTTGCACAGTGTCGTTTGCAACTCTCTCGACCTCCAACAGCCCCACATGATGCACCTCCGTATGTGCTCCTTTGACACCATCAATATCTACGCCGGGCTTCGGAGAAATGATGATCGTCGCGCTACCAGGCGGCGGAGGGGTGTGGCCACGGTCGGAGGCGAGAAGTTGAAGTTGGTCGTTCGCTTGACGGACCTCCTTATGAGAAATCACACCGGTAAGTTCATGGTCGGACTTAGCCTCCATTGCCAACCACAGGTGGTTCTCCCAACACCAGGTCGAATCACATCGACCCTTGGCAGGAGGCTTCTGTGCCTCAGCGCCGAGCAGCTTGCCAAGCGCCGTCAGGGCGGGCTCATACTTTCCTGGGTCTCGCTGGCTGAGGCCCGCCAGCATCTCGCCGGCTTGCCGGTTGTGCCTGCCGACATTCACTCCGGCGCTCAGAATACTCACGATTTTCGTCACCGCTGACGCGTCTGCTGGCGCGAGGCCATGTGGAGCGACAGTTGCGAGCGTCGGCATCTCGCGTGTCCAGGTGCCTTCGGCGGTATTTTCGGCCTGACCGATCAGCCTCCCGGCGGTAGCGTGTGCTCCCGGTTCGGATGCAGCATGCAGTTCAGTCCAAACGCCGGCTAGGTACAGCCACACAGCGCGGTATCCCCGGGTCGCGTTCCCGCCGCTTCCGATGATTCGCGCTGCCTCCAGCGCTTTCGCGGCAGCTCTGTCCCATTGGCTCGTGGCCGCAAACCCACATGCTTCCACTTCGTACTGCACGGACCTCCCAAGAGCGTCGCTGCCCTCGGGTAAGTTCTGCACAGCTTGTCGGCGTGCCTTGGCGATGTGGGGCTCCGCCCCCGAACGCCAGGTTTCGCCTTGGTCGAGGAACGCGTCAACGTTGCCGAGGACCTCCTGGACTGATACCTCGGTACTGTTCCGTCTCCCGAACTGGATTTCTGCTTGGAGATCAGGTTCGAGGGCATTGATTGTCTCTGGCTGCTGCAGGTACTTTGTCAGTCCTCGGTCGAGGATGACAACTATGGCTGCGTCGTTCGGTTGACGGGTGGCGCGGCCTGCACCTTGCACAACACGTGTTCGGACGCGCTCAGCAATTGCGGCTCCGGCTTTTGCGCGGCCGTACAGGAAACGCTCCTGCAGGCTGTCCTGATCGGGTTTGCCGTCGAGGACAACGACTCGGCATGCATCATCAGGGAGATCGATCCCGTCATAGCGGCTCGCTAGGGCGCAGATACCTTTCTCCAGGTCAGCGAACGGCTGCATTCCGTCGGCGACCTCATCGATGCCGAGAACGGGCCAATCCTTCTCTGCCAGTTTCTTGCCAAGTTCGATGGCGCGTCCAGTCTCTGGTCCAAGAACGAGAGCTTTCCCAGCACGGGCAACGATCTGCTTAGTGACCTCGACCGGGTCAACACCGGTCATCAGCTCGGGGAAGACGAAGAAGCGTCGGCCGGATCGTGGCGTCGGCGCGGTGTCAGGGAGGCGTAGGCGAGAAATCTGTTCTCGCCCGAAGGCGCGCTCTATTTCGCCGCCGACACCGAGCGTCGCCGACAGGTAGATTCGCTGCCGGGCGCGGGCGAATATCTTATTGTTGCTCGTAGGTGGGATGACGGGCCGAATGAGTATCCCGCCGTAGCTCACATACGCTAGGCAAGCAGCGAGCCCTGAACGGATAACGGCGAGGTCAAATTTGAACTTATCTAGCGATGCCAGAGTCGCGTCCAGTCGTTCCAGCATTCCATCAGTCATAGATGGCACCACGAGGCGAACGGATTCGTTGATGCTGGCGTCTGGGTAGTCTTCCTCAAGCCGGTTCGCGAACACCCCATCAAGGGCTGGTCGGATGGCTTGGAGGACCTCAAAGTACTCGGTGCGATTTTTGCCGCGTTTAATATCAATCGCGTAGGACTCGCCGACATACTGTTCGCCGGCGTGGGCGTCGTCAAAGATAATAAGGTCCGATACTTCAACGTGTGGATTGCTGTTGAAGATCGTACTGTACGTAACTATCGCGATTTTCTCCGCGGCCTCAAAAGCCGTCTGATCCGGCATCGGCCAGTTTTGGTGCGACCCGATGAGGGTAACCGCTTTGACGCCTTCACGGTCAGCTGTGGCTTGAACTTGTTTCACGAGTTGTTTCGTCGGGCATGCATAAAGTACGCGCTTGCCGGTGTGGCGTCTCACCCACTCAGCTAGGAGTAGGCCGGTGAGGGTCTTACCGGTCCCAGTCGGCAGCTCGATCGCAAGATCGGAGGTGTCTTGGTGCTCATCCATGTAAAGGCGGAGCAGGTCCACTTGGTGGGACCAGAGGCCTGGGACTGCACCGCGCCGTCTTGGCAAATCGATATAGAGATCCTCGGGGTTCGCTGGCGCTTGTCCCTCGGTGATGGTGCCCTTGAACGCCATGTTGCCCCTTTGCATTAGGTGATTTCGACGAGCCTAAAGCAACAGTAGGTGCGTGCGGCATCCATTGATAGTTCTTTAGTGGTGTCTAGCGGTTTCGGGGCAACTACCTTGCCTGAGCACCGCCGAACCCGCGACCGCTAGATTCCATACCCCTCTAAGCCGCCTCGTGACATTCGCGCATGGGTCGATCGACTTGACTGCGGACGACCTCACCGCCCTCGACGAGCTGTTCCCCGGCCCGGGCGGCCAGGCGCCCGAGGCCTACGCCTGGTAGGAGCGTGCGACGCGGCCGACCGCCTCGGTGACGGCGGTCGGCCCTTCGTTCAGTTCGAGGATCCGTCGGCTGATGGTCGGCTCGAGGACGAGCGCTTCGAGGACGGCCGCCACGTCGTCGCGGGTGATCTCGTCGTGGAGTTCGGCCGGCCCCAGGGCGACCGTCCCTCGACCCGGGTCGTCGGTCAGCAGGGATGGTCGCAGGATGACCCAGTCGATCGGTTCGCGGGTGAGCACCACCTCGGCGCGCTTCTTAACCGAGAAGTAGTGCTCCTCCTCGTCGCTCAGTGATCGCTCGCGCCACGCTTCGGGCAGGACGGAGAGCAGGATCAGGCGAGTCTGCGTGCCGCTGAGCGCCTCCGACACGCGGGTGAGGGCGGCGTCGTCGATGGCGTCCGTCACGTCCGGGTGTCCGGCGTTCGAGCCGGCAGTGAAGACGACGACGTCGAAGCCCGAGACCATCGCCGCGATCTCCTGCGTGGTAGCGAGAGCGAGCTCGCCCGAGACCGTCGTCACGCCGTCGGCATGGAGGGCCTCGGCCTGCTGCGTCGACCTCGTGAGGCCCGAGACGGTCATCCCTCGCGTGCGGAGGCGGCTCGCGAGGAGCCGACCGACCCGGCCCGAGATCCCGAAGATGAAGACCCGCGGCAGCGGTTCTTCGCTCGTGGCGGTGGCTGGGGTGGTGGGTGACGTCATGGGTGGTCCTTCCATTGTCGATCAACCTACCATTAGTAACTTACTGTCGGTAGGTAGTATCGACGGATGGGATCCACCACGACCGACGGCGCGTCGACCTCGAGGCGTCGTCTCTCCTGGGATGACCGTCACGCCCAGTTGCTCGACGCCTTCCGCGATCTCGTCCGCACGCACGACATGGACGACGTGACGCTGGCGCGGGTGGCCGCGCACGCGGGGGTGACGAAGCCGGTGGCCTACGATCACTTCGGAGACCGTTCGGGTCTGCTGTCGGAGGCGTACCGTGCGTTCGAGGCTCACCAGCGGGACGCCTTGCTGGAGGCGCTCGCTCGGGCGCCGCGCGACCTCGCCGCGGTGTCGGCCCTGGTCGCAGAGGCCTACATCGGCTGCTGCATCGCCGAGGGGATCGAGCTCGCGGCCGTGGTGTCGGCACTCAGCGGCTCGGCGACGTTGAGTGCGCTCCGGTCGGAGGCGGAGCAGGCGTACCTCGAGATCTGTCGTGAGGCGCTGGAGCCCTTCACCGGCCCGCTCGACCCGGCGCCGTTGAGCGCCATCGTCGGCGCGGGCGATGCCCTCGCCCGGAGTGCCCTGTCAGGGTCGATGTCGACCGCCCGGGCCTGCGAGACCCTCGCCGTGGTCGTCCGAGCCGTCGCCCTGGCCTCGGCCGTACCGAGTGCTCCGCCGGCTCGCACGACCTGAGCGACCGCTCCGACGATGCTGCCCGGTGCGTCGGAGCGTATCGACGCCTAGCGTTGGGTCATGGCTTCGGACACCTTCGGCATCTTCCTGAACGGTTCGTGCTCCGGTCAGCGGCATATGGTGTGACTACTCATGAGCCACTTCTCCATTGTTCCCGCGTCGTATGTCTTCCTGCGCCGCGATCGATCAGTCCTGCTGCAGCGACGGCAGAACACCGGGTACATGGACGATTGTTGGTCAGCGGGTGCCGCCGGTCATGTCGAGCTCGGTGAAACTGCGGCGTCTGCCGCAATCCGTGAGGCGAGGGAAGAGCTCGGCGTCGAGGTGGCACTCGAGGCGCTCTCGGCTGTGGTGGTCATGCAGCGTACCGATGGTACGGAGAACCCGATGGAACAGCGCGTCGACTGGTTCTTCGTCTGCGATGTCTGGGGTGGTGAACCACTGATCCGAGAACCGATCAAGTGCGCAGAACTGGCGTGGTTCCGCCTCGACGATCTGCCGGTCGACCTGCCCGCTCACGAGCGGCTTGCATTGGACGCCCTGCGCGAGGGGCACAGGTCAGCGCTCCTCACGTTCGGGTTCTGACCAGCTGCCCTCATCGATCGCTGACATAGACGACGACCGGCCACCAGGGCAGACTGTCTTCGATGAGGCTGCAACCCACATCCGAGGACGATTTCGACGCACTGCGTCATCTGTTCGATGATCCTTCCTTCCATGGTTGGGGAGGACCGGGACGGCTGTCCGACGAGCTCATCCGCGCCAAGTACCTTGGCGCACGACTTCCCGATGTCGAGTGCTTCCTCGTCCTGGTCGACGACGACGCGGTCGGACTCGTCCAGCTCCACACCGACGGAGCGGAGGGTGCCGGGGTCGACCTCATCCTGTCGCCCTCCGCGAGAGGCCAAGGCACCGGTCGACAGGTGGTCGAGGCCATGCTCTCCCGCGCGCGAGCCAGGAACATCGCTCGGCTCACCGTCGACCCGGAGGTCCGGAACGAGCGCGGCGTCCGGTTCTGGCGAGCCGTCGGGTTCGAGCCGCGTCAGACGGTTGCCGACCACGCTGGACGAGCGCCTTATGTCCTGCTGTCCCGCAGCACCGAGGCGACCCCGTAGCGACCGGGGCAGGCGACACCGTACGCCGTCCGATCGTGCGGTCGTTCCGTGCGCGTGGTCGAGCGCACCGTTAGGGTCTCCCCATGACGACTCCCCGCAAACCACGAGAAGTCAACCTCGCTGTACCGCTCATTCTCGCCTCGGCGATGTTCGTCGGGATGTGCGTCGGGTTCAGTTCCCACAACGCCTTCCTCGGCGTTGTGGTCGGCGTCGCCGATGCCGCCCTGCTCTGCGCACTGGAATGGGCGCTCCGCCGGAGGCGCCGGAACAAGCAAGGCGTCTGAACCGAATCCTCGGCGGCCGGCCACCTCGGTCGAGGGCGCGCACGGCCAGCTCCACCCCGACCAAGCGGGGGCGGCGGGATCGACCTCATCCCGCCGCCTTCCGCTCGAGGTCAGGACGCGGGTGCCGCAGCGATCGGCTGCTGCAGTTCGGTGACCCAGTCGGACTGATCCTCCGACACCGCCCGCACGTAGAGCTCGCGGCAGGGCCCCGCCGGCACGAAGCCCCGGGCGAGGATCTCGGCGTGGATGGACTGCCAGCTCTCGGCGATGCGGTCCATCGACCCGAGGTGGATGCCACAGATCGCCAGGCTCTCGGCCGGCAGCTCGACGACCTCGAAACCGTCACGGGGCGCGCCGTTGTAGGCGTAGCCGACGACGACCTCGGTGCCGTCCTCGCTCGCGTGGTATTGCGCGATCGGCGTGGTCAGCGAACCGCTCTCGTCGCCGATGATGGACGCGACCGCGTCGAACGAGGGGCCGACGAAGTCCGCGATGTCCGGCTGTGAGGGGACGACGCCACGACGGGCGGCCAGGCGAACGGCGGGCAGGGGCTTCTCGATGATCTCGATCTCCGACATGTGATGCTCTCTTTCGATGAGGTGGAGCCGCCGTTCCACATCGATGAGTCGTGCGGCCGCGATGCGGTGCTCGCGTTCGACCTCGGCTCGACGCACCTGCAACAACCGGGCGATGCGCGCGGCATCCACCCCTTGGTCGAGGATCAGGGCGATGTCTTCAAGACCGAAGCCGAGATGGCGAAGCGCCACGATCCGGTGCAGTCGTTCCAACTGCGAAGGATCGTACGAGCGGTAGCCGCTGGACTCATCCACATGGGCAGGCACGAGCAGACCTGCGGTGTCCCAATGCCGGAGCATCCGGTGGGTCACCTGGCCGATCTGCGCGAACGCTCCGATGGACAACATGTCTCAGTTCTCCCTCCTCACACGGTGTCAGAGTCAAGCGTTCAGTTCTGAGCGCGTCGCGCGTGGGTGCGTGCCTTCATCCGGTTGCCGCACACCGCCATCGAGCACCACTTCGCGGTTCCGGGGCGACTGTGGTCGACGAGGAACAGGCTGCATTCGTCGTTCGCGCACGGGCGAAGGCGCCCGGGGAACTCCGCGACGACGCTCGACCACGCCAACACGACGCCCGCCACGAGGCGGTCGTCTTCGGGGACCTGCAGCTCCCAGACCACGCCGCCGGGCGTGACGCGCGGCGTCCGAACCGCATCCCCGAGGATGCCTGCGAGCTCTCGGGTCGCCCCGCCGTCCTCGCCGCGGACGACGGCCTGGAGCGCCTGCCTCGCACGCCGAAGGCGGGCCACCTCGTCCGCGGACCCGGTGCCACCCCAGCTGCGCGCGAGGTCTCGCCCGGCTGCACCCTCGAGACGGTCCGTCGGGGCACCCTCGATGACCGGCGCGCTGTTCAGCACGTTCAGCAGCAGCTCCTCGTCGCGAAGCATCGTTCTCCGTTCTCGCGCCGTGTGGCGCCATGAATCCATGCTACCGTCTGGCTAACCAGTAAAACAATCTAAAGGGGTTAGCAATGGTCACCGTCCACCACCGCACCGTCTCCGTCGATGGGCTCGACGTCTTCTACCGCGAAGCCGGCCCGGCCGACGCCCCCGTGCTCCTGCTCCTGCACGGGTACCCGAGCAGCTCCCACATGTTCCGCCACCTCATCCCGGCACTGGCCGACCGCTACCGTGTCATCGCTCCGGACCACATCGGCTTCGGTCGCTCCGCCGCCCCCTCGGTCGACGAGTTCGAGTACACCTTCGCGGCCCTCGCCGGCGTGACCGGCCGGTTCCTCTCGACCATCGGCGTGACGCAGTACACGATCTACGTCCAGGACTACGGCGCGCCGGTCGGCTGGCGTCTGGCGCTCGCCGACCCCGCTGCCGTCGTCGGCGTCATCTCCCAGAACGGCAACGCCTACGAAGAGGGCTTCGTGCCCGGCTTCTGGGACCCGATCTGGGCCGACGCCGCCGAACGCACCACCGAGACGCGCGACGCACTCCGTCCCGCCCTCGGCCGGGAAGCCGTCGAATGGCAGTACACGCACGGCGTGCCGGATCCGACGACCGTCGACCCCGACGCCTGGGAGCATGACCTCGCGCTCCTCGCCCGACCGGGCCAGGACGACGTGCAGCTGGCGCTGTTCCGCGACTACACGACCAACCGCGAGCTGTACCCGGCGGTGCACGAGTGGCTCCGCACCTCGCAGGTGCCGGTGCTCGCGATCTGGGGGCGGAACGACGAGATCTTCGCCGCCGCCGGCGCCACGGCGTTCACGCGCGACGCCCCGCACGCTCGCATCGAACTCGTCGACGGCGGACACTTCCTCCTCGAATCCGACCTCGACCTCGTCGCCGACGCCATCACGAGCTGGCTCGCGACGAACGACCGCAGCGCCTAGCCCGACGGATCGGTCGATCCGTCTCCGACCACCCCGGCGGGATCGGGCGGCCGTCCGCACGAGCGGTCGGCCGCCTGGCCGTCGGCTCGGGAGGCTGAGCGACGCAGCCCCTTCACGCCTCGATACCCGAGCCACAAGCCGAACGGGACGAGGAGCGCCAACCCGATGAGCTCCGAGCTCTGAGCCCGGGACGGTGTGTGTTCTGCCACCTGATGACTCCTTCGTGGAGCGGGCGCATCGATACACTCACTGCATGGGAGTGGTCGGCATCGGCGGGTTGTTCTTCCGCAGTCGTGATCCATCAGCGCGCGCGGCGTGGTACCGAGAGCATCTCGGCATCGAAGCCGGCGCCGAGGGCGAAGGTGCCGTCTGGATGCAGGAGGCCGGCGCGACCGTCTTTGCTCCGTTCTCGACAACGAGCGAGTACTTCGATGACGACCAGCCGTTCATGCTCAACCTCCGCGTCACAGGCTTGGACGCTCTGATTGCGCAGCTGGAAGGCGCCGGGATCGACGTCGAGCGTCGGACCGAATGGGAGTCGGACTACGGCCGGTTCGTCCGTCTACACGACCCGGAGGGGCTCCCCATCGAACTCTGGGAGCTCGGCGAGTAGCACGCGTCGCGGCGTTCATTGCCCCGAGTCGGGCCGCTTTCCGTCATACTGCCCGATCGCGGTTCGCTCCTCAGCCCGCGAGGAAGCGCCGTAGCGCGTCGTAGGCTGGCGTCGGCTCGCCGTCGTCGAACAGGAGGTCGTGGCCCTGCTGCAGAGCGCCGTCGTCGTCGATGAACCAGTCGTAGGCGTCGTCCACGCCCCAGCTCGTGTACGACACGCAGGCGTCCGAGCCGAGGCACGCCGCGAGGACGGTGGCGTACTGCTCCGCCTGGACGTCCTCACCCTCGTCGTCCGGGACGTCGTTCTCGGAGATGCGGACGACGAGCCCCGCATCCGCGAAGGTGTCGAACGTCGTCGCGAGGTCCTCCGCTGAGAGTGCATCGGTGTCGAGGTCGTAGACGTGGGCTTGCAGGCCGACGCCGTCAATATGGCCACCCTGCGCGTTCGTGTCGAGGGCGAGCTGCAGCAGGGCGTCCTGCCGGGGACCCGGCACATCGGCGCCGTTCTCGTTGATGAACTGCTCGACGTCCGGGTCCGCGTCGTAGACCGCGGTCGAGACCACCACCGGATACGACGGCCCGAAGACGCGGTACCAGACGTTCTCCTGCAAGCTCGTGCCCTGATCGACGTCGAACGGTTCGTTCACGACGTCGAGCGAATCGAGCCGGCCGCGGAAGTGCGAGACCACGGTGTGCACGTAGTCGAGCAGGACCGCGGCGCTCGCCTGACGCTGCGACTCGGAGTCGGCGGGCAGGTCGCGCATCCAGCCGGGCATCGCCTCGGTGAACGCGATGGTGTGGCCGTGCACCGCGATCCCGGACTTCGCTGCGAGGTCGAGGAGCGCGTCGGCCTCCTCGAAGTGGTACTCACCCTGCCTGGGGGAGAGTGCTTGCGGCTTCATCGCGTTCTCCGGGGTGATGAGGCCGACGTTCCCCACGAGGTTCTCCGCGTACGCCGCGTCCGAGACGAGCGGACCGAGTGCCGCCGCCGCGCCGATCAGGAAGCCCGGTCGAGCGCGGGAGGCGAGCGCCTGCAGCCCCTCCGGAGATCGTTCCGCCTCGCCCACGGCAGGACCTGCGGCGACCAGTGCGGCACCGGCCGGTGCCGTGGCGGTCAGCGAACCGACCGTGAAGGACCCCTCCTCGCTCGAGAACCCCAACCAGAGTCCGCCGGAGTCGAAGACCCCGCCGAGGGGGAACGACGACAGCGTCTCACCGTCGCTCGCGATCTCGAGTCGGTCGCCGGAACGATGTACGGAGAGTTCCGCCCCGGGGTCGGCGAGCGTCACCTCCTCGTCCTCCACCGGCGCAGGGTCGGTCACGTCCTCCGGTGCGGAGCCGTCGAAGACCGCGATGCGGAGATCGTCGCCGCGGAGCGTGAGCGTGAGCCCCGCGGGCTGGATCAGGAACTCGTCGGCGACGATGGGCGGGCGGGCGAGGACGGCCAGGGTGGCGTCCGCGGTCACGTCCGTGAACGACGTCCTGAGGGTGAAGTCGTCCGGGGCATCGAGGTGCACGCCCGCGAGATTGACCGGCGGGTTCGGTTGGCCTCCACCGCCGTCCTGTTCGACGATGGTCCGTCCCGTCGCGGTCACCCGCAGCTCATCGCCGTCTGCGACGATGCCGGGCACGTGCTGCCAATCGTGCTCCAGGAGGTCGATGACCGTCTCCCGCTCGGAGGGGGAGCCGGTCGGAGTGCAGCCGACCAGGGCGAGGACGAGGGCGACCGCCGCTCCGCTCGCGAGGCTCCGTCTGCTGGCGATCGACATGTGAGGAGCGTAAGCGACGGCGGGGGCGCGTGCCGGCTACCGGCCGCTCGCGAGGCTGACGGCTTGGAGGCCCACGACCACGGCGTTGACCGGCACGGCGATGACGAGCACGGAGATCGCGCCGATGGCGGCGATGATCGAGTACCGAGGGGTCCGCTTGTGGACCTTCGCCTGGAGGACGAGCGTGACGACGGGCGGAGCGATCGCGATCACCGCGCCGAGGATGAACCCGCCGAGCATCCCGCCACCGCTCAGTCGGTCCTCGGATGGCCCGAACTCGCCCTGCAGGGCGAACGACAGTTGGACGAACCAGCTCACCACCAGCAGCGCGAACAGGAGCAGGGTGATCCCGATGCCGGCCGCTCGACCGGTGACCGGTCCCTCCTGCTCGGTGAGCCAGGAAGCATCATCCGGCTTGGCAGGCGTTTCGCCGGAGCTCGACCCCGACGGCGGTTGCACGGTCGGCCGCTCTTCGTCGCCCGCACGCTGGTCATCACTCACGGCTCACCCCTCGTCAGTCGGTCGGACGCCGGCGTCCCGGCATCCTCGTCAGCCTATGCCGCCTCACCCCGCCAGCGCCTTCCGCACCTGCGCGGAGAGCAGCGGCACCGTCTCCTCCTGGAACCACGGGTTCTTCGTACGCCAACCGCGCGCGAGCGGCGACGGGTGCACGATCGGGAAGAACGGGAGGTGCGACTCCGCTGCCCGGACGTTCTCCGTGAGGGTGCGCCCGGCCCGCGGACCGAGGTAGGCGCGCTGCGCGTAGGCGCCGATGAGGATCGTGAGGCGCACCTCGGTCAATTGCTCGAGCACCCGCGGATGCCAGCGAGCCGCGAAGTCGCGGCGCGGCGGCAGGTCGCCACTCGTCCCCTTGCCCGGGAAGTAGAAGTCCATCGGCACGATCGCCACGTTCGCCGGGTCGTAGAACTCCTCGGGCGTCACACCCATCCATGAGCGGAGCAGGACACCACTCGGGTCGTTCCAGGGGATGCCGGACTCCTGCGCCAGCCGTCCCGGCGCCTGACTGATGATGAGCACCCGAGCCTCGGGGGACGCGACGAAGAGCGGCTCCCACCCGAGCTCCCTCGCCCAAGTGTTCGACGCGTGGGTGGCGACCTCGGCACGGAGACGATCGATCGGATGCATCCCTGCAGTCTTCCATCGAGTGCGCAATAGGGTGAGGGGATGGACGACGACCAGCGGCGACGGCGCCTCATCCCCGAGCCTGTGGACCGGTTCGCGACCGGCGAGGAGTACCCGGAGTACCGGGTCGACCTCGAACGGATCCGCTTCTCCCCGTACTTCGCCCGGCTGTCGGCCGTGACGCAGGTCGTGTCGCCGTCCGGCGTCGGCCAGGTGGTCCACAACCGGCTCACGCACTCGATCAAGGTCACCGCCGTCGCCCGGGCCATCGCGATGCAACTGACGACGACGGACCCGGCGCAGGCCGCGATCGTCGAGCGCCTCGGCGGCTGCGACCCCGTCGTCGTGCAGGCAGCCGCCAGCGCCCACGACCTCGGCCACCCGCCGTTCGGCCACCTCGGCGAGCAGGTCCTCGACCGCCTCGCACGGGAGCGCCTCGGGCTCGCCGAGGGCTTCGAGGGCAACGCGCAGTCGTTCCGCATCCTCTCCGCGCTCGACGTGTGCGAGACGGTGAAGGAGGGCCTCAACCTCACCGCCGCCTCCCGCGCCGCCGTGCTCAAGTACCCGTGGGGCCGCACCGTCCACCGCCCCGACCTCGACCCGGCGGACCCCACCCGGATGCCGCGCGGCTCGACCGCGAGTCGCTGGGAGACGGCGCCACCGAAGTTCTCCGCGTACACGCTCGACCTCGACGACATGCTCGACGCCCGCGGTGCGTTCACGGCGATCACGCCCTGGCAGCAGACCGTCGAATGCTCCGTGATGGACGTGGCCGACGACATCGCCTACTCCCTGCACGACCTCGACGACTTCTACCGGGCCGGCGTGCTCCAGCAGGCGGCCGTCGCCGTCGAGTTCCGCACCTTCCTCCGGGATCAGCGCGCCCTCGCAGCACTCGACGCCGACGAGCTGTGGAACCGGGCACCCGGCCACTCGCTCGAACTGTTGCGACGGCGGATCGTCTCCCGCGACCCGTGGATCGCGAGCGACGAGCACTTCCGCGCCTCCGTGCAGCGGGTCGCGACCGAACTCGTCGAAGGGCTCCTCGCCGTCCCCTTCGACGGTTCGAGCCGCACCGAGCGCGCCATCGAGTCGTTCGTCTCCTCCTGGATCGGCCGCCTGCAACGGTCCGTCCTCGTCGTCGAGGAGCCCAACGTGCGCTCCGGTCACGTGGCGCTCCTGCCCGAGGCCTGGCACGACGTCACCGTGCTCAAGTTCGTCCACACGCGCTTCGTCATCGACCGACCCGACTTCGCCACCTACCAGCGAGGACAGTCGCGCGTCCTCGACGTCCTCGTCAGTGAACTCGACCGCTGGCTCGACGATCCCCGCGACGGCCCGCGTGCGCCGCAGAAGCTCCTCGACTTCGTCGAACTGGCCACCGACGGCTACTTCCGCCTGCGAGCCGACAACCCGGACTGGCTGCCCGACGACCCGGAGACCGGACGCCCACTGGCCGAGCCGAGCGCCCTCGGACGCCTCGGCCGGGCCCGCGGGATCCTCGACTACGTCGCCTCACTCACCGATGAACAGGCGACGGCGCTCGCCGCCAGACTGCGCGGAGACCGCGAGGCCTGGGCCTTCGGCAGCTAGGTGTCGGCTGAGCGGCGGACGGCTATCCGAATGCCCCTGGCGCAATTCGGATAGTTCCGAGCGCGGTATTACTAGAACATCTAGCGTTATCCCCGGCACCGGGAATCACCTCGGTCCCGAAACAGAAGGGATGGCGCGCTCATGGGAAACCTCCTCTACGGAACCCCTCCGACTCCGCACGAGATCGAAGACCGGCTCCTCGCGCACCTGCAGACGGTGATCTTCACGAAGTTCCGCCGCAACGAGAGCTTCGCCTTCCACCTTGAAGCCGTCCCCGGTCGTGGGACGGGTCGTCAGTCGCTGTGGCTGAACCCGATGATCCCCCTCCAGTTCTCCTTCTACGGCAGCCGTGCACCGGAGCTCAACCGGGAATGGCTCGCCGCGCTCCTCGAGCAGGCCAACAGCGCGAAGGGCATGCGCGTCGTACCCGAGCCTGCCGCCGGCGCCACCAAGCGCGTCGAGTCCGCAGCCTAGGCACGCGGCTCCGCGACCGCGGATCGAACACCGCCACGACGAGCTCCGGCCGTCGGGCGTCCATGACACACCAGTTGGGGGTGGGACCATGCCGATCTCGATCCCTGGCGCGCCCGACTTCTTCGAGTTGGACGATGCGCGCACCGTCGGGCGACTGCTCGACCGCACCGACGTCGTCTTCGAGACCTCCCACTCCGGCGCCGACGTCGCGGGTGGTCTGTCCCTCAGCCGGTCCGCCATCGCACTCGATGTCGGCGGCGATACCGTCCGCGTCCTGACGAGATACATCGTCGCCTGGTCACTTCGCGCCGAGGGTGGGCTGACGGTGCTGACGATCTGGTCGGAGCGCCCGACCGCCGTGCACGAGACGACGATGCTGCCACGCTTCGCGCCGATGGCGTCGTCCGCGCTGACCGGTGTCCTCGGGGCCGAACACGGCTTCCTGCAAGGGACCGCCTGACAAGCTGTGGACTGCTCTGCCGCCGGACGCCTCGCTGAAGGTGACAGTTCGGGAACGGCGTGAGATTCTATGAACGATGAGCGAACACGGTGGGCCCGCTGAGCGGTCCGAGGTCGCAGGTCGCGATGTCGATGAGGCTCGAGACCTGTTCTCCGACGCGTACAACGCCGGCGAGATGGTCATCGAACCCACGGCATCCGCCTTCACCTTCCGGTACACGGCGATCGGCGATGACGAGCTGACGCTGCGCGCCACCCAGTTCGCCGGTCGCGTCACCGGGACGGTGCTCACGCAGGGCGAGTACATCGTGTCGTGGTTGACGGCCGGGGAGGGTGCGACCGACCTGGCCGGCGCACCGGTCAAGCTCGAGTACGGCCGGCCCGCGATGTTCGCGAACGATCGGCTCGCCGAGTTCGACTTCACCGACTACCGCCAGAACCTCATGCACTTCGACGGGTCGTTCCTGGAACGGGTCGCGGGAGAGGTCGAGGGCACGAGCGGTCCGATCCTGTTCGACACGACGGCGCGACCGAGCGGCGAGCAGCTCCGACGCTGGGCGGCCTCGGTCACCACCGTCGCGAGCGTCGTGTACGACGACGCCAGCCCGGCGCTCCTCCGCGCGGAGGCGAACCGTGCTGCGGCGATCGCCCTCTTGGAGACGTTCCCGCACACCGCGCTGCACGCACCGGTCGAGATCGGACTGCCGTCGGGCGGCAAGACCCGCGCCGCCGTCGAGTACATGATCGCCAACGCGCACCTGCCCATCCGCACCGAGGACGTGGCCGATGCAGTCGGGATGAGCCAACGGAGTCTGCAGACGGCATTCCGCCGCGAGCACGACATCACCGCGATCGACTACCTGCGACGCGTGCGACTCGACCGCGTGCAGGAGGAACTCCGCAGGTCCGATCCCGGTCGTGCCACCGTCGCTGAGATCGCGCAGCGGTGGGGCTTCGCCCACCTCGGACGGTTCTCCGCCTCGTACACGAACCGCTTCGGCGAGTATCCGAGCACGACGCTCGGCTCCTGACCGCCGGCTCGCGCCGACTCAGAACTCGTCGAACTCGTCGTATTCGTCGAGACCCGACAGCGGCTCGGCCTCGAGGGACGGCACGATCTCGAGCGCCCGATGCGCGAACGACTCGACGCTGATGAGGAGGCCTGGGCTGACGAGGACGTTGACCGTGCGGTCGGAGGTGAGCGGAACCCGCACGAAGCGGCCGCCCGCCTGGACGGCCGATTCGATCTCGGTCATGAGCTCCTGCACGTCGACGGCAGGATCGATGTCGTATGAAGCGCGCCCGATGGCGATGCTGTACTGCAGGACCATCACCTCCGGGATCGGTTCGTCCTGGTAAGCGTAGGCAACGCACCCTGGGACGACGGTGGGTTGACCAACCCCGCGACTCATGCAGGGGGGTCCTGCACGAGTCGCCGGCTACCGGGCGCGGTCGACCCGCGTCTCCTCCCAGACGGGCTCGTCGGAGGTCTGGACGCGACCGTCGGAGCCGAAGACGAGGAACCGGTCGAAGCCTCTCGCGAACCAGCGATCGTGGGTCACGGCGATCACCGTGCCCTCGAACCCTTCCAACCCCTGCTCGAGCGCCTCCGCCGAGACGAGGTCGAGGTTGTCGGTCGGTTCGTCGAGGAGGAGCAGCGTCGCGCCCGACAGCTCGAGGAGCAGGATCTGCAGTCGTGCCTGCTGGCCACCGGAGAGCGACTCGAACGACTGCTCCGCGGCGGCGGCGAGGCCGTAGCGGTCGAGCACCCGGCTCGCGGCCTCCCGCGGCAGGCCCGTCCGGTGCTCGTCACCCCGATGCAGGATGTCGAGCAGCGTCCGGCCGAGGAGCTCCGGATGCCGATGCGACTGCGCGAACCACCCCGGCTGCACGCGGGCGCCCAGCTTCGCGACACCGTGGTGCAGCACCGGCTCGAGGGTGCCACCGGCCGCCGCCAGATGACCCGCGCCCGGATCCGGATCGGTCCCACCGCCGGCGAGCAGCCGGAGGAAATGGGACTTGCCCGAACCGTTCGACCCCAGCACGCCGATGCGCTCGCCGAACCAGATCTCCGCGTCGAAGGGCTGCATGAGTCCGGTGAGTTCGAGCGAGGAGCACACGAGCGCACGTCGGCCGGTGCGGGCGCCGCGCAGTCGCATCGTGACCTGCTGGTCCTTCGGGCGCTCCTCCGGCGGACCGACCTCCTCGAACTTCGCGAGTCGGGTCTGCGCGGCCCGGTAACGGGAGGCCATCGAGTCGTTGAACTTGGCCTGCTCGCGGAGCCGCAGGACGAGTGCGCGCAGCTTCACGCGATCCTCGTCCCAGCGTCGGCGGAGCTCGTCCAGCCGGTCGAGCCGTGCCTCGCGGGCCTCGTGATAGCTGCGGAAGCTCGCGCCGTGCGTCCACGTCGTGCTCCCCGCGGCACCGACCTCGAGCGTGATGATCCGGGTAGCGGCCTGCGCCAGGAGTTCGCGGTCGTGGGAGACGAGGAGGACGGTCTTGCGGGTCTCGGCGAGCATGCCCTCCAGCCAACGCTTCGTCGGGACGTCGAGGGAGTTGTCGGGCTCGTCGAGGAGCAGCACCTGTTCCGGACCGCGGAACAGCGCCTCGAGGACGAGCCGTTTCTGCTCGCCTCCCGAGAGCGTGCCGAGCGTCCGCCACTGCGCGCGGTCGTACGGGACGCCGAGCGCGGCCTCGCTGCAGCTGTCCCAGAGCACCTCCTGGTCGTAGCCGCCGGCGTCGGCGTACTCGGCGAGCGTCGTGGCGTACGCCATCTGTGTGGCCTCGACGTCGTCCTCCATGAGCGCGAGCTCGGCGCGGTCCACCGCCTCGGCCGCCGCCCGGACCCGCGGCGGTGCGACCTGCACGAGGAGGTCGCGCACCGTGCGATCGTCGTCGCCCCGCCCGACGAACTGGTCCATGACCCCGAGCCCGCCGTCGATGGACACGACGCCGGAATCGGGCTGCAGTTCGCCACGGATGATCCGGAGGAGCGTCGTCTTGCCGGCACCGTTCGCCCCGATGAGCGCGGCGATCGCGCCTTCGCCGACGCGGAACGACACCTCGTCCAGTAGGGTCCGTCCGTCGCTCAGCGTGTAGCTGAGATCGCTGACGTCGATGTAGCCCATGGTGTGCACTCCCCGGGGAGCCGGTCGCTCCCGAACGGACCCCGCGCCGAAGTGCGGAGCCGCCCACCGCCTGGCGAGCCGACCAGTCTAGCCGGACGCCCGTCCGGCGGTCGAGTGGTTCAAGCGAGCGCAGCGGCGATGTCGGTGATCCAGGTGCGGACGGTCGCGTCGTGCTCGACGAACCAGTCGCCCTCGTAGCCGCGGGGGACGCCCTCCACCACCATGATCAACGCGAGGTACAGCGACCAGAGGCGGGCGCGGGTCCACGCCGACTCGTCGGCGAGGAGCTCGTGGCCGGACTCCTCCCGGTAGGTGCGGAGCAGCTCGGCGTCGTCGGCGATCGTCGCGGGGACGTCGGTGAACAGGGCGAGCGAGACGAGGTCGGCGGTCGGGTCCGCCCAGTGCGCACGCTCGTGGTCGATGACCCCGGTGAGCTGGGCGGCCTCAGCGCCGTGCTCGGGCATGATCAGGAGGTTGCCGTCCCAGAGGTCGAAGTGCACGAGGGTCGCCTCGGTCACGGCGTCGAACGCCGGGAGTGCCTCGTCGACGAGCCCGAGGAGCCGAGCGGCGTCGACCGGCAGGTCCACCTCGAAGCGCGCGGCATCAGCGAGCACCGCGTCGAGGAGCACCCGGTACGCCTCGCCCGCCGTGGTCGCCTGCAGCTCGGGGCGGAACGGATACCCGAACCGGTTCCCGTCGTCGAGCCCGGTGGCGGGGGAGAGCGCTGCGTCCTCGTCGTCGCCTGGTTCCACGTGGAACGGCGTGCGACCGGCGGCGTGGAGGTGGGCGAGGGTCCGTCCCATCACGTCGCGCGCGAGTGGGACGGTCTCGGTGCTGTTCGCCGGGCGGCCGGTGAGCTCGGTCATGATGAGGGCGTCGCGGCCGTCGAGGTCGGTTGCGAGGACGATCTCCGGTTGCGGGACATCAGCGCGGCCGAGGATGCGGAGCGCGAGGGCCTCCGTGTGCATGAGCTTCCGCTCGTAGGTGAGGCCCTCGGCCGCCGCGGGTGAGAGCTTCACGATGGCGCGCTCGCCACCGTCGAGTTCCACGGCGGCCACCTCGTTCGCGGTGCCCTCCCCGAGCATCGTGATGGTGGGGCTCCCCGGCTGCATGGCCGGCCGCTCGGCCGCCCAGTGCTCGGCGAGGGCGACCAGGGTGGAACTGGGGGAGGGGGAACGGCTCATCCGCCCACGCTAGCGCCACAGGGCGTCGGCGGCTCGTGCCAAGCTGGGGCGTCCGACACGAGGGAGCACGATGAGCGCCGCAGCACCGACCACCCGCGTCACCGCGCTCGTCGCATCGGGATCCCGCAGGGTGCTGTTCGCCTACCTCGGCGCCGCGCTCATCTGGGGGTCCAGCTTCCTCTTCATGAAGACGGGGCTGACCGGCCTCTCGCCGTCGCAGGTGGCGCTGTCCCGAGTGCTGCTCGGCGCCATCACGCTCTGCATCATCATGACCGTCACCCGTCGACGCTGGCCGCGCGAGCGACGACTGTGGGCACACCTCGCGGTCGTCTCGGTGTTCCTCTGCGTCGCCCCCTTCCTCCTGTTCTCCTGGGCCGGGCAGTTCCTGCCGTCCGGGCTCTCGAGCATCCTCAACGCGACGACGCCCATCATGACGCTCGCCGTCGGCGCCCTGTTCCTCCCGAAGGAGCGGCTGAACGGCTTGCAGGTGTTCGGGATCTTCGTCGGAGCGCTCGGCGTCGCCATGGTCGTCGGTCCCTGGCGGGTGCTCGGCGACCCGGCGATCCTGCAGTCCGTCCCCGCGCAGCTCGCCTGCCTCGGGGCGACCCTCTGCTACGGCACCGCCTTCGTCTACCTGCGCAAGTTCGTCCTCGGCACCCACAGCTACGACGCCGTCGTCATCTCAGCGATGGAGATCTCGCTCGCCGCCGTCATCATGCTCGTCCTCTCACCGTTCATCGCGATGCAGCCCGTGTCGCTCGACCTCCCGGTCGTCGCCAGCATGGTCGCGCTGGGCGCCCTCGGCACCGGTGTCGCGTACATCTGGATGACGATGATCGTCGACTCCTGGGGCGCGACCGCGGCCTCGACCGTCACCTACCTCACGCCGCTCGTCGGGGTCGTGCTCGGCATCCTCGTGCTCGGGGAGGTCCTCCACTGGAACGAACCCGTCGGTGGCGTGATCGTCGTCCTCGGCATCCTCGTGAGCCAGGGCAGGCTCCGGTTCAGGCGGCGTCCCGCACCGATCTCGGCATAGGGTGGCTGGACGGCCCCATCCCGCCGGTCGGCGTCCCCACCACGGAACGAGGATTCACATGCGCATCGCATCCGGGCAGTTCTCCGCCGGAACGGACACCGACGAGAACCTCGTCAGCGTGGTCGCACTCCTCGGCGAAGCCGCCGCCGGTGGAGCCGAGCTGCTCGTGCTCCCGGAGATGAGCGGGTACGCGACCTCCGAGCCGCCGAGCGCGCTCGCCGCGATCGCCCAACCCCTCGACGGGCCGTTCATCACGGGCGTCGCCGCGGCAGCCGCCGCGCGCTCGCTCCCGACCGTCGTCGGCACCATCGAGGCGAACCCGGACGGCCTGCCCTACAACACGCTCGTCGCCATCGACGCCGAGGGCGAGATCGTCGCGACGTACCGCAAGGTGCACCTCTACGACGCCTTCGGGTACGCCGAGAGCGACGGCATCGCCGCCGGCGAGATCACCGAGCCCTTCGTCCTCGAGCTGGGCGGCCTCCGCTTCGGCGCCTTCACCTGCTACGACCTCCGCTTCCCCGAGAGCGCCAGACGTCTGGTCGACGCGGGGGCCGACGTCATCCTCCTGCCCGCCATGTGGATCGTCGGCCCGGGCAAGGAGGACACGTGGACCACGCTCATCCGTGCCCGGGCGATCGAGAACACCGCCTACGTCGTCAGCGCCAACCAGACGGGGCCGCTCGCGACGGGCAACTCGATCGTCGTCGATCCTGCGGGCGTCGTCATCGCGTCAGCCGGCGAGGCACCCGGCGTGATCTTCGCCGAGCTCGACCCGGCCAGACTCGACGACGTCCGGGCGCGAGTGCCCTCGCTCGCCAACCGCCGGTTCACCGTGGTCCCGCGGACCGCGGAATGAGCCCGGACGTGCGCGTCGCCGACCCTGCCGCCCTGTCGGAGGTCGTGTCGATCACCCGCGACCTCATCAGGATCGACACCTCCAACTACGGTGGCGGGCGCGCGGTCGGCGAGTCCCGCGCCGCCGACCTCGTCGAACGCCTGCTCGGTGAGGTCGGGATCGTCTGCGAACGCTTCGAGGCGGAACCGGGCCGGACCAACCTCATCGCCCGCTGGCCCGGCCGGGACCGCAGCCTCCCCGGCCTGCTGCTCCACGGACACCTCGACGTCGTGCCCGTTGACGCTGCGGCGTGGACCGTCGACCCGTTCGGCGGCGAGATCGCCGACGGCATGCTCTGGGGCCGAGGCGCCGTCGACATGAAAAACATGGTGGCGATGATCGTCGCCGCGGTGCGACGCATGGTCACCGCCGGCGAACAACCCGAACGGGACGTCGTCCTCGCGTTCTTCGCCGACGAGGAGGCCGGATGCGTGCTCGGCTCGCAGTGGATGGTCGAGCAGCACCCCGAGCAGTTCGCGGGGGTCGGTCACGCGATCAGCGAAGGCGGCGGGTACAGCGTCGCGCTCGGAGCACGGGCCGACAGTCGCGCCTACCTCCTGAACACCGGCGAGAAGGGCGTGTTGTGGCTGCGGTTGACGGCGCACGGCGCTGCCGGTCACGCGTCCCTCGCGAGCCGCGACTCCGCGATCGTGAAGCTCGCCGCCGCGGTCGGACGCATCGGTGCGCTCGACTGGCCGGTGTCCTTCACCGAGACGACGTCGCACCTGTTCCAGCGACTCCGAGAACTGACCGGTGCCGCCCCAGAGCTGTCGCCGTTCGACCTCGCCGCGCTCGTCGGCCCCAGCGCTTCCCGGCTCCGGGCCGGCCTGCAGAACGTGGCGAACGTCACGATGATCTCCGGCGGCTACAAGGAGAACGTGATCCCCGAGTCCGCGACGGCGACGGTCGACGCACGGTTCCTGCCCGGGCAACGCGACGAGGTCCTCGCGCGTCTCCGGGAGGCCGCCGGGGCCGAGGTCGAGATCGAGGTCGAGTTGGAACTCATCGCGATGGAGTCGCCAAACGACGGGGAGCTCGTGTCCGTCATCGAGGCCGCCATCGAACGCCACGACCCCGGCGCGACCGTGCTCCCGCACCTCATCCCCGGCGGCACCGACGCGAAGGCGCTCAGTCGCCTCGGCATCATCGGATACGGGTTCATCCCACTCCGGCTGCCCGCGGACTTCGACTTCCCCGGGATGTTCCACGGGGTCGACGAGCGCGTGCCGCTCGACGCGCTGGACTTCGGCTGCGCGGTGCTCACGGACATCATCCGCTCGGCCTGACGGCCCGCTGGGCCCATCTCGGTCCCTGAGCTTGTCGAAGGGCGGTCCCCATTCCGGTCCCTGAGCTTGTCGAAGGGCGGAGCCGTTGGTTGCCCTTCGACAGGCTCAGGGACCGCGTGGTGACGTTTGGGGACGGGGCCCTTCGACAAGCTCAGGGACCGGGTGGTGGCGCTCCGGGGCCGGGGCACCGCTGCTCAGCGGTCGACGCGCGGGGCCGGCCCGGCGAAGGGCCCGGTCAGCCTCGCCCACTGGAGCAGCATGATCGTCTTGGCGTCGATGATGTCGACCCCGATCCGCGCGACGGCATCGTCGATGTCGAGTTCGAGGAGTTCGATCTCCTCTCCCTCCTCCGCGAGCCCACCCCAGTCACCTGAGCGGGCGGCCGGGTCGTACTCCGCGGCGTAGAAGTGGAGTCGTTCGGTGACGGAGCCCGGGCTCATGAAGGCGTCGAACACGTGCTCGACGGCCTCGACGGCGAACCCGGTCTCCTCCAGTGCCTCGCGGGCGACGGCGGTCTCGGGGTCGTCGTCGTCGAGGAGGCCGGCTGCGGTCTCGATGAGTTCGCCGGTCGGGTGGCCGTTGACGTACGCCGGGTACCGGAACTGCCTGGTGAGGAGGACCTTCCGTGAGTCGCCGTGGTAGAGCAGGATGGTGGCGCCGTTGCCGCGGTCATAGGTCTCCCGCTGTTGGACGGACCAGGCGCCTGAGCGGTCCTGCACCCGGAGGGTGGTCCGGCGGAGCACGTGCCAGGCGGTGGCGAGCAGCTCGACATCGGTCACCTGGACCCGCGGGTTGCCGGTGAGGTCGAGGCCGGTGCGGTGCAGGCCGGTGCGCCCGCGGGCGTCGGGGAGCTCGGCTCCGGGTTGCGGCGGGCGGGGCGCGGAGGAGTCGGGCATGATCCGAGCCTAGGGCGGTTCCGCGAGCCGTTCCACGGGCGCTCGGCCCGAGTGTGCTGCGCCTACGGCAAGCCAATGATGAACACTCTTCGGTTTTCGCGGGTTCTGCAACATACTGGTGGGAGCACCGGTCGTGGTCCACGGAGGACCCCCGTCGAAAGGCACTCGATGACGAGCAGCAGCCCCGCCAACCCTGGAACCGCGGCCACTGACGCGCGGGCGGTCTCGTGGGTCGTCACCACCCAGGACGCGCCCTGGCAGGAGCAGCCGCCGCTCGCCTTCGGCCGGGTGACGGGCATGCCGAACGTCATCGTCGACACCGCCTCGCCCCAGCAGACGATCGACGGCATCGGCGGATGCTTCAACGAGCTCGGCTGGACGGCGCTCGGGCTCCTGTCCGAGGAGGATCGCGAAGGCATCCTGTCGGACCTCTTCACCCCTGGCGCCGGGCTCAACCTCTCGCTCTGCCGCATGCCCGTCGGCGCCAACGACTTCTCCACCGACTGGTACTCCTACGACGAGGTCGACGGCGACTTCGGGCTCGAGCACTTCAGCATCGACCACGACCGGGCGACGCTCGTGCCGTTCATCCAGGCGGCACAGCGGTACCGCGGCGACCTGCGGCTCTGGGCGTCGCCGTGGAGCCCGCCGACGTGGATGAAGACGAACGGTCACTACGCCGCCGCGCGCCCCTGGGACGGGTCCGACGTCGACAACGGCGTCCGCGACGACCAGCTGGGTGCCGAGGGGACGGACATGTTCATTCTCGAAGACCGGTACCTCGAGGCCTACGCCCGCTACTTCGCCCGATTCGTCGAGGCCTACGGCGAGGAGGGCATCCGGGTGGAGATGGTGATGCCGCAGAACGAGTTCAACTCGGCACAGGTGTTCCCGAGCTGCGTCTGGACGGCCGAGGGACTCGCCCGCTTCATCGCCGTGCTCGGGCCGGAGATGGACCGGCAGGGGGTGCGTGTGTTCCTCGGCACCGAGGAGCGACCGCACGACGCGCAGATCGAGACCGTGCTCGCCGACCCCGCAGCCGGACCCTGGGTGCAGGGGGTCGGGTTCCAATGGGCCGGCAAGGGTGCGATCGCCGCCGTGCACCACGCGCATCCCGAGTTGTCGCTGTACCAGACCGAGCAGGAGTGCGGCGATGGTCGCAACGACTGGCGGTTCGCCCGGTACACCTGGGGGCTCATGCGCCACTTCTTCACGCACGGCGCGGAGGCGTACACCTACTGGAACCTGGCGCTCACCGAGGGAGGCGTCAGTCGGTGGGGGTGGGCGCAGAACTCGCTCGTCGTCGTCGACCCCGAGCAGGGCACGTTCCGGTACACGCACGAGTACTTCCTCATGCGGCACCTGGGGCACTTCCTGCAGCCGGGCGCGCAGCGTCTCGGGACGATGAGTTGGACCGGGCACGAGAACCTGCTCGCGTTCCGCAACCCGGACGGCGGGGTCGTACTCGTGATGCAGAACGACCTCGCCGAACCGCTGCCCGTCCAGATCGTGATCGGCGACGACGTCATCACCCCGACGCTGCCGGCCGACTCCTTCGCGACCCTCGTCATCCCGCCGGCCTGATCGGTCGGGGTGGGTGGCTCGCCGACTCATGGTGCGTAGTCGTGGAGAACACCTGGGTTGAGGAAGAGGTGCTTCTTGAGGAGTTCGATGTCTCGGAGCGGCACCCGCGCGAGGTCCGCCGCATCATCGAACTGATCCCGGATGGTCTCGATGATGTGGTCGATGATCGCGCGCGCATCTTCGGGGGAGAGGCCGTAGATCGCCGACGCCTTCACGAGCTCGGCGAAGTTCGAGCGTTTCTCCCCTGATCGCCCGTAGGCCATGGCCTGCGTCGCGGTGTCTCCGGATCGCGCATTCGGAGCCAGATCGTACGCGGGCGTGAGGGTGAGATGAGCGCCGTCCCAGAACGCGGCGTGATTCCGCGCATGGTCGTCGGAATTCGAGATCGCCATGTTGAAGGCGATGCGCTCGAACAGTTCCCGACCCGGTTCGAAGGTCGCCGACCCGTGCTTGCGGAGTGAGTCGAGGAGTTCGGGGTAGTTCGCGCGAGTCCCCGACCACTCGTCGCGCGCACTCATCGTCAGGGCCGACACGACATGCTTCCGCTTCAGGCCGTCACGGTCGAACCTTCGAACGAGCAGTACTTCCTTGGAATCCACCGTGATGACCTCGGTCATCGAGGTTCTGATGCCCGCGCGGCGAGCGAGTTCCATCGCCGTCCCTTCGGCGTTGACGACGCTGAAGACGCGGTCCGAACTGGAGGAGAACTTCGCGATGTACGCCACGCCGTCGTCGACGATGGTCGCCTTCGGTCTGGCCCCGCCGATGCTGGTGCCCCTGATGAGCACGTCCTCGAGTGATGGAGGGAGCTTCCGGCCAGCCTGGAGCGTCGCGGACGCCTCCTGAAGTTCGGCCAACGTCGCCGTGCTCTCGCGAGGCACGTACTCGGTCGGACTCTGCTGGAAGTCGATCGCGCCGAACCGGTTGCTTCCTGACGCCAACATGTAGTCGATCTCGGTGAGCTCGCGGTCACCAGGCGCCTGACGGTCGTCGATGACGGCTCGCCCCCACGCGTCCGGGCTGCCATCACGCAGAGCACCTGCGATCGTGAGGCCTGGGAGCGGTTCGATCGTTCCGGACCGTAAGGGAAGTTCCGGTGCGTAGAGACTGATCGCCTCGGGACGATTCCGATACGTCGCTGCGTAGACGAAGGGCATCGTGTCGCCCCTGATCTCGACCGCGCCCGCGACGATGGGCACCTCGGAGCCGGGTAGCCAGGTCCACACGAACACGCGTTCAGAAGTCATCGCTCAGTTCTTCCTGCCGACCGTGGCGCACGCGGGCGGGGAGCAGCTCCAGCCGATCCTCCCCCCGTCTGCGCAGGCGAGCGAGTTCGACGCGGTCGTCGATTCCGAAGATCGGGACACCGACGAGATCGGCCACGTCGAACACGGTGCCGACAGCGGTGCTCGATGCACCGTTCTCGATGTTGGCGATCGTCGCGACGGAGATGCCGGCGCGTTGGGCGAGTTCGTTGCGGGTCCATCTCCGCCCGAGACGACCCTCCTTGACGAGCTGCCCCAAAATGATGAGCCCATCGCGGACCACCGGCCGCGGGGGTATGACACGTTTCGGCATCGGAACTCCATTTATGAGGTTTTAGAGATCTAAAACACGTTTTATCGTACCCTTTCTCTGCTGGACACGCGACGGCCTCTCGGGCCGTCCCTTGTGCTCGGTCGTGACGGCGGCCTAGCCTCTGGCGTACCGGCATCGGCGACGGAGGACTCATGGGCAGACTCATCTACTCGGCGATCACCTCGCTCGACGGTTACCTCGCCGATGAGGAGGGTCGCTTCGACTGGAGCGCGCCCGACGCCGAGGTGCACGCCTTCGTCAACGACCTCTCGCGGCCCATCGGCACCTACCTCTTCGGTCGCCGCATGTACGAGATCATGACGTTCTGGGAGACCGCGGACGAACTCCCGGACGAACCAGCCGAGATCACCGACTTCGCCGCGATGTGGCTGGCCGCGGACAAGGTCGTCTACTCGACGACGCTCGACGCGGTCTCCACGAGCAGGACCCGCCTCGAGCGGTCGTTCGACCCCGAGGCCGTGCGTCGCTGGAAGGCGGAGTCGGACCGCGACCTCAGCGTCGGCGGCCCCAACCTCGCGGCGGAGGCGATGGCCGCCGGGCTCGTCGACGAGGTGCAGCTCTTCCTCACGCCGGTGATCGTCGGCGGCGGCCTGCATGCGCTGCCGGCCAACCTCCGGCGGCGTCTGGAACTCGTCGACGAACGACGGTTCGCGGCCGGGGTCGTCCACCTCCGCTACACCGTCACCGGCGAACCCGTCTGAGGAGACCGAGCCGGCCGCACGCTCCGGCTAGACGGCCTCGAGGACGATCGCGGAACCCTGGCCGCCACCGCCGCAGATGCCGGCCGCACCCACGGCACCCGGCCCGACGGCCGCGAGACGGCGGGCGAGGTGACCGACGATCCGCGTGCCGGACGCACCGATGGGGTGACCGAGGGCGATCGCGCCGCCGTTCGCGTTCACGATCGCCGGGTCCACGCCGAGCTCCGACGTGGAGTGGACCGACACCGCGGCGAACGCCTCGTTGATCTCGACCGCGGCGAGGTCCTTCGCTGTGAGCGAGGTCTTGGCGAGGGCCGCGAGGATCGCGTTGGACGGCTGAGCGTGCAGCCCCACGTCGGGACCGGCGACGAGCGCGTGCGCGACGACCCGGGCGATCGGGGTGAGCCCGCGGGCGGCGGCCGCCTCCTCGCTCATGAGGACGACCGCGGCGGCACCGTCGGTGATCTGCGAGGAGTTGCCCGCGGTGATGGTGCCTTCGCCACCGAACGCCGGCCGGAGTCCAGCGAGCGATTTGGCGGTGGTGTCGGCACGGAGGCCGTCATCGGCGCTCACGACCGTCGGACCCTTCCGGCCAGGCACGGAGAACGGTTCGATCTCCTCGGCCTGGATGTCTGCGGCGGCCGCCAAGCGCTGGTGCGACCCCGCCGCCCATGCGTCCTGCTCGGCGCGCGCGATACCGAGCGAGCCGTTGCGCTCCTCGGTCGACGACCCCATGGACCGGTGCTCGAAGGCGTCGGTCAACCCGTCGTGGTCGAGGGTGTCGATGAGCTCGATCGCGCCGTACCGCTTGCCGGCGCGCGACCCCGACCAGGCGTGTGGCGCGAGGCTCATGGACTCCTGGCCGAGGGCGACGACGACGTCGACCTCGCCGGCGTCGATGAGGCGCGTGCCCGTGACGATCGCCTCCATGCCGGAGAGGCACACGGCGTTGACGGTGATGGCGGGAACGGTGAAGGGGATGTCCGCACCGACGGCGGACTGCCGTGCGGGGTTCTGGCCCGCGGCGCCCTGGAGGACCTGCCCGCCGATGACCTGCTGCACCTCGGCGGCGTCGACACCCGCACGGGACAGCGCGGCACGGATGGCGTGGGCGCCGAGCTCGGTCGCGGGGACGGCGGCGAACGCCCCGTTGAACTTCACGAACGGGGTGCGGGCGTACCCGACGATGACGGTGCTCATGCGCGTGCCTCCTGAGGCGTGGCGGGTGCGGTCGGCACGCCGCCGGTGGTGGTCGGATCGAGCTCGACGGTGAACTCCGCACCCGTCAGCGAGCGCAGTTCGTCGACGCTCGTGTCGGGGGCGAACGCTCGCAGCACGAGCGCCCCCTCGACGATATCGAACACGGCCCGGTCGCTGATGATCCGGTCGACGACGCCGACGCCGGTCAGGGGCAGGTCGCACGCCGCGACGATCTTCGGACTGCCGTCCTTCGCGACGTGCTCGGTCACGACGACGACCCGCGGCGTCCCGGCGACGAGGTCCATCGCGCCGCCCATGCCCTTGACGAGCTTGCCCGGGATGGTCCAGTTCGCGAGGTCGCCGGCGCCGGAGACCTGCAGTGCTCCGAGGATCGCCAGCTGCACGTGTCCGCCGCGGATCATGCCGAACGAGGTCGCCGAGTCGAAGTAGCTGCCGCCGTCGAGGAGCGTGACGGTCTGCTTCCCGGCGTTGATGAGGTCGGCGTCCTCCTCGCCCTCGATCGGGAACGGACCCATGCCGAGCAGGCCGTTCTCGCTCTGCAGGGTGACGTGCACCCCGGGCGGGACGTGGTTCGCGACGAGCGTCGGGATGCCGATGCCGAGGTTCACGTACTCGCCGTCGTGGAGTTCGGTCGCCGCGATGGCGGCCATGTCGTCTCTCGTCCACATGATGATCAGCTCCTCGCTGCTTCGCTCGTCGCGACGGCGGGTCGCACGGTCCGTTGTTCGATGTCCTTCACCCGTGGGGTCGCCGTCACGAGGCGCTGGACGTAGATGCCGGGGGTGACGACGGTGTTCGGGTCGAGGTAGCCGTCCTCGAGCACCTCCTCCGCCTCCGCGATCGTCAGGCGTCCGGCGGTCGCGACGATGGGGTTGAAGTTCCGCGCCGTGTGCCGGAAGACGAGGTTGCCCTCGCGATCGGCCCGGAAGGCGTGCACGAGTGCCACGTCGGCGACGATGCCCCGTTCGAGCACGTAGGTCTCGCCGTCGAACACCTCCGTCGGCTTGCCCTCCGCGACGGGGGTGCCGACACCGGTCTTCGTGTAGAACCCGGCGATCCCCGCGCCGCCCGCGCGCAGCCGTTCGGCGAGGGTGCCCTGCGGGGTGAACTCGACCTCCAGCTCGCCGTCGAGGAACTGCTTGGCGAAGAGCTTGTTCTCGCCGACGTACGAGGCGACGACCTTCCGCACCTGACGGTTCTCCAGCAGGATGCCGAGGCCCTTGCCGTCGACGCCCATGTTGTTGGAGACGATCGTGAGGTCGGTGGCGCCGGTGTCCCGGAGCGCTTCGATGAGGTCGCTCGGGTTGCCGCTCAAGCCGAACCCGCCGACGGCGATGGTGGCGCCGTCCTGGACGACCTCGTGCAGCGCTTCGGCGGCGCTCGACCAACGTTTCGTCATGTCACTCCTTCGTGGATACGGCGATCGGCGGGTGCCCACATGGTGGTACGACCATCCCGCCTGCACAGTAGTCACGCACACCTCGTCCGGGGCGTCAATGCGGGGGTCGTCTCGACCGACCGATCCGCTCATGACGTGGTCGAGGTCACGGCGTATGCTCACCATGTGGACAATCGGGTGGTGCGAGGTGGCTGAGGCGATGCGCGGCGCGCAGGTCGTCTCGCGCGTGAGCCGCATCCTGAAGATCGTGTCGGAGCACCCCGGTGGCGCGTCGTCCTCGGCCGTGGCTGCGGCTGCCGGTCTCACCAGGCCGACGGCGCACCGTCTGCTCGCCTCGCTCGCGGCCGAAGGGTTCCTCGATCACGACGCCCGGGCGGCGCGCTGGCACCTCGGACCCGAACTGTTCCTCCTCGGCTCGCTCGCCGCGGAACGCTACGACGTCGCCGAACTCGCCCGCGAGAGCGTCCGCATCCTCGCCCACGAGAGCGGGGAGAGTGCGTTCCTGTCGGTGCGTCGCGGCTTCGAGACCGTGTGCCTGCTGCGCGAGGAGGGCAGCTTCCCGGTCCGCTCCTTCGTGCTCACGGAGGGGGTCCGGTTCCCCCTGGGCGTGGCCTCGGCGGGGCTCGCGATCCTCGCGTTCTCGACTGATGCGGAGATCGACGACTACCTCGCCCGCGCCGACCTCGTCGAGCGATGGGGCGAGGCCCACGCCGCCGAGCGGGTCCGGGAGCGCATCCAGGAGACGCGGGAGCGGGGGTACGCGGTGAACCCGGCACTCATCCTCGAGGGGAGCTGGGGCATGGGCGCCGCGGTCTTCGACGCCGCGGGGAAGCCCGCCTGGGCGCTCAGTCTCACCGGGATCGAATCCCGGTTCCGGCCTGAGCGCCAGGCGTTCCTCGGCGGGCTGCTCCTCGAGCAGGCGCACGAGCTGTCGAAGCGCCTGCGCTGACCCCTGCCCCTGAGCCTGTCGACGGGCGGAGCGCTACTCCGAGACGGCGGAGAGCTCCTCGAACTCGTCGTCGGTCAGCTCGATCGTCGCGCCCTGCAGGTTGTCCTCCAGGTGCTCGACACTCGAGGTGCCGGGGATCGGGAGCATCACGGGCGAACGCTTCAGCAACCAGGCCAGCGCGAGCTGCGAAGGCGTCGCGTCGTGACGCTCGGCGAGCTGCGTGAGCGGGCCGTCCTGCTTGCTCAGAGCGCCGGTCGCCAGCGGGAACCACGGGATGAAGGCCACGCCGTGCTCGGTCGACCAGTCGAGGAGGTCCTCCGAGGAGCGGTCCGTCAGGTTGTAGAGGTTCTGCACCGACGCGATCGGGGCGATCTGCTGGGCGGCCTCGACCTCGGCCACGCTCACCTGGCTGAGCCCGATGTGCCGGATCTTGCCCTCGTCCTGGAGCTTGCGGAGTTCGCCGATCTGGTCCTCGAACGGCACGGTCGGGTCGATGCGGTGCAGCTGCAGGAGGTCGATGCGGTCGACGGCGAGGCGGCGGAGGCCGAGCTCGACCTGCTGGCGGAGGTACGCGGGAACGCCGGTGGGCGTCCATTCGCCGGGGCCCTGACGCGTCTGGCCGACCTTCGTGGCGATGACGATGTCGTCGTAGGGGTGCAGTGCCTCGCGGAGGAGGGTGTCGGTGACGTCCGGGCCGTACGCGTCGGCGCTGTCGAAGAAGTTCACGCCGAGCTCGGCGGCTCGCTTGATGAGGCGGATGGCGCCGTCGCGGTCGTCGGGTTCGCCCCAGACGCCCTCGCCGGTGAGCTGCATCGTGCCGTAGCCGAGGCGGTTGACCGTGAGGTCGCCGCCCAGGTCGAAGGTGCCGGCGGCGGTTGCGGGACGAGCGGTGGTGTCGGTCATGCGTGTGCTCCTTCGGAGAATGCGGGAGTTCCAGCGAAGCACTGCACGCTGGGAGTTGCACCCCCCTTGCGTGCCGGGTTCCTCCGCGGTCTCTGTCCGGTCCCCGAGCCTGTCGAAGGGCTCAGCTCCTCGCCGCCGCCTCGAGGGCCTCGCGGAAGGCGACGATCGCCGGCCTCGCGACACCCGATTCGCGCGCCGAGGTGAAGATGGTGCGCTCGGGGAGATCGGGCAGGTCGACGAGGCGGCAGCTCGCGTCGCGCCCGGCCCATTGGAGGTCGGGGATGAGGGCGACGGCGTTGCCCGATTCGATGAGCCGGATCTGCGCCTGCAGGTCGGCGGTCTGGTAGCGGACGTCGGGCTCGAACCCGGCGCGACGGCACAACTGCTCCGCGAAGTGGCGCGAGGCGGCACCGTGCGGCTCCATCACCCAGGGCAGGTCGGCGGCGTCCTCGATGCGCAGCACCGGGTGGATCTCGTTCGCGACCGGTGGGCAGGCGAGGCGGATCGGGTCGGTCGCGAGCTGCCGGCGGTCGAGTCCGGGGTGTCGCGGGGCGGCGTGCGCGGGGTACTGTTCCGCGACGACCACGTCGAAGTCGCGCGCCCAGGTCTCCGCGAGAGCCGTCTCGGGTTCGTGCTGCACCATCTCGACCCGCACCTGTGGGTGGTCCCGCCGCATCGAGCTGAGGGCCACCGGCATGAGGGCGAGCGCCGCCGATTGGAACACGGCCACGCGGATGGTGCCCGACACGGTCGTGAGCGACGCGCCGAGGTCGGCCTCCGCCCGCTCGAGGGTGTCGAGGAGGGCGTCGGTGTGTCCGACCAGGATCTCGGCCTGCGGGGTGAGCTGCACGCGGCGACCGACTTTGCGGAGCAGTTCGACGCCCGTCTCCTGCTCCAGGACCGACAGCTGCTGCGACACCGAGGAGGGGCTGAAGTTCAGGGCTGCGGCCACTTCGGCGATGGTGCCTCGGATCCGCAGTTCGCGGAGGAGCCGGAGGCGGCGGACGTCCAGCACGGCGGACTCCAATCCATCGGCTCAGCCGATGTGTATCGTTCGAGAACCTTCGCTGTATCTTATGCGTCCTGCCACTGATACTGGCACCATGACCGACACTCTTGCATCGACGCAGCAGCTCGACCGCGACGCCCTCGCAACCGAGGCCATCGCCCTCGTCCGCCGCTGGCTCCAGACCGCCTCGACGATCCCCGCCGACGCGTCCGCCCAGCAGCTCGCCGGTGTGCTGAAGGACCCGACCGGTCTCGAGTTCACCGTCGGGTTCGTCGACGGTGTCGTCCGCCCCGAGGACCTCCGCGTCGCCGCCCGCACGCTGCAGACCATCGCGCCGAAGGTGCCCGCGTTCCTGCCCTGGTACCTCAAAGCGGCCGTTCGATGCGGTGGCGCGTTCGCCCCGATCCTCCCGGGCGTCGTCATCCCCATCTCGCGCAAGGTGCTCCGCAACATGGTCGGCCACCTCGTCGTCGATGCGACGGACAAGAAGCTCGGTCCCGCGATCGCGAAGATCAAGACCCCCGGCACGCGCCTGAACGTCAACCTGCTCGGCGAGGCCGTGCTCGGCACCGGTGAGGCCGCGCGTCGCCTCGAGGGCACCCACAAGCTCCTCGCCCGCCCCGACGTCGACTACGTGTCGATCAAGGTGTCGTCGACCGTCAGCCCCCACTCGGTGTGGGCGTTCGACGAAGCCGTCGAGCACGTCGTCACGAGCCTCACACCCCTCTTCGAGCGTGCCGCCAAGGCTAGCCCGAACAAGTTCATCAACCTCGACATGGAGGAGTACAAGGACCTCGACCTCACCATCGCGGTCTTCACGAAGCTCCTCGACCTCCCGCAGTTCCACGACCTCGAGGCCGGCATCGTGCTCCAGGCCTACCTGCCCGACGCCCTGTCGGCGATGATCCGCCTGCAGGAGTGGTCGGCCGGTCGCCGTGCCGCCGGCGGCGCGGGCATCAAGGTGCGCATCGTCAAGGGCGCCAACCTGCCGATGGAGCAGGTTGAGGCCTCCCTCCACGACTGGCCGCTCGCCACGTGGTCGACGAAGCAGGACTCCGACACCAACTACAAGCGCGTCGTCGAGTACGCCCTGCACCCCGACCGCATCGACAACGTGCGCATCGGCGTCGCCGGCCACAACCTGTTCGACATCGCGTTCGCCTGGCTGCTCGCGAAGCAGCGTGGCGTCGAGCGCGGGGTCGAGTTCGAGATGCTCCTCGGCATGGCGCAGGGCCAGGCCGAGGCCGTGAAGCGCGACGTCGGCGAACTGCTGCTCTACACGCCCGTCGTGCACCCGCAGGAGTTCGACGTCGCGATCGCGTACCTCATCCGCCGCCTGGAGGAGGGCGCGAGCCAGGACAACTTCATGTCCGCCGTGTTCGAGCTGAGCGAGAACGAGACCCTCTTCGCCCGCGAGCAGGAGCGCTTCCTCGCCTCCCTCGCCGAGCTCGACACCACCGTCCCCGCGCCCAACCGCCAGCAGGACCGCACGAAGCCGGCCGAGGCCTCGCCCGTCGACGCGTTCGAGAACACGCCCGACACCGACCCCTCGCTCCCCGCCAACCGGGTGTGGGGACGCGACATCCTCACCCGCGTCGCCGACTCGCGGCTCGGGAACGACACCGTCGCAGCCTCCATCCTCGACAGCACCGAGGCCCTCGACGCCGTCATCGACGGAGCCAGCGCAGCCGGCGCCGCGTGGGGCTCGCTCTCCGGAGCCGAGCGCGCGGTCATCCTGCACCGCGCCGGCGACGTGCTCGAGCAGCACCGCGCCGACCTCATGGAGGTCATGGCCGCAGAGACCGGCAAGACCCTCGACCAGTCCGACCCCGAGGTGTCCGAGGCGATCGACTTCGCCCACTACTACGCCGAGCGGGCCCGCGAGCTCGACCACGTGGACGGCGCGACCTTCACCCCGGCGAAGCTCACCGTCGTCACCCCGCCGTGGAACTTCCCCGTCGCCATCCCGGCAGGCTCGACCCTCGCGGCGCTCGCCGCAGGTTCGCCCGTCATCATCAAGCCCGCTCGCCAGGCCCGCCGCAGCGGCGCCGTCATGATCGAGGCGCTGTGGGAGGCCGGGGTGCCGCGTGAGGTCCTCCGCTTCGCGCAGCTGGCCGACAACTCGCTCGGTGAGCGCCTCATCGCCCACCCCGCCGTGGAGCGCGTCATCCTCACCGGTGGCTACGAGACGGCGGAGCTGTTCCGCTCCTTCCGTCCCGAGCTCCCGCTCCTCGCCGAGACCTCGGGCAAGAACGCCATCATCGTCACGCCGAGCGCCGACCTCGACCTCGCCGTCAAGGACGTCGTCGCCTCGGCCTTCGGTCACGCCGGCCAGAAGTGCTCGGCGGCGTCGCTCGTGATCCTGGTCGGTTCGGTCGCCTCCTCGCGTCGGTTCCGCCACCAGCTCGTCGACGCGGTCACCTCGCTGAAGGTCGGCTACCCGGTCGACCCGACCACGCAGATGGGCCCGATCATCGAGCCCGCGAAGGGCAAGCTGCTCGGCGGCCTGACGACGCTCGGTGCCGGTGAGTCGTGGCTCGTCGAGCCGAAGCAGCTCGACGACAGCGGCAAGCTGTGGAGCCCCGGCGTCCGTGCGGGCGTCGCGCGCGGCTCCGAGTACCACCTCACCGAGTACTTCGGCCCGATCCTCGGCGTCATGACGGCCGAGACGCTCGAGGAGGCCATCGCGATCCAGAACGAGATCGACTACGGCCTCACGGCCGGCCTGCACTCGCTCAACCCGGCGGAGCTGCGCGTGTGGCTCGACGGCATCCAGGCCGGCAACCTGTACGTGAACCGCGGCATCACCGGCGCGATCGTGCAGCGGCAGCCGTTCGGCGGGTGGAAGAAGTCGGCCGTCGGTGCCGGGACCAAGGCCGGTGGGCCGAACTACCTCATCGGGCTCGGCTCGTGGTCGAGCGCCGAGAGCACGGCCGAGCGCACCGTCGGTCGCTCGGCGGAGCGTCGCGGCCCGAAGCCCGTCGTCGCCTCGCTGCTGCGTGCCGCCGACGCGGTGCTGCCCGCCGAGGAGTTCGCGTTCCTGCGTCGCTCGGTCGTGAGTGACACGGCGGCGTGGGCCGAGGAGTTCGGTGTCGCCAAGGACGTCTCGAAGCTCACGGCGGAGCGCAACGTGTTCCGCTACGTCCCGCGTGAGGTCCACGTGCGCCTGGTCGACGGCGGGTCCGTCGCCGAGCTGCTCCGCGTCGTCGCTGCCGGTGCGACCGCGGGTGCGACCGTGCACGTGTCGTCCGCTGTGGCCCTGGCACCGAAGCTCGTGCCGGCCGTCGAGGCGATCACCGGCGCGATCACCGTCGAGAGCGAGGACCGCTGGTACGTCACGGCCTCGTCGCTCGTCGGGACGAAGGCGGGCGCGCGGGTGCGGATCATCGGTGGCACGACGGAGGGCGTCGCCCACGCGACCTCCGGCAGCCCCGACGTCGCGATCTACGCCGGCGACGTCACCGAGGCCGGCCGCATCGAGCTGCTGCCGTTCCTCCAGGAGCAGGCGGTCTCGATCACGGCGCATCGCTTCGGCACCCCGAACCACCTCTCGGACGAGCTCATCTGATCCGACTCCGCGCGGTTCGCAATTCAGGAACGCCCCGGCGTGTCATCCCGACACCCGGGGCGTTCCGCGTTCCCACGCCGCAACCGTCCTGCGTTGTGGACCGTTCTCAGGAGACCTCCGGCGTGCCGGGTGGGTGCGGCGGCGACGCGCCGGGAGTCTCCTGAGTTGAGGATCCGTGGGTGGGGGAGTTCGCAATTCAGGACCGGTGCGGCGTGTCGGCACCGGCGGGCCACGGAAACGGGCGGCGCGCCGGAGGCGTCCTGAATTGCGAACCAGGGAGGAGGAGGAGCGGGCTAGCGGAGGGTGCCGTGGACGGCGAACTCGTCGATGCGGGCGAGCTCGGCGTCGTCGAAGTCGAGACGGTGGATCGCCGCGTAGTTGCCCTCGAGCTGCTCGACCGAGCTGGCACCGATGATCGCGGACGTCACCGTGTTCCGACGCAGCACCCACGACAGCGCGAGCTGCGCGAGGGTCTGACCGCGCTCCTCGGCGATCGCCTGCAGGCCGCGGGCGCGCTCGAGGTAGGTGTCGGTGATCGACTCTTCGTTGAGGAAGTGGCTCGTCGCCGCGCGCGAGTCCGACGGCACCGAGCCACCGAGGTAGCGGCCGGTCAGCATGCCCTGCGCGAGCGGGCTGAACACGACGGCACCGAGACCGAGGTCGTCGAGGGTGTCGAGCAGGCCGTCCTCGACCTCGCGGGAGAACATCGAGTACCGGGGCTGGTGCACGAGCAACGGCACGCCGAACTCACGGATCGCGGCCGCTGCGGCGACGGTCTGCTCGGGCGAGTAGTTCGAGATGCCCGCGTACAGGGCCTTGCCCGACTGCACGGCCGACGCGAGCGCGCCCATGGTCTCCTCGATCGGCGTCTCCGGGTCGGGACGGTGCGAGTAGAACACGTCGACGTACTCGACGCCGATGCGCGTGAGGCTCTGGTCGAGCGAGGACAGCATCGTCTTGCGAGAGCCCCACTCGCCGTAGGGACCCTGCCACATGTAATAGCCGGCCTTCGAGGTGATGATGATCTCGTCGCGGTGGGCCGCCAGGTCGTCGGCGAAGATCTTGCCGAAGGCGGTCTCGGCGGAACCGGCGGGCGGGCCGTAGTTGTTGGCGAGGTCGAAGTGGGTGATCCCGAGGTCGAAGGCGCGACGCACGATCGCGCGCTGCACCTCGATGCTGCGGCTCTCGCCGAAGTTGTGCCAGAGGCCGAGGGACAGCGCGGGGAGGCGCAGTCCGCTGCGGCCGACGCGGCGGTAGGTCATGTCGTCGTAACGGGTTTCGGCTGCTTCGTAGGGCATGGTCTGCGCTTTCATCATCGAATCGTCGTGGTGCCGGTGTCAGCGTACCGTGACCGTTCACGGTGACGACAGTGGCGACGTGGACTACCGTGAGCTGGTGCCGTCCACCTCGTCGACAGACCCGACCACGCCCGCGCCCCAGCCGCGGTCCGGATGCGGTGCGGCCATCGTCCGCGACGGTCGGATCCTGCTGCTCGAACGCCTCCGGGAGCCCGAGGCCGGGTCCTGGGGCATCCCCGGCGGCAAGGTCGACTGGATGGAACGCCTCGAGGACGCGGTCCGCCGCGAGACCCGGGAGGAGACCGGCCTGGAACTCGGACCCGTCGAGCTGCTCTGCGTCGTCGACCACTTCGAAGAACGGCTGCAGCAGCACTGGATCTCGCCCGTGTTCCTCGCGGAGACGTCGCAGGGGGAGCCGGTGCTCCGTGAACCGGAAAAACATGGCGGTGTGCGTTGGTTCCCGCTCGACCACCTGCCCGAGCGCGTGACGGTCTCCACCCGGGCGGCGGTCGAGGCGATCGGTCGGCGTCGGGGACCCGGCCGGTAGAGCGACGCCGACTCGTAGACTCGGGCGCGTGACCGATTCGCGATCGTCCAACGCCCACCACGAGTTCGTGACGTTCGACGCGCTCCGAGCGGAAGCGGTCGAACGACCCGTGCGGCGCGGCGCGGGAGCGTGGGGCTTCTTCGGCACCGTCGCGATCCTGATCGGTGCGCTGCTCGTCCCCGTCGCCATCATGAGCACCTGGGCCGACACCCTCCTCCGGGACACCGACGCCTTCGTGGACACCCTCGCCCCACTCGCCACGGAGCCCGCAGTGCAGGCCTTCGTCGGTGAACAGGCGCTCGCCGCGCTCGAAAGCCAGGTCGACCTCGATGCGGCCGCGGCGAGTTCGTCGGACCTCGCTGCAGCGCTCGGTCTCCCGCCCGCGATCTCGGAGGTGCTCGGCGCGATCGGAGGCGACACCGCCGACGCGTTGCGCGAGGTGCTGCGGCGGAACGTGGCCGAGTTCGCGGCGTCACCCGCCTTCGCGACCGCCTGGACGGACGCCCTGCGGGTCACCCACCAGCAGCTCGTCGCGGGGGTGTCCGGAGCAGACGGCGCGGTGATCGACGTCTCCGCCGAGCAGGGGCTCGGCATCCAGCTCGGTCCGATCGTCTCCGCCACGCGCGGCTGGCTCGTCGACGCGGGGTTCGGGTTCGCCGCGCAGATCCCGGACGTCGACCGCGTGGTCGACGTCGTCCCGGCCGATCAGGTCGCGCCGGTGCTCGGCGTGGTCCGGGCGATCGAGACGACCGCGGGATGGTCGCCATGGCTCGCCCCCGGGCTGCTCGTGCTCGGGGTGGTACTCCTGCTGCTCGGACGCCGTGATCCGAGCCGGACCGTGGCAGCGGGGGCCATGGGTGCGGTCGTCGGCGCCGGCGTGGCCCTCGTCCTGCTCGGCGCGGCCCGACTCGCGTTCATCGTCGCGATCGCGACGGTCATCTCCGGCGGGGTCGGTGAGGCCGCGGCGTCGTTGCTCCTCGGCCCGCCGACCGACTCGGCGTGGATCGTGCTGTGGGTGTCGCTCGGGGTCGCCGTGCTCGCGTTCGTCAGTGCCGCGCTCCGTCTCCCTCAGCGAGTCGCCGGTGGCGTCCGGGCTGCGAGGCGTCCGCTCCCTCGTCCGAACGCCTGACCGACCGCTGCCCGCCGGACGGGCGCTCGAGGTTGCCCTCGTGGTCTCGCCGGGGCGCCGCGAGCTTCCGATGGGCCGGTGCCTCCACGAGGGTGTGGAGGAGCCATGACGCGCCGAGGATCGACCCGAACCAGGCCAGGAGGACGAGCGCACGGAGGGGGAGGGGGAACGCGCCGACCGCTGCCGGCGTGATCGTCTTCGCCAGCAGGATGAGCACGAACACGTGCACGAGGTAGGTGCTGAACGACAACCGCCCGAGCACCTGCGCCGGTCGGCTCCGCAACGCGACGGTCGTCCGGGGGCTCGCGACCGCCAGGCCGCCGACGACGACCGCAGCGAAGGTGATCGCCGCCCACGCGCGCGGGGCGCCGGGTTCGAGGACGACGGCGGCGATCAGGAGCCCGAGGCCGCCACCCGCCGCAACCCACGCCGCGTGGCCGGTGACCGGGAGCCGTGAGGTCAGCTGCGCCACGCAGACGCCGAGCGCGAAGCCGCACAGCACGCGCACGACCGGGGGCGCCATGCCGTTCATGGCCGACGGCGCGAGCCCGGCCGCGAGGGTCGACACCGCGATCGTCAGGACGGCGACGACGAGCAGGGTCGTGGTCGACCTGCGCCGGGACCGACCGCGGATCGCCAGGGCCATCACCGGGAACAGGAGGAACGCGAGGAACTGGGCGGACAGCGACCAGGCCGGCGGGTTCCACCAAAGTGCATCGCCGAACCAGGCACGGGTCAGCGTGAGCTCGGCGAGGAGGCCGACGGGCGGGAACGCGCCGGGTTCGGAATCGATCCCCACGATTGCCCCGCCGAGGCAGAGCGCCAGGAAGGCGAGGAGGACCGCCACGTGAGCCGGGTAGAGGCGGGCCAGGCGGTTCCGGAGGTAGCGACCGTAGCCGCGCAAGGTCCAGCGCCTCGCGCCGTACGCCTGGGCGATCGAGTACCCGCTGAGGACGAAGAAGACGTCCACCGCGAGGCCGGTGTGCGCCAGCGGGGCGAGCCAGGAGAGTTCCGGCAGCACGCTGAACAGCCAGTCTGCCGAGTGGGAGAAGACCACCCACCAGGCGGCGAGGGCCCGGGCGCCCGCGAACGCGGTGAGGTCCGCGCGCGGCGTTGCGACCTCGAAGCTCGGGTCGGGTGGGGGCTCGCGGTCCGCGGTCGAGGTCATGGTGCTCCTGGTCGGTCGTGACGCGACGTTCATCGCCGGAATGTCAGTCTAGAGTGCTTCTGTACCTCATGTTTCTGTACTCTGTGATCTGTGAAGACGATCTCGACGAGCGGCCGCGCGGATCGGCGGATGGACGCGGTACCTCCCGAACCGACCCCCGAACCGACGAACACCCCCGAGCCTCCGGACACCCCGGAGCCTCCGGACACCCCGGAACCAGCGGATCCGCTGCCGAACCCTCCCGGCGAGGATCCGTCGCCCGAGCCGGCTCCGGCGCCCGCAGGCACCGACGCGGCTCCCACCTCGACGCCAGCCGAGCTGGTCCTCGAAGGGCCCGGGATCGACCCGACCGGCGCGACGGTGAGTACGGCGGCGGTCCTCGCGTGGTTCGCCGCGGTCCCCGCCGGAAGCGCCGTCGTCGTGCGCGGTGGCGACGTCATCGCCCTCGACGCGACGCTCCGGATCGCGCGTCGCATCCATCTCCGCGGACACGGCGAGCTGCGGTTCGTCGGTGGCGTCAGCGCCGCGCCGGCACTGAAACTCGTCGGCGACGGCAGCACGGTCACCGGCATCCGGATCACCTACACCGGGCCGGCCGCTCCAGCCACCGGCGGCCGCAGCACCGGCATCGGCATCTGGGCCGACGACGTGACCGTCAGCGGGGTCACCGTCGACGGCTTCCAGAACGGGGTCGCCGTCCAGCCGACCGGTGAGTTCGAAGGGGTGATCGTCTCCGGGTGCCACATCCTGAACGTCACCGGCTCGGGCGGGGGCCGTGGTTCCGCCTCATCGGCGGGCGAGGACCGCGGCGACGGCATCACCGTCTGGGGAGCTCGAGCCACCGTGGTCGGCAACATCGTCTCGGCGGCGGCCGGGACGGACGCCCGCGTCGGCATCCACGCCGAGAGCCTGCCCGCGTATGCGGCCGAGCCTGGTGACTGGGCCGACTCGCTGGTCACGATCGAGGGGAACGTCGTGACGGGGCCGTTCCGGCGGTCCATCGCCGTGGAGGGCATGGCCCACACGGTGGTCACCGGCAACACCGTCTCCGACGCGACCTGGTGGGGCATCGCCGCCATCGACAGCCGCTCCGTCGCCCTGGTCGCGAACACGGTGCGCTGGACCCGCACGGCCGCCGACGACCAGGGGTCGGCCTGGACGCCGAAACGCGGCCCCATCATGATCTACCGGAACGCCCGGGGGACGGTGGTCGCGAACAACGTCATCGACGTCTGTGGGGTCGCGAGCGCCGCGATCATGGCACAGGCGGCGGGGGCGCCCGGGTCGGCCACCGTCGTCGGGGCCAGCGACGCCCTCATCACCGACAACATGGTCCGAATCGCCGACGGCACCTGCCCCGTCGGGATCTCCCTCGATCGGGCGATGCAGCCGGTCGTCACGGGCAATCGCATCACCGTCACCCGCGGGTCAGGCTCCGTGGGTGGCATCGTCGCCTACTTCGCCGAGGACGCCGTCATCGCCGACAACTCCATCACCGGCTCCGCGACCTCGCACGGGTTCGGCGTGCTGCATGAGGGGCCCGGCTCCGTCGTGATCACCGGGAACCGGATCGACCACATCCGGGTCGCCGTCTCCGTGGCCAACTGCAGCGGAGGTGCCACCATAGCCACCAACACCGGTCGCGACTGCGAGTACGGACTCGACACCTTCGGATCGACCGGGCGCTCGGTGGTGTACGGCAACCGCTGGGAGGTGACGAACACCGCGCACGCCAACGCGCAACCGAACACGAGCTACCTGTCGACGCGGCACATGGGGCTCGCCCGCCCGTACGGCGGTGCGTCGGGCGACCTCCTCGTCGGGAACGGCCGTCTGTGGGTGAACGACCAGGGCACCTGGCGCTCGGCCACCCTGAGCTGAACCGACGGGCGGGCCCTCGGTGTCCGAGAGCCCGCCCGCTGGTGGTCGTGGTGGGGAGGTGCGGCGTCAGCTGCGCGGTGCGTGCGACGCGTCGGGTCCGCCCGTGGGCACGGCCCCGTCGGTCGCCGCCGCCTGCTCGCCACCACGGAACTGCGTGCGGTAGAGCTCCGCGTACGCGCCGTCGACCTCGAGCAGCTGCGCATGCGAGCCCTGCTCGACGATGCGGCCGTTCTCCATCACGAGGATCGTGTCGGCGTCGCGGATCGTCGAGAGCCGGTGGGCGATCACGAACGACGTCCGGTCGCTCCGCAGCGCCGCCATGGCGTGCTGCACGAGGAGCTCCGTCCGGGTGTCGACGGACGAGGTCGCCTCGTCGAGGATGAGGAGCTTCGGCTTCGCGATGAAGGCACGGGCGATCGTGATGAGCTGCCGCTCACCGGCCGACACGCTGCCGCCGTCGGCGTCGAGGACGGTGTCGTAGCCGTCGGGCAGCTGCCGTACGAAGCGGTCCACCATCGTCGCCTCAGCAGCCTCGACGACCTCCTCGTCACTCGCGTCGAGTCGGCCGTACCGGATGTTCTCGCGGATGGTGCCCTCGAACAGCCAGGCGTCCTGCAGAACCATGCCGACCTGCGACCGCAGCTCGGCACGCGTCAGTGCCGTGACGTCGACGCCGTCGAGCAGGATGCGCCCGCCGGTCAGCTCGTAGAACCGCATCACCAGGTTGACGAGGGTCGTCTTGCCGGCGCCGGTCGGGCCGACGATCGCGACCGTCTGGCCCGGCTGGGCGGAGAAGGAGAGGTCCTCGATGAGGGGCTTCTCGGCGTCGTAACTGAAGGAGACGCCGTCGAACTCGACGTGGCCGTCGGTGTGCTCGGGCAGGTGTGCTGTCGCCGTCTCGGGGTCCTGCTCCTCGGCGTCGAGCAGCTCGAAGGTGCGCTCGGCGGAGGCGACACCCGACTGCAGCTGGTTCGCCATGCCGGCGATCTGGCCGAGCGGCTGCGAGAACTCGCGCGAGTACTGGATGAACGCGGTCGCGTCGCCGAGCGTCATCTGCCCGGAGGCGACGCGCAGCCCGCCGACCACGGCGATGAGCACGTAGGACAGGTAGGAGACGAAGGTCATCGCGGGCATGATCATGCCGGAGACGAACTGCGCACCGAACGCTGCGGTGAAGAGCTTCTCGTTGCGCTCGTCGAACTCGGCGAGCATCTCCTTGTCGCGACCGAACACGCGCACCAGCTCGAGGCCGGAGAACGACTCCTCGATGTGCCCGTTGAGCGAACCGGTGTTCTTCCACTGCGCGGTGAACAGCTTCTGCGAGCGGGAGCCGATGACCCCGGCGATCAGCGCCGACAGCGGCAGGGCGATGAGCGCGATGAGGGCGAGCTGCCACGACACGATGAACATCATCGCCGTGATGCCGAGGACGGTGAGCGCCGACTGGACGAGCTGCGAGAACGCCTGCTGGAGCGCGGTCTGGATGTTGTCGACGTCGTTCGTGACGCGAGACATGAGGTCGCCGCGCTGGCGGGTGTCGAAGTAGCTGAGCGGGAGGCGGTTGAGCTTCCGCTCGATGTCCTGGCGGAGGTTGTAGACGACCCGCATGACGAGGCCGTTGAGGACGTACCCCTGCGCCCAGTTGAGGATCGAGGCGATCACGTACATGGCGAGCACGATGATGATGAGCCGGCCGAGCAGGGTGAAGTCGATGCCCTGACCGGGCGTGATGTCGGACTTCACGAGCATGTCGGCGTACTGGTCGTTGCCGGACGCCCGCGCTTCGTCGACGATCTGGTCGAGCGGCACACCCGTCGGCAGCTGCGAACCGATGACACCGTTGAAGATCGCGTCCATCGCGAGCCCGAGGATCTTCGGTGCGATGACGGTGAGGACGACCGACAGGACGACGAGCCCCACGACGAGGCTCATCTTCAGCTTCTCGGGGGCGAGCAGCCCGACGAGCCGCTTCGCGGACGGCCAGAACTGCTCGGCTTTCTTGGAGGGGGTGCCGCCGAACATGTCGCCGTCGGCCTCGCTCGGCGTGAACTCCGGCGAGAGGGCCTCCTCCTCGACGGCGTTCAGCTCGGGAGCCTGAGCGGCGTCCTTCGATGCTCCGGATGAGCGCTTGTCTCGTGGTGAACGGGCCATGATCACGCCACCCCTTCCACAGCGAGCTGCGATTGGACGATCTCGCGATACGTCTCGTTGGATTCGATGAGGTCGTCGTGGGTGCCGCGGCCGACGATGCCGCCGTCGTCCATGACGATGATGTGGTCGGCCTCGCGGATCGTGGCGATCCGCTGGGCGACGATGATGACCGTCGCGTCGGCGGTGCTCTCCCCGAGGGCCGCGCGGAGGCGGGCGTCGGTCGAGACGTCGAGGGCCGAGAAGGAGTCGTCGAACAGGTACACGCGGGGCTTCGCGACGAGCGCGCGAGCGATGCAGAGTCGCTGCCGCTGGCCGCCGGACACGTTCGTGCCGCCCTGCGCGACGCCGTCGTTCAGCATCTTCGGCTTCGCGCGGACGAAGTCCTCGGCCTGGGCGACGTCGAGTGCGCTCCACAGCTCTTCGTCGGTGGCGTCGGGGCGACCGAAGCGGAGGTTCGACGCGATCGTGCCCGAGAAGAGGTAGGGCTTCTGCGGGACGATGCCGACCACGCCGGCGATCTGCTGCCGGGTGAGCTGCGAGACGGGCACGCCGTCGATCGTGACGTGTCCCTGCTGCGGGTCGTAGAGGCGGGGGATGAGCGACAGCAGCGTCGTCTTGCCGGAACCGGTGGAGCCGACGATCGCCGTGGTCTTGCCGGGTTCCGCCGTGAACGTGATGTTCGACAGCACGGGACGCTCGGCCCCCGGGTACCCGAAGGTGACGCCGGTGAACTCGACGCGACCGACGGACGGCACGCGGATGTCGGTGCTCGTCGGGACGGCGAGGCTCGGCTCGGTGTCGAGGACGCTCTGGATGCGCTCGGCGCAGACGACGGCGCGCGGGATCATCATCACCATGAAGACGCCCATCATCACCGAGGTGAGGATCTGGAGCAGGTACTGGAGGAAGGCGGTGAGCGAGCCGACCTGCATCTGCCCGGCGTCCACCCGGTGGCCGCCGAACCACAGCACGGCCGCGGTGGCGAGGTGCAGGACCATCATGATGACGGGGAACATGAGCACGAAGATGTTGCCGACCTTGACGGACACCCGGGTGAGGGACTCGTTGGCCCGGTTGTAGCGCTCCGACTCGAACGGCTCGCGGACGAAGGCGCGGACGACGCGGATGCCGATGATCTGCTCGCGCAGCACGCTGTTGATGCCGTCGATGCGGTCCTGCATCTGCCGGAACAGGGGCATGAGCAGGTAGACGAGGAACCCGACGATGATGAACAGTACGGGTACCGACACCCACACGAGCCAGGAGAGCCCGGCGTCCTCGCGGAGGGCCATGATGATGCCGCCGACGCACATGATCGGCGCGGACACCATGAAGTTGAGGGTCATGAGCACGAGCATCTGCACCTGCTGCACGTCGTTCGTGCCGCGGGTGATGAGCGTCGCGCTGCCGAACCCGCTGATCTCGAGCGCGCCGAGCGAGTCGACCTTGCGGTAGAACTCGCGGCGCAGGTCGCGGCCGATCGCCATCGCGGTGCGTGCGCCGAAGTAGACGCCGCCGATGGCCGCGGCCACCTGGACCAGGCAGACGATCAACATCGTCATGCCCGTGGACCAGATGAAGTCGGTGTCGCCCCGCGAGACGCCCTGATCGATGATCTGCGCGTTCAGGCTGGGGAGGTAGAGGGCCGCGATCGTCGAGACGAGCTGCAGCACGAAGACCGCGACGACCCACGCCGCGTACGGCTTGGCGTGTCGGAGCGCGAGGGCGAGGAGGGCCATGTGAGGTCCTTTGACGATTCGTGTCCGGTGCGCGGGAGGGCGCGCGGACGGAGGAGAGGTGGAGCCGGCCTGGCGAGGACGCCAGTGCTCCCGGCGGTGCTCGGTCGGCGGGAGAGGGTGGTGCCCGTGTGACGATACTCCGAGCCGGTGACACCGGGGTGTCCTGGTTCGGAATCGTGATCAACGCCGACGCGATCACCGATCAGCGAGCGACGGTCCAGCATATATTCCAGATGTCCAGTCCGCGAATCGACCGGGTTCGAGCGGCTCAGCTCAGTCCACGCCCACCGTGATGGTGTGCCAGCCTTCGGCTCCGTTCGGGACCACGTCGACGGGGGTCTCGCTCTGCGTCTTCCCGCTCGCGTCGGTGGCTCGCACGGCGATGGTGTGGTCGCCGGCCGGGGCGTCCCACTCGAGCACCCACTGCACCCAGGTGTCGTCGGAGATGGCCGTCGCGAGCGTCGTGTCGACCCAGTCGCCGTCGTCGATCCGCACCTGGACGCGCTCGACGCCGGTGTGCTGGGCCCACGCGACACCGGCCACGGCGACGGTGCCGGCCGCGACCCGCCCGCCGTTGCGGGGCACGTCGATGCGCGACTCCGTCTTGATGGGCCCACGCTCGGACCAGCCGCGGTCGGTCCAGTAGGCGCGGGCGTCGGCGTAGCGGGTGACCTCGAGCTCGACGACCCACTTCGTGGCGGAGACGTAGCCGTAGAGGCCGGGGACGACCATGCGCACGGGGAAGCCGTGCTGCAGGGGCAGCGGTTCGCCGTTCATCCCGACGGCGAGGAGGCTGTCGCGGTTCACATCCTGCAACACCTCGAGCGGGGTCCCGGCGGTGAAACCGTCGATGCTCCGGGACAGGACCATGTCGGCACCGGCCAGCGGTTTGGCGCGCGCGAGCAGCTCGCGGATGGGGTGGCCGAGCCACAGGGCGTTCCCGATGAGGTCGCCGCCGACGGGGTTGGAGACGCAGGTCAGGGTGATGATCGACTCCTGCAGGGGGAGGGCCAGCAGCTCGGCGAAGTCGATCTCGATCTCCTGCTCGACCATGCCGGTGATCTTGAGGCTCCACGTCGAGGGGTCGACGTTCGGCACCTGCAGGGCGGTGTCGATCCGGTAGAAGGAGTCGTTGGCCGACACGACGGGGGTGAGGCCGTCGATGCCGAGTTCCGCTCCGGCCGGGACCGGCGGTGCGACGACGGCGGCCTTCGGGAGCTTCAGGGCCTTCCGGATGGTCTCCACGGCGACGGCTCCGGCCGACGCCACGCGTGCACCGACTCCCACGACGAGAGCGCCCACGGCCGTGCCGCCGAGCAGCACGAGGAACGAACGTCGGGGGAGTTCGGCGCGGGAGGCGCCCACGACCGGGCGGGCGGCGTCGGCGAGGGTCGCGTCGTCCCAGGTGCGGAGGCGGGCCACGAGGAGACGCAGGATCAGGATGCCGACCGCCGTGCCGACGATGCTCGGGGACGCCCAGTCGAGCCCAGCGTCGGCGCGGGTGACCGCCGCGACGACCGCGACCCCGCCGACCAGCGCGAGTGCGAGGCAGCCGACGACCGGGCGGCGCTCCTCGAGGACACCGATGCCGACCGCGAGTGCCGCGACCAGGACACCGAGCACGATGAGCAGCACGAGCTTGTCGTTCGTGCCGAACAGGGCAATGACGAGGTCCTTCACCCAGCCGGGCACGAGGTCGATGACGAGGGAGCCGACCGCGAGGAGCGGCGAACTCGCCGGTGCGACGAACGCTGCGACGGCCTCGGCCGACCCGAGGGTGGCGACGGCTGCGACGATGCCGGACGCGCCGGCGAGCAGGGTACGACGGCGAGGCTCCATGCCCGTCATGCTACGCGCGCCCGCTGGACATTCCTCCCGGAACCGGCGCTAGAGGGGTGAGTCGGGCGTCCGTGCCCGTAGCCTGGGGGGATGACCGCAGTCGGGCTCGGAATCCCTCGTATCGGGTCGCCACTCAGGCGCATCCCGGACGCTGCCGGACGCCCCGACGTCGACGGCCTCATCGACCGCTTCGGACGCGTCGCCCGCGACCTCCGGGTGTCGATCACCGAGAAGTGCTCCTTGCGGTGCACCTACTGCATGCCGGAGCAGGGGCTCCCGGCGATCGCCCGCGAGGACCTCCTCACGCCGACGGAGATCGGTCGCCTCGTCGAGATCGCCGTCCGCGACCTCGGGGTGCACGACATCCGCTTCACCGGTGGCGAGCCGCTCATGCGCCCCGACCTCGCCGAGATCATCTCGCGCAGTTCCGCCGTCGCCGGCGACGCATCGATCTCCATGACCACGAACGGCATCGGCCTCGACAAGCGGGTCGACGAGCTCGTCGCCGCCGGGCTCACCCGCGTGAACATCTCGCTCGACACCGTCGATCGCGACCACTTCGCCCGGCTCACCCGTCGCGACCGTCTTCCGGCGGTACTCGCCGGGATCGAGGCCGCCAAGCGGGCCGGGCTGACGCCGTTGAAGATCAACGCGGTCCTCATGCGCGACACGCTCGACGGCGCGGTCGCCCTGCTGTCTTGGGCCATCGAGAACGGGTGCCGCCTGCGGTTCATCGAGCAGATGCCGCTCGACGCCGACGAGCAATGGGTGCGCGAGAACATGGTCGACGCGGCCGAGCTGCTCGACGTGCTCGGCTCGCGCTTCACGCTGACGGCCCCGCACCGCGAGGACCCGTCGGCTCCGGCCGAGGAGTGGCTCGTCGACGGCGGCCCGGCGACGGTGGGCATCATCGCCTCGGTCACGCGCTCGTTCTGCGACGACTGCGACCGCACGCGGCTCACCGCAGAGGGCACGATCCGGTCGTGCCTGTTCGGCGACGACGAGACCGACCTCCGCGGCATGCTGCGCTCGGGCGTCGAGGACGTCGAGATCGCCGACCGGTGGCGCGCCGCCATGTGGCACAAGCAGGCCGGGCACCGCATCGCGTCGGCCGACTTCGTCCGCCCTGAGCGGAGCATGGGGGCGATCGGTGGCTGAGACCACGACCCAGCAGGTGCTCGTCCGCTACTTCGCCGCGGCCGAGGAGGCCGCCGGTGTGCCGGAGGAGTCCCTCCCCGCGGTGGCGACGGTGGGCCAGCTGAAGTCGGTGCTGTCCGAGCGCTACGGCGACGCAATGGTGCGGGTGCTCGCCTCAGGGTCGTTCCTCGTGGACGGGGTTGTCAGCCGCGACGACGAACGTCCGCTCGGTGCACGCGTGGACGTCCTTCCGCCGTTCGCCGGCGGCTAAGAGGGCGACGCCGCTAGGACGACGCCGACGAGGTGTCGCGTTCGGAGCCAGCGCGGGCGGCCCGCTGCTGGAACCATCGGACGACGCCCCGGATGCGGTGGTGTTTGGCGGCGGCCTCCTCGCGGTCGTCACCGGGCTCGTCGACCCCGGGGATCGGCCCGTCCGGGTAGTCGGCGAGGCGTTCGGACCGCATCGTCCAGTCGGGGAATCGGCGGTAGGGGATCTCCTCTTCGAGCAGGATCCGCATGTCGCGGTGTCTGCCGTCCGCCCACAGCTTCTTCAGCACGTGCTGGACGACCACCGGAGGGCCCTCGATGACCTGGAAGAAGTCGTCGGCCTTGACGGCGAGCATCCCGGTCAGGCCCGAGCGCTCGTTGTTCTCCCGCGACTGTCGGAGCAGCGCGTCCAGGGTGGGACGGGTCAGCGGGGTGGACGAGGTGCTCACGTATGTGACGGAGAGCAACGCGGTTTCGGGCTGCGTCATACTCCGTGACCTTACACGCCAGGTGTCGAATAAGTCACCGGGATGCGTGCCATGCGCGGCGCGCGACCCCCGCTGATCGGAATGCGAGGACGAGCGAGGCGATCGCGCCCGCGATGGTCGTCAGGAAGGCTGCGAAGGCGAGCATCTGGAGGAGTTCACCCACCGACGACGATCGGCCGATGTACGGCGGGATCTCGTCCGACACGGTGTTCCCGACCCCGAACCCGGCGAAGAACATGGCCAGGAGCCCCAGCCAGACGAGCATCGATCCGAGAGTCGCGACGTGGACCCAGTGGGTGCCGAGGCGCCCGCGCCAGCCGAAGGACGTGAACACCAGGATGGCGGTGAGGCCGAGCAGGAACGCGATCGCGACGCCGACGAGTCCGACGGCGAGGGAGGTCGGCGTGAAGACGCCGTAGATGGCCTCCAGGCCGTACGAGTCGTCCGTCATCGCGAGCGGCGCCCAGATGAGTTCCTCGATCGGTGCGAGCACCAGCATCACCGTCGCGGCGACCGCCCACACGATCACGGCGATGCGCTGCGGGCGGAGGTCGCGGTGTGCCTCGGGCGTCTGCATGGACTCCACGCTAGGTGCTCGACGACGTCGGGGCGTCATCCTGCCGAGGTGTCCTCGGGCGGCGGTGCCTCGCCGAGGAGCGTCAACCGCTTCGCGAGGTACGGCGCCGTCCGACTGGCCGGGTCCGCGGCGACGGTGTCCGGTGTGCCGGCGGAGACGATCCGTCCGCCCGCGTCGCCTCCGGACGGCCCGAGGTCGATCACCCAGTCCGCCGCGGCGACGACGTCCATCTCGTGCTCGACCACGACGACGGTGTCACCGGAGTCGACGAGCGCGTTCAACTGCGCCAGCAGGCGACGGACGTCGGACGGGTGCAGACCGGTCGTCGGCTCGTCCAGGAGGTAGAGGGTGTGCCCGCGGCGCACCCGCTGCAGTTCCGTCGCGAGCTTGATGCGCTGCGCTTCGCCGCCAGACAGCTCCGTGGCGGGCTGACCGAGCCGCAGATACCCGAGGCCGACCTCGAGCAGGGTGCGGAGGCTCCGTGCCGCCGCCGGAACGGACGCGAGGAAGTCCGCCGCCTGCTCCACGGTCAGCGCGAGCACGTCGGCGATCGACTTCCCGTCGTAGGTGACCTCGAGCGTCTCCGCGTTGTAGCGCGCGCCACCGCAGGTCGGGCACTTCCCGTAGCTGCCGGGGAGGAACAGGAGTTCGACGGAGACGAAGCCCTCACCGAGACAGGTCTCGCAGCGGCCGCCCGCGACGTTGAACGAGAACCGGCCGGCCGAGTAGCCGCGCTCGCGCGCCAGGTCCGTTGCGGCGAAGGCCGCGCGGACGGCGTCGAAGAGTCCGGTGTACGTCGCGAGGTTCGAGCGCGGCGTGCGTCCGATCGGCTTCTGGTCCACCCGCACGAGGCGGTCGATGTGCTCGAGGCCCGTCGTGCGGCGGACGGACAGGGTGTCAGCGTGCCCGTCCGGGACGGTCGCCTCGGCCAGACCGGCGCCGGTCGCATCCGGCTCGTCCGTCGCGTCGTCCTCGTCGAGTACGTGGTCACGGTCGCCGCCTGCGCGCAGGTGGTCCCGGACGACGTCGCGGAGGACCCGGCTCACGAGCGTCGACTTACCGGAACCCGAGACGCCCGTGACCGCCACGAAGGTGCCCAGGGGGATCTCCGCGTCGACACCGGCGAGGTTGTGCAGGCTGATGCCCTCGACCTTCAGCCATCCGCGCGGTTCCCGCAGCGCACGACGAGCGTCGGCCGACCCGTCCGCTTCTGGGAAGAGGAAGGGCCGCGTCGCCGAGGCCTCGACGTCGGCGAGCCCTGAGACCGCACCGCTGTAGAGCACCTCGCCGCCGCCCTCGCCGGCGCCCGGTCCGACGTCGACGATCCAGTCCGCGTTCCGGACGACGTCCATGTTGTGCTCGACGACGTACACCGAGTTGCCCGAGCGCTTGAGCTGCTCCAGCACGTCGAGCAGGGGTTCCGCGTCGGCCGGGTGGAGGCCCGCCGACGGCTCGTCGAGCACGTAGACGACCCCGAAGAGCCCGGACCGCAGCTGGGTCGCCAGGCGGAGCCGCTGCATCTCACCCGGGGACAACGTCGTCGTCACCCGGCCGAGCCCCAGATAGCCGAGGCCGAGGTCGGTGAGGACGCCGATGCGCGCGAGGAGGTCGGTCGTGATGGCGACGGCCACGTCGGTGCGCTCGCCGGAGAGCGTCGTCGGGAGCGCCGGTGCGGCGTCGGTCAGCTCGGTCGTCGGTCGGATGACTTCGGCGAGTTCCGTCATCGGGAGGGCGTTGAGTTCGGCGATCGTCCGGCCGGCGAAGGTGACGGCCAGGGCCTCACGGCGGAGCCCGGTGCCGTGGCACAGCGGGCAGGGGCCGGAGCGCACGAACTGGAGGACCTTGTTCCGCATCATCTGGCTCTTGGAGTCGGAGAGGGTGTGGAAGACGTACTGCTTCGCGCTCCAGAACATGCCGTTGTACGGCTTCGCGACCCGGTCGCGTTGCGGGGTGATCTGCACCACCGGCTGCTCCTCGGTGAAGAGGATCCAGTCGCGATCCTCCTGATCGAGCTCACGCCACGGCCGGTCGACGTCGTAGCCGAGCGCGATCGTGATGTCGCGGAGGTTCTTCGCCTGCCAGGCTCCGGGCCAGGCGGCGATCGCACCCTCGCGGATGCTGAGCGACGGGTCGGGCACGAGGGAGTCCTCGGTGACCGTGTGCGCGACGCCGATGCCGTGGCACTCGGGGCAGGCGCCGACGGCGGTGTTCGGCGAGAACGCGTCGGAGTCGAGCCGGGTCGTGAAGCCCTCGGGGAACGTACCGGCACGCGAGAAGAGCATGCGGAGGGAGTTCGAGAGCGTGGTGACGGTGCCGACGCTCGAGCGCGAGCTGGGGGCACCGCGGCGCTGCTGCAGGGCGACCGCCGGCGGAAGGCCGGAGATGGAGTCCACGTGCGGGTCGTGGCCCTGCTGGATCAGTCGCCGGGCGTAGGGGGCGACGGACTCCAGATACCGGCGCTGTGCCTCGGTGAAGATGGTGCCGAACGCGAGGGACGACTTCCCGGACCCGGAGACGCCCGTGAAGGCGACGATGGCGTCGCGGGGGACGTCGACGTCCACGTTGCGGAGGTTGTTCTCGTTGGCTCCCCGGACGCGGACGAACGGGTCGGATGCTTCGGGGGCGTGTTCGGGCATCAGATCACCCTACGTCGCCCGCGGCCCGGATGCGGAGTGGTTGACGCGTCCTCGCAGGTGTGCGGGAGCGGCTCTTGCCAGGAGGGTCACCGAGCTGACATGCTGACCGGTTGCCCGAAGCGGGCGCAGAGTTGGAGTCCGCCGTGTCCCATGAAGCCGAAGACCCGCGAGCCGTCGTGCGGGCGAGCGTCGAGTACTGGCGTTCCTTCGTGCAGCGACTCGCAGGAGCATCGGCGGTGACCTCGGTCGAGGAGATCGCCACTGACTGGCCGATGACCAGCCTGTGCGTCGAACCTGTGAACCCACGATCGGCCTCGATCGACCTGCTCATCACCGCACACGAGATGATCCTGCACCTCGGCCGGCACGGCTGTCGCTGGGAACTCGACGACGGCGATGTCGATACCGACTTCACCGAACGGGTGATCGAGGCCGCGATCGCCGGACGCGCAGAGGAGCTCGTCGGAACGATCCGGTTCGCCGTGCGGGTCACCTTCCGGGACGGCACCGTCGACGAGAACGTTCGACTCGACGGCTTCCTGGCCCCGACGCGGCGCTGGATGCGCCGCGAGCCGTGGACCCGCTTCGAGCCGTACCTCGTGGACTGAGGATGTTCGGCGAGAACACGTCGTGAGTGGCGTCGGGGGTGCACGGCAGAATCACCACCATGATTCGTGAACATTCCTGGCGCGGCTGCGTCTTCATCGGCGTGAGCCTCGACGGATTCATCGCCAAGCCCGACGGCGACCTCGACTGGCTCACCGGACTCACGCCGCGAGACCACACCGCGGATGCGCCGGGGGAGCACCCGGCACTCGTCTGGGAGACGTTCTTCCCGGACGTCGACACCCTGGTGATGGGTCGGACCACCTACGAGACCGTCCGTGGCTTCGACGAGTGGCCGTTCGAGGGCAAGCGGGTCGTCGTGTTGAGTACCACGCTGGAAGCCGGGGACGACCGCATCGCGATCGCCGGGTCGCTCGACGATGCCGTGGCTTTGCTCGACGAGGCCGGAGCCGGGCGTGTCTACATCGACGGTGGCAGGACGATCCAGGCGTTCCTGGGCGCCGGCCTCGTCGACGAGCTGACGGTGTCGGTCGCCCCGGTCCTCATCGGTTCCGGCGCACGCCTCTTCGGCGACCTCGACGCCGACGTCCTCCTGCGGCTCCGAGGCACCCACGCGACGCCCGAGGACGGGCTCGTGCGCATCACCTACGACGTGCTGGCAAAGGACGCCTAGGCGCCGTCACGATTATTGCGTTTTCGCGATACAGCCCAATACAGCCCAATACAACGCGATTCCCGCGCGGCGCGCGCTACAGACCGACCCACTCCGTCTCGCCGTCGGCGAGGTGCTGACGCTTCCAGATGGGGACGGTGCGCTTGATCTCCTCGACGAGGCGCTCACACGCGGCGAAAGCCTCGGCACGGTGGGCGGCCGCGACGGCGGCGACGAGCGCCAGGTCACCCACGACGAGGGAACCGACCCGGTGCGCGGCGGCCACCCGCAGACCGGTCTCCGCGGCGACGGTGCGGCAGCAGTCCTCCAGGAACCGCTGGGCGTCGGGATGGGCCCGGTAGTCGAGGGCGTCGACCGCCTCGCCGTGATCGTGGTCGCGGACGATCCCCCGGAAGGCGACGAGTGCGCCGTTGGCGGGCGCCGCCACGAAGTCCTCGATCGCATGCGCGTCGAGAGGTGACTCGGAGATGAGGGCGAGGACCTCGGGAACCGTCGACTCACTCATGCGCGCCACCTCCGGCGATCTGGGCGACGAGGTGGTCGAGCAGGCCGTCGAGGACGCTGAGTCCGTCCTTCACGCCGCCGGTCGACCCGGGCAGGTTCACCACGACGGTGCCGCCGGACACCCCGGCGAGCCCGCGGCTGAGCGCCGCGGTCGGGGTCTTGGTCGACCCGAGCGTACGGATCGCCTCCGCGATACCGGGCAGCTCGCGGTCGAGGTGCGACCGGGTCGCCTCCGGGGTGTGGTCACTCGGCGAGAGGCCGGTTCCGCCCGTCGTGATGAGCACCGCGGGCGCAGCATGCAGCGCCGCCGCGATCGCGAGGTGCACCTCGGCGTCGGACACGACCGTCACCGCGTCGACCGCGTATCCGCGATCGGCGAGCCAAGCCGAGATGCGCGGCCCCGTGAGGTCCTCACGCGTGCCCGCCGCACCGGCGGTGGAAGCGACGATGACGGCTGCGGTGCCCGGACGGACCGCTCGCTCGGTCGGCGCCGTGGCCGGATCCTGCGCGCCGGGCGTCCAGTCGCCGCGCTTGCCACCGGACTTCTCCAGCAGGCGGATGTCGCCGAGGACCGAGGCGGGGTCGACGGCCTTCGTCATGTCGTGGAGGGTCAGGCCGGCGATCGACGCGGCCGTCAGGGCCTCCATCTCGACACCCGTCTGCCCGGTGGTCTTCGCCGTCGCCGTGATCACGATCGAGTCCTCGGTGAAGGCGAAGTCGAGGCTCACGGAGGAGAGCGCGAGCTGGTGGCAGAGCGGGATGAGTTCGCTCGTCCGCTTGGCTCCCGCGATGCCCGCGATGCGCGCGGTCGCGATGACGTCCGCCTTCGGCAGACCGTCGGCCTGGACGAGGGCGATGACGTCCGGCCGTGTGGTGAAGGTCGCCGTCGCCGTCGCGACCCGCTTCGTCGTGGCCTTGTCGCCCACGTCGACCATCCGTGCGCGGCCGTCGTCGTCGAGGTGCGTGAGCCCGGTCATAGCGTCCATGCTTCCACAGCGTCCCCGGCTTCGAGCGCGAGGACGTCCTCGGGGATCACGAGGAGGACGTCGGAGGCGGCGAGACCGGCGACGAGGTGTGAACCAGGACCGGCGACGGGTTCGACACGACCGTCGTCGCGCCGGCGTCCACGGAGGAACTGTCGCTTCCCTGGCACCGACTGCACCGCGACGGCGAGCTCCGCCGGGCCTCGAGCCGCCTGCGGCAGTCCGGCCGCACGACGCAGGACCGGGGCGACGAAGACCTCGAACGAGAGCTGCGTGCTGACCGGGTTGCCGGGAAACGCGATGATCGGGACACCACGGTACGCGCCGAGCGCCTGTGGCCCGCCGGGCTGCATCGCGACCGATCCGATCCAGCCGTCCAACGGCCCGAGCACGTCGCGGACGACCTCGTGGTCGCCCATCGAGATGCCGCCGGAGGTGAGGATGAGGGCGGCGTCGCCGTGCAGCTCGTCGAGGAGCGCGAGCAGGGCGTCGCGGTCGTCGACCACCCGCGCCCGCCGGACGACCTCGGCCCCTGCCGCGACGACGGCGGCCGCCAACGCGGTCCCGTTCGAGTCGAAGGTCTGGCCGAGCGTGGGCGTCTCGCCGGGTTCGACGAGTTCCGCACCGGTGGTGACGATCGCGATGCGCGCCCGACGCCGCACCTCGACCGTCGTGATCCCGGCGGCCGCCAGGACGGCCAGGTGGCGCGAGGCGAGACGGATCCCGGCGGGCAGCAGTTCGTCGCCCGCGTGGACGTCGCTGCCGCGTTCGCGGACGAAGAGGCCTGACGGACGCTCGCCGCCGGAGCGCGGGGCCCCGAGGACGACGGTCTCGGTCCCGTCGGGCGCGGTCTCGACCGACGACTCCTCGACGGGCACCACGACGTCCGCGCCGGGCGGCACCACCGCCCCCGTCATGATCCGCACCGAGGTGCCGGCCTGGAGCTCGGCCGGTTCGATCGGCCGTGCGGCGATCTCCCCGACCACCCGCAGTCGCGTCTCACCAGCGGTGAGGTCCGCGGACCGCACGGCGAACCCGTCCATCTGCGAGTTGCGGAACAGCGGCAGCTCGACCGGTGAGGTCACGGCGACGGCCGTCACCCGACCAGCGGCGTCGTCGATCGGCACGGATTCGGTGCCGGTGCTCGTCACAGGGCCGAGGACGGCTGCGACGTCCGAGGCATGCTCCTCGACCCGCTTCCGGCTCGGGGGTGGCGTCGTCGTCATGGTGGATCCCGTCGTCGAGGTCGGTCGGAGGTGCTGCACGGGGTGTTCGGAGCGGTGGTCAGTACCGGGGGACGGTCGGGTCGACGAGTCGCGACCAGGCGTCGATGCCGCCCTCGAGGTGCACGGCTGCGTAACCGCGTTCGAGGAGCAGCCGGAGCGCGGACTCGGAGCGGATGCCGTGGTGGCAGTAGACGACCACCGGTGTCTGCGGGTCGAGGCCGTGGAGTGTCTCCGGCAGGGAGCCGAGCGGCATGAGCGTCGAACCGGGCAGGCGCGCGATCTCCGCCTCCCAGGGCTCCCGGACGTCGAGGAGGACGGATCCGTCGTCGCTGGCGGCCAATTGCTCGGCGGTGATCGTGCGGCCGGCGTGCCGGGGTGCGTGTGGTGCTGCCGATGCCGCGCTCGCCGCATCCCCTCCCGGTGTCCGATGCAGATGCTCGTCGAGCGACACCTGCCGGGCGCCCGCCGGGTCGCGCTCGTAGCGGAGCTCGCGGAAGCCGCCGCTCAGACCGTCGAACATCGTCACGCGCCCGAGCGACGGCGTCCCGACGCCCGTGAGGACCTTGATCGCCTCGGTCGCCATGATCGAGCCGATGACGCCGACCGTGGTGGGCAGGACGCCGCCCGCTTCGCAGGAGAGGATCGAACCATCGGTCGGCGGGTGGGGGAAGAGGTCGCGGTAGCGGGGGCCGCGGCTCGCCCAGCTGAGCCCTGCCTGCCCGCCGTACTGCGACACGGCACCCCAGACGAGCGGGACGTCGGCGAGGGTGGCCGCGTCGTCGACGAGGTACCTGGTCTCGAAGTTGTCGCTGCCGTCGATGACGAGGTCGATCCGTGCGTCCGCCAGGAGCCCCATGATCTCGCCCGGCCCGAGGCGGAGCCGATGACGGACGATCGTTGCGTCGGTGTTGATGGCGAGCGCGCGGTCCGCGGCGGAGTCGACCTTGGGACGGCCGATGTCGCCGGTGCTGTGGACCGTCTGCCGGTGCAGGTTGCTGAGCTCGACCTCGTCGTCGTCCACGAGGTGGATCGCACCATCGCCGGCGCCGACGCCGGCTGCGGCGAGGGCGGGGATCACGATGCTGCCGAGACCACCGGCACCGACGATCAGGACGCGGGCGTCGGCCAGGCGCCGCTGCGCCGCCAGACCGAAGCCGGGGAGGGCGAGCTGCCTGGCGTACCGCGCGGTCGAGGACATGCGCCGATTATCCCACCGGCTCCGTGACCGCCGCCCCTCAGGCCGGGTTCACGCGCGTGCGCAGGAGGCAGAAGGCGTTGCCCTCGGGATCGGCGAGCACGTGCCAGGACTCGTCGCCGGTCTGCCCGATGTCGGCCGGGCGCGCGCCGAGCGCGAGCAGTCGGGTGAGTTCCGCGTCCTGGTCGCCGTCGGTGGGGCTGACGTCGATGTGGAGCCGCGACTTCTGCTGCGGCGGGTCGTCGCTCCGGCTGAGGATGATGGTCGGCTGCGATCCACCGAAGCCGTCGCGCGCTCCGATCTCGACGCCGTCTTCATCCCGGTCGAGCACGACGAAGTCCAGCACCTCGCACCAGAAGCGGGCGAGCGCCTCCGGGTCGCGGCAGTCCAGGACGAGTTCACTGATTCGACATGACATGGCGGCACTGTACCGAGCCGCGTGCATCCAGTGGAAGCCGTTGCTGATCCGGCCGTCACTCGTCGTCGGCGGTCTCCGCCCAGCGTTCGAGCGTCATCGTGAAGCCGCGGACGAGTCGGTCGAAGCTGCGGTCGAGGTCGCGGTCGAGCCCGAACGAGCCGGCGGCCTCGAGGGAGACGAAGCCGTGCAGCGTGGAGCGGAACGCGCGGATCGCGTCGATGGCGTCGTCGCCGCGCAGTTCGTAGGCGGTGAGGACGTCGGAGATGACCTGGATGGCGTCGAGCGATGCCGTGGCGTCCTCCTCGTCGTCCGGCCCCGCGATCCACTGCGCGGCGGTGTAGCGCGCCGGGTGGTCGAGCGCCCACTGCCGGTACGCCAGGGCCATGCCGTGGATCGCGTCCGCACCCGAGCGGCCGACCGCGGCACGACGCAGGACGTCGCCGAGCTCGGCCTTGGCCTGCAGCGAGATGCTGCGACGCAGACCGGCCAGGGAGTCGAGGTGCTTGTAGAGCGACGGTTGCCGGACGCCGAGTCGCTCGGCGAGTGCGGCGAGCGTCAGGGACTGGAGGCCGACCTCGTCGGCGAGCATCGCCGCCTCACTGACGACCCGCTCCCGGCTGAGACCCGCCCTAGGCACGGTGCAGTGCCGTCTGGAGGAAGCCGAGGACGGCGCGCGAGGTGACCTCGGGCTGCTGCGCCTGCGGGTAGTGACCGGCGTCCTGGACCAGGACGACCTCGGCGCTCAGGGTGTCGCCGATCCACTGCGCCTCGGCCGACGGGTCGGAGAAGTCGGGGTCCTTGTCGCCCATGATGACGAGGGTGGGTGCGCTCACGCGGCTGAGGACCGCCTCAGCCGGGGCGTGGTCGGTCTGCCTGGTGGTCTGCGAGAACGCCTTGCCGTAGGCGGGACGGCGCAGGCTCGTGTAGACGGCGTCGCGGTAGTCGTCGAAGTCGACCGGCTTGCGACCGGCGTTGAGCGTGGGGAGGTAGGCCTTCCAGACCCGCGCCACCCAGAGCGGTGCGGTCATCGCCCGGAAGAGCGCCTGCATGACGGCGCCCGCCTTCGGGTTGCGGACGAACGGCCCGACGAGGACGAGGGCGCTGACGTCCTCGGGGTGTTCCGCGGCGACGATCACGCCGGCTCCCGCCGCGAGGGAGTTGCCGACGACGACGGCCGGTGCACCGAGCTCGCGGATGAGGGCGTGGATGTCCGAGGCGGTCGCGACATCGCCGTAGCTGGAGAACGTGGTGTCGCTGTCGCCGTGACCGCGGAGGTCGGTGGATGCGACCCGGTAGCCGGCGGCGGCGAGCTCGGGTGCGAGGAAGCGGTAGGAGGAGCGGAGCTCGCCCATGCCGGGGACGAGGATGACGAGCGGGCCTTCGCCCTGCAGCTCGTAGGCGATCTTGCCCTCCGGGCGGCGGAGGTGGCGGGTGGCGGATCCTGCGGACGCCGGGTTCGTGTTCATATAGCTATATTGACTCGCCGTTTGGCTAATGTCAATAGCTTTTGTGTCGTGGTTCATTCGCCCATGTTTGGGCGACCGGATGTTCGTTCGCCCGAAGATGGGCGAACGAACCGGGGAGCGACGGGTCAGCCGAGCTCGGTCCACCACCGCACGCCGTCGAGCGTGACCAGTGTGGTCTCGCCGTGATGGAGGACGACGAGGAGGACGTCGTCGCAGTGACGGCAGCGCAGCACCCAGGCGTCAGGCGTGCCGAACACGAACTCGGCGGCGAGCGGGGCGACGTCCTCGCAGCCGAGGCACTGCGACATGGTGTCGGTCGGGTCGGTGCCGGTCAGCTCGGACAGGGTGCCGGCGAGGACGTTGCCGTCGAGGTGGGTGGTCATCAGGCCCCTCCGAACCGCTCGGTCTTGATGCGGGCGGGATCGTGGCCGATCGTGACCAGGGTGTCGGCGACGGCCTCGACGAAGCCGGTCGGGCCGCAGACGAACACCGACGGCGCCGCGCCGCCGGCCGCCTCGAGGGCCTGCAGGTCCGCCGCCGCCAACCGCCCAGCGGGACGCGGCCAGCCGTCCGGCGCTCGCCGCGTGTAGATCCAGGTGACCTCGACCCCGGTCGCCGCAGACAGTTCCTCGGCGAAGAAGGCGTCCTCGGGGGAGCGCACCGAGTACACGAGGCGGAACGGGGCCGTGCTCCCGGACGCCTCGTGGGCGCGCACCATCGCCATGAGTGGCACGATGCCCGATCCGCCGCCGACGAGGAGGACGGGCTCGGTCTCCTCCGGTCGCCAGACGAACCACCCGCCGAGCGGTCCGCGGACCTCGACCTGGTCGCCGACCTCGATCGCGTCGACGAGGAACGGCGACACCTCGCCGTCGGGCACGCGGTCGACGGCGATCTCGAGGCGGTCGCCGTCGTCCGCCGAGGCGATGGAGTACGACCGCACGGCCTGATACCCGTCGGGCGCGGTGAGTCGGACGTCGGCGTGCTGCCCGGCGAGGTTGCCGCCCCAGCCAGGCACGTCGAGCACGAGGCTCCGCCCCGAGGGTGTCAGCTGCGTCGCCGAGACCACGGTGGCCGTCTTCCAGACGTCGACATGACCCGTGCGCCTCACGAGTAGCGCTGCTCGAGCCAGGGATCACCGTAGGCGTGATACCCGTTCTGCTCCCAGAAGCCCGGTTCGTCGTCCTGCTGCATGACGAGGCCGCGGACCCACTTCGCGCTCTTCCAGAAGTAGAGGTGCGGGATGAGCAGGCGGGCCGGTCCGCCGTGCTCGGCTTCGAGTGGCTCACCGTTGAAGCCGGTGGCGATCCAGGCTTTGCCGTCGAGGAGGTCCTCGAGCGGGATGTTGGTCGTGTATCCGCCGTAGGAGTGCGCCATGACGAAGTCGTAGCTGCTCTCGACGTCGGCGAAGAGGGTGTCGAGCGAGACTCCCTGCCAACTGGTGCCGAGCTTCGTCCAGCGGGTCACGCAGTGGATGTCGCGCGTGATGTCGTCCTGCTGCAGGGCTTGGAGGGCGTCCCAGTCCCAGCGGTGGGTCTCGCCCGCCTCGGTGCGGATCTGGAACTCCCACTCATCCGTGTCGATCCGCGGCGTGGGGCCTGCGGAGAGGACCGGGAAGTCCTCGGTGAGGAACTGACCGGGTGGGAGTCGGTCGTCCTGCTCCCGTGCCCGTCCTCCGAAACCGCGCGTGAACACCGCCATGTCGACCTCCTCAGGATGGTCATCACCCTAGTGAGCAGGTGTCGATGAAGCCAGGCCCTCCTGGGGCCACCAAGCGGTTCCGGCCTCGGTCAGCCGATGATGAGGCCCGACAGCGCGTCGATCGAGTGCACGACGGCGAGGGCGTCCGCCGCCTCAGCCGGTGAGCCGTAGCCCCACTCCACGAGGATGGTCGGGATGCCGTGCGCCGTCGCGCCCTCGATGTCGTGGAGGCGGTCGCCGACGAGCACGGTCCGTGAGGTGTCGACCCCGGCGGCCGTGAGGCGTCGCAGCGCCTCGCCGATGACGTCGGCCTTGCTGCTGCGGACCTCGTCCTCCGAGGCGCCCGTGACGACGGTGAAGTACTGGCTGAGGCCGAAGTGGTCGAGGATCGTGTTCGCCTGCGACTCCGGCTTCGACGTGGCGAGGCCGAGCGGGACACCGGCCTCGGAGATGCGCGCGAGGAGCCCGGCGATCCCGGGGAACACGGCGGTCCCGACCTCGGCGCCCTCGATGGTGACCTGGCGGCGGTACTCCGTGAGGGCGAGCTGCGACTGCAGCGGGTCCATCCCGGCGAAGTCGCGGAAGGAGTCGAGGAGTGGTGGACCGACCCAGCGCAGCAGCGATTCGTCGGAGGGCACGACGGCGCCGACGTTCGCCAGGGTCGTCTTCATGCGCGAGATGATGCCGGGGGCGGAGTCCACGATCGTGCCGTCGAGGTCGAACAGCACACAGGACCAGCTGCGATGGAAGGACACGGTCGTGCTCGCGAGATAGAGGTCGGTCACGCGGTCCATCCTAAGGTCCGCCCGTGAACGGTCTCGCTGGCGGGGTTGTCAACCGGTTGCCAACGTTCTAGGCTGGCACGACCGGCAGCGCGACTGCCCGGTTCCCGATGACGAGAACGAACGCGAAGGCGGAAGCGCACGTGAATGCACAGCACCCGGTGACCTGGACCCTGTCGGGATTCGGCGACGAGATCGACGCGGACCCGACGACACAGATCGCGGTGCTCGAAGCGCTCGGCGCCTCCCACATCGAGGTGCGGAGCGCCTGGGGCACGAACGTCATCGACCTCGACACCGAGCAGTCGGCCCGCCTCGCCGCCCAGCTGGAGCAGGCGGGGATGGGGGTCTCCGCGATCGGCTCGCCCATCGGCAAGGTCGACGTGGCCCTCGACGCCGAGCTCGAGGTCGCCCGCCTCGCCCGCGCGATCGCCGTCGCCCACGCACTCGGAACCACCAACATCCGCATCTTCTCCTTCTTCCGCGGTGCGGACGTCCGCGTCGAGGACACCCGCGACGACGTCCTCGTCCGCATGCGACTGCTCGCCGACCTGGCGGAGCGCGAGGGGGTCGTGCTCCTCCACGAGAACGAGAAGGACATCTACGGCGACGTGCCCGAGCGGATCCTCGACCTCGTCGAGTCGGTCGGATCGCCGGCGCTCCGCCTCGCCTGGGACAACGCGAACTTCGTCCAGTGCGGTGTCGCGCCGTTCGACGACGCCTACGCGATGCTTCGCCCGTACGTCGACTACCTGCAGGTGAAGGACGCGGTCGCCGAGTCGGGCCAGGTGGTCCCGGCGGGGGAGGGCGACGGTCAACTCCGCGAGACGCTCACCGCCCTGCGCGACGACGGCTACACCGGGTTCGCCTCGCTCGAGCCGCACCTCTCCGAGACGCATGCGCTCGGCGGGTTCTCCGGGCCGGCCTCGTTCGGCGTCGCGGCCCGCGCATTCCGCGGACTCACCGACGAGCTGGGGATCGGGCTGCGATGACCCGCGAGCCGCAGCCCGTCGTCCGCCGCGTCGCCGTGGTCGGGTGCGGCGACATCTCCGCCCTCCACCTCGCCGCGATCGCGACGGTGCCGGGCGCCCAGCTGGTCGCGGTGTGCGACGTCGACGCCGGCCGGCTCGAAGCGGTGAGTGCGGCGACCGGCGTCCCCGGGTACACGGACCTCGACCGCCTCCTCGACGAGGTGCGACCGGACGTCGTCCACCTCTGCACCCCACACCATCTGCACGCCGACCAGGCGATCCGTGCGCTCGAACGGGGGATCGACGTCGTCCTCGAGAAGCCGCTCGCCCACACGCGGGCGGAGGCCGACCGGCTCGTGGCGGCGGCCGAGCACAGCCGCGCCAAGATCGCCGTGTGCTTCCAGAACCGGTACAACCGACCGGCGGAACGCGCCAAGGAACTCCTCGATTCCGGTGAGCTCGGCGCGGTGCTCGGCGCCTCGGCGATCGTCCCGTGGCATCGCACGGCCGCCTACTACGAGGACCGCCCGTGGCGGGGTCGCTGGGCCACGGGCGGTGGCGGGCTGCTCATGAACCAGGCCATCCACACGATCGACCTCGTGCAGTGGCTGGTGGGCGACCCGGTCGCCGCGACGGGGTCGATCGCGACCCGTGCGCTCGCCGAGGTGATCGAGGTCGAGGACACGGCCGAGCTGCGCATCGTGCACGCGGGCGGCGCGACGAGCACCGTCTACGCGACGGTCGCCGGCGTCGCGAACCTGCCCGTCACGATCGACGTCGTCTGCGAGCGGGGGACGTTGCATCTCGGCGCCGAGCTCACGGCACGCTTCGACGACGGGCACGTCGAGACCACGGTCGAGCGGGCCACCGCGAGTGGCGAACGCGCGTACTGGGGGGTGTCCCACGAACGACTGATCCAGGACTTCTACGCCGGACTCGACGAGCCGGGCGCCTTCTGGCTCCACCCGGCCGAGGCCCGGAAGGCCTTCGACGTGATCCAGGACGTCTACGACGACGCGATCCCGGACCGTGTCACGCCGACCTCGGACCTGCCGGCATCGGCTGCCATCGCCTGACGACACGCCTCCGGGCGGCTGGGACGGGGCTCAGGACGCCGGTGCCTGCCGCGCGAGGCGGCGTGCCTCCTCCGGGCCGGGGAATCGCTCGCGCTCACGGACGGCGTTTTCGAGCACGCGGTCGAGCCGTTGTGACGCCAGGCTGACGCCGCCGAGCGCCACCGCCTCGGAACCCAGTGCCGAGACGACCACCTCCGGCGGAAGCGGGCAGATCGCACCGAGCGTCTCGATGAAGCGCGGGAGGAAGACGTCGGCGCCGGGGGCGCTGCCGCCACCGATCACGAGCAGCTCCGGATCGACCGCCAGGGTGAGGGCCGCCGCCCCCGTCGCCAGGTCGTCGGCGAACTCCGTGACCGCGATGCCCGCGACCCGATCGCCGGCGCGGGCCGCATCGAAGATCTCCTCGCGGGAGGGCCGGGGTGTGCCGAGGACCGAGCCGCCGTACTCCTCGTTCAGCCGGGACCACCGCAGTTCGGGCATCTCGCCGACGATGCCCGCGGCACCGTGCACGCCGCGGTGCACCCTGCCGTCGATGATCGACGAGCCGCTCGTCCGCACCCCGCAGAGCAGGTAGACGACGTCGCGTCGGCCCCGTGCCGCGCCGAGGGCGAGTTCCGCGTGCGCGCCGAGGGCGACGTCGCCCTCCACCAGGACGGCCCCCTCGAACTCCCGCTCGAACCAGTCACGGAGGTCGAGTCCCACCCAGCCGGGGAGGCCCGTTCCGCCGAAGTACAGCACCTCGCCGTTCCGCCCGATCGCGCCCGGCGAGCCGATGGTCGTGACCCAGACCGCACGGCGGTCGAGGTCGAGGTCGGCGAGGGCCGCGTCGCCGGTCGCCAGTGCCGTCGCCAGACGTTCCGCGGCTTCGGTGTCCTCGTCGAGGTGTGCGGTGCGCTGCGCGAGCACGGCGCCCGAGAGCTCGGCGACGACGACGTGGATGTGGTTCGCACCGATGTCGATCGACAGGAGTTGCCCGAGTCCGGCGCGGATCCGGTAGGCCGCGGCCGGCCTGCCGATCCGCGAGGTGGCGGTCGCCTCCGCGGGTTCCAACCATCCGAGCCCGACGAGGTCGGTGACGATCGCGTCGACGGCCGTCCGGGAGAGGCCGGAGTCGTTCGCCAGGGTCCGCAGGGTCGAGGGGGCCTGCAGGACCGCTCGCAGGATCCCCAGGGAGTTCATGCGGCGGAGCAGCGACCGGCTGCCCATCGACCCGCCGGTCGAATCGATCATCGCCTCGGGAGCCATGGCCGTCCTCTCTCTCGATGTCCAGGGAGCTCTTGCGACTTATCACGCCACGTTGCAGTATTAACTGCTCGTCGGTCCGACTCTACCCACGTCGACCGACCGGAAGCCGCCGTCGGGCGGTCGACCACCCACGAGAGGGCAACCACATGCTGCACACCTTCACCTTCGGCGACCTCCGCGTCCCCGCGAACCTCCCCGGCGCACCCGTCGCCACGCGCACCGGCCACATCATCCCGGCTGGCCCCGTCGCGCTGCTCCACCCGTTCGGCGACACCGGGTTCTACCGGCACGGCTGGAACTCGTGGAGCCCGAGTGGCTGGACCACCACCGACGGCGAGACCATCGGCATCAAGGACAGCCCGGACCGACTCCTCACGGCCGACGACGCGCTCAACGAGACCCCGCACCACCATTCCGGCAGCGGTGTCGGTGCCATCGCGGGACCCGACGGCACGGTGCTGCTGATCGGCACGCTCGGCCTCGGCAACCCGCGCGTCGGTGCCGACCGCAACACCATCTGGGCGCGGAGCGAGACCGACGAAGCCGAGTGGTTCGTGACCTTCGGCCCGGAGCAGCAGGCCTTCGCCGACTACGCCGCGGTGCTGTCGGAACGGCTCGGTCGGCGCTCGCAGCGGGCCGGTCACGTCTGGAGCAGCTGGTACTCCTACTACGAGGGCATCGACGAGGAGCTGGTCGCCCGCACCGTGGACGACCTCACCGGGTACCCCTTCGACGTGTTCCAGCTCGACGACGGCTGGGAGCCGATCGTCGGCGACTGGACCGCCGGACCGGACTTCCCCTCCGGTATGCAGGCGACCGCCGAGCGGATCGCTTCGGCCGGGTTCCGGCCAGGCCTGTGGCTCGCTCCGATGATCGCGCTGCCGGACTCCACGATCGCCCGCGAACGCCCCGACCTCCTCGTGCAGGACGACGCCGGACGCCCACTGGCGACCGGCTACAACTGGAACTCGCACTACTACTCGCTCGACACCACGCAGCGCGAGGTGCAGGACCACCTCCGCGAGGTCTTCGAACGCGTCACCGGATGGGGCTTCAGCTACCTCAAGCTCGACTTCATGTACGCGGGCGCGGTCGCCGGTCGGCGGCACCAGGACGTCCACCGCGAAACCGCCTACCGGGACGCGATCTCGTTCATCAGGGAGACCGTCGGCGACGACGTGTACCTGCTCGGCTGCGGCGTGCCGATGATCCCGTCCATCGGCGTGTTCGACGGCGCCCGCGTGGGCCCGGACGTCGGCCCGTTCTGGGACAACGCCGAACGGATCGGCGACCCTTCCGGTGTCGGCGCCTGGAACTCGATCGTCGATTCCATCAACCGGGTCTGGTTGAAGGACGTCTACGAGGTCGACCCCGACGCGGTCTACTTCCGCAGCGCCCGGAACCTCCTCGACCCGGTCGAACGTCGCCTGCTCCAGGACGTCGCCGCCATCCTCGAGTTCAAATCGACCTCCGACCCGGTGGTCTGGCTCCACGAGAGCGAACGCGCCGAACTCCGCCAGTACCTCAGCGAGACGCCCACGGTCGAGCAGACGGGGCGGTTCACGTTCCGGCTCGACGGCCGCGAGGTCGATCTGACGGCCGTGGTGGCGGGCGAGGCCCGCTCCGACACCTCGTACATCGGGTGAAGCACACCGTCCGCCGCCGGACCCGCACTATCCAGTAAACGAAGCACGATCGCCCGAAGGAGGAGCTGCGCCGGAGTCGTGAGATTCTGGGCAGGATGAGCGTGAAACCAGGGTCCGCGCAGCGGTTCGAGGCCGCCGGGACCGATGTGGATCAGGCTCGGGAGCTGTACGGTGCCGCCTACAACATCGGCCGGATGACGGTCGAGCCGACCGCCGCCGAGTTCCGGTACCGCTTCACCTCAGTCGGTGACGACGATCTCGCGCTGCGCGCGTCGCAGGTCGAGGGACGGATCACGGGGGCGTCGTTCACGCAGGGCGAGTACGTCGTCGCCTGGATGACGCGCGGCGAAGGCGTCTCAGACCTGCTGGGTTCGCCGATGACGTTCCTGCAGGGGCAGCCGGCGATGTTCGCGAACGACCGCCCCGCGCAGTTCGACCTCATCGACTATCGGCTCAACATGATGCACTTCGGTGGAACGTACCTCGAGGGAGTCGCCGCGGAGCTCGAGGGCTCGGTCGGTCCGATCACCTTCGACACGACCTTCCGACCGTCGGGCGAGGCGCTGCGGCGATGGGCGGAGGCGGTGGCGAGCGTCGGCCGGGTGATCTACGACGACGGCAGTTCGGCCGTGCTCCGCGCCGAGGCGAACCGCTCGGCCGCGGTCGCGCTCCTCGAGACCTTCCCGCATCTGGCCGTGCAGCCACGGCGGGATCGCGTCGTGGCGTCCGGTCGGAAGACGGCGGCTGCGGTGGAGTTCATGATCGCCAACGCCCACCGCCCCATCCGGACCGAGGAGATCGCCGCCGCCGCCGGGCTCAGCCCGCGCAGCCTGCAGACGGCCTTCCGTCGGGAGTACGACCTCACCGCCACCGACTACCTCCGCTCGATCCGCCTCGACCGGGTCCGACAGGAACTGCAGGACGCCGAACCGGGCCTGGCGACCGTCGCCGAGCTCGCACGACGGTGGGGGTTCTCCCATCTCGGACGGTTCGCGGCGTCCTACGCGAGCCGCTTCGGTGAGTACCCGAGCGTCACCCTCGCGTCGAGCGCCCGCTGAATCGCCGGTCTTCCCTAGGCTGAGGCCATGACACGATCCACGGTGAACGACCCGCTCGCCCCGAAGCCCGTCGGGCCGTATTCGCACGCCGCGGTCGCCCCGAGTGGAGCGCTGTACCTCTCCGGGCAGACACCGATCGATCCGGCGACCGGAGCCCTCGTCGAGGGTGATGTCTCCGAGCAGACCCGCCAGGTGTTCACCAACCTCGAGTCGGTGCTGACGGCCGCCGGGCGCGGGTTCGGCGACGTGGTCAAGGTGAACGTCTACCTCGTCGACATGGCCGATTTCGCGGCGATGAACCGGGTCTACGAGACGGTCTTCTCGGCGCCCTACCCTGCGCGCACCACGGTCGCGGTCGTCGGGCTGCCGCTCGGCGCACGCGTGGAGATCGAACTGGTCGCCTGAGGCCGCGCGAGGGACGACGCTACTTGTCCCAGGCGGTCGTCGGCGGGAGGCCTCTCGCCGCGCGCTCCTCGTTCAGCAGCTCCTCGATGAGCGGGAGCTTCGCCGCGGTGTAGGCGCGGCCGTCGTCGTGCGCTGCGGCCAGGCCGAGTTTGAGGTCCTGATAGCGGCGCACGGCGGAGTCGTCGTGCAGCAGCTTGTCGCGGAACAGCCGCTGGTTGCAGTGCTCCCAGTCGTCGGCGGTGAAGACGTGGAGGAGATGCGTCCGCCTGCTCCCGTCAGAGCGGGCGTAGACGGCGTGCGTCGTGGGGCCGGCGGGCTTCGGGTCGTAGCCGAGTTGCACCAGCCGCGGACCGAGGGAGCGGGGATCGGTGCCGTCCGACGCCCGCGCGGCGAGGTCGATGATCGGCTTGGCGACGAGTCCCGGAACGGCGGTGCTGCCGATGTGCTCGATCGCGTCGACGTGGCCTGCCAAGGCTGCTGACAGCCGCGCCGCCTCGAGCCGGAACGCCTCGGCCCACGCCGTCCGGTGCCCGCTCAGCTCGATCATCGCGGCGGGGCGGTCGATTCGCGCATGATGAGCGTGGTCGCGAGGTCGGTGATGACCGGGACGTCGGTGCCCCCGAGGTGCGCGAAGAGGGTCTGCACCGCGTAGGAGCCGGAGGCGATGTGCGGGCTGCGGATCGAGGTGAGCGCCGGTGTCGTGAAGTCCGAACCGAAGATGTCGTCGAAGCCGATGAGGCTCAGCTGAGCGGGCATCTCGACGCCGCGCGAGCGCAGCTCCAGCATGATGCCGATGGCCAGGAGGTCGTTGTACGCCAGGACCGCGGTGGCACCCGTCTCGAGCACGGCCGTGGCCGCCGCCCTGCCCGCCGCCATGTCGGGCTGCGTCGACGGCACCCGCACCGTCTCGATCCCGCGCTCGGCGCACAGCTCCCGCGTCCGGTTCCACCGGTGCCGCGACATCCAGGACCGGCCGGGACCGGAGACGAACGCGAGGCGGCGGTGCCCGAGCCCGACGAGATGGTCGATCGCCTCCGTGAGGCCGGGGTCGACGTCGGCGACGATGCTGTCGACGTCGTCGACCTGACGGTTGATCACCACGACGGGCTTCTCCTGGCCCAGCGCACGGACGTCGTCGGGCAGCAGCCGCGACGTCGCGAGGATGAGACCGTCGACCGACGGCATGAGCCGTCTGGCGGTCAGCAGCTCCATCTCCGCCGACTCCTTGAACTCCGCGAGCACGAGCGTGTAGTTGCGCTCAGCCGCCTCGCGCTCAGCACCGCGGACCACGTCGAAGAACATCGGGTTGGTGATGTCGGCGACGATGAGGCCGAGGGTGCCGGTGCGTCCGGTGGGCAGCGCGCGGGCAGCCGGGTTGGCGACGTAATTGAGCTGCCTCGCGGCGTCGTGGATCTTCTGCGCCGTCTTCTCGTTGATCCGCCCGGGGCGGCTCAGGGCCCGGGACACCGTCGACGGGTTGACGCCGGCGAGCTGGGCGATGTCGTAGATGGTGGCGGCGCGCTTCGTCTTCGCGGGTACGGTGGCGGCTTCGGGCGCTCCGGCTTCGGGCGCTCCGGCTTCGGGCGCTTCCGCGTCGGGTGCCGGCAGGACGACTTCGGGCGACGCGTCAGAGGTGCTCATGGTGCTCGCTCCTCTCGATCGCCGCCGTCGGCGACCTGAGCCATCGTACTGCCGCGGTCACCGCTCGCGGGCTCACCCCGGGGCCCTCAGCGGCTCCCGACGTCGAGCGCGTGGCTCGCCCATTCGTAGGACAGCCGGTGCGACTCGAAGACGCTGTCGACGCTCGGGAAGTCGACCTCGATCATGTAGTCGCCGTCGTAGTCCGCAGGCATCGCCGCGACGATGACGTCGAAATCGAGCACACCGAGTCCGGGCTCCGCCCACAGGCGTTTCGTCTGCGAGGTCTCCTGGTACGACAGGGTGCCGTCGCCGGCACCGTCGAGGTGGTCGGCGTAGACGTCCTTGATGTGGATGCCGCCGACCCGGTCGCGGTAGTCGGTGATCATGGCGACGGGGTCTGCGCCGGCCCAGCGCAGGTGGCCGGTGTCGGGACCGAAGCCGATGAGGTCCGGTCCGAGGGTGTCGAGCAGGCTCCGGATCTCGTGCTCCGTCTCGAAGACCCCGCCGACGTGTGAGTGGTGCAACGGGCGGACCCCCTCCGCGAGCAGGACCTCGCAGGTGCGACCGGCGTGCTCGATGGCGCGGTCGAGGCGTTCCTGCGAGAAGTCCGCGCCCACGGCCGGGGTGACCATGCGGGCCGGGACCGACATGGAGGAGATCATCGTCCGGTCGAGTCCGAGCGAGGCCTGCGCGGCTCCGAACGCCTTCGCGGCCTCCAGGACGTCGGCCAGCTCGACCGTCTCGTCGAACGGGCTGCTGAACAGGCTGAGCGACGGCGCCAGCCCGTAGCCGTCGATCCAGGACCGGTACTCGTCGGCGGTCATGCCCTCGGGGATGTCGGCCTTCACCGCGGTGAACCCGATGCGCTGGAAGTCGGCGAAGGCCTCCTCGAACACCTCCCGGGTCTTGCCGCGTGCACTCCAGTAGGGGATGGGGTTCGCCGCCACCCGGGGCGTCCTGGCGTTCATCGGGTCACCGCCGGGACGGTGTCGAGGCGGACGGGCCCGCCCGTGCGTGCCGATTCGTAGAGGCCGGTGATGATCGAGATCGCCTGTCGGTTCTCCGCGAGGGTCACGCGCAGCGGCTCCTCCCCGCGGATCGCGGCGAGGACGTTCCGGTACTGCCGCAGATGCGCGTCCGACATCTGGCCGGCGACGCTGGAGCCGGCCTGGGTCTCGTCGGCGAACTGCTCGGCCTGGTTCGTGCCGGCGCCCTGCGAACCGAAGAACGCCTCAGCGCGCTCCGTGCCGGCGGGGGTGGCGTGGAAGTAGGTGAGCTGGTCGTTCTCGATGACCGCCGAGCCGCGGTCGCCGTGCACCTGCAGCCTGGCCATGAGTCCCGGGTAGACCGCGGTGGAGCCGTGGAGGACGCCGAGCGCGCCGGAGGCGAACCGCACGACACCGACCGCGACGTCCTCGGTCTCGATCCGTTCGTGGGCGAGGAGCGCGGTGTATCCGAAGACCTCGACCGGACGCCCGAGCACCGCGACGAGCAGGTCGACGGTGTGCACGCCCTGGTTCATGAGCGCACCGCCGCCGTCGAGCGCCCAGGTGCCACGCCAGTCACCGGAGTCGTAGTAGCTCTGACCGCGCCACCAGTCGACGGACGCGATGCCCGAGGTGAGTCGACCGAAGTCGCCGCGCTCGACCGCGTCGAGGATGATCTCCGTCGAGGGGTCGAACCGGTGCTGCGAGATGACGGTGACGAGCGTCCCGGCGCGCTCCTGGGCGGCGATGATGTCGTCGGTCCGCGAGACGGTGACGTCGGCCGGCTTCTCGATGATGACGTGCTTCCCGGCCTCGAGCGCCTCGATGGCGAGGTCGGCGTGCAGCCCGGTGGGCGTGCAGACGACGACGATGTCCGGGTCGGTCTGCGCCAACGCCTCGGTGAGGCTCGCGAACGCCCGTCCGCCGCGCTCGGCGACGAGGGCCTCCGCCTTCGCGAGTTCGGGGTCTGCGACGGCGACGAGCTCCAACTCGTCGCGCAGCTGGTCGATGACGATGCCGTGCTGCTTCGAGATGATGCCGGCGCCGGCGATGGCGATGCGGTGCGGTCGGGTCATGCGGGGGTTCGCTCCAGTTCGGTGGGTGATGCGGGCTGCGGTCGTGCCGGCTCAGGCGAGCCGGCGGAGGTGTGCGAGGGCGGCCTCGACTTCGGGCTGGAAGTCCTCGAAGAGGCACTCGACGGTCACGGGGCCGTCGTACCCGCCCGCCCGGAGGGCCTCGATGAAGGGGGCGAGCGGCCAGTCGCCCTGCCCCGGGGGTCGTCGCTCGGCGTCGGCGATGTGCGCGTGCCCGATGCGCGGCCCGAGCTCCCGGACGACCGACAACGGCTCGGCCTCGAGCATGATGTGGAAGAGGTCGGCGACGACGGGGACGCGCTCGATGTCGAACTCGTCGAGGAAGGCGACCGTCTCCTCGAGGGAGTTCAGGAGGTTCGTCTCGCGTCGGTTCAGCGGTTCCAGGACGATCTGCAGCTCGTTCCGCTCGGCGGCGTCGCGGGTCTCGACGACGACCTCCGCGAACCGTGCCCGGGCAGCCGCGAGGTCGACCCCGTCGGGGATGGTGCGCGCGGTCCCGCTCCCGAAGACGATCTTCGCGCCCGGTTCCGCGACCGAGCCGATGACGGGCATGGCGGCGTCGAGGTAGGCGGTGACGCGGTCCGCCGGGACGCCAGGGTCCGCCAGGGACAGCTCGGCGGGGAACAGGATCGCGAAGGAACCGCGGCGGACCGTGGCGTCGTACGCCGGGTTGCGCACCCAGCCGTCGCCCTCGGCCACGACGAGGTTGCCGACGATGGTCGATTCGGCGTAGTCGGCGCCGGCGGCGAACGCTGCGGCGATGCGCTCGCTCGGCACGATCACGCCGTAGCCGCTGAGCGGGTACCGCTGGGCCGTCGGGTTCGTGTCGGATCGCGTGTCCGTGTCGGACATGGGGGTCCTTCCGTTCGTGGGGTGGAGGGTCGTCATGGCTACTTCAGGCTTCCCGAGATGAGGTCCAGGCGCCAGAAGCGCTGCAACACCAGGACGAAGATCACGACGGGGATGACGGCGACGAGCGCGCCCGCGATGGCCACCGAGTAGAGCACCGGTTCGCTGCCGCCGCGGTTGAGCATGAGGAACATGGCGACGGTGATCGGGGAGAGTTCCGACTTCGACTGCATGATGTACGGCAGCAGGAAGTTGTTCCAGGCACCGATGAACTGCAGGAGGAACACGGTGACGAGGCCGGGGAACAGCAGCGGGAGGCCGATCGAGACGAAGGTGCGCCCCTCGTTCGACCCGTCCACCCGTGCGGCTTCGAGGAGCTCCTGAGGCACGGACCCTCTCGCGAAGACGTAGGAGAGGTAGATCCCGAACGGCGTGATCGAGATCGGGATGAGCACCGCCCAGTAGGTGTTGGTGAGGTTGAGCTGCGCGAACAGCATGTACTGGGGGATCGCGAGCGTGATCGTCGGCAGGAGGACACCGGCGAGCAGCCCCACCATCACGGCCTTCTTGCCGGGGAACCGGTAGAGCGCGAGCGCGTAGCCGGCGGCCGCCGAGACCACCGTCGACAGCAGCGCTCCACCGATCGAGTAGATGAAGCTGTTGCCCAACCAGCGGATGAAGGAGCCGTTCTCGTACTCGAAGAGGTCGACCAGGTTGTCGACGAGGCTCGACCCGACGGAGAAGGCGCCCGTCGAGAACAGCTCACCGGTGCTCTTCGTCGCGGCGAACACGACCCAGACCATCGGGAGGAGGAAGTAGACGACGGCGATGAGCAGGACGATCGTGGGGAGGAGGCCGCCGAGCTTCCGGACCAGGCTCGGACCGTTGTCCGGCTTGCGGTCGTGGTCGCGGTGGCTCCGGCGCGAGGCTTCCCTGGCACGTCGGTCCTCCTCGACCCGTTCCGGGGTGCGTGCGGTGGTGGTCATGCGTTCCTCCGAGCGGCGAGGCGTTGCCCACCGAGCACCAGGAGCGACAGCAGCACGGTGGCGAGGGCGAGGATGATGGAAGCCGCCGACGCCGAGTTGAGGTCGTCGTGGGCGAAGGCGTCCCGGTACACCCGCATGAGCGGGAAGTAGGTCGAGTTGATGGCCGGCGTGAGACTCGAGAGCATCTGCGGTTCGCTGTACACCTGCAGGGCGCCGATGATCGAGAACAGGCCCGTCAGGATCGTCGCGGGCACGATGTGCGGCAGCTTGATGTACCAGGCGATCCGAGGCTCGTCGCAGCCGTCGATGCGGGCGGCGTCGATCTGCTCCTTCGGCAGCGACTGCAGCGAGGTGTACAGGATGATCGTGTTGAACCCGATCCCGCCCCACAGCACGACGTTGATGATCGCCGTCATGACGAGGTCGCCGCGCAGCAGCGTCGGGAACTGCAGGCCGAAGGTGTCGGCGAGCTGGTAGATCGGGCTGATCTCCGGCACGTACAGGAAGCCCCACATGAGCGCCGCGATGACGCTCGGGACGCCGTACGGCAGGAAGATCGCCATGCGGCTGAACGCCCGGAGGTGGGCGCGCGGCAGGTCGAGGAGGAGCGCCAGCAGCATGGCCGTCAGCATCATGATCGGGACGAGGAACAGCGCGTACACGGCGAGGTTGCCGAGGCTGGTCCAGAACGTCGGGTCCTCGAGGACCTTCACGTAGTTGCCGAGCCCGACGAAGACCTCCTCACGCACGCCGTAGGCGCTCGCCCCGGCCGCCGTCCCCATGAGGCTGAGGCCGCCGGAGTAGACGATCGGGATGATGAAGACGAACACGAAGAGCACGACCGCGGGTGCGATGAGTCCCCAGGCGAACAGGTGGTGCGGGCGCGTCAGCGAGGCGCGCCGTCCGGTGGGAGCCGTGCCCGCGGCGGTGCCGCGGGCACGGGGCTGCTCGATGGTCGGCACGGTCATTACCCGGCCAGATCCTTCTGCACGATGTCCTGCACCTTCGGGAGGACGTCGGCCCACGGGCTCGTCCCCTCGATCGCGTTGCCGAGCTCGTCGGTGATCGCGGTGAAGGCGACCTGCGTGTTCGGTCCCCACTGCACGGAGACGAGCTTCGAGGCGGCCTCGGTGGCGCTCGGCCAGTACGTGGTGTCCTCCGGCATGAGGTCCGGCGGCGTGCGGTCGATCTCCTGGCCGTGGAGTGCCCCGGTGAACTTGTTGACCTCGACGAGCCCCTCGGCGCCCTCCTCGGAGGCGTTCAACCAGGTGATGAATTCGAGGGCCTGCTCGTAGTGCGGGCTCTCCTTGAGGATGACGTTGGCGGAGCCGCCGCGGGCGAAGACCCTCGGGTCGGCGGTGTCCCACTGCGGGATCTGCGCGGCCGACCACAGGCCCACCGTGTCGGGGTACTGGTTGAGCAGCGGGCCAGGCGCCCACGCTCCGGCGATCGTGCCGAGCACACGGCCGCTCGCGGTCGCCTCGATCTGCTCGGGGCTGCCGGTCTGGTACGTGCTCACGAGGTCGTCCTCGACCATGCCCTGCCAGAAGTCGAGGACCTCCTGCGTCTGGGCGCTGGCGATGTCGACGCTCCACTCCTCGTCGGAGTAGTCCCACCACTCGGCCCCGTTCTGCAGGGCGAGGCCCATGAACTGGTCGGCGTCGATGGAGCTGAAGTTGAAGAGGTACCGGTCGCCGTCGAGCGTGCGGACCTGCTCTGCGAGGGCGCGGAAGTCGTCCCAGCTGGCCGCCGGCGTGAGGCCGTACTGGGCGAAGAGGTCGTTGCGGTAGACGAACAGTGCCGGCCCGAGGTCCTGGGGGACGCCGTAGACCGTGTCGTCGAAGGAGACGGTGTCGAGCACCGTCGGGGAGTAGGCCTCCTCGAGCTCCGCCTTCGCACTGTCGAGTGGGGCGAGCACGCCGGCGGAGACGTAGGTCGGCATCTGCGTGTACTCGGCCTGCGCGATGTCGGGTCCGTCGCCGGCGCGGACGGCGCTCAGCACGCGGACGGGCATGTCGGCGCCGCTCGCCGGCGCTGAGATGTTGACCTGGATGTCGGGGTTGGCCTCGTTCCACACCTCGACGCGTTTGTCGATGTTGGAGCCCCAGGCCCAGAACTCGAGCGTCACCGGGCCGTCGGCCGAGTCGTCGCCGCCCGGGCCGGAGCAGGCGGTCAGTACGAGCGCGAGGATTCCCGCGGTCGCGATTCCGAAACGAATGCTGCTTGCCACTGCAATCTCCTTTGATAGCGGGGGTGCGCTCCTCGCGGCAGTGAAGCGTTTCAGCGGTGGTCGGCCGGGACGTCCTGGGCGGAAGCGGGATCAGTCTCGCAGAAGGTCCGCGGCGTGGCAAGCGATTGCCACGAAGTAGTGGCAATCGGTTGACACGGTGTCGGTCGCTGGCTTCAATGGAGGCGTGCCAATGACGCTGCAGAACGATCCAGACCGCCTGCTCCCCGCCGATCCGGGGACGCGCGACGTCGCCCGCGAGCTGTACCGCTCCGTCGCGGAGCTGCCGATCATCTCCCCCCACGGCCACGTCGACCCGGCCATCCTCGTCGACGACACCCCGTTCACGGACGCGACCCAGCTCTTCCTCCGTCACGACCACTACGTGACCCGCCTGCTGCACGCCTCCGGTCACGCGCTCGCCGAGGTCGGCGTGCCCGACATCGCGGACGGTGGTGCCGTCGCCGCCCCGCGTGACGCCTGGCGTCGGTTCTGCGAGGAGTGGCCCCGTTTCGCCGGCACCGCCTCCGGATACTGGCTGAGCACGATCCTCGGTGAGCAGTTCGGCATCACGGAGCAGCCCGACGCGGCGAACGCGGACCGACTCTTCACCACGATCGAGGATGCCCTCCAGCAGCCGGCGTTCCGTCCGCGCGCGCTGTTCGACCGCTTCCGCATCGAGGTGCTCGCGACCACCGACGACCCGATGGACGACCTCGCGGCGCACGCCGCGCTCGCGTCCGATCCCGGCTTCCGGGGGCGCGTGCTCCCGACGTTCCGTCCCGACGCCTACCTCGACCCGTCGAAGCCCGGCTGGTCGGAACGCGTCGCCGCGCTCGCCGCCTGGAACGGGACGCCGGAGGGCAGTCACCGCGGCTATCTCGAGGCCCTCGCCGGTCGTCGCCGTCACTTCATCGAGCACGGCGCGGTGTCCGCCGACCACGGGGTCCTGGAACCGCGCACCGTGGAGCTCGACGACTCCGAGGCGCAGGCCCTCTTCGACCGCGCGCTGTCGGGGACCGCGGACGCCGCCGAGCGTGGGCGCTTCGCCGCCCACATGCTGTTCGAGAGCGCTCGGATGAGCGTCGAGGACGGGCTCGTCATGACCGTCCATCCGGGCGTCTTCCGAGACCACCACTCGGCCACGCGCGAACGCTCCGGCCCCGACACCGGCCACGACCTGCCGGTGCGCACCGAGTACGTGAAGCCCCTCCGCCCGCTGCTCAAACGCTTCGGGACGGCTCCCGGATTCCACCTCGTCCTCTTCAGTGTCGACGAGACGAGCTACTCGCGGGAGATCGCCCCGCTCGCCGGCTTCTACCCGAGCGTCTTCATCGGCGCACCGTGGTGGTTCCTCGACGCACCCGACGCCGTGCTCCGCTTCCGAGCGGCCGTGACGGAGACCGCGGGCTTCTCGCGGGGGTCCGGGTTCATCGACGACACCCGGGCGTTCCTCTCCATCCCGGCACGTCACGACATGTCGCGCCGCCTCGACGCGGCGTTCCTCGCGCGGCTCGTCCGCGAAGGACGGGTCGACCAGGTGACGGCCGAGCGGACCATTGTCGACCTCGTGGTCGACCAGCCGCGACGGGTCTTCAAGCTGTGAGGGCACCAGCGGCGCAGCTGCCCACCGACGCCGAGCACGGAGCGGAGACGGTCCCGCGGCTGTCGCGTGCGCTGCTGCCCGGCTTCCCGACGGCGCCGGTCAGGATCGTCCACCTCGGACTCGGTGCCTTCCACCGCGCGCACCAGGCCTGGTACACGCAGCTCGCCGACCCCGACCACGAGTGGGGCATCGCCGCGTTCACCGGTCGGAGCCCACAGGCCGCGGCCGAGCTGAGCGCTCAGGACTGCCTGTACACCGTCGTCGAACGGTCGGCCGCGGGCGATACGGCGACCATCGTCGGCTCGATCGTCGAGGCCAGGGATGGAGCCGACCTCCCGCGCCTGGTCGACCTCCTCGCGCTGGAGTCGACCGCGATCGTCACGCTCACCGTCACCGAGTCCGGGTACCGCCTCGACGCGGACGGCCGACCGGACACGTCGGATCCGGCGGTCGAGCAGGACGTCGCCATCCTGTCCGCCGCCTGTCGTGCCGAAGCGGCGCTCGGGGACGCCCGGCCGACGACGGCCCTCGGTCGGCTGGTGCTCGGTCTCGAGGCGCGCCGTCGCTCCGGAGCCGGCCCGATCGCCATCGTCCCGTGTGACAACATCGCCGACGGCGGCGCGCTCGTCCAGGGTGCGGTGCTCGCGCTCGCCGAACGGGTCCGCCCGGAGACCGCGCAGTGGATCGCCGCACAGGTGTCGTTCGTCTCGGCCTCGGTCGACCGCATCACGCCGCGGCCGACCGCCGCGGACGAGGTGGCGGCCGCCGCGCTCACCGGCTACACCGACGGGGTGCCCGTCGTCACTGAGCTCTTCACCGACTGGGTGCTGAGCGGTGACTTCCCCGCCGGACGACCGGCCTGGGAGCGGGCCGGCGTCCGGTTCGTCGACGACCTCGAGCCGTTCGAGCAACGCAAGCTCCGCCTGCTCAACGGTGCCCACAGCCTGCTCGCCTACGCCGGACCACTCCGCGGGCACACCACGGTCGCCGAGGCCGTCGGCGACCGCGCCTGCCGAGCCTGGGTCGAGGAGTACTGGGACGAGACGGAGCGCCACCTCCCGGATGGCCTCGACCTGGCGGCCTATCGGCGCGCGCTGCTCGAGCGCTTCGACAACGCCCGCATCGAACACCGGCTGCAGCAGATCGCGCTCGAAGGAGTGACGAAGCTGCGGGTGCGGATCGTCTCGACCCTCCTCGGTGAGCTGGCGGCCGGTCGCCCCGGAACCGGGTCGCTCCGCGTGATCGCCGCCTGGGTGCTCGCCGTGCAGGCGGACGACCGGCCGGGTGACGCAGCCGCGGACGCCATCGCCGAGGCCCTGCGCGCGCAGGGCTCCGAGCGCACGACGGCGCTCGTCCGTCTGATCGACCCGCGCCTGCTCGACCCGTCGAGGGGCGGCGGACCGGAGCTGGTCGCCGAGGTCGAACGACTCGGCGATGACCTGGTCCGAACCCGCCCGCGGCCCTGACACCACATCCACTCGACCCCCGCGCGGCCACCTCGGTCGCACCGTACGAAGGAGTAGCACCGATGAACATCGACAAGGCCGAGGTCATCGTCACGAGTCCCGACCGGAACTTCGTGACCCTGAAGCTCACGACGGACGACGGGCTCACCGGGCTCGGTGACGCCACCCTGAACGGTCGCGAGCAGGCGGTCGTCGCGTACCTCGCGGAGCACGTCGTGCCGTTGCTGCTCGGGCGCGATGCGGCTCGGATCGAGGACACCTGGCAGTTCCTGTACCGCTCGGCGTATTGGCGGCGTGGTCCGGTGACGATGGCGGCGATCGCCGCGGTGGACATGGCGCTGTGGGACATCAAGGGCAAGGCGGCGGGCATGCCCGTGTACCAGTTGCTCGGTGGAGCGTCGCGGACGGGTCTGCTCGCGTATGGGCACGCGTCGGGCAAGAGCAACGAGGAGTTGTTCGACAGCGTGCGCGAGCACCAGGCGCAGGGCTATAAGGCGATCCGCATCCAGACGGCGGTGCCGGGGTTGAAGTCGATCTACGGGATCGCCTCCAACGCCACCTTCGAGGGCAACACGGGCGTCCGCTACGACCACGAACCGGCGCAGCGTGGTGGTCTGCCGAACGAGGAGGATTGGGACACCCGTTCCTACCTCCGGCACCTGCCGACGGTGTTCGAGGCGGTGCGGAACGAGTTCGGGCCGGAGTTGCCGTTGCTGCACGACGGGCACCACCGGATGACGCCGATCCAGGCGGCGAAACTCTGCAAGAGCCTCGAACCGTACGACCTGTTCTGGTTGGAGGACTGCACGCCGGCGGAGAACCCGGAGGCCCTCCGGCTCGTCCGGCAGCACACGACGACCCCGCTCGCGATCGGCGAGATCTTCAACACGGTGTGGGACTACCAGCAGATCATCCGCGAGCAGCTCATCGACTACGTCCGCAGCGCCGTCACCCACACGGGCGGGATCACGCACCTGAAGAAGGTGCTCGACTACGCCTCGCAGTACCAGATCAAGTCGGGCATGCACGGGCCGACCGACATCTCCCCGGTGGGCATGGCGGCCGCGATGCATCTCGGGCTCGCGATCCACAACTTCGGAATCCAGGAGTACATGAAGCACGGCGAGAAGACCGACGCGGTGTTCCAGCAGTCCTACACGTGGACCGACGGCATGCTGCACCCGGGCGAGGCGCCCGGTCTCGGTGTCGAGCTCGACGTCGACGAGGCCGGGAAGTACCCGTACCAGCGCGCCTACCTGCCCTACAACCGCCTCGCCGACGGCACCGTCCACGACTGGTGATCGTGGGCCGCGCCGCCGCCCTGGTCGATCAGCGCGGCGCCATGGCCGACAGGATCTCGTAGACGACGTGCGAGGCCGCGACGGCCGTGAGCTGCGCGTGGTCGTAGGCCGGTGCGACCTCCACGACGTCCGCGCCTACGAGCCTCACGCCGGCCAATGCCCGGATCATCGCGAGCAGCTCGCGGCTCGTGAGGCCGCCCGCCTCGGGGGTGCCGGTGCCGGGCGCGTGGGCCGGGTCGAGCACGTCGATGTCGACGGAGAGGTACACGGGACGATCGCCGATGCGCGCGAGCATCCGGTCGATCGCGCGGCCGAGCCCCTCCGTCTCCAGCTCGACGCTCGAGATGACGGCGAAACCGAGGCGCTGATCGTCGCGGAGGTCTTCGCGCGAGTACAGCGGCCCGCGGATGCCGACGTGGAGGCTCGCCTCGAGGTCGACGAGCCCCTCCTCGGAGGCGCGTCGGAAGGGGGTGCCGTGGGTGATCGGAGCGCCGAAGTAGGTGTCCCAGGTGTCGAGATGCGCGTCGAAATGGACGACGGCGACCGGGCCGTGCTCCCTCGCGACGTTCCGGAGGAGCGGGAGGGCGATCGTGTGGTCACCGCCGATCGTCACGAGTCGCGTGCCGTCGGTGGACAGCACGGCGGCGGCCTCCTCGACCTGCCGGACGGCCTCCTCGAGGTCGAAGGGGTTGATCGCGATGTCGCCGGCGTCGGCGACCTGCTGGGCACCGAACGGCTCGACGTCCTGCGCGGGGTTGTACGGCCGGAGCAGTCGTGACGCCTCCCGCACGTGTGCCGGGCCGAACCGAGCGCCGGGGCGGTAGCTGACACCACCGTCGAAGGGTGCACCGACCACGGCGACGTCTGCCCGGCCGACGTCCTCGATGCGGGGGAGCCTGGCGAAGGTCGCGATGCCCGCGAACCGTGGGACGGCGCTCGCGTCGACGGGGCCGACAGGGCCGCTCACGACCGGTCCCGCCCGTCACGCGACATCGACTCCGGAGCGACCGCGCCCTCGGCGTCGTCGACGTACTGCGGGGCGGCGATCAGGCACACGAGGCTCAACGCGCACATCCCGACGAGGAGCAGGACGACGGGGACGATACTGCCGGTCGCCTGGAACATCAGGGTCGAGACCAGGGGCGACAGTCCACCGAAGATCGCGCCGGACAGCTGGTACGCGAGCGAGATCGACGTGTACCGCGCCTGCGGACGGAACATCTGCGACAGCACCGTGGCGATCGGACCGTAGGTCGCCGTCATCGCCAGCCGCATGAGGATGAAGATGAGGAAGATCAGCGGGATGCTGCCGCTGCTCAACAGCAGGAACTGGGGTGCTGCGAGGATCGCGACCCCGATCAGCCCGATCCCGACCACACGTTTCCGGCCGAAGCGGTCACCGAGCCACGCCGCACCGAGGGTGACGACGAGTTCGACGAAGGCGGCGACGCTGAGGGCGTTGAGGACGACACTCTCCGACAGGCCGACGCTCGGGTCGGTCGCGTAGGCCGTCGCGAACGTGGTGACGAGGTAGTACCCGCCGATGGCGACCGGGAGGACGCAGATGCCGAGCAGGATGCTCGCCCAGTTCGTCCGGATCGCGTACAGGATCGGGACGGGCTGATCGGCCGCGGAGACCGTCTTGACACTCTCGGTGAACACCGGGGACTCCTCGACCTTCATCCGCACGATGAGACCGACGATGATCAGCAACGCCGAGGCGAAGAACGGGATCCGCCACCCCCAGGCGAGCATGAACTCGGTGCCCTGGAGGGAGATGAGGCTGAACAGGCCGGTCGCGAGGAGTGCTCCGGCCGGGTTGCCGGCCTGCGCGAAGCCGCCGTAGAAGGTCTTCTTGTCGGCCGGAGCGTGTTCGACGGCCATGAGGACGGCTCCGCCCCACTCGCCACCGACGGCGAGCCCCTGCACGAACCGCAGGACGACGAGGAGCACGGGCGCCCACGCGCCGATCGATGCGTACCCGGGGAGGCACCCGACGAGGAAGGTCGCAGCACCCATCATCGTGAGGGTGACGACGAGCGCGGTCTTCCGACCGATCCGGTCGCCGATGTGCCCGAAGATGATGCCGCCGATCGGGCGGGCGAAGAAGCCGACCGCGTAGGTCGCGAAGGCCGCCGCGATGCCGGTCAACCGGTCGGTCGACTCCGGGAAGAAGACGGTGCCGAAGACGAGGCTGGCCGCCGTCGCGTAGACGTAGAAGTCGTACCACTCGATGGTGGTGCCGACGAATGCGGCGAAGCCGGCCTTCCTGGCGCGCGTGGTCTGTGCCTGCGCGGTCTCGGTGCGGGGATCGTGCGTCATTGCTGGTCCTCCTGGAATGCTGCCGGGGGTGCTGGGGGAGTCGGGGTGGGGTGACCGGTGGATGCCGGATGCGGGCGGGGGCTCCGCGCTGGTCGGCGCTCAGCCCGCATGGGCGTACTCGCGCACGCCGTCGACCCAGGTCTCGTGGACGCGGATCGCGGCGATGGTGGACGGCTCGACGGTGAGTGGGTCGCTCGCGAGGAGGGCGAAGTCGGCGCGCTTGCCCGGGGTGATCGAACCGAGTTCGTCCTCGCGGCCGAGCGCGACCGCGCCCTGCAGGGTGTGACCCAGGAGTGCGTCGCGGGCACTGATCCGCAACGCGTCCGAGCCCAGCTGATGACCGCGCCGGGTGACCCGGGTGACGGCGGCTTGGATCGCCTCCAGCGGCTTGGGCTCGGCCACCGGTGCGTCCGAGCTGAGCGTGACCGGGACCCCGGCCTCGATGAACTCGCCGAGCGGGTTGAAGCGTTCACCGGGGGTGCCCACCGCGTCGGTGACCCCTTCGCCCCAGTTGTAGTAGTGCTGCGGTTGGTTCACGGGATGGATCCCCAACTCGCGCATCCGGACGATCTGCTCCTCGGACGGGAGGCCGCAGTGCTCGATGCGGTGGCGGGCGTCGGACGACGGGGTCGCCTCCTGCGCCGCCTGGATCGCGTCGATGACCATCGCGATCGCGGTGGGGGACTGCGCGTGGGTCGCCGTCTGGAGCCCGGCCGCATGAGCCCGCGCGATGAGCTCGGCGTAGTCGGCGGGGTCGTGGTAGAGCTGGCCGGTGCGGCACGGGTCGCCGACGTAGCCGTCCGGGAAGTAGGCGGTCCACCCGCCGAGGGTGCCGTCGGCGTAGAACTTGATGCCGCCGAAGGCGAGGTGCGCGTTCCCGAACGCGCCGTGGAGCCCCATCTCGAGCGCCTGGTCGAGCAGGTGCGAGAGGAGGTACATGCTGACTCGCGTCCTCAGGCCGCCCTGTTCGGCGAGACGCAGGTACATGTCGAACTCGCGCTTCGTCACCTGGGCGTCGCCGATGGTCGTCACGCCACCCTGCAGGAAGCGGTCCTGCGCGACGCGGAGCTGGCGGAGGTGCTCGTCCGGCTCGTCCTGCAGGTGGAAGTTCGGGCCGTGGTGGCCGATCTTCACGCCGCTCACGCCGGTGAGGATATTGCAGGCCGCGTCGGACAGTTCGCCGGTGAGTTCGCCGTCCTCGTCGCGGAAGAAGACGCCGCCGTCCGGGTCGGGGGTGTCGCGGGTGACGCCGGCTGCAGCCAGGGTGTGACTGTTCACGACGCCGCCGTGGCCGCTCGCGTTCATGAGGTAGACCTCGCGGTCGGCGCTCACCCCGTCGAGTTCGAAGCGGGTGGGGTGGCGCTGTTCGGCGAGATTGCGGTGTTCGTAGCCGTACCCCCGGATCGGCTGGCCGGCGGGCGTCGTCGCCGCGGCGGCGCGAAGCAGCGCGACGATCTCGGGGATGGTCGAAGCATGCTCGGGGCCGCAGTCCACCCAGCTGAGCATCTGTCCGAACATGAGCGGGTGGGCGTGCGGGTCGATGAAGCCGGGCACGAGGACGCCGTCGAGCCGTCGCACCTCGGGCTCCTGCCCGCTGAGGCGGGTCGCGGCGGTCGTGCACTCGGTGACCGTTCCGACGGCGGCGATGCGCGAGCCGAAGACGAGGACCGCCTCGCCGTCGACCTCGGGGTCGAGCGTGTGCATCGACGTCGGGACGAGGACGAGCGGGCGGCTCTCGAGCACGGAGCGTTCGTTGTCGTGGAGTTTGCGCATGGGAGGGCTCCTGAGGGCTGCGGGTCGCGTCGCTGCGGCGGTGGCTGATGGGGAAGCTACGCCCTTCGCGCCAGGTGCGCAAACAGATCCACGGCCAGGCGGGCCGATCCGCCGACGATTCGACGACAACCGAGCGAAGTCGATGGAATACCTCCCGAAACCGACCATCGCAGCCGCGCATACGTCACACTGGGGTGCAGAAGATTTTTCCGGCGATCTCTCGCCCAGCAGCCGAGGAGTCCGTCATGCCTGATCTCGATGAGCAGCTGATCGAGCTGCTGCAGCACGACGGGCGGGCGAGCTACAGCGAACTCGCGGAGCTCGCCGGGGTGAGTCGGGCGGTCGTCGCCGGGCGGCTGAGCACGCTCATCGGCACCGGTGCCGTGCGGGTGGTCGCCGCCGTCCACCCCGAGTTCCTCGGGCTACAGGCGTACGCGCACGTCTCCATCCACACCGCCGGAGCCGCGGCCGACACGATCCCCGCGCTCGTCGCACTCCCGGCGGCGGTCTTCGTCTCAGCGGTGAGCGGGGAGCACGATCTCGTCGTCGAGCTGCGCCTGCCGAACCAGCGCGAGCTGTACGCGACGGTCGCGGTGATCCGTGGACTGCCGGGGGTCGTGTCGGTCAACACGCTGCTCTACGTCGACGTCGTGACCGGGGTCTTCATGCCGGGCAAGCCGCTGCCTGCCGGCCTGCGGATCGATGGCGTCGACCTCGAACTCATGACGGCCCTCCAGGAGGACGGCCGCCGGAGCTACCGCGAGCTCGCCGATCAGGTCGGCTTGTCGGCGAGCTCGGTCCGGAGTCGCGTCACGGCACTCGTCGAACACCAGGTGGTGCGGATCGGGCCGGTCCTCAACCGTCGGCTGCGGAGTGCGAAGGCCGCCGCGGGTGTCGGCATCAACATCGACGGCGACGGCGTCCGGGCGATCGACGCGCTCCGGGGCCTCCGGGGGGTCGAGTTCATCGCGCGGACCATCGGGCGGTTCGACCTCGTCGCCACGATCTCGGCGGACTCGGCCCTCGGCCTGCACCAGGTGATCGACTCCCTCAAATCCCTCGACGACGTGATCCGGCTCGACAGCTGGATCCACCTCGAGGTCGTGAAGGAGCGCTACGAGTGGCCTCTCCCGGACGCCGGGCGGTAGGGCGGGTCAGTCGACGATGGCGATCGCGTCGATCTCGACGAGCATCTCCTCGCGGGGGAGGCCCGTGAAGACCGTCGTGCGCGACGGCAGGACGCCGCTCTTGACGCGCGAGCCGACGAACTCGCCGTAGGCGTCGTTCATGATCGCGAAGTCCTCGCGCTTCGTGAGGTAGACGCGCAGCATCATGACGTCGTCGAAGGTCGCGCCGCCGGCCGCGAGGATCGCCTCGACGTTCTGCAGCGTGCGGGTGGTCTGCGCGGCGACGTCACCCGGGAACAGGTACTCGTTGGTCCCCGGGTCGACGGGGCCCTGGCCGGAGACCTGGACGAAGTTGCCCTTGCGGACACCCTGGGAGAAGGTGTGCGCGGGAGCCGGAGCGTCGGTCGTGGAGATGGCGGTGCGTGCGGTCATGGGGGTGTCCTTCGTGTTGGTGGCCCTTCGACAAGCTCAGGGACCGGGGTGGATGGTCAGGGACCGGGGTGGGGGTCAGGGACCGGGGAGTGGTCAGGGGTCGGAGGGCGAGGGGGGAGGCGCGTAGCCGAGCTGGGCGGAGATCGCCTCCGTGGTGGCGAGCAACTGCGGCAGCAGGGCGCGGACGCCGCTGTGGGGGAGCACCATCGTCGGCACCGAGATCGACACGGCGGCGGCGACGCGGCCGTCCGGTCCGAACACCGGCGCGGCGACGCAGTTCATGAAGCTCTCGTGCTCCTCGTGGTCCTCCGCCCACCCGCGTCCGTTGGAGCGCTCGATCTCCGCGAGGAGGGCGTCGGCGTCGGTGATGGTCTTGTCGGTGTACCGCTCGAAGACGATGCCGGTGACGACGCGCCGACGCTCGGCCTCGTCGAGTCCGCCGAGGAGCACCTTGGCCACGCCGGTCGCATACAGCGAGGCCGGCAGGCCCACGCGCGAGTACATCCGGAGTGGTTGGCGCGACTCGACCTTGTCGATGTAGAACACCGAACCGTTCTCGTACGCGGCGAGGTGGACCGTCTGACCGGTCGCCGCGCCGAGTGCACGGATGTGCGGGGCCGCGACCCCACGGACGTCCTGCTCGTCGAGCGCGGTCTGCGTCAGTTCGAACATCGCCCGCCCGAGGTGGTAGCGGTACGAGGCGTCGCGGGTGACGAAGCCGTGCTCCTCGAGCGTGTTCAGCAGGCGCAGCACCGTGGTCTTGTGCACACCGGCCGTCGCCGCGAGTGCGTCGAGGGAGTTCGTGCCGGAGACGATCTCGCGGAGGAGGTCGAGTGCCCGGGAGAGCGACTGACTCATGCGCCCACCGTCCCCGGTGATCCGGCCGTCGACCAGGGCAGCGGCCGGTCCGCGGCGATCCGCCACGAAGCCCATGCCGCGTCGTCCGCCTCGACGATGGTGCGGACGCCGGGTGCGTCGGGGACGAGTTCCGGGCGGTCGCCGTGACAGATGAGTGTCGATGCCGCGACCGCATGGCCGAGTCGCGTGCAGGCGGTGTCGTCGAGGCCGTCGGCCAGGCCGGCGAGGTATCCGGCGGCGAACGCGTCGCCTGCGCCGACCGTCTCGACGACGTCGACCGAGAGCGACCGCACCACGCAGTGCTCCGCGACGCCCCGGTGGGCGGTCGTCGCGGCGTTCTCCTCGTTCTTCAGGACGATGCGCTGCAGGGTGGGCAGATCCGCGAAGAGCCGCTCGGCGTCCGTGTGCCCGAAGAACAGCTCGGCTTCGTCGGTGCCGAGGAAGAGGACCGCGGCCTGGTCGAGCAGGCGGTGGAGTGCGGCCGTGGACCGGCGTTCCCACAGGCGCGGCCGGAAGTTGAGGTCGACGCTGAGGGCGGCGCCGTCGGGGAGGGCCCCGCCCAGCTCGCCCACGAGGTCCGCGGTCGAGTCGGACAGCGCGGGCGTGATGCCCGAGGTGTGCACGATGGCCGACGCGGCGACGGCCGCGCGGGTCGCATCGTGCCGGAGGGTGTCGGCACCGAGCGCCGACGCGGCCGAGCCGCTGCGGTAGTAGTGCATCCGCGGTCGTCGATCACCGTCGGCACCGACGACCGTCTCCTTCACGTAGAGCCCGGTGGGTCGGTGGTCGTCGCGCTCGACGGCGTCGGTGAGCACGCCGTCGTGGCGGGCCGTCTCAAGGATGTAGTCGCCGAAGCCGTCGTCGCCGACGCGGGAGATCCAATGGGTGGGGACGCCCAGGCGCGCGAGGCTGGACGCGACGTTGAACTCGGCACCCCCGACGCCCGTGCGGTACTCGCGCGCCTCGGCGACGGGGAGCTGCCCCTCGGGGAGGAGGACGACCATCGCCTCGCCGATCGTGCTCACGGTGGACGGTGACGTCGTCATCACGGTTCCCCTCGTGTCGCGGCCCTGTCCGGTTGACGGCCTGTGGTCGCAATGCTAGAACAGACGTAGCGATCGGTGCAATACACGTTGCACATGTTGCAACGCGACCCACCGATTACGGTGGTGCGACGCTCGGAACCGAAACGAGGAGACCATGACGGACGACTTCGACGCCGCCGACCTCGGGGTGCTCGACGGCAGCCTCAAGGGCTTCCCGCCGGCCTCCGTCGGAACCGATGCGGCCACGTTCCTCGAGGCTCGCCCGGCGCTCGCCGACTTCACGACGCCTCTTGTGACGCTCGACCGCTCGGCGGTCGCCGACAATGTCGAGACCATGCGGCAGTGGTGCGAGCGCGCCGGTGTCGGGCTCGCCCCACACGGCAAGACGACGATGAACCGTGCCCTCTGGCAACGTCAGCTCGACGCCGGAAGCTGGGGTGTCACCGTCGCGACGCCGTGGCAGCTCTCGATCGCCCTCGATTGGTCGATCCCCCGCGTCATGCTGGCCAACGCACTCGTGCAGCCCGAGCACCTCCGTGCCGTCGGGCGCGCGTTGGACGAGGGCGACACCGAGATCGTCGTGTGGGCCGACTCGGTCCGCGCGGTGGAGATCATGGCCCGCGTGCTGGCCGAGCAGCCGCCACGTCGTCCGCTGCACGTCCTCGTGGAACTCGGAGCACCGGGCGGACGAACCGGGGCCCGCGACCACGCCACCGCCCGGGAGATCGCCGACGCCGCCGTCGCCTCGCCAGAGCTCGCGCTCGCCGGCGTCGGCGGGTACGAGGGAGCGCTCGCGCACCACGGCGACGAGGGCTCGCTCCGGATCGTCCGCGACTACCTCGAGTCCCTCGCGGCGCTGCACACCGAGCTGGTCTCGGGCGGCCGCTACGACGAGCGTGTCGACACCGTCGTCGTGACCGCCGGCGGCAGCGCCTACTTCGACGTCGTCGCCGAGGTGCTCGCCGGTCTGCGCGACCTCGACGGCGCGCGCGGCCCGCGCGTCGACGTCCTGCTGCGGTCCGGCGCCTACATCACCCACGACGACGGCTTCTACCGCGGGATCACGCCCCTCGGTCGACACGAGGGCGTCGGTTCGTTCCGCTCGGCGATCCACGGCTGGGCCACGGTCGTCTCCCGCCCCGAGCCCGGTCTCGCGCTCATCGACGGCGGCAAGCGCGACTTCCCCTTCGACGAGGGGCTGCCCGAGGTGCAGGGTGTCCGTCGTGCCGGTTCCAGCACCGTCGAACCGTTGGCCGGCGCGACGACCACGGCCATGAACGACCAGCACACCTTCGTCTCCCTGCCGCCCGGCAGTGACGTCGAGGTCGGCGACGTCATCCGCCTCGGCCTGTCCCACCCCTGCACCACCTTCGACAAGTGGCGTGCGCTCATCGTCGTCGACGACGTCCGTCTCGCCGAACCGCGCGCCGTCGACGCCGCCACCACCACCTTCGGCTGAGCCGACCCCGAACAGGAGACCCGCATGACGCTCGAGACCTCGCCGTCCGTTCCGCACGCCCTCGACGCGCTCTACGCCGACCGCGCCATCGCCGTCGTGCGCGTGCCCGTCATCCCCGACCCGGTCGAACTCTGCCGGGCGCTCGTCGCGGGCGGCATCCGCAGCGTCGAGTTCACCTTCACCACCCCCGGCGTCGAGGCGCTGATCCGGGCCGCAGCCGATGCGATCGCCGACCACGGTGCGGTGATCGGTGCCGGGACGGTCGTGGACCACGACACCGCGCAGCGCGCCATCGACGCCGGCGCACAGTTCCTCGTCACCCCTGGCCTGAGCGAGGAGGTCGCCGAGGTCGCGACCGCCGCCGGCGTGCCGTTCCTGCTCGGTGCGATGACGCCCAGCGAGGTCATGCGGGCGGCCGCACTCGGCTCGCACGCGGTGAAGATCTTCCCCGCCGCCGCCATGGGCCCCGGGTTCCTCAAGGACCTGTCCGGCCCGTTCCCCGGTCTCCGGCTCGTGCCCTCCGGTGGGCTGCACGCCGGGAACGCCCGTGAGTACATCCAGGCCGGTGCCGCCGCCGTGACCGCGGGGTCCAGCGTGGTCGGAGCGGCCGACGTCGCCGCCGCGGATTGGGCCGGCGTCACCGAGCGCGCGGCCGCGTTCACCGCGGCGGCCCTGCTGCCGTGAGCTCACGGCCGACGGGTGATGCGCGCGCGGTGCTCCTCCGCGATGCGCGCATCGTCGACGGCACCGGTGGCCCGAGCACGCTCGGCTCGGTGCTCATCGACGGCGGCCGCATCGTCGCGATCGGTGCCGACGCCGCCACCGACGCGCCGGCCGATGCGCTCGTCGTCGACGCCAAGGGACTCGTCGCCGCTCCGGGGTTCATCGACATGCACGCGCACTCCGACCTCGCCGTGCTGCGCGACCGCGACCACCTCGCGAAGGTCTCGCAGGGCGTCACCACCGAGGTGCTCGGGCAGGACGGCCTCTCCTACGCGCCGACCGACGACCGCACGATGGCGATCGTCCGGCAGCAGATCGCCGGCTGGAACGGCCAACCCGACGACGTGGACTTCGCCTGGCGGAGCGTCGGCGAGTACCTCGACCGCGTCGACCGCGGAGCCGCGCTGAACGTCGCCTACCTCGTGCCGCAGGGTTCCGTCCGCATGCTCGTGGTCGGCACCGAGAACCGCGCCGCCACCCCGGACGAGATCGTGCGCATGCAGGAGCTCGTCGCCGCAGGGCTCCGGGAGGGCGCCGTCGGCATGTCCTCCGGCCTCACCTACGTGCCAGGGATGTTCGCCGACACCGAGGAGCTCGTCGCGCTGTGCCGCACGGTCGCCGAGCACGGCGGCTTCTACGCGCCGCACCAGCGCTCCTACGGGAAGGGCGCCCTTGAGGCGTATGCGGAGATGATCGACGTCAGTCGTCGCTCCGGCTGTGCGCTGCACCTCACGCACGCGACGATGAACTTCGGCGTCAACGCCGGTCGTGCCGCGGAGCTCGTGGCGCTCATCGACGACGCCATCGCCGACGGTGTCGACCTCACGCTCGACACCTACCCCTACCTGCCGGGATCGACCACGCTCTCGGCCCTGCTCCCGAGCTGGGCGGCCGTCGGCGGGCCGGAAGCGACGCTCGAGCGTCTGGGCGACGACGACGTCCGTGCGCGGGTGCGGCACGAGCTCGAAGTGCTCGGCACCGACGGCTGCCACGGCGTCGTCACCGACTGGGCGACGATCGAGATCTCCGGTGTCGCGAACCCCGAGCTCGCGGGCTACGTGGGGCGGACCGTCTCCGCCATCGCCGCCGAGGACACCGGCCACGCCTGGTCCGGCGACCCCACCGCTCTGTTCTTCGAGCTCCTCGAGGCCGACCGCCTCGCGACCGGCATCCTCCAGCACGTCGGCGACGAGGCCAACGTGCGCACGATGATGGTGCACCCGGCCCACACGGGCGGAAGCGACGGCATCCTCATCGGGGCGAAACCCCACCCGCGCGCCTGGGGCACCTTCCCCCGCTACCTCGGGCACTACGTCCGTGAAGCCGGTGTGCTCGGACTCGAGGACGCCGTCGCCCACCTCACCTCCCGTCCGGCCGCCCGACTCGGAATCACCGACCGCGGCGTCCTCCGTGTCGGTGCCGTCGCCGACGTCGTCCTCTTCGACCCCGAGACGATCGCCGACCGCGCGACCTTCGCCGAACCGCGGCAACCGGCCGCCGGCATCCCGTGGGTCTTCGTGAACGGCGCAGCCGTCATCGCCGACGGTCGTCGCACCGACGCTGTCCCCGGTCGCTCGCTCCGGCGACGCCCTTCCTGACCCGTCCCCTCCTCCCCGCCGACACAGAAGGTCCTCCCATGCCCATCCACGCCCTCGCGAGCCGCGTCGCAGCCGCCGCCGCACCAGCCCCGAGCGACCCCATCGGCTGGTTGCAGCAGACCACCCCCGGCCTGCTCATCCTGTGCGCCGTCGCCATCGCGGTGCTGCTGTTCCTCATCATCCGGGTGAAGCTCGAGCCCTTCATCTCGCTGTTCATCGTGGGCATCGGCCTGGCGCTGGCGACGGGCACCAGCATCTACAAGATCGTCGGCGTCGCCGTCCCCGACCCGTTCGACGACGAACAGATCAAACCCGGTGCGTCACTCCTCGAGACCGGCTTCGGCGGCATCCTCGGGCACATCACCATCATCATCGGCCTCGGCACCGTGCTCGGCGCGATCCTGGAACGCTCCGGTGGCGCCGACGTCCTCATCCGCAAACTCCTCGGCCGCTTCGGTGAACGTGGCGCGCCGGTCGCGATGGGGCTCACCGGGCTCATCTTCGGCATCCCCGTGTTCTTCGACGTCGGCATCTTCGTCCTCGCGCCCCTCGTCTACATCACCGCGCGCCGTGGCGGGAAGTCGCTCGTGCTCTACGCGCTCCCGATGCTCGCCGGCCTCTCGATGACGCACGCGTTCCTGCCCCCGCACCCGGGACCGACGGCGCTCGCCGGCACCTTCGAGGTCGGGCTCGGCTGGCTCATCCTCATGGGCTTCCTCTGCGGTATCCCCGCGTTCATCGCGTCCGGTATCGCCTGGCCGCTATGGATCGGCAAGCGCGTCATGGTGTCCGTGCCCGAGGAGTACGTGCTCGAGCCCGAGGACGACGCCCCGGAGCGCAAGGACGTCTCGCTGTGGGCGGTCGGACTCATCATCATCACGCCGATCCTGCTCATCCTCGCCGCGACCTTCGGCGCCCTGGCCTTGCCGAGCGGCCCGCTGCTCGAGGCGCTGACGCTCATCGGGAACCCCGCGGTCGCGCTGACGATCGCCGTATGCCTCGCCTACTACGTCCTGGGGGTGCGGCGCGGCATGACGCTCGCCGAGCTGGGTGAGCTCTCCGGGCAGTCGTTGCGTCCCATCGGCATGATCCTGCTCGTGGTCGGCGCCGGTGCGTTCTTCGGTGCCGTCATCTCGGCGACGGGCGTCGGGGCGGCTCTGGCCGAGGTGCTCGGTTCGCTCGGCCTGCCGATCATCGTGTCGGCGTACCTCATCAGCTCCGGACTCCGCATCGCGCAGGGTTCGGCGACGGCGGCGATCGTCATCACCGCGGGCATCCTGCAGCCGGTCGTCCTCGCGGGTGACTACTCGCAGCCGCAGTTGGCGCTCATCGGTATCGCGATCGCGGCCGGATCGATCACGCTCTCGCACGTCAACGACGGCGGCTTCTGGATCATCGCGAAGTACTTCAACATGTCGGTCAAGCAGACGCTCGCGACCTGGACCGTCCTCGAGACGATCCTGTCGGTCGTCGGCTTCGGGATGGTCGCCCTGATCTGGCTGTTCGTCTAGGTTCCGCGCGCTGACCCGTTCTCAGGAGTGTCCGGGCGTGTCGGTGTCTGGCGACGCCGACGCGCCGGAGGACTCCTGAGAACGGTCGCTCAGTGGACGCTCAGAAGAGGCGGGAGTCGCTGTCGTCGAGGCCGCGCATCGCGTCGTAGTCGAGGACGACGCAGCGGATCCCGCGGTCCTGCGCGAGGGTGCGCGCCTGCGGCTTGATCTCCTGTGCAGCGAACACGCCCTGCACGGGGGCGAGGAGCGGGTCGCGGTTCATGAGTTCGAGGTAGCGGGTGAGCTGCTCGACACCGTCGATGTCACCGCGCCGCTTCAGCTCGACCGCGACCGAGGCGCCACTCGCGTCGGTGGCGAGGATGTCGACCGGGCCGATGGCGGTCATGTACTCGCGACGGATGAGCCGGTAGCCGTCGCCGAGGAGCTCGATCTGTTCGGCGAGGAGCTTCTGCAGGTGCGCCTCGACGCCGTCCTTCTGGAGGCCGGGGTCGACGCCCAGCTCGTGAGCGCTGTCGTGCTGGACCTCGTGGATCGAGACGATGAGCGCGTCACCCGTCTTCTTGTGGGTGACCTTCCACAGTTCGGTGATGCCGGCGGCCGCCTGCGTCTCGTCGGGTTCGACGGTCGTGAGGGTGCAGGGCGGGCTCATCCAGTTGAGCGGCTTGTACGAACCGCCGTCGGAGTGGACGAGGAGGCTGCCGTCGTTCTTCACCATGAGGAGCCGGGTGGCGAGGGGCAGATGGGCACTGAGGCGTCCGGCGTAATCGACGGAACAGCGGGCTATGACGAGACGCACCAGACGAGTCTAGGAGGCGAGCCGCGGAAGCGGGTGCGTCGAGGGTGGGGAACGGGGTTCGAGTCGGTGTCAGCGCTTCCGGCGGCTGCTCTCGCGAGCCGCAGGTGATGCCAGGCCGGCGAGCACGATGAGGACGAGGACGACGAACAGGGCGTTGAGGAGTCCGATGCTGTCGCCGAGGATGCCGATGAGCGGCGGCCCGACGAGGAACGCGCAGTATCCGATCATCGCGACGGCGCTCACCCGTGCCGCGGCCCGCTTGGAGTCGTCGGCCGCTGCGGACATCCCGACCGGGAAGCCGAGCGAGGCGCCGAGCCCCCACAGCACGGTGCCGAGGACCATGAGGCCCGTCACCGGCGTCAGGATGAACAGCACGAGCCCGGCGATCGCGGCTCCCGCCGACACCTGCAGCACGGGCACACGGCCGAAGCGGTCGATGAGCGGCCCGCCGACGATCCGACCGACGGTCATCGCGGTGACGAACACGCCGTAGACGAGCGCGCCCGTCGTGTTGCTCTGCTCGTGGCCGTCGACCACGGCGAGGGCGAGCCAGTCGTTGGCGCTGCCCTCGGCGAACGCCATGCCGAGCATGATGACGCCGATGAGGATGAGTCGGCCGTCCGCCCAGACGGACAGGCTCTCGCGCAGTCGTTCGCGCCAGGGCGTCTTCGGGGCGTCGTCGAGGTCGACGACCGCCTGCTCGGCCGGGACGAAGCGGACGGCGATGACGGCGGCGACGGCGATGACGATCGCCAGGATCAGTGCGTGCCAGAAGACCTCGACTCCGGCGGCCGACGCGAGGGCGCCGAGTCCGGCACCCGCGACGGTCCCGAAGCTGAAGCACGCGTGCATGAGCGGCATGACCGTCTTGCCGAGTTCCTGCTCCGCCGCGGCTCCCTCGACGTTCATCATGACGTCCAGGGCGCCGTTGCCGAAGCCGAAGATGATGAGCCCGACGAGGACGATCCCTTCGAGCGGCACGAGGCTCGCACCGACGCCGATGAGCAGCAGGCCGGCTGCGACGAGGCCGAGCGTCAATCGCATCCCGTTCCGCGGGCCGAGCCGGGCGAGCAGGTGCTGCGAGGCGACGAGGCCGAGGATCGACCCGATCGACATGCCGAGGATGAGGAGGCCGACCGTTCCGGTGGTGAGGTCGAGGTTGTCGCGGATCGCCGGCAACCGTGCGACCCAGGTGGCGATGCTGAGCCCGCTGAGGGCGAAGATCACGAAGATCGCGTTGCGCCAGGCGAGGAGTTCGCGGCGGGGGCGCACGGCGACGGGGGCGGTCTGCGGGGTGGTCGGCTCTGACACGGGGTCCTCGGGATCGGTGCTTCGGGCGCCGGAGCGCTGCGTGGAACGGGTGGAACGTCGGCGGATCGGCGTGGATCCGTGCCGAGTCGAATCGATTCGATTCCGTCGACTAAGCTAGCAGATCGTGGACCAGGAATCACGCCCCTCACGACCGACGCTCGCCGATGTCGCCGAGCGCGCCGGGGTGTCGCCGTCGACCGCCTCCCTCGCGTTCAGCGGGGCCGGGCCGGTCTCCGAGGCGACGAAGCGGCGCGTGCTGCAGGCCGCGGCCGACCTCGACTACGGCGGTCCGGACCCCCGTGCCCGCTCCCTCCGTCAGGGTAGGAGCGGCATCGTCGGAGCGGTCGTCGCCGGTCGGATCGGGCACTCCTTCCGCGACCCGGTCATGGTGCAGACGCTCGACGGGCTCGCCGACGAACTGGGCGCGGTCGGCGCGGGTCTCCTCCTCCTGAACGACGCCCAGGAGGGCACCCTCCAGCTGAGCAACGCACCGATGGACGGGGTCGTGCTCATCGGCTGCAGCCCGAACCTCGACAGCTCGGTCGCGGTGCTCAGTCGCCGGGGGATGCCCATCGTCTCGATCGAGGGACTCGCGGCACTCGGGGTCCCGGACATCGCGGTCGACAACCGCGGTGGCGTGCGTCAGGAGGCGCAGCACCTCGCCGACCTCGGACACGAGCGGGTCGCCGTCGTCACCCTCAACCTGGATCCGACGGAACGCCGCGGTCCGCTGACGCCCGAGTGGGAGGGCGGCGCGACGACCGTCCCCGCGATCGAGCGCCTGCAGGGCCTCCGCGACGTCTTCCCCGGCGCCAGCGGGTTCGTCTCCACCGGATCCTCGCTGGAGGAGGGGCGCATCGCCGGCCACGCCATCCTCGACGTCCCGGTGGGTGAGCGCCCGACGGCCGTCGCCGCGCAGAGCGACCTCCTCGCTGCCGGGGTGATCCGTGCGGCTGAGGAGCTCGGCATCGAGGTTCCCCGCGAGCTCAGTGTCGTCGGGTTCGACGGCATCCGGGTCGAGGGACTCGACTACGACCTCACGACGGTCTGGCAGCCCTCCCGGGAGAAGGGCTCGGCGGCCGGCCGGGCGATCGTCGCGATGCTGGACGGCCGTGAACCGGACTCCGAGCAGTTCGCGGTGCGCTTCCACCGTGGCGCGACGACGGCGCCGGTCCCCGCTCCACAGGGCTGAGGTCGACCCGAGGTTTCCCGGGCCCCTGCCGCGCGACGGACCAGGCCCGTAGGGTTGAAGGCGACGCTCGAAGGAGACCCATGACCGACCAGCCCATCGCCACCGCAGCACTCGTCCAGCAGGAGGCGGCATCGCTGGCCGTCGCCCTCGCCCCCGTGTATCAAGACCTCCACGCCCACCCGGAGCTCTCCTTCGCGGAGCATCGCACCGCTGCCCTCGTGGCCGATCGCATCACGGGCCTCGGGTACGCCGTCGCGACGGGGATCGGCGGCACGGGCGTCGTCGGCGTCCTGGAGAACGGTGCTGGGCCGACGGTGCTCCTCCGTGCCGACATGGACGGTCTGCCCGTGCTGGAGGAGACAGGCCTCGACTACGCGAGCGTCGTGCGCGGGGTCGACCCGGAGGGCAACGACGTCCCCGTCATGCACGCCTGTGGTCACGACGTCCACGTCACCTGCCTGCTGGGCGCCGCCGAACTGCTCGCCGCCCGGCGGGCAACCTGGTCGGGCACGCTCGTGGTGCTCTTCCAGCCGGCCGAGGAGGCCGGGGGAGGCGCGCAGGCGATGATCGACGACGAGCTGTACACCCGGGTGCCGAAGCCCGACGTCGTGTTCGGTCAGCACGTCGGCCCGCTGCCCGCCGGTGTGGTCGGCACGCATGCCGGCCCGTCGTTCGCCGCGACGGACGCCTACCGCGTCACCTTCCACGGCCGAGGCGGGCACGGCTCCCGCCCGCAGTCCACCATCGACCCGATCGTGATGGCGGCGTCGGCGGTCGTCCGGCTCCAGTCGATCGTGTCGCGTGAGGTCGCCGGCACCGACACCGCGGTGCTCACGGTCGGCACCATGCACGCCGGGACGAAGAACAACATCATCCCCGATACGGCGCAGATCGGGGTCAACATCCGCAGCTACGAACCACACGTGCGCAACCGCGTCGTCGGGTCCATGGAGCGCATCATCCGCGCCGAAGCGGCGGCGTCCGGCGCCGAACGCGAACCGGTGATCGAGCACACGGAGGCGTTCCCGGTGCTCGTGAACGACCCGGCCGCCACCGCGGAGGTGACGGCGGTCTTCGGTGAGGCGTTCGGTGCCAACCGCGTCGTCGATCCGGGGCTCGTCACGGGCAGCGAAGACGTCGGGATGCTGGCGACGGCCGCCGACGCACCGATCGTCTACTGGATCCTCGGCGGTGCCGACCCACAGGCCTTCGCCGCGGCCTACGCGTCCGGGCGCATGGAACAGGACCTCCCCGGTAACCACTCGGCGAAGTTCGCGCCGCTCATCCACCCGACCCTCGACACCGGCATCGCGGCGCTCTCGCTCGCCGCGCTGTCCCGCCTGAGCGGAACGGAGGCCGGCGCATGATCGTCGTCACGACCGACACGGTGGCCGGCCACCGCATCGACGCCGTCCTCGGTGAGGTCGTCGGCCTCACGGTGCGGGCCCGCGACTGGGGCTCCTCGATGTCCATCGGGTTCTCGGCACTCGGCGGCGGCGAGGTCCCCGGCATGACGCAGCTGCTGTTCGAGTCCCGCCAGGAGGTCATGCGCCGCCTCGTCGCGGACGCAGAGCAGCGCGGTGCCAACGCGGTGTTGGCCATGCGCCTCGAGACGACCGACATCGGTGGTGCCTGGACGCAGCTGACCGCCTACGGCACCGCCGCGTACCTCGTCCCGATCCCCGAGGGTGAGCCCGGCGCGACGGGGCAGTCGGCCTACGCGGCGGCCCAGCCCGACGCGCCCAAGCCCCGCGGCGGCGTCTGATCGCCGGCCGGCCGGCCGTCACCGAGGAGGGATCACCATGACCGCGTGGATCGACGAGCTGATCGCCGAGGCGACCGCGGCCGTCCGCGAGCGCAGCGACCAGCGGGTGGCGGAGCGGTTCGAACGCTGCTTCGCCGACACCCTGCACAGCACGATGACGCCCATGCCGGACGGCACCGTGTTCATGCTCACCGGCGACATCCCCGCGATGTGGTTGCGAGACTCGAGCGCGCAGCTCGCGCCGTACCTCCACTTCGCGGCCGATCGGCCCGAGCTGGCCGACCTCCTCGTCGCCGTCAACCGTCGCCAGCTCGACGCGATCGCCCTCGATCCCTACGCCAACGCCTTCAACGCCGAACCGAACGGTCACGGCCACCACGACGACCGCACGGACGCCTCGCCCTGGGTGTGGGAACGCAAGTACGAGATCGACTCGCTCTGCTACCCGCTCCAGCTCGCACACGACCTCTGGCGGGCGACGGGCCGTTCCGACCACCTCGACGAGCGGTTTCGCGGCGCCGTCACCGCCGCGATGAGTGTCTGGCGCACCGAGCAGCACCATGAGGCGCGCTCGCCGTACCGGTTCCAACGGTTCGACGCGCCGCTCTCAGACACCCTCGTCCGCGACGGACTCGGCCCGGAGACCACGTTCACGGGCCTCTCGTGGTCGGGGTTCCGGCCGAGTGACGACGCGGCGCGGTACGGCTACAACGTGCCGGGCAACCTCTTCGCCGCGGTGACGCTCGCCGGCGTCGAGGCGATCGCGGTGGACGTGCTCGACGACGAGCCGCTCGCCGCGGACGCCCGCTCGCTCCGACGCGAGCTCGAGGCGGCGATCGACGCCCACGGAGTCGTGTCGACCGACCGGTACGGCGACGTCTACGCCTACGAGGTCGACGGGTTCGGCAACGCCCTGCTCATGGACGACGCGAACGTGCCGAGCCTCCTCTCGCTGCCGTTCCTCGGCTGGTGCGCACCGGACGACGCCCGGTACCTCGCCACCCGGCGGTTCCTCCTGAGCGAGGACGACCCGAGTTTCTTCGTCGGATCCGCCGCCCGCGGGATCGGGAGTCCGCACACCCCACCCGACCACATCTGGCCGATCGCCCTCGCCATGGAGGGGCTCACCTCGACGGACGACGCGGAGCGCGCCCGGCTCCTCGACACCCTCCTGCGCACCGACGCCGGCACCGGGGTCATGCACGAGTCGTTCCACAAGGACGACCCGGCGACCTTCACCCGCCCGTGGTTCTCCTGGGCCAACGCGATGTTCTGCGAGTTCGTCCTCGATGTCGTGGGTCTGCGCACCCACATCAGGCGTCCCGTCCCGCGCGGAGCCTGAGCCGGCCACCGAGACCCGCGCACCGATCTCAGTGCTCCGGACTCGGCGCTCAGCGCTCAGCGCTCAGAGCAGCCGGAGCTCCTGCGCCCGGGTGACGGCGCGGGTGCGGTCGGCGACCTCGAGCTTCTCGAACACGTGGAGCAGATGGGTCTTCACCGTCGACTCCGAGATGAAGAGTCCGGCCGCGATCGCCCGGTTGCTGTTGCCGGCGGCGACGAGCGCGAGGACCTCCAGCTCGCGGGCGCTCAGCTGCGGGCGTGGTGACGAACCGCCCTGGACACGGCCGACGAGGGTCGCCGCGATGGTGGGCGCGAGGACGGTCTGGCCGGACACGACCGAACGGATGCCGGCGAGGATCTCCTGCTCGGGAGCCGCCTTCAACAGGTACCCGCTGGCACCGGCCTCGATGGCGCCGAGGATGTCGTCGTCGGTCTCGTAGGTGGTCAGCACGAGTACCCGCACCCCGGGCAGGCGCTGCACGATGCGGGCGGTCGCCTCCACGCCGCCGAGGACCGGCATGCGGAGGTCCATGAGGACGAGGTCGGGGTGGTGCGCTTCGGCCGCTTCGACCGCGGCGGCACCGTCGGCGACCTCGGCCACGACCTCGAGGTCCTCCGCCCGCCCGAGCAACGCGACGATCCCCGATCGGACGATGGGGTGGTCGTCGGCGACGACGATCCTGATCCGCGTCATCCGCCGCCCTCGTCCCCGACGCCGGCGGACGGCCCGACACCGATCGGTTCTGCCACGGCCACCGGCACCCGCACCACCAGCGTCGTCCCAGCCCCGTGTCCGCTCACGATCTCGACCGTACCGCCCAGCAGGGCGACGCGGTCGTGCAGGCCGTGGAGGCCGAAGCCCGCGCCGGGTGCCGTGCCGAGGAGGGCGCCGGCGGCGTCGGGGATCCCGACACCGTCGTCCGAGAGCCGCAGCAGCGCCGAGCCGTCCGCGACCGACAGCTCGATGGCCGCATGCGACGCGCCAGCGTGCTTCCGGATGTTCGCCAACCCCTCCTGCGCGCACCGCAGCAGCACCACTTCCGCCACCCGGGGCAGGTGCTCCGCCGCCGTGGCCACGCGCACCTGGACGCCTGTCTCCCGTTCGAAGCGGGTGCCGAGGCGACGGAGACTGTCGCCGAGGGTGGTGTCCGCCGTCGGCATGGCCGCCATCGTCGCCACGAGCGCCCGCGCCTCGCCGAGCGCGTCGCGCGCGGTGGACTCGATGAGGTCGATGCTCTCGAGGGCGGCGATCGGGCGACCGTCCAGCGGGGCGGCGTCCGGGGTGTCCGCGACGGTCATGCCGACCTCGGATCGGGCTCGTTGCGCGAGCAGCACCACGCTCGTGAGACTCTGGGCGATCGTGTCGTGGATGTCGCGTGCCAGGCGTTCGCGTTCGGCAGCCGCGCCGGCCTCCCGGCTCGCCCGTTCCGACTCCGCTTGAGCCGTCTGCAGACTCACGAGGAGTCGTGCCTTCTCATCACCGAGTTCGGCGATCCGGGTGATCCACAGGCCGAGCGACAGGGCGAAGACGAGCGAGACGCTCTGGATCGCGAGTCCCTGCACGATCGCGTCCGGTGTGGCGCCCCGACCGACGATGAAGCCGACGGCGAGCGTCGCGGCGCTCACGATGTTGAGGACGATCGCGTTCCGCGTCTCCGGGGTCAGCACCCACAGCAGCGGGAACACGAGGCACTGCAGGGTCAGGACGTTCGGTGAGAACGCCGTGCCGACGGCGGTGAGGGCGATGAGGGTGATCGCGAACCAGAGCCCGCCCTGTGGGCGCTCGAGGGTCCGTCGCCCGGCCGTGTAGTAGACGAGGCAGAGCGCCGCCAGCACCACCCAGACACCGATCACCCGCTCCGGCGCCCCGGCCGCGCTGACGCTCACGAGCGCCCCCACGATCACACATCCCGCGCCGAACGCGACATCCCACCACCGTCGTCCGTCCATGTCCTTACCCTCCCACTTCCGCCCGCGAACCGTCGTCAGGAGCGACGGACCCAGCGGAAGGAGAGGCGCGTCAGGACGAGTCCGACGACCGCCCAGACGACGAGGACGAGCGCGACCGTCGACAGGTCCCAGCCGCCCGACTGCTCCTGCGCGGCGAAGGAATCCGGGAGGAACACGGACCTCATGCCCTGCGCGATCCACTTCACCGGGAACACACTCGCGACGTTCTGCAGCCAGTCCGGGAGCATCGCGAACGACAGGTACACGCCGGAGATGAACTGCAGCACGAGCACGATGGGGATGATGACGGCCGTCGCGCTCTTCCCGCTCCGCGGCACCGCAGACAGCGCGATCCCGAGGACGGCCGACGTCGCGATCCCGAGGAGGTAGATCCAGGCGAAGGTGACCCACCGCTCGGGTTCCGTCGGCAGGGCGACGCCGAAGACGAGGTGCGCGACGAGCAGGAGCAGGGCGAGCTGGAGCATCGAGGTCACGAGGACCTGCCCCATCTTCCCGAGGAAGTAGCTGACCACGGGGAGCGGACTGCCGCCGAGCCGCTTCAGCGTGCCGTCGCTCTTCTCCGTCGCGATGTCCGTGGCCAGGTTCTGGACACCGGAGAGGAGGATGCCGGCGGCGATCATGCCGGGCAGGGTGTACGCGGCCTGGGTGACCCCGCCCGTCCCGTCGGGCGCCTCACCGACGTTCCCCATCGCGCTGAACGCCGCGGAGAAGATCGCCAGCATCACGACGGGGAAGAGGAAGGTGAAGAACACCTGGTCACCGGAACGGAAGTAGATGCGCGTCTCGTACCCGATCCGGCTCAGTCCCAGGCGGAGCGTCCGGCCACGGGGCAGCGGCGGGACGAACGGGGAGACAGCGCGATCGGTGGATGTCGTGGACGTGTTGGTGTTCGTTGTCAGGCTCATGCTCCTGCTCCCGTCTGAAGGGTGACGCGCGGACCGGCGACATCGGCGGTCGCCGTGGGATGACCGGCGCTCGCCGCGTGGACGAGGCCGAGGTAGATGTCCTCGAGGCTCGGGCGGATGACCTCGAGGTCACGTGGTTCCCCACCGGTCGAGGCGGTGAGGTCGGCGACTCGTGCCGCCGGCGTCTGGGTGCGCTCCTCGTGGAGCCCGTCGCCGTCCCGCCACCGGACCACCGGAATCCGTGCCGCCGCACCGCCGATCTCGTCGACCGCGCCGATCTCGACGAGTCGTCCGCCGGCGATGACGGCGACCCGGTCGGCGAGCTGCGCGGCCTCGTCGAGGTAGTGCGTCGTGAGGAGGACGGTGGTGCCGTCCCGCTTGAGGGAGCGGATGAGGTCCCAGAACTGCCGCCGGGCCTCGGGATCGAAGCCCGTGGTCGGCTCGTCCAGGAAGAGGAGCGCGGGGCGACCGATCACGCCGAGTGCGACGTCGACCCGTCGGCGTTGACCGCCGGAGAGCTTGCCGATGCGTGTGCCGGCCGCCGCGGTGAGGCCGACGGCGTCGATGACCTCGTCGACGTCCCGTGGCTCGGGGTAGTACCGGGAGAACTGGGTGAGCTGTTCCCGGACGGTGACGTTGGAGGCTTCGGCGCTCGACTGCAGGACGATCCCGAGGCAGGCCTTCCAGTCCAGGCCGCCGTGTGCGGGGTCGACGCCGAGGACGCTCGCCGAGCCGCCCGTGCGGTGCCGGTAGCCCTCGAGGATCTCGATGGTGGTGCTCTTCCCGGCGCCGTTCGGGCCGAGGAGTGCGAACGTCTCGCCCTCGTGGATGTCGAAGCTGACGCCGTCGACGGCGGTGAAGTCGCCGTACTGCTTGCGCAGGTCGCGGACCTCGATGATCGGTCGTGTGCTCATGGTGTCCATGCTCGTCCGGGTCGTCGTCGGCCGGTAGCGGTGGAGCGGTTGATCCTGGCATCCACCGATCGGTTGATGCCGGCGATGCTGCTGCCGGCCATGGTGATGCCGGCGGCGCACGAGCGCCCACCCGCCCGGTGAGGGGCGGATGGGCGCGGGTGGGACGACCTGGTGCGGGACCCGGTGCTAGCCGAGCGCGGCCGTCGAGGCGACGACCACGAGGTCCTCGACGTTCTCGAAGCCGGCGGTCTCCTTGGTGAGCTGGGTGAACGGGACGCCGACGATCGTCAGGTCCTCGAGGGATCCGGTGAACGTGCCGGCGGCCTCGGTGATCTGGCCACCCGCGTTGGTGGCGTTCGCGGCGGCGGCGGTGAGGCTCGCCGCGCCACCGGAGAGGACGGCGTAGCTGCCGGACACGGCACCGGCCTCGAAGCTCAGTACGCACACGGTCGTCAGGCCCTCGATGACGGCGGCGGGCGCGAACGAGGCCTTCGCGGCGGCGACGCCTGCGGCCGGGACCGCGACACCGCTGGCCGCGCTGAGCGTGTTGACCTGCTCCTCGGTGCACTTGGTCGCGCCGGACGCCGGTGCCTCCTCGGTGGTGTCCTGGGTGGCCTCCGCCTCCGAGGTGGCGCTCGACGTGGGCTCGGAGTCGGCCGGCGCCGATCCGCTGCTGCAGGCGGACAGCCCGAACAGGCCCAGGATAGCGACGGCGGTCACGGTCGAGACGCGGAGACGGTGGCTGGCGGTGGCGATGGTCATGGTGGTTCCCCCTGGAATCGTGAGCGTGGATGGATGCTCACAGGCCAGGATCGTGGACGGAGGCCGCCGATTCAATGGGGAGGACTCCCCAATCGTCGGTCAGATCCCGGTGCGCATCCACCCGCTCGTGCGGGCGCGGAGTCCGAGTGTGGTCGCTCGGGCGCCGAGGTATCCGACGAAGAAGGCGAGGGCCAGCCACGTGAGCCCGGTGGGTCCGCCGGGGGCCCAGGCGAGGACGGCGAGGGCGAACGGGAGGAACACGACCGTGTTGAGCAGGCCGGTGATCGCGAGGTACTTCGCGTCGCCGGCGCCGATGAGGACGCCGTCGAGGACGAACACGATCCCGCCGAGTGGTGTGGTGACCGCGAGCACGATGAGCGCGGGGACGATCAGGGCTGCGAGCTTCGGGTCGCTCGTGAACACGAGGCCGATGACCGGGCTCGCGAGCGCGACGACGAGGCCGAGGACGATCCCCGACCCGACGCCCCACTGCAGGCATCGGACGAGGACGGCGCGGACTCCGCCCACGTCGCCGGCGCCGAGCCCCTTGCCGACGAGCGCCTGGGCGGCGATCGCGAGGGCGTCGAGTGCGAAGGCGAGGGTGGCGAAGAGGGTCATGACGAGCTGGAAGCCGGCGAGCTCGTCCGTGCCGAGGTCGGTCGCGACGAACACGGCGATGAGCATCGCCGCGCGGAGGCTGACGGTGCGGAGGAACAGCCAGCCACCGGAGCGGGCCGCCCCGCCGAGCCCGGCGCGATGCGGGCGCAGGCTCGCGCCGGTCCGTCGCGCGTGGCGCAGGACGACGACGAGGTAGGCGACGACCATGCCCCACTGGGCGATGACGGTGCCGAGGGCCGAGCCGGCGATCCCGAGGCCGAGACCGTAGATGAAGAGGAAGTTGAGCCCGATGTTCGCGGCGAACCCGGCACCGGCGACGATGAGGGGGGTGGTGGTGTCCTGGAGGCCGCGCAGCAGACCGGTCGCGCCGAAGACGAGCAGCATCGCGGGGATGCCGAGCATCGAGATGCCGAGGTACGTGTCGGCCTGCTGGGCGACGGCGTCGGTCGCGCCGAACAATCCGACGAGGGTGGGGGAGAGGAACCAGCCGGCCGCACCGATCACGACGCCGAGGCCGAGGGACAGCCAGAGTCCGTCGACGCCGAGCGAGACCGCGCCGCGTTCGTCGCCGTGGCCGAGTCGGCGGGCGACGGCGGGGGTCGTCGCGTAGGCCAGGAATACCATGAGCCCGATGATGGTCTGCAGCACCGCGCTCGCGACGCCGAGGCCGGCGAGCGGCACGACCCCGAGGTGCCCGATCATCGCCGAGTCGGCGAGGAGGAACAGCGGCTCCGCCATGAGCGCTCCGAGCGCCGGGACCGCGAGCCGGAGGATGTCGCGATCGACCGGCCGGAGTCGTCGCCTGTCCTGTCCCGTGGTCACCCGCCGAGCCTAGCCGCGGCCACCGACCCGGTTGCTCGGGGCGTCGGGCAGCGGTCCGGACCGCCCGTCCGGCTCCCGCACGAGCAGCGATCCGCTCAGGGCTGGGAGGTCGCGGAGGCGGATGCCGGTGAGGAAGCCTGCGGCAGCGGCGTAGGCGACCCGCGGCTGGTCGGCGTCCTCACGGCAGGCGAGGAACAGCGGCACGGACGTGGCGCCGAGCCGTTCCGCGACGGCGGCGATCTCGGCGAAGCCGTGGAGCGGATCGACGCGGTGGGCGATGCCGGCCACCGTGCGCACGGCGACACCGTCGGGCTCGGAGCCGTCGCGCGCCAGGCCCGACGCCGAGAAGGAGACCGTCGACGCCCCATCGGCGGCGAACCGACGGCAGGCGTCGGTCAGTGCCCACTCGACGGCACGGCCGACGTCCACGGAGGACGGCGTCTCCGCTTCGCCGGTGGCGTCGGTCGCCGCCGCGCGCAGGACCGTGTCGAGGTCCCAGCCGCCGACGGTGCCGCCTGGGCCGGGGATCGGCAGCCAGGTCACTGCCGCCAGCACCGTGCCGCGGGCGTCGGTCACGACTGAACTCCGCGCGGCCGACCGGGCCTGCCCTGTTGCTCCGGCAGTCTCGACACTCGCGCCCACGGTCAGTCCCAGCTCGGGCACCCGCCGGTCGGAGACCCACACCGAGGTCAGCGCGCGGATCTGGCTGCGCAGCTCCCAGGGCAGCTCGTCCGACGGCAGCAGGATCGACGACCACTCGGGCTCCGTGGCGGGACCGTTGTCGGCCGGATCGCCGGCACCGCCGTCACGGGCGTTCGCCGCAGGGAGCTCGAGCACGAGGTCCCGCCCGAGCGGCGACACACGCCAGCCTTCGGGCACGATGCTCGGCTCCCGCACCGCGAACGCGGCCGGGGTCAGCCCCGCCTGCTCGGCCGCCGCCGTGAACGCCAGCACCGCGTCCGGGGCACCATCGCGCGCGCCGATCGGTTCACCGAGCGCCAGCGCGACGCCCGCGTGCTGCTGGTAGACGACGGCGTGGCCGCCGTCCGCCGTGACGAAGATCCGGTTCTCGGGTCGGAGCGCCGACGCCGACAACGGTCCGCCGCCGTCCTCGCGGAGCAGCTCCGCGGCCCGCGCCCTCGCCCGCCGCGCTCCCGGCCCGACCGCGCCGGGCAGTCGCCGTCTGGTCTGGTTCGCCGCCACCCGGAACGCGTGCCGCGAGAGCACGAGCACCACCGCCTGCCCCACCCAGAGCACGCTCGCCGAGATCCAGATCGTCGACGCCACGAGTGGCACCATCGCAAACCAGGTGAACGCGACGAGCGCGAGGGTCGTGAGCAGGTTGCCGACGGTCAGGACCATCGCCGCCCACCACGCCCAGCGATGTCCGCGCCGGAGCCAGTTCGCGATCAGCAGGATCGCGACCGTGTCGAGCCCCACGTCGAGGATGGAGCCCTGCGTCAGGGTGGTCGAGCCGAGCGGCCCGTCGAGCGGCACGAGCGTGACGAGCAGCTGCACCGCGCCGATGACGAGCAGCCCGGCGACCGCGAAGAGCCGCCAGTCCCGCATCGTCGGTCGCGGCGTCGAACGGTGTTCCCCGATGAGGAGTCGGGCGACGACGACGAACACGACCGTCGCGATCCAGTGCTCGAGGTCGTCGATCTTCCCGACGTAGAGGAGGGCGATCGACACCCACGACAGCAGGAGGAGCCGCCAGCGCAGCCGGTACGGTGACCGCATGAACGCGGTGGCGGTGGCCACGCAGGCCAGGATGCCGCAACTCGGGCCGACGTCGAGGGTCGTCGCGAGCGACTGCGCCCACGGCCAGTCGAGCTGCGCGAGCGCGGTCGCCGCCCCGAGGGCTCCGAGGATGCCGACGAGGTGCCCGGACAGGAAGATCGCCGACGCCCGCAGGGTGCCGAAGCGCGCCTCGACCCATCCGCCGAACACCGCGGCGCCGAGGATCGCGATGAGGTAGGTGAGCGGGTCGGCGGTGATGAACATGCCGGTGAGCACCGTCCACCAACGACCGGCCTCGAGACTCGGCACGCCGTAGGCGAACGACGGGTACCAGGCGGCCTGGTCGATCGGTCGCCACAGCCCGCCGGTGACGACCCCCAACGCGACGAAGACGGTCACGAAGGCGGTGGTCGCCGGCGTCGTCCTGAGCGCCCAGCGGAGCGGGGTGAAGACGGCGGCGATCGCTGCGCGCAGGTCGGTCCGGACGGGAGCGGCGCTCGACGGCGGAGCGGTCGGCGTGGTCTGTGGCGCCTCTGACGCCAGGGCCGCCGAGCCGGACGGCGACAGCAGCTCGTCGAGTTCCGCCTCGGTCAGCGAGACCGGGGTGCGCTCCTCGACCGGTCGGGCGGCGCGCCGACGCGCGCGGAAGACGAGGACGACGGCGATCACGACCGCCGCCGCACCCGCGAGGGCGAGGGCCGCCCAGGAGAAGCGGTGCAGGAACTCGGTCGCGGCACTCCCGAGCAGCGTGACCACGGTCACGACGAGCGATGCCCAGGCGATGCCGCCGGCGGCGTTGGCGAGCAGGAAGTGCGGGTAGGTCATCCGGAACATGCCCGCCAGCGGTCCGGAGAAGATACGGAGGACGGCGATGAAGCGTCCGACGAACACCGCCCACGGCCCCCAGCGACGCATGAGGTGCACCGCGGCACCGAGTCGTTTCGGCCCCACCTGCTTCGGGAACCGACGGTTGAGCACCGAGAGGAGTCGCCGCCCGTAGCGCTTGCCGACCCAGTACCCGATCGAGTCTCCGAGGATCGCCCCGCCCGCGGCGGCCGCTGCGACGAACACGGGGTTGAGGCCGCTCGACGCCGCGAGGAGCGTCGCGCCGATCAGGACCGTCTCACCAGGCAGGGGGACGCCGAGGCTTTCGACCGCGACGACCAGGAAGACGACCAGCAGGAGGACTCCGGGCGGGAACTCGGACAACCAGTCCACGCGCGCTCCTTCCGACCGGTGCGTCCACGGTAGTCCCTCACCCGTCGAGCCACGCCCGACACCGCTCCACCGGTGCCGGACCCGGACCGTCTGCCAGCTCTGAGAGAACACCCGACCCGTCGTCAGGAGCCGTCGCTAGGCTGAGCCGCATGACTGACGCGCAGCTCGCCTCCGGCATCGACCGCTCCGAACTCGACCCGGCCGTCCGGCCGCAGGACGACCTCTTCCGGCATGTGAACGGCAAGTGGATCGACCGGACCGAGATCCCCGACGACAAGGCCCGCTGGGGGTCGTTCCACCAGCTCGCGGAGGACGCGGAGAACGCGGTCCGCGCCATCATCGAGGAGTCGCAGTCGAACCCCGACGGCCCGGAGGGCGTGAAGATCGGCGCCCTGTACGCCAGCTTCATGGACGTCGACCGCGCCAACGCGCTCGGTGCCGCCCCGCTCGCCGACCAGCTCGCCCGCGTCGCCGCCGTCGACTCCATCGAGGCCTTCCTGCGCCTGTCGGGTGAGTTCGAGGCCGAGGGCGTCGGTGGCTTCCTCCAGCTCTTCGTCGACAACGACCCGGGCAACCCCGAGCGCTACCTCGTGTTCGCGGAGCAGGGCGGCATCACCCTCCCCGACGAGTCCTACTTCCGCGAGGACACCTTCGCCGAGATCCGTGACGCCTACCGCGCCCACCTCCAGACGATGTTCGAACTCGCCGGCCTGGACGACGCCGCAGGGCGCGCCGATCGCGTCTTCGCGCTCGAGACCGCGATCGCGTCCAAGCACTGGGACAACGTCGCCACCCGCGACAGCGAGAAGACCTACAACCTGTACGGCTGGGACGAAGCGGCGGCCCTCGCGGCCGGCGCCGACCTCGACGGCCCGAACCTCGCCGTCTGGCGCGACGCGATCGGCGCCGCCGACGAGGTGTTCGCCGAACTCGTCGTCCGCGAGCCGAGCTTCCTCGAGGGCCTCGGTGAGCTCCTCGTCGGCGAGCAGCTCGAGTCGTGGAAGGACTGGCTGGCCTGGAAGGTCGTCCACGGTGCCGCCCCGTACCTCTCGGAGGAGTTCGGTCGGGCCAACTTCGACTTCTACGGCAAGACGCTCACGGGTACGCCGCAGCAGCGCGAGCGCTGGAAGCGCGGCGTCTCGCTCGTCGAGGGCATGCTCGGTGAGGCCGTCGGACGCATCTACGTCGACCGCCACTTCGGCACCTCGGCCAAGGACGAGATGGACGTCCTCGTCGGGTTCCTCGTCGAGGCGTACCGCGACAGCATCGAGCACCTCGAGTGGATGAGTCCCGAGACCCGCACCCGTGCGCTCGAGAAGCTCGACAAGTTCACGCCGAAGATCGGCTTCCCCGTGAAGTGGCGCGACTACTCGGCGCTCGAGCTCGACGCCGACGACCTGCTCGGCAACGTCCGTCGCGCCAGCCGCTTCGAGATGGACCGGGAGCTCGGGAAGATCGGCAAGCCGCTCGACCGCGACGAGTGGTTCATGACGCCGCAGACGATCAACGCCTATTACAACCCCGGCTTCAACGAGATCGTCTTCCCCGCCGCCATCCTCCAGTACCCGTTCTTCGACGCCGGCCGCGACGCCGCCGCCAACTACGGGGCCATCGGGGCGGTCATCGGGCACGAGATCGGCCACGGCTTCGACGACCAGGGCTCCAAGTTCGACGGCGACGGCCGACTCACCGACTGGTGGACCGAGGCCGACCGCGCCGCCTTCGAGGAGCGCACGGCGTCGCTCATCGAGCAGTACAACGCCCTCGCGCCCGCCCAGGTGCCCGACCACCACGTCAACGGTGCGCTCACCATCGGTGAGAACATCGGCGACCTCGGCGGGCTCGGCATCGCCTGGAAGGCCTACCTGCTGTCGCTCGAGGGCGCGGAGCCGCCGGTCGTCGACGGCCTCACGGGTGCGGAGCGGTTCTTCCTCTCTTGGGCTCAGGCGTGGCAGCAGAAGGGCCGCGACGCCGAGGTCATCCGCCTCCTGTCGATCGACCCGCACTCGCCGAACGAGTTCCGTTGCAACCAGATCGTCCGCAACATCGACGCCTTCTACGAGACGTTCGGCGTGACGGAGTCCGACGCTGCCTGGCTCGCCCCTGACGAGCGCGTCACCATCTGGTAGCACCCGTTCCCGGCCCCGGTGCCTGTCGACGGGCCGTCCGCGTCTGTCGCCCCTCCCCGATGTCCCCACTATTGGGACCTGTGGAGGGGCGTCGGTCGCTGCCAGAATCGCTCTGGAGTCGACGAATCGTCATCCCGATGCACCTGTGAAGCCCGCGGCGCGAGACCCGAACAGCGCCTGGGTGGACCTGGTCCGATCCGTCCGGTTCACAGCAGCGTCACCGTCGATGCCGCCTGAACGCCCGCCGTCCCCCGGCGGGCGTTCGGCGGTACCGGCGGTGACGTGCGGATCCTGCACCCCGACGATCACACTGCGGCGCGCACCCCCTCCGCCAGCGGCCGCCGGGACGCCGCGAGCACCGGCGCGGCGGTCGCCGCCAGCAGGACCACGCATCCCACGGTGAGGACGGCCGGCAGGGGCACGAGTACGCTGTCCCACGGTTCGCCCCCGAACGGCACGATCATCGTCGGGACGAGCGCGGCCAGCCCCACGATGGCCGCCGTACCGGTGCAGATGAGCGATTCGAAGGCCGCCACGAGGAGCGCGGTCCGGAACGTCGCTCCGCCGACCACCAGCAGCGCAGCCTCCCGTCGCCGGTCGAGGAAGGTCATGGACACGGTGACGCCGGCCGTGATCAGCACGATAACCACGGGCGCCCCGAAGAGGGCGATCGCGATCTCGATGGAACGCGGGTCGGACCAGAGCCCCATCCCGCCCGTGAAGCCGCCGAGCATGATCGCGAAGCTCAGCATCGTGATCGTCGCATGACTGCGTGCGAGCTGGTACGCGGCCGACCGCCGTGCGAGGGACCAGCTGGTGCTCGCCCGGCCCGGCACGACCCTGGTCCACGTGTCCGTCACCGGCCCCACCACCCACGGGGCGACCGTGACGGCCAGCGCGATGATCGGGACCGGGAACAGGCTGCTGACGCCGCGGTCCCCGAGGAGCAGAGCGGTCATCAACACCGCGGCGAGCACCGCGAACCCGATCGCGACGACCACTCGCCATCGGCTCCGACCGGACCCCGCTCCGTCGTGCTCCTCGGAGCGCACCGCCAGAAGCAACGGGACGCGTCGTGCCGCGATGGAGGCGAACGTCGCGGTCACGGACACCACGATCAGGAAGACGAACCCCGCGATCGCGGAGGTGTCGGCGGCGATGACGATCGTGTACGGCTTCGCCCCCGGTGCGCGGAGGGGCGCCGTCAGATCGTTGAGGAAGAGGCTGACGATGGTCGGGGCGACCGCCGCGCCGATCAGGAGGGCCGCGATCGCCAGCAGCAGGGTCTGCAGGACGACCACGCGCGACACCGTCCGTGGCCCGAGCCCGGCGATCTGCCAGAGCGCGTGACTCGGCCGCTGGAGCTTCACGGCGAAGCCGATGACGACGCTGAGGCTGCCGATGACGATGAGGCCGTTCATCGTGCTGTAGATCATCGCGTGGTTCAGCAGGGCGGCCTGGTCGGGCCCCGGCGGCATCGCCCGAGCCGTGGAGAGGTCGCCGGCGCACACGAGTGCGATGAGTGCGCCGGCGGTCAGCACGGCGAAGGTGCCGACCCACAGCCGCCAGTGGAGGAGGAGGTCGGAGACCACCAGCCGGGCGATCATGCCGCCTCCTCCCGGGCGAGGGCGAGGGCCTGCAGGATCCGGGCGGGCGTCGGTCGGTGCAGTTCGCTGTGCACGGCACCGTCCCGGAGGACGAGCACCCGGTCCCCGAGCGCCGCCGCCTCGATGTCGTGGGTCACCATGACGACGGCGCGGTCTCCGGACGCCGAGCGGCGGAGGAGGTCGAGGACCCGTGCCCCTGAGGCGCCGTCGAGCGCACCGGTGGGTTCGTCGGCGAAGGTGATCGCGGGGCGCACGACGAGGGTCCTCGCGATCGCGACCCGCTGCTGCTGCCCGCCGGAGAGTTGCGCGGGGCGCCGGTCCGCCACCTCGGCCACACCGACCGCGGTCAGGGCGTCCGTCACCCGCTGCCGGTCGAAGCCGGACCGCATGAGTCGGAGCGGGAGGGCGACGTTCTCGGCGGCGGTCAGGGAGGCGATGAGGTTGTACGACTGGAAGACGAAGCCGATGTGTCGTCGCCGGAACTCCGCGAACTGTGCGGTGTCGAGCTTCGCGAGGTCGACCCCGCAGATGGTGACCTGTCCCGAGCTCGGGGTGTCGAGGCCGGACAGACCGTGCAGGAGGGTCGACTTCCCGGATCCGCTCGGGCCCACGATGACGAGGAGTTCACCCGGGCGGACGGCGACATCGATGCCGTCGAGTACCGGGACGGTCGCTCCACGGCCGTCGGGGGAGGGGTACCGCTTCCGGAGCGCGGTCGCGGTCAGGAGCGGTTCGGGAAGGGATGGTTCGGTCGCATGTCGATCGGTATTCATCATTCAGGAATATCAGTATGCGCTGTCGAAGACCAGCCGCTTCAGGGTCATCGGCCCGGAGTTCATCCTGTGGTGCCACGTGAGGGCAGGCGGACTCGTCCCGGAGGACCGCATCATTGGGCGCAGCGTCGCCCGCCCCCGTAGAATCGCAGGCGTGTCTAAAGTCTTGAGCAGCCTCCCCGTCGGCGAGCGCGTCGGCATCGCCTTCTCCGGAGGTCTCGACACCTCCGTCGCCGTCGCCTGGATGCGCGAGAAGGGTGCCGTCCCGTGCACCTACACCGCCGACATCGGCCAGGCGGACGAACCGAACATCGGTGCCGTCCCCGATCGCGCGAAGGAGTACGGCGCGGAGATCGCCCGACTCGTCGACGCGAAGTCCGCGCTCGTGGAGGAGGGGCTCGTCGCACTGCAGTGCGGTGCGTTCCACATCCGCAACGCCGGCAAGACGTACTTCAACACCACGCCGCTCGGCCGTGCGGTGACGGGCACCATGCTCGTCCGCGCCATGAAGGAGGACGGCGTCGACATCTGGGGCGACGGCTCCACCTACAAGGGCAACGACATCGAGCGGTTCTACCGGTACGGCCTGCTCGCCAACCCGCGTCTGCGCATCTACAAGCCGTGGCTCGACGTCGACTTCGTCAACGAGCTCGGTGGCCGCAAGGAGATGAGCGAGTGGCTCGTCGCCCGCGACTTCCCGTACCGCGACTCCACGGAGAAGGCGTACAGCACCGACGCGAACATCTGGGGCGCCACCCACGAGGCCAAGCGTCTCGAGGAGCTCAGCTCCGGCATGGAACTCGTCGAGCCGATCATGGGCGTGCCGTTCTGGCGTGAAGACGTCGCGATCGCCTCCGAGGTCGTCACCGTCACGTTCGAGGCCGGCCGCCCGGTCGCGCTCAACGGCGTGGAGTACGACGACGCGGTCGCGCTCGTCCTCGAGGCCAACGCCATCGGTGGTCGTCACGGCCTCGGCATGAGCGACCAGATCGAGAACCGCATCATCGAGGCGAAGAGCCGCGGCATCTACGAGGCTCCCGGCATGGCCCTCCTGCACATCGCGTACGAGCGTCTGCTCAACGCGATCCACAACGAGGACACGGTCGCGAACTACCACAACGAGGGTCGCCGTCTCGGCCGCCTCATGTACGAGGGCCGTTGGCTCGACCCGCAGTCGCTCATGCTGCGCGAGTCGATCCAGCGTTGGGTCGGTTCCGCCGTCTCCGGCGAGGTCTCGATCCGTCTGCGCCGCGGCGACGACTACACGATCCTCGACACCTCGGGCCCCGGCCTCAGCTACCACCCCGACAAGCTCTCGATGGAGCGCGTCGGCGACGCCGCGTTCGGTCCTGACGACCGCATCGGGCAGCTCACCATGCGCAACCTCGACATCGCCGACTCGCGTTCGCGGCTCGAGCAGTACGCGGCCGCCGGCATCGTCGGTGGCGCGACGGCGGAGCTCGTCGGCAAGCTCGAGCAGGGTGAGGCGCAGGAGATCCTCGGCGGCGAACTCCTCGACCCGACGGCCGACGCCCTCGAGCGCGCGACGGACCTCGCGTCCGAAGGCGCTGCGTTCGACTCCGGCACCGACTAGTCGCACCCCGTACCGCGAAACGCCCGCCGCATTCCTGGAGTGCGGCGGGCGTTCTGTCGTGGTCCCTCCCCGTCCCTGACTCAGGAGTCCTGCGGCGTTTCGGGTCGGCGTACTGCCGACATGCCGGAGGTCTCCTGAGTTGGGGACAGTGGGACGGCGCGGGGTTCACAACTCAGGACCGGCGCCGTGTGTCTTGACCTATCTCAGGAGTCCTGCCGCGTGTCGGGCTGGAGCGACGGTGACACACCGGAGGTCTCCTGAGTTGGGGCGGGGGGTGATGTTCACAACTCAGGACCGGTGCGGTGTGTCATGACTTTTCTCAGGACTTCGGCGGCGTGTCGGGCTGGAGCGACGGTGACACACCGGAGGTCTCCTGAGTTGGGGACGGCCGGGGTCGTCCTGAGTGGTGAACCGACCGGACCTACGCGGGGACGGGCGAGTCGGCGTACCGCTCGGGGCGGAACGTCGCGAGGAGCGGGGAGGGTTCGCCGTCGACGATCTCGTCGGCGAGGAGTTCACCGGCGATGAGCCCGAGCGTCGCCCCGCTGTGGCTGAACGCCGTGAACAGGCCCGGCAGCTGTGAGACCGCGCCGAAGACCGGCTCACCATCGCCCGGGATCGGCTTGTACCCGGCGCCGATGTGGTCGAGCTCGAGACTCGGGCTGCCGGCGAGCACCCGTGAGCCCTCGGCCAGCAGCCGCTCCACCGTCGAGTCCGCGATGTGCAGCGAGCCGTCGTCCCGAACCTCGATCTCCTCCTCCGACCACGCGGAGTCCAGGGCGAAGCCGCCGTCCCTCGTGCGGCGGACGGCGACCTTCGGCGTGTTGAGCACGGCGACGAGCTCCGAGGCGGCCGGCTTCGTGAACGCGACGAACGCGGCCGGGCTCTGGTCACCGATCGTGATGCCGAGCGCGGCGAGCTGGGCCGGGACGTCCGGACCCGTGGCCAGCAGGACCGCGTCGGCGTCGATGCGGTCGCCGTTCGCGAGGACCACGCCCACCGCGCGGCCACCGGCCGAAGCGATCTCGGCTCCGGCGTCCGTCACGATCCGTCCACCGCGGGCGACGAACTCGCGGGACAGGATCTCGATGACGGACGGCAGTTCGACCCACCCCTCGCCCGGGTTGAAGATCGCACCCTCGGCGGCCACGGCGGCCGGGTCCACACCGGGTGTGACCGAAGCGATGTCCTCCGGCGCCAACCACCGGGCGTCGTAGCCGATGCCGCGTTCGTACGCGAAGGTGTCGGCGTAGGACTCGCCCTCCGGCGCCCACATGAGCCCGCCGTCGAAGCGGAGGAAGTCCGCGCTCGGCACCTGCGCGGCGAAGGTCCGCCAGCGGTCGATCCCGAGGACGCGGAGCGCGTGGTACTCGCTCGAGCGGCGGGCCGCGGAGTTCAGCCAGGCGAGCGACCGCCCGGAGGCGCCGCTGGCGAGGGACCGGTCGGTCACGAGGGTCACCTCGGCGCCACGGCGGGCGAGGGCGACGGCGCTGGACGTTCCGAGGATGCCCCCGCCGATGACGACGACGCGACGGCTGGTCTGGGTGCTGGTGCTCATGCTGTCTGCTCTTTCTGTTCTGGAGTACTGCGTGCTGAAGCTGCTGCGGCCGTGTGGACGGCCTCGATGATCTCGAGGACGGCGATCGCGTCGGCCGGATCGACCGGTGGCGGACCGCCGTCGTGGAGCGCGGTCGCGAGGAGGCGCGTGAAGGCGGCGTAGTCGCCGTCGGCCATCGGGACGGGCTCCGTCGCGCCGTCGACGCCGATCGAGCCCCAGCCCGACGGGTCGCGCCGCCCGAACCCCTCGTCGCGGGGATCGGCGCCGGCTTTGAGCGCGGGCTCCTGGCCGTCGAGTCCCCACGAGGTGTAGGCGCCGGAGGACCCCAGGATGCGGAACCGGGGGCCCGCCTGGGCGACGAGCGACCCCATCCACAGGTGCGAGCGCACGCCGGATCGATGCCGGAGGGCCACGAAGGCGTCGTCGTCGGCGACCGCCCCCGGCCGGACGACCCCGAGCTCGGCGTGGACGTCCTCGACCTCCCCGAACAGCTGGATCGCCTGGTCGATCACGTGCGTACCGAGGTCGTAGAGGATGCCGCCGCCGTCCGCCGCGGTGGCGACCGTCTTCCACGATGCGGGCGGGTCCGGCTTCCACCACTCGAAGCGTGACTCGTAGCGGTGGACACGCCCGAGCGCGCCCTCGTCGAGCAGCTGCCGCACGGTCAGGAAGTCGCCGTCCCATCGGCGGTTCTGGAAGACGGTGACGAGTCGATCGACCGCCGCCGCGCGGTCGACGACGGCCCGGCCCTCGGCCGCGGTGACGGCGAACGGCTTATCCACTACGACGTGCAGGCCGGCGTCCAGGGCGGCTGTCGCGAGCGCGGCGTGCGTGCCGGACGGCGAGCCGATGACGACGAGGTCGAGCTCGTCGGCCCGGGCGAAGAGCTCCTCGGCCGTCGACACCACCTGGACGCCCGGGTACCGGCCGAGCGCCTCGGCCCGCCGATCCGGGTCGGAGGTCACGACGAGGTCGAGCGAGTAGGCCGGATCCGCCGCGAGGAACGGCGCATGGAACACCGCGCCGGAGGTGCCGAAGCCGATGACGCCCGTCCGGATCGCGCCGGTGACGCGCGCCGCCATCAGAGGACCTCGGAGAGGAAGCGCTGCAGGCGCGGGCTCTGCGGTGCGTCGAACAGCTGTGATGGCGTGCCCGCCTCGACGACGCGACCCTCGTCCATGAACAGGACCTGGTCGGCGACCTTGCGCGCGAAGCCCATCTCGTGGGTGACGACGAGCATCGTCATGCCGCGCTGCGCGAGCCCGGCCATGAGGTTGAGGACGCCCTTCACGAGCTCAGGATCGAGCGCGCTCGTGGCCTCGTCGAACAGCATGACCTCGGGTTCCATCGCAAGGGCCCTGGCGATCGCGACCCGCTGCTGCTGGCCGCCCGAGAGGTCGCGGGGTCGGTGGTCGGACCGTTCGCCCAGCCCGACGTCGTCCAGCCGTGCCGCGGCGACCCGGAGCGACTCGCTCTTCGACATCCCCTTCACGTTCCGCAGCGCGAGGGCGACGTTCTCCAGTGCGGTGTGGTCGGGGAACAGGTTGAAGTGCTGGAACACGAGCCCGACCCGCGTCCGGAGCCGCTCGGGCTTCATCTTCAGGGCGCTCTCACCGGCGAGGAGCACGTCTCCGGAGGTGGGCTCGTGCAGCCGGTTCACCCCGCGGAGCAGCGTCGACTTCCCGGAACCGGACGGCCCGATGATGCACGTCGTGGTGCCGGGCTCCACGTCGATGCTCACCTCGCGGATGACCTGGATGTCGCCGTACGCCATCGAGACGTCGCGGAGCTCCAGGCTGGAGCCGCGGTAGAAGTGTCCGTCGGTGACGGGCAGGGGAGAGGTGTAGGTCATGTGTTGCTCCCGGTGGTGGCTGGCAGGGGTGGCTGCACCTCGTCGAGCTCGTCGAGGCCGCTCTTCGGCGGGGTGGCCTTGCGGCGCCCGGTGCGGAAGCGGTTGTCGAAGAAGTTGACGAGGTGGGTGAGGGGCACGGTGATGACGAGGTAGAACAGACCCGCCATGACGAGCGGCGAGAGGTTGCCGGTGAGGACGGCGGCGTCCTGACCGACCCGGAACAGCTCGCGCTCGCTGACGAGGAGCCCGAGGAAGTAGACGAGGCTCGAGTCCTTCACGATGGCGATGAACTGGTTGACGAGTGCCGGCAGCACCCGGCGGATGCCCTGCGGCACCACCACGAGTCGCATGGCCTTGCCGTAGCTCATGCCGAGCGCCCGGCAGGCCTCCAGCTGGCCGCGGTCGACGCTCTGGATGCCGGCGCGGAAGATCTCGCCGATGTAGGCGGAGGCGATGAGGCTGAGGGCGAGGATGCCCAGGGGGTAGGGGGAGGGGCCGAACAGCTGCTGGCTGAAGCGGGCGAAGCCCTGGCCGATGAGGAGGATGGTGAGGATCGCCGGGAGGCCGCGGAACACGTCGGTGTAGATCCGCGCGGGCACCCGGAGCCACCGCGAGGGCGAGATGCCCATGATCGCGATGATCATGCCGAGGACGACGCCGATGACCGTGGCGGCGATCGAGATGACGAGGGTGTTGACGAGTCCCACGCCGAGCAGCTGCGGGAACACCTGCCACATCGCGTCGAAGTCGAAGAAGGTCTTGATGATGCTGTCGAGCCAGTCCATGCTGTCTGCTCCTGAGGGGTGGGATGGTGTGGTGCGGGCCGGTGTGCGACCCGCACCACGAGACGGGGCTGGGGGCTACTCGGACGCGCTCGGGCTGGGGCTGGACGTCTGCTCCGCCTTCGGGAGGTACTGCTCGGGCATCGGGGAGCCCGGGAACCACTTCTGGTAGAGCTTCTTCCAGGTGCCGTCCTCCATCGCCTCGGCGAGGGCCTTGTCCAGGGCCTTCTTGAACTCGGGCTTGTCCTTCGCGATGGCGAAGCCGGCCGGTGCGTCGAAGGAGGGGATGTCGATGGCGTTCACGAGGCCGTACTGGGCCGCGTACTCCTTCGCCGCCTCGTAGTCGAGGAAGTGGGCGTCGATGCTGCCGCTGTTGACCGCGGAGATCGCCGAGTTGTTGTCGGGGAAGCGGACGAGTTCGGTCTTGGTGAAGTTCTTGACCGCGTACGCCTCCTGGAGCGTGCCCTGGACGACGCCGAGGCGCTTGCCCTCGAGGCTGTCCGCATCGGTGATGCCGGAGTCCTTCGACGCCATGACCGTGAGGTATCCGGCGAGGTAGCCGTCGGAGAAGTCGACGGTCTGCTCGCGTTCCTTGGTGATGCCGATGGCGGCGACGCCGACGTCGAACTGGCCGTTCGCGACGGCGGAGAGCAGGCCGGAGAAGTCCTGGCCGGTGAAGACGACGTCGTCGATCCCGATCCGCTTGGCGACGTCGGTGAAGAGTTCGACGTCGAATCCGGTGAACGTCCCGTCGGCATCCGTGAAGGTGTACGGCTTCGAGTCGCCGAGGCTGGCGACGCGGATCTGTCCGGGGGTGATGAGCCCGTAGGGGTTGTCCTCGGTGCTGCTCGCGGCGCCGGCACCACCGGAGCACGCGGAGAGGATGAGGGCGGTCGCCGCAGCGACGGCCAGGAGGGCCGTCCTGCGGAGGGTGGAGCGATTCGTCACGGCGAGTCCAATCATGGGGAGGAGTTCGTGGTGCGTGGAGGGAACCGTCGGCTCGTGTCTTGTGGACGCCGTCAGCTCCGTTGCTGTCGTTCTGCTGGTGAGACCGGTCTCAATCGAGTAGCTTGAGACCGGTCTCAACAGGTTGTCCAGGACAGTACCCTGGTTCCGGAACGACGTCAACGACGAAGCAGAACCCCATCGGAGGGCACATGGCAACGGATCCGGCTACCGGACGGCGCGAGGCGACGGTGTCCGACGTCGCGAAAGCCGCCAAGGTCTCCAAGGCCACGGCGGCCCGAGCGCTCGGCGACTACGGGGCCGTGAGCGAGGACGTCAGGGACCGCGTGCAGGCTGCCGCCGAACGCCTCGGCTACCGCCCCAACGCCCTCGCGAAGAGCATGAACACGGGGAAGTCGAACACCATCGGGGTGGTCATCGGTGACATCGAGAACCCCTTCTTCGCCCGAGCCACCCGAGGGATCTCCGACGTCGCGCAAGCCGCCGGATTCGACCTCATCCTCGCCAATTCCGACGAGGAGATCGACGCCGAGACGGCCGCGATCGAGCTGCTCCTCGACAAGCGCGTGGACGGGTTCATCGTGACCCCGGCCTCCTCGATCGAAACGAGAAGTTTACAAACGGCGCTCGCGGAAGGTCGGCCCGTGGTGCTCCTCGACCGCCGCGCGGCAGGCATGGAGGCGGACACGGTCGTCGCCGACAACACCTCGGGGGCGGCGACGGCGACCCGGCACCTCCTCGCCGCCGGTCACCGGCGCATCGCCTTCGTGTCGACGCTCGCCCACGAGCACCCCTACGTCTCCGGCGACGTCGTCGGGTCCTCCTCGGTGGGCGACCGCATCGACGGGTTCACGGCGGCGCTCGGCGAGGCCGGGGTCGAGGATCCCGCCTCCTTCGTCCACCTCAACGCCCGCGCGGACGGGATCGACGTCATCACGCGGCGGGTCCTCGACGGTCCCGATGCCGTCACGGCGATCGTCGCCTCCGACAGCCTCGTCGGCTCGGCCGTGTTCCGGACCATCCGGGAACTCGGCTTGGCGATCCCTGGCGACGTGTCGCTCATCGCCTTCGACGACGCCGACTGGACGAGCCTCACGACGCCCCCGATCACCGTCGTCTCCCAGCCGATCTACGAGCTCGGTGCGGAGTCCGCGCGTCGGCTGATCGCCCGGATCGGTGGGACGGGCTCGGAGGCCGAGGAGTTCGTGCTCGCCCAGACGCTCATCGAGCGCGGATCGGTGGGCGCGCCGCCGCGACGCTGAACGCTGCCGTTCTGTCCCTAACTCAGGAGTGTCGGGGCGTGTCGGGAGCGACGCGCCGGTCGGGCGGCGCGACGCGCCGGGACGCTCCTGAGTTCGGGACGGCGGGAACGGGTGTCGGTCCGGGTGCCCGGCAGGTGTGGTTCTGTCCCGAACTCAGGAGTGCTGCGGCGTGTCGGGCGCGACACGCCGGTCGGGCGGCGCGACGCGCCGGGGGTGTCCTGAGTTAGGGACGGCGGCGGAGGTGGAGGACACTGTCGTCGAGTTCGGCCGGCTCGCCGCCGGGCCCGACCGCAGCGCGCGGGACGAGCGCCGAGGTGTGGACCTCCCACTCGGCGGCGTCGAGTTCGAGCGAGGCATGCACCTCCTCCGGCGTGGGGAAGTGGGCGTGCCCGAGGTGCCCGGTGCTCCAGGGCGGCGGACCGCCGTGCCCGACGACGAGGAGCGTGCCGCCGGGAGCCACGGCCGAAGCGGCGCGACGGAGGACCTCCTCACGCGGGAACGCGACCGGGGAATGCAGGAACGTCGCGGCGACGAGGTCGAAGCCGCCGGACGGCTCCCACGCGGCGAGGTCGGCCTCGATCCAGGTGATGCGGTCGGCGACCCCGGCGGCCTCCGCGGTGGAGCGGCCGAGGGCCAGCGCGGTCGGGGAGATGTCGACCGCCGTGACGGACCAGCCCTGCTGCGCGAGCCAGACCGCGTCGGCGCCCTCGCCGCTCCCGAGCTCGAGCGCGGTGCCGGGGCGGAGGTCGCCCACCTCGCGCTCGAGGGCGGCGTTCGGCCGGCCGCTCCACACCTGACCACGGCTGCGGTAACGGTCCTCCCAGAACTCGGCGGGATCGGTGAGGGTGGGCTCGTGCTCGGAGGTCATCCGCCCAGCCTGCCCTGCGCCGGGCGTCAGACGGTGGTTTCTTGCCGGAACGGCAACGCGGGCCCTTCGACAAGCTCAGGGACCGGGGTGGAAGCGGTCAAGGACCGGGGTGCGGGTGGGGTCGGCGGGTCCCTGAGCCCTCGACGAGCTCAGGGACCGACCGCCCGCGGGTCAGGCGCTGAAGTTCAGCGCCAGGTCGACGAGGAGACGCGTGCCGTAGCCGGTCGCGCCCTTCGAACGCCACGACTCGTCGGACTCCACGAGCATGGTCCCGGCGATGTCGAGGTGCGCCCACGGCACGTCGCCCACGAACTCGGCGAGGAACAGTGCGGCGAGCGTCGAACCGGCGTAGCGGCCACCGATGTTGGCGAGGTCGGCGACGTCGGAGTCGAGCTGCTTTCGGTAGCTGCGCTCGAGGGGCAGCTGCCACAGCTGCTCGTCGGTGGCCTTCGCCGAGGCGAGCGTCCGGTCGACGATGCCCTGCTCGGTCCCGTGCACCGCGGCGGTCTTCGTGCCGAGCGCCATGATCGCGGCGCCCGTCAGCGTCGCGATGTCGACGATCGCGTCGGGGCCCTCCTCGACCGCCAGGCTGAGGCCGTCGGCGAGGACGAGGCGACCCTCGGCGTCCGTGTTCTTGATCTCGACGGTCGTGCCGTTGCGGAACGTCAGCACGTCGCCGAGCATCGTCGCCGAGCCGGACGGCATGTTGTCCGTGCACATGAGGAACGCCGTGACGCTGCTCGCGCAGTGCAACTCGTCCAGCGCGGTCATGGCGGAGAGGATCGCGCCGGCGCCCGCCATGTCCATCTTCATCGCGGCGTGCGACGGGTCGGAGGGCTTGAGCGAGATGCCGCCCGAGTCGTACATGATGCCCTTGCCGACGAGCGCGAGGTGCCCGGCCGGTTCGACCGGCGACCCGTCGGCGTCCTTCGGCGTGTACCGCAGCTTGATCAAGCGGGGCTCTTCGAGGCTGCCGGCGTTGACGCCGAGCAGACCACCGAGGCCGAGCTCGATGAGCGCGTCCTTGTCGAAGACCTCCACGTCGAAGCCGTTGGCGGCGCCGAGGAGCTGCGCGACCTGGGCGAGGTCCGTCGCCGTGAGGTGACCGGGCGGGGTGTTCGCGAGGTCGCGGGCCAGGTTCGCCGAGCGGGCGAGGACCTCGCCGCGGTGGGCGCCGGTCGCGGTGTCCGCGAGGTCGTCGCCGGCCGCGACGAGGTGGAGTGCGACGAGCGGCGTGCGCTTCGCCTCGCGCTTGAGCTCGGTGTAGCGGTAGCGGGCGAGCAGCGCGCCCTCCACGACGAGCTGTCCGGCCGACGCGGCGTCGAGGTCGAACGCGTGCGCGACGTCGAGGCCGATGGTCGCGAACGAGGACGCGGCGCGGGCGAAGGCGGCGGCGACGTCGCGGAGTGCGGCGGCGGTGCGCTTCGCGGGGGCGCCGACACCGACCGCGATGAACGTCGGTGCGTCCTGGCTGGGGATCACGAGCGTCTGGCCGAGCTCGCCGGTGAAGCCGGCGCGGGTCAGGGCCGCCCGGTCGAGGCCGAGGGCCGCGGGGATCTCGTCGTGTACGCCGTCGAGCGCGGGGGCGACGGCGAGACCGATGGCTTCGACGCCCTCGGGGAAGTCGATCGCCACCTCCAACTCGACCGTCTCGGCGTCGAGCGACGGCGTGCGGGAGAAGGTCGGCGGGATCAACTTGGTGGGGCGGGATGGCATGCAGCGTCCTTCGTCTCGGAGTCGGGCTCCGTCCATCGTATGGGCCCGACCTGGCCGCGGATGGGCGTGGTCTGCGAGGATGCCGGGATGGGCGCATGGGGTACGGCGATCTTCTCGAACGACACGGCGTCGGACATCCGCACGGAGTACCGCGAGTTCGTGCAAGACCGGGTGCCCGACGAGGAGGCGACGCGACGGACCATCGCCTCCTTCGCCCACCTGGTGGACCGCGACGACGGTGAGCTGTGGATCCCGCTCGCGGCGGCGCAGAGCGAGGTGGGGCGACTCGATCCCGAGGTGCGGGCGCGGGCGATCGCGGCGATCGATCGGGGAGCCGACCTGGAGCTGTGGGCGGAGGCGGGCCGGACCGAACTCACCCGCCGCACCGCCGCCCTGCAGCGCCTGCGCGAGCAGCTCCTCGGCCCGCAGCCCGCGCCGAAACGCCTCCGCCGATCGTGGCGCCATGTGGAGGACGACCTGACACCGGGCGACGTCCTCGCGTTCACCGCACCGAACGGACGGACGGCGCTGTTCCGGGTGGTCGGCATCCACCGGTCCCGGTACGGCGACTCGCCAGAGCTCGACGTGCTCGACTGGGTGGGCGAGCACGTGCCCGAGCCGGAGACCCTGTCGAGGATCCGGGCGAAGCGTGCGCCGGCCTCGGGCAACCTGCCGGAGCGGCCGGTCGTCTGGCAGCCGAATCGCTTCCGCAAGACCGACCCGGTGTGGCACGAGGCCGGCTTCGCCCGCGTCGCGCGCTTCGCGGGGTGGCCGAGCAGGGCCGCGCGGACGCCGGGTCACTCCGGCCTCTGGCGGGCCTTCAGCCTGAGCGTGGCCCGCAACCTCCAGGACGGCACGTGGTGAGCTGAGGCGGATCGTCGTCCGCAGCACGCGACGACGACGACCCGCCCCACCTCAGCTGGTGGGGACGAGCGCCGCTCGGACGTCGTCGCGCGGTTCGGCCTCGAGTGCCTGCACGTGCGCCTGGGCGAGCACGTCAGCGATGGACACCCGCGCGCCGGTCTCCGCGGACCGTACGGCGGCCTCGACCATCGCGAGGCTCAGGACGTTCGCATGGACCTCGCCCGAGGGGACCCGTCCCGTCCGGATCGCTCCGACGAACTCGACGAGCGAACCGGCGATCTCCTCCGGCACGTCGGCTTCGAGCGTCGCGGTCTCGACCTCGGCGGCTACCCCGTCCGTCGGCGCGAGCTGCCGCCGGGGCGCGGAGTCGCCGTCCCAGACCGCGGTGCCGTGCTCGCCGTTGACGCGCCAGTTGCCGTTCCACGACGTCTCCACGCCGTCCGCGCACCAGCTGCCGCTGTAGGTGTATCGGACACCGTCTGCGAACTCGAAGACCGCGGTGGCGGCGGCGTCGGCCGAGAACCAGCTCCAGGCGGGGTTGAACTCTTCGCAGTACACGGCGATCGGGTCGCTTCCGAGGACGTAGCGGGCGGCATCGAAGGCGTGGATGGCCATGTCGACGAGCAGCACGTGCGGCATCTCCTCGCGGAACCCGCCGAAGTGCGGCGCCTTGAAGAACTCGGTGGTCGCCGAGCCCAGGCGGCCGAGCGAGGCGACCTGCTCCCGGAATGCGGCGATCGACGCGTAGTAGCGGCGCGACTGACTCGTCATCAGCAGCTGTCCGCTCGCCTCCGCCGTGGCGGCCAGGGAGAGCGCCTGCGCCACCGTGGGCGCGATCGGCTTCTCGCACAGCACGGGCAGCCCGGCGAAGAGCGCCTCGGTGTTCACCGGATGGTGCGCGGCTGGCACGGTGACGTTCACGACCGCGTGCGCCCCGGTGGCTTCGGCGACGACCGACACGCTGGTCCCGACGACGACACCGTCAGGACCCACCTGCAGCCCGGCCTCGGCGACGGCCGACTCGGCGAGGGCCGTGTCGAGGTCGACGACGCCGACGAGCTCCGTGTCGGGGTTCGCGAGGATCGTCCGGAGCCAGGCCCGGCCCATGCCGCCCGCGCCCACGAGGACGAGCCGCACCGGGGCCGCCGCGTCGGCGAGCACCGCGAAACCACCGTCGACAGGCGCACTCATCGTTCGAGCGCTCCCTCGTAGCCGCGACCGTTGTAGAAGTCCTCGGTCTCGTACCGCAGGAGGACCGGCACCGCGCGCTCAGGCCGCAGCGTGTGCGCCCACCGGACGCCGTTCGCGAGGACGCGCCGGACGTGCTCGTGGTGGTAGACGGGGTAGTCCTGGTCGCCGGGGGAGAAGAAGAAGATCTTGCCGAAGCCGCGCTTGTAGGTCATGCCGGAGCGGAACACCTCGCCGCCCGTGAATGTGGAGAGGAAGATCAGCTCGTCGGGGGCCGGGACGTCGAAGAACTCGCCGTACATCTCCTGCGCGGGGATGATGAACGGGTGGGGGACACCCTGGGCGATGGGGTGGGTCGGATCGACCGTCCACACGATCTCCCGATCCTCCTCCGACCGCCACCGCAACGTGCACGTGGTGCCCATGAGCTTGCCGAAGATCTTCGACCAGTGGCCGGAGTGCAGCACGAGCAGCCCCATGCCGGCGAGGACGTGCTGGTGGACCCGTTCGACGACCTCGTCGGCGACCTCGTCGTGCGCGGCGTGACCCCACCACACGAGCACGTCGGTCGCGGCGAGGACCTCCTCGGTCAGGCCGTGCTCGGGTTCGTCGAGCGTCGTGGTGGTGACGACCGCGTCGGCGCCGAGGTGCTCCTCGATGCCCTCCTTGATGGTGGTGTGCATGCCGTCGGGGTAGATCGCGCGGACCTTCTCCTCGATCTGTTCGTGACGGTTCTCGCCCCAGACGAGGACGCGGACGGGGGTGGTGCTGTCGGACATGGTGGTGCTCCTTCGAGGATGCGTTGCGTGGTCGGAGAGGGTGTCTGCGTGCTGGTCGGTCATTTGACGGCGCCGCCCGTCGCCCCGGCGGCGATGAAGCGCTGGGCGATGACGAGCAGGATGATGGCGGGCAGGGACGAGAGGACCGCGGTCGCCATGACGGCGCTCCAGTTCGACACCTGCGAGCCGAGGTACTGGTAGATCCCGAGGGTCACGGGGCGCACGTCCTCGGTCGTCGTCAGGGTCAGCGCGAACAGGAAGTCGCTCCAGGAGAACAGGAACGCGAACAGTCCGGCGGTGATGAGCACGTTGCGGCTCACGGGTAGGACGATCGAGACGAACGCCCGCACGAGCCCGGCGCCGTCGACGCGTGCCGCCTCGACGATCGAGGGCGGGATGGTCTGCATCGACGCCCGCAGGATGAGGATCGCGAACGGGATGGCGTGGGACGCGTCGGCGAGGATCAGCCCGGGGATCGAGTTGAGCAGGCCGAGGTCGTTGTAGGCGGAGTACAGGGCGTTGGCGATCACGATGCCGGGGATCATCTGCGCGATGAGGATCACGAGCAGGGCGACGCTGATCCACCGGAACCGGAACTGGGCGAGCGCGTAGGCCGCGGGTGCGGCGATCGCGAGGGTCAGCACGACGGTCCCGAGCGAGATGACGAGGCTCGTCACGAGGTGCCCGCCCTGGTCGGCGATCGCCTTCTCGTACCCGGCGAAGCTCGGGTTCACGGGGAAGAAGTCGCCGGTGAGGGTGTTGCCCGACGGCTGCAGCGACGCGTTCACCATCCAGTAGACGGGGAAGAGCATGATCGCGAGGATGAGGACGCCGAGGACGGTGGAGCCGAGGCGCCGTCGGTCGCCGCGGCGGCGCGACGGGCCGACCGGGGCGAAGCGACGGGTCTGTCGGCCGCCGGTCACGATGCTGGTCGTGGTCATGAGGGGTCGGTGTCCTTACTCGTCGACCGCGCGTCGGTTGACGCGGAGGTAGACGATCGCGAAGAGGAGCGAGATGACGATCAGGATGTTGCTGAACGCGGCGCCGACGCCGAACTCGAAGTTCACGAACGACTCCTGGTACGAGCGCACGGACAGCGTCTGGGTGGCGTTCGCCGGGCCGCCGTTCGTCAGGCCGAGGATTATGTCGAGCACCTTGATCGTGTAGACGACGCCGAGCACGAGCACGACGCTCACCACCGGGCGGAGGTTCGGCCACGTGATGTGGCGGAAGGCCTTCCACCCCGTCGCGCCGTCGAGCGCACCGGCCTCGTACAGTTCGTCGGGGATGTCCTGCAGGCCTCCGTAGAGGATCGTGACGTTGAACGGGATGCCGATCCAGATGTTCACGAGGACGACCGCGAACAGGGCGACCGAAGGACTGGTCAACCACGGGACCCCGCCGAGGCCGATGGTGCCGAGGGCGGTGTTCAGGACACCGCTGTCCTGATCGAGGATCGACCGCCAGGTGGCGCTCGACACGATCAGGGGGAGGAGCCAGGGGAGCAGCAGCATCGCCCGGAGGAACGAGCTCAGGGGGAAGCGTCGCTTGAAGAACACCGCGAGGGCGAGCCCGATCACGAACTGACCGGCGATGGAGCCGACCGTGAACAGCGCCGTGTTGAGGAGCGCCGGGGTGAACAGCTGGGAGCTGAACACGGTCACGTAGTTCGCGAACCCGACCCACGGTGCCTCGCCCGTGAAGAAGGTCTTCGTCGTGTACTCCTGGAAGCTCATCGTCACGTTCTTGACGACCGGGTAGCCGAAGAACAGCACGATGTAGAGCGCTGCCGGGGCGACGAAGCCGAGCTTGACGAGGTCTTCCCGACGGACGCGTCGGCGCCGGCGGGCGGCCCCGGCAGGGGTGCGCTTCAGGGGCGCACCCCCGTCGGTGCCGTCGGGACGTCGGTCGGTCTTCCGGTCCTGGAGCGAGGCTCCGGCGATGCCGCTGCTCATCGGGATCAGCCCGCGGCCGCCTGCTTGAACGCCTCTTCAGGCGTCGCCTGCCCGGTCAGGGCGAGCTGGATGGCGGTGTAGATCTCGGTCGCGGCCTCGGGCCACTCCTCGCCGAGCTCACCGGTGCGCGAGCGGGCGTTGGCGACCTGCTCGGTGAACGCGGCCATCTCGGGCACCTTGGCGACGTACTGCTCGGCCAGGGCCGTCTTCGTCGGGACGGTGAAGCGGGCCTCGGCGAGGGCGAGCTGGTTCTCGTCGCTCGAGATGCACTCGACGAACTTCGCCGCCTTCGCCTGCTTGTCCTTGTTCCCGGTCACCGGGACGGTCCAGACCTCGCCACCGAGCGGGGCGACGGGCGTCTGACCGGCCTTGTTCACCGGAACCTGCACGCTGCCGTACTTGAGGTCCGTGTCGGCGCTGAGGGCCGGGATCTGCCACGGGCCGTTGATCATCATCGCGGCCTTGCCGGCCATGAACTGGTCGTTGACGTCGGCCTGCGACCAGTTGATGACGCTCTTCGACGCGGAGCCGGAGTCCACGAGGTCGACCTGCAGCTGCAGGGCCTCGGCGACCGCCGGCGTGGTGAGGTCGGTCTCGTCGCCCCCGTTGGTCCACATGAACGGCAGGAACTGCCAGCTGCCCTCGTAGGTGGCGATGGAGCTGAACGCGAGCCCGTAGGTGTCGCCCTCGGTGAGTGCGGCCGCCGCTGTCTTCAGCTCGTCCCACGTGGTGGGCGGGGTGATGCCCTTCGCGGCGAGGAGGTCCTCGTTGTAGAAGAGGCCGAGGGTGTTGACCGTCGGTGCGAGGCCGTACACCTCGCCCTCGTAGCTCGCGGCGTCGAGGATGCCCTTCGCGAAGCCGGAGGTGTCGACGTCGTAGTCGCTGAGCGGCGAGAGACCGCCGGTCGCCGCGATCTCCTGCACGTCCGGGTTGTCGAGCATGAGCACGTCCGGCAGCGTCTTGGACGACGACTGCTGCAGGACCTTCTGGATGAGGTCCTTGCCGGGGACGTTCTCGCGCTTGATCTTCACGTCGAGCTCCGTGGCGCAGCGGTCGAGGGCTTCGCCGACGAGGGTCTTGTCCGGCTCGTTGTTGTAGTAGTCGAGGATCGTCAGGGTGTCGGCGTCGCCGCCGGCCGCAGCGCCACCGCCGCCGCTGCACGCGGTGAGGGCGAACGGGGTGATCGCGAGGATCGCGAGCGAACCGAGCACGTGCGGCCGCCGGATGAGGCGCTGCTTCGTGTCGCGGGTGGTCGTGGATCGCATGTCATGGCTCCTTTGCCTGGTGAGTGGTGATCGTGGTGCGGTGCTGATCGTGGTGCGGTGGATGGTCGTCGGATCGGTCGGTGGTGGTCGGGCGGGGTGGTCAGTGATCGAGCGTGACCCAGCCGGCGTTCGCCGCGGCGCTCTCGGCGACGGCGGTGAGGATGCGCTGCACGCGGAGGCCGTCGGCGAAGCCCGGCTCGGGTCGCCGGCCGGCGGCGAGGTCGCGGGCGAGGTCGGCGACCTCGTGGACGAAGGTGTGCTCGTAGCCGAGGCCGTGCCCGGCCGGCCACCAGGCGCCCGCGTAGGGGTGGCCGGGCTCGGTGACGAGGATGCGCCGGAAGCCGGCCTCCTCCGCCGGGAGGGTGTGGTCGTGGAACTCGAGTTCGTTCATGCGCTCGAAGTCGAACGTGATCGAGCCGTCGGAGCCGTCCACCTCGAGGCGCATCGCGTTCTTCCGGCCGGTGGCGAAGCGGGTGGCTTCGAACGTCGCGAGCGCCCCGCCGTCCGTCCGGCCGATGAACACGACCGCGTCGTCGACGGTGACCGTGCCGGTGCGCGGGGTGGCGGCGGTCGCGGTGGCTCTGAGGCCGCTCGACGCGTCGGGGAGTGGACGTTCGGTGACGAAGGTCGAGCTGAGGGCGCTGACCCCGGTGAGCTCCTGCCCCGTCACGAAGCCGACCAGGTCGATGATGTGGGCACCCAGGTCGCCGAGCGCTCCGGAGCCGGCCTGCTCGGCGTCCAACCGCCAGACGAGGGGGAAGTCGGGGTCGACGATCCAGTCCTGCAGGTACTGCGCGCGGATATGGCGGATGGTGCCGAGCCGGCCGTCGGCGACGAGGCGCTGCGCGTAGGCGAGTGCCGGGGTGCGGCGGTAGCTGAAGCCGACCATCGCCTGCACGCCCCGGGTCGCGGCGCGTTCGGTGGCCGCGACCATCCGCTCCGCCTCCTCGAGTGTGTTGGCGAGCGGCTTCTCGCAGAGGACGTGGATGCCGGCGTCGAGCGCGGCGATCGCGATCTCGGCGTGGAGGTGGCCCGGCGTGCAGATGTCGATGACGTCGACGTCGCCCCGGGTGAGAAGGGTGCGCCAGTCGGTCTCGACGTCGGCGATGCCGAATCGGTCGGCGAAGGCACGGGCGGCTCCGGCGTCCCGACCGCTGACGGCGACGAGTTCGACGCCGGGGCCGAGGTCGAAGAACCGCGGGGCGGTGGTCCAGGCCTGGGCGTGGATCGATCCCATGAAGCTGTATCCGACGATCGCGACGCGGAGCGGCTGCGCCGGACGGTCGTCGACGGTGGTGGCTGCAGGCATCTTCGCGGCTCCTTCGCCGGTCGAGGTCGGATCGCGCACGGCCGGAAGTTAACCGGTTTACTGCGCGCTTCGGAAACCAGCATGCCTGCGTCTCCGTCCGCCGTCAAGGACGAATTTAACCGGTTTACCGAATCGTGATCCGTGAGAGACTTGCCGGACACCAGAGCACGTGAGCGGGGACCCATGGCAACGATGCGGGACGTCGCGCGGCTCGCCGGAGTCTCCGTCGCCACCGTCTCGTTCGTCGTCAACGACTCCAAGCCCGTGTCCCCGGCCACCCGCCTCCGGGTCGAGTCGGCCATGGTCGAGCTGGACTTCCGACGGAACGCGGTCGCCAGGGCGCTCGCGAGCCGCCGTACCCGCATGATCGCGCTGCTCTTCCCCGTCCTGCAGCACCGCCTGTCGGACACCGCGGCCCGCTTCTTCACCGGTGCCGCCGAGGCGGCCTCCGAGCTCGGGTACACCGTGGTCCTCTGGCCGGAACCGAGCGACCCCGAGGCCCTCCGTGGACTCACCTCCGACGGCCTCATCGACGGCGTGATCCTCATGGAGGTGCGCCTCGACGACCACCGGGTCGACCGGTTGCTGGCGGCGCGGACCCCGCTGACGCTCATCGGCCGCACCCGCGACCCCTCCGGCCTCGACTACGTCGACGTCGACTTCGAGGGCATGGTGGAGCAGTCGATCGACCGGCTCCAAGAGCTCGGGCATCGGGAGTTCGTCCTCGTCGAGGAGGTGGAACGCGAGGGGCTCGACGGTTACGGCCCGGTCGTGCGCGTGCAGGAGACGTTCCACGCCGTCTGCGACGAGCGCGGCCTCCGCGGCCGGACCCTCCGGTGCGCCCCGGACCCCGCCGGCGGTCGCGCGCTCGCGGCGACCCTCGTGGCCGAGGCTCCCGAGGTCACGGCGATCCTCGTCCTCAACGACCGGGCTGCCCTCGGGCTCGTGAGCGAACTGGGCAAGCTCGGCGTCTCGATCCCGGATGAGCTGTCCGTCGTCCTCATCGGCTCGACGCGCGAGGTGTCGGAGGCGGCCGATCCGGCGCTCGCCGTCACCCTGCTCCCCGCCACGGAACTCGGACGCATGGGGGTGGAGACGCTCGTCGGCCGCCTCGACGGCACGCTCGGCGAGCTCCGTCACGAACTCGTGAAGGGTCCCTTCCTCGAGGGCGAGTCACTCGCCCCACCGCCGGTGGCGGGGCAAGCTCGGCTCAGCGGCTGAGGGTGCGGACGAGCGCGATGGCCTCCTTCGGGGAGACGTCGGGGAGGTAGGCCTTGCCGACGGCCGTGCCGATGATCGGGAGCGCGAGCGGGTCCGAGTAGGTCATGTAGATGGTCTCGTACGTCGGGTTGAACTTCGCCTTGAACCGGAACAGCGAGGAGAACCCGTACGCGGGCTCGAGGGTCTTCGCGAGGAAGTCCATCAGGCGCGTCATCGCGGTCGCCGGCGGTGGCGTCTCACCCGGCCGGAGCGGTTTCGTCGCCAGCGGTGCGCCGGAGAGCGACAGCACCTCGACCCCCGTCTCGCGCATGTGCAGCGCGGCCGAGGCGATGAGGAACTCCATGACCCCGTTCAGGCTGCCGTCGGCGCGGCGCATGAAGTCGATCGTCCACCCGACGACGCGGCCGTCGCGGTACGACGGCAACCAGCTCGTGATCGCCTGCAGACGTCCGTCGGGCCCGATCGCGAGCATGAGGGCGACCTCCGGGTCCTTCAGCTCCTCCATGCCACCCAGCGTGAAGCCCATCTCCGGGAGCTCCTTCTCCGCCACCCACTGCTCGGAGATCGACGTGATCTCGTTGACCATCGCCAACGGCAGCTCGTCCCAGGTGGTCCAGAGCGTCGTCAGCCCCTCCTTGATGCCGCGGTTGAGCGCCTGCCGCACCTTCTGCCACGGCTTGCCCGTGAGTTCGAAGGTCGGCGGGTGCATGAGGGTCTCCTCGCCGACCGACATGACCTGCCAGTCGAGCTCCGCGAACACCGGCAGGTACTGCTCGTGCACGCTGTAGAACACCGGGATCCAGCTGTTCGCGTCGCAGAACTCGGCGAACCCGCGGATCGTGGAGCGGCCGTCGGAACCCGGCGCGATCGGATCGGACATCGTGATCGCGATCCCGTTGATCACCCGGTAGGCGACCGCGCTGCGGCCGTCCTCGGCGAACCAGTAGTCGTTGCCCGGCCAGGTCGCCATGAACCCCATGGTGCCGCCGCCGCCCTGCTTGAGGAGCTGCCGGATGCGGGCGCCGTCACCCTGGTGCGTCGTCGGCCCGGTCGCAGCGAACAGCCGGAGCATGGCGAGCAGGAACACGGCCCAGAAGATGGGGCCGACCCACTCGAACGCGAACACGGTGAGCCCGTCCGTGGGGAAGGTGGGGCTTCCGAGCGAGCCGAGGAACACCCCCGGCAGGAACCGTCGCGGCACGTCGGAGAGGAGGGTGGCGAGGCCGGCCGGCTCCGGGAGGAACGTGGCGCGGTTGATCCACCCGATGAGCAGCTCGCCGAGGAGCAGCACGACGAACGCGAAGACGACGGTGAACACGAACTCGCGACGGGCGTCACGGGGCGCCCGCACCTGGAAGTGCCGGCGCTGGGCGATGAGCAGGAGGGCGAGCGCCAACGGGACGACGAGCGCGGCGGCACCCCAGAGCAGGATCTCCCACAGGTCCGTCCCGTTCTGGTCGAAGCGGAGCGCGTACACGAACGCGAACGCGCCGATGACGGCGAGGGCGAACTTGACGACGATCGTCAGGATGAGCGCGAACCGCCGGCCGTTGCGCAGGCCGATCGCCGCGACGACGAGGAGCACGAGCGGCACGAAGGTCAGGACGAGGGACCCCGTCCCGGCCTGGCTGGCGATCGCGATCTCACGGTTGCACTCGTCGGTGAAGCTCGCGGCGCACCGGCCCATGACCTCGTCGTAGTCCGGGACGGTGTCGCTGAACACGTTCCCGAGGTAGGAGAGCAAGCCGATCGCGTTGGGGGAGATGATCGAGATGAGCGGCCCGATCGCCGACACCGAGATCGTCGCCGCCAGCAGGGTCCTCGTCTCCTGGTGCGAGCTGCGGTTCCAGCGGGTGCGCTGCCGGCCCAGGGCCCGCGCGAGCACCCGCCCGAGCACGAGCCCGAGCATGGCGGCGATCAGCCGGTACACGTCGGTCGTGTCGCCGTTGTAGAGCACGAACATGAGGATGAACCCGATCGTGATCACCCGGATGCGCCGCCGCCAGAGGGGGAGGGCGAAGGCGCTCGCCGCGAGGAGGGCGCCGACGATGCCGACGAAGGGATCGAGGGTCAGGTCCAACTCGACGGTGATCGCCCAGAGTTCGCCGATCGCGGCCCCGATCGCCTGCAGGCCGATACCCACGAGGGTGCCGGCGACCCCGAGGACGAGGAAGGTCCAGAGGGTGCGCCGCGAACCCATGAGGCGTTCGGCGACGCCGAGCAGCCCGACGGCGCCGAGGACCGCGAACACGAGTTGGAACGGGTCCCAGGCGATCACGAGGGCGCTGAGCGGCGTCCACCAGTGCCCGGCCTCGACGGTCGTCGCGAACCCGGCGGCCCACTGCTCCTGGACCGCCGTGGAAGCGGGGCCGGTCGCCGTACCGGTCAGGACCGCGAGGACCAGGATGATCGCCGCGAGCCCGAAGCTCACGGGTGTCCCGCGGACGAACCGGACGGCCGACGTCTGGAAGCCCGCGAGCCGTGCTGCGGTGCGTGATCGCCGCGACTCCGTCGATGTCGTGCCCGTCGCTGTGGGAGGTGTGCCCGTCCCCGGTGTCTCGCTCGAGCTCATGATGTCCCTTCCGCCGTGCTGTCCGGCGTGCCACTCCTCACGATCATGGCCTGCGGGGAGCTGACTTGGCGAGTCCGCCGGGCGGCTTCACGGCGGAGGCGCGCGCCGATGGGCCACGGGGTGCGCCCGCCGCTCTTGCCTCGGTTTGGTGGTGCTCAGCGACGCGCCCGTAGGATTGGAGGGTTCCGGGAGCGGGCGCCAGCCAGGCGTCAGCACCGCAGACACCGCCGCGATCCGCGGCATGGAGAGGCCCACATGGCAGAGCAGTCCCGACTCGATTCCGTCGTCACCCTGGCGCAGCACCGAGGGTTCGTCTTCCCCTCCGGCGACATCTACGGCGGAACCCGGTCGGCGTGGGACTACGGGCCCCTCGGCGTGGAGCTCAAGGAGAACATCAAGAAGCAGTGGTGGAACGCCTTCGTGCGCGGCCGCGGCGACATGGTCGGTCTCGACTCCGCCGTCATCCTCCCCACCGCCGTCTGGGAGGCGTCCGGCCACGTCAAGGTCTTCAGCGACCCGCTGACCGAGTCGCTCATCACCCACAAGCGCTACCGGGCCGACCACCTCTTCGAGGCGTACGAGGCCGAGCACGGCCACCCGCCGGAGAACGGCCTCGCCGACATCCCGGACCCGGAGCACCCGTCGAAGATCGGCCAGTGGACCGAGATCCGTCAGATGTCCGGCCTGCTGAAGACGTTCCTCGGTGTCGTCGACGACGAGTCGGGCCTGCACTACCTGCGCCCGGAGACCGCGCAGGGCATCTTCACCAACTTCTCGAACGTGCTGCAGACGGCGCGCAAGAAGCCGCCGTTCGGCATCGGCCAGATCGGCAAGGCGTTCCGCAACGAGATCACCCCCGGCAACTTCATCTTCCGGACGCGTGAGTTCGAGCAGATGGAGATCGAGTTCTTCGTCGAGCCCGGCACGGACGACGAGTGGCAGCAGACGTGGATGGACCTCTGCTGGGCGTGGTTCATCGACCTCGGCATGACGCCCGACAACATCCGTTGGTTCGAGCACCCGCAGGAGAAGCTCGCACACTACTCGAAGCGCACCGTCGACATCGAGTACAAGTTCGGCTTCGCCGGCAGCGAGTGGGGCGAGCTCATGGGAGTCGCGAACCGCACCGACTACGACCTCAAGGTGCACGCCGAGAGCTCCGGCAAGGACCTCAGCTACTTCGACCAGGCGAAGAACGAGCGGTACATCCCGTACGTCATCGAGCCGTCGTTCGGCCTGACCCGTGCGCTCATGGCCTTCCTCGTCGACGCCTACGAGGAGCAGGAGCTGCCGCCGAACGCCAAGGGCAAGATCGAGAAGCGCACCGTGCTGCACCTCGACCCGCGCCTCGCGCCCGTGAAGGTCGCCGTGCTGCCGCTGTCCCGCAACGAGGCGCTCTCGCCGCTCGCCCGCCAGATCGGCGACGAGCTGCGCGGCTCCTGGAACATCGACTTCGACGACTCGGGGGCCATCGGTCGCCGCTACCGCCGTCAGGACGAGATCGGCACCCCGTTCTGCGTCACGGTCGACTTCGACTCCCTCGAGGACAACGCGGTGACGGTCCGCGACCGCGACAGCATGCAGCAGGAGCGCGTCGCGATCGACGAGCTCTACGCGTACCTCGCCACGCGCCTCAAGGGCGCGTAGGCCTCCACCGCTCCACACGAACGCCCGCTCGCCCATGTTCGGGCGAGCGGGCGTTGCTTCGCCCAAGAATGGGCGAACGGAAGCGGATCGCTCGGGGCTAGGCGTTGCCGAGCGAGGTGTCGAGGAACGCGAGGGTCTTCACCCAGGCGTCGGCGGCCGCGTCCTCGCGGTAGGTGATCGTGTTCGTGTCGTTGAAGAACGCGTGTCCGGCCTCGGGGTAGACCGTCGCCGTGAACTCCACGCGGGCGTCCTCCATCGTGGTCGTGAGGTCGGGGAGGCTCTTCATGAGGTCCTCGTCCTGGTCGCCGTAGAACGCGAGCACCGGGCAGGCGATCGACGTGACGGCCTCGGGCTCCGGCGGGTACCCGTAGAACGGGACGGCGGCACGGATGCGGCGGTCGGCGGCCGCGAGCGCGAAGCTGTACCCGCCACCGAAGCAGAACCCGACCACGGCGACGCGTCCGTCGACACCGTCCTCGTCGAACAGGACGTCGACGGCCTTGCCGAGGTACCCGAGCGCCTCCTCGGCGTACTCCGGCGACTTCGACACCGACAGCGCCTCGCGGAACCGCGGCTGCGCGGCCGTGCGGGTCGCCTCGTCGCCACTGAAGACGAGCTCCTGCAGCTCCGTGCCGATCTCGGGCGTGACGCCGGCGCCGCTCAGGATGTCGGGCGCGACGACGATGTAGCCCTCCGCGGCGAAGCGGTCGGCGACGTCGATGATGTGCGGGACGAGCCCCCAGATCTCGTGGATGAGGACGAGCCCGCCGCGGAGTTCGACGCCCTTCGGCGGGTCGGCACGGTAGGCGGTGACGCCCTTGGTCAGCGTGATGGTGGTCATGTCGCCAGTGTTCCAGCCGACCCTCCGCGACACCTGGGGGTTGCGCTGGGTGGACAGTGGGCGTGCGGGCGCCCTTCGACAGGCTCAGGGACCGGGGCCCTTCGACAGGCTCAGGGACCGGCGTGCCGGCTCAGGGACCGGGGCCCTTCGACAAGCTCAGGGACCGAGGGGCAGGCTCGGGGACCGGCGCGCTAGGCGCGGATGTCCTTCGTGAGCTCCTCGACGAGGGCGGCGCGCTGCTCGCGCGTGGAGGGCCGGCCCTCGGCGTCCGGACGTTCCTGCCACGGCAGCGGACCCGTGGCCCGCCGGTACTCGACGCCGAGCGCGTCGAGCCGTGCCAGGTGCTGCCCGAGACGTTCCTCGAAGCCCGCGAGGTCGCGGTCCCGACCGACCCACGCCACCTCGGCGAGGGCGCAGAGGCGCGGATAGGCCTGGTAGTCGATGACCCGTGCCGAGTCCATGTGCTCGGTCCAGATGTTCGCCTGCACGCCGATGACGTGCGCGCCCTCCGCCTCCGTCAGCTCCGCAGGCACGGGTTCGAAGGTGTAGACCTCGGCGACGGTGAGCGGCGGGCCGACCGGGATGGGCTCGCGCGGGTCGTCGGACTCCCGGTAGTCGAGGTAGACGCGGTCGTCCGGGCAGGCGATGACGTCGTAGCCCTGGCGCGCGGCCACGACCGCACCGAACTCACCGCGCCACGAGGCGACGGTCGCGTCCTTCGGCAGCCCGCCGCCCTCGAGGATCTCGTCCCAGCCGTAGAGCCGTCGGCCGGCGGCGGACAGGTGCGTCTCGAGCTGACGGATGAACCACGCCTGCAGTTCTTCGACCGAGGCGAGGCCGCGCTCGGTCATGAGGGCCTGCGTGCGCGGGCTCGCGGCCCAGCGGGTCTTCTTCGCCTCGTCGCCGCCGACGCCGATGAAGGTGGAGGGGAACAGTTCCATCACCTCGTCGAACACCGTGCGGAAGAAGTCGACGGTCGGCTCGCCCATGTCGAGGATCGCCTCGTTGATACCCCAGCGCGTCCACACCGACGGCTCGTCGGGGTCCTGCGCGACGTCGGGGACGGCGAGTTCCGGGTAGGCGGCGATGATGGCTCGCGCGTGGCCCGGCAGGTCGACCTCGGGGACGACGGTGATCGAGCGGGCTGCGGCGTAGGCGACGATCTCGCGGAGATCGTCCTTCGTGTAGAAGCCACCGTGGGGCCGGCCGTCACCCGGTGCGTGTCGTGCGGCGCCGTGCTGGCTCTCCGTGCGCCAGCCGCCCACCTCGGTGAGCTTCGGGAAGGCGTCGATCTGGATGCGCCACCCCTGGTCGTCGGTGAGGTGGAAGTGGAGGACGTTGAGTTTGTGCCGTGCCGCGAGGTCGATGAAGCGGAGGACGTCGGCCTTCGGGAGGAAGTGTCGTGCGACGTCGAGCATGACCCCGCGCCAACCGAAGCGGGGTGCGTCCTCGATCGTCGTGGCCGGGACCGTCCAGTCGACACCCGGCACGAGCGCCCGGCGGTTGACGGCGGGCGGCAGGAGCTGGGTGAGGGTCACCGCTCCGGAGAAGGCGCCGGACGCGTCGGACGCGACGATGTGCACGCCCTCCTCGCTCACCGTCAGGCGGTAGCCACCGGCGGGCAGGCCGTCCTCGTGGATGAACGCGATGCTGTCGGTCCGCAGGTCGATGCGGGCGTCGAGGTCGTAGCCGGTCGACGCCTGCAGGACCTCGCGCAACCAGCGGCTCGCCGCCGTGAAGCGACGGTCGCCGCCGAGGCCGGTCGTGTCGCGGAGCGTGAACGCGCCCTCGTGCTGCTGGACGGTCGTTGGCAGGGGAAGCATCGATGGTCTCCTCGGGTGGACGTGCTCAGGCGCGGGTGTCGACGAGCGTGGTGAGGCGGTCGGCGATCAGCGTATCCGAGACGACCGTGAGCGGTGACTGGCCGGCTTCGGCGGCGAGGTCGGCGATGCTGCGACCGACGAGCTCATGCAGATCGGGGTGCGAGACCTGGGCGATCCGGACGGTCGACCAGTCGATGCGCTCGGCGACGGGCGGTTCGGCGAAGGACCGCTCGAGCTCGGCGATCACGGCGTCGTCACGCAGGCGGTCGAGGACCGCGTCGCCCCCGCCACCGGTCACCCAGCTCGGCAGCAGCGCCGTGAGCGCCGTTCCTCGGAGGACGCTGCGCAGCAGGATGGTGCCGGTTCCGTCGTCCATGGGTCGCACTCCAGTCGTCGAGCGGTTGCGCATACCGCAACGCAGGTTGCGCGAATGCCCGACAACTGTAAGTGGTCCGAACAAACCTGTCAACGGGGGCACTTCGACAGGCTCAGCGACCGGATGGGGCGGCTCAGCGAGCGGGGAGGGCGGCTCAGCGACCGGGTGGGGCGGCTCAGCGACCGGAGGTCACTCCACGCGGCGGAGGCGCACCGCCATGAACTGCCGGCCGGGGAGGTCGACACGGACGGTCCCCGAGAACGTGCCGGGCAGCGTCTCCACGGTCATGTTCCAGGTGTCGAGCACGTCGACGTGGAACTCGCCCTCCGGAAGGAACACGTTCCGGAACCGCGGACGGTTGAACCCGAAGTACCCGATGACGTAGCGCCCGGCGACCCCGCCCCACGGCACGTCCCAGTCGCCGGGGAGCGGGTCGAGCACGCCCGTCGGGGACTCGGCCGAGATGCGCTCGAGGAAGGCGATGCGATCCGGGCTCGAGCCGATGAGCGGTCCGCCCTTCGACCAGAACAGCTCCTCGCGCTCGTTGAGGTACGTCTCCCCGTGGCCGACGTAGCCGCCGCGGATCGCGCCCTCCCAGAACCGCCGCACCATCTCCTCGCCGGTGATGTTGCCCCAGCCCTGGTCGATGTCGCCCTCGTACGCGCACTCGTCGATGACGATCGGCTTGCCCCACTGCTGCCGCCAGAGGTCGGTGTTCTCGGCGGTGCGGTACACGTCCACCCGCTGCACGCTGCAGTGCGTGATCCACGGCTTCGTGTAGTCGTAGAAGCCCTGGCAATTGTGGATCGAGTTGAGGTGCCCGTGCGGGTCCTCGTCGCCGACCACCGCGGCCAGGCGCTCCCAGTCGTCGGTCGTCTTCGCCCAGAGCAGGTCGTACTCGTTGGCCATCGACCACCACACGTTCGCGAAGGCGGCGAGTCGGCGCACCGCGTAGCGGAGGTACCGCTCGTCGACGGCCGGGCCGAGATCGGCGAAGCCCCACCGGTCGTAGGCGTGGAAGAGGATGAGGTCCGCCTCGATGCCGAGCGCCCCGAGCTGGGCGATGCGGTGCTCCAGATTGGCCCAGTACGTCGGGTCGAACCGCTCGACGTCGAAGCCCTCGGCCAGCGAACCGACGACGGGGAACGACGTGGGTTCGTTCGCGTTGTAGAGGTACGACTTGGGGAACACGCACATGCGGATCTTCGTGAACGGCGCGGCGGCCAGGGCGGCGAGCGTCGCCTCCTGGAGCTCCTCCGTCTGGTGCGTCCAGGCGTACGCGGTCGTCCCGAGCGGGCGGTGCCGGGTGCCGTCGGCGTGCGCGAAGTGGAACCCGTCCACCCGGACCGGACCGTGGTGACCCGGCTCGGCGGCGCCGACCGTCACCGTCCCGGTGATCCCGTCGAGCGATCGCGCGGTCGAGGTCGTGGTGAACGTCCACTCGCCCGGCTCCTCGGCGAGCAGCCGCACGAGGTACCGACCGTCGCCGTCGTAGAAGCCGCCGACGGTGAGCTCACGCGCGCCGTTCGTGAACGTCGCGCCGAGCTCGACGTCGACGAACGGGTTGCCGTGCGACGGACCCTCGAGGCGGACCTCGACGACGCCGTATTGCGGGACGGTGCCCGGCACGGTCACGGCCGCCGAGCCGCGTTCGACCTCCTCGCCCTCGTAGCCGGTGTCCGGCTCGATCGCCTGACCGTAGGGCGCTCGGGCGTCCGGGCCGTCGTCGACCTCGGCCAACGCCGCCCACAGGCGTTCCTTCGCCTCGTCGTCGGCGAGCTCGGGGACGATCGCCGAGAGCTGGCCGAGGCGGATGCTCGTGAACTGCTTCGCCATCGGCGATGCCGCGATCCCGGGCAGGAACACCTCCAGGACGGCTCGGCCGGCCGGGCTGGTGAGGACGTCTCCGAAAGCTGAGCTGCGGTCGAACATGGATCTCCAGTGATCAGCCGAACAGGTCGGCGGTGGGCGAACGGTGGTGCGCGCGGTGGTGCTGTCGATACGGGTGGTGCTGGCGGTGCGAGTGTTGCACGTGAAACAGCCGAGTGGCGTTTATCGCGCAACCCCCGCGGCTGACGCGGTGGCCAGGGCGGCCGCGACGTCGTCGAGCATGGTCGGCGGCGTGAACATGAGGAGCTGCCGGACGGTCCGACCGCGGCTCCACTGCGTCCCTCGACGGATCTCGTCGGCCTTGGCCTGATCGTGCCGGGCCACGGCCGCCAGGAGGGCGTCGTAGGCGGTCGGCCGGTCGATGATCTCCGAGAGCGGCGACTCGAGGTCGAGTTCGACGGTGTCGTCGAGAGCGGTCGTCTCGACCACCGGCACCGTCCACTCGTACCGACCCGATCCCACCGTCTCCACCGGTGCACCGGGCAGCGCGACCGTGGCCGTCGTGTTCGGCGGGACCTCCGCCGTGACCACGAGTGACGAGCCCTCGCGGCGCCAGGCGACGGACGCCGGTCCGTACGGGGTGAGGTGTCGAGCTTCGGCGTGGTCGAGCCCGTCGATCGGCTGTGGGGCGATGCGCAGCTCCCGGTAGCCGGGCGCTGCGGGAGCGAGTCCCGCGACCGTGCGGTGCAGCCAGTCGGCGACGGCACCCAGGGCGTAGTGGTTGAAGGAGGTCATCTCGCCGGGGTTCACCGAGCCGTCCTCCAGCAGGCTGTCCCAGCGTTCCCAGACCGTGGTCGCACCCTTCGTGACGGGCGACAGCCACGACGGGTTCTCGGTCTGCAGCATGAGGCGGCCGGCGGCGCGGAGGTGACCGCCGTCGGTGAGCGCGTCGGTGATGAGCGGCGTCCCGACGAACCCCGTGCCGATGCGGTAGCCGTCGGCGCGCACGAGGTCGGCGAGTCGGTCCGCGAGCCGCCGCCGCACCCCGGGATCGTCCACGAGGTCGAACCGGAGGGCGAGGGCGTAGGCGGTCGGCGCGTCGGACATCATCCGGCCGGCCGGCGTCACGTACTCGGCGGCGAACGCGGCACGGCTCCGGTCGGCCAGGGCGCCGTAGTGCTCGGCGTCCGCCGTCTCGCCGAGGAGGGCGGCGGTGTCGGACAGGATCCGCAGCGACCTGGCGTGGTACGCGCTCGCGACGATGTCGGAGTCGACCCGGGCCTTCGCGGGCTGGTCCGGCGGCGCGCTCGGATCGAGCCAGTCACCGAGCTGGAACGTGTTCGACCACAGCCCGTCGGTGCTGACGCGGAGCACGGCCTCGACCCACGACCGCATGGACGCGTACTGCTCGCGGAGCACGCCGAGGTCGCCGTAGCGCTCGTGGAGCACCCACGGGACGACGGTCGCGGCGTCTCCCCACGCGGCGGTCGGACCGCCGCCGGCGAACCCGGAGAGCGCCGCCGGCACGACCATCGGGACGACGCCGTCCGCGTGCCCCTGCTCGAGCGCGAGGTCGCGCAGCCAGGAGTCGAGGAAGGCGGAGCTGTCGTAGAGGAAGCTCGCGGTGGGCGCGAAGACCTGGAGGTCGCCCGTCCAGCCCAGTCGCTCGTCGCGCTGCGGGCAGTCGGTGGGGATGCTGAGGAAGTTCCCGCGCATGCCCCAGACGACGTTCTCGTGCAGGCGGTCGAGCAGCTCGTGCGACGAGGAGAACCAGCCGGTGCGCGTGAGGTCGCTGTGGAGGACGACCGCGGTGACCGCCGACGGGTCGACGTCGCCCGGCCACCCGTCGATCTGCGCGTATCGGAAGCCGTGGAAGGTGAAGCGCGGCTCGAGGGTCTGCTCGCCGTCGCCTGAGAGCGTGAGGTGGTCGGTGGCCGCGGCGTTGCGGAGCGGTCGGAGGGCGAGTTCGCCCTCGTCGAGGACCTCCGCGTGTCGGAGGGTCAGGACCGTCCCGCGCGGACCCGATACCGTGACGCGGAGTCGGCCGACGAGGTTCTGGCCGAAGTCGAGGATGGTCGCACCGGACGGCGCCGTGAGCACCTCGGCCACCGCGCGTTCCTCGATGCGGCGGACGGGCGCGGCGATGCGGGCCTCCGGCACGGGGTGCGCTGCGTCGTCGACCAGGGCGGCGGACCACCCGGACGCGTCGAAGCCGGTGGTGGCCCAGCCGGGTTCGGCGAGCGTCGTGTCGATCGCCTCACCGGCGTAGATCCCACTGTCGACGAGGTCTGCGCCGTCCGCGGCCGACCAGCTGTCGTCGGTGACGATGGTCGCGGAGGTGCCGTCGGCGTAGTCGAGCTGCAGCTGGGCGGCGACGAGCGGCTGCTCCCCGTAGATGCGCTTCGCGAACTGGAAGAAGCCGTACCGTTCGGTGTACCAGGCACCGGCGACGGTCGCTGCGACGACGTTCTCGCCCGGCTCGATGAGCGCGGTGACGTCGATCGTCTCGTGCACGAGCCGGTCACCGTAGGCGGTCCAGCCGGGGGAGAGGACGTCGGCCGAGACGAGGGTGCCGTTCAGCTGCGGTTCGGCCGCGCCGAGGGCCGTCCAGACGAGGCGGGCGCGACGGACGGGCCGGTCGACGGTGAACGACCGACGGATGCGCATCGGCTGCGCGGCCCGTTCCGGTGCGGCCAGCCCGATGAAGCCGGCGGTCCAGGTGCCCTCCGCGAGGAACGCCGCCTCGACTGCGAGCGGTGCGCTCCACCGGGTCTCCTCGCCGCTCGTCGAACCGGCCCGGACCTCGAGGGTGCGGGTCGTGTCCGGCGACAGCGGCTCGAACGGCCAGGCGACGAGGACCGAATCGCGACCCTCCACCCGGGTGGTCGCGCCGGTGTCGTCCCGCAGCTCGGCCCAGGCCTGCACCCAGTCGGTGCCGGGCGTCTCGACCGTCCAGCTCAGGCGCGGGGTCGGCGTCGCGACCGCCGGGCTGTCGTCGCGGGCCTCCGCCCGCAGCCGCGCGATCCGCGCGCCGGTCGCCGCGGCCGTCATCGGACGGTCCCCGTGGCGATCGGAACGACCGTCTCATGGACGAGGTCGACCACCGAGGAACCGATGCGGAGCGTGACGTCCCCGGCCTCGACCTGCCAGCCGTCGGCCCAGTGCGCGAACACCCGAGCGGGCAGCGGGACCTCCCACGAGACCGTCTCGCCGGCCTCGGCGCGGACCACGGCGGATCCGACCAGCCAGCGCACCGGGCGGTCGACCGCGGAGTCGGCGCGCTCCGCGTACACCTGGACGACGTGCTTGCCGGCGCGCTCGCCGGTGTTCGTCGCGGTGCCGGCGAGGCGGGCGGTCCCGGCGTCGACCGCGCCGGAGACGGTACCTTCGTCGATGGTCCAGTTCGTGTAGCCGAGGCCGTGACCGAACCAGAACGCGGGCTGGGCGCCGGAACGCAGCCACGCCCGGTACCCGATGTGGATGCCCTCCTCGTAGCGCAGCACGCCGTCCACCGGTGTGACGTCGAGGACGGGGACGTCGTCGAGCGACGCGGCCCAGGTCGTGCTCAGGCGCCCACCCGGTTCCGCGACACCGAGGAGGACGTCGGCCAGGGCGTTGCCCATCTCCTGGCCGCCGAACCACCCGAGGACGACGGCGGCGACGTCGTCGCTCCAGGGGAGCAGGACGGGGGCGCCGGAGTTCACGACCACGACCGTGCGCGGGTTCACCGCGGCGACCGCGCGCACGAGCTCGTCCTGGCGGCCGGGCAGGGAGAGGTCGCTGCGGTCCCAGCCCTCGGACTCGACCTTCGCGTTGGTGCCGACGACGACCACCGCGACGTCCGCGGTCCGAGCCGCCTCGACGGCCTGCGCGATGAGGGCGTCGGGGTCGGAGTCGTCGGGGGCACGACCGACGGTCACGCTGATCGCCCCGAGGCCGTTCTCACTCGGGGTGAGGTCGAACTCGGCCCGGATCTCGACCGGCACCTCGGCCTGCGCGGAGAAGGCACCGGTCGCCGAGGGCGGAGCGAGGAGTGCGGCACCGAGATCGTTGCCGACGATGACGGGCTGCTCGTCGACGAGGAGGATGCCGTCGACGAAGAGGCGGCCGTGGAGGCCCGTGGCGAAGCCGAGCTTGAGCTGCTCGGAGGTCTCCGGCGTGTACGTGGTCGTGAGGACGAGCTGCGCCGCCGTGCCGATCGGGGCGTCGCCGCCGAACCAGACGAGCGCGGTGGAGCGGCGGTCCTCGGCGAAGAGCTCGGAGCCGTCCGCGTCGACGAAGGAGGCGAGCAGCCCGGGCTGACCGGTGCGCGGGTTGGTGAGGCGGTCGAGCGGCAGTTCGGCGACGCCCTCCTGCACGATGGCCCCGACGGCGTAGTCGATCGTCGCGTCGGGGAGGGCGAGCGTGAGGCCCTCGAGCGGGCTGACCGTGTGCTCGGGGAGCACCGTCGCGCTGCCGCCGCCCTGGGTGCGGGAGTCGCGGGCGTTGTGCCCGATGACGGCGACCCGGTTGAGGGAGGCTGCGTCGAGCGGCAGGGTGCCGTCGTTGGTGAGCAGCACCACGCCCTCGGTCTCGGCCTCCCGGGAGAAGGCGACGCCGTCGACCGGGGCCGGGGCGAGCGCCTCCTCGCCGAGCGCGCCGACGCGTACCGCGAGCGCCAGGAGTCGGGCGACCTTGCGATCGACGGCGGCCTCCTCGACCCGGCCGTCCCGTACGGCGGCGACGAGGGCGTCGCTCCAGGCTGGGGCTGGGCCGGGCATGGCGAGGTCCTGCGAGGCGGGCGCGGAACCGAGGCTGCGCACGCCGGTCCAGTCGCTGACGACGACACCGTCGAAGCCCCACTCCGAGTTGAGCGGCGTCTCGAGCAGCTCGTTCTCGCTCATCGTGACGCCGTCGACGGAGTTGTAGGCGCTCATGATCGCCCAGGTGCCGGCCTCGGTGACGGTGCGTTCGAACGGCGCGAGGTAGAGCTCGCGGAGGGCGCGCTCACTGGCCCGCACGTCGACGGTGAACCGGTCGGTCTCGGAGTCGTTCGCGACGTAGTGCTTGGGGGTCGCGGCGACCCCGTTGTCCTGCAGCCCGCTGACGTAGGCGGCGGCGAGTGAGCCGGTGAGCTCCGGGTCCTCGCTGAAGGCCTCGAAGTGCCGGCCGCCGAGGGGCGAGCGGTGGAGGTTGATGGTCGGGCCGAGGACGACGTCGACGCCCTTCCGGCGGGCCTCCGCGGCGGCGACCGCACCGTAGCGGTAGGCGAACGACGGGTCCCAGGACGACGCCAGTGCGGTGGCCGACGGGAGGTTGATGGAGGGCGACCGCTCGTCCCAGACCGGCCCACGGACGCCGGCGGGCCCGTCGGACAGGACCATGGCGCGCAGGCCGATCTTCTCGAGCGGCACCGTCGTCCAGAAGTCGGCACCGGAGACGAGCGCGACCTTCTCCTCGAGGTCGAGGCGGGCGACGAGGGCGTCGATCGCGTCAGTGTCGACGGGCTTCGTGGCGGCGGCGTGCCGGGGAGTGGTGATGGTCATGCGATGTGGGTCCGTTCTGGGGTGGCCCTTCGACAAGCTCAGGGACCGGGTGTGGGTCTCAGGGACCGGATGGTGGGTCTCAGGGACCGGTGGTGCGCCCGGCCGGCCAGGTTCCTGGCCCCGGCCGACCGGGCGGTCGTGGTGATCCGGACGGATCAGGCGGCGGACTCGGCGGCCCGTTGCTCGTCGATGAGGCGGCGACGCTCGACGCGGCGGTCCTCCTGACGATCGGGGTCCGGGATCGGCGCGGCCATGAACAGGCGCTGCGTGTAGGGGTGGGCGGGACGCGCGGTCACCTGGTCGCCGTCGCCGGACTCCACGATCTCGCCGTGGTACATGACGGCCACACGGTGGCTGATGTGCCGGACGACCGCGAGGTCGTGCGAGATGAAGAGGTAGGCGACGCCCGTCTGCTCCTGGATGTCGATGAACAGGTCGAGCACGCGGGCCTGCGTCGACAGGTCGAGTGCCGACACCGGCTCGTCGCAGACGATGAGCTTCGGGTCGAGCGCCAGCGCACGGGCGATCGCGATGCGCTGCCGCTGCCCACCGGAGAACTCCCGCGGCAGGCGTGACGCGGCACCGGTCGGCAGCTGCACCTGGTCGAGCAGCGTGCCGACGCGCTTGCGGGCGTCCGCTCCGGAGACCCCACGCACGGTGAGCGGCTCGGTGAGGATCTGCTCGATCGTGAGCGAAGGGTTCAGCGAGGAGTACGGGTCCTGGAACACCACCTGGATCTCCGAGCTCAACGCCCGACGCTCCTTACGCTTCAGGTGACCGATCTCGCGGTCGCGGTAGCGGATGCTGCCACCCGTCACCGGGGCGAGGCCCAGCACGGCACGACCGAGGGTGGTCTTGCCCGAGCCGGACTCGCCGACCAGGCCGACGGTCTCGCCGGGCCGGATGTCGATCGAGACCCCTTTGAGCGCCTTGAAGGGCTGGGCGCGGAGCCCCTTGCCCGGGTATTCGACTTCGAGGTCCTTCACCTCGAGCAGTGACGTCGTCATCGGGTCTCTCCTGTCAGGTTCGTCGCGAGCGCCGGTCGGGCGGGACCCTCGTCGAGGATCGCGCCGAGCAGCGACTGGGTGTACGGGTGCTGGGCGTCGTTGAAGATCGAGCGCACGGGCCCGGTCTCGACGATGAGGCCGTTCTGCATGACCGAGACCCGGTCGCAGAGGTCGGCGACGACCCCGAAGTTGTGCGTCACGAGGAGCATCGCCATGTGCCGCTCGGCCTGCAGGTCGCGCAGCAGGTCGAGCACCTCGGCCTGCACCGTCACGTCGAGCGCCGTGGTGGGCTCGTCGGCGATGATGATGTCCGGGTCGGTCGACACGGCGCCGGCGATGAGCACGCGCTGGGCCATGCCGCCGGAGACCTCGTGCGGGTAGGCGGCGAAGGTGCGCTTCGGGTTGGGGATGCCGACCCGCTCGAGGAGGGCGAGGGCCTTGTCCGTCGCGTCCTTCTTGCTGAGGCCGAGGGCGACCCGGAGCGGTTCGACCAGCTGGCTGCCGATCGTGAACGCCGGGTCGAGGTTCGACATCGGCTCCTGCGGGATGTAGCCGATGCGCCTGCCGCGGATGGCCGTGTATTCGCGCTCGCCGAGGGTGTCGAGGCGCGTGCCCTCGTAGCGGATGGTGCCGTCGGTGACCCGGCCGCCGCGGGGCAGGAGCCCGAGGACACCCCACGCGGTCTGGGTCTTGCCCGAGCCGGACTCGCCGATGAGGCCGTGGACCTCGCCGCGACGGATGTCGAGGTCGACGCCGTGGACGACCTCGGTGACCCGGCCGCCCTCCTGGTCGTAGCCGACGCGGAGGTCGCGGACGCTGAGGACGAGCTCCTCGGCACGGACGGCGGCGCGGGCGTCGTCGTCGTGACGGATGGGCGGCACCCCGACGATCTCGTCCTCCGAGATCCCCGACGTGCTGATCGACTGGGTGACGATCGTGTTCGAGCCCGTCTTCGAGGTCGTCACGATCTTGCGACGACGGCGACGGACGCTCACGGTGCGCTCCAGCTCGTCGCGCATCGCGTTGGCGAGCAGGGTGAGCGCGATGCAGGTGAGGGCGATCGCGAGCGACGGCCACACCATGAGGATCGGTGCCTTGTAGATGTTCGTGAAGCCGTCGTTCAGCATCGAACCCCAGGTGGGGACCGACAGGTCGCCGAGCCCGAGGAACTCGAGACCGGACTGGATGGCGATCGCGATGCCGGCGATGATCGCAGACTGGATGATGATCGGTGCGCGGACGACCGACAGGATGTGCTTGCCGATGATGCGCGGATCGCTGAGGCCGGAGACCCGGGCGGCGTCGACGTACAGCTCGGACCGCACTGCCGTGACCGCGGCGTACACGAGCCGGAAGTACGAGGGCGAGAGCAGGATGCCGAAGATCGCCATCGAGATCCAGACCGACGGGCCGAGGACGGCGCGGGCGGCGAGGAGGACGACGATGCCGGGCAGCGCCATGATGAGGCCGGTGAACCAGGACGACACCGAGTCGAACCAGCCCTGGTAGTACCCGGCGATCAGGCCGGCGACGACACCGATGACGATCGCGACCACGAGGGCGAGGAGCGCCGCGGCGACGCTGATCTGGGTGGCCGCGAGCAGCCGGGAGAGCACGTCGCGTCCGGCGCTGTCCGCTCCGAGGAGGTGGTCGGCGCTCGGCGGTGCGAGCACGAGCTGCAGCGAGGCGAGGTTCGGGTCTTGCGGCGCGATGAGCGGCCCGAAGATCGCGATCACGCCGACGATCGCGAGGAACACGAGCGACGCGGCGCCGATCGGACGCTTGAGGAGCCGGCGCAGGAGGTTGACGCGGACCTGTGGGGTCGGGACGGTCAGCGGGGTTTCGATGGCGGTCATGACAGTCGCACCTTCGGGTTGAGCGCAGCCTGCGCGAGGTCGATGAGCAGGTTGACGACGACGACGATGATCGCGGTCGCGATGACGACGCCCATCACGATGGGGATGTCGCCGGAGGTCGTCGCCTGCACGGCGAGCTGACCGATGCCGGGGAGGGCGAAGATCTGCTCGATGATGACGGCGCCGCCGAGGAGGCCGATGAACTGCACGGCGAGGACGGCGAGGGCCGGGCCGCCGGCGTTCCGGAGCACGTGCTTGTAGATCACGCGGTTGGTGCCGAGACCGCGGCTGCGGAGGGTGCGCACGTAGTCCTTCGACATCGCGTCGACGACCGAGCCGCGCACCTGCTGCGACACCGTCGCGATGGCGCCGATGGCGAGCGCGATGATCGGCAGCGTCACGGAGGCCACCCATCCCGAGAAGGAGGTGGTGATCGGGATGTACCCGGTCGCCTTGAACAGGCGCAGGTTGATGGCGAAGGTGATGACGAGCACGAGGGCGATGAGGAAGCTGGGGATCGCGAACCCGATGACGGAGATGAACTGGACGACGTTGTCGATCCATCCACCGCGTCGGGCGGCGAGGACGCCGAGGATGACCGAGACGATCGCGGCGATGATGGTCGCGCCGAGGACGATGGAGAGCGTCACCGCGAGGCGACCGGAGACACCGGTGGAGACGAGCTGACCGGTGAACCAGGACCGACCGAGGTCGCCCTGGAAGGCCGAGGTGAGCCAATCGACGTACTGCGCGGGGAGCGGGCGGTCGAGGCCGAGCTCCGCGGACTTCTTCGCGACGGTCTCGGCGGTCGCGCTCTGGCCGAGGATGCGGCGGGCGATGTCACCGCCGCCGAGGTAGAGGAGGGAGTACGCGATCACGGAGATCACGAAGATGAGGACGACACCGGAAACCAGGCGTCTGAGGATGAATCCGAGCATGGGTCACTCCAGGAAGTGGGTGAGCGAGGAGAGGGTGGGGGCCGAGATGCGGCCGGGGTCCCGGTCCCTGAGCCTGTCGAAGGGCACCCCTCGACAGGCTCAGGGCCAGCGGACTACTTCGGCTGGATGTCGTAGATCGACGGGTACGCGTTCGTCGGGATCATCTTCACCGTCGTGTTCGCGTCGGTGGCGAAGCTGCCCTGCACCCGGTAGAAGGGTGCGAACCAGGCCTGCTCGACGATGTACGCGTTGAGCTCCTTCGCGACCGTGCCCTGCGTCGCCTCATCGCCGTACTGGATCTGCTTGATGTACTCGTCGACCTTCGGGTCTGCGTACTTGAACGGGTTGAACACCGCGTTCGGGGCGATCATGAACTGGATGAGCTGCCAGTCGGGGTTCTGCTCGAGCGCCATGAACGACACGGGGAACTTCGGCGCCAGGAGGTCGGCGATGAAGTTGTTGCCCGGGTCGACGTACTCGGCGGTGATGCCGACGTCGGCGAGCTGCTGCGAGATGAGCGTGTAGGTGGTGGCACCCAGCACGGCGGAGGACGGCATGGAGAGCGTCAGGCCGTCGGCGTAGCCGGCTTCGGCGAGGAGCTCCTTGGCCTTCTCGGGGTCGTAGCCGTAGCGGTCGTCGAGCGCCTTGTCGTAGGCGGGGGAGTTCTCCGGGAAGACCTGCCCGGTGACGGTGCCGTTGTCGTTCTGCAGCGCCTTGAGCAGTGCCGGGCGGTCGAACGCGTAGTTGATGGCCTGGCGGACGCGGACGTCGGCGATGGCCGGGTTCATGGTGCCGGCGCGGTCGAGGAGGAGCATGCCCTGGAAGTCGAGCTCGTTGGCGTTGACGGTCCAGCCGGCGCCCTCCACCTCGGCGAGGTTGTCGTTGTTGGCGAGCTTGATGCCGTTGATCTCGCCGGACTTGACGGCGTTGAGGCCGGCGGTCGCGTCCTGGAGGACGTTGATGGTCAGCTTGTCGTAGTGCTGCCAGTCCTTGTTCCAGTAGTCGGGGTTCGCGGTGTACGAGTAGCTCGTGCCGGTGACGGTGGCCGCGGTGTCGAGGACGTACGGGCCGGAGCCGACCGGGTTGGTCGCGAGGTCCGGGCTGTCGAACGACTCGGCGCTGGCGACGAGGCCCGGGTCGCGGGTGAGGTAGTTGAGCATGGCCGGGTCGGGTGCGCTCAGCGTGATGACGACGGTGGTCTCGTCGGGGGCCTCGACGGAGGCGACGCCCGCGAAGTAGCCGGCGTCGGGGGAGGTGCCGGTCTTGAAGCGTTCGAGGTTCTGCTTGACGACGTCGGCGGTGAGCTTCGAGTCGTCGGTGAAGGTGACGTCGTCGCGGATCTTGAGCGTCAGGACGGTGTTGTCCTCGTTGTACTCGTAGGAGGTCGCGAGGGAGGGGACGATCTCGCCGTCGGCGGTGGCGACGAGCAGCGTGTCGAAGACGGCCTGGTAGAAGGGCGAGCGGTTGCCCCACTCTGAGCCGGCGGGGTCGAAGGTGGTGGGGGGAGTGATCGCACCAATGATCAGGGTGCCACCGGAGCCGCCGTCCGAGCCGGAGGGGCTACCGGAGCATCCGGTGAGCACGAGTGCAGCGGCGGTGACCGCGACGGCTGCGGTCGTCTTCCATCGGAACATCTTTGTCCTATCGCTGTGAGCAATCCCTCATCGGATCGCTGGTGATTGAGGACGGTAGCACGAAACCCAAGTGGTCACTAGCTTTTTGTTTTCGCCCATGTCACAGTTGGATCACGACCAGGCCGCGGGTGTTCGACGACGAACGCGCTATCGTGAAGCCGTCCGAAGGGGGAGGTCGTCCGATGACATCGGCCAAGACCGGGAACAAGCCGCAGGGGAAGCCACGCGGTGCATATGCCAAAACGGGGATGAAGCGCGTCGCGATCCTCGACGCCGCGCTCGCGGTGTTCGCGAACGGCGGCTACCGCGCGGGTTCACTGCGCGAAGTGGCGGCCCAGGTGGGCATGAGCGAGGCCGGGCTGCTGCACCACTTCCCGAACAAGAGCGCACTGCTCGCCGCCGTGCTCTCACACCGTGACGACCTCTCGGCCACCCTCGTGCCGATGGACGGCGACGACCCGATCGAGACGCTCCGGGGGTTGGTCGCACTCGCCCGGTACAACGCCTCCGTGCCCGGCGTGGTCGCGCTCTACTGCACGCTCTCGGCCGAAGCCACCTCGCCCGACCACCCGGCCCACGACTACTTCGTCGACCGCTATGAGAGCACCCGCGGGCGACTGGAGCGGACCTTCGGCCTGCTCGTCTCCGCCGGTCGGGTCCGTGCGGGCTTCCCCGTGACGAGTGCCGCCTTCATGACGCTCGCCCTCATGGACGGCCTCCAGGTGCAGTGGCTGCTCGCGCCGGAGTCGGTCGACATGGCGGACGAACTGCACGCGTTCCTCTCGGGGCTCCTCGGCTCCGAGCTGTAGGCAGCGAGCTACGGCTTGGGCGAGCGAGCGTCGCGCAGTTCCGCGCCGACCGACGCGTAGGAGACTCCTCGTCGGGCCCGCGTGAACGGGACCGACACGACGGCGACCGTCACGATGATCGCGCTCAGGAGGCCGACGACGCCGACGATCGTCTGCGCGAGGCCGCTGGTGGCATCGGGTGTCTGCGCCGCCGTCGTGGTGGCGATGTACGGCAGGGCGACGATGGACCCGCGGTAGAGGCGGCGGAGGCCCGACCCGCGGCCGTCGGGCCACTCGGGCGTCAGCCAGACGAGTCGCTGACCGATCGAGGCACCGCTTCCGATGAGCGCCGGGAGGACGATCACGAGGGCGACCGTGCCCGCACCGATACTGAGCACCTCCGCGAGCGTCGGGTCGTTCGCGGTCCCGGTCGCGCCCGTGAGCAGCACGCGCGGGACGACGAACACCAGCGACAGCACCGTGATCGACAGGTTCACGGCGACCGCGTCGAGGACCATGCCGAACCACCGGCGCCAGACGGTCACCGGGCGCGCGCGGTCGCGGGTCGCCCGCAGTGCCCGGGCGCTCGGCATCCAGCCCAGCACGATCGGTGCGATGAGGGCACCGATCGCCGCGCCCATGGTGTTGGTGATGACGTCGTCGACGTCGGCCACCCGGTAGGCGCACTCGTACAGCCCCCAGATGCCGGTGTACTGCGTCGACTCGATGAGCAGGGAGACGAGCGCGCCGAGCAGGATCGAGACGCCGAGGCCGCGGTTCCAGTACCGACGGGCGATGGCGCCGAACGGGATGAACAGGACGACGTTCAGGACGACCTGGAGGAACGCGTGGCTGGTGAGCGTGCTGAGGACCGAGAAGCCGGCGGTCTCCCGCGCGATGTCGCCGATCGAGTGCCCGGGGACGAGCTCGAGTGCCCCGTGCGCCGTGGCACAGTTCGCGCGCTCGTCGGGCAGCGGGAGCAGGGTGTAGGCGACGAGGGCGACGGCGTAGATGCTGACGCCGGCGGCGCCGAGCACGCGCGGGAGGGACATCTGGCCGTATCGGCGGACCTGCACGAGCAGGATGGGCCCGAGCACGGCGAAGAAGATCGCCGTACCGCCGACGAGTCCGATCCACGCCTGCCAGGTCCATCCGCTCATTCCGACAACAGTAGGGCGAGCCCGGGGTCCACGGCATCAGTCGTCGGATGGACGGCCGTCATCCGCAGGATGGTGGCTTCGGCAGTGCATGCTCCCGGTGCACGCGAAGATGGAGGGTGCCCACCCTCATCGTGACCACCCACCCAGACCCCGACTCCCTCACCCACCACCTCGCTCAGCGGCTCGCGACCGAGCTGCGATCGACCTCCGGCCCGGCCGACGTCGAGCTCGCGGATCTCGCTGCGGAGGGCTTCGACCCGCGGTACACGCTCGCCGACCGGCACACCTACCGCGTGGGCGGGGACTACACCCCCGACGTGGCCGCCGAGCAGGAGCGGCTCGACCGCGCCACCGACCTCGTGCTCGTCTTCCCGGTGTACTGGTGGTCGACTCCCGCTCTGCTCAAAGGGTGGTTCGACCGCGTGTTCGTCAACGGTTGGGCGTTCGGCCTCGACGCCGAGGGCGGGATCGTCCGCAAGCTCGACCGGCTGCGGATCCACCTCGTGCCCGTCGCCGGCGACGACGCGGGCGTCTACGACCGCCACGGCTACGAGCAGGCGATGCGGACGCAGCTCGAGCACGGCATCGTCGACTTCTGCGGTGCCCGCCGCGGCGTGACGGCCTTCGTGCACGACTCCGAGCGTGAGGACGCCGAGGGGCGTGCGGCTGCGGTGGGCGCCGCCGTCACCGCGGTCGTGGAGGCGATCCGCGCCTGACCGCCCGGACCGGTCCCTGAGCTTGTCGAAGGGCGGCCTCGGGCAGGGCTCCGGTCACCAGGCCGGTCGAAGCGCTACGCCGTGAGGGTGCGGTTCAGGCGCTCGGTCGCAGTGTCCATGTGGTGTTGCATCGCGGCCGTCGCGGCGGCCGGGTCGCCCGACATGATCGCCTCGTAGACGGCCTCGTGCTCCTCGAAGGCGAGCTGCGCGTCGACGTCCTCGTGGATGCCGCGCTCCACCCAGATGCGGAGGAGCGAGCGGATGCTCTGCAGGAGGTCCGACAGCACGCGGTTCCCGGTGGCGGCGGCGAGTTCGAGGTGGAACTTGAGGTCGGCCTCGATGAACCTCGTGCGGTTCGCGCCGGCCTCGCGCATGGCGGTGAGGTGGTTGCGCAGCCGGTTGCGGGCCATGTCGTCCATGCGGGTCGCGGCGAGCCCAGCGGCGAACACCTCGAGCTGCCCACGCACCTCGATGAGTTCGCGGGTGCGTGGCTCACCGAGCATGAGGCCCCAGCTGAGGGTCTCGGGGAGGAGCTCGGACACGCTGCCGCGCAGGTAGGTGCCGCTCCCGGGGCGGACGTCGACGACGCCGAGGATCTCGAGGGCGGCGAGCGCCTCCCGCACGGCTGAACGTCCGATGCCGAGCGACGCGGCGAGCTGACGCTCCGGAGGAAGGCGGGTTCCCGGCGCGATGTCGCCGCTCGTGAAGTGGTCGAGGAGCCGTTTCGCGACGGCCGAGACCGCGGATCCGACGGCGACGGGACCGAGGCTGGACGAGATGTCGTCGGTCGGCCGATCCGGGAACGCAGGCATGGGTTCACTGTATCGCGGCCCTTCGACAAGCTCAGGGACCGGGAGGGGCGCTCAGGGACCGGGAGGGTGCCGGGACCACCGCGGTCCCTGAGCCTGTCGAAGGGCGCTCCGTGGGTCCCGCGTTATCGACCAGCTGTTGAATTGGTCAACCGGTTGATGTATCGTTCATTCCGGTCCGGACCGGACCACGCCCTGCCCGCGGCATCGATGCCGCCCAGACGAGGAGTCATAGTGGACACCACCGCCCCCGCGGCCAATCCGGCTGTCGAGCGATCAGCGATCCGGAAGGTCTCGATCCGCCTCGTGCCGTTCGTGGCGCTGATGTTCTTCATCAACTACCTGGACCGCACCGCGATCGGCTTCGCCGCCCCCAACGGCATGAACGACGACCTCGCGCTCTCCGCCGCCCAGTTCGGCTTCGCATCCGGCGTGTTCTTCATCGGCTACATCCTCTTGGAGGTGCCGAGCAACCTCGCGCTCAACAAGTTCGGTGCCCGCCGCTGGCTCGCGCGCATCATGGTCACCTGGGGCATCGTCGCGGTCCTGTTCACCTGGGTCGCCAACTTCGAGCAGCTCGCCATCCTGCGCTTCGTGCTCGGTGTGGCCGAGGCCGGCTTCTTCCCGGGCGCCATCCTCTTCCTGAGCCTCTGGGTCCCGGCCAAGCACCGCAGCAAGATCCTCGCGCTCTTCTACCTGGCGCAGCCGCTCACCACCGTCATCGGCGCCCCGCTCGCCGGGTGGCTCATCGGCCAGCACGGCGTGTTCTTCGGCCTTGAGGGCTGGCGGTTCATGTTCCTCGGCGTCGGTCTCCCCGCCATCCTGATCGGTGTCATCGCCTGGTTCTACCTGAAGGACCGCCCCGCGGACGCGAAGTGGCTGACCACCGAGGAGCAGGTCTGGCTCACGGCCGCCCTCGCCCACGAGAAGGCGACCACGGAGCAGAAGCAGGGCCACGTCAGCCTCAAGCACGCGTTCACGAGCGGCCGCGTCTGGATGCTCGCCTTCATCTACTTCGGCTTCATCTACGGCCTTTACGCGCTCGGCTTCTTCCTCCCCACGATCATCGAGGGCTTCCAGGCGAGCTTCGGCGTCGAGTTCAATGTCATGCAGAAGGGCCTCATCACGGCGATCCCGTACGTGCCGGCCGCCATCGCCCTGTACTTCTGGTCGCGTGACGCGACGCGTCGTGGCCTGAAGACCTGGCACATCGTGATCCCCGCGATCGTCGGTGCCGTGAGCATCCCGCTCGCCCTCTTCGCGAACTCGCCCGCCCTCACGATCGCGATCATCGCGGTCACCGCCATGGCGATCTTCGCGGCGCTGCCCAACTTCTGGACGCTGCCCACGCAGTTCCTGACGGGTGCCGCAGCCGCCGCCGGTATCGCGCTCATCAACACCGTCGGCAACCTCGCCGGCTTCTCCGCGCCGTACATCACCGGTGCCGTCGCGGACCTCACGAAGGTCGGCGACACCCCGCAGTACGTCGTCCCGATGTTCATCGTCGGCGGCTTCATGATGATCTCCGCGACGCTCATGGTGATCCTCTCGAAGCAGCGGAGCTCTCGCGAGCTGCGCGTCTCGCACGACGACCTCACGGGTAAGACCCGATGACGCGCCTCTTCAACGACCCGGCGGACTTCGCCGACGAGATGATCGACGGCTTCGTCGCGGCGAACCGTCACCAGGTCCGGCGCGTGACCGGCGGGGTCGTGCGGAGCACCCGCACCCCCGAGGGCACCGTCGCGGTCGTCATCGGCGGCGGCTCCGGGCACTACCCGGCGTTCGGCGGCATCGTCGGCCAGGGGCTCGCGCACGGTGCGGCGATGGGCAACCTGTTCGCCTCGCCGTCCGCACATCAGGTGGAGTCGGTCGCGAAGGCCGCCGAGCGTGGCGGCGGCGTGCTGCTCAGCTACGGCAACTACGCCGGCGACGTCCTCCACTTCACCCAGGCGCAGGACGCCCTGAACGCGGCGGGGATCCCCACCCGCAGCGTCGCCGTCACCGACGACATCTCGAGCGCGCCGCTCACCGAACAGCACAAGCGTCGCGGGATCGCCGGCGACCTCACGGTGTTCAAGTCGGCTGCCGCCGCGGCCGAGGCGGGCTACGACCTCGACGAGGTCGTCCGCGTCGCCACCCACGCGAACGAGCGCACCCGGTCCTTCGGCGTCGCCTTCAGCGGCTGCACCTTGCCGGGCGCGACCGAGCCGCTCTTCACCGTGCCCGAGGGCCGCATGGCGGTCGGGATGGGCATCCACGGCGAGCCCGGCATCGACGAGACCGACGTGCCGACGGCCGATGAACTCGCGACGCTGCTCGTGTCCTCCCTCCTCGCGGAACTGCCCGAGGGTGTGACCGAGGCCGCTGGCGCGCGCGTCGGCGTCATCCTCAACGGACTCGGTTCCGTGAAGTACGAGGAGCTGTTCGTCGTCTACCGTGCGGTCGCCACGCAGCTGGAGGCCGCGGGCATCGAGATCGTCGACCCCGAGGTCGGCGAACTCGTGACGAGCTTCGATATGGCGGGCGTCTCGCTCACCCTGTTCTGGTTGGACGAGGAGCTCGAGGGCTTCTGGGCGGCCGGCGCGGACACCCCCGCGTACCGCAAGGGCGTCGTCGCAGCGGCCGAGCAGCTCGACCCCTCCGAGCTCGTCGCCGAGGTCGCCGCGGCGATCCCGGCGTCCACCCCGGCCTCACGCGAAGCCGCCACGACCGTCGTCGCCGCGCTCGACGCCCTCGTCGAGGTGATCGACACGAACGTCGAGGAACTCGGCCGGATCGACGCGGTGGCCGGCGACGGCGACCACGGCATCGGCATGCAGCGGGGAGCCCGCGCAGCTGTCGCCGCGGCCCACGCGGCCGCCGACGCCGGAGCCGGTGCCCGCACCGTCCTCCACCTCGCCGGCGACGCCTGGGCCGACCGCGCCGGCGGCACCTCGGGAGCCCTCTGGGGTCTTGCGCTCCGCTCGGTCGGCACGTCCCTCGGCGACGAGACCGCTCCCTCCCGCAGCGACGTCGCGGCCGGCGTGCAGGCCGCCGTCGACGGCATCATGTCGTTCGGCAAGGCCGAGGTCGGGCAGAAGACGATGGTCGACGCTCTCGTGCCGTTCACGACGACGCTCAGCGCCTCCGTCGCCGACGGGGCCGACCTCCTCGCCGCGTGGACGACCGCCGCCGCAGCCGCCTCCACGGCCGCCGCGGAGACCGCCGACCTCCTGCCGAAGATGGGCCGCGCCCGTCCGCACGCCGAGAAGAGCCTCGGCACCGTCGACGCGGGTGCATACTCGTTCGGCCTCATCGTCCAGGCGATCGTCCCCGTCCTGGGATCCGCCGCATCCACCAGCACCACCACAGAAGGAGTACCCGCATGACCGATCAGTTACGCATCGTCATCGGCTCGGATGACGCCGGGTTCGACTACAAGGAGATCGTCAAGCGCGACCTCGAACAGCACGACGGCGTCGCCTCGCTCGTCGACGTGGGGGTCGACGCCGACGGTCACACCGCCTACCCGCGCGTCGCCATCGCCGCAGCCGAGCTCGTCGCTTCCGGGCAGGCCGACCGTGCGCTGCTCTTCTGCGGCACCGGCCTCGGTGTCGCCATCGCCGCCAACAAGGTGCCCGGCATCCGGGCCGTCACCGCCCACGACAGCTTCTCCGTCGAGCGCGGCGTGCTGAGCAACAACGCGCAGGTGCTCACCATGGGCCAGCGCGTCATCGGCATCGAGCTCGCCCGCCGCCTGGTGCGCGAGTGGCTGACCTACCGCTTCGACGAGTCCAGCGCGAGCGCCGAGAAGGTCGCCGTCATCGGCGAGTACGAGGCGACGGGCTCCTGCTGATGACCGCCTCCCCGTCGACCGCGAGCACGTCGACCGCGCCCCGCGTGGTCGGTGTGAGCCTGAAGATGTACTTCGGCCACGCGCAGACCCTCGACTGGATCGAGCAGGTGGGCGCTCTCGCCCGCCGGCACGAGGCCGTCGTCAACGGTCGAGTGCGGTTGTTCGTCATCCCCGGCTACCTCTCGATCGCGGCCTCGGTGGCGGCGCTGGCGGGGACGGGTGTCCTCGTCGGCGCACAGGACCTCGCAAGCGCCGACCGCGGCGCCTTCACGGGTGAGGTCGGCGGGCCGGAGCTCGCCGAGGTCGGTGTGACCGTGGTCGAGGTCGGCCACGCGGAGCGCCGCTCGCTCTTCGGCGAGACCGACGAGGTCGTCGCCGAGAAGACCGCAGCCGCCCTCCGGAACGGCATCTCGCCCGTGCTCTGCATCGGCGAGCGGGAGCGGATGGCCCCCGAGGACGCCGCGGCGGAGTGCCTGCGTCAGCTCGACTCCGCGCTCGCGGACGCCGTCGCCGGCCCGGTCATCGTGGCGTACGAGCCCGTGTGGGCGATCGGCGCGGCGGAACCGGCGGAGCCCGCGTACGTCCGAGCCGTCGGTGCGATCCTCCGGACGGCGATGGCCGGTCGCGGTGACCGCGCGGGCAGTTCGGTGATCTACGGCGGCAGCGCCGGACCGGGCCTGCTCACCGCACTCGGCGACGACGTCGACGGCGTGTTCCTCGGACGCTTCGCCCACGACGTCGCGGCGCTCGAAGCCGTACTCGACGAGGCCCTTCGACAAGCTCAGGATGGCACCCTTCGACAAGCTCAGGGACCGAGGACAGCATGATCGGCTTCGGCACGTACACCTTCTTCTGGGAGGGCTCGGAACTCGCCCCCGAGCGCCTGAGCGTCATCGGCATGATCGAGCGCACGGCCGAGGCCGGCGTGGGGCTCTTCCAGATCTGCGACGACGCACGCATCGAGACCATGTCCGACGACGAACTCCGCCAGGTCGCCGAGGCCGGCCGCTCGCTCGGGGTGGTGCTCGAACTCGGCACCAAGGGGATCGCGGTCGCGCACCTCGAACGGTTCCTCCACATCGCGACCCTGCTCGGTGCGACGCTTCTGCGCAGCATGGTCACCTCGGGCGACGACCGTCCGACCCACGACGAAGCCGTCGAGCGCCTCCGCCAGGTGCTCCCGGCGTTCGAGGCCGCCGGCGTGACCATCGCGCTCGAGACCTACGAACAGTTGTCGTCGCAGGAGCTCGTCGACCTCGTGACCGCCGTCGACCACCCGAACCTCGGGATCTGCCTCGACCCGGCCAACACCGTCGCGCGACTCGAACACCCGAGCGACGTCATCGCCCGCACCGCCCCGCACGTGCGCAACATCCACGTGAAGGACTTTGCATTCACCCGTCGGGGTGGCTGGGTCGGGTTCACCCTCGAGGGTGCGCCGCTCGGCACCGGCCTGCTCGACTACCCCGCCCTCACCGCCGCCGTCCGTCCGGACGAACGCGGTGTCAACCAGATCATCGAACACTGGCTCCCCCTCGGCGACTCCATCACGGAGACCATCGAGCTCGAGCGCACGTGGACCGCACACAACCTGCAGTACCTGAGAGAAGGAAGATCATGACCGACACCACCACCGTCGCGGACCAGCTCACCATCGCCGTCATCGGCGCCGGCGGCAAGATGGGCATGCGCGTCTCCAACAACCTCGTGAAGACCAGCCACACCGTCTTCTACAGCGAGGTCTCGCCCGCCGGCCAGGAGCGCGTGACCGAAGCCGGTCGCGAGCTCACCGAGACCGATGCGGCCGTCACCGACGCCGACGTCGTCATCCTCGCCGTCCCCGACCTGGCGCTCAAGGCCGTGTCCGCCGGCGTCGTCCCGCTCATGAAGTCGGGCGCCGTGCTCCTCACGCTCGACCCGGCCGCCGCCTACGCGGGGCTGCTCACCCGTCGTGACGACGTCATCCAGGCCGTCACGCACCCCTGCCACCCCTCGGTCTTCGTCGAGCGCCACACGCCCGAGGAGTACGCGGACACCTTCGGTGGCATCGCGGCCCTGCAGGACGCCATCGCAGCGATCGAGTCCGACGACGCCGCCAAGCAGGCGCAGGTCGAGGCCGTCGTCCGGGCGATCTTCGCCCCCGTCGGCGAGGTCCACTGGGTCACGGTCAAGCAGCTCGCGCAGCTCGAGCCGACCCTCGTCGAGACCATCGCCTGCATGATCGGCGCGCTGCTCAAGGAGTCGCTCGACGAGGCCGTGAACACGATGGGCGTGCCGGAGCCGGCCGCTCGTGCGATCCTCCTCGGCCACACGCAGGTCGCGCTCGCGAACTCGCTCAAGGGCGACAACCCGTTCTCCGATGCGTGCCTCATCGCGATGGACTACGGTCGCAGCGCGATCATCAAGGACGACTGGAAGAAGGTCTTCCAGGACGACGAGCTCGACAAGAACCTCGCCGCCATGCTCCACCTCGACAAGATCGAGCGGTAGGACCCGGCTCCAGCTCACCTCCCTTCTCGTTCCCTTTCTCAGGACTCCTGCGGCGCGTCGGTCACTCCGGCGGACGGCGCGCCGGGCATGTCCTGAGAAAGGGAACCGGACGGGATGGGGCTCACCACATGCGGTCAACCGGTTGTGCCGGATAGGCTGCAGACGACCCGACACACCACCTCTGACACCCACTGCGACACCCGAGACACCACCCCCGCAGCACCGCACGAGAGACAGGCGACGATGACTGGACGACTTGCAGGAAAGACCGCGCTCGTGACGGGCGCCGGATCGGGGATCGGCCGTTCGGTCGCCGAACGCTTCGCGCGCGAGGACGCCGTCGTGATCTTCTCCGACCGCGACATCCAGGCCGCGCGGGAGGCCGCCGCGCCCTTCCCCTCGGCCATGGCCGTGCGGCTCGACATCGCCGACGAGGCGAGTGTCGAAGCCGCCTTCGCCGTGATGGACGCGACGGGCAAGACACCGGACGTCGTCGTCGCCAACGCCGGCGTGCAGCTCTTCGGTCAGGATGCGAAGATCGCCGACCTCGACCTCGAGGTGTGGCGGCGCACCGTCGACATCAACCTCACGGGCACCTTCCTCACCACCAAGCACGCCGTCCGGGCGATGCTCGGCAAGGGCGGCTCGATCATCCTCACCGGCAGCCCGACCGGGCTCAACGGCGAGGGCGCCGATTTCACCGCCTACAGCTCCACGAAGGCCGGCATCCACGGCCTCGGGCGCACCGTCGCCGCGGCCTATGCCGACCAGGGCATCCGCGTGAACACCGTCGTCCCCGGCTACACGGAGACCCCGCTCGTCACCGCGATCTCGGACGACCCGGAGTCGCGCGCCGCGATCGTCGGACGCATCCCGCTCGGTCGACCCGGCCGAGCCGAAGACGTCGAGGGCATCATGGTCTACCTCGCGAGCGACGAGTCGAGTTTCGCCACCGGAGCGACGTTCCGGGTCGACGGCGGCATGACGAGCCTCTGAGCCGACGATGACCTCGCGCTTCGGAACCACCTTCCGCGTCGCACCGGACCTGCTCCTCGAGCAGGAACGCGCCGCCCGTGCCGTGTCGCGCGGGCCATGGTCGCTGTCGCTCCGCGGCTCGGATCTCGACGACATCGCCTTCGACGGCGAGACGGTGCTGCGGAGCATCCGCTTCGTCGTCCGCGACCAGGACTGGAAGACGCTGCCCGTCATCGTGGACGCCGTCGACCAGACGACCAGCGGCCTGCAGCTGCGCGGCAGGGTCGGCGACGACGGCGAGACGGTCGCTTGGTCGCTGTCGGTCGACCTCGGCGCGTCGACCCTCCGGGTGGCCGTCCGGGCCGAGGTGACGGCGGCGTTCCGACGTGCGCGCATCGGGCTCATCGTGCTGCAGGCCCCGGCGCTCGCGGGCACCGAGCTCGTCGTCGGCCACCCCGAGGGATCCACGACGACGACCCGTCTGCCGGAGCACATCGCGCCGCACCAGCCGGCGATCCGCATCGAGTCCCTCACCTGGACCGGCGACCGCATCACGACCACCGCCCGCTTCGCCGGTGACGTCTTCGAGATGGAGGACCAGCGGAACTGGACCGACGCCTCGTTCAAGACCTATTCGACGCCGCTCTCGCTGCCGTTCCCGGTCGCGCTGGCGGTCGGCGACGTCGTGGAGCAGTCCGTCGAGCTCGCCTGTGCGCGCGCCGACGGTGTCGAACCCGCCGCCCCGCTGGCCACGCCGCTCGCCGTGACCGTCCTGCCCGAGACGGACCTCGAGCGCCCGGCCTCCGAGCCGGTCGAAGCACGGGTCGGTGCGCCGCTCGACAGCCTCGTCCCCACGATCTCGACCTCGGTGTCGAGCGACCCCGACGGCGGACGGTCGGGCGCGTCGGTCCCCGAGGCGATCACCGAGCTCCTCGTCGAGATCGACCCGGCGGTCGTGGACTGGCCGGCCATCCTCGACCGCGCGGTCCGGCAGGCCGGCACCCGAGCCCTCGACCTGCGACTCGTGCTCGGCACCGGTGACGAGGCCGAGCCGGTCCTGCGGCGGCTCCGCGACGCGGGCGTCCCCGTCGTGCGCATCGGGGTGTTCCACCGTCGGACCCATCTCTCGGAGAGCGCCCTGCTGATCGCGCTCGGCGACCTCCTGCGGCGCCTGTGGACGGACGTCGAGACACCGTCGCCCGTGCTCGTCGGCGGCACGCGGGCGCACTTCACCGAGCTCAACCGTAACCACGCGCGCCTCGACCGTTGGACCGGCCCGGTGGGCTTCAGCGTCACGCCGTTCATGCACGACCGCGCGGGCCACCAGCTGGTCGAGTCACTCGACATGCAGGCCGTCGTCGTGGCCGACGCCGTCCGGATCGCCGACGGCCGGCCGCTGCACGTCGGCCCCGTGACGCTGGGCGCCCGCTACAACGCGGTCGCCACCACGCGGGCGGGCGCGGGAGCCACGGCCGACCCGGACCTCGGCGCGGGCTTCGGCGCGGAGCTGGTGCCGGGCGCCACCGACGGCCGGCAGTCGGCGGAGGCCCTCGGTGCGTGGGTGGTCGCGAGTGTCGCCGCGCTGGCCGTCCCCGGCGTCGAGTCGCTGTCCTACTTCGAGGCCACCGGGCCGCGCGGACTCGTCGCCGCAGACGCCACGGTCACGGCCGCCGGTCGGGCGCTCGGGTGGATCGCGGAACTCAGCGGACGTCCACGCTCGGCGGTCGTGATCGGGGGTCGTCGTCTCGACGTCGGCTCGCCCGTGTCGACGGAAGGTGTGACCGCGATCGCCGCCGTCGATGCCGCGGGCGAGACCGTCGTGATCCTCGGCAACCTCGGCGAGACACCGGTCCGGGTCGTCCTGGCCGGCGCGTCCGAGCCGCACACGGTGGACCTCGGTGCGGGTGCGGTGGTCCGGGTCGTGATGGCCGGTTCGGGTTCGTAGCTCCTGCTCAGACGAGCGGGCGCCGGAGGATGGCGAGGTCCAGCCAGCGACCGAACTTCGTCCCGACCTCCGGCAGGAGGCCGACCTGCTCGAAGCCGAGCTTCGTGTGCAGGGCGATCGACGCCGTGTTGCCGGCTTCGATGAGGGCGAGCATGACGTGGTGGCCGTCGGCGGTCGCGCGGTCGAGCAGCTCGACGAGGAGCGCCTTGCCCAGGCCGCGACCCTGTGCGTCCGGGTGGACGTACACGGAGTTCTCGACGGTGTGGCGGTACCCCTCCTTCGTCGCGTACGGGCCGTAGCTCGCGTAGGCGAGGACGCCGCCCTCGGGGAGTCCGTCGTCGGGGCCGTCGGCGACGGCGACGAGCGCGACCCGACCGGGCTCCTGATGGCGGGCGAGCCACGCCTCACGCTCGGCGAGGTCCGGGGTGACCTCGGTCCAGATGGCGACACCGTTCGCGACGGCGTCGGTGTGGATGGCGAGGACGCCAGGCAGGTCGGTTGGTTCGGCGGGACGGATGCGCATACATCGATCGTAGAGCGCCCTTCGACAAGCTCAGGGACCGGCGGGGTGGGCCCTTCGACCGCCTCAGGGACCGGGGTCCAGCGCAGAGTAGATTCGATGCATGTCCTCCTCCACTCCGCTCCCGATGGAGCAGCTCACCGCCGTGCTCAACGCCGAGGTCGCCCGCTACGCGGCCCGAGGCTGGTCGGTGTCGTCGGTCCAGGGGCAGCAGGCGGTCCTGCAGCGGCAGAAGCGCATCGGCTGGTTCTGGAACCTCATCCTGACGCTCATCACCGGTGGGCTCTGGCTCATCGTCGTGATCATCCGCGTCGTGAACCGGAAGGTCGAGTCGCTGATCGTCACGGTCGACGCCTACGGCCGCATCTCCACGCGCCGCTGACGGCCGGAGCATGACCGACAGCGCCGAGTTCGACACGAGCAGGGCGGCGACGACCGCGCGCATCGGCGCCGAACGCGCGCGGGTGCAGCGGCGGACGCTCACCGTCGTCGTCATCAGCCAGGTGCTCGGCGGGGCCGGCCTCGCCGCCGGCGTGACGGTCGGTGCGCTGCTCGTGCAGGACGTCCTCGGGAGCACGAGCCTCGCGGGCGTCGCGGCCGCCCTCCTCACCCTGGGGTCCGCGCTCACGGCGTTCCTCGTCGGGCGCGTGACCCAGCGGCGCGGCCGACGGATCGGGCTTGGACTCGGATTCGCGGCGGGTGGCGTCGGCGCCATCGGCGTCGTCCTGGCCGCGACGACGGCCCTGGTGCCGCTCCTCTTCCTGTCGCTCTTCGTCTACGGCGCGGGAACCGCCACGAACCTTCAGGCGCGCTACGCCGGCACCGACCTCGCGACCCCGGCACGCCGCGGGACCGCGATCAGCGTCGCGATGGTGTCGACGACGCTCGGCGCCGTGGCAGGGCCCAACCTCGTCGAACCTTTGGGAGCGTTCGCGACCGGCTTCGGGCTCCCGGCGCTCGCCGGGCCGTTCCTGCTCGCCGCGGTCGCCTACCTCGCGGCCGGGACGGCGTTCCTCGTGCTGCTCCGACCCGACCCGTTCCTCCTCGCCCGCCGTCTCGACGCGGAGCTCGCGAAGCTCGACTCGGTCTCGGCAGGCGCGTCGACCGGCCGGGACCAGCCGGCCGCGGGTCCGCGCCCACGCCCCGGGGTCGGCGCCTATGTCGGTGCCGCGGTCATGGTGGTCACGCAGATCGCGATGGTCGCGGTCATGACGATGACGCCCGTGCACATGCGAGCCCACCACCACGGACTGGGGGAGGTCGGGCTCGTGATCGGCATCCACATCGCCGCGATGTACCTGCCGTCGCTCGTGACCGGCGTCCTCGTCGACCGCATCGGCCGCACGCCGATGGCGATCGCCGCCGGCGTGACCCTCCTGCTCGCCGGTGTCACGGGAGCTCTCGCGCCGGCGGACTCGCTCGGCCTGCTCATCCTGGCGCTCGCCCTCCTCGGACTCGGCTGGAACTTCGGGCTCATCGCGGGTACCGCGCTGGTCGTCGACCACACCGTGCCCGCCAACCGTGCACGCACGCAGGGCACCCTCGACGTCCTCATCGCCCTCGCCGGCGCAGGTGCGGGCGTCATGTCGGGCGTCGTGATGGCGGGCGTCGGTTACGGTGCGCTGTCGATCGCGGGCGGCGTGCTCGCCCTCCTGCTCATCCCCGTGCTGCTCTGGGCCCGGCGGGTCACCCCTCGGGGGTGAGCCCGCTCGCGAGTCCGCTCGCCGCTACTCCGCCGCAGCCGGAACGCGGACGGTGAGGGCACCCGGCTCGATCCAGGTGTTGATCGCGACGGCCTTGCCGAAGCCGTCGCCGTCGAGCTCGATCTCCTCCGGCTTCGACATGCGGGCGACGAAGCGCTTCGCCGTGCCGTAGCGGAGCTCGCCGTCGTCCTTCTGCTTGCCGGCGAGGGCCCGGCCGGTCTTGGTCCGGCGCAGCACCCCGTTCACCCAGGCGACCTTCGCCCAGATGCGGATCCAGCCGAAGACCCCGCCGGGACGCATGAACATGAGGTCGAACAGGCCGTCGTCGACGACCGCGTCCGGCAGGAGCAGGATGTTGGCCGGCAGCGAACCGCAGTTGCCGATGATGACCGTGTGCACGGTGGCGCGGATCTGCGGCTCGTCGTCGATGCGGAAGCGCAGGTGCAGTTCGTCCGGGTCGCGCAGCGACTTCACGATCGCGTCGACGTAGGCGGCCCAGCCGGCCTTCGCCTTGAGGTCGTCGTCGGTGTTCTTGATCATCTTCGCGTCGATGCCCATACCGGCCATGACGACGAACACGTGGCGGTCGCGCGAGTGGTCGGCGCGTTCGATGTCGATGACACCGAGGTCGATCGACTTGTCGTCACCGGTGAACGCGGTGATGACGGAACCGGGCAGGTCGTTGAGCGTGAGGTCGAGGTTGCGGGCGAGCAGGTTACCGGTGCCCGAGGGCAGGAGCGCGAGGGGGATGCCGCTGCCGCGCAGCGCCTCGGAGACCGCACGGACCGTGCCGTCGCCGCCGGCCGCGATGACGAGGTCGACCTTCGCGGCGATCGCCTCGGCGGTGACGCCCTGGCCGACGTCGTCGACGCTCGTCTCGAACCAGAGCGACTCGCCCCAGCCCGCGTCGGCGGCGGAGCGGTCGACCGACTCGCGGAGCGCATCGAGGTCGACCTTCACGGGGTTGTAGATGACGGCGGCGGTCTTGGTCGCCGTGGTGTCGCTCGGCGTGGTCGTGCTCTCAGGAGTCGTCATCCGATCAGCATAGGAGCGGAGGCGCGGGGGAGGGAGATCCCGCTCGCGGGTTGACGCGGCACGTGGGTTCTGCAGGCGGCGGAAGAGTATCGTTGAGACCTTGCAGGCACCGTCCATGCCCGCCACGAACGCAGTGTCCGCGGCGGCCTCCCCATCGTGATTGCGACATCGTGAAGATCCTCAGCATCCAGTCCGCCGTGGCCTACGGGCACGTCGGCAACTCCGCAGCCGTGTTCCCCCTCCAGCGCATCGGCGTCGAGGTGATCCCGGTGAACACCGTGAACTTCTCGAACCACACCGGCTACGGCGCTTGGCGCGGCCCGCTCATCTCGCCGGAGCAGGTGGGCGAGGTCATCACGGGTGTCGAGGAGCGCGGCGCGTTCCCGCAGATCGACGTGGTGCTCTCGGGCTACCAGGGCGGCGTCGGCATCGGTGACGTCATCGTCGACGCGGTCCAGCGGGTCAAGGCGGCGAACCCCTCGGCCCTGTACGCGTGCGACCCCGTCATGGGCAACGCGAAGTCCGGCTGCTTCGTCGCCCCTGAGATCCCGGACCTCCTGCGCGACCGCGTCGTCCCGAACGCCGACATCATCACGCCGAACCAGTTCGAGCTCGGTTTCCTCACGGGCACCGAGCCCGGCTCGCTGGAGTCGACGTTGGCGTCGGTCGAGCTGGCGCGCGCGATGGGCCCGTCGGTGGTCCTCGTGACGAGTGTCGAGCGCCCCGACCGCGACCCGGAGACCATCGAGATGCTCGTCGTCGACGACGCCGGCCGGTGGATCGTGCAGACGCCGCTGCTGCCGTTCAAGGCGAACGGTTCGGGCGACGTCACGGCGGCGCTGTTCGCCGCGCACTACGGCGAGACGCGCGACGCGAAGCTGGCGCTGGAGCGGACGGCCTCGAGCGTGTTCGACCTGGTCGAGCTGACGTACCGGTCGGGTCAGCGCGAGCTGCAGCTCGTCGAGGCGCAGGAGTTCTACGCGAACCCGCGGATGCAGTTCACCGCGACGGCGGTCTGAGGAGGGCTTCGGCGCCCTCGGCCAGCAGGCCCGCTCAGCGGACCGCGCGGCAGGCGAGGTGCAACGCGAGGCGCACCTCCGGATCGGCCATGTCGACGCCGAGGAGCTCCTGCGCCCGGGTGATCCGCGTCGCGACGGTGTTGCGGTGCAGCCCGAGCGCGGCTGCCGTCGGCCCGACCGCCGACTCGTGGTCGAGGTAGGCGGACAGCGTCGTCAACAGTTCACCCTGCCCGGCCTGCAGGGGCGCGAGCAAGGACCGCGCGGCCGGCACGAAGATGTCGTTGCCGGTCCAGGCGAGGAGGAGTTGCTCGAGACCGAGGCCGTCGACCCGCACGAACCACCCCGTCGTCGACCGGTTCACCGCGATCCGGACCGCGTCCGCCGCCTCACTGAGTGACGAGGTGAGTCCGGCCGAACCGCTCGCCAGGGAACCGACGGCGGTCGCCACGTTGAACGATCGACGCGCCTCGACGTGCAGCTCGCGCAGGGCGCCGACGTAGCGCTCCACCTGGGACGGCGGCGGCGGCTCCGTGAAGGTGAGCCATCCGCTCACCCCTCGGCCGCTGGTCGTCGCGTGGGAGTCGGCGGCGATCCGACCGAGCGCGCTCGTCACGAACCGGAGGAGCTGGAGGGCGTCGACCCGGCTCCGACCGACGGTGCGGAAGGCGAGGTGGTACCCGGTGGTCCGCCAGCCGCGTTCGAGCATGCGCCGCTCGACGTCCGGATCGGGCCGGCCGCGCAGGTCGACGAAGTCGCGGAGGACACCGGAGGACACCGAGGCGTCGCTGACCTCCGCGACCTCGTCGATGAGGATCCTGGCGGCGACGGCGGGCATGGCGACCTCGGCCGCGACCGCGAGTGCGCTCACCTGCCGTTCGTCGAGCCCGTCGCCGAAGAACGCGAGCCGCAACCCCTCGCGGCTGGGGCTGTCGACGCGGACGGACGCCGCGGTGCCCGTCCCGGCACGGGTCAGGTCCGTCCAGGGGGAGAAGTCGATCGCGGCGTGGACCTCCGGCGTCAGCCGCCCGCCCGCCTCGAGCAGCACGCCCTCGCTGTCGATGAGGGCGATGCCGTGGCCGACGCTGGACGAGAGGTGCCGCAGCAGGTCCGGGAGGCCTTCGGCGTGGTACTCGATGGACTGCGCCACCTTCCGCACGTAGCCGAGCGTCAACGAGTCGCGTGCCTCGACCAGCTGCCAGCAGGCCTTCGCGAGCAGCATCGGCCGGTCGACGTGCAGGAGCGTGAACCCGAGGCGGTCGGCGAGGGCGCGCGTGCCCGCACCGAAGCCGTCGGCCTGCTGCATCGCGAGTGCCCGGAACCCGCGGTCCCTGATCCGCCGGATGAGCGCGTCCTGCTGCCAGGGGCGCGTGGGTGGGACGCCGGTCAGCACGGCGAGTCGGCCGGCGTCGTCCTCGGGGAGGGCCGCCTCGTCCGTCTCGACGACCACACCGGCCCAGTTGGCGTCGGCCGGGCCGGCGACGAGCCGCACGCCGCCGTTGTCGGGGTGCGCGAGGAGGGCGCCCGACTGCAGACGATCGCTCATACGGGGACCTCGTCGAGTTCGTCCAGGCCGTAGGCCGAGGGGAGCACCCGACGGAGCCGCTCCGGCGTCCGCGACCACCAGTCGGGGCCGTCGATGCGGATGACGGCGACCTGCCTGGCCATCGAGATCGCCGAGACCTCGAGGATGTCCCGGGAGACGGTGTCGAGGACGACGATGAGGTCCGGCGCGGCGGCCTCGACGCGGCCGTCGGTCATGAGGGCGAGCGTCTCCGACCTCGCGACGAGCCGGTGCACCTGCCCGCCACTGCCGTCGATGGCGAACGCGAGCACATGCGGGTCGGTCCGGTCGGCCTCGATCGCGCTGACGCGTCCCTCGGCGAGGAGGCGACCACCCATGGAGCCGGCCAGCTCGTCGAGGGAGCCTGAGGCGGCACCGAGGAACGCCGCGCCGAGCTGCACGGCACGGGTCGCGTTCCCGACGATCGCATGCTCCCGGAGGTCGCCGACGGTGAACCCGGCGTAGACCATCCCGCCGCTCCCACCCGCCTGCACGATGGCGGCGCGCACAACCCGTTCGATGTCGAGGGCGCGCTCCGTCTCGACGAGGGCGACACCCCCGCCGCCCGTGTCGCAGGTCACGACGATGCCCGGGACCTCGTCGACGAGCAACGACATCTGGTCGAGCGACGGCACGGCGCGACCGGTGAGGTCGGCGTCGACGATCAGGCGGTCGGCGGCGAACGCGAACGGGGTGAGTCCGTTGACCCCGCCACCCTCGAGCGAGCAGATCGCCGGGATCCGGTGGCCGAGCCAGCGTTCGGCGGCGCCGATCAGGCGCCCGAACGGATCGGTGCCCGGCAGCCGCTCACCGAGGAGCAGCGTGGATCCGACGAAGCCGAGGGCGAGGCACGGCGTCGCCGGGTCGAGGTCGTCGACCGCGTGCAGTTCGAACGGCCAGACGCCGGGGTCGGACAGCACCAGTTCGAGCATCGTGGTCGCGCCGCCGCCGCCGGAGCCCAGGATCGCGAACCCCGTCGCCAGCGCGCGGAGTCGATCGTGCTCGAGGGTGGTCGGCATGGCACCAGCCTAGGCTCGGACCGCCTGCCCGCCGCCGAACGCCTCAGCGGCTTCTGCGGCAGCCGCCTCGCCCTCCACGGGGACGAACGGCTCCGACAGCCCGAAGGCACTCGGACCGAACGCGCGGAGGGCGTCGGGGGTGCGCATGAGTGCCGGCGTCGAGATCCCGAGCACCCGCACCCGTTGGCCGTAGCGCAGGCCCTCCGTGGTGATCGGCTCCGCGGTCTCGTGGTCGACGATGCAGATGAGGTCCGGCACGATCGCCACGACCTCACCGTTCCACCGGGCGATGAGGTTCTCGTTCTGGAAGGAGATCTCGAGGCGTTCGGAGCTCGCCGGATCCGTCGACCAGATGACGGCCGTGCCCTTCGCGAAGCCCTCCGTGGTGCGGCGCTCCACATCGGCGACCTTCCCCACGAACAGCTCCCGCATGTGGGAGTAGAGCGTCGTGGACAGGGTGTCGGCGATGGCGGTGAACGGCGACCGGTGCTCCTCGCGCGCGACCCGGATCGCGCGGCCGAGGGCGAGCGCCATCGAGATGGTCCTCGGCACCGCGGTGCGCCGGACATCCGCCCCGCTCATCGCGTACTCGGCGATGTGGGCGACGCCGCCGAGCCGGATGGCGATGCCACGGGCCAGCCACTCCATCTGGCGGTCGTCGTCGCCGGTGTCGATGATCACGCGCTCACCGCGTTCGCCTGCGATGGCCAGCGGCGATCCGTGCACCCCGTAGACCGCGAAGGTCTCCATGGAGAGCTCCGGGAACGCCCGACCCATGCCGTCGGCATCGACGACCGGCAGCCCGGTCTCGGCGGCGACGATGAGCGGGATCATCGAGTTGATGCCACCGCACTCGATCGGCATGGTCGCGTCGGCCGTGCGGCCGAGGTGCTCCTCGAGCGTGCGGAGTGCGAGCGTCGGCTCGAACCCCGCGGGGATCTTCTCGACCATGACGGTCGGTGCGCCCATCTGTGCGGTGGGGATGACGAACAGGTCGTCGTCGAGCTCGTCGGGGTCGAGGATCGTGATGCTGCGATCGCCGAGCACCTGCTTCACGAGCATCATGCCGATGTAGGGGTCGCCGCCGCCGCCCGTGCCGAGGAGCGTGGCGCCGCGAGCGAGGTCGGGGAGGTCTGCGGCGGTCAGGGTCCAGCTCATGCGGCGACCTCCGGAGTCTCGTCGACCGGGGTCTCCGTCGTGCCGTCGAAGCGGTGCGAGGCCACGTCGTAGCCGAAGTAGCCCGGACCGACCATCGCGAGGGCCGCTGGACTGTGCCAGCGTTCGTCGCTCGGGGCGGCGATCACCCGGACACGCTGGCCGTAGCGCAGACCCTCCGTCGTGATCGGCTCACCGGAGTCGTGCTCCAGCACCATGATGAGGTCGGGGGTCGTCACGAGCGTGACGCCGTCCAGGGCGGCGATCAGGTGCTCGTTCTGGAAGGAGAGCTCCAGGCTGGCACCCGTACCGTCGATCCGCGCGCGCCCGCGGGCGAACCCCGTCGTGGTCGCGCGTTCGACGTCGACGACCTTGCCGGCGAACAGTTCGCGTCCGCCGAGCAGCTCGACGGTGCGCGTGACGGCGTCGGCCTTCTCCTCGCGCGCAGCTGTGATGCCGTCGCCGATCTCGCGGCACAGCGACAACGAGTCGGCGACGAGCGCCTCACGGGCCTGGGCGCCGGACATGGGGAAACCGGAGATCATCACCGAGCACCCCATCTCCACGCAGGCGACGCGGGCGATCCGCTCCGTCCAGCTGTTGTCGACGGTGGTGAGGACGCCGGTGTTGCCCTTCTCGTCGCTGAACGCCAGGGGCGAGGCGTCGATCCCGTACAGGGTGGGGAGGACCATCTGCAGTTCGGGGAAGGCCCGGCCCATGCCGTCGGCGTCGATGAGCGGGAGGCCGAGGGCGGCCGCTGCGGCGATCGGGATGGTCGAGTTGACGCCGCCGACCTCTGCGCAGGCGACGTGGGTGACGGGGCGTCCGAGCGAGGCGCTCAGGGCGTGGACGGGCGCGACCACCTCGGTGAGGCTCGGCAGCTTCTCGACCATGACGGTCGGTGCCCCCATCATCGCGACGGTGAGGACGAGCGCGTCGTCGGGGACCTCGTCGAGGGTGACGACGGTGACGTCGCCGTGCTCGCGGAGGGCCTGGGCGGCGAGCAGGGCGCCGATGTACGGGTCGCCGCCGCCGCCGGTCCCGAGGACGGCCGCCCCACGGGCGAGGCCGGGGATGAGCTCGGCGGTGATCGTCCAGCTCATCGGAGGCCTCCCATGTCGAGGTCGCCGACGGCCTTCACGCGGATCCGGGTCGCGTTGCCCGGCAGGTACGGGATGGGGACCTCGTCGAAATCGACGATCGCGACCGACGCGGGGGAGGCGCCGGCCGCGATCGCCTTGTCGATCGCCTCGGTACGGACCTCGGCGATGGCCTCCTCGCGCCGACCGGGCTCGATGGCGTAGACCTTGTCGATCTCGCCGCCGACCTGCGCGATGGAAGCACCGATGGCATTGGCCACGGCGTAGTTGTCGGGCCGGTGGACGGCGCCGAAGATGGGGAGTTCGTCGGACAGCAGGATCGACCCGCCGCCGACCGCCACCACAGGGATGGGCTCGGGGGAGGTCCGCATGCGGTCGACGGCCTCGGCGATGCGCTCGCCGATACGGGCGAGCACGCGCTCCACGAAGGCCGGGTCGAGGTGCGCGACCTTCGAGGCGTCGCCGATGGAGGCGCGACCGGCGGCCACCGCGATGTCGGTCGCCGTGAGGGTGTCGCCGCCGAAGACGAGAGCCTCCGTCATGAGCTTGTAGCCCACGGACGCCGGCCCGACCTCGGCCGTCTCCTCGTCGACGATGCTGCCGCCGCCGATGCCGATCGAGAGCACGTCGGGCATCCGGAAGTTCGTGCGGATGCCCGCGACCTTGACCTCGTTCGCCGTCTCGCGGGGGAAGCCGTTGATGAGGAGGCCGATGTCGGCCGTGGTGCCGCCGATGTCGACGACCGCGCAGGTCGCGAGGCCGCTCGTCAAAGCGGCACCGCGCATCGAGTTGGTCGGGCCGGAGGCGAAGGTGGCGACCGGGTAGAGGCGCACGTAGTCCTCGTCCATGAGCGTGCCGTCGTTCTGGCTGAGGAAGATGGGCGCCTCGATGCCCTGCTTCCGGACGGCGGCGGTGAGGCCGTCGACGATCTCCGAGGCGAGTTCGCGCAGCGCCGCGTTGATGATGGTCGCGTTCTCCCGCTCCAGGAGGCCGATCCGCCCGATCTCGTGCGAGAGCGAGATCGCGACGTCGGGTCCGAGGACCTCGCCGACGATCCGTGCCGCCTCGACCTCGAGGTCGTGGTTGACCGGGCTGAAGACGGAGGAGATCGCGACGGAGCGGATGCCGTTCGCCCGCATGTCCTCGGCGTGCGCCCGCAGCTCGTCGGGGTCGATCGGGGAGATGGGGCGGCCGTCGAACTCGTAGCCACCGTGCGCGAGGTAGCTGCGAGCGCTGATCGCCTCGACGAGCTCGGCCGGCCAGTCGACGAGCGGCGGCAGGGCCCGCGTCGCCGGCAGACCGAGCCGGAGTGCCGCGGTCGGTGCCAGGCGCTTGGCCTGCACGAGGGCGTTGATGAAGTGCGTCGTCCCGATCATCACCGCGGTGATCTGCTCACCGTCGAAGTGGTGTCCGCCCCGCAGTTCGCCGATCGCCTGGACGATCCCGTCGGTCACGTCCGGGGTGGTCGCGTGCTTCACGGCAGCCAGGGTGGTGGTGCCGTCCATGAGCACGGCGTCGGTGTTGGTGCCGCCGACATCGATACCGATGTGCATATGAGGGGTTCGCTTTCTGTCGGTGCGGTGGAACGTGCGCTGGAGGTGCGCGGTGGATCAGTTGGCGGCGGTGGCTGGGCTGTCCGTCGGCACGTCGGCTGCGATCTGCGAGGTGTGGGCGACGCCGACCCCGCGGACCCAGCCGAGCTTCCCGGCGGCGATGTACAGCACCATCGAGAGGATGAGGGAGAGGACGGCGGGGATGCCCCAGGTGACGAAGTAGCCGGTGATCGCGGACACGGCCCAGATGATGATCGTCGCGGGGACGATGCGCGGTGCCGTCGTGGGCAGGCGACCGGACGCGCGGGTCTCGTCGAGCTCACCGCGCCAACGCTTCACGATGAAGTACTCGGCGACCATGATGCCCGCGATGGGCGGGAACGCGACACCGAGGATGATGAGGAAGCCGGAGAACTGGCCGAGGATGCCGACGGCGGCGAGGATCGAGCCGACGACGCCGAGGACGATCGTCGTGGTCACCCGGTTGAGGTTCTTGCCGAAGGCGGTGGAGATGAAGTTGACCAGGCCGAGGGTCGAGGAGTACAGGTTCCAGTCGTTGATCTTCAGGGTGCCGGTGATGACGATGATGAGACCGATGAGGCCGACCGAGGAGGTGACGATCGCGACGACGTTGCCCGAGGCGGCGGCGTGTGCCAGCAGGACGCCCGAGAGGCCGATGACGAACTCGCCGAGCGAGACACCGACGACGGTCTGCTTGATGACGTCGGCGCGGGAGCGGTTGAAGCGGGTCATGTCGGCGGTGATGATCGCCCCGACGATGAGGCCGCCGGCGACGATCCCGGTGCCCGCCCACACGCTCATGGTCGGGCCGGGGGCCGGGCCGGTCACGAGCTCCATGAAGTCGTGCTTGGTGAGTTCGCTGATGATCGACCAGCCGACGAGGATGAGGAACAGCGGCACGGTGATGTTCGCGAGCCACTGCATGCCCTTGAACCCATAGGCGACGATGGCCGTGACGGCGAGGCCGAAGATGAGGCTCCAAGCCCACACCGGCATGAAGCCCGGCAGGAGGGCATCGAGCGACTCGGCGGAGATGGCGCTCTGGATGCCGAACCAGCCGATGAGGCTGATGCCGATCGCGAGGCCGACGAGCGAGGCGCCCACCTCGCCGAAGCCGGTCCATCGGGCGAGGAGGGCGGTGTTGAGGCCCTCCTTCTGGCCGATGATGCCGACGATGCACATGATGACTTCGAGGATGATCGAGCCGAGGAGGAGGGCGAGGAAGGCCTCGCCGAAGGTCATGCTGTAGCCGAGGGTCGCGCCGAGGAGGAACTGGGACAGGGCCGACACCTGGCCGAACCGCTGGACGGCGATGCCGAACCAGGGCTTTTGTGCGTCGGGTCGGACGCGGGACAGGGCGAAGTCGTCTGCGTGTGCCATGCGAGCCATGGAGGTCTCCTGAAGGTGGGGGAGGAGCGGTGCGGGTTGCCGCAACGGTACTGACGTCCTGATCGCAGCACGATGTGCATCGTGCAGGAATGAGCTCTCGAAATCAGCACTCTGCACAATCCGGACGCGGAGCTGTCCCCACCCGGTCCATGAGTCCTCGACACCCGGTCTCTGAGTTCTCCCCACCCGGTCCCTGAGCTTGTCGAAGGGCGACGTTCTCCGTGCGCACTTCGACAGGCTCAGTGACCGGAGGGGGCTCAGCGACCGGGGGCGGTGATCGCTGGCTTGCCACCTCAGAGCGCGCGCTGGATGACCTCGAAGGTCCGTGCTCCGTCGAGCCCCATCATGTCGTGGCGGATCGCCGGGAACCGGGTCACCGTCCAGCCCAGCTGCGCGTAATGCGGGACGTCCCTGCTCGGGACGACGAGCTTGGCGTCGTCGGACAGCACTAGCGTCGAAGGGACGACCGGCGCGGCCGGCGTCACGGGGTTCGCGGCGACGTCCCGCAAGACCTCTGCGACCATCGACCGGTCCCACGCGGCGTGGGCGGCCTCCGCGAGCGCGACGTTCGCGGGACCCGTCGCGGGATCTGTGCGGTCGTAGAGCCAGGCCAGGAGCCAGGGCAGGCCGGGGATGTTCCAGAACAGTCGGGCTCCGAGGCCGCGGCCGGGCAGTTTCAGCCCGAATCCCGGGTCGAGGTAGACCGCGCGCGCCGGGCGGAGCGGTTCCACGATGTCGGCGAGGACCCGACCACCGAGCGAATGACCCACGATCGCGTCGAGGCCGGTCGGCAGCGTCTCGACCAGGTCGGTTGCGAGCGAGGCGAGGTCGTAGCGCTCGCCGCGTGCCCGATCGGCGCGAGGGCTGGCGCCGTGGCCGCGCAGATCGACGAGCAGGAACGTGTACCGCTCCGGATCGGAGGCGGCGACGACGTCGGTCCAGGCGGCGCCGTCGGCCAGGAACCCGTGGATGAGGGCGATGCGGACGGGTCCGTGCCCGCGTTCCTCGACGTGCAGACGCATGGCCCTCTTTCGATGGTGGTGGTGACGGTGGGATGACTCTACGCGGCGGCGCTGCGCTCAGGAGCGCACGAGCAGCCAGGCGAACGCGCCAAAGGACACGAGCCCCAGGATGGCCCCGACGATCGACCCGATCAGACTGAAGGTGGGCCACCGTGCGCCGGGTTGGCGGCTCATCCTGATGCCCTGGGCTGCGAACAGCAGGGGCACGAAGCAGGCGAGCACCGAGAACGTCCACGATCCGCCGTCCCTCGCCGTCGAGGCGACGAGGAAGATGGAGAAGGCGGCGATGGTGACACTGAGGATCGCACAGGCACGTGCGGAGATCGGTTCGTTCTTCGCGGCCATGCGGACAGGGTATCGAGTCGGGGTGGACAGCGACCAGAGCAGAATGGACGGCATGACCGACGCGACTTCGCCGACCCTGACGGAACGATTGACGCTCGCGCGCCCCTCCGAGCACGACCTGCCGGAGCTCCACGACCTCCACGCCGACCCCGCGGTGTGGACGCATCTGCCCTCCGCTCGCCACACCTCGCTCGAGGAGACCCGGGAACTGATCGGCCGCTATCAGAACGGATGGGACACCAACGGGCTCGACGTGTGGGTGGCGCGCGACACCGCGACGGGTTCGCTGATCGGCATCGGGGGCCCGAGTCTTCGCGGTGGGGTCGCTTGGAACCTGTATTACCGCCTGGCGCCCGCTGCTTGGGGGCGCGGATACGCCCAGGAGCTCATCTCGGCAGCGCGGGCCGCGGCATCGGCGTCGGCACCGGATCTGCCGGTCGTCGCATTCCTCCTGGAGCACAACGAGGGGTCCCGGCGGGCTGCAGAGCGTGCCGGTCTGGAGGTCGTCTGGCGCGGCCCCGACGCGGGCAACCCTGATCCCGATGCCGTGCGGCTCGTGTTCGCGGACCGCCCGCTCACCGACGAGGCGCTGCGGGTGTTCCTGAACTGAGCGCTGAGGCGACAGGCCCGGTGATCGGATGGTCGCTTCGGGAGCCCCGAGCGGTCCGCTGCTTCCGGGCGCGACCGGGTATTTTCGGCCAACCGGCCCGGAAACGCAAGGAGCTTACCCGAGTCTGTTCACCGACGGCATTCCTCGATACGGTGGGGAGATATGTCAGCCACCGTCGAGATGGAACACATGAGTCAGGTAGAACGCGAACGTCCGCTCCTGCGCAAGGGCAGCGAGGCGAGCTTCGTGCGGTGGGCCTTCGACGGACGCGCGTGGTGCGCCGACCTCGTGAGCGGCCAGTACCGCGGCGCGACGAAGACCGGGTGGCTCCTCCAGACGGACGACGAGCAGCGCGAACTCTNNCCCCCCCCCGGCTGGCGTAACCGGGAGCGATGAGGCTGGCGGCCCGCTGGGCGATGCGGCATCGTGGGACCGGCGCCCGACGGTTCCGTCCGCGCCCACCCGCGCCAAGCATCGAGGAGCTCACGCATGACCGACCGCATCCTGACCACTCACGCGGGGAGTCTGCCGCGCACGCCCGAGCTGACCCGGCTGCTCGTCGCCCGGGACCAGCGGCGCGCGTTCGACGTCGCGGAGCTGGAGGAGGTCGCGGCGGAGGCGGTGGCCGCAACGGTCGCCGCCCAGCTCGCGACGGGCCTCGACCTCATCAACGACGGCGAGGTCCCGCGCGTCGGGTTCTCGACCTACGTTCTCGAACGCATCGAGGGCTTCGGCGGCGCAGGGCACCGGAAGCCGACGCTCGACTCCCTGGCGTTCCCGGACTACGCCGCCTTCCAGGCCAAGCAGATCGTCGAGGGCGCCGACGTCGCGCGGGTCTGGGACCCGCCGATGGCGCAGGGCCTCCTCACGTACGACCCGACGCTTTCGGGCATCACCTCCGATCTCGACGGCTTCGACCGGGAGCTCGCCGTGCAGGCGGCCCAGGGGCGGGTGCCCGCCGGCACCTTCTTCTCCGCGGCCACGCCGGGGATCGTGTCGACGACCCTGCTCCTCGACGCGGCGAACCCCCACTACGGCGACGACCGCGCGTACGTGTTCGCACTCGCCGAGGAACTGCGGGTCGAGTACGAGGCGATCGTCGCCCGGGGCCACGTCCTGCAGCTCGACGCCCCGGACCTCGCCATGGAGCGGGTCATCCAGTTCGGCGATGCGACGCTCGAGGAGTTCCTCGCGGCGGTGGACCTCCACATCGACGCCCTCAACCACGCCATCCGGAACATCCCTCGCGAGCAGGTCCGGCTGCACGTCTGTTGGGGCAACTGGCAGGGGCCGCACCAGGACGACGTCCCCGTCGACGTGCTCCTCCCACACCTGTACCGGGCGAACGTCGGCGCGTTCAGCATCCCGCTCGGCAACCCGCGGCACCAGCACGAGGCTCCGGCGTTCCGCGAGCACCCACTGCCCGAGGGGGCGCTGCTCATCCCGGGCGTCATCGACGTCACCACCAACTACCTGGAGCACCCGCAGGTCGTCGCGAACCGCATCGTCGAGGTCGCGGAGGCGGTCGGTGATCCGACCCGCGTGATCGCCGGCACCGACTGCGGTCTCTCGACGTTCGCGAGCTACGAGTTCGTCGCGACGGACGTGGCCTGGGCGAAGCTCGGCGCGCTCGTCGAGGGTGCCGAGATCGCCTCGAAGCGGTTGTTCGGCGCCTGACCCGTCGCCGACCCGCGCGGGTGAGAGCGCGGGTGCGGGCCGGGCGCTCAGGCGGTGATCGACGCCTCGTCGCTCACGGAGAGCGTGAGCACGGCCTTGCCGATGAGGGCGTCCTGCTCGAGGTCGCCCTCGAGTCGGCGGAGCTGCCGCGCGACGTCGTTCTCCCGGTCGTCGCCGACGAGGTCGACGGACGCGACGAGGAAGAGCCGTTCCGGGCCACTGAACTCGAGGTACAGGGCCGTGACCCGCTCGATCTCGGGGTGCGCCAGGAGCGCGGTGATCGTCTGCGCCCGGTAGGCGGGGCTCGGCGAGGCCCCGAGGAGGTAGCGCCGGTTGCGGTTGATGAGCAGGAGCGCGACCCCGCCGAGCAGCACACCGATCGCGATCGAGCCGATCGCGTCCCAGACCGGGTCGCCGGTCACCTGGTGGAGGCCGATGCCGGCACCGGCGATGATGAGGCCGAGCAGTGCCGCGGAGTCCTCGAAGAAGACCGAGCGGAGCGTCGTGTTGGAGCCGTTCACGATGTAGTCGAAGAACCCGCGGCCGTACTTCTTCGCCGTGCGGCGGCCCTCGAGGATCGACTGCGTGAACGAGAAGCCCTCCAGGAGGAAGGCGACGCCGAGCACGAGGTAACTGAGGGCGTAATTCTCCATCGCCTCCGGAGCGGTGAGGCTCTGGATGCCGTGCTGGATCGAGACGACCGCACCGACGGTGAAGATCCCGAAGGCGGCGAACAGCGAGAAGATGTACGCGTCTCGGCCGTACCCGAGCGGATGGGCGGCGTCCCGCTGTTTGTCGGCGCGTTTGTCGGCGATGAGCAGGAAGATCTCGTTCCCCGCGTCGGCCCACGAGTGTGCCGCCTCCGCGAGCATCGACGCCGAGCCGGTCAGTGCGGCGACGATGGACTTCGCGATGGCGACGATGACGTTGGCCAGGAAGGCGATCACGACGGTCATGGGGCAACGCTACGCCCAGCCGGGCCGCCGTGTGCGCGAGGGACGCCTAGGACGTCAGGACGCGCAGCGCCGAGCCCTTGTGAGCGGCCTTCGCGCCCGTCTTCTCCGACTCCACGATGAACGCGGGCTCGTCGGTCGACGCCGTGAAGTGCTGGCCGTCGAACTGGAAGTCGGCGGTCTTCCGCTCCACGACCTTCCCCTGCGTCCGACCCTGCGAGGTGCCCCACGACACCCGGTCACCCACTCGTACGTCCGCCATGCTGCCTCCTCGTCGCCGGGCGCCGCACGCGCGACGTGTCGACGACGATGCCAGGACGGCTGACGGGCCGACAAGGGCTTGCGCCCCGTCCACTCTGCGGCCGAGTCCTAGAAGACGTTGATGACGTCCTCGCAGCTGCTCTCCTCGTCGAGGGCGGTGATGACCTTCTGGTCCTCGATGTCGCCGAAGGGGAAACCGTCGGGCTGGCCGTCGCCGTACTCGCCGATGTCCTTCAGGACCTCCTGCGATTCCGTGATGACCTGGTCGTAGTTGCGTTCCAGGACGGTGGGGAACTCCTCGAACTCGGCGATGCGTGCTTCGGCGATCTCGATGCGGGCGTCGTAGTGGTCGGTGAAGGCCGTGACGATCGCCTTGGCGTCCTCGCCCGCGGGCGGGTTGTCGGCGACGGCGTCCCGTGCAGCCTGGATGGTGGCGACGTGCGCGTTCGCGGCGTCGAGGATCGCCTGCTTCTGGACCGGGCCGTCCTCTGCCGTGCGGTCCGCGCTGCGGACGTCCATGAGCGAGCTGAGGACGTCGTTGTCGGCGTCGTCCGCGGCGAGCATCTCGCTCCAGCCCGTGCAGGCCTCCTTCGCGAACGCGGCGTTGTCGCCCGAGTCGCCTGCGTCATCGGCGCCCCCTGCGCATCCCGTCAACGCCATCATCATGGCGGCCCCTGCGATCGCCACCGTCCCGAACCTGCGCATTGCCGCCCCCACCGTCTCATCACGGCCCGACCCCCGGACCGCCTGATCAACGGTAGCGGGGGCGGTGGCGCCACCGCGATGGGGACACGTCCCCATCTCGCGTAGCGTTGGCGGGATGAGTGACGACGCCGCTACCGAGGGACACCGCAGGACCGCTGCGCACGCGTACAGTGCGCTCGGCTGCCTGCTCCTCGACGCGGGCACCTCCGTCACGGACGTCCGCGACTCCCTGGAGCGGGCGACGGCCGCATCGGGTGACGAGGGCCTCGCCTTCTCGGTGCTACCGCAGCTCATCATCGTCAACGACGTGCACACGGGCGCGGTGCTCGCGGTCGGCAACACGCACGGCGAGCTGTCGTTCCGCGGCGCGGCCCGGGCGAACCGGCTCATGCGCGAACTCGAGCTCGGGCACTGGCCGGTGGGCGACCTGCCGGCGCGGGTCCAGGCGATCCGGGAGACGCCCCGACCCCACGCCTCGATGCACTGGGTGGTCGGGAACCTACTGCTCGCCGGGGGACTCGCCCTGCTGTTCCGCTGCCCGTGGTGGGCGATCGTCGCCTCGATGCTCGTCGGCGCGTTCGTCGGCCTCGTCATCACCCTGCTGGCGCGGTGGCGGGGAGCGGTCGCGATCGCCCCGTTCGTGACGGCGTTCGTGTCGACGACGCTCGTCGGGACGCTCGCCTCGGCGATGGACCTCGGCCCAGTGCCGCTCTTCGCCGTCTGCGCGCCCATCGCGATCCTCGTGCCCGGGGCGCTCATCACGAACGCCCTGCTGGAACTGACCGCGACCGACATCGTGACAGGTTCGGCACGCCTCATGTACGGGTTGATCGTCCTCGCCTTCATGGCGGCCGGCATCTCGGCCGGGGCGCTGCTCACCGGCCTGTCGATCGACCCCGACTCCACGGCGCTCGTCGGCCAACTCGGCCGCGGCACCACGGACCTCGTCGGTTGGGAGGCGATCCCGCCGCTCTGGTTCACCTGGATCGGCGTCGTGATGCTCGCGGCCGGCATCGGGATCGCGTTCGGTTCCGGTCGCTCCCTGACGCTGCTGACGATCTGCGTGATGGCGCTGACCTATGCGGGCATCGTCCTGTTCGCGCCCCTCGTGGGGAACGCGGTCGCGACGGGACTCACCGCCGGGATCGTGTTCGTCGTCGCGCGCATCGTCGAGCGCTACTCGGCGGCGGTGCCGTCCAACGTCACGTTCCAGCCTGCGCTGCTCATGCTCGTGCCCGGAACCGTGGGGCTGGTCTCCCTCGCGACGCTCGAGGGCTCGGCGGTCACGGCGGCGCTCACGGTCTTCATCAGCCTCTGCGTCGGCGTCAAGACGGCGGCGGTCGTGACCGGGGTCGTCATCCCGCCGGTGCGTCCCCGGTCCGCCGCGCCCGCGCCTTGATCGCGAGGATGACCTCGGTCTTCGCGTCGGCGTAGTCGTTCATGTCGTCCCACGACCGGCTGAGCAGCTCCCGCTTGGTGTGCTCGTACAACGCGCGGTCGTCGGTATCGGCGCGCAGGTGGTCGCGGAGGAGCAGGTACTCGTCGATCTCCGGCGCGCCCTGTTCGTAGAGGTGCACGTGGACGTCGCGCTCCGGCGTCCGGACCATCCGATGGCGGGGCTCGCGGACGCGCAGCACGTAGCCCGCGGCCAGCAGCGGGTCGAGGTAGTCCTCCTCCGCCGTGATGTCCTCCACGGCGACCACGAGGTCGACGATCGGCTTCGCGGCGAGTCCAGGCACCGAGGTCGAGCCGATGTGTTCGATCGCCACCGCGTCGGCCCCGAGGGCGTCGAGGATGCGCCGCCGGTGCTCGCGGTACCGCTCGGGCCAGTACGGGTCGGCGTCGTGCAGCTCGACCCGGACCGGCTCTGCGCCTCCGACGAGCTCGAGCGCCGTGACGTCGGGGCGTCGGTGCAGGCCGTCCTGGAGAGCGCGGATGTTCGCGCCGAGGACACCGGAGGCCAACAACCCGGAACCGAGCGGGCCCGACGGGTCGGTGCCGAGCAGGGGGAGGAGACGGAGGGCGGACCGGACGGGGCCGCTCGCGTGCTCGAGCTGCCAGGCGATCTCGGTCGCACCGGCGCCGGGGTGGTCCAGCTCGGCGGCCTTCGCGGCGTAGGCGGCGGCGCCCAGCGCATGCGCGCCCATGTGCGCGACACCGGCCGCCTGCCCGGCAGACCAGGCGGCGGCCTTGGCTGCGGGCGCGGTGACCACCTGCGAGGCGCGGTTCGCGACGAAGCGTCGGCGGATCTCTCCGGCCGCATCCAGCTCGCCGGCCGAGAAGGCCCGCGCCCGCGCGATGGCGTCACGCGGACGGTCGTCGTCGGGCGCCTCCGCCTCGAAGAGCGGCAGGACCCGTTCGGCGCAATCGGCGGCCCAGGCGGCGACGAGGCGGCGGTCGGCTTCGGGGAGTGACTGCGGCGAGAGCATGCTCCACCTTCGCACGCCGCCGTCCGCAAGCTCTGCCGGCCGCTACAACCGGACGACGAGCTTCCGCGCCGAGACCCCGGCGCGGACGCGGTCGAGGGCGGGCTGGATCGCCTCGAGGCCCTCGCCGACCACCTCCGGTGCGGGTGCGCAGACGTGCCGGCCCGCGGCGAGTGCGCCGGGCAGGTAGTCCTCCCAGAGCATCGGGCCGACCTCGTTGGTCATGAGCGAGCTGCCCCAGACGTAGCGAGCGGTGACACCGGCCCGGCGCGCGCGGAGCTGGAGGGCGACGTTCGCCGCCACCAGTCGGCTCATGGTGCGCACGAACGCCAGGCTCGGACCGCCACGACGCGGTAGGGAGCCGAAGGACACCGAGGGGCTGGCGAGCGCGACGCGTCGGGCGCCGGTCGCCGCGGCCACGGCGACCGACGGTTCCGCTGAACCGGTGCCGACGGCCAGGACGCCGGCGACGTCCGAGCCGGCCAGGGCATCGATGAGGTCGGCCACGACGGTCGGGCTGCGGTAGTCGAGGACGATCTCGGCCCCGAGGGCTCGCATGCGGTCGTGGTTGTGGGGTGACGCGGTCGTGGCGACGCGGTGGCCGGACGCGACGGCGAGCTGGATGGCGTTGCTCCCGACGCTCGTGGCGCCTCCCCACACGACGACGGTCGTCCCGGTCGGGGCGGGGTGCTCGGAGGGGTGGGGGAGCGCCAGGTGGTCCGCTTGGAAGAGGGCGGTCGCGGCGGTGGAGATCGCGAGTGGGAGGACGACGGCGTCCTCGTCGCGCAGGTCCGCCGGGATAGGGGCTGCGAGGTCGGCTCGGACGACCGTGTACTGCTGGAACCCGCCCTCGGCCTCGTGGCGTCGGCCGCGTTCCATGCCGACGGCGTAGGCGACGACCCGGTCTCCGACCGCGAAGCGATGGACACCCTGCCCGATGGCGACGACTTCGCCGGCGACGTCCTCGCCGAGCACGGCGGGGCTGGGGAGCCAGCGGTACATGAGGTTCCCGGTCCACTGCTTCACGTCGTCGAGCGGGTTCACGGCCACCGCGCGGTTCCGGACGAGGAGCTCTCCCGGGCCCGGCTCGTGCATCGCGGCGGGACCCACGACGAGGTCTGCGCGGTGTGCTGGCAGCCAGGCTGCGGTGTTCGTCGACATGCGGACTCCAAGGGGATCGGGACGACGGGCATCCGGTCGATGACACGTCGTGCCATCACTGTACACCTGACGACACGTCGTGTCATCCGCTAGCCTGATCGCATGGCACGCTGGGCACCCGATGCGGCTCTCCGACTCGAGAGCGCTGCGATGGAGCTCTTCGCCGAGCGTGGCTTCTCGGCCACCACGGTCCCGGAGATCGCCGAAGCCGCCGGCCTCACGACGCGCACCTTCTTCCGGCATTTCGCCGACAAGCGCGACGTCCTCTTCCTCCGTGAACGGGAGCTGCCGGCGGTCGTCGGTCGGCTGGTCGCGATGGCGCCGCCCGGGCTCGACCCGCTCGCGCTCGTGATGTCGGGCCTTGAGACGGTCGCGGCGGGCGAGCTGCAACGCTGGCGGGACGACATCGCCGCCCGTCGGACGATCATCCGATCGGAACCGCAACTCCGCGAGCGGGAACGGTTGAAGTCCGCCGTGCTCTCCGACACCATGCGCGACGCCCTGGTGTCGAGTGGTGTGACGTCGGCCGACGCGGCGCTCGCCGCATCCATCGGGTCCGCCCTCTTCGACGCCGCCCTCGAGCAGTGGTTGGCCGGCCCGGACGACGTGCTCCTCATCGACGTCCTCCGCGGAATGCGCCGGCGCCTCGGAGATCTCGCCGGGCGCTGACCGAGGAGATTTGGGCCAGTGGCGAGCGCAGCGTGGCCGTTCTGTTCATGACCCCGCCGTCGCCCGCTCGTACGGTGGAACCATGACACTGAAACTCGGCTTCATCGGCATCGTGACCAACGACATGGCGGCCTCCCTCGCCTTCTACCGCACCCTGGGTGTGCCCGTCGGGCCGGACCAGGACGACGCTCCCCATGTAGACGCCGTCCTCGACGGCGGCGTGACGCTCGCCTGGGACACGGTCGCGACGATCCGCGGCTTCGACCCCTCCTTCACCCCGGCAACTGGTGGACACCGGATCGCGCTCGCCTTCGACCAAGGGAGTCCAGCGACCGTCGACGCCACCTTCGCCGCACTCGTCGATGCCGGATACGCCGGGCACGTCGAGCCCTGGGATGCCGTGTGGGGACAGCGGTATGCGACGTTGCTCGATCCGGACGGGAACTCCGTCGACCTCTACGCCGCGCTCGACACGAACTGAGCGGGGCTCGAGCCGACGAGCCGGCGGAACTCGCGGGAGAGATGGGGTTGATCCGCATATCCTGCCTCGGCGGCGACATCGGCGATGGGCATACCCGAGCGGAGCAGCGTCCGAGCTCGTCGAGACCGTTCCAGGCGCACGAGGGTGGTGTAGCCGTACCCGAACGTGACGAGCATCTGACGCCGGAAGGAGCGTTCAGATCCGCTCAGCGTGCTGGCGACGTCTCGTGCCGGAGCCGCCTCGGACGCCGCTCGGCGGACGGCGTCCGCCCAGCGACTCGACGCCGCAAGCTGGACGGCGAACGCCTCGAGCGTGCCGACCGGGGCGGGCCCGGCTTCGAGCGGGATCATCGCCTCGCGCAACCGTGCCGCGGTCCGACGATCGGTGACGTCGTCGAGCGGCACGAGCTGATCCGCGATCGCTGCGAGATCGATGCCGAGCAGGAGCCTGGCCCGACCGGGCTGCATCCTGAATCCGAACGACCCGGTGGCCCCGTCGCGACCGGTGGCGAGCCACCGTGTGGACGGTCCGGCCACCTCGACCCGGCCGTCGCGGAGGATCAGGTCAACGCAGCCGTCGGCCGGGACGACCGCCCCGCCCGCGCTGTCTTCTGAGCGCCACAGCGCTTCGCCGTAGAGGAAGACACGCTCGGAGTACATGGGATCAGTTTCTCAATCGGCGTCCGATCGTGTCGACGAGGATTCGGACGAGGACAGGGACCACGCCGTGCTGACTTGCGTCAATTCCGGTCGGACTCTTTCGCAGGGAGCGCGACCTGCCACAGGATGAACGCGGTGACGCTGCACACCGCGAGCACGGCGCCAATCACCAGTGCGGCCGTGCCGGTGGACGCGAGCCACTCGTGGTGGGTGATCCAGCTGGGATCGTCCTGTGGGAAGTCGAGGAACGACGCGTAGGTCGAGATGCTCACGACGCCCGCCGCGAGGAACGCCGCACTCAGTGCGGAGGTGCTCCAGGACAGCGCCAACCAGGCTCGAGAGCGTGCTGAGGTGCTCTTCATCGCGCTGCCGCTCACTCGTGGCGGCCGACGCCGGGGCAGGCGGGTGCCTGAGCCAGCCACCAGGCGGCGATCGCCTGGTCGGCCTCGCTGGGGTCGCGTGGTGGATCCAGCTCGTCGTCAGCGCTGCCGCATGTTTGGGCCGTGAAGCCGGCGATCCGCGGATTGTCGGCGCTCATCGAGAACGAGATCGCCGTCTCCGAGGTGTTCGCGAGCGTCGTCACCTGCTGGTAGGCCGCCCACTGCGGACTCGCCTGCAGCTCCGCGAGGGGCACTCCTCCCAGCGGTGCGTCCTCGGGGAACGCGACTGAGACGATGAGCTCATCGGGCCGGTCGAGACCGCGATCGTGCTGCTCCGCGTACCAGTCGATGCCGGCCACCGAGCCACCGAGGGGCGCGAGGACGGCGGTCGTCCCCTCGATTGCCGCGATGGTCTCCAGTACGGCGGGCGGGACGGGGAGGCCGGTCGCACTGAACCGAGGGGCTCCGGAGGACGACTCGGGGTTGTTCAGGACGAGCGTGGTCTCCGCAGCTGCCAGCGGGTCCGGGAGCTCGGCCTGGAACTCCCCGACGAAGCCGGCGATGGTGGCTGGCGCGAGCGGTTCGGCGAAGACGAACATGACCTGGAGGTCGGAGGATGCGGGTCGATCCCCGTCGGCGGATGTCGCGACGAGCTCGACCCGGATCGAATCGACCGCGACCGGATCCGTGTCGGCCGCCCACTCGCGCCAGGCCGTCACGGTCGCATCGATCGTCTTCGCCGGTGCACCGGTGCCGAACCGGACCGAACCCCCTGCGGCGTCCTCGATGATCACCTCGCCGGATTCCTTGCCGTCGGTCGCCTGAGCAGCAGCCGTCGCGACGTCGGCGTAGGACTCGGGCGGAGCGCCGTCGGCCATCTCGACGGTGATCCTGGCGTTGTAGTACGTCTCGAGCCCGCCGCCGTTCGACGCCTCGACCGTTCCACTGACGTCCTCGACATCGGGCAGGCCCTCGACGGCCTCGACGATCGACGCCCGCGCCGCGTCAGCGCCGGCGCTCGAACCGCACCCGGTGAGCAGGACCGCGGCTGTGACCGCGCCGAGTCCGATGGCGATCGCCCGGCGTGCGTTCCGGCGCGCGCGGGCGCCTCGTGATTCCCCCATGCAGGGAGGCTATCGTGACGCCGCGCTCGTCGTCCGGCGGACGGCGGGGGCTTCCATGGTCGAGGATGGATCCATGCCGAACCGGGAGCCGTTCAGCACCAACCCCTACCGCATGAGTCGTCGGCGCATCTCGACGCTGAGCGGTGCGCTCATCGGATCCCTGGTGCTGCTCGTCGGCGTCGCCCTCGTCGGGGCCGCGATCGGCGGTGACGACGCCGAGTCCTGGGTCGCCATCGTGTTGTACGTGGCGTTCGGCCTACCGCTGGCCGTTGGTGCGGTCCTCGGTGGCCTGGCGATCTCCCGGTGGGGATGGGTGGCCGGCACCGTGTTCGGCTTGGGTTGGCTGACGATCCTCGTCGTCGTCTTCGACAACGGGTTCGGACTGTTCACCGACGGCGAGGCCGTGGGGCCGGTGGTCTTCGACAACGCGATCTGGCAGATCATCGGCGTCGCCGGTCTGGTCGTCGGCGGAGCACTGTTCTTCGTCGCCGGCTGGCTGAGCAAGGTCCCGATGTGGATCGGCGGGCCGGCGGGCGGCGTCGATGTCTCGCGCCGGAAGCGCTCGGGCGAGGGGAACGCGGTCGTCCCACCGGCGAAGCGCAAGTCGCGCCCGAAGCCGAAGGGTCGCTCGAAGCAGCAACGGCGCCGCTGACGAGCTGAGGTGATCACGGAGCCGACCGCTCAGTCGCCTCCGCCACCCCCGCCGTCTCCACCGCCGCCAGAATCTCCGCCGCCGGAGTCCCCGCCGTCGCCACCGGAGTGGTGATGGCCGCCGTCCGAGGTGAAGGGCATACCGGAGTCGGATGAACCGCCGTCGCGGTTCGAGCCCGGCGGGCGTCCGCTGCGGGATCGGGTGATGATCGTGATCAGTGCGACCACGATGATCGCGACGGCGACGAACGCGCCGATCATCGAACCGTCCATGGCTCAGCGCCTCGGGATCGTGGAGCCGCGGAGGACGAGCCGGCCCGGCAGGTACTCGACACCCTGCGCGACCTCCGTGCCCTCGATCGCCTCGAAGATGCGCGTGGCGGCGAGTCGGCCGAGCTGTTGCAGGTTGGCGTCGATCGACGACAGTTCCGGACGCGAGTTGGTGGCCAGGATCTCCCAATTGTCGAAACTGACGACCGCCACGTCGGTGGGGACGTCGCGCCCGAGGTCGCGGACGGTGTCGAGGACGCCGCGCGCGATCTGGTCGGAACCGGCCACGATGCCGTCGATCTCGGGGTGCTGGGCGAGGAGCATGGCCGCGGCATCCCGACCCCAGTGCTCGGTCCACTCCGAGAACATCGGGGTGCCGACGAGCTCCAGGCCCGCGGCGGCGAGCGCATGCTGCACACCCGTCACGCGGTCGCGGGCTGCCGCGTACTGGGGCTCGCCCGTGATCATCGCGATGCGGGACCGCCCGCAGGCGATCAGGTGCTCGACGGCGAGCCGACCGCCGTCGCGGTTGTCGGGCGTGATCGAGACGTCGGTCGGGTCGTCGGACGGTGCGTAGGCGTACACGACCGGCACGGGCAGCTTGTGGCCGAGGGACGGGCGGGGGTCGGTGCTGCGGCCCACGACGATGATGCCGTCGACGCGCCGGGTGAGGAGGGCGTTCAAGTGGTGCTGCTCGCGGATGGCGTCCCCACGCGCGTCGCAGAGGAACACGTTCACCTGTCCGGCGCCGAACGCGTCCTCGGCGCCCATGAGGATCGGGATCACGAAGCGACCCTCGAGGTCGCTCGTGAGGAGGCCGACGGTGCCGGTGCGGCCGTTGATGAGGCTGCGGGCGAGTTCGTTGGGCGTGAAGGACACGGTCTTCGCGGCGTCGAGTACGCGCTGGCGGGTCTTCGGTGCGACCTCGCTGCGTCCGTTGATGGCCTTCGAGGCCGTCGCGATCGAGACACCGGCGATGCGGGCGACGTCGCCGAGCGTCGCTGCCCTGCCGCTCGTGGCCCCGCCTGCGGCCATGGCGTCTGCATCGGTCATGACGCCCCCCTTCTCGTTCCGGAAACGTTACCGGATTCCGCTCTTGACGCTACCGTGATCCCAGGCTAGCTTTACCGAAAGGCGTTTCGACAGTTTCGAAACTTCTCCCCGCACCGCCGGACCCGACCGGTCCGCTCAACGATGAGTCAGAGGAGTCACCATGCGCAGCACGCACACCAGACGGATGCAGCGGGTCGGAGGAGTGGTCGCCGCCGGCGCCCTCCTCGTCGGCCTCGCCGCCTGTTCCTCCGGCGGCGGTGGGAGCTCGCCGCTCGCCAGTGCCGGCCCCGAGGGCGTGGACGACGGTTCCGAGCTCACGCTCTGGACCCGCGCCCCACTGGAGAAGCAGGCCAAGCTCCTCGTCGAGGCCTACAACGCCTCGCACGAGAACCAGGTCAAGCTCACCGTCGTCCCGAACGACGACTACGTCGCCAAGGTCGGCGCGGCAGCCGGTTCCGACAGCCTCCCCGACCTGTTCGCCGCCGACATCGTCTACGTCCCCAACTGGGTCGAGCAGGGCCTCTTCCAGGACCTCACCGCCAACATCGACGGACTCGACTTCAAGGACGAGATCAACAAGGGCCACCTGGCCGCCGGCACCGCCGACGACAAGGAGCACGTCCTCCCGTTCGTGCTCGACCTCTCGATGCTCTTCTGGAACAAGGAGCTGTACAAGGAGGCCGGCCTCGACCCCGAGCAGGGTCCGACGACCCTGGCCGAGTTCGCCGAGGACGCCAAGGCCGTGCAGGCCCTCAACAAGCCCGACACCTACGGCACCGCCACCGGGCTCAACTGCGGCGGCTGCCTCGTGTTCACCTGGTTCCCGAGCGTCTGGGCCGACGGCGAGCAGGTCATGAACGAGGACGGCACCGAGTCGCTCCTCGCCGAGGACGGCGCCAAGGAGGTCTACAGCACGTGGGCGGACCTGTGGAAGTCCGGCGCGGTGCTCCCCTCCTCGAAGGACGAGGCCGGGCCCACCTGGACCGCCGGCTTCACCGAGGGCAAGGTCGGCGTCATGCCGTACCCGGCGACCCTGCTGTCCTCCACCCCGTTCGACGTCGGCGTGTCCGGCATCCCCGGCCCGAAGGGCGGCGACTCGACCTTCGTCGGTGGCGACGGCATCGGCGTCTCCAAGGACTCCAAGAAGGCCGCGCAGTCGTGGAACTTCCTCAGCTGGCTGATGTCCGAGGACGCCCAGGTCGGAGTCCTCGCGAAGGACAACGACGTCGTCTCCCGCTCCGACCTCGCGAACAACGAGTACTCGAGCAAGGACCCGCGACTGGTCACGATCAACGAGGTCGCCTCCAAGGGTGACACCCCGTACTCGCTGAACTTCCAGGAGGCCTTCAACTCGCCGACCAGCCCCTGGCTGACGCTCGTGCGGAACGCGGTCCTCGAAGGCACTGACACGGTCGACGCCGACAGCGACGCGATCACGGACGTGCTCTCGCAGTAGTCCGACCCGCGGGTGCGTCGTCGCATCCCCCGCTGTGACGGCGCACCCGCACCCACCCGCTTCGAAAGGTCCACCCATGAGTACCACCCTCGCCAGACGAGGCCCGACGGACTCGGTCGGAGCCAGGAGACGTCGAGCCGTGCACGCCCGCACCGGCTGGCTCTTCGCGCTCCCGACGGCCGTCTTCGTCGTCCTGCTGTTCCTCGTCCCACTCGGACTCGTGTTCCAGATGGCCGCGTCCGACTGGCCCCTCCTCGGCGGCAACCAGGGTGTGAACTTCCCCGAGAACTTCCCGAAGGCGATCGACAACCGCTTCTTCCTCGACTCGGTCGTCTTCACGCTGAAATACACGGTCATCGCGACCGTCCTCCTCATCGGCCTCGGTCTCGGCCTCGCGCTCCTCGTGCAGGAGTCCAGCCGGTGGAAGGGGTTCCTCCGCACCGCCTTCCTCATCCCGAGCGCCCTCGGCCTCGCCTCGGCGTCGCTCCTCTTCTACGTGCTCTACTCGCCGATCGCCGGCCCGTTCGCCGACCTCACGAAGGCCATGGGCTTCACGTTCCTCGGCACCCCCGACGCGGCGCTCTGGTCCACGGTGTTCCTCATCGTCTGGCGCTTCGCCGGCTTCTACATGCTGCTCATGCTCGTCGGCCTCCAGGGGATCCCCGAGGAGGTGTACGAGGCGGCCCGCATCGACGGCGCATCCCGTTGGCAGACCTTCCGCGACATCACCGTCCCGCTCCTGAAGCCCACCCTCGCGCTCACCACGGTGATGTGCGTCACCGGTTCCCTGCTCGCGTTCGAGCAGTTCTACATCCTCACCAAGGGCGGCCCGGACAACAGCACGATCACCGTCGTCCAGCTCATCTACAACGTGGCGTTCCAGGGCCCGAACAACCTCGGCGTCGCCGGCGCCCTCTCGGTCCTCGTGCTCGCCGCGCTCATCGTCATCAACATCGTGCAGATCCGCGCGTTCAGCAAGAAGGTCGAGGACTGAGCATGACCATCACCCGGAAGGAACCGGCCACCGTCACCTCGACGATGCCCGACGTCCGCGGACACGGACGCGCTCGCGGCCGCGGACGCGAGGCCAAGCCCACGAACTTCTTCGGCATCGCCATCAGGATGCCGTTCTGGATCTTCACCGCGGCGCTCGCCGTGATCTTCCTCTACCCGCTCGTCTGGACCGCCGTGCGTTCGGTCTCCCCGCTCGCCGGCACGAACCAGACCGAGGGCTGGGGGTTCGGCAACTACATCACGCTTGCGGGCTACCAGGACGGCATCCTGCAGTACGTCGGCAACTCGGTGTTCGTCTCCTTGCTCACCGTCATCCTGACGCTCGTCATCTCACTCTTCGGCGGGTACGCGTTCGCCCGGTTCCAGTTCCGCGGGAAGAACGCCCTGTTCCTCGCGACCATCGCGATCCTCATGGTCCCGTACGCCACGCTGCTCATCCCGCTGTACGTGCTGCTCAACCTGGTCGGGCTCTCCAACTCGCTCGTCGGGGTGGCGCTCGTCCTCACCATGTTCCAGCTGCCGTTCTCGACCTTCATGATGCGCATCGCGTTCGAATCGATCCCGAAGGAGCTCGACGAGGCGGCGATGGTCGACGGCTGCACCTCGTGGACCGTGCTGTGGAAGGTGCTCGTGCCGGCGGTGAAGCCCGGCCTCATCACGGTCGGACTGTTCGCGTTCCTCGCGGCGTGGAACGACTTCATGGCGCCCCTCATCCTCATCAACGACTCGGCGAAGATGACGCTGCCGCTCGCGGTCTCGAACCTGCGCGGTCAGGTGCAGGGCGTCGTCGACTACGGCGCGACCGAAGCCGGTGTCGTCGTCCTCGCGTTGCCGTGCATCCTCCTCTTCCTCATCCTCCAACGTCACTACGTGCGCGGCTTCATGTCCGGCGCCTTCAAGGGGTAACCATGAGCACCACCATCAGCAACACGTCGACGCACACCGCCCTGAGCATGGCTCCGGTCGTCCCCACCACCGGTGCGCTCTCCCCACTCGGGCTGGACGAGGTCCGGATCACGGACGGGTTCTGGGCCGACCGCCAGCGCGTGAACGGCGCCGCGACCCTGCCGCACGTCGAGCACTGGCTCGAGCGCGAGGGATGGCTCCGCAACTTCGACCTCGCCGCCGCGGGCACCCTCCCCGAGGGTCGCCGCGGGCGGGAGTTCGCCGACTCCGAGGTCTACAAGTACCTCGAGGCCGTCGCGTGGGAGCTCGGACGGCTCGGCGGCGACGATGCCTTGGAGTCGCGGTTCCGCAGCGTCGTCGACCGGGTGGCCGCCGCCCAGGAGGCGGACGGCTACGTCAACACCCGCTTCGGGCGCCCTGGGCAGGGTGAGCGCTGGTCCGACCTCGAGTGGGGTCACGAGCTGTACTGCCTCGGTCACCTCTTCCAGGCGGCGGTCGCCCGGGAGCGGACGAGCCCGGGCGCCGACGACGGCCTGCTCGGCATCGCGACGCGCGCCGCCGACCTCATCTGCGAGGTCTTCGGCACCGACGGCATCCAGTCGGTGTGCGGGCACGCCGAGGTGGAGGTCGGTCTCGCGGAGCTCGCCCGGGTGACGGGGGAGTCGCGGTACCTCGACCTCGCCTCGCTTTTCGTCGAACGGCGCGGCACCGGGGTCCTCGCGGACATCGAATACGGCCGGGCGTACTTCCAGGACGACGTCCCGATCCGCGAGGCCGAGGCACTGCGGGGTCACGCGGTCCGCGCCAACTACCTCGCCGCAGGGGCGACGGACATCGCCGTCGAGCAGGGCGACACCGGTCTGCTCGAGGCCCTCCGCGGCCAGTGGGACCGCACGATCGCGCGCCGCACCTATCTGACCGGTGGTCAGGGCTCGCACCACCAGGACGAGGCGTTCGGCGAGGACTTCGAACTGCCGTCCGACCGGGCCTACTCCGAGACCTGCGCCGGTATCGCGTCGATCATGTTCAGCTGGCGGCTCCTCCTCGAGGACCGCGACGTCCGGTACGCCGACCACATCGAACGCGTCCTCTACAACGTCGTCGCCACGTCGCCGTCGGCAGCCGGCACCGCGTTCTTCTACGCCAACACGCTGCACCAGCGCACGCCGGGGGAGTCGAGCCCCGACGACGAGGTGTCGCCACGCGCGTCGTCCTCCGAACGTGCGCCCTGGTTCGACGTCTCCTGCTGCCCGCCGAACGTGGCCAGGACCCTCGCGAGCCTGGCCGCCTTCGTCGCGACGAGCGACGACCACGGCGTGCAGATCCACCAGTTCGCGTCGGCGACGATCGACACGACCATCGGTGGGGCGCACGGCGGGCGGTTCCGTGCCGAGCTGGTGACCGACTACCCGCGTTCCGGAGTCGTCTCGTTGCGGATCCTTGAGGCGCCGCGTGACGCGGTGACCGTCTCGATCAGGGTGCCGTCCTGGGCCGATGACGCACGCCTGTCGGTCACGCCGGCAGGCGGCGCGGAGGAGACGCAGGACGTCGCCCCCGGGTACGCCGACCTCGCCCGCGTGTTCGCCGCGGGCGACGTCGTCGAGCTGTCCTTCGGCATGCGGCCGCGGGTCACGCACCCGGACCCGCGCGTCGACGCCATCCGCGGCGCCGTCGCGATCGAGCGGGGCCCCGAGGTCTACTGCGTCGAGTCGGTCGATCTGCCGGGAGGCGACGAGACGCTCGCCCGCATCGAGATCGTCCCGGACGCGGGTGTCGAGGAGGCGGCCGACGGGCGCCTGACGGTCGCGCTCCGTGCCCGCCCGGTCGTCGACGCGGCTTGGCCCTATGCCGAGCGCTTCGACGCACCACGGCACGCGGAGTCGTTCACCGCGACCATCGCGCCGTATCACTCGTGGGCCGAGCGTGGCCCGTCCACCATGCGCGTCTGGATCCCCACGACGCGGAGCTGACCGACGCTCGACAGGCCAATCGGATCGCCCGACACCACCCCGGATCGCAAGGATTTCGGGGCGGTGTCGGGCGATTTCGCATGCTCCTTCATCCCGCTTCCGCACGGTTTTCCGAAAACTCCGAAAAGCCTTGCGGGAGCTGTGAGTGTCCCGATAACCTCCCCGGGAGTGTCCTACTCACCGACGAGAGGGAATCAGACAGCGTGGTCAGAACACAGCACACCACCCCCGAGCGGGGGTCGCGCAGATGGCGCGGCGGGATCGCGGCGACAGCCGTCCTCGCCGTCATCGGAACGACCTTCCTCACGGCGCCGGCACAGGCCGCGAACGCCGACATCGGCTACCCGACGTTCTCGGGCAGCGACACCCCCATCCCGGCGACCGGCACGGGGTACACGGCCGGCAACCAACTGCAGGCCATCTTCGACGCGGACGTCGCGGCCGGCGCCGGAGCCCTCGGCGGCCCCGACTTCTGGATGGACCGGATGCTCCAGCGCACCGGCACCACCGGCAGCTTCGGCGACGACAACCAGTGGCTGTTCAGCCGAGGTCGCGCGGTGTTCATGAAGGAGCACGACCCCTCGAAGCTCGGCTTCGGCGGTCAGGTCGCCTACTGGGAGGCCATCGACGGCAAGGCGGCGTACACGATCACGGCGAAGGTCGACGGCACCGACGTCACCCTCACCGAGGACACCGCGAGCCGCGTGCAGACGCCGAGCTACTGGCGCAGTGTGCACCGTCACGCCGCCACCGGGATCGAGGTCGTCCAGACGAAGTACATCACCGACGCGAACGTGGCCGTCACCGGCCTCGAGGTCCGCAGCACCAACGGCGCGCACACCGTGCAGCTGACCGCGACCTCCGCCTACACGACGACCGTCGAGGGCGACGAGCTGACGGGCGTCGTCACGGCGGCCAACAAGCTCACGACGATCTTCCCGCGGCTCTCCGGCGACGGCTTCACCCCGGACGGCGGCGGCATCACGACCAGCCTCGCCGTCCCGGCCGGCGGCACCGTCTCCACCAAGGTGCAGCTCGGCTTCGTCACCGACGAGATCGCCGAGTCGCGCACGCAGTACGACGCCGTCCGCGGCCTCGCGCCCGACGCCTCGTACACGGCGCAGGTCACCGCGTACAACCAGTGGTGGGCCGACAACGTGCCCTTCCTGGACACCCCCGAGGACAACATCGACAAGACGCTGTACTACCGCTGGTGGCTCATGCGCTTCAACTTCCTCGACGCGGACATCCCCGGCAACGACTACCAGTTCCCCACCTCGATGGAGGGCGTGCTCGGGTACAACAACGCCATCGTGCTCACCACGGGCATGTTCATCGACGACCTGAAGTACTTCCGCAACCCGATCTACTCCTACGGCCCCTGGGTGTCGGCGGGGGAGACCTCGAAGAGCTACAAGTTCGTCGACAACCCGGGCGACCCGGCCAACTGGTCGAACAGCTACACGCAGTACATCTCCGAGGCCGCGTGGCGCTCGTACCAGCTGCACGGCGGACCGACGGCGATCGCCGAGAACCTGGCGGAGTACGCCGAGGACGACGTGAAGGGCCTGCTCGACGCCTACGACACCGACGACAGCGGCCTCATCGACTACAACTGGGGTGCGATGACGGGTAACGACGCCGACGCGGTGTCGTTCCACGAACGCCCGAACGCCTCCATGGACCGCACCGAGAACGCGTACCTGTACTCCAACGCGCTCGCCTCAGCCGCCGCCTACCGGACGGCCGGCAACGAGGCGAAGGCCGTCGAGATGGACGAGTTCGCCCAGGGCATCAAGGACAAGGTCGTCGAACTCCTCTGGGATGCCGACGCGAAGGTCCTCAAGCACCGGTTCACGTCCGACGGCAAGCTGGCGAAGTGGAAGGAGATCAACAACTTCTACCCCTTCACCGTCGGCCTCATGCCGAAGCCGGGTGACGCGGACTACGCCGACGACTACGTCAAGGCGCTCGACCTCTTCGCGGACGACGCCCAGTACCCGATCTTCCCCTTCTACACGGCGAACCAGGCCGACCAGGCGGACTACGGCGGGCCGGGCAGCAACAACTTCTCGGTGATCAACTCCACCGTGACGTTCCGCATGCTGGCGAAGGTGCTGCGCGACTACCCGACGAAGGCGATCGACGCCGAGTGGTACAAGAAGCTCCTGTACTGGAACGCCTGGTCGCACTACCAGAACGGCGGCGACAACCGCCTGCCCGACCAGAACGAGTTCTGGTCCGACGGCGACGCCGACCCGCAGAACATCGGCTACCGCTCCTGGATCCACCACACGATCCTCGGCGCGACGAACTTCACGATGATCGAGGACACCATGGGCCTCCGTCCGCGGAGCGACGCGAAGATCGAGCTCGATCCGATCGACATCGACTGGGACCACTTCACGGCGAACAACATCGCCTTCCGCGACCAGGACCTCACGATCACCTGGGATGCGCCGGGCGGTGAGCGCCACTACGGCGACAGCGTCCCGGAGGGCTACTCGGTGTTCCTCGACGGCAAGCTCGCCTTCACCATCGACTCCCTGAGCAAGGTCGTCTACGACCCCGCGACGGGCACGGTCGAGGTGGCGGACGACGTCACCGTCCTGTCCTCGACGACGGCCTCGCTGCAGGCGCCGCAGGACGTCTCCTTCGCCGCCGGTGACCGGGTCGTCGACCTGTTCGCCAAGGCCGGCGCCGACGTGGACCCGGCCAGCGCCGGATCCGCGAACGCCGCCGAGGGTGCCGAGGTCAGCGCGAGCTTCTCCGCGTCGAGCCGCCCCGCCACCGCGGCGGTGGACGGCACGACCGCCAATGAGCCTTTCTGGGGCACCGCGGGGTCGCCGAACGCGAAGGACTCGCTCGTGGTCGAGCTCGGAGGCACCAAGACCTTCGACGACGCCCGGGTGTACTTCTACAACTCCTCCTCCACCGCCACCGTGCAGGGGTACTCGGAGCCGGCGACCTATTCGCTCGAGGTCCGGAACGGCGACACCTGGACGGCGATCCCGGCCCAGGCCCGTGGCCCCGTCTACCCGCGTGCCAACTACAACCACGTCCAGTTCCCCGAGGTCACCGGCGACGCCGTGCGACTGACGGTCAACCACGCCGCCGGGTTCAAGACGGGGGTCAAGGAGCTCCAGCTCTTCGCGACCGGCGTCGAGGCACCGGCGTCCACCAACCAGGCTCCCTCGGTGAACGCCTGGGTCGACCAGGCGAACTCGGCCGGTGGCACGCTCGCGCTCGTCGGCGAGGTCAAGGACGACGGCCTGCCGCTCGGCGACGTGACCTCCTCGTGGAGCGTGGTCGACGCGCCGCAGGACGGTCTCGTCATCTTCGGCGACGCCACCTCGGCGTCCACGACCGCGAGCTTCACCGCGGAGGGTTCGTACACGCTGCGCCTCACCGCGAGTGACGGCGAACTCACCAGCACGAAGGACCTCGTGGTCCAGGGCGCGGTGTCCGCGGGTGGCCAGAACGTCGCCCGTGAGGCCACGCCGACCGGTGAGTTCACGGCGGGGTGGAACAACGTGAACGCCGTCAACGACGGCACGGTCCTCCACAGCGGTGGATCACAGGCCGATGTCTGGGGCACCTGGTCGGGCAGTCGTCCGGCCACGAGGTGGCTGCAGTACGACTGGGCGAACCCGGTCCGGGTCGATTCCGCGACGGTGTCGTTCTGGGCCGACCAGACGAACCCCTCCTCGGGCTCCGGTGTGAACGTGCCGAAGGCCTGGAAGGCGCAGTACTGGACGGGCGACGCCTGGGCCGACGTCACGGGCGCGTCCGCGTACGGCGTCGACCGCGATGCTCCGAACGCCGTCGAGTTCGACGCCGTGACCACGACCAAGCTCCGCCTCGTGCTGAGCGCGGCCGGTCCCGGCACCGGAGCCGACCCGTACGCCGGTGTCGCAGTCAGCGAGTGGGAGGTGTTCGCTGTCGCCCCGACGGCGATCGAGCCCATCGACGTGCGCACCACCACCGGTGTCGTGCCGACGCTGCCCGCGACGGTCGACGCGACCTTCGCGGACGGCAGCCACGCCGACCTCCCGGTCTCGTGGGCGTCCATCCCACCCGAGCAGGTCGCGGGTGAGGGCAGCTTCGCCGTCGTCGGTCTCGTGACCGGTTCAGCGGTGCCCGCGAAGGCGACCGTCTGGGTGCGGACGACCGCGCCCGGCCAGATCAACGCCGTCGATCCCGTCGCGGTCACCACCGCGGCCGGGGTCGCCCCAGCCCTACCGGCCTCACTCGGCGTCCTCTACAACGATGGGTCCCGCGAGGACCTGCCGGTGACGTGGGCGACCGTCGACCCGGCGGCGTACGCGGCCGAGGGCGTCTTCGAGGTCACGGGAACGGTCGACTCGGCCATCCCGGGGGTGAAGTCGGCCACCGCCACGGTGACCGTCGGTGCCGGCGGCGGCGAGGAGGACGACACCGCTCCGGTGGTCGCGCTCATCGTCGACCCGGCAGCCCCGGCTTCGGGTTGGCACCCGGGAGCGGCGACCGTCTCGGTCACCGCGACCGACGACCGAGACTCGGCGCCCGTCATCGAGGTGTCGGTCGACGCCGCCGCCTGGGTCCCGTACACCGGCCCGATCGCCGTGAGTGGGGACGGTGTCCACACCGTCGCCGCCCGCGCGACCGACGCCACCGGCAACCGCTCCGCCGCTGCCGACGTCGCCGTCCGGATCGATGCGACCGCACCGCAGGTGACCCCCGTCGCCGACGCTGCGGCCCGCACGGTCAAGGCGACCGCGACGGACGCCGGTTCGGGCCTCGCCTCCATTGAGGTCCGCATCGGTGATGCGCCGGAGTGGACGCCCTACACCAAGGCGGTCCTCGTAGGCCTGGAGGAGACCACGGTCCACCTCCGTGCCACCGACACAGCCGGCAACGTCTCCGCGGAGACGAGTGTCGTCGTGCCGAAGAGCGACGGTCAGCTGCGCCGGAACGTCGCGATCGGAGCCGTCCCCACGGCCTCGTTCACGGCCGCCTGGAACACGGTCGACGGCCTGAACGACGACGTCGCTCCGACCTCGTCGGGTGACGTCACGCCGAACGACAACGCGAGCGTCTGGGGCGCGTGGCCGCAGATCGGTCAGCAGTGGGTCCAGTACGACTGGGCAGAGGCGGTCACCGTCGGCGAGACCGGGGCGTACTTCGTCTCGAACCTCGACGATGCCGGTCTGGGCATCGAGGTCCCCAAGTCGTGGAAGGCGCAGTACTGGGACGCGGAGGCCGGCGACGGCGTCGGTGCCTGGGTCGACGTCGAAGCGCTCGGCGCCTACGGGACCGAGGTCGACGCGTTCAACACGGTCGCCTTCACCCCGGCGACGACGACGAAGCTGCGTCTGCTCCTCGAGGCGAGCGGCACCGAGAGCGGCAAGGGCAGCCTGGGGATCAAGGAGTGGCAGGTGTTCGAGGCGGCCGACCAGCCGGTCCCGGACGTCACCGCCCCGGTCGTGACCACCGCGGTCACCCCCGAGCGACCCGCCTCCGGTTGGTTCCGTGAGGACGTGAGCGTCTCGGCGACCGCCGTCGACGATCGCGACCTCATCGCGACCCTCGAGGTCCGGGTCGGGACCGGCGAGTGGGCGGCGTACACCGGTCCGGTCGTCGTGACCGCTGACGGGGCCACCACGGTGTCCTTCCGCGGGACGGACGCCGCCGGCAACGTGTCGGAGCCGTCGGTGGTCGAGGTGCGGCGCGATGCGACCGTCCCGACGGCCGCTGCGACGGTCGACCAGACCGCCCGCACCGTCACGGTGACCGCCGAGGACGCACACTCCGGTGTCGCGTTCACGGAGGTCCGGGTCGGCGACGGGGCGTGGACCACGTCCACCGCGCCGGTCGCGGTCGGCGATGCGGCGACCACGGTGGCCGTCCGTGCCACCGACGTCGCCGGCAACGTCTCGGAGTCCGTCTCCGTCGACGTCCCGGCGAAGCCCGTCACGCCGGAACCGACGCCGACCCCGGTCGACCCGGAGCCGACACCCGGTCCCAGTGAGCCGAGCGGCTCGCTGACCGGTGACGAGGTGCTGCGACTCGGTGTCACGAGCGTGGCCCCCGGCGGAGCACTGCCGGTGTCGCTGACGGGAGCCCAGCCGGGCGCGGTGTTCCGCGTCGAGCTGCGGTCGACGCCGGTGACGCTCGGCACGCTCACGGTGGGTGCCGACGGCACGGCGAACGCGGTGTTCACCGTCCCGTACACGATCACGGCCGGCGTCCACACGCTCGCCCTGGTCCTGCCGGGTGGTGAGGTGACGGCGCAGGTGACCGTCATCACGCCGGGTGCCAGCACGCCGGACGCCATCGCGTCGACCGGTGTGCCCGAGGAGGCCGGTACCTTCGGCCGCCTCGCCGCCCTCGCGGTGCTCCTCGGAGCCGCCGCCGTGCTGATCGCCCGCCAGCGGGCTGGACGCACGCCGCTCGAGCGCGGACCGGCGGGACCGCTCGGCTGATCCGTGGGACAGGCCCGGGGAGCGTTCCGCTCCCCGGGCCTGTCGCCCTCTCCGGTCCCTGAGCTCCCCCTCCGGTCCCTGAGCCTGTCGAAGGGCGCCCCCACTCGGCCCCGGCAGCCGGTCGCGCCATACTGGTGTCACCTCGACCCGCGATCCGGAAGCAGCCATGACGTATCCTCCGAACCCTCAGTCGCCTTCTGGTCAGGCCCCGTACGGCCAGCAGCCGTACGGCCAAGCCCCCTCCGGCCAGCAGCCCTACGGCCAGCCCCAGTACGGCCAGGCCCCCTACGGCCAGCCGCAGTACCAGGCACCCGCGCCTCGCGGGGCCACCTCGCCGGACGACCTGTCCCTGCCGCTCTACGGCGCGACGTTCAGCCAGGCGAGGCGACGCTTCTTCAAGCAGTACGCGGACTTCTCGGGTCGTGCATCGCTCAGCGAGTACTGGTGGGCCAGCTTGTTCACCACCCTCGTCATGCTCATCCCGACGCTGTTGGTGACCATCGGTGCGGCCCTCGTCGCGGTCACCGCCACGACGACGGCCGTGCAGCAGCAGTCCCGGTACGACAACGGGTACACCGGGGAGTTCGACGGGGTCGACCTGGGTGCCACGGGCATCGGTGTCAGCGTGATCGTCCTGATTGTCGGGGTGGTCCTGTTGCTCATCGCGTGGGTGGCGCTCTTCGTGCCGAGCCTCGCGCTCACCTGGCGTCGCCTCCACGACGCAGGCTTCCCCGGCACGTACTACTTCTTCACCCTCGTGCCGTCGGTGGGCAGCGTGATCGTGCTCGTCATGGTGCTGTTGCCGTCGAAGCCGGAGGGCCAGCGGTTCGACGTACCGGCCCAGGCGCCTGCTCAGGTGCCGGCCAAGGGCTGAACCGAACCTCACGCGGGCAGGGCGGCGACCTTCCGGAGGAGGACGTCGCGCTCGCGCTCGTTCGTGGTCGTGCCGGGCTCAGGCCGGGTCGGCAGCGGGCTTCGGTGTGCCCTCCTGAGCGCGCCACTCCTCCTCCTTCTGGAGGTACTCGTTGTCGGCGTGGTCGGCGAAGTCCGACATGTCGGTGATGCGGCGCACCTCGATCTTGTTGCCGGGGGCGAGCGGCGCACGGCTGGCCCACTCGATCGCCTCTTCGCGGGTCGCGACCTCGATGGTCCAGAACCCGTTGAAGAGTTCGTGCAGTTCGCCGTAGGGGCCGTCGGTCACGATCGGGGCCTCCGTCGTGAACTCGACGACGGCACCCTGCGCGGCGTCGGTGAGGCCGTCGCCGCCGACCATGACGCCGGCGGTGATCATCGACTCGTTGTAGGCGCCCATCGCGTTGATGACCGCTTCGAAGTCCATGTCCTCGAGCTTCTCGACGGATCCGCTGTTGCGCATGATGAGCATGTATTTCGACATCGTCTTCTCCTGGTTTCCGGGGGCGCGATCGCCCGCCTCACTACGACGTCGAACGGCGGATGTGGAAATCGACATCGCGGACAGGATAGCTCCGGCGGGCGTCCGACGGGGAGGGTGAACGGGGCGCTGCCGGGAGGTGTCCGGCGCGCGAACAGCGGCGGACGGAAGCCGAGGTTCACAGCCCGGACAACACCTGTGGGCCGATACTGGAGGCATGGCAACCGACATCGACCACGAAGAGATCATCCGTCAGCTCACCGAGAAGCTGAGCGACAAGTACTCGGGGGTCGATTCCGCCCGGATCGGCGCGCTCGTGCGCGAAGAGGTCAGCGCGCTCGCCGAACGACCGGTGCAGGACTATGTGACCGTCCTCGCCGAGCGCGCGGTCAAGAAGACCCTGAAGCGCTCCGAGAAGTAGCGGCGGGGCCGCATCGGCTCGCTCGTGCCCAGCCTGGGTCGATAGACTCGGCCCGGGTACTTTTGTCGATCTGTCGACAGAAGCGGTCCGACCGGCGTCGGTGACGCGGTGGACCGCCCCTCGGTGCCCGCCCGAAGCTACGAAGGAGTACCCATGAGCGCACCGTCCGTGCAGCTGTACACCGTCCGCGACGCCATCGCCGAGGACCTGCAGGGCGCCGTCGCCCGCATCGCCGAGATCGGCTTCACCAAGGTCGAGCCCTACGCGTTCGTCGAGCGCGCCGCCGAGTTCGAGACGGCGTTCGCCGCCGCCGGCGTGACGGCGCCGTCCGGCCACGCGCCCGTCATCGACGCCGCCGACCCGGCCGTCGCATTCGACGCCGCCTCGCGGCTCGGCATCGGCACGGTCATCGACCCGTTCATCCCGACCGACCGCTGGCAGACCGCGGACGACGCCGCTCGCCTCGCCGAGCGGGTCAACGAGCTCGCCGTCCAGGCTGCCGCCTCCGGCTTGAAGTTCGGGTACCACAACCACAACTGGGAGTTCTCGACCCACGTCGACGGTCGCCCGATCTTCGAGCTGTTCGTCGAGCAGCTGTCGCCCGAGGTCGTCCTCGAGATCGACACCTTCTGGTCGACCGTCGGTGGTGCGGACACCCCGGCGTTCCTGCGTTCGCTCGGCGACCGCGTGCAGTTCCTCCACATCAAGGACGGCATCATCTCCGGAGACATCGCCACCGCACTGCCGAGCAGCGAGAGCGCACTCGTCGTGCCCGACGCCCTCGCGCAGGCGTTCGCCAACCAGCAGCCCGCCGGCCAGGGTCAGGTCGACATCCCGGCGATCCTCGCCGCCGCGCCGCACGCGACCCGTGTGGTCGAGTTCGACGGCTACAGCAAGGAGATCTTCGGCGGCGTCGCCGAGTCCTTCGCCTGGCTCGCCGAGCACGACAAGTAGCACGCACCTCGACACTTCGACAGGCTCAGTGCGGCGCAGCTCGGTGACCGGGCTCCGGTCCCTGAGCCTGTCGAAGGGCACGCTCTCGCTCAAAACGGCGGATCGGCGTCCGGTTCCGTTCGATGCCGTTTGCCGTCAGGTGTCGTCCAATCCAGGACCCCATCGGGCCGGTGGTCGAGCGACCACCCGGGCAGGTGCTTCAGCCGATGGTGATGTCGGCACACGCAGGCCAGATTGCCGACACTCGTCGTTCCGCCGTCGGCCCAGGCGACCGAGTGGTCGAGGTCGCAGGCCCGTGCCCGCCTCCCGCACCCGGGTGCCCGACACGTGACGTCTCGCAGGCGGACCGCCCGTTGGAGATCCGCGGGCACGCGGTATTGCTGCCGCCCGACCGAGAGGACCGAACTCGTCTCCGGGTGGGTGAGCACCCGCGTCATCGAGGGCGCATTGACCGCGAGCCTCGCCGCGGTCTCGGGGTCGATCGGGCCGTAGCCGTCCAGGATGGACGGGGTCTCGGTGACCCCCAACAGGCTGAGTACGGGCACGGTGAGGTTCACCGTGGGCTGGATGTCGTCGAGCACCTCCACCGGCCGGGCGATCGGCGACCGCCGGCCCTGGTGGGCGGTCTGGTCGGCTGTGGTGACGCCGCTGATGCAGAGCGAGCCGAGTGCGTCGGCACGCAGCTGCTGGCAGGTGCGGTCGTCGTTCGTCAGGTGGGCCGCGCCGACGAGCGCGTCGAGCCGTTCTCCGATCGCGATGGCGACGGGTGCCGTGGTGAACAGGTGCACCCACGCCATGCCGTCGGCCGCGGGCTCGAGCTCGACCCGTCGGTCGGCCTCGGACCGGGCCGCACGCACCGTGATGGACTCGGGGTGCAGGCGCTCGCGAAGGACTCGACACCGCTGCTGCAGCCGCGCGACGGTCGACTGCTCCGCGATGGGCAGGATCCTCTCCACGAACGCGGCGCGACCGTGCGCGGGGATGTCTCGGAGCTGATCGGTGATGGTCCGCGCGTGACGGCCCGAGATGCGGCCGTCCTCCAGCGCACGGAGGACAGCCGGGGCATCGGTGACGAGCCGTTCGGCGTCGCCGGTGGCCCGTTGCACGGTGTGCTCCGAGGAGCGGGTCGCCATGGCGAGTGCGGCGCAGGCGGAACGACGGACGAGCGCCTTCCGCTGCGCGGGCGTCTCGTCGTGCGAGACCAGGCTGTCCGCCATCGCGTCGGCGAGGGCGGCCGACCTGGCGAGCAGTCGGGCCTCCCTGGCGTCGAGCGCGGCACGCTCGCGCGCGATGGTGGAGAACTCGTCGGAGAGCTCCGCGAGCTGCTCCTCGAAGACGTCCACCGCACGCAGCGGGAGCGTGGTGGAGGTCTCGGTCATGACTCCAGTCCACCACCGACCACTGACATTCGAGATGACCAGTACGCGGCGGGGGGTGTCCCCGCCGCGCCGCCCTACCCGCGCAGCGGCGTCCGCACCACCCGCACGGCACCGGCCGGGATCCGCACCGCGCCCGCGACCACCGGCTCGCCGGTCAGCAGTTCGACGGTGCCGTCGGTCACGAGCTCCGCGTCGGCGTCGCCGTGGTTGATCGCGACCGTGAACGACGCCTCGTCGCCCCAGCGGGTGACGACCTCGAGTCCGAGGGCCGGCACCGGCGGTGCGTCGACGCCGGCCTGCTCCAGGGCTTCGGACAGCAGCTCCGACAGCCCCGCCTCGTCGAGCTTCGTCGAGACGTACCAGGCGGTCCCCGCGCCGAAGCGGTTGCGGGTCACCGCGGGGCTCCCGGCCGCCGGTCCGGAGCGGTACGAGGAGACGGCCTCCGCGCCCTCCAGGACGATGTCGTCGGTCCAACTCGATCCGGTGCGACCGTCGTCGAGCTCGACGGTCTCGTGCTCGTGGAGCGGCAGGAACTCGGGGACGGAGAGTCCCAGCACCCGGCGGAACGCACCCGGCGCGCCGCCCTCCCACACCGCGTCGTGCTCGTCGACGACGCCCGAGAAGTACGACACCACGAAGCTGCCGCCGTCCTCGACGTAGCGGGTGAGGTTCTCGGAGGTCTCGTGATCTGCGAGGTACAGCGACGGCGCGAGGACGAGGCGGTAACCGCTCAGGTCGGCGTGCGGGTGGACGAAGTCGACCGTGACGCCGGCCCGCCAGAGGGCGGCGTAGTAGGCCTCGACGCGTTCGCGGTGGTCGAGTTCGACGGAGGGGCGCCACTCCAGGTCCTGGGCCCAGAACGACTGCACGTCCCAGAGGATCGCGACCTCGCTCCGCACGCGAGAGCCGACGAGTTCGTCGAGGCGGCCGAGGTCCTGTCCGAGGGCGACGACCTCGCGCCAGATCCGGCTCTCGGTGCCGGCGTGGGGGAGCATCGCCGAGTGGAACTTCTCCGCACCGGAGCGGGAGGCACGGAACTGGAAGTAGAGGATCGCGTCGGCGCCGCGGGCCAGGTGGCTCATGCTGTTGCGGGCGAGCTCCCCGGCACGCTTCGCGATGTTCCGCGGCTGCCAGTTGACGGCCGACGTCGAGTGCTCCATGAGGATCCACGGGTCGCCGCCGGCGAGGGAGCGGGTCAGGTCGGAGTCGAGGGCGAGCAGGATGTGGTTGTCCGCGCGCTCGGCGACGAGGTAGTAGTCGTTGGCGACGATGTCCACCTCGCGACTCCAGGCCCAGTAGTCGATCGACCGGCAGTTGGTGGCCATGAAGTTCGTCGTGACCGGAACGTCCGGCGCGTGGCGCTTGATGATGTCGCGTTCGGCGACGTAGCACTCGAGCAGGGTGTCGGAGGTGTAGCGCGCGAAGTCGAGGCGCTGCGTCTGGTTGACGACGGAGGCGGACACGCGCGGGGCGTCGATCTCGTCCCACTCGCCGTAGTCCTGGCCCCAGAACCGGGTGCCCCAGGCCGCGTTGAGGGCGGCGACGGAGCCGTACCGACGCTGCAGCCAGGCGCGGAAGGCGAGCACGGAACCGTCCGAGTAGTCCTCGCTGATCGGTGCGCCGTACTCGTTGTGCACGTGCCACAGCACCACGGCGGGGTGCGATCCGTAGCGCGCGGCGAGCTGCTCGGTGATCGCCGCGGCCGCTCGACGGTAGGCGGGCGAGCTGGGGCTCGCGATGCCGCGTGAGCCGTGGCCGAGCCGTAGGCCCTCGCGGGTCACGGGGTGCGCCTCGGGGTACCGCTTCCAGAACCAGGCGGGCGGGACGGTCGTCGGGGTCGCGAGGTCGACGGAGATGCCCGCGTCGTGCAGGAGGCCGATGATCTCGTCGAGGAAGGTGAAGTCGTACTCGCCCTCGCGCGGTTCGAGGACCGCCCAGGAGAAGATGCCGACGCTCACGAGGTCGACACCGGCGGCCTGCATGAGGGCGATGTCCTCGAGCCAGGTCTCGCGCGGCCACTGCTCGGGGTTGTAGTCGCCGCCGTAGCGGAGGCCGGTGCTGCCGGGGATCCAGGTGGCCTGGGCGGTGAGCGGGTCGAGCTCGATGGTCATGCTGCGTCTCCTGTGACTCAGTGGGCCGAGAGGGATCCGGTCGATCACCTGGCTGTGTGCGCTCCCAGTTCTATCACAGCCCGGTCTGCCAGCGGAGTGAGCAATCTGATTGTTGACAAGCTGAATTCGGTGTGAATAACTGTAACCGCTCACAGGTACAACGACGTTCTCCATCGAAGCGTCGCTGCCCCGCACCAGAGCGCCCCAGCTTTCGACAAGGAGGACGAATGCGCAGCACGCTTCGCCACATCGGCATCGCCACGGTCGCCACGACGGCTCTACTGCTCTCCGGATGCTCGGCATCCTCGGGCGGCACCGAGTCCGGCCCCGTGAAACTCACCTACTGGGCCTGGGCGCCCAACCTCGAACAGGTCGTCGAGCTGTGGAACGAGGACCACCCCGACATCCAGGTGGTCGTGCAGAAGCAGGACGGTGGAGACCCGGCCATCACCAAGCTGCTCACCGCGATCAAGGCCGGCAGCGGCGCACCCGACCTCATCCAGGCCGAGTACCAGAAAATCCCGACGCTCGTCGCCTCCGACGCCCTCGCCGACATCTCGGAGCAGGGCGCAGCAGACCTCAAGGACGACTTCTCCGACGGCGTCTGGAACTCCGTGACGCTCGGTGGCGACGCGGTCTACGCCGTGCCGCAGGACTCCGGCCCGATGATGGCGTACTACCGCACCGACATCCTCGACAGCCTCGGCCTCAGCGTCCCGACGACGTGGGACGAGTACGCCGAGGTCGCCCGTGCCGTGCACCAGGCCGACCCGACGAAGTACCTCGGCACCTTCTCCGCGAACGACGCGGGTTGGTTCGCCGGACTCGCGCAGCAGGCGGGTGCCTCCTGGTGGTCCATCGACGGCGACAGCTGGGGCGTCGACATCGACGCCGGCCCGACCGAGCAGGTCGCGTCCTACTGGGGTGAGCTCGTCGAAGAGGGCGCCATCGACAACAAGCCGATGTACACGCCCGAGTGGAACGCCGGACTGAACAACGGCTCGCAGGTCGGCTGGATCTCCTCCGTCTGGGCCCCCGGGGTCCTCGGCGGCAACGCTCCCGACACCGCGGGCAAGTGGACCGCAGCAGAGCTCCCGCAGTGGGACGCCTCGAAGCCGTCCAACGGCAACTGGGGTGGTTCGTCCACCGCGGTGACGACGCAGTCGAAGCACGCGGCCGCCGCCGTCGAGTTCGCCACCTGGTTGAACACCGACCCGAAGGCCGTCGCGGCCCTCGCCGACGTCTCGGGCGTCTACCCGGCCGCGACGAAGGTCGCCGCCGACGCCCTCACCACGTCGCCGGAGTTCTTCAGCCAGCAGAGCGACTTCTACGACATCGCGTCGAAGGCCTCAGAGTCGGTCGCGCCGTTCACCTACGGCCCGAACGTCAACGTCGCCTTCAGCGCGTACAACGACGAGTTCGCGAAAGCGGCCGAGGCGAAGACCGCGCAGGCCTTCTCCGACGCCGTGGCCGCGATGCAGTCCATCACCATCGACGACCTGAAGAAGAGCGGCTTCTCGGTCAAGTAGTCCCCGCGGGGCCGGCTCACCGAGTCGGCCCCGCTCCCCGCTCCCGCACTCGACCCAAGGACCCGGCATGGCTGCACCATCGACGCTGGACACGATCCGGCCCACCCAGGACCCGCCCCGCGGCTCGCGCCGCCCGGCCCGGTCGCGCAAGAACCTGAAGAACCGGGTCCTCATCCCGTACGTGATGCTCGCCCCCGGCATCATCCTGTTCCTCGTGTTCATGGCCGCGCCCATCGTGTACACGCTGTTCCTCAGCTTCCAGAAGAAGCAGGTGACGGGCCTCGGCCTCGGCTCCGGTGGACGCACGACCGCGTTCGCCGGTTTCGAGAACTACCTCGGCGCCTTCGGCGATGCGGAGTTCGCGGCGAGTGTCGGCCGGGTGCTGCTGTACGGCCTCATCCTCATCCCGTGCATGCTCGGCCTCGCACTCCTCTTCGCGCTGCTGCTCGACTCCCGGCGCACGCGGGCGGTCTCCTTCTCGCGGATCTCGATCTTCCTGCCCTATGCGGTGCCCGCCGTGATCAGCTCGCTGCTCTGGGGCTTCCTCTACCTGCCCGCGGTGAGCCCCTTCTACGCGATCTTCGACAGCCTCGGGTGGAACGCCCCCGAGATCCTGTCGTCCGGCACGATCATCTTCGGCATCGCGAACATCGCCCTCTGGGGTGGCGTCGGCTTCAACATGATCGTCATCTACACCTCGCTCAAGGCCGTTCCGAGCGAGATCTACGAAGCCGCCCGCATCGACGGTGCGAGCGAGGTCCAGATCGCCCTGCGGATCAAGATCCCGATCGTCGCCCCAGCCCTCGTGATGACCGCGCTGTTCTCCATGGTCGCGACGCTGCAGGTGTTCGCCGAACCCACCACGCTCCGACCGCTCACCAACAGCCTGTCCACGAGCTGGTCGCCACTCATGCTCGTCTACCGCGACGCGTTCACCCGCGACGACATCTACTCGGCCGCCGCGACCTCAATCATCATCGCCGTCGCCACCTTCATCGTCTCCTTCCTCTTCCTCCGGGTCGTGCAGAAGCGAGCCTTCGGTCAGGAGGACTGACACATGACGACCACCCTTCGACCCGACAAGACGGCCAGCCCGCGTCGCCGCGAGCGCGCCGGCAGCACGACCATGCGGTCCGACCGCCCCAGCGGGATCTCGACCGGCATCCTCATCCTCGGCGCGATCTACTGCCTGTTCCCCGTGTTCTGGGTGCTCATGGCGTCGACGAAGAGCAGCGGCGAGCTGTTCTCCACCTTCACCCTCATGCCGAGCACCCACCTGTTCGACAACATCGTCGAACTCACCCAGTACCGGGACGGACTGTTCTGGCGCTGGATGGTGAACACGGCGCTGTACGCGGGCATCGGTGCGATCGCCTCCACCTGGGTCTCCGCGATCTCCGGCTACGTGCTCGCGAAGTTCGACTTCCCCGGCAAGCGGACCGTCTTCAGCATCCTGCTCATGGGCGTCCTCGTGCCCGGCGTGATCCTCGCGATCCCGCAGTACTTCCTGCTCGCGAACGTCGGCCTCACGAACACGTTCTGGGGTGTGCTGCTGCCGCAGATCATCAGTCCGTACGGCATCTACCTCGCCCGCATCTACGCGGCCGCAGCCGTGCCGACCGACGTCATCGAGGCCGCCCGCACCGAGGGTGCCGGCGAGTTCCGGATCTTCGGACGGATCGCGATGCCGATGATGCTGCCCGGCCTCGTCACGATCTTCCTGTTCCAGTTCGTCGCCATCTGGAACAACTTCATGCTGCCGTACATCATGCTCGGCGACGACTCGCTGTTCCCCATCACCGTGGGGCTCAACGGGCTCCTCAACCAGGGCGCCTCGGCACCGGCGCTCTACACGCTCGTGATCACCGGTGCGCTGCTCGCGATCGTCCCGCTCATCCTGATCTTCCTCATCCTGCAGCGGTTCTGGCGCGTCGACCTCGCCGCCGGCGCCGTGAAGGCGTGAGGCACGGTGGCGTGAGGCACGGTGGCACGCGGTGCAGCGCCCATCGGACCGCGGAACGCCCCCGCACTAGGCTGACGGGATGACCACCGTCCCGTCCCGTCGGCGCCCGACGATCGACGACGTCGCGGAGGCCGCCGGTGTCTCCCGTGGCACCGTCTCGCGGGTGCTGAACGGCGGCCGATGGGTGAGCCAGGACGCGAAAGCCGCGGTCGACGCGGCCATCCGCAAGACCGGGTACCGGGTCAACCCCCACGCCCGCAGCCTCGCCACGAACCGCACCGGCTCCGTCGCGTTCCTCCTCACCGAGAACCACCAACTGCTCTTCGAAGACCCCAACTTCTCCATGCTGCTGACGGGGGCCGCCCAGGCGCTCGCCGAACGGCAGCTGTCGCTCGTGCTCATCATGGCGGGCAGTGCGGCCGAGCAGGAGCGTGCTCTCGCGTACATCGAGGCCGGACACGTCGACGGCGTGCTGCTGGTCTCGGCGCACAGCGGGCAGCGACTCATCAGTGACATCGTCGACTCGAAGGTGCCGGCGATCGCCTGTGGCATCCCGCTCGGATTCCAGAAGCGTCTCGGCTATGTGGCCGCCGACGACCTCGAGGGGGCGCGCGAGATGGTGGCCCACCTGCGGAGCCTCGGCCGGGAACGCATCGCGACCGTCGCCGGTCCGGCAGACACCCCGGGAGGGGTGACCCGGCTCGAGGGCTACCGGCTGGAACTCGGCGACGCATTCGACGAACGGCTCGTACGGCACGGCGACTACGGCCGGGCGAGCGGCGAGGCCGCGATGCGCGAGCTGCTGGCGGCCGACCCCACGATCGACGCCGTGTTCGTCGCCAACGACCGCATGGCCGCCGGCGCGATCGACGCCCTGCACGCCGCCGGGAAGCGGGTCCCAGAGGACGTCGCCGTCGGCGGCTTCGACGACTCGAGCATCGCGCTCGGCACCGAGCCGGCGTTGACGACCATGCGGCAGCCGTTCGAGCGGATCAGCGCCGAGATGGTGCGGTTGCTGCTGCAGGTCATCGAGGGCGAGCGCCCCGCGGCGATCACCCTCCCGACGGAGCTCGTGGTCCGCGACTCGGCGTGAGCCCTTCGACAAGCTCAGGGACCGGAGTGCGGCTCGATGACCGGCGTGCCCTTCGACAGGCTCAGGGACCGGAGTGCGGCTCAGTGACCGGGGGCTCGGGCCACCGCAACCCCGAGCGTCTCGCAGCCGGTTCGGTGAGGATGGGACCATGAGCGATCAGTCCGACACCACCACTCAGCCCGATCCCGACGACCAGCCCGGCATCCCCGATGCGGAATCCCTCGAACCCACGAAGCGCACCATCGCGATCCTCGGCGCCAACGGCGACCTGGCGAAGCGGCTCCTGATCCCCGGCCTCGGCGAGGTCGTCGACGCCGCGCGCGGTCTCTCCCTGCAGATCATCGGAGCCGCCCGCACGCCGCAGTCGAACGAGGAGTGGCGGGCCACCGTGCGGGCGAGCCTCGAGGACGCCGGCATCGGTGACCGGACCGTCGACGCGCTCGTGTCGACCACCGAGTTCATCCCGACCGACGCCTCAGACCCGGACGAACTCCGAGCGCTCCTCGACGCCTGCACCGGCTCGCCGATCCTCTACATCGCCCTGCCGCCCTCGGCCGGACGCAAGGTCGCCGAAGCCCTCGCGCAGATCGACCTGCCCGACGACCTCCTCATCGCCATCGAGAAGCCGTTCGGCGACGACCTCGCCGACGCGCAGGCGCTCAACGCGGCGCTCGCCGACGTCGTGCCCGAGGAGCGGCTGTGGCGGATCGACCACTTCCTCGGCAACGCGACCGTCCTCGGGATGCTCGGCCTGCGCTTCGGCAACCGGCTGCTCGAAGCGGGCTGGAATGCGGAGCAGATCGAGAAGGTCGAGATCTTCTACGACGAGGAGCTCGGTCTCGAGGGTCGCGCCAAGTTCTACGACCAGACGGGGGCGCTGCGCGACATGCTGCAGAGCCACCTCCTCATGGTGCTCGCGCTCACGGCGATGGAGCGGCCCGACGCGGTGACGCCGACGGACGTCCACGACCGCATCGCCGAGGTCCTCGGGGCGGTGCGCCTCTGGAAGGACGACCCGTCGACCGCCCGTCGCGCCCGCTACACCGAGGGTCGGGTGGGCGAGCGCTTCTTCCCCTCCTACGTGGACGAGCCCGACGTCGACCCCGCGCGCGACACGGAGACGCTCGCGCAGATCCTCCTGCAGGTCGACACCCCGCGCTGGCAGGGCGTGCCGTTCGTCCTGCGCTCCGGCAAGGGCATCAGCGACCCGCGTCGTGAGGTCGCCGTGCACTTCCGTCGTTCCGCGGTGCCGACCGGCCTGGACGCTCCCGACGGACCGTCCGACACCGTCCTCCGCATGTCGCTCAAGGGCGGCGCCGTGCACCTGGACCTCATCGTCACCGGCGCCGACGACGTGGACGGGCTGCGGCGCGTCGAGCTGGAGGCCGACCCGGGTGCGGCGACCCTGAGCGCCTACGCGCAGGTCCTCGCCGGCCTGCTGCAGGAGAACACCCTGCTCTCGGTCCGCGGCGACATCGCCGAGCAGTGCTGGCGCATCGTCACCCCCGTGGTGAACGCGTGGGCCGCGAGCGAGACGACGCTCGAGGAGTACGAGGCGGGGAGCGCCGGTCCGAGCGACTGGTGACCCAGGACTGACACGAAACGACCCGCGCCGAGTGATCGGCGCGGGTCGTTTCGTGCGGTCAGCGGTTATGCCGAGGGCTTCAGGACGACCTTGATGCAGCCGTCCTCCTTCTTCTGGAACGTCTCGTACATGGCGGGAGCCTCGTCGAGCGGCACCCGGTGCGTCGCGAGGTCGAGGACGCCGAGCGGATCGGCGCTGTCCTCGACGAGCGGCAGGAGCGTCGGGATCCAGCGGGCGACGTTGCACTGCCCCATCCGGAGTGACACCTGCTTGTCGAACATCGACTTCATCGGCATGATGTCCGCCTCACCGGCGTAGACACCACTGAGGGAGACGACACCGCCACGGCGGACGAGGTCGAGTGCCGTGTGCAGGGCCGCGAGGCGGTCGATGCCCGCGTGCTCCATCGCCGGGCGGGCGACCGCGTCGGGGAGCAGCCCGACCGCGGTCTGCGCGGCGGCGGCGACCGGTGAACCGTGCGCCTCCATGCCGACGGCGTCGACCACGCCGTCGGGTCCCCGTCCACCGGTGGCGTCACGGAGTTCCGCGACGAGGTCGTCGGACAGGTCGAGGGCGCGGATGCCGTGTCGCTCGGCGAGCGCGCGACGCTCCGGGACCGGGTCGACGGCGAAGACCTCGAGGCCGCGGTGCTTGGCGATGCGGGCGGCCAGCTGGCCGACGGGACCGAGACCGAGCACGGTGATCGAGCCGCCCTCGGGAACCTCGGCGTACTCGACGCCCTGCCAGGCCGTCGGGAGGATGTCGCTCAGGTACAGGTAGGACTCGTCGGGCAGCTCGCGGCCGACGACGATGCAGTTGGCGTCGGCGAGCCGCACCTGCAGGAACTCGGCCTGCCCGCCGGGCACCTGGCCGTAGAGCTTCGTGTAGCCGTACAGCGAGGCGCCGCTGCCGTGCTCGGTCACCTGGGTGGTCTCGCACTGCGACTGCAGGCCGTTGCGACACATGAAGCACTCGCCGCACGCGATGGTGAACGGGATGACCACGCGGTCGCCGACGGAGACGCGGGTGACCTCGGAGCCCACGGCTTCGACGACGCCCATGGTCTCGTGGCCGAGGACGTCGCCGCGGTCGAGGAACGGGCCGAAGAGTTCGTAGAGGTGGAGGTCGGAGCCGCAGATGGCTGCCGAGGTGACGCGGATGATCGCGTCGGTCGGGGCGGTGATCGCGGGGTCCGGGACGGTCTCGACCGACACCGAACGGCGACCCTGGTACGTGAGTGCGCGCATGGATGCTCCTTCGTCGTTGTCCTTCCACCCTGCGCCTCCCGAGGCATGGGCGACGGGGGGTGGACGTCTTGTCGGAGGGCTGATACGTGGTCAGCGGGCTGCGTCGACCGCCACCCGCAGGAGTGTGGCGAGCACCGTCCGGACGGTGGTCCGCGCCATCGCCTCGGGCCGCGCCAGGACGTCGACGTGGCGGACGAGGACGGCGCCCGCGACCGGGCGGAGGACCATGCCGTCGACCGCCAGGGGAGCGGCGGTCGTCCGCGGCATGACCGCGATCGCGGCACCGGTGCGGACCACCTGGGCGGCGACGGAGAACTCGTTGATGCGGTGGTCGATCCGCGGCGCCTGCCCGCTCATGGCGCCGAGGTGGTGGAGCACCCCGGCGAGCGGGAAGCCCTCGTGCGTGGAGATCCAGGGTTCGTCGCGGAGGTCTTCCGGGCGGACCTCGGGCTGCGCGGCGAGCGGGTGCGCCTCGTGCATGGCGATGTCGAGTGGTTCGACGAGCAGCGGGGTCACGACCAGCCGGTCGAGCGGCCAGGCCGGTTCGTGGGGGAGGCGGTGGGCGACCACGAGGTCGTAGTCGGCGGTGAGACTGGCGAAGCGGTCCTGGGCGACGTCGGCGTCGGCGAGCAGGAGGCGCGGGACGGGGCCGGCCGGCCCGGTGCTCCCCGGGGACCCCACCGCGGTCAGCAGGGGGCCGAAGAGCGCGAGCCCGGCGCTGTGGAACGCGGACACGCTGACCGGGCGCTGCTCGTGCTGGAGGAAGGAGTCGACGGCCTCCCGCGCCTCCGCGAGCGCCTCCTCCACCCGTGCGGCTGCGACGGCGAGAGCCTCACCGGCCTCGGTGAGCACGAGCCGTCGGCCACGTTTCTCGGTGAGCGGCACCGGCAGGGTCGCCTGCAGGGCGGCGAGCTGCTGCGAGACGGCGGAGGGGCTCACGTGGAGCGCCTGGGCGACGGCGACCACGCTGCCGCGGTCACCCAGTTCGCGGAGGAGTCGGAGTCGGGCCGGGTCCATGCGCATCTCCTTCATCGTCGATCCAGACACTGGCCGTTGTTCTACCGGGTCCGTCTCCAGGAGAGTAGCGGCATGGCCCGCCGCGCACCCGCTGAACTCCTCGTCGACATCCTCCTTGTCGGCGTGGCTGCCGTCTGGGGTGCGAGCTTCCTCGCCGCCAAGGACCTCGCGGCGGTCACGGGGGTGCCGTCAGCGGTCGCCCTCCGGTTCCTCGTCGCGGTGATCGCGGTCGGAGTCATCTGCCTCGTGCGCCGGGAACGGTTGCCGCGCGGCCGCGGGTTGCTCATCGCGGCGGGACTCGGCTGCTCGCAGGCGGCGATCATCGGCCTGGAGACCTGGGGCGTGCACCTGACGTCCGCGACCAACGCGGGGCTGCTCATCAGTCTCGCGCTCGTCATGACCCCCGTCCTCGACGGCGTCGCCTCGCGATCCTGGCTGCCGCGCTCCTACTTCGTGGCGGCGGTCGCCGCCGTGGTCGGCGTGGCCCTGCTCGTGTCCGACGGAGGTCTCCGCGCACCCACCGCGGGCGACGCGCTCGTGATCGCCGCCGCGGTCGTCCGTGCCGTCCATGTGACGTCGAGCGCGCACCTGACGCGGGGCCGTCGGGACAGCACCCTCGGCGTGGTCCTCGTCCAGATGGTCGTCTGCGCTGGTGCGTTCTCGCTGCTCGCCGGCGGTGGGCTCGCGACGGCCGTCTCCCGGCTCGACGCCCGCGGTTGGGTCGACGTGCTCTTCCTCGGCCTGCTGTGCTCGGTGTTCGCGTTCGTCGTCCAGCTGTGGGCCGTCCGCCGGACCTCGGCGTCCCGGGCGAGCATCCTCATGGGGACGGAGCCCGTCTGGGCGCTGCTCGTCGGTGTGCTCATCGCCGGCGAGGCGATCGGGCCGCTGGGGGCGTTGGGCGCCGCCCTCATCATCGTCGCGAGCTACGCGGGCCAGGCGATCGAGCGACGCCACCGGCAGCGCACCGTCGGCACCGCACCACCGTCGCAGCAGGAGCCGGCGCCGGTCTGAGACGGGTCAGCGGATGGGGGCCGCGCCCTCCTCGATCCGGCACACCCGGACGTCGATCCCGGTGATCGCCGCCGCACCGTCGCGCTCGAGCAGGACCGAGCGGATCGCATCGCCGACGAGCCGCGTGGTCGCCGGGACGGGCGCCCCGTCGGTCACGCCGATCGTCACGCGCACCACCACGGCGCCGTCGTCCCCACGGGTGACGGCCACCTTCGCGGGTTCGTCGTCCCGGCCGAACGCCTCGGAGGCGACACGCAGCACGGCCCGGACCGGCGATCCTGACGCGTAGACCGCCGTCACGCCCGGCGTCGCGGCGACGGCGGTGGTCAGCAACCGCGAGAGTTCCACCTCGGTGTCCATCAGGAGTCCTCCGGCCGCATGAGGCGCTGCGTGTGGATGTCGATGATCGTGACGTCGACGGCGGTGACGTTGAGCTCGGTGTGGATCGCGAGTTCCGCGGTGACGCGATCGCGGATCCGCTGCGACAGCTGCTCCAGGTTGTTGCCGAAGGCCGCCGAGGCCGTGATCGCGACCGTGACCGGTGCGTCGAGCACGGTGACGTCGCCGTCGAGGCGGACACGTCCGATGATCGCGCCGCCGACGTCGTCGCCGACCCCGCGGATCAGGGTGCGGACCGAGCCCTCGGTCAGGTGCAAACGCACCTCGGGATCCGGGTGTCTCAGGGGGATGTCCCGACCGGCGTGCGCCTCGAGCGAGATGTTCTGCAGCACGGCATGCATCCAGGAGCGGTCGTGCTCCGAGTGGGTCGCGGCTTCCGACTTGAGGAGCGCCCAGGTCTGGGTGCGGAGTCGCAGTAGGGCGTCTAAGGCGAGCTGGCAGCCGGGGGAGTCCTCGATGCTCGCGTCGCGCGGTTCACGGCCGCGGTCGAGGTACTCGGACAGTTCGTCGATCGTGTGTCCGTCGAGGTCCGCGCCGTCGAGACCGTCGAGGGTCGCCTCGGGGTCGACGTCGTCGTTCATCGCCACACCTCCATCTCGCGCAGGACGGTCTGTCTGGCCCGGGCGAGCTGCCCACGGACCGTCGACGCCGGCACGCCGAGCGACTCGGCGATCTCCACGTAGGAGAGGCCGCCCGTCTCCTTGAGCATCCAGCACTCGCGCTGCATGGCGGGGAGACCGTCGAGGACCGCGGCGAGGGCGCTCATCTGCATGCGCACCTCGACCACGCGCTCCGGGGACTGATGGGACGGTGCGGGGGCATTCCAATCCTCGATGTCGCTGTGTTCGCGTCGGCGTCGGAGGCGGTCGATCGCGCGGTTGGAGACCATGCGCATGAGCCAGGACTTCACGGCGTTCGGGTCGTTCAGCCGGTCCAATTGTCCCCAGGCCTGGATGAGCACGTCCTGGACGACGTCCTCCGCCTCGGACCGTTCCCCGAGCACGCGCACGGCGTACGCCCGCATGAGGGAACCGTGTCGGAACACGATCACCTCGAACGCGGCGACGTCTCCGTCGGCGGCGCGTTCGGCGAGGATGCCGTCCGGGAGGAGCTCGAGTGAGCGCTTCACGGAAGGGTCAGAGGACGGCGAACGCGGTGAAGGCGACGGCGGTCGCGGACACGAGCGCGGACGCGGCGACCGTGGCGACGTACGGAAAGGGGAGCGACTTCGCCGGACCGTTCTCCACCGCTTCCTTCGCGCGGAGCAGGGAGACGAAGATCCCGAGGTCCTTCCCGGTGCTCGAGGCGGCCACGAACCGGCCGTCCCGGAACTCGACCATCCCGGCGTACTCGCCGTCGATCGAGGCGACCCAGAGGGTCGCGTCCGGCTCGGCCCAAGCGACCGTGGTCGTCGCGCCTCGCTCCAGCACCGTGCTCATGACTGCTCCTTGCTTAAGATAAGTATTGTTAGAGAATCTAGCGATCCATGCGTCTGCATGTACCCCACTTGACATCACGATCCGGACTCCGCTAGACGTTCTCGTTACGAGAACGACTACTGTTGGATTTCATGAGCGCCCAAGCCGTTGCAGCACAGCACTACTGGTACGAACAGGACGAGCACGAGCGCGGACGCCGCATGCTCGAAGCCATGCGTCTGTACCGCGCTGCAGAGGCCGCCATGCGTCGCCGGACCCGCGACGAGATGCACATGGGCGAGAACGACCTGCTGGCCCTGCGCTTCATGTTGCGCGCCAAGCAGGAGCAGCGCCTCGTCAGCCCCACGGACCTCGGTGCCTACCTCGGCATCAAGACGTCTTCGGTCACCGTCATGCTCGATCGCTTGGAGGCGGCGGGCCACGTGGTCCGCCGACCGAGCGAGACCGATCGTCGGCGCGTGACCGTGTCGACCACCGACTTCGCCGACGCCGAGGTCCGCAAGACGCTCAGTCACATGCACCACCGCATGATGGAGGCGACCACCGGGATCGAACCGGAGATCGCGGCCGGCATCGTCGACTTCCTCGACCGCATGCGCGAGGCCGTCGACTCGATCGACCGGTCGCCGGAGGACGTCGCCGACGCGCAGCACTGATCGGCGCCCCGACCGGACGCCGCATCGGCGGTGAGATGTGCGAGGCGGGCCGCACGGTCTGATCCGTGCGACCCGCCTCCGAATGTCTTCGACGATTTCGACCACGCGCTGCAGGCCCTCCAGGCACCGCTCGAGCCGACTCTCAGAAGTCCCCGACCTTCGATGGTCTCGATGGTAATCGAGCACTCGTCGTGCAGCTGCCGCTTGAACCGCCCGAGCCCCTGTGCTACTCGCCGCCGTGTGCTTCCGGCCGACTCAGTGGTCGCCGGAGTTCTCCGGGTATTCGCCCTCGGGCATCAGCTCGAGGCCTGCCGGCGTGTAGGTGCGATCGAGCATGGCCTGCAACCAGGCGCGGTTGAGCGCGACCGGGCGCGAACCCGTGAACCGGAAGACGATGGGCACGCCGGTCTCGATCCAGATCGCGTAGCGGCCGGAGCCGTGAGCCGGGTCGATGGTCCAGGACAGCAGGAAGGCCTCGCCCTTGCGGAGCTTTGAGACGACGACCATCTGCACGTGGGCGAGGGTCCGATCCTCGAGCTCCAGCGCCTCGTTCCCGTACCGCAGCGTTCCCATGTTCCCCGTCCCCCGTTCGTCGTGTGCGCGGTCGATCACCGCACTGACGATTCTGGCAGTTCCCGTCCGGGCGCCGTGAGTCCGAGGCGTGGGTGCGGTCGGTCAGTCCGCGTCGAGGACGGCGTCGAGCAGGCCGGGGAATCGCGAGTCGAGGTCGTCTGTGCGGAGGGTGAGCGTGCGGCGGCGACCGTTCGGCTCGTTCCGGATGACGCCCGCCTCGCGGAGCACCTTCATGAGGTGGGACTTCGTCGACTTCGGGATCGCGGGGTCGAGTGCGGTGCAGTTCGCGGCGTCCATCGGCCCGTCCCGGAGCTGCCGCACCATCTCGAGCCGGTCCGGATCGCTCAGTGCGAAGAGGACGGCCGGCAGCTCGATCGCCTCGCGGTCGGGGTGTGCGAGATCGGCGGGCGCTGGCATGGTTCGATAATAGTTGAACAATCACCGGGAAGCGCGTATCGTCCAATCGTTCGACATTTTTGGAACCAAAGGAAGCCGCCCGTGCACACGACGACCCCGTCACCCCCGACCCGACCCGTGCCCACCATGACCGCCGGCGAGCGTGCGCTTCCTCGCCGCCGGTTTGGCTTCGTCCTCGCCGGGCTCGGCAGCACGCTCATGCTCGCCGGTGCGAGCGCCCCGTCACCGTTCTACCCGGAGCTCCAGGAGCGGCTCGGCATCGGCCCGATCGGCGTCACCATCGCCTTCTCCGCCTACGCGCTCGCCCTGCTGGTCGCGCTCCTCACGATCGGCTCGGTCTCGGACCACCTCGGCCGACGCCCGGTGATCACGGCCGGATTCGTCGTGCTCGCCGCGAGCATGCTGCTCCTCTGGCACGTCGACTCCGGAACGCTGCTGTACCTCGCCCGGGTGCTCCAGGGGCTCGCCAGTGGGGCGCTCCTCTCGACGCTCTCAGCGACGATCATCGATCTGGCGCCACCCGGACGGCCGCGAGCCGCGACCCTGCTGAACGCCATCGCGCCGATGATCGGCCTCGCCGCCGGCACGATCCTCGCGGGTGTCCTGCTGCAGACGGTCGCCGACCCGTCGAGCTGGACGTTCCTGCCGCTGGCGGTCGCCTACCTGCTCATCGCCGGGCTCATCCGGCTCGTCCCGGAGACCTCGGCCCTCGCTCCCGGGTGGGCGCGGGCCATCCGACCTCGCGCCGCCGTGCCAGCCGAGGCCAGACGGCTCTTCGTCGTCAGCATCCCGATCGTCCTCGGCGGCTGGGCGACCGGCGGCCTCTTCCTGTCACTCGGGCCGAGCATCATGCACACGGAACTCGGCGTCGACGGCCAGCTCGGAGGCGCGCTCCTCATCGGACTGCTGCCGGCCGCCGGGGCCGTCGCCGCCGCGGTCCTGCACCGACGCCGACCGGTCGTCGCCGCGGTCTACGGAGCCTCCGCGCTGGCCGTCGGAACGGTCCTGCTGCTCGTCGCCCTCGTCCTCGGCTCGCTCCCGATCGCCGTGGTCGCCGTCGTCATCGCGGGTACCGGATTCGGGACGGCGTTCATGGGCACGATCGCCTCGCTCGTCCCGCTCGCGCCGGCCGACGAACGCGCCGAGCTGTTCGCCGCGCTGTACATCGTCGCGTACCTGTCCTTCGGGGTCCCGGCCGTCATCGCAGGGCTCCTCGCCTCGGCCATCGGGCTCCACGCCACGGTCCTCGGCTACGGGACGGTCGTCGCGATCGCCGCGGGCACGGCCGCCGTGGTGCGCGCCCGCTCAGCCCGCTGACGGGCTCAGCCCGCTGACGGCTCCTCGGCGAGGCGGTCGAGGAGGCTCGACGAACGGTAGGGGATGACCTCGATGAGCGAGACCTTCGTGTTCGTCCGGACCACCCCCGGCGCGGCGAGCAGGACGCCGGCGATGCGGTGCAGGTCCTCCGTGTCGTGCGCGACGACCTTCGCGAAGAGATCGGCGTCGCCGGTGGTCGCGTGCACCTCCACGATCTCCGGGATCGACTCGAGTGCCGCATAGGCCTCCGTCGCGAGGTCCTGCCGGATGGAGATCTCGATGAACGCGGTGAGTGGGTAGCCGAGCGCCGACAGTCGCACCCGGCGACTCGGGGCGCCCAGTGCGCCATTCGTCTCGAGTCGACGCAGGCGGGCGTGGACGGTGTTCCTCGCGACGCCGAGGGTGCGCGCGAGCGCGAGGGTCGTCATGGACGGGTCGTCGTCGAGCGCGGTCAGGATGCGCGCGTCGAGGTGGTCGATGGTCGCTGCATGAGGCATGTTGCTCACTCTCGGGCCGGGAATGGAGCACGATGACCACTGCACTCTACCCGTGTTGCGCAACGGTCCGAGCTGACGCATCGTTGGCGGAATGAGCACCCAGCAGCCGAGCGCGCAGCAGACCCCCGCCATGCCGAGCCCGGCCCCGTCGCCCATCCGTCACGGCATGGTGGAGGACATCCTCGGTCTGCTCGTCGGCGTGACGGTCGTGTCGTTCGGGCTGTTCATCCTCAAGGCCGGGTCGGCGGTCACGGGCGGGACGGCCGGTCTGTCGCTCCTCGTCAGCTACCTCGCACCCGTGCCGTTCCCGGTCCTCTTCATCGCGATCAACCTGCCGTTCTTCCTGCTGGCCATCCGCGGCAAGGGCTGGGTGTTCACGCTGCGGAGCGGCGGCGCGATCGTGCTCGTCTCCGTGCTGTCCGGCGTGCACCCGCTGTTCCTGCCGGTCGGGCACCTCGACCCGTTCTACGCGGCCGTCGTCGGCAACGTGCTCTGCGGCGTCGGCATCCTCATCCTGTTCCGACACCGAGCCAGTCTCGGTGGGTTCAACATCGTCGCGCTGATCCTCCAGGACCGCTTCGGCCTCCGAGCCGGCTACGTCCTCATGGCCGTCGACACCGTGGTCGTGCTCGTGTCACTCGTCGCGGTCCCGCCGCTCAACGTCCTCGTGTCGGCGCTCGGCGCGGTCCTGCTGAACCTCATCCTCGCGCTGAACCACCGGCCGGGCCGGTACCTCGGCGTCTAGCGCCTACTGCTTGTAGGAGGACAGGAAGTTGCCGAGTCGCTCGATCGCGTCGGTGAGGACGCGCTCCTCCGGCAGGGTGACGACCCGCAGGTGGTCGGGGTCCGGCCAGTTGAAGCCCGTGCCCTGGACGAGCAGGATGTGCTCCGCCACCAGTAGATCGTGGACGAGCTGCTCGTCGTCGTGGATCTCGTGGACCTCGGGGTCGAGGCGCGGGAAGGCGTAGAGCGCACCCATGGGCTTGGTGCAGGAGACCCCGGGGATCGAGTTGAGGCCGGCCCAGGTGGCGTCGCGCTGCTCGAGCAGGCGACCGCTCGGTGCGATGAGGGCGTCGATCGACTGCACCCCGGAGAGCGCCGCCTGCACGGCGTGCTGCGCCGGCACGTTCGGGCACAGACGCGTGGACGCCAGGAGGGTGATGCCCTCGAGGAAGCCGCGCGCGTGGTCACGCGGCCCCGTGATCACGAGCCAGCCGGACCGGTAGCCGGCGACGCGGTAGGTCTTCGACAGGCCGTTGAACGTGAGGCAGAGGAGATCGGGGGCGACGGTCGCCATCGGGATGTGGACGGCGTCGTCGTACAGGATGCGGTCGTAGATCTCGTCGGCGAGCAGCAGCAGCCCGTGCTCACGGGCGACCCCGGCGATCTGCTCCAACACCTCGCGGGAGTACACCGCACCCGTGGGGTTGTTCGGGTTGATGACGACGATCGCCTTCGTGTTCGGCGTGATCTTGGAGCGGATGTCCTCGATGTCGGGCGCCCAGTCCGCCTCCTCATCGCAGCGGTAGTGCACCGGGGTGCCACCCGCGAGGCTCGTCATCGCCGTCCACAGCGGGTAGTCGGGCGCGGGGATGAGGACCTCGTCGCCGTCGTCGAGGAGGGCCTGCATCGTCATCGTGATGAGCTCGGAGACGCCGTTGCCGAGGAACACCCATTCCGGATCGACCCGGGGGAACCCCTCCATCTCCTCGTAGCGGTAGGAGACGGCCTGGCGCGCGGAGAGGATGCCGCGGCTGTCGCTGTACCCGTGGGAGTGGGGGAGCGCCGCGATCATGTCGCGCACGATCTGGTGCGGAGCCTCGAAGTCGAAGATGGCGGGGTTGCCGGTGTTGAGCTTGAGGATGCGGTGCCCGTCGGCCTCGAGACGCACGGCCTCGACGAGGGCCTTCCCCCGGATCTCGTAGAGGACGCTTTTCAGCTTGGAGGACTGGTCGAGGGTGCGGCGGGTGGTCATCCCCACAGGCTACTGCGGCCGGTCGAGCGGGCGGCAGTGCCGATTGCGGGATCGCGGCTCCTCGGACGCGCTGTTTCGCTGAGTCCCCGCTGTCAACGCCGGGGACACGATTCGTCCACGTTCAGGGTAGAGGAGTACCGTCAGACGCTGGCGGTCAAGACTGCCTGGTCAGAGGCACGGAGGAATCGTGACCGGAAACGCAACTACCCGATTCGACAATGTGGCCATGTTGTCGGTGGCGAGCACGCTGCCGTCCGCAGTGGTGACCTCGGTGGAGATCGAAGAGGGCCTCGCCGCGGCGATGAAACGCGCCAGGCTCCCGAAGGGCATCCTGCGACGGGTCGCCGGCGTCGTCGAACGACGACACTGGGGTCCGGGCGAGAACTCGGACGACGCCACGGTGTCCGCCGGTCGCCGTGCGCTCGCCGAGGCCGGTATCTCGCCGTCGCAGATCGGGCTCATGATCAACACCTCGGTCACGCGGCAGCACCTCGAACCGTCCGTCGCCGTGCGCATCCACGACGGCCTGGGTCTCCCGAGCTCCGCGATCAACTTCGACATCGCCAACGCGTGCCTGGGGTTCGTGACCGGCATGACGATGGCCGCCGCGATGATCCAGTCCGGGCAGATCGAGTACGCGCTCATCGTGAACGGTGAGGACGCGAGCGAGGTCCACGCGAACACGATCGAACGGCTGAGCGGCAGCACGATCGACCGCGACGACTTCATGAGCGAGTTCGCCTCCCTCACGCTCGGATCCGGAGCTGCGGCCGCCGTCATCGGCCCCGCCGACCGCCACCCGGAGGGGCACCGCATCCTCGGTGGCGTCACCCGTGCCGCGACCGAGTTCAACCACCTGTGCGTCGGCAGCGTCGACGGCATGTTCACCGACGCGCGTGCCCTCCTCAAGGGCGGCCTCGACCTCGTCGTGTCCGCGTGGAAGGAAGCCGCCGGCGACGAGTGGCGCTGGTCGAAGATGGACCGCTACATCACCCACCAGGTGTCGTCCATCCACACCGACTCGATGGTGAAGGCGGCATCGCTCGACCGCAGCCGCGTGCCCGTCACCTACCCCTACCTCGGCAACGTCGGCCCCGCGTCCATCCCGATCACCCTCGCCGACCAGCAATCGAGCCTCACCAAGGGCGACCGCGTCCTCCTCATGGGCGTCGGCTCGGGGTTGAACACCGGCCTCATGGAGCTCGCGTGGTGACGGGCACCGTCGCCGCCAACATCGGGCTCCGCACCATGGGCGTCCGCGCCGCAGGGCTCCCCGGTCTCCCCGCCCGGTACTCGCACCGCATCGACGTGCCCGGCCGGCTCGCGGACGAGGGCACCACGCGCAACTGGCACTACCTCGACACCGCCGAGGCGCTCGCCGAAGCCGGGGTCGAACCCGTCGGCACGGTGCTCGCCGTCCACGGCAACCCGACCTGGTCGTACCTGTGGCGCTCGCTCGTGACGCAGTCCGTGGAGCAGGCCCGCGAGGGCGGTGCCGCCTGGCGCGTCGTGGCCGTCGACCAGATCGAGATGGGGTGGTCCGAGCGCACCGAGCTCACGCGGACCCTGGAACAGCGGATCGCCGACCTCGCCGGCTTCACCGAGGCGCTCGGGCTCACCGGCCCCGTCGTCACACTCGGTCACGACTGGGGCGGCGTCATCTCGCTCGGGTGGGCCACCGAGCACCCCGACCTCCTCATCGGATCGATGCTCCTCAACACGGCCGTTCACCACCCGGACGGGACGCCCATCCCAGCACCGCTGCGGCTCGCCGGAGCCCGAGGCATGCTCGGTGCCGGCTCCGTCCAGACCACCGCGTTCCTGGACACCACCCTGGCGCTCGCCGCTCCGCCGCTCGCGAGCGACGTCCGCGACGCCTATCGCAGCCCGTATTCGGCTCCGGCTCGGCGCCGCGGGATCGGCGCGTTCGTCGCCGACATCCCGGCGACGCCCGAGCACGTCAGCTTCCCCCGCCTGGAGCGGCTCGCCGCCGACGTCGCCGAGCTCCGCGTCCCGGCCCTCATGCTGTGGGGCCCGCGCGACCCGATCTTCAGCGACCGGTACCTCGACGACCTCGCCGACCGCCTGCCGCACGCCCAGGTGCACCGCTTCGCCGGTGCCGGGCACCTCGTCATCGAGGACGCCCCGGTCGCCGAGTCGCTGCTGTCCTGGCTCGACGAGCACCTCCCGCAGGGTCAGGCGACCACGGCCGAGGCGACCGTCCCGGCCGACGCTCCGGCGGCCGACCCCACCTTCGAACCGCTCTGGCGACGACTCGACGAACGCCGTACGGACGACGCCGATGCCATCGTCGAACAGCGGGGTGCCGGCTCCGCCCGTCGCGTCAGCTGGCGCCAGCTCGACGACCGCGTGACGCGCCTCGCCGCAGGGCTCCACCGCATCGGCGTCCGCCGCGGCGACCGCGTCTCGTTGCTCGTGACGCCGGGCGCCACACTCACCGCCGTGATCTACGCCTGCCTGCGCATCGGCGCGGTCGTGGTCGTCGCGGACGCCGGGCTCGGTGTCCGTGGGCTGTCGCAGGCCGTCCGTGGCGCCTGGCCCGCGTACGTCATCGGCGAGACGAAGGGGCTCGCCGCCGCGCGTGCGCTCGGCTGGCCCGGGGTCAAGATCTCGGCCGCGCGGCTCCCCGGAACGACCGCAGCCGCCCTCGGCGTCTCACACAGCCTCAAGGACCTCCTCGACGACGGTGCGGCTCCGGCGCTGCCGTCCGAGCCAGGCCCGGACGACCTCGCCGCGATCCTCTACACCTCGGGTTCGACGGGCCCGGCGAAGGGGGTCCGGTACTCGCACGCGCAGCTGTCGTCTCTTCGGGACGTCCTGTCCGCTCACTTCGGGATCACCGCCGAGTCCGGCCTCGTCACCGGCTTCGCGCCGTTCGCCCTGCTCGGCCCGGCGCTCGGTGCCCGCTCCTCCACGCCGGAGATGGACATCTCGGCCCCGCGCACGCTCACGGCCCGCGCGGTCGCCGCCGCGGTGGCCGAGGCGGACGCCGACATTGTGTTCCTCTCACCGGCTGCCATCCTCAACGTCGTGGCGACGGCCGGCGAGCTCGACGATGCCGATCGTCGAGCCCTGCAGGGCGTCCGCACCGTGCTCTCGACGGGGGCACCGGTCAGTCGTCAGTTGCTCACCGCGCTCGTCGAGGTGCTCCCGAACGCGTCGGCGCACGCCGTCTACGGCATGACCGAGTGCCTGCTGGTCTCCGACATCACGCTCGACACGATGCCCGGCGACGACTCCGAGCACACGGGCGTGTGCGTCGGGACCCCGATCGGCGGTGTCGAGGTGCGCATCAGCCCGCTCGACGCGGCAGGCCGGGCGACGGGCGAGCTGACGCAGGACCCGGACCGCCTCGGTGAGGTCATCATCTCGGCGGCGCACCTCAAATCGCAGTACGACCGTCTCTGGTTGACCGACCGGGCCGCCGTGCGCGACGTCGCCGAGGACGGCCGCTGGCACCGCACGGGCGACGTCGGGCATCTCGACGCCGACGGGCGCCTCTGGATCGAGGGTCGCCTGCCGCACGTCATCACGACGCAGGACGGGCCGGTCGCACCGGTCGGACCGGAGCAGGCGATCGAGACGGTGCCGCTCGTGCGTCGTGCCGCGGTCGTCGGCGTCGGCCCGGACGGCCTCCGGCAGTGCGTCGCGATCGTGGAGACCACGCCCGGTTCGAAGCGGGTCCGGCTCGCCGACGCCGCGCTCGCCGCCGAGGTGCGGGCTGCTTCACCGCAGCCGCTCGTCGCCGTCTTCGTGGTGCCGGAGCTGCCGACGGACATTCGACACAACTCGAAGATCGACCGCACGCGGCTCTCCGAGTGGGCCGACCGCGTCCTGGCCGGCGAGCGGCTGAGCGCGCCGTGACCGTCCTCGTCACCGGTGCGAGCGGCATGCTCGGCCGCGAGGTCGCTCTTGAGCTGCTCCGCGCGGGTCACCGGGTCCGGGTGTTGCAGCGCGGTCCGGCCGGGCTCGACGGGGTCGAGGAGGTCCGCGGATCGATCACCGATGCGGCCGCGGTCGGTCGGGCGATGCAGGGTGTCGACGCGGTCGTGCACCTGGCGGCCAAGGTGTCGTTGGCGGGTGACCCGGCGGAGTTCGAGCGGGTGAACGTCGGCGGGACCGAAGTCGTCCTCGACGCGGCGGAGACGGCCGGGGTCTCGCGGTTCGTCCACATCTCCTCGCCGTCCGTCGCGCACGGCGGTTCGGCACTCGTGGGCGTCGGCGCAGAGCCGGCCGACCCGGGTGCGGCGCGTGGTGAGTATGCGCGGACGAAGGCGCAGGGCGAGTTGCTCGCCCTCGAACGGGATCGTCGTGGCTTCGCGGTCGTCGTCGTGCGGCCGCACCTCGTCTGGGGTCCCGGCGACCCGCAGCTCGTCGAGCGCATCGTCGACCGTGCGCGTCGCGGTCGCTTGCCGTTGCTCGACGACGGGACCGCCCTCATCGACAGCACGTACGTCGCGAACGCGGCGTCGGCCATCGCAGCGGCACACGAGCACGCCGAGACGGCGCACGGGCGGGCGTTCGTCGTGACGAACGGGGAGCCCCGGCCGGTCGGCGAGTTGCTCGCGGGCATCTGCCGTGCCGCCGGCGTGAAGCCGCCGTCGTTCAGCGTCCCGGCGGGCATCGCTCGCGCGGCCGGCGGACTCGTGGAGCGTCTCTGGAGCATCCGTCCGGGTGCGGACGAGCCGCCGATGACACGGTTCCTGGCGGAGCAGCTGTCGACCGCGCACTGGTTCGACCAGCGCGACACCCGCGAGGCCCTCCACTGGACGCCGGCGGTCTCGATCGACGAGGGCCTCGAGCGCCTGGCCGCCCACTACCGCGCCTGACGCCGACGCTGGGCGTCGGGAAAGGCATGCTGCCGTACCGTGCCGGATGGCAGTTCGTGCCTCACTCTGTCGGAGGTGTGCTCTACGTTCGAGCGCATGCGTTCGTTCCGGATCCAAGTGCCCGATGCCGACCTCGACGAGCTGCGTCGGCGACTCGAAGGGGCCCGCCTGCCGGGTGCGATCGGCGACGCAGCGGAGGAGAGCGCCCTGTCGCTCGATCGACTGCGTCAGCTCGTCGACCACTGGCGCGACGGCTTCGACTGGCGGCGGGTGGAGCGGGAGCTGGCGGCCGTCCCGCAGTTCGAAGCGGAGGTCGACGGCCAGCGACTCCACGTCGCGCGGTTGCCCGCGGCGGAGGGGGCCACGGAGACGGTCCCGGTCATCGTGTTCCACGGGTGGCCCTACTCGTTCGTCGAGATGCTGCCGCTCGCGACGGCGCTCGCCGGCCGGGTCGTCGACCTCGGCGGCGGCCGGGTGCTCGGCTTCGAGGTGGTCGTCCCGTCGCTCCCCGGATACGGGTTCTCCGCGCCCCTCGCCGACGACCGCCCGTTCACCGGCCCGGTGGTCGCCGAGCTCATGCACGGGCTCATGACCGAGGTGCTCGGGCACGCGCGATACCTCAGCTACGGCGAGGACGTCGGATCGACGACGAGCGACTGGCTCGCCGCGCTGCACCCGGAAGCGGTCATCGGGCAGTTCGCGACGCATGCCGCGTTCCCCGCGGCGTCCCGGGCGCACGATCTCACGGTTGCGGAGCAGGACTGGCTCGACCGCCACGATCGCGAGTGGGCTCGCGGCCTCGCCTACGCGCGCGTCCAGGCGACCCGACCTGAGATCCTCGCCGCAGCGCTCAACGACTCACCCGTCGGGCTCGCCGCCTGGATCGCGGAGAAGCTCCTCGCCTGGGCTGGCGACGGTGCGTGGTGGACGGACGACGAGCTGCTGACGACCGTGTCGTTGTACTGGTTCACGCAGAGCATCGGGTCATCGTTCCGCCCCTACCGCGACCACCCGAAGCAGCAGGAACTGCCGCTGATCGAGGTGCCCGTCGCGGTCGCCGTGCAGACCGGAGAGCGTGGGCTTCCGCGCTCCTACGCGGCGCGGACGTACACCGACATCCGCAGTTGGACCGAGCTGGACGAGGGAGCCCACTTCACCGCTTGGCAGGTGCCGGTCGAGGTGGCCGACCGGATCGAAGCGTTCGTGGTGACGCTGCTCGACGACTGACCGGCCGGGGTGGGGCCGTCAAGCGTCCGCGTCGCGAAGCGAACGGATCATGCTGCGCAGGATGGTGAGCGCCGCCTGCTGCTCGTCCGGGGTCAGCCCCTGCAGCATCCGTACCTCCACCGATCGCACGGCGGCGGTCGCCTGCGCGAGGTGTTCACGGCCGAGCGGGGTGAGCTGCGTGGGCAGGGCCTTCCCGACGGGCGCCTGCTCCGGGCGGCTGACGAAGCCGTCCCGTTCGAGTGCCTGCAGGAGGACGTTCATCGACTGCCGGGTCACGAACGCGCCGCGGGCGAGCTCCGAGTTGGACAGGCCGGGCCGCTGGGCGAGGAGTTCCAGGCACGAGTAGTGCGTGATCGTCATGCCGAGTGGGCGGAGGACCGCCTCCATCGCGGAGCGGAGCGCGCTCGACGCCTCCTTCAGGAGATACCCGAGCGAGGTGTCCAGTTCGATCCCGTCTTGACTCATGTCAGTATTCTGACATAGGCTGACGGTGTCAGGTAACTGACACGCTACTTCGGCCACCAACACGAGAACAGGAACACGCCATGCCCGTCACCGGACCCGACTTCATCTCCCTCCAGGTCACCGACCTCGACGCCTCGCAGGCCTTCTACGAGCGGTACCTCGGCCTCGTGCGCTCGCAGGCCGGCCCGCCGCACGCGGTCGTCTTCGAGACCACGCCCACCGCCTTCGCCCTGCGCGACATCGTCCCCGGAACCGACCTCGCGGCCGTCGACCAGCCCGGCGTCGGAGCCGCGATCTGGTTCCACGCCACCGACGTCCAGGAGATCCACGACGCCCTCGCCGCCGATGGTCACACGATCGTCTCGGCTCCCATCGACGGACCGTTCGGGCGCACCTTCACCTTCGCCGACCCCGACGGCTACCAGCTCACCCTCCACGACCGCGCCTGATCGCGACCGGCCCCGCCCGGCCCCTGCCGCTCGACCCGCGCGGAGCCCGACGCGTCAGAATGGACGGATGCGACGTTCGAGAGTGCACGTGATGGGGGCCAGTGGTAGCGGCGTGACGACGCTCGGGCGGGCGCTCGCCGACCACTGGTCAGTGCCGCACGCTGACGCCGACGACTACTTCTGGGTGCCGACCGACCCGCCGTACGTCACGAAGCGGGCTGATGCCGAACGGGTGCGGCTCATGCGGGAGATGTTCGTTCCGCGTGAGGCCTGGGTCCTGTCGGGTTCGATGCCGGGTTGGGGTGACGAGATCGTCGCGGAGTGCGACGCCGTCGTCTTCGTCGTCCTCGACCCGGCCGAGCGCCTGCGTCGGCTGGAGGCCCGCGAGGTCGAGCGGCGTGCCGGCGAGCGGTTCGACGAGGCCGCCTGGGAGACGTTCCGGGAGTGGGCGAGCGGCTACGACGACCCTGCGTTCGACGGACGCAGCCGCGCCTCGCACGAGGCGTGGCTGGCCACCCTGCCGCAGCCCGTCCTCCAGGTCGACAGTGCGATGTCGAGATCCCAGCTCGTCGAAGCGGTGCTGGCCTGGGATCCGCGCTGAGTCACGGAGCGCGAGCGCAGGGCGTCGGCGTTGTCAACCGCGCGCCCCGCTGCCGACGGGAGGCGCATACTGGAACGGTCAGATCTATCTGACACACGTCGCTTAGTGAGCGACAGCGGCGTGCAGTTTCGACGCTCGAGGAGGATGTCCCACCATGAAGGCACTGCGGTACACGAAGATCGGCTCGGCCCCTGAGGTCGTCGAGATCGAGAAGCCGACGCCGGGGCCGGGTGAGATCCTCCTGAAGGTCACCGCTGCCGGCGTCTGCCACTCCGACGACTACGTCATGAGCCTGCCCGAGCAGGACTACCTCGACCAGCAGTACCCGCTGCCGCTCACGCTCGGCCACGAGGGTGCGGGCGTCATCGAGGAGTTCGGGCCCGGCGTGGAGACGAGCCTGCAGCTGGGCGAGGCCGTCGCCGTCTACGGCCCGTGGGGCTGCGGGCACTGCCTGAACTGCTCGCAGGGCAAGGAGAACTACTGCACGAATGCGGCGGCGGAGGGCATCCGTCCTCCCGGACTCGGCGCCCAGGGCTCGATGGCCGAGTACATGATCGTCGACGATGTGCGTCACCTCGTCCCGATCGGCGACCTCGACCCGGTGAAGAACGTGTCGCTCACCGATGCGGGCCTCACGCCGTACCACGCGATCAAGCGCAGTCTGCCGAAGCTCGGCGCCGGCACCTTCGCGGTCGTCATCGGCTCCGGTGGCCTCGGTCACGTCGGCATCCAGATGCTGAAGGCGCTCTCCGGTGCCACGGTCATCGTGCTCGACGTCAACGACGAGAAGCTCGAGCTGGCGAAGCACGTCGGCGCCGACGTCACCCTCATCAGCGACGAGTCGGCGGCCGGGAAGATCCGCGAGCTGACCGGCGGTGTCGGGGTCGACGCCGTGTTCGACTTCGTCGGCGCGAACCCGACCATCGCGACGGCCACCGCTGTCGCAGCGACGGAGGCCGACGTGACGATCGTGGGCATCGGCGGCGGTTCGGCCACCATCGGCTTCGGTTCGATCGCGTACGACGCGGCCGTCCGGATCCCGTACTGGGGTTCGCGCAGCGAGCTCATCGAGGTCTTCGAGCTCGCGAAGGCGGGCAAGGTCGACGTCGAGGTGCAGCCGTACTCGCTCGACGACGCTCCGAAGGCCTACGAGGACCTGCACGCGGGCACGATCCGCGGCCGGGCGGTCATCGTCCCGTAACAGCGTCTCTGAGAACCGGCGTCCGTCGCACCTGCGGCGGGCGCCGGTTGCCCGTTCACGGGCGCGCGGGCGTCCGTTCGTCGGTCCCCTTGATGACCCAGTGGACGACGGCGAGGGAGAGGATGCCGATGAGCGGGCCGAGGATGGCCCCGAACGCGGTGGAGATGGGGGCGTGCCCGACGGAGAACACCGACACGTCCCAGAGGCCGTGCAGCAGCATCGCCCAGATCAGCGAGCCGGTGACGCGACGCACGATGTAGAACGCCGTCCCTGACGCGAACGCCAGTGCCGCCTGGAGGAGCGAGTTCGCCAGCGGGGCGCCGAGGGCGGCGTTGACGAGGTGCATGACCCCGAACAGTGCGCTGGAGAGGAACCAGACCCAGCCCTCGCCGAGCCGTGACCGCAGCGCGGTCAGCAGCAGGCCGCGCGCCATCAGCTCTTCGTTGAACCCGACGAGCACGCCGAGTGCCACCAGTGCGAGCACGAACGACACGTCGAACTGCGACCAGTCCGTGTTGATCAGGTTGAGCACGGAGGCGACCAGCATGATGATCGGCACGAACACCGGCCATCTGTGCTGCGACCGGCGGCGCTCGAACAGGGCGGGGCGCCACCATCCCAGCAGCGTCGCGACGATGACGAGTCCGATGGCGCCGACGGCGAGATCGAGCACGGCTCCGCGCCAGGTCGAATCGGCGGACGTGCCGATCTCGGGGAAGGGCACCCCGCTCAGGATCGACACGATGAAGATGACCAGCACGTAGCCGGCCCAGATCGCCAAGCCGATCCCGATACGAGGACTGACACGCATGGTGGGCCTTCCGTTCACGGGGCATGGTCATCGCCGCGAGGCGCCCCCGGTTCGCGCTCCGTGCTGTCGGGCGCCGACCGGTCAGTCAGGTGTGCTCGATCGCAGTCGCGAGCATCGCCCAAGGGAAGTCAACACGACCGCGGGCCCGAGAACCAGACCATTCCCGCGAGTAGCGGTGCGTCGGACGGCGCCCGAGGGGCCGTCGGCTAGGGTTCACACCCCGGAAACATTTTCGACACCCTATTGAAACTGCGCGCACGCATACTTTCAATACAGTATCGAAATGAGTCGCCGCGAGGTTGGCGACGCAACCGGAGGAGCATCCCATGACCGTCGTCGAGACCGTTACCACCGTGGAGTCCGTCCGCGCCCGCCTGCAGGAAGTCGGCGTCAAATACGCCATGGCGAGCTTCGTCGACATGCACGGCAGCATCAAGACCAAGTTCGTGCCGCTGTCGCACCTCGAGCGCATGGCCGGGGGATCGGAACTCTTCACCGGTGCTGCGCTCGACGGCCTCCCGCAGGCGATCAGCGACGAGGAGCTCTCGGCCCGCCCCGACCTCGACAGCGCCGTCCAGCTGCCGTGGCGGAAGGACGTCGCCTTCTTCGCGAGCGACCTCTACACGAAGGGCGAACCGTTCGAAGCGGCCTCCCGCAACATCCTCAAGCGTCAGCTCGACGCGGCCGCCGAGATGGGCTTCACCTTCAACCTCGGCATCGAGACCGAGTTCTTCGTCCTGAAGGACACCCCCGAGGGCGTGACCGAGGTCAGCGACCGCGACGACCTCGCGAAGCCCTGCTACACCGCCACCGCGGCACTCGACAACCTCGACTGGCTCACCGAACTCGTCGAGGCGATGACCGAGATGGGCTGGGGCGTCTACTCCTTCGACCACGAGGACGCCCCAGGGCAGTTCGAGATCGACTTCAACTACTCCGACGCGCTCACCATGGCCGACCGCGCCGTGTTCTTCCGCCTCATGGCGAACGAGATCGTCCGCAAGCACGGCTACTTCGCCACCTTCATGCCGAAGCCCTTCGCCGACCGCAGCGGTTCCGGCGCGCACTTCAACATGTCGCTCGCCGACATCGAGACCGGCGAGAACCTCTTCGAGACCGACGACGACCCGCGCGGCTGCGGCATCTCGGAGCTCGGCTACAAGTTCATCGCCGGTGTGCTCAAGCACGCACCCGCTTTGTCGGCGGTCATCGCACCGACCGTGAACAGCTACAAGCGTCTCGTGCGGCAGGGCAGCATGTCCGGCTCGACCTGGGCGCCCGTGTTCGTGAGCTACGGCAACAACAACCGCACCAACATGCTCCGCGTGCCGTTGCAGGGTGGACGAGTGGAGTGCCGCGCGGCCGACATCAGCTGCAACCCGTACCTCGGCGCCGCCCTCATCCTCGCCGCCGGCCTCGAAGGCATCCGTGAGGACCTCGATCCGGGTGCACCGCACACCGAGAACATGTACGACTACACCGAGGCGGAGGTCGCCCAGCTCGGCATCGGCATGCTGCCGCGCAGCCTCGGTGAGGCGGTCGACGAGTTCGCGACGGACTCCCTGTCGCGGTCGGTGTTCGGTGAGGCGATGTACGACGCATTCATCGACTACAAGCGCCAGGAGTGGAACGAGTACCAGGCGCACGTCTCCGACTGGGAGACCGCCCGCTACCTGAAGTTCTTCTGATCCCGATGCACCAGGTCCTCGACCTCGGGAGGTTCGCGCTGGAGTCCGGCGCGGACCTCCCCGAGGCCCGGCTCGCGTACACGACGCACGGTGCGCTGAACGCCGCCGGCGACAACGCGGTGCTGGTCCCGAGCTACTACACGGGCACGCACGCGAGCGCCGAGCCGTGGATCGGCTCAGGGCGGGCGCTCGATCCGGCTGAGTGGTTCATCGTGTCGGTGGACCTGTTCGGCAACGGGGTCTCGACCTCACCGTCGAACGCCGCCGAGGAGGTTCGCGGGGCCGCGTTCCCCACGGTGTCGATCGGCGACAACGTGCGCGCGCAACACCGGCTCGCCGAGCAGCTCGGCGTGCGGCGGTGGCGGCTGATCGCCGGCTGGTCGATGGGGGCGCTGCAGGCCTACGACTGGGCGGTCCGGTATCCGGCGTTCGTCGACGCGTTCCTCCCCATCGCCGGTGCCGCCCGCTGCTCTCCGCACAACGCGGTCTTCCTGGCGGGTGTCGAGGCCGCTCTCCGAGCCGACCCGGTGTTCGAGGGTGGTCGATACGCGGTCCGGCCGCGCGCCGGACTTCGCGCCTTCGGGACGGTCTACGCGGGCTGGGCGTACTCGCAGGCCTTCTTCCGCGACGGCGTCTACCGCGAGCTCGGCTATCCCGACGTCGCCGCCCTCCTCGAGGACTGGGCCGCCGACCACGAGCGGTGGGACGCGAACGACCTGCTCGCCATGCTGCGCACCTGGCAGCGGGCGGATCCCGGGCATGGTGTCGACGGCGGTCTCGCTGCGGCGCTCGGCGGGGTGCGTGCGCGGAGCATCGTGATGCCGTCGTCGACCGACCTCTACTTCACCGTCGACGACAACGTGCTCGAGTCGGCGATGATGTCTCGGAGCGAGGTGCGGGTCATCTCGTCCGACCTCGGCCATGTCGCCGGGCGACCCGGGGTGCGGGCCGCTGAGACGGCCGTGATCGAGGCTGCGATGCGTGAGCTGCTCGCGGATCACTGAGGCCGCCCGCCCGTAGGATTGGCGGAGGTGTCCGCGAGCAGGGAGTGGTGATCGATGGCCGGCCGCACAGGAGCATCGCCGGGCCGTCCGCGCGCGAGCGGGATCGCCACCGAGGATCCGCGCGAGGAGATCATCCAGGTCGCGACCCGGTTGTTCGCCGAGCGCGGCTACGAGCGCACGAGCATGACGATGCTCGCCGAAGCGTGCGGGATGAAGCAGTCCTCGCTGTACTACTGGTTCGCGAACAAGCGTGAGGTGCTGCGGGCGACCGCCGCCTCGAACCGCCAGTCGGTCGGTGCCGCGGAGGCCCTCGGCTCGATCGAGGCCGCGACCCCCGCGAAGCTGTACCGGGTGCTGTACGAGGACGGTGTCGCCATCTGCGAGGCGCCCTTCGACTACAACGAGATCGAGCGGCTCGCGGCGGAGCACCCCGACGACCTCGCTTCGTTCTGGGACGACTACCGCGCGCTCTTCACCTTCATCGCCGGACTCATCCGCGACGGCGTGGAGCAGGGCGTGCTCATCCTGGGCGGCAGCGAGACGTCGGAGTGGGCGGCGGCCGCGGCGCTCCACGCGAACGAGGGCATGCAGAAGGCCTACCGGTACGGCTCCGGCGACATCGCCGCCCAGTACCCGCCGGTCGAGGCCGCCGAAGGTGCGGGCGACGCGGACCGCATCCGGGCCTTCGCCCGCCGGACGGCGGCCGCGACCGTGCACAGCCTCCTCGTCGACCGTGCGGCGCTCGCCGACGTGGAGCGCGACGCCCTGGCGCTGAACCTCGCCGTCGCTGTCGACTAACTCGTCGGCGGCTCGTCGTCGGGTCGGGTGTGCACCTGGCCGCCCCCGTGGCGGGACCGAAGGCTCGTGGTGATGACGGTCAGCGCGAGCGAGATCTGCACCACCAGATCGTGCGGGCGCGGGTCATCCCTCACCTCCGTCGTCGGTTCGGGCCGCCTCGGCGGGTGGAGGTTTCGGGAGCCTCCACGCCTGGACCACGATGACCGCGCCCAGGACGACCTGCAGGACGCCCAGGATGACCCAGTGCAGCGAGCCATGACTGTCTGCGTCGGGAGACACCCTGAGTGCGAGTTGCCCGATGCCGAGAGCGGCCCACGTCCAGCCCAGCACCAGTCGTGGTGTCCGGTACTCCGGATCGTTCGCCTTGACCATGCCAGCAGCCTATGCCGCGGTGTCGGTGCGCGTGACAGTCGGCGCGGGCCGGCGGGCTCCACCGACGTGAGCAGAGTGAGCTCACCGCGCGCGTGAGCGCTTCGTCCGGGCTTGGCCTCGATACGTTCGTTCAATGACGCAAGACGAGGTCGCGCAGGGACGCCGGCACATGCTGGAACACTTCCGTTGGATCGAGGGCGAGGCAGACGTGTGGAGCATGTTGCGCGATCCGAAGGCGCTCGGTGCCATCGTCAACGCCTTGGCTGCTCTCGCAGGGCGCGATCGGCCTGACGCCATCGTCGGTATCGAGTCACGCGGCTTTGTTCTGGCGCCGGCAGTGGCGGTCAGATTGGGCATCGGGTTCGTAGCCGTCAGAAAGGACGGTGCCCTGTTCCCTGGCTCGTTGATCAGCAAACAGACCGAGGCCGACTACCGGGGACGCCGACAGACGTTGTCGGTACGCAGGGATCACCTGGAATCCGGGGCTCGACTGGTGCTGGTCGATGACTGGGTGGAAACCGGAAGCCAGGCTCTGACCGTCACGCAGCTCGCGAAGGCGGGCGGGGCCAAGGTCGTGTCGCTGAGCACCATCGTCGATGAAGCGGATGACGCTGCGCGGCACAGACTGCCGCCGATCCGCTCGCTCGTGACGCGGGCCGATCTCCACTGATCGGCAACGGTTGATCGAAGCGGGAAGGGCGACCCGCACCTGACAGGGAGCTGGACCTCTCCGCCAGCGCGCTCGCGTTCATGCGTATGGTCGAACCATGTTCGTCCGATTCCAGAGCGCCGTTCCGAATCGGCAGGGGCGGTACCCCGGGGTGTTCGCGATGGCGAACGGCCTGCATGCCAGTGGTCGACTATCGGAGAAGCGTCTTACCTACGAGGACGACGTGCAGGTCGTCGCCGTTCCGTTCCGGCACCCCGACGACTGGCCCCTCTGATGTAACGAACACGAAACGGATTCGATACTGCATTGAAACCGGTCGTCGCGACAATTGGATGACCTATTGAAAATGCGGTCGTCCGTTTCGGATCCCGCGCGAACCCTGGAGGTCCGAATGGACACGGCTGCAATCGCGGGCAACACGGCATGGCTCCTGACGGCGGTGGTCGCCGTCGCACTCATGCTGCCCGGCCTCGCCATGTTCTACGGCGGGATGGTCAGCCGCCGCGTCACCATGAACATGATGATGATGATCTTCGCGTCGTTCTGCCTCGTCGGGATCCTGTGGGTGGCGTTCGGCTACTCCATGGTGTTCGGCGACAGCATCGGCGGCCTCGGACTCGTCGGCGACCCGACCGAATACCCCGGCCTCGGCCAGCTCCTCGTCGCCCCGGAGGGCAGCGCCCTGCCGCCCCTCGCGCTCGCCGCACTCCACCTCATGTTCGCCGGCCTCACCATCGGGATCGTCGCCGGAGCCGCCGCCGGCCGCATGAAGTTCAGTGCGTGGATGGTCTTCGCGGGTGTCTGGTCGACGCTCGTCTACTTCCCCGTCGCGCACTGGGTCTTCGCATTTGACTCCGCCGACGGCAGCGTGCAGGGCGGCTGGCTCGCGAACACGATCGGCTCGATCGACTACGCCGGCAGCACCGCCATCCACGTCAACTCCGGGGTGGCGGCCCTCGCGCTCGCGCTCGTCCTCGGCAAGCGCAACGGTTTCCCCTCGCAGCCGAAGGCGCACAGCCTCCCGCTCACCCTGCTCGGCGCCGGCCTGCTCTTCGTCGGCTGGATCGGCTTCGACGGCAGCGCCCTGGGGGCCGCCGACAACAACGCCGCCGTCGCCGTCTTCAACACCGTCGCCGCGACCTGCGCCGGCGTCATCGTCTGGCTCGTCGTCGAGAAGCTGCGCGACGGACACCCGTCCACCCTCGGCGCCTGCTCCGGCGCGATCGCCGCGCTCGTCGCCATCACACCCTCCTGCGGTGCGGTGACCCCGCTGGGCTCGCTCGCGATCGGTGCCGCAGCAGCGGTCGTCTGCTACTTCGCCGTCAGCCTCAAGGTCCGCTTCGGCTTCGACGACGCGCTCGACGTCACCGCCCTCCACTTCGTCGGCGGGGTCGTCGGTGGTCTCCTCATCGGCATCCTCGCGGTGCCGCTCGCACCCAGCGGCGGTGAGGGGCTCCTCGCCGGTGGCGGCTTCCTCCTCCTCGGCAAGCAGGCCCTCGCGATCGTCGCCGTCTTCGTCTACACCTTCTCCATCACCTGGGTGCTCGCGAAGGTCCTCGACAAGACGATGGGCATCCGGGTGTCGGCCCAGACGGAGGCCCAGGGTCTCGACGTCGTGCTCCACGCGGAGAACGCCTACGAGATCAGCACGCACGAGGCGCTCTCACCCCGCGGGCACGCGGAACCGAAGGTCCCGGCCGTCGTCGACTGAGTCCGGTCCGCCGAGGGCTGGTCCGGGCGGCGCCGCAGAACACCACCGGGGTAGGGGGTATCGGATACCTCGGGGTGATGCTGCGACGCCGCCCGCTTCGTAGCGTCGAAGCATGGACGTCATCAACGAACTCATCCTCACCGCAGTGACCTCGCCGTGGCTGTACGTGGTGATGTTCGCGGTGGCCGTGATCGACGGTTTCTTCCCACCGGTCCCGAGTGAGACGGTGCTTGTCGCCGCGGCGGCCGTCGCGGTCTCGACCGGAGGATCGAACCTGCCGCTCCTCGTCGTCGTCGCGGCGCTGGGTGCCGCGATCGGCGACAACCTCGCCTACCTCATCGGTCGGGGCGTCGGCACGACCCGCTTCGCCTGGATGCGTCGCCCGCGGATCGCCGAGGGATTCGACCGGGCCGGCCGTGCCCTCGGCCACCGCGGTGCGCCGCTCATCCTCGGCGCACGCTACATCCCCGTCGGTCGCGTCGTCGTCAACATGACCGCGGGTGCGCTCCACTACCCGTGGCGACGGTTCGTCCCGCTGAGTCTCATCGGCGGGGCGAGCTGGGCCGCCTACAGCGCCCTCATCGGCATCGTCGCCGGGAAGCTCTTCGCAGACCAACCGCTCCTCAGCTCCGTCATCGGCGTCGCGGTCGCCCTCGTCCTCGGCCTCGTGGTCGACCGGGTCACCGCGGCCCGCCGACGCCGCCGCGAGCGCTCGGCGGCCACCGCAGCGAGCGACACCGGGGAGGACGCCGAGGCCGACGCCCGGTCGGTGCTGGTGCCGGTGGGAGAATGACGCTCATGGACCGCACGACGCTCGACCCCTCGCGCCGCGCCGTCGTCCTCTTCGTCCTCGCGGGCGTCGGGGTGGTCCTCCTCAGCGTCCTCGTGCCGATCCAGAGTCTCCTCTACGGCACGGTGCTCCCGGCGTCGTTCCTCCTCGGCGCCGCGATCTGCGGCGCACCGGTCCTCTCCGTCGTGCTTCCCCGGGTCGCGATCGCGCTCTTCTCCGCCGCCGCATTCGTGCTCCCGCTCGTCGCCTCAGCCGATCACGACCCGGTCTGGCCGTGGCCGTGGTCGGTGCCGGCGCTCATCGCGTTCGCCGTCCTCGTCGGGGCCGTCACCTTCCTGCACGGCTGGTTGCCCGGGCTCGTCACCCTGCTCGTGAACGTCGCCGGCTCGCTCGTCGCGGCGCTGCTCGTCCCGTCGGCGGCCGACGCGACCGCCATGGCCGCCGACCTCATCGTCGCGTCCTCCATCGCCGCGGTGGCGTTCCTCGTGGCGCTCCTCGTCTCCGGGCGCGTGCGCATCGGCGAGGAGCTCACGCGGGAGCGAAAGGTCTCAGCGGCCGAGCAGTCCCGGCGGATGCTCGTCGAGGAGCGCACGCGGATCGCTCGAGAACTGCACGACGTCGTCGCGCACAGCATGTCGGTCATCCAGGTGCAGGCCTCGACCGCCAAGTACCGGGTGCCGGGCCTCGCGGACGAGGCCACGGCCGAGTTCGACGACATCGCGGCGACCGCCCGTGCGTCGCTCGTGGAGATGCGGCGCCTGCTCGGCGTCCTGCGCACGGAGGACCAGGCGGCCGAGCTCGCGCCGCAGCAGGGCATCGACGACCTTCCTGCCCTCGCGGAGGGGCTGCGTCGAGTGGGAGCCGACATCACTCTCGAGGTGGGCGACCCCGGCGACACCGTCGTCCCGCCATCCGTCCAGATCGCGGCGTTCCGCATCGTCCAGGAGGCCATGAGCAACGCGGTGCGGCACGCGCCCGGCGCGCGCGTCACGGTGGCTGTCGGCATCGACCCCGATGCGGTCCGCCTGCGTATCCACAACGGGGCTGCCCGGTCCGCCGGAGAGCACGGGGCCGGACACGGGCTCCGCGGCATGCTCGAACGCGCCGCACTCCTCGACGGCAGCCTGAGCGCCGGTCCGGACGGCGAGGGCGGCTGGCTCGTCGTCGCGGCCCTGCCCGTCGCTGCTCCGTCTCCGTCGCACGTCTCGACCTCTTCCGCCCGACCCGTCTCCACGAAGGACCACCAGTGACCATCGACGTCCTCATCGCCGACGACCAGGCCATGGTCCGCGCCGGATTCGGCGCCCTCCTCGACGCGCACGAGGGCATCCGGGTGACCGGTCAGGCGGCGAACGGCGCGGAAGCCGTGAAGCTGTCCGCACGCCTCGACCCCGACGTGATCCTCATGGACGTGCGCATGCCCGAGCTGGACGGGATCGAGGCGACCAAGCGCATCCTCGGGCCGTCGTATCCGGCGGCGAAGATCCCCAGGATCATCATGCTCACCACCTTCGACATCGACGACTACGTCTACGACGCGCTCCAAGCCGGCGCGAGCGGATTCCTCCTGAAGGACGCGCTCCCCGAGGACCTCGTCCACGCCGTGCGGGTCGTCGCGGCCGGTGACGCCCTGTTGGCGCCGAGCGTGACCCGCCGGATGATCGCGCAGTTCGCCGCGCAGAAGCCGCGGGTCGGCCAGGGGGTCGCCCGGCTCGCGGAGCTCACGGACCGCGAACGCGAAGTGCTCGTCCTCATCGGCAACGGCCACTCCAACAGCGAGATCGCCGCGAGCCTCTTCATCGCCGAGCAGACGGTCAAGACCCACGTCGGCAAGGTGCTCGCCAAGGTCGGCGCCCGCGACCGCGTCCAGGCCGTCATCTTCGCCTACGACACCGGACTCGTCGCGCCCGCCTGACCGGGTCGGCCTTCGGCGCTCCACCTCCCTCCCCGGTACGGGGCGGGTCGACACCGCCGGGTGATGTGGCGGCCCATGCCGCGTTCATAACCTCCTCGGACCGTCACCGAGGAGGACCGTCATGGCCATCACCCACACCCCACCGCAGCCCGCCAGACCCGCGCTCAGGCCAGGGCTCGCGCCCGCAGTCGTCGCGTCGAACACCCGTGACACCGGCATCGACCTCGTCCGCGCCTGCTGCATCGTCGGAGTCGTCGTCCTCCACGCGATGATGGTCGGCGTGACGGTGACGTCCGCCGGCCCGGTGTTCGCGAACGCGAGCGACGGCACCGCGTGGATCGCACCGCTCAGCTGGGTCCTACAGGTCATGCCGCTCTTCTTCGTGATCGGCGGGTTCGCTGGGCTCCTCGCCTTCCGTCGGCAGCGGGCCCGAGGCGTGCCGGCCTCGGCGTTCGTCGCGGCACGGCTGCACCGACTCCTCCTCCCGGCGGTCGTCACCATCGGCTGCACGGCCGCGGCCCTCGCGATGCTGACCCTGGCCGGCGTGCCGGCCGACCTCATCGCCACCGCCGGCTTCCGGTTCGGGCAGCCGCTCTGGTTCCTCGCGGTGTTCCTGCTCTGCCAGGCACTCCTGCCCGCGCTCGCCGCAGCCCATGAACGCGCTCCGATGCGGGTGATCCTGGCACTCGTCGTCGCTGCCGTCCTCGTCGACGTCCTGCGGACGTCCACCGGTGTCGACGCCCTCGGGTTCCTCAACCTCGTCTTCGTGTGGACCGCGCTCCAGCAGCTCGGGTTCTTCCTGGCGGACGGCTCGATCGACGCGCTGGCCAAACGTGTCCGGATAGCGGCCGGTGCCGGGGCGGTCGTCGTGCTCGTCGTCCTGTGGTGCGCCGGGGTGTACTCGGCCGACCTCATCGCCAACATCAATCCGCCGACCGCCGCCCTCGTCCTCGTCGGGGTCGCACACACGGCGCTACTCTCGCTGCTGCGCGAGCGGCTGACCCGACTCAGCCGGCGACCCCGGGTCGCGAGTGCGACGGCCTTCGTCACCACGCGGGCCATGACGGTCTACCTCTGGCACATGCCGGTCCTGCTGGCGATGGCGGGGGCGTCCGCGGTGTTCGCGATCGCCACGGGTGTCGCGCTCCCGGAACCGAGCAGCCTCGGATGGTGGCTCGGTCGGCCCATCTGGCTCGCCGCAGCACTCGGGCTGACCGCCGCCGTGGCCACCGTGTTCGCGCGTGTCGAGGCGGTCACGATGCCGGTCGCGACGCGCTCGCGGAGCCGGATCACGGTCGCCGTCCTCCTCGGGCTGAGCGCGGTGACCCTCCTCCTCGTCGTCGGCACCTCGGTGATGACCGGCACGCTCGCCGTGCTGATGATCCTCGCCTCACTCCACGTGTCGCGGTCATCCTCGCGATCATGATCGGTGACCACGGGCCACTGCCGCGTCAGCGCGTGCAGAGCCCGTCGCGGATGGTCGACGCCAGTGCGGTTCGGCGACGCTCGTGGACCTCGGGCGCATCCGCCGAGGTGGCGACGGTCGTCATGGATGCCTGCGCCCAGGTCGCCGCGGTCGAGATGAGCAACGACCAGATGTCGGCCGGGTCGAGATCGGGGCGGATCGACCCCGCGCGCTGTTCGGCCTCGATGTCGCGGATGTGCTGGACGTCGTGGTCCTCGAGGCTGGGGTAGAGGTAGCCGGTGCTCTCGCGCTCGAGGCGCTTCCACATGACGAGGCGGGCGAGAGCCGGGTCGGCGAGGTAGTCGTCGTACAGCCGGGCCGCATATTCGGGGAGCTGGGCCGCGGTGAACGGGACCCGGTCGCTGTTGGCGATGACATGGGCGTGGAACACCGCGTCGAAGAGCTGGTCCTTCGCTCCGTAGTACGCGTAAATCATGGGCTTGCTCATGCCGGACCGACGGGCGATCCGGTCCACCCGGGCGCCGGCGATGCCATGGGTGGCGAACTCCTCGGTCGCGGCGTCGAGGATGCGCTGGCGAGTCTGGTCCGCGGTGGTCATTGATCGAGTCTACCGAACCTACCAACTAGTAGGTAGTATCGAGCCATGCGCACAACCGCCCTCATGTCCACCGCCACGCCCCGGTCGCTCCGACCGACCACGATCGAACGCCGCGACCTTCGACCGGACGACGTCGACGTCCGCGTCACCTACTGCGGGGTCTGTCACAGCGACCTGCACGCCCTCGACTCCGCAGGGCCTCAAGCGGGACTCGTGCCCGGCCACGAGTTCGTCGGCGAGGTCGTCGCCGCCGGTTCCGCGGTGACGGCGTTCGCTCCCGGCGACCCTGTGGCCGTCGGCAACATCGTCGACTCCTGCGGCACCTGTGCGATGTGTCTGCGCGGCCAGGAGAACTACTGCGCGGAGTTCCCGACCCTCACCTACGGCGGGCGGGACCGCGTCGACGGGAGCACGACGCTCGGCGGCTACGCCGGTCGCTACATCGTGCGCGACAGCTTCGTCTACCACCGCCCGCTCTCCCTCGACCCGGCCGGCGTCGCGCCCCTCATGTGCGCGGGCATCACCGTCTGGGAGCCGCTCCGGAGCAACGAGGTGGGGGACGGGACGCGACTCGGGGTCGTCGGCCTCGGCGGTCTCGGGCATCTCGCCGTCCGGCTCGGGCATGCGCTCGGCGCCGACGTCACCGTCTTCACCACCTCGGAAGGCAAGGCGAGCGACGCCGAGCGGCTCGGGGCGTCGCGGGTGGTCGTCTCGACAGACGCGGACGCCATGGCCGCCGCGGCCGGCAGCCTCGACCTGGTGATCGACACGGTCTCAGCCGAGCACGATCTCGCGCCGTACCTCCGCGTCCTCGACCTCGACGGGACGCTCTGCTCGCTCGGCACCCTCGGTCCGATCTCCATCCAGACCATGGACCTCCTCCTCGGTCGGAAGCGCCTGACCTCGTCGGGCAGCGGCGGTCGCCCGTGGACGCAGGACCTCCTCGACTTCTGCGGCACCCACGGCGTGACGGCCGACGTCGAGATCGTCCCCTCCGCCGACGTGGACGTGGCCCTCGACCGGCTCGCGCAGAACGACGTCCGGTACCGCTTCGTGCTGGACCTCGCCGACATCGACGCCGAGCTGGATGCGGAGCGGGACACCCTGGACGTCTGACGATCAGGCGGGGCGTGCCGCCTCCCGTCCCATGACGCCGTCGAAGAACGCGGCGAGTTCCGCCGTGGCCGTCAGCGGCAGCACGTGGGCGACGTACTGGTCGGGTCGCACCACGACGATCGCGCCGTCGCGGTCGATGCCGCGCTCCTCGAAGACGTCGACCTCGGGGTGCATCGCGTAGACCTTCTCGTAGTCGACGAGGTCGAAGGGGCCGACCCGCGGGAGGAAGACCTGCGGCACGGTCCCGAGCTCGATGTCCGTGTGGTGCTCCTGGTAGACCACCTTCACGTCGAACCAGTCGTCCGCCCGCACGCCGTCGGGCACCTGGTTCAGGGGCGATTCCGGCGCGTCCTGCAGCCAGGCCGCCAACTCCGCCGAGCGACCCGTGGCGGGGGAGGCGGCGTCGGCGAACACGTAGACCCGCCACCGACCGTCGGCCGTGGCGTGGTGTCCGAGGTGGACGTGGTTGGCGTCGGCGACCCGCGAGGTGAGGGCCGACTTGAAGCGCTTGCCGATTGGGAAGCCGGTCGCGAGATGCTGGTGGGTCGCCTCGCCGACGATGGCCGACGGGGCGTATTCGGTCATGAACCCCGCCGGGAACTCGGCTGTCCGCACGTAGAAGTCGGCGAGCTCCGAGGGGTCGGCGAACTCCTCCGGTCGCTTCGCCATGAGCGTCGACCACTCGCGGTCGAAGTCGATGAGGTCCTGTGCGACGACCTGCCGCTCGGCCGAGTAGGTGGCCAGCAGGCTCTCGGGACTGCGACCCTCCAGCACATGTCCGAGCTTCCAGGCGAGGTTGAAGCCGTCCTGCATCGACACGTTCATGCCCTGCCCGGCCTTCGCACTGTGCGTGTGGCAGGCGTCGCCGGTGATGAACACGCGTGGTGTGCGCGTGCCGAGTTCGTCGAGCGGGACGTCGTCGAAACGGTCGGTCAGTCGGTGCCCGACCTCGTAGACGCTGTGCCAGGCGACGTGCTTCACGTCGAGCCGGTAGGGGCTGAGGATCGCGTTCGCGTGCTCGATGATCTGCTCGATCGAGGTGGACCGGACCGCTGCGCCGCCGCCCGCCGGCACCTCACCGAGGTCGACGTACATGCGGAACAGGTGCCCGCCCTCACGCGGGATCAGCAGGATGCTGCCGCCCGAGCCCGACTGGATCGCGCACTTCGTCCGGATGTCCGGAAAGTCCGTGACGGCGAGGGCGTCCATGACGCCCCAGGCGTGGTTCGCCTGGTCGCCGGCGAGGGTGCAGCCGATCGCTTGACGCACGCCGCTCCTGGCGCCGTCCGCCCCGATCACATATTTCGCGTGCACCGTCCTCGTGGCGCCGGTCGAGTCCTCGCCGGTGTCGAGCAGGGTCACCGTCACCGGGTACTCGGCGGTGTCGTCGATCTCGAGGCCCTGGAACGCCCAGCCGTAGTCGGGTCGCATACGCGTCGGTGCGTTGGCCATGTACTCGGCGAAGTAGTCGAGCACGCGCGCCTGGTTGACGATGAGGTGCGGGTACTCGCTGACGCCCGTCGTGTCGTCGAGGGGGCGGGCGCCGCGGACGATGCGGCTCGGGTCCTCGAGGTCGGGCTTCCAGAACGCCATCTCGGTGATCCGGTACGCCTCCGCGGTGATGCGCTCCGCGAACCCGAACGCGTTGAAGGTCTCGACGCTGCGCGCCTGGATGCCGTCCGCCTGGCCGATCGCGAGGCGTCCCGGTCGTCGCTCGACGATCCGCGTGGTGATCGTCGGGAACCGGGAGAGCTGGGCGGCGGCGATCATGCCGGCAGGCCCGCTGCCGACGATGAGGACGTCGACCTCGTCCGGCAGCTCGTCGGGCCGGTCGATCCCGACCCCCGCGGCCGGAAGCACGCGTGGATCGCCGGAGACGTAGCCATGGTGGTGGAACTGCATCGATTCCTCACTTCGTCGTCAAGAATTCGATAATGGAACACAGTGTTCGCTTATCGCACGGCAGACACTACTCTGCGTCGACGTGCGGGGGAAGGCCGGGCACCGACGCAGGGTGATGTGGCCGCGCTCAGTCCTTGGTCGCCCAGGTGCCGAGGTCCTTCACCTCGATGGCCGTGGGGAGCGCGTCGGCGTCACCGAGGAAGGCCTGGCAGGCGACGAGTGGCGCATCGGGTGCGACCCCGGCGGTCGCGTTGCCGTCCGGCGTGCAGTCGAACTGGCCGATCACCTGGATGGGCCGGTAGGTGCCCTTGCCGGTGAGCTTCCACTCGTCGGTCTTCGGCACCGGGAGGGCCGAGCGGTCGGCGTCCGCGATCTCCCCGTCGGTGAGGGTGACCGAGTACGTGACGAAGTACGGGACCTTGCCGTCGTCCGACGGCGTCGACTGCAAGCCCATCTCCGCGAGGTCGCTGAGCTTCCCCTCCCGGACGTCGTCGATGGAGAACGACATCTCCACGCCGGTGCCGACCTCGACGGCCACGCCCGTGCCGATCGCCAGGGCGTCATCGGGAGCCTGCTGGGTGCCGGCGGAGCATCCGGTCAGGGCGACCCCGAGGGTCGCGGCGATGAGGGCGGTCAACGTGAGGGCGCGGCGGGAGCGGGTCATGTCCTCGACGCTATCGGGGACGAGGCGCCTGAGCCTACGGGGACAACTCCCCATCCGTCGTTGAGGTGGATGGGGACTTCGTCCAGTGCCCCGGCCGGTCGATGGTTGCCGGGAGCAGGGTCGCTGCATCACCGCGCGCGGCGTTCACCTGCGCCTGCGTGAGGAACAGGGCCTCCGCGAGGTCGGCTCCGTCGAGTCGCGCACCGCGAAGGTCGGCACCCAGGAGATCGACGCCCGCCAGGTCCGTTCCGCGGAGGTCGGCGCCGATGAGGAGTGCCCCGCGCAGCTCGGCTCCGCACAAGCGGCGATCGCGGAGGTCCCGGCCGACGAGGTCCGCCGAGGGCTGGAGGGCGTCGTCCACCTCCCAGCCGGCGCCGGCCAGGTACCCGCCGCGGGCCTCCTCGCTGATGTCGACCAACACCGTCCGGACGGCGGCCCGGAGCCCGTTGACATCAGCGGCGAGGATGTCGGCCGTCCCGCCGTCGAGGACCCGCACGACCTCCGCTCGGAGCTGATCGACCGGTTCAGCGAGGTCGGTGTCGCTCGCGCGCTCGGCGGCCTCGACGAGGTACCAGCGCATCTCCTGCAGCTGTCGGACGACGCCGAAGGTGCGGAACATCTCGGCGCTGGTGTCGGGGCGTTCCCGCCAGCTCGTTCCGTTGTACAACTCCTGCGACACGAGCTGTCCGGCACCGAAGCAGTCGAACACGGTGCAGCCGCGGAAGCCTCGCGGGCGGAGGGACTCGTGGATGGTGCAGGAGAAGTCGTCGGCGAGGTTCTGGCAGGGTGTGCCGGCGGGTTTGTCGATCGGGAAGTCCGCGGATCGTTGGAACCCGAAGGCGGTGCAGCAGAGGGCGAAGCAGTCAGCGCAGTTCGCGCGGAGTGCCGAGCGGTCGTCGGGCGGGGTGACGGAAGCGTCGTTGGAAGGCATGCGTGGGTGGTCTTTCCGGAGTGGTTTCGAATGCGGGCCGGGATGCGGGGGAACTCCGCAGGGAGCTCCCCTTCCGGGCGCACGAAATCACCGCCCCTCGTCGGAGGAGCGAACGGGTGTCGCTGGAGGGGCTCTGGGTCACAGAGGGAAAGAACGGTTCACTGCCGAACAGGGTAGCGCGGTGGCTTGGCTCGGGGCAGCTGGCGACCCACCGCTGGACGGAGCCGCCCGGCACCTGATGGAGATCGACATCGTCCCCTCCGGGTCCACGTCGGAACGGCACGTCCGGTTCGACGGCTGACTCCGCGGCGGTTCAGTCCCGGATCAGGCCGTTCATCGCGGCCCAACCGAGTGCGGGCGGCTGCGCCGGTGCCGCATCGGGGGAGTCGAGCATCGACGAGGCCCACTGGTGCGCGAGGCTGTAGGCGGCCTCGGCGATCGACGAGCCGGCGCTGATCCGGCTCGCCCCGGCCTTCGCGAGCTCGCTGATCGACAGGGTTCCGGGACCGAAGGCGACGTTGACCGGGAGGGTGGTCGCGTCCGCGAGTCGTTCGATCGTGTCGGCGCGGAGGGCGCCGAGCACGAAGATCCCGCTCGCGCCTGCCCGCGCATACGCGGCGGCACGGGTCACGGTCTCGTCGAACCAGTGGTCCCCACCGACGTCACCGAGCCGATGCGTGTCGATCCGCGCATTGATGAAGAGGGGGATCCCGGCCTCGTCGGCTGCGCGTCGAGCGGCGGCGATCCGGTGCTCCTGTTCCCCGACCGGGCGGAGCGTGTCCTCGAGGTTCACCCCTGAGACGCCCGCCTCGATGCTGGCGGCGACGGTGCGGGCGACCTCGGCCGAGGTGTCGCCGTAACCGCCCTCGATGTCGGCGGTGACCGGGACCGGCACGGCGGTGGTGATCCGCCGCACGGCGTCGAGAGCCGTCTCCCGGCTGAGCTCGTTCCCGTCGCGGTGCCCGAGCGACCAGGCGACACCGGCGCTCGTGGTCGCGACCGCCTGCGCGCCCGCCGCGAGTACGGCTCGGGCTGAGGCGACGTCCCACGCGTTGGGGAGGATCAGCGGGTCGCCCTGGACGTGCATCGAGTGGAGGGCGAGGGCGCGTTGGAGGTGGTCGGTCATCCTCCCAGTCCAGCACATGACCGAGGGGTCGCCGACCACGCCGCTGCTTGCTAGCGTGGGCGACGATCGAAGGCGGGTTCATGCGTCCAGTGGTGTTGTCCGGCGGCCCGGCGGTCGGGAAGTCGACGTGCGGGCGCCTGCTGGCCCGGGAGCTCGACCGCGCCGCCTTCATCGATGTCGACGACATCCGGCAACTGGTGGTGTCGGGTGAGGCCACGCTGTGGAGCGGAGACGACGGGCTGTCCCAACACCGCCTCGCGGCTCGGAACGCGTCGGCCATGGCGAGGAATCTCCTCGAGGACGGCTTCGCGGTCGTCATCGCCGACGTCGTCACGCCGGAGGCCCTCGCGGTCTATCGGGCGGAACTCCCGGACTGCCTCGTCGTACATCTGGCGCTCCCGCTCGACGAGGCGCACCAGCGCGCCACGACCCGTACCGTCTACCTGTCCGACGACGAGTTCGATCTGGTGCACGCGCTGCTGACGCCGCCGCCGGACGTGGACCACATCATCGACGTCCGTGGCATGACGGTCGATCAGCAGCTGCAGGCGATCCGCGACGTCTGGGCTTCGCTGCAGACGGACGGGCGCGTTCCGTCTCTCGACCCGCACAGCGACCGGGAGCGGACGGACGGCGAGATCGAGACGGGTTGGAGCACACGCTCGAGGAGGACGGTCTTCGATGGGCGGGTCACCTTGGTCGAGCACGAGGTGGAGGTGCCCGGTGGTTCCCGTCTCGGCTACCTCGTCGATGAGAGTGTGCCGTTCTCGGTCGCGTCACTCATCGTCGACGGGGACGACGTGATCCTGGCGCGGCAGTATCGCTATCCCCTCGACCGGTGGATCTACGATCTGCCAGGTGGCGGAGGCCGGAGCGAGGAGCGGCCGATCGACGCTGCTCGGCGCGAGCTCGAGGAGGAGTTGGGGCTGATCGTGGACGATCTCCGACCGCTCCACACCTTCTTCATGAACCCGGGGCGTGCAGCATGGCCGACGCACCTGTTCATCTCCACGTCCGGCCTGCGAGCGGGACGTCCTGACACGTCCGACCCCGGCGAACAGGTCCGCCTCGTGCGCATGCCGCTGATCGAGCTCGACCAGCTGATCACCGACGGGACGATCGTCGATCCGCCGCTCATGGTGGCGCGAGCGGCTGCGGCCGCCCGCGGTCTGCTCCCGCCGCTCCGCCCGATCGCCGGGTGACGGAGGCGCTCAGCTCCTGACGGCGCTTCTGCGCCCTCAGGCGACCGACGGCCGCTCCTGGATCACCCAGGTGTTGCCGTCCGGATCGGCGAAGAACACGAACGAGTTCCAGTCGCCGCCCCGGCCCTCAAGGCGCACGCCGTTTTCGAAGTGCATCACCGGTGTCACGTCGACGCCGCGCTCGGCGAGTTCGGACCGGGCCGCGTCGACGTCGTCGACCACGAGCTGCAGGCCCTCGAGGCGGGTGTCGCCGACCTTCAGCTGGATGCTGCTCGCCGAACCGGGAGGGGTGAGCTGCACGATGCGGAGATCGTCGCTGACCCGATGGTCGAGGTCGAGATGGAACCCGAGCTGCTCGTTGTAGAAGGCTTTCGCCCGGTCGACGTCGGCGACGCTGACGGGGACGACTTCGAGATTCCAGTGCATGAGGCGCTCCTTCGTGTGGTTCAGTCAACCGACGGTTTCGGCCGGTACCGCATGGCGACCGCACCCGAGCCGAACGGTTCGCGGTGCACCAATTCGAGCTGGATCTGTTCGCGCAACCCGGCGAGCAGCGTCGGGCCGTGGCCGGCGAGGACCGGCTGCACGACGAACTCGTATTCGTCGATGAGCCCCAAGTCGGCCAGCGCGCGGGGGAGCGTCACGCCACCCACCCACAGGCTGGTGCCGGGCTCCGCCTTGAGCCGCTGCACGGCTGCGCCCACATCGCCGCGGAGCAGCTCGGCGTTCCAGTCGACCGACGCCAGCGTGCTCGACACCACGATCTTCTGCGCCCGGTCGATGGCCTCCGCGAACGCGATCTCCGAGGCGCCCATCCAGTCGGGCCAGGCACCGTCGGGTGGTCGCCGCCAGGTGGATTCCATCATTTCGTAGGTGACCCGGCCGAAGAGCAAGGCGTCCGCTCGCTCCATTTCGGCCGTCCAGAAGCGCATCGACTCCTCGTCCGGTGGGAGCCCTGCCTCGTGATGGCAGCAGCCGTCGAGCGTGACGTTGATCGAATACCGGAGTGGTCGCATCGCATCGCTCCCTCGTGATGGCTCGGGCGCGCGGGGTGCCCTGACGCCCCACTGTAGGACGATCGCTCAGTCGACGGAACGGTTCGCGGCGACGGCTGCATTGAGGACCGCCTGCACGCTCGCCTCGAGGACGGACCGGTCGCGGCCCGCTGCCCAGCCCGTCCGCTGGCCGAGGCGGTACTCGACGAGAGTGAGCGCCTGCGCGTCGCTCCCCGACGTCAGCGAGGTCTGATGCAGGGAGACGATCTCGACCGGCAGACCGTGCTCGGCGAGCAGGAGGGTCGTCGCCTCGACCGGGCCGACGTCGGGGAACGTCGCGGCGTGGGCGGAGCCGTCGACCTCGATCCGCAGGGACGTCCTGGTCGTCCCGTTCGCGCTGGTGGTGTCGAGTTCGACCAGGCGTGTCGACCCGGGCTGCGTGAGATAGTCGCGCTCGAAGATCCCGAAGAGCGCCTCCGCATCGAGTTCGCTCCCGGAGTCGTCCGCGTGCTGCTGCACCCGGCGGGAGAAGTCGACCTGCAGACGCCGCGGCATCTCGATGCCGTAGTCGCGCTCGAGCAGGTACGCGATCCCGCCCTTGCCCGACTGCGAGTTCACGCGGATGACGGCCTCGTAGCTCCGCCCCAGATCTCCCGGGTCGACCGGCAGGTACGGCACCCGCCATGGGAGGTCCTCGGCCCGCCTGCCGCTCGCCTCGGCCCGAGCGCGGTGCTCGGCGAAGCCCTTCTTGATCGCATCCTGGTGCGTGCCGGAGAACGCCGTGTGCACCAGCTCGCCGACATAGGGATGCCGCGGGTGGACGTCGATGCGGTTGCTGTGCTCGACGACCCGACGGATGTGGTCGATGTCGGAGAAGTCGATCATGGGATCGACGCCCTGCGTGTGGAGGTTCAACGCCAGCGTCGCGATGTCGACGTTGCCGGTACGCTCGCCGTTCCCGAAGATGCAGCCCTCGACGCGTTGCGCGCCGGCCAGCACCGCGAGTTCCGCGCACGCGATGCCGGTCCCGCGGTCGTTGTGCGGGTGCACGGAGAGAATGACCGACGACCGTCGGGCGAGGTTCCGGTGCATGTACTCGATCTGATCCGCGTACACGTTCGGCGTCGCCGCCTCGACGGTCGCCGGCAGGTTGAGGATCACCGGTCGGTCCTCGGACGCGTCCCAGAGGGTGGTGACGGCATCGCAGAGCTCCAACGCGTAGTCGGGCTCCGTCAGGTTGAACACCTCGGGCGAGAACTCGAACCGGACGCCGTCGAGGTCGCCGGCGAACTCGAGCACATCCGACCCGCCCTGGAGGATCAACGACCGCAACGAGTCCCGGTCGTGGCCGAGCACGACCTCCCGCCAGAGCGGGGCGGTCGCCGTGTACATGTGGATGACGACCTGGTTGCGGATGCCCCGGATCGACTCGACGGTCCGCTCGATGAGGTCCCGGCGGGCCGGGGTGAACACCACGATGGTGACGTCCTCGGGGGCGATGTCGGTCTCGGCGATGAGGCGCACGAAGTCGTAGTCCGTCTGCGAGGCGGAGGGGTAGCCGACCTCGATCTCCTTGTAGCCCATGGTGACCATGAGCTCGAAGAAGTTCCGCTTGCGCGCGGGGTCCATCGGCTCGGCCAGCGCCTGGTTGCCGTCGCGCAGGTCCACCGGCACCCAGAGTGGGGCTTCGGTGAGGCGTCGTGCCGGCCACTCGCGGTCGATGAGCGGCACGTCGACGCGGGAGAAGAGGTCCTGGTAGCGGTCGGACGGCATCTGTGAACGCCGCTGGCGGTTCCAGGTGGGAGCGTGCGGAGGGACGGGGCCGGCTGGGGTGGAGAGGCGGGAGTCGGAGAGGATCACGCGGCCACGGTAACACAACTTGTCAGACAAGCTGAGGACTAAGATCGAGACATGACCACCGTGCGCCGCGAATCCCTGTCGGACCAGGCAGCCCGTCTTCTCCTGGAACGGATCCAGCGCGGCGAGTGGGCGATCGGCCAGAAGCTCCCCGGCGAGACGACACTGGGCCCGCAACTCGGGGTCGGCCGATCCACCATGCGGGAGGCGATCCGGCAGTTGGCCGGACAAGGCATCCTGATGAGCCGCCAGGGGTCGGGGATCTTCCTGCAGGCCCTCGCGCCGCAGCAGGACTGGGAGGCACTCGTGCTCCGGACGAACATCGCCTCGATCCTGGAAGCACGCCTCGCCATCGAGAGCGAGGCGGCGGCGCTCGCCGCAGAGCGTCACACCGCCGCCGATCTGGGCGTCATCCGTGCGGCGCTCGACCGCCGGAACGTCGAGCGGGCGACGATCCCGTCGAGGGTGGACGCCGACACCGCGCTCCATCGGAGCATCGTGGCCGCCTCTGGCAACCCGATCCTGACCGAACTGTTCGACACCTTCGCCGAGCGCAGCCGCGACGCCATGATCCAGATGTTGCGGCTCAGTGGCGAGCCGGGCACCGATCACGATCAGCAGGCGCACGAGCGCATCGTCGACGCCGTCGCAGACCGTGACGGCGAGGTCGCGTCCGCCCTGAGCCGTGCTCACCTCTCGGCGCTGCGCGACGCCGTCGTCGGCGACGGTGCGGGAGGCGCGCCCGCCGAGTGATGAACGACCTCGGCATCACCCCTTGTCATCCAGCGCCGCGACCGGCAGGATCTCCAGTGTTCCATGGGGAGGTCCTGTGCGTGTTTTCGGTGTGATCGCCATTGTTCTGGCGGCTCTCGGCCTGGCGGTCGGGGTGCTGCTGCTCTTCGGCAACCGCGATCTCTCGTCGTCGGGGCCGCAACTGCTGCCGGCTGCGGCGTACGACTCCTGGCGGTTCCTACTGGGCGTCCTGCTGTGGTTCGCGTCGCTGCTCTTCGTCGCAGGTGTCCTCGCCGTCTCGCGGCAGCCTGGCCTCGCCTGGCTGATGCTCCTGGCGTTCATCCCGCTGCTCGTGGTCTACCTGCTCGGTGGCGGGCTGATGCCGAGCCTCGCCCTGGCGCTCGTCGCGGTCGTCGTCCTCGGTCTCGTCGTCCCCGCGATCATCGCCGGTGTCGGCCTCGCGATCGGCGGCGCGGTCCGTCGGCGGAAGCTCCGCACGGCGCCCGTCTGACCGATCAGCTCCGATCCAAGCTCAACGGACGGAGGGGGTGAGCGCCGAACCCAAGCGGGACAGTGGGATCGCACCGGGGAACGGCGCACGCACCGGCTCCCAGCCTGGTTCGGCGAGACGCCGCTCGGCGACGTTCTTCGTCTGCCCGTCCCAGATCCGGGTGAGCACATTGCCGGCGCGCCGACTCAATATCGTGGTGATCAGGTTGAGCGGCGAGATCGGGACGGGCATCTCGACGTCGAGCAGGATGCAGAGCCGACCCGAGTACAGGAAGTTCGGATCGTGGTTCACGAACCACCCGCCCCCGGCGATCCGCAGGTAGGTCTCACCGATGTATCGGGTGGCACCATCGTTGAAATCGGTGTCCTGCTCCTGCGCGAAGGACTGCCGGTCAGGCCAACGGTCGAGGATGAGCCGCTCGAGGGAAACGAGCGAGTCTCGCGTGTAATCGGTGACGACCTCGCGGGGGGTGAGGAAGTCCTCGAACCGCGCGAGGCGGGGGTGCATGATCTCCAGCCACTCGAGCAGCAGGCTGTCCTGCTCCGGCAGGTTCCCTGGCTCGCTGGTCCCGGTGCGTTCGTCCTCGGTCATCCATCGACCGTACCGGGCGGTCGCCGCCCGCGGCATGGGCAGTCCTCCCTTCGGCGGTCTCCTCAACGGCGCCTGGCGTTCACCGCGCCCCCTCGAAGGTCTGCGTCCCGAGCACGGCGAGCAGTTTCAGCTTGCCCTCGGCCGGCGTATGGGGTGCGGCGGTGAGCACGAGCAGGGACTGCGACTGGTCCTCGGTGAAGAGCGCCTGGCAGTCGAGCTCGATGGGACCGATCTCGGGATGGATGAGCACCTTGTGGTCCTCGAACCGGCGCCCGACCTCGTGCGTCGCCCACAGGCGGCGGAACTCCTCGCTGTGCGCCGAGAGGGCGTCGACGATCTCGCCCGCCGGCGACTGCGCGCCGAGTGACCCGTAGGCCGCACGGAGGGAGGCGACCTGGGCCCGACTCTGTCGCTCACGGTCCTCCTCCGGGTAGCGGAGTCGCTCCTCGGGCCGGACGAACCAGCGGTGGATCGCGCTGCGTTCGAGGCCCTGGTACCGGCTCTCGTCGCCGAACAGCGCGCGGGCGGGGTCGTTCTGGACGAGCGTCTCGCCGAGGGCCGACAGGATGAGCGCCGGCGTGTCCGTGAGCCGGTCGAGGACCCGCAGCAGCGCGGGGGCGACGTAGTCCGAGGTCGCGAGGCGCGTGGGTGCGTTGTGGCCGGCGATCCGGTACAGGTAGTCGCGTTCCTCGGCGCTCAGCCGCAGCGCACGGGCGAGCGAACCGAGCATCTGCGTGCTCGGCTGGGGGCCGCGCTGCTGCTCGAGCCGCGCGTAGTAGTCGGTGGACATCGAGGCGAGCTGCGCGACCTCCTCGCGTCGGAGCCCCGCCGTCCGGCGACGAGGACCGGCACTCAAGCCGACATCCGCGGGCTGCAAGGCCGATCGATGACGGAGGAGGAAGTCTGCGAGCGCTGGGCGATCCATCCCGCCAGTATCCGCCCCTGAGGTTCGGCTATCCAGGGACCGCGGATCCCTGGATCGACGAACCCTGGTGGCGAGCGTCGGACGGCCGCAGACTCGACGCATGCAGATCACCGGAAACACCGTCTTCATCCCCGGCGCGACGAGCGGCATCGGCCTCGCTCTCGCACGACGCCTCCACTCGGCCGGCAACACCGTCATCGTCGGTGGGCGTCGCACGGAACTCCTCGAGTCGATCGCGGCCGAGGAGCCCGGTCTCCACACCGTGCGCATCGACACGACCGACCCGGCGAGCATCGAGGTGGCCGCGGCCCAGGTCATCGCCGAACACCCCGAGCTCAACGTCCTCATCACCATGGCGGGTGTCATGCGTGGCGAGGACTGGACGGCTCCGGACTTCGTCGCGACCGCGGAGAAGATCATCACGACGAACGTCCTCGGCCCCATCCGGCTGATCGGTGCGTTCATCGAGCACCTCCGCAGCCGGCCGGACGCCACCATCATGACCGTCTCCTCGGGCCTCGCGTTCACGCCGTTGCGCGTCACCCCGACGTACAACGCGAGCAAGGCCGCGATCCACATGCTGAGCGAGTCCATCCGCCTGCAGCTCGCATCCACGAGCGTGCACGTCGTCGAACTCGTCCCGCCCGCCGTCCGCACCTCGCTCATGCCGGGACAGGAGACGAGCGACTTCGCGATGCCGCTCGACGCCTACGTCGACGAGGTCATGGCGCTCATCGAGGCCCAGCCCGACGCGACCGAGATCCTGGTGGAGAACGTCAAGTTCCTCCGGTTCGCCGAGGCCCGAGGCGACTACGCGCAGACCGTCGCGACGGTCAACCGGCTCGACCCGCACGGGAACTGACTCAGCATCACTCCGAACCGAGTCAGGGTTCGACGTACTCCTGGCGGACGGCGCCCCGGGTGGCCAGCTCGAGGTACCCGAAGTCGTGGTCCGCGTTGAGGACGACTGCGTCGTTGGCGACCGCATACGCGGCGATCAGGCAGTCGAATGCCGCTGCCGCCCGGACCAGCCCGTTCTCCCACAGCGCCTGCTGCAGGGCCAGAGCCTCAGACGCGGACGGGTGCTCCCACGCAGGGAGCAGCCCGTCCATGTCCTCGCGAAGCTCGCGATACTCGTCGGCAGTGCGCGCCGAATGGCAGTACTCCAGGACCTGCGGAGGACACGTGATGATCAAGTGGTGCGGTGAGAGGTCCCGAAGTCGCTGCGCGATGCGGGCACTCGTGTGCGCCCGTTGCCAGATGCTGTTGTCGACGAGGTAGACGGTCACCGGGCGGCAGGCCCGACCGTCGGCGTGATCGTGGGTGCATCCAACTGATCCGGCTCGAACGACCGCCCGATGATGCGTTCGACAGCGGCAGGCTGACGGCGGACGGCGATGAGCGTCCTGAGGGCGAGGTCGACCGTCTCCCGGTTGGAGGTGGTTCCGGCGAGCTCCTTCGCCTGCTTGAGTTCGGCTTGGTCGATGTCGATGGAGGTGATGGTCATGGATGCTCCCGTCTTATATAGAGCATTGTATAACACGCGGCGGGCACTGGCGCCGACGGTCAGGACGTCGAAGGAGCCTCCACAGCCTCCAGGTCGAGGACGACTTCGCGCAGGCCGGCACCGCTGACCGTGACCGTGATGGATCCTGGCCCGGTGGGGCGGATGATGGCGAGCGCCCGCCCGTCGAAGGTGGTGCGGGTGGTGGCGTCGAACCGCTCGGTCGTGCTCGGCGTGCCGGTGCCGAACCCCGCGAGGACCCCGGCACCGGAGACGTCGATCGAGACCTGGCGGTCGGCGCCCGTGACGAGCACGCCGGCGGTGTCGCGCAGTTCGATCGCGACGAAGGAGAGGTCGGTGTCGTCGGCGCGGATCACCGTGCGGTCGGCGGTCGCGACGAGCTGGGTCGGCCCGGTGGCGGAGACGAGTGAGGTGCGGCCGACCACCGTTCCCGCGCGGTAGGCGACGGCCTTGAGCGTGCCCGGCCGGTAGACGGTCTCGAACGAGGCGAGCATCGGTCGGCGTCCACCCACCGGCCCGCGTGCGACCTCCGTCCCGTCGAGGAGCAGCGCGACCTCGTCGGCGTCCGCCGCGACCTCGACCGTCACCGGAGCATCCTCGAAGCCCGGCCACGTCCATGAATCGACCGAGTCGCTCCACGCCCACGGCGACTGCATCGTGACCGTCTGCCCGTGGCGCTCGGGGCGCAGCACGGCGATCGCCGGTTCCGTGCGCAGGCCGAAGACGATCTCCCGGTAGTAGGAGACAGGTCGGCGCCAGCCCGTGAGGTCGAGGTCACCGCACCACGCGGTGAGGTACGGGAACTCGCGTTCGAGGGCCCCGTTCGCCTCGGGGTCCTCGGCGTAGGACGTCGCCCCGATACCGACCTCGCCGAGGTAGTCCCAGCCGGTCCACGTGAAGTCGCCGATGACGTTCGGGTTGGCCTCGACGAGCGGCCAGAGCTCGCCGATCTGCGTCGGGAACGTCTCAGAACCCACGATCACCCGGTGGGGGAAGCGTTCGGCGTCGCTCGCGTAGCGGCCGTCCGCGTAGTTGAGGCCCAGCACGTCGAGCGCCGCGCTGGACTCCTCGGTGCGGGTCGTGACGGCGTCGGAGGAGCCGATGAGGCTCATCATGTTCGCGCCGGCCTCGCCCATCAGTTCGTTCAGCCCCTGGTCCGACGCCATGATCTCGTCGAGTTCGTCGAGCACCGACAGGGTCGCGTTCACGCCGTTCGTGACCGGTCGGGTCGGGTCGAGTGCGCGGACGTGCTCGGCGAGCTCGCGGGCCAGGATCGCGCCGTGCGGGGTCCCGACCTCGACGATCTCGTTGCCGATCGAGTACATGATGACGCTCGGGTGGTTGACGTCCTTGGCCACCATCGACTCCAGGTCCGATCGCCACCACTGCTCGAAGTCGAGTGACGGGTCGAAGGTGGTCTTGCCGCGGTGCCACTGGTCGAAGGCCTCGTCCATCACGAGCATCCCGATCCGGTCGCAGGCGTCGAGCATGGCCGGTGAGGCCGGATTGTGGGCGGCCCGGATGGCGTTGAACCCCGCGTCCTTGAGGAGCTGGATGCGACGCTCCTCGGCACGCGCGATCGAGGCCGCCCCGAGCGGGCCGTTGTCGCTGTGGATGCAGGCACCCCGCAGGAGCACGGGTTCGCCGTTGATCCGGAGTCCCTTCCGCGGGTCGACGGTGACGGTTCGGATGCCGTGGACGGTGTGCACGGTGCTGCCGGCGTCCGACTCGTCGGCGGCGGGTGCCAGCGTGGTCTGCGCGGTGTACAGCGAGGGGGACTCGACGCTCCAGAGCGCCGGATCCTGGACGTAGAGTCGCTGCCGGATGGTCGCCGTGCCGCCCGGCGCGACCGTGACGGGCGTGCGGTCCTGTTCGACGACGACACTCGCAGGCGAGGTGAGCTCCGTGGTGAGGACATGGGACCTCGTCGTGAGGCCGCGGTTGGCGACGGTGGTCACGACCTCCAACACCGCCTGGTCGTCCTCGATACGGACCGTCGTGATGCGGACGCCGTCGGGCACGATGTGCGTCGGCTCGTCCACGTGCAGGAGGACCGGCCGGTGGAGACCTGCGCCGGCGTACCATCGCGAGTCCTGGCCTGAGCGCACCTCGATGCGCAGGGTGTTCGTCGCACCGGCTCGGAGGTACGGCGTGAGGTCGACGAAGAACCGGGCGAAGCCGTCGGATCGGTTGCCCGCGAACTCGTCGTTGAGGTACACCATCGCGTGGCGGAAGGCGCCCTGGACCTCGAGTCGCACGATCCGCCCCGCCCACGCGGCTGGAACCTCGAAGGTCTTCACGTAGCTGAAGGCCCCGGCCGGGAAGTAGGCGGCCCCACCCTTGGCCGGGGCGTCGGCTGAGCGGTCGGCGTCGCGGAGTGCGTCGTGCGGGAGTGTCACGGCCACCGAGTCGTCGGCGCCGCCCTGCACGGCCGCGAAGGGCCCCCGAGGTGCCCGGACGATCCAGCCGTCGGTGAACGAGGTGATGGTCATGGCGCGCTCCAGTGCGATTCGATGCGAAAGTCTTTCGTCTGTGGTCGACGGTCCGCTCACGCTATGCGAGCGGCTTCGTTCCGGTCAACGCGTCGATCACGAAACTGTTTCGCTACGCTGGGTCGATCCGTGACCCTGATCCTGGAGGAGCCGCATGGCACGCACGCCGATGACCGGCCCGACCCTGGCGTCGATCGCGGAACACGCCGGGGTCTCCGTCGCGACGGTCTCGAAGGTCGTCAACGGCCGCCAGGGCATGTCCGAGGCGACGCGGGCGCGCGTGGAGGCGGCTGTCCGTGAGCTCGGGTACCGCCCGGCCGCGCGCTCGGCTGGCGGCGGCCTACGCCAGGTCCACGTCGTGTTCGACACCCTGCACAGCGTGTACTCCCTGCGGGTGCTCGACGGCATGGTCGCGGCCGCGCAACGCCTCGACGTCGACCTCGTGACCCGGGTGCTGTCGCCCGCTTCCGGATTCGGGACCGACGGCGCGACCGGTGACGAGCTGGCGCTCGACCGCGCCTTCGTCGAGCGGGTCGCCGCGCGGGGCGCGCTCGGCATGATCGTCGTGACGACACCGATCGACGCCGACGTGGTGGACGCCTGCCTGGATGCGGGCGTCGCGCTCGTCGCGGTCGACTCCCCGGATCCGCTCGCCCGGTCGGTGGCGAGTATCGGCTCCAGCCACGCGGTCGGCGGGCAGCAGGCCGTCGAGCATCTCATCGGCCTCGGCCACCGGCGGATCGCCTTCGTGGGTGGTCACCCGGCGAATCCGGGGCTGCGGGCGCGGGCGGTCGGCTACCGCGAGGCGCTCCGCTCGGCCGGCATCCCGCTCGACCCCGAGCTCGTGTCGGAGGAGGGGATGGGTACGTCGGCGCCCGCCGTGGAGCGCATGCTCGCACTCGACGACCCACCCACGGCCGTCTTCGCGACCAACGACGCCGACGCCTTCGCGGTCATCCGCACCCTGCTCCAGGCGGGGCTCCGCGTGCCGGAAGACGTCAGCGTCGTCGGCTACGACGACACGTACTCGGCCATGCTCACCGTTCCTCGCCTGACCACGGTGCACACCTCCATGCACGACATCGGCCGCGCGGCCGTCGACACCCTGCTCCGGCTGCAGGCGGGAGAGCGGCCGTTCTCGCACCACCTGGAGCTCGCGACGACGCTCATCGAACGGGAGTCGACCGGTCCCCGTCGGCCCGATGACCGCTGATCGGTCGGCACCCGTCGTTCAGCGCCGCGCTCCGATCAGGCGAACCGTCGCAGGTCGGCGAGCGTGAACCGTCCGGCGGGGAGCGCTGCGCGGATGCGTGCCTCGTCGAACCGCCGCTGGGGTCGCAGTGCCTCGGGGAGTTCGGGTGTCGGCGGGGCCGCGGCGTCGACGCCCTCGGCGAGCATCTGCGCCTGTGCTTTCGCGACGAGCGGTGTCACCATGAGCCGCTCGGTCAGACGCGCGAGCAACCGGATCGTCCAGACGGGCACCGGGACGTACAGCGGCCGTCGGCCGGCGACGCGAGCGATCCGCCGGACGGCCGTCCCCAGCGGCAGCGTCTCGGCGCCCATCACCGCGACCGTCGGCTCGGTGACCCGGCCCTCGAGGGCGGCGAGGAGGACGTCGACCGCATCGGCGACCGGCACCGGGCGGACGAGGCGTTCGCGGTAGCCGACGGTCGCGAACACTGGGAAGGTGCGGACGGCCTTCGTCACGTGGTCGATCATGTGGTCGCCGGCCCCGTAGATCATCCCGAACTTCAGGACCGTGTGCGGGATGCCCGACCCGCGGACGAGCTCCTCGGCCGCCCACTTCGTCTCGTGGTAGCCCGAGCCGCAGTCGGGGCGGGCGCGGAGGAAGCTCACGAGGACGAGGCGCCCGACGCCGGCTCGGCGGGCCGCGTCCACGACGGCCTGGGTGCCTCGCACGTGCACGCGCTCGAAGGTCTGCTCGCCGATCTCCCGGTTGATGCCGGCGCAGTGCGCGACGGCGTCGCAGCCCGCGAACGCCGTCGCGAGTGCCTCGGTGTCGTCGATGTCGACCCCGGTGCGCCGAGAGACGATCACCGCCTCGTGGCCGTCCCCCTGCAGGCGTTCGGCCAGGTGGCGACCGACGAACCCGGTCCCGCCGGTGATGGCGATGCGCATGACAACTCCTTCGCTTGTTAGCAATAGAGCTAAACCGTATATCGCAATTGTGCTAGATTGCAACCATGGCAGATACAGCGTCGGACATCTTCGCCGCACTCGCGCACCCGACGCGACGACAGATCCTCCAGGACCTCAAGGACGGCGAGCTGGCCGCCGGCGAGATCGCGTCGCGGTTCGACGCCACGGGGCCCACCATCTCGCGCCACCTCAGTGTGCTGCGCCAGGCGGGGCTCGTCTCCGAGCGTCGCGACGCCAACCGGATCCTCTACTCGCTCGTCGGCGAACGCCTCGCGCTGTCGGTCGGCGACTTCCTGTCGACGGTGTGCCCGGAGCAGATGGTGCTCCGCGAGGTCCGCAAGCGCCGCACGGCCTAGGCGCGCGACCGGTCGACTCCCGGCTGGGTCAGCGGCTGGGTCAGCGCAGCCCGCGGGCGACGCTCCGGACGATCGTCTGCGTCGCCGCCTTCCCCGAGCGGGTCGGCAACAGCGCCCACACGTGGAACTGACCGACACCCTCGTGGAAGTCGAGGGACACCCCGGCCGCTCGGGCACGCTCGACGAGCAGCGCGGCGTCGGGGTTGAGGACGTCCCGCGTGCCGCTCAGCAGGGTGATCGGCCCGAGCCCGGCGAGCTCGCCGAAGAGTGGGCTGACCGCCGGGTCGGTGAGCTCGAGGTCGCCGCGCCAGTACTCCGCGAACACCCGACCGCCAGGGGTGGCGAGCCACGGGTCGCTCGGCTGCACGAGCGGGATCCGTGGGTTGCTCCACGTGAGGTCGAGCGCGGGGGACAGGAGGGTGGTCATGGGGAGGACGATGCCCTCGTCGCGCAGGCGGAGCGCCGCGGACAGGGCGATCTGGCCGCCGGCGGAGTCGCCCGCGAGGACGGTCGGTCCATGTCGGTCGAGGCTGCGTCGGACGAGCTCGACCATGCCCGTCCGGGCCTCCGCCGCGGTGCCGTAGGGCACGAGGGGATAGATCGGCAGGGTGACGGTCGCGCCCGTCTCCGCCGCGATGGTGGCCGCGAGCACCCAGTGCTGGGGCGCGATCTCGCCGACCCACCCGCCGCCGTGCGCGTACACGACCCCGCCGGCGGAGGCACGCTTCGTCGGGCTGACCGTGTACACCGGCCAGTCGCCGAACCGTTCGACATCGACCCGGACGTCCGGCCGCAGCGTGGCCGGTGGTCCGTAGGGCACCGGTCGGAGCGTCCGTTCCCGGATCCGGCGCCGGGCACCCGCTTCGCTCACGAAGGCGCGGTTCGCGCGGATGAGGCGGAGCGCCGGGCCGACGAGGGCGTTGGGGACGATCAACACGGTGCCTCTTCTCTGGACGGTGCCGCCACGGTAGCAGCGCCCGCTGGGGAGGACTCCCCATCGCCCACGTGCCGGAGAGCGGACAGACTGGCGGCATGACCCGTCACCGTCTCCTGTCGTCCCTCGCCATCGCTCTGCTGCCGATGGGGCTCCTGCTCACCGGTTGCAGCTTCAGCGCCAGTGCCGGCCTCACCGTCCCCGCTTCGGACATCGCGGACGCCGCGGCCGGAGCCCTCGAGGAGCAGGTCGGCACTCGGCCGGACCTCGACTGCGGGGACGAGCGCGTCAAGCTCATCGACGAGACCACCGTCGACTGCACGCTCACCGACCCGTCCTCGGGCTCCGAGTACGACGCCGTCGTCACGATCAGCGACGTCGAGGGCACGAAGTACCACGTGGCCGTGCAGGTGGCCGACACCGCGAACTGATCACGCGGTCGGTCGCCGGGCGTGCCCCGGTCGCATCGGTGTCCTCCTGACGCGCTCGGGCCCTGTGGTGCGTGGGAGACTGGCAGACGGCGTCGGTCGCTCGATCACGCCGTCGCAGCCCGCCCCGGAAGAAGCACATGACCGTCGTGACCCCAGCCAGCATCGAGTCCGTCTCCTGGGACGACGAGCGGGCGGTGCGGCTGCGTGCCGCCATGGACGAGGAGATGGGCGCGCGGTATGCGTCCGCCTGGGAGGACTGGAACGCTGAGGCGGCCCAGCGGGCGCAGGCGGCGTTCACCGTGGATCCAGCGGACATCCGGGCGACCTTCCTCGCGCTCGTCGACGGCGAGCCGGTCGGCCATGCCGCGCTGCGACGGCTCGGCGAGGAGTGGGAACTCAAGCGCGTCGTGACCCTGCCCGGCCACCGTGGCCGGGGCGTCTCGCGCCTGCTCATCGCGGCCGTCGAGGATGCCGCGCGGGCCGAGGGCGCCGAGCGACTCATCCTGCAGACCGGCGACCGGCAGCCTGAGGCCGTCCGCCTGTACGAGTGGCTCGGCTACGAGCCGATCCCCATCTACCCGCCGTACGAGGTCATCCCGATGTCGCTCTGCTACGCACGGCAGCTGCGCTAGCGTCCGGTCGTTCGTGCGGCGGCCGTCGTCAGTGCGACGTGGTCGCTGGCTGCTTGCCGGAGCGCAGGCGCGAGATGCCGAGGACGATCCCGACCACGATCAGGCCGAGCACGAGTCCGACCACAGCCGACATCGCGGTGTCGGCGATCCAGACGACCACGGGCCCCGCGGCTTCGATCGCGTGCGTGACGGCGTGGAAGAGGTCCAACGGGCCGTGCCAGATCGTCTCGGCGAGGTTCGCGACGACGAGGTGGCCACCGACCCACAGCATCGCGACCGTGCCGACGATGCTGATCACGCGGAAGACGGCGGGCATCGAGGCGACGATGCGCGCACCGGTGCGCCGGACGCCGCGCGAGGGGTTCTTCATGAGCCGGAGTCCGATGTCGTCGATCTTCACGAGCAGCGCGACCGCGCCGTAGACGACGGCGGTCATGACGAGGCCGATGACGAGGAGTGCGCCGAGGGTCATCCAGATGCCGATGTCGGCGTCGAGGCTGGCCAGCGAGATGAGCATGATCTCGGTGCTGAGGATGAGGTCGGTGCGGACGGCGCCGGAGACGAGCTTCTTCTCGTCGCGGACGTCCTCCTCGGCTGCCTCGTGGTGGACGCCGAACCACTCCATGACCTTCTCGGCGCCCTCGAAGCAGAGGTAGGTGCCGCCGATGATGAGGAGGAACGGCAGGACCCAGGGTGCGAAGGCGGTGAGCAGCAGGGCGATCGGGATGATGATGACGAACTTGTTGATCAGGCTGCCGCGGGCGATGCGCCAGACGACCGGCAGTTCCCGCGCCGGCGTGAGTCCCTGCACGTACTGCGGGGTGACGGCGGCATCGTCGATGACGACACCCGCGGTCTTCGCGCTCGCCTTCAGGGCGGCGCTGAGGATGTCATCGACAACGGCGAGCAGGCCGACCGACATGTGCTTCTCCTTGACTCGGGTGTCGCGCCACCGCGGGCTCGGCGGGGACGGAGTCCAGAGTAGTGCGGATCCGCGGCGTCGCAGGCGGTCGAGTGCGCATCACAGGCACGCTGGCGCGGGCGTCGTCCATCGGGTAGGGGCTGCTCCCTTCCGCTCGGATACCACCCCGGTACTGTTGGCACTCACGACAGATAGGGGATTTCGAATGGTCGAGACCACACCGCGCCGCTCACGGTCGGCCGTGCTCGCGCTGACCTTGACGATCGGAACGCTCGTCGCGGCGGCGATCATCGGCGGGTACTTCATCATCGTCGGCGATCAGGCCGACATCGCCGGACGCGTCTGGCTCACACTGCTGCTGCTCGCGGCGTTCGTCGGAGCCGTCTCACTCGACGCGGCAGCCGGACACGGGCCCAACAAGTGGTACCTGGCCGTCTCGACCCTGGTGAACATCTTCCTCGTCACGGTCGGGTTGCTGAAGCTGTGGAACGGGTGGCTCCAGCCCCCGAACACCGACGACGGCTTCGTCTGGTCCGGGCAGATCATGCTGTTCTTCGGCATCGTCATCATCACCCGCGTGGCACTGATCATCATCCAGGTGTACTTCCTGCACTTCGTCACGCGTGCCTCCTCCACCGTGATCAGGGCCACCGGCATCGTGACGATCTCGCTCATCATCGCGACGGTCCTCGTGCTCGTGCTGCCGATGGCGTTCCCCGAGGGCACCTGGGCGGATTGGTGGTGGCGCATCGCAGCGGCCACGACGCTCGCTGCAGCCATCTCCGCCGTGATCCCGGTGATCGTCCGTGCGTTCTCGCCGAAGCCCGAGGGCGAACCGGTGAACTACGGCCAGCAGCCGTACCGTCCCGAGGTGTACCAGAGCGCGCCCGCGTACCCGGTCCAGGGCCACTCCGGGCAGCACCAGCCGCCCTACCAGGGGCAGCCGCAGCAGGGCTATCAGGGCCAGCCGCAGCAGGGATACCAGGGTCAGGGCTACCCGAACCAGCCGCAGCAGAGGTACCAGGGTCAGCCGTATCCCGGTCAGTCCTACCCGGGGCAGCCGAGCCACGGTCAGGGTCAGGGTCAGGGTCAGCAGGGCCAGGGCTACCAAGCTGCGCCGTCCCAGGGGCAGTACGGGCAGCCGCAGGGGCAGCCCGCACCGCAGCCCGGCCAGCAATGGTCGGCACCCGCGTGGCAGGGCTCGGCGCCAGGTCAGCAGGGGCCGACGCCGAACGGCGCGCCGCAGCAGTGGGGACCTCCGCAGGCCGGGCCGCAGGCGCCAGGACGGCCGTCGAACCCGCAGCAGCCGCCCGTTCCGCCGCAGCAGGTGCAGCAGCAGGTGCAGCCGCCCGCTCCTCCGGAAGAGGTGGCGCCGCCCGAGCGGCCGACGCCACCCGCCGAGTAGGCGAACGCACGATGAACCGGCTGGAAGCCTTCGCTTCCAGCCGGTTCTGTCGTACGAGCCGCTCTGCGCAGATCCGCGTACGGCCGGACGGGGCATCTTCGCCTCACGACGGATGTGCGGCGGGCGGCCTCCCGCGAGGATGGAATCGGCGCGGTGCGACCGCCCGCCGCCGGCTCCACACGACGGGTGACGATGCGCAAGCTCCTGAAGGTTCCACTGATCACGATCGCCACGATCGCCGGACTGATCGGAGCGACCCTCGCCACCACGAGCATCGTCAACGCCGTCGCCAGCGCCGCTGAGGCGGCGGAACTGCAACCGTACGGTCAGCTGGTCGACGTTGACGGCAAGCAGATGAACGTCGTCATCAGCGGCGACGCATCCGAGACGATCGTCCTCCTGCCCGGGCAGGGCACCGCCGCACCCGGTCTCGACTTCCAGCCGCTCGTCGCCGAACTCCGCGACCAGTACCGCGTGGTCGTCGTCGAACCCTTCGGATACGGCCTCAGCGACCAGACCGACGTCCCCCGGACCTCGGCCAACATCGCCGACGAGGTCCACACCGCCCTCAGTAGCCTCGGCATCGGCCGGTACGTGCTCGCCGGACACTCGATCGCCGGCATCACCGCCCTGGAATACCTCCAGCGGTACCGCGACGAGGTCACCGCGTTCATCGGCATCGACACGAGCGTCCCCACACAACCTGGTGCGGACGAGGCCACGCCGACCGATGGCCTCGAGGCGCTGAAAGCACTCGGGATCCTCCGGCTGCTCACCGCCATCGCGCCCGACCCCTCGGCCGGGCTGCCCTACGACGCCGCGACGAAACGACAACTCGCGATCCTCGCGAACCGCAACGCCATGACGCCGACACTGCTCGACGAGATCGCGCACACCCCCGACAACTTCCGCGCCGCCCGGTCGCAGTCGTTCCCCGCAGACCTCCCGATCCTCATGTTCGTGGTCGGAAACGACCCGGAACTCGCCGACTGGGTATCGCTCCACGAGGCCCAGCTCGCTGGCATCGCACGGTCCGAGCTCGTCCTCCTCGACGGCGGTCACTACCTGCACCACACCGAGTCGCCGCAGATGGGCGCCGACATCAAGCGGTTCCTCGGCGACACGCCGACCGGCTGACGACCCGGGCGGATCCGGGCTGGCGTGTCGACCGATGTCGGGTTAGGCTCGCTGTCTATCGAACGTATGTTCGAATGACGGGAGGCCACTCATGTTGATCACGAGCACCGAGATCGCGGTCTGGACGACGCCTGCGGGTGTGCCGGAGCGGTTGTTCTGGGAAGGGGCCCGGTACCTCGTGACCGACACCCCGACACCGCTCGAGCCGAACGTCGCCTTCCTCACCCACCCACCGGCGGCCACACCGGCATGGCGGTTCCAGGCGACCGCGACCGACGGCCGGACCTTCGTCTTCGACATCCGCCTCGACGCGGTCCGCGGCCGCTGGCAGCTCCTGCGGGCCTACGAATGACCCGCGCCGCCGGTCACGACAGCCGCGCGCCCGCCGGCTGCAGCCGCACCACGATGGCTTTCGAGACCGGGGTGTTGCTGCGGTCGGCCGTCGCGTCGAGCGGGACGAGGACGTTCGCCTCGGGGAAGTACGCCGCCGCGCACCCTCTGGCCGTCGGGTAGGAGACGGCCCGGAAGCCGAGGAGTTCCCGGTCCGGCTGCCCGGGCCACTCGCTGAAGACGTCGACCGTCTGGCCGTCCTCCAGCCCGAGCTCCGCGAGGTCGTCCGGGTTGACGAACACGACGTTGCGTCCCTGCTTGATCCCCCGGTACCGGTCGTTCAGGCTGTAGATCGTCGTGTTGAACTGGTCGTGCGACCGCAGCGTCTGCAGGAGCAGACGGCCCGGCGGGCAGCGGAGCGGTTCCAGCTCGTTCACCGTCAGGAGCGCACGACCCTCGGGGTTCGTGAAGGTCCGCGAGTCGCGGGGACCGTTCGGCAACACGAACCCGTCCTCACGACGGATCTGCTCGTTGTAGTCCTCGCACCCCGGGATGACCCGTCCGATGTGCTCCCGGATGGTGTCGTAGTCGTCCTCGAACGCCTGCCAGGCGATCCCGGAGTCCTCGCCGAGGGTCGCCCGCGCGAGTCGCGTGATGATCGCGACCTCGGAGAGCAGCCCGGGCGCTGCGGGTGGGATCCGTCCGTGCGAGGCGTGGACGGCGCAGACGGAGTCCTCGACGCTGACCATCTGCGGGCCGCTCGCCTGCAGGTCGATCTCGGTCCGTCCGAGGGTCGGCAGGATGATCGCCGCGTCGCCCGTGACCACGTGCGAGCGGTTGAGCTTCGTCGAGATCTGCACCGACATCCCGGTTCCGCGGATCGCCGCTTCGGCGGCGGCGGTGTCGGAGATCGCGGCGACGAAGTTGCCGCCGAGTGACACCCAGGTGCGGATCTCGCCGCGTTGCATGGCGCGGATCGCGTTCACGGCGTCGACCCCGTGCGCGCGCGGCATCGGCACACCGAACTCGTCCTCCATGGCGGTGAGGAAGGACTCCGGCATCTGCTCCCAAATGCCCATGGTCCGGTCGCCCTGCACGTTGCTGTGCCCGCGGATCGGCGAGGCGCCGGCACCGGGCTTGCCGATGTTGCCGCGGAGGAGGAGCAGGTTGATGATCTCCTTGATCCCGTTCACGGCGGCCTTGTGCTGCGTCAACCCCATGGCCCAGGTGACGATCGTCGCGTTCGAGTCGATGTACCGTTGCGCGAACTCGTCGATCTGCTCGCTCGTGAGCCCGGTCGCCTCGAGCACCTCCGCCTCGTCGAGCTCGGCCAGATGCGCCGTGAGCTCCTCGAGCCCGAGACAGTGCTCGGTGAGGAACGCGTGGTCGAGCACGGTTCCGGGTGCGGCTGCTTCGGCCGCCAGGACGCGCTTCGAGACGGCCTGCAGGAGCGCCATGTCGCCACCGAGCCGGATCTGCAGGAACTGGTCCGAGATGACGGTGCCCCGCCCGACCATGCCCCGCACCGTCTGTGGGTTCTTGTACCGTTCGAGCGCGGCCTCGGGAAGCGGATTGACGGAGACGATGGTCGCCCCGGCCCGCTTCGCGTCCTCGAGGGCCGTGAGCATGCGCGGGTGGTTCGTACCCGGGTTCTGGCCCATGACGACGATGAGGTCGGCCTGCTCGAAGTCGGCGTAGGAGATCGTGGACTTCCCGATGCCGATCACCTCGCCGAGCGCGGTGCCCGTGGACTCGTGGCACATGTTCGAGCAGTCCGGCAGGTTGTTGGTGCCGAACGCCCGCACGAACAGTTGGTAGGCGAACGCCGCCTCGTTGGACGCCCGTCCGCTCGTGTAGAACGCGGCCTGGTCCGGGGAGTCCTGCCCGCGCAGCTGTTCACCGACGAGCGCGAAGGCCTCGTCCCAGCTGACCGGCTGGTAGTGGTCGGAGCCCGCCGGCTTGTAGACCGGTTCCGAGAGTCGGCCCTGCATGCCGAGCCAGTACTCCGACTTGTCGGCGAGGTCGGTGAGCGAGTGCTCCGCCCAGAACGCGCTCGGGATGACGATCGGGGTCGCCTCCCAGATCACGGCCTTCGCCCCGTTCTCACAGAACTCCAGCTTCTTGCGGTCGTCGGGGTCGGGCCAGGCGCAGCTCATGCAGTCGAAGCCCCCGCGCTGGTTGATCGACGTCAGCAGCTCGGCGGTCCGCAGCGGCCCGAGCTGGCGGAGCGCCGGCTCCATCGAGTGCAGGATGCCGGGGAGTCCGACGGCCACGTGCTTCGGGTCGGAGACCTTGATCGCGGCGTCGGTGACGTCCTCGACGGGCGGCTCGGCGGTCATGCGCTGACCCCGTGCTCGACCACGCCGTGTTCGACGACCTCGTGGACGACCGCCGGGTCCGGCGACGCCAGTCGGTGCGCACCGCTGTAGACGACCATGGAGTCGCCGCGGAGGAACCCGACGAGCGTCATCCCGAGTTCGGTCGCCAACTCGGCCGCGAGCGACGACGGCGCGGAGACGGCGGCGAGCATCGGGATGCCGGCCATCGAAGCCTTCTGGGTGAGCTCGAAGCTCGCCCGACCGGACACCATGAGCACCATGGACCGCAGCGGGAGCAAGCCCTCCTTCGTCGCCCAACCGACCACCTTGTCGACCGCGTTGTGGCGACCGACGTCCTCCCGGAGCACGAGCATCTCGCCGGTCGTCGCGTCGAACAGGCCCGCCGCGTGCAGGCCGCCGGTCCGCTCGAACACCGCCTGCTGGGCGCGGAGGCGGTCGGGGAAGGTGATGAGGAGCGCCGGGTCGAGGCGGAAGTCGTCGTCCGCGACGGTGTACCGCGAACTCGTCCGGACGGCGTCGATGCTCGCCTTCCCGCAGAGCCCGCACGAACTCGTCGTGAAGAAGTTCCGCTCCAGGCTCGGGTCGGGGGCGGGGACGCCGGGAGCGAGGGCGACGTCGAGCACGTTGTAGGTGTTGACGCCCTCGTCGGTCGCACCGGCGCAGTACCGGGCGGTCCTGACCTCGTCGCCCCGAGCGACGACGCCTTCCGAGACGAGGAACCCGATGGCGAGGTCGACGTCGTGACCGGGCGTCCGCATGGTGATGGCGAGCGAACGGCCGCCGACGCGGATCTCGAGCGGCTCCTCGACGGCGAGGACGTCCTCGCGAGTGCGCGCGGGCTGTCCCACGGTGATCCGGGTGACGCGTCTACGCGCCGTGATGCGAGTCATGGCTCATGGCTATCACCACCTCCCGACGAGGGCAAGGTGCCTCACCGGATCCGCAGCCGCCGGTGAGGCTGACGAGCGGCCTAGGCTGGTGCCATGCCCGTCGACGCGATCATCCTCGCGGGAGGGCGGTCGTCCCGTCTCGGCGGGGTCGCGAAGGCCTCGCTGCTGCACGACGGACGGACGCTGCTCCAGCTCGCGATCGAGGCCGCACGCCTCACCGGCGGGGCGATCGTGGTCGTCGGACCCGATGCCGAGACCGCCGAGCCCGCCGCTGAGACGACCGAGCCCGTCCGATTCGTCCGCGAGCACCCCGCCTTCGGTGGTCCCGCCGCCGCCATCGCCGCGGGCTTGCACGCGCTCCGCGAGCCCCAGCCCACTCGAAACCTCCGGTCCCCGAGCGCACCTCTCCGGTCCCCGAGCTTGTCGAGGGGCGTCGCCGTCCTCGCTTGCGACATGCCTGGCGCGGCCCCGGCGCTCGCCGTCATCCTCAAGACCGCGGCGCTCGCGACCGCCCAGGAACCAGACGTCGACGGTTGGATCGCGGTCGACGCGGGTGGCCGCGACCAGCCGCTGCTCGGCGTGTACCGGAGCGACGCGCTCGAGCGTCGGGTGGCCGAGCTGCAGGCTGCACAGCCGAGCGGCGATCTCACGGGGGTCGCCGTGCGTCACCTCCTGTCCGGACTCGACCTCCGACGCGTCGCCGTCCCCGAGGGCGGCTCTGCCGACGTCGACACCTGGGCCGACGCGGCCGAGCTGGGCGTCGTCGCGAGCGATACGCCGACGACGCCGGCTCCGACGGATCCCGCGTCCACCACCACGTCCAGCACCCCGAGGAGTCCCCATGACCGATGACCTGCACGCCGTCCTCGCCGAATGGAGCGACCGGGTGTCCGAGGCGCTCGACCTCGGCGACGTCCCGGTCGACATCGACGCCGTCCTGGGGCTCGCCGGCACCGCAGCCCACGCGGTCCGTCGTCCTGCCGCACCGCTCACCACCTACCTCGTCGGCATCGCCGTCGGGAAGGCCGTCGCAGCCGGGGCCGACCCGACAGCCGTCGCGCAGGCGGCGACGGCGGCGGTCGAACGGCTGGCCGCCGCGGCGTCCGACGAACCCGACAGCGATACTCCCGACACCGGCGGCACGGCATGACGAGGTCGTCGTGGTCGGACGCCCGCCGCATCGCCCACGCGGCCGGGGTCGAGCAGCGATCGCAGGTCGTCGACAGCGTCGAGCTCATCACCGCGCTCGGCCACGTCCTCGCCGCGCCACTCGTGTCGCCCATCGCGATCCCGCACTACGCCTCCTCGGCGATGGACGGGTGGGCCGTCGCCGGCGCAGGGCCCTGGGAGCTGGTCCGTGGGGCCGCCGCCGACCGAGCGCGCTCGGTCGGCCTGGAGGTCGGCACCGCGGTCGAGGTCCTGACCGGCGGGCTCATCCCGACCGGTGCCGTCGCCGTCCTGCAGCGGGAACACGGCGTCGTGGAGGAGACTGCCGACGCGCTCCGACTCGGTCTCTCCCCGCAGGCTCCGCGCGACGAACCGGCAGCGGGGCGCCACATCCGGAACGCCGGGACGGAATCACCGGCGGGGACGATCCTGCTGGACCAGGGCACCCGGCTCGGGCCCGTGCACCTCGCGGTCGCGGCCGGCGGCGGTTTCGACCGGGTGCCGGTGGTGCCGCGGCCGAAGGTCCGACTCGTCCTCACCGGTGACGAGGTCGTGACGAGCGGGGTGCCCGGCGCAGGGTTCGTGCGCGACAGTTTCGGCCCGTCGCTGCCGGGGGTGATCGCGTCGCTCGGCGGCGTCGTCACCTCGAGTGTCCGGGTGCGCGACGACGCCTCCGCGACGGCCGAGGCGCTCGGCACCACGACGCTCGGCACCACCGCGCTCACCGAGCCACCCGCCCGTCGGGCAGGCGAGGTCATCGTCACCACCGGTGGGACGGGCGGCTCGCGAGCCGACCACGTCCGCGCCCTCCTGCGTGATGCGGGAGCGGAGTTCCTCGTCGACGGTGTCGAGGTGCGCCCCGGCGGTCCGGCACTGCTCGCAAGGCTGCCGGACGGCCGGCTCGTCGTCGGCTTGCCGGGCAATCCGCTCGCGGCGTTGCTCAGCGTCCTCACCCTGGTGCAGCCGCTGCTCGCCGGCCAGCAGGGGCTCGGGCTGCCGCCCCTCCGGCCAGTGGTGCTCGCGTCTCCCGTCGACCCGACCCGCTCCGAGACGGTGCTGCGTCCGTACCGGGCGGTGCTCGACGCCGACTCGGCGGCCGTCACCGCAGAGCCGTCACCGTGGCACGGAGCCGCCATGCTCCGTGGCCTGGCCGACGCCGACGGCGTGCTCGTGCACCCGGGCACCGGTGCGGCGGCGGGCACGGTGGTGCCGTCCCTCGACCTGCCCTGGTAGCGGCAGGCCGGGCCAGAGATCGGCGGTCAGCGGATCAGCGGATCAGCGGATCGCTCGTCCGCCCTGCGCCGCGGCCGTCATGAGCCGGAGCAGCTCCTCGCCGGCGAGGATGCCACGTCGCCCGGTGACGGTGAGGGTGTCGAGCGCGAACCCCTCGTCGTCGAGTTCGCCATGGGCCGGCCGGAACGCGAGGTCGGCGGTCTCGAGCATCGACTGGTCGAGGAGGGAGTCTCCGGCGGCGAGGACGAGCGGGCCGTCGAGTCGGCGCGCGACCTCGCTGACGGCGTCGTGCTTCGTGAGCGTCCGCGGCACGCAGTAGAGCTTGCGCCCCTGCAGGGACACCGTCCACCCGAGTCGCTCGCACTCCTGCTCGACCTGCTCCAACCAGCCTGCGGGGATCGCGTCGCGTTCGACGATCGAGTAGAAGAACAACGCGTCCGCGACGTTCGTCTTGTGGATCCACGTCGGCGACGCCAGCTCCTCGAATCGCGCGAGCGCCTCGTCGAGTGGTGCGGTGTGGTCGGTGAGGTGCGTCCGCACGCGCTCACGCCAGTCGGCGTCGGGGACCCCGTCGACGAGGATCTCGCCACCGTTGCTCGTGATCGCGTAATCAGGGGCGCCGCCCGGCAACTGCACCCGCTGGTACTGCGCCACGGTCCTGGTCGTGACCGGCATGAACACGGCCTGCGTCCGCAGCTCGATCAGCAGACGCTCCGATTCGCGCGTCATGAACGAGATCGGGACGCCGTTCCAGAGTTCCGAGACGACGATCGACGGCGCCTCCGGGTCCGGGGTCTCGAGCCAGAACGCCTTCGGCGAGTAGATGAGGGTGCGGTCGAGGTCGCAGGCGACGAGCGCGCTCACTGGGCGTCTCCGGCGGCGGCGTCGCTCAGCGGGTTGATGAGCCCGACGCAGCTGTAGGGCAGGCCGGGCACGACCTCGACCGGCACCCCGCGTTGTTCGGCGAGGAGGAGTACGTGCGCCACGTCGTCGAGGGCGTCGGGCGACACGAGCACCTTCCACGGCACCCGGCGGAGGAGGACGCGCGTGGTCTCGCCGACGCCAGGCTTCACCAGGTTGACGCTCGGGATGTCGTACTGCTCGCGGATGCGCTCGACGGCGGCCCACCCGATCCAACTCGGCTCACGGTCGGCCGTGGAGGCCTCCTGCACGCCGGCGGCGACATCGTCGAGCACCTCGGAGAAGCGGCCCGACACGGCGTCGAGGAAGGCTCCGGAGACGTCGTGGCTGCTCAACTCCCGGTAGAACTTGGCGCCGTGGAACTGGTCGTCGGAGAGGAGCTCGCGGTTGTAGACGGTGCGTGAGACGAGCCCGGAGACGGTGGAGTTCAGGCAGGCCGAAGGGATGAGGTAGTCGTCGCGGGTGCCGTACACGGGGACGCAGTGGCCCGGGTCGGCGAGGACCGCCAGCTCGTCGGAGAATCGGACACCGTCGGTCTGGGCGAACAGCTCCAGCGCCTCCGTGAGTTCACGTGCGATGGCGCCCTTGCCGGTCCAGCCGTCGATGAAGGCGATCTGCTCGGGGTCGTGGTGGGCGGCGAGGTACCGCAGCGCCGTCCCGTCGACCCCGACGCCGCGGACGATGCTCATCGTGTAGTGCGGGGCGTCGATCCCGCGGACCTCCTTCGCCCAGCGGCGCATGAGGATGCCGATGGGCGTGCCGGCGCGGGCGAGCGACACGAGCACGGGCCGGTTCGCGCGGGACGCCAGGACGAGGTCCGTGACGACGCCGACGGCCACGGCGAGCCGACGGCTCGACCGCACGAGGGCGTCCCGGTACAGCTCCTCGTACTCGGGCGAGGGCAGGTACTCGATGGGCAGGGACTCGGCGTAGTGCGCGCGGCCGCTCTGGATCGCGGCCTCGCGTTCGGACGCGTCGGCTTCGAGGCGGGTGTCGCCGAGGTCGGTGAGGAGCCACTGCACCTCGCTCGCGTCGTACGACCCGAAGTCGGGGCCGGTGAGCGGCTCGGGCAGGGCGGCGGCGTCGATGGTCACGGTGCGGGGTTCCATTCGGCTGGGGTGGGGACGGATTCGGCGAGCAGGACGAGGAGGACGACGTCGGTGACGGTCCGGAGCGCCTCGACGACGCCGCCGGGTTCGAGCAGCAGCTCGCGGTCGGCGCCCGGTTCGGGGAACAGGACCACCGCCGCGAAGCGGGATCCGCCGCGCGAGAGGTTGTAGGCGAACCGGGGGCCACGGCCGTCGATGGTGCGGTCGTGGCTCGTGAAGGACACGGCGCTCGCGACGGCGTAGTCATCGCGGTCGATCACCGCGATGGGCGACCGCGTGGTGGTCGAGAAGCGGGTGGCCCCGCGAGCCTCGTCGAGCTGGTCGGCGACCACGAGCGGAACAGCGATGAACTCCTCGGAGCCGAGGACGAGGACCTCGCCGGCGGGGAGTGACGGCAGGACCCGTTCGGCGACCGCCCGGATCGCCGCCTCGTCGAACCGGCCGGCGGTGCCGAACCGGGCGCTCCGCACCGGCGGGAGGTCGGTGGCGTCGACGAGGTCGACCACCCCGGCGGCCCGGTCAGCGACGGCGGCCGGCGGTGCTGCGTCGATGACCTGTCGCGCGAGCGAGAGCACGTCGTGGGGGAGGTCGACGGCACCCGCGCCGAGCGCCACCACGGAGATCGTCGTGCCGAGTCGGGCGGCGAGCTCGTCGAACGCCCGCCGGTCCTCCTCGGATCGGAGGTCGATCAGGGCGGCGACGACCCACCGGGACTGCGGGGTGGTGGCGTGGAGCGCGGTGATGGTGTTCCGGACCGTTCGGCCGGTGCTCAGCTCGTCGTCCACGAGCACCGTCGTCCCGCCGGCGGTGGCCCAGTCGGGATCGCTCGGGTACAGCCGGTGGTCGCTCGCGTGGGAGTGCTCCTCCTCGAAGGGTGTGAAGGGGGCGTCCTCCTCGTGGCGCGTCGAGTGGAGGTAGGGCGAGCGGAGGGCGTCGGCGACGACGTGGCCGAGCCCGGTGGCCGTCTCGGCGTATCCGATGGTGACGAGCTCGGAGCCTGGCTCCGGCGCCGCGTCGCGGAGGCCGGCCAGCTGCTGTCGGACGGTGCGGAGCTCGGCGAGCCCGGCTGCGTCCGGTCGGCCGCGACGGGCGAGGAGCCGCGCGACCGTCTCGAAGGGGGCCGGGTCCGGTTCGGTGCCGTCGAGCGCGCACCGGACGAGGAGGCCGAGGAGCTCACCCGCCGCGAGGGCGAGCGCCGGCACCGTCGGGACGTGTTTGGCGAGCACCGTCGAGACGAGCAGCTGCGCGCGCTTCGGGTTGTCGCGGAGGGCCAGCCCGACGAGGTCCTCCACGGGGATCAGGCTCCGGGCCTCGTCCGAGCGCAGGCGGATGCCCACGGCCTCGCTGACGAAGCCGCCCGTCCAGACCGTCACCGCATGCTCGTCTCGAGGAGGTCGACGAAGGTCGTCTCCTCCGCCGCCACCCCGAAGGCCTCGGCGCGCAGCAGGGTCTTCCGCGCCCACGCCTGGTGCGGTTTCATCTCGTTCATCTTGTTCCGGTACGGCGAGGCGTTCGCCCCGCCGCCGACGTCGCCCACCACGGACAGCGCGTCGACGTACTCCTCGTGGCTCACGACCGACATCGCGTGGACGACCGGCACGTGGCTCGGGTGGATGACCGTCTTGCCGAGTAAGCCGTTCGCCTGGTCGAGGGCGATCTCGCGGATGAGACCGTCGAGGCCCTTCAGCAGTAGCTTCTGCCGCAGCTGGGCCTCGTTGGCGTCCTGGAACGGGGTCATGCGCAACTGCGGGCGCATGAGGCGCTCTGCCGTCTGGAAGTGCTCCCACACGGTTCCGGTGATGACGAAGTCGTCGCCCGGGCGACCGAAGACGTTGACGACGTCGGCGATGACCGAGGAGACGAGCTTCACGTCGTACACGGTGAGGTCGCGGGAGCGCCGGAGTGAGAAGGCGCTCGAGAGGTCGGTGGCGCCGATCCGGACGGCGAGCACGTCCTCGCGGTGGGCCTTCGTGACGTCGACGATGCCGGAGAGCGTGTCGTCGCGGGTCTCGCGGTGGATCATCCGCGGCGATTCGAGGATCGGCATGACGCGGAGTCGTCGAGCGCCGTTCGAGCCGTCCTGGCCGTATTCGCGCTGCACCCGGCCGAGTGCCTCGAAGAAGCGGTCGGCCACCCCGTCGCTGTTCTCGTACTTGGGGATGACGAAGCCGCTCAGCAGGTCGAGGCCGGGACCGAGCATGCCGGCGACCCGCTCGAGCTGCTCCGGCGTGCGGACGCGGATGAAGAGCAGCGGCAGCACGAGGCGCTTGGACCCCGCACGCTTGGCGGCGAGCTGCTGCATCGCTTCCGCGACGTTCGTCTCGGCGACCTCGACCGCGTCGTCGGGGACCGAGTCCTCGAGGCACAGGACCATGCTCAGGCAGCCGTGTTTCGCCTGCTTCACGACGTCCTTCGCCAGGGTGGTGCGCGTGCCAGGGCTGTACAGCGTGGCGCCCAGCGCGGCGGCGAGATGCTCGGGAGGTGAGTCGATGCTGATGGGCTCGGGGAGCTTGTGGAACAGTTTCGCGGCGCGCTTGTCGTCCACGTAGCTGAAGTGGCGCATGGTCATCGTCTCCGGGGTTCGCGGCCGACGACGTACGGCGTCGGCTCGAAGCCGAACTGCCGGACAAGCGTCTTGAGGGGGATGTCTGCTGGAAGTGGTTCGAGGCGCAGCTCGAGACGGGAGCCGATGCGGAGCAGGGAGACGACCGGCACGCCGCCCGCCTCGTCGGCGGCGGCGAAGTTCTCGTCGTCGAAGAGTTGCACCGTGAGCGGCTGTCCCGCCGTTCCGACGAACAGCGCGCGTCGGATGAGGTGCACGTGGCGGAGCGCGAGGATCGCGTCGCCGCCGTCGAAGCCCAGGAGCGGTCGGTTGCCGGGCGTGGTCACCGGTGTCCCGTCGGCTCCGCCGTCGGCCGAAGCGACACCCGTGACGCGGTCGACGGTCTCCCACACGATCGCCGTCGCACCGCCGACGATGAGGCTGCCGATCGCCGACTGCCGTGGGTCCAACCGCACGAGCGGGGTCTCGTCGTCGAGGACGCGGACCTCCTCCGCGGTCGGTGCGGGGAACGGCTGCGGGGTGCTCGGCGCTGCGGGGGCCGCAGGGCGTGCCGACGGTGTGGCCGGAGCGGGTGACGAGCCGCCGCCGAGCGTGAGCCCGGTCGACGGCGCGGACGGCTGCGTCGGGGCCGGGGCCGCCGGCGCCGGTACCGTCGCCGCAGGGCTCGACGGCCCGCCGAGTGTGAGTCCGGTCGACGGCGCTGCGGCTGCGGTGGGAGGCGCGGTCGGTGCGCTCGCCTGCGCCACCGGCGCAGCCACGACGGGCTCAGGCCGCGGCTTCACCCGACGGCGGAGGTAGTCGATGTCCCGTCGCACCGGGGAGGTGTTGAGCGGCACGGCTCAGAGGTCGATTCGGAAGTCGCGCGCGACACCGGCGAGCCCGCCGGCGTAGCCCTGGCCGAGGGCGCGGAACTTCCAGTCGTCGCGGTGCCGGTACAGCTCGGCGAGCAGCAGCGCCTGGCTGGAGCGCACCTCCGACATCGGGATGTCGAAACGCACGAGCTCGCGGTCGTCGGCGGTCGCGACGCGCACGAAGGCGGAGCGGACGGGGGAGAAGTCCCCGGGCCCCCGGACGTCGGGGTCGATGTACAGCAGGAACGCGATCTTCGTGACCGCGTCCGGCACGCGGGACAGGTCGACGTCGATCTCCTCGTCGTCGGCCTCGGATGCGAAGGTGACCGCACCGTCCTGGCTCTCGACCTGGTTGAAGAACACGAGGTGGTCGTCGGAGAGCGCCTTGCCGTCGTCGCCGCACATGATCGCCAGCGGCACGGGTTCACTCTGCGGGCCGCGGCTCGCGATGACGTCCCAACCGAAGCCGATGAGGAGCTTGTCGAGACCGGGGTTCTCAGCGGTCAGTGCGGCGTTCGCGCCCGCGACGAGCGAGGCCATCAGTGCCCGCCCAGCACGAGCCCGGCGTCGGGCTCCTGGAATTTGTCGGAGAGGAACCGGCCGTGGGTGGAGAGTTCGGCGATCGCGCCGATGCGGATCTGGTTGAGGAGGTCGCGGATGGTCTCCTCGATGAGCTCCAACTGCCGCGCGAAGACGATCGTGCTGCGGGAGTCGTCGCCGCGGTCCTCGGCGGGGAGGGCGAGGAACGAGCGCAGCGGCGTCGGCAGGTAGTCGGTGATCATCGCGTCGAGGAGCACCCGCTGCTCCGTCGAGGCGCCCTGCTCGGCGATCGTCGCGACCACGAGCCGCAGCTGGTCGTCGATCTGCCGCAGCTGCGAGGTGAGCAGCGTCGGGAGGTCGCGCCCCACGGAGCGCACCGAGTCACGGAGCTCGTCGAGGTGTCGGGCGGTCGCTTCGTCCTCCGTCTCGCCCACCGGTGCCGGTGCGGCGTCGACGACGCCCAGCGGATCGGTCCCACCGGTCCGCAGTGCGTTCAGCAATCGTCCGAATGCCATCTCTCGTCCCCCTCGTCCTCAGCGCCCTGACCTCGCAGCGAGCCGAGACTAGCGGAGTTCGCGCTGCTCAGCCTGACGGCTGCGCTCGAGGTACGGCTTCGCCTTCTCGAGGCCGGACTCCAGAGCGGTGACCGTGCCCTCCATGTTCTTCGCGGCTTCGGCACGGAAGGTGTCGATCGCGTCCATCGTCTGGAACACGTTGTCGAACGCGCGCTGCAGGGTGTCGACGCTGACGCCGGCGGTGGAGGCCTGCTGGTGGATCCGCGTCGTCTGGTCCTTCAGCATCTCGCTGGTCTGCAGGATCATGTTGTTCGTCGTGGTGTTGATCGCGTCGATCTGGTCGAGGACCATCTTCTGGTTCGCGAGCGCCTGGGCGACGATGACGGCGGTCCGCAGGGCGGCGATCGTCGTGGTGCGGGCCCGGTCGACACCCTTGATGAGTTCAAGGTTGTTCTTCCGGATGAGGTCCATCGCGAGGTAGCCCTGCACCGACACGGCCAGCTGCGTGAGGATGTCCTGGTGGCGCTGGCGCACGGGGAACAGGACGTCGGCCTCGAGCTTCTGCGCCTCCTCGACACGGCCGGCGGAGCGCGCCTGGTCGATCTTCTCGACACACGCGGCGTCGAGCGCCTTCGCGAAGACGGCGTACTCACTGAGCGCCTGCATCGTCTCCCACAGCTGGACCTTCTCGCCGGCGAGTGCGGCGTTGTCCTTGAGGAGCTCGTCCTGGCCGGCCATGAGCGACTTGATGATCTTGTCGAGCTGGGTCTGCGCGGACTCGTACTTCTGGAAGTACTTCGCGAGCTTGTTGCCACCCGGGATGAAGCCGAGGATCTTCCGGCCCACGCCGAGGTCGGCCTGGTTCGGCGTCAGGTCCTCGACGGTGCTGCGGAGGTCGCCGAGCGTCGTCGCGACCTTGATCTGCGCGCTGTCACCGGAACGCTTCGCGCCGGCCACCGAGGTCGAGGATCGTTCGAGCATGCGGGAGGAGTAGCCGCTGGACTGCACCATCTCCTTGCCGCCGATCTGGTTGATCCCCTCGATCTTCTGCGTGAACTCGGGGGACCGCGGGTCGAGCGTCGCCACCTCGGTCACGAAGGACCGCGCCTGCTGCTGGATCTCGGTCTGGCGTTCAGCGGGGACCGGGACCATGCCAGGTGCCTCTTCGGCCTGCACGACGTCCGGTGCGTCCGGTGCGTGCAGGACGAGGGAGGCTGCGGCCTGATCGTTGGCGTCCGGCGGAGTGAGTGGCGTGCTCATGGCTTCGACCTTGCTCTCGTGTGTGGCTGCTCGTGATGGGGTGCGTCGGGCGCTCAGCCGAGCTGGACGCCGAAGTCACCGGCGATGCCGGCGAGACCGGTGGTGTAGCCCTGGCCGAGGGCCTTGAACTTCCACTCGGATCCGTTGCGGTAGAGCTCGGAGAACAGCATGGCGGTCTCGGGGGCCGCGTCCTCGCTGAGGTCGAAGCGCACGATCTCCGTGCCGTCCTGGTCGACGACGCGGCAGTACGCGCCGCGCACCTGTCCGAAGTTCTGGCGACGCTCGTCGGCCTTGTCGATCGACACGGCGATGACCACGCGCTCGACGTCGGCCGCGACCGCGCTCAGGTCGACGGAGATCTGCTCGTCGTCGCCGGCACCGTCGCCCGTACGGTTGTCGCCGAGGTGCTTCACGGAGCCGTCCGCGGCCGCGGGCTGGTTGTAGAAGATGAAGTCCGCCGAGGAGCGCACCTTGCCGTCTGCTCCGATGAGCAGGGCCGAGGCGTCGAGGTCGAAGGCCTCACCGCTCGTGGTGCGCGGGTCCCAGCCGAGGCCGACCGTCGCGACCGTGAGGCCCGGGCTGGTCTTGGTGAGCGAGAGGTTGTTGCCCTTTTCGAGGCTGAGTCCTGCCATGGTGATCGCTTCTCCTTCGATGGAACACGCGCTGAGGCGCCGGGGACTGCTGGGGGTGGTGCTAGAGGACCTGGGCGGCGGGGCCGAGGAGGTCCATGACGGAGCGGCCGTTCGCGCGCTCGCCGATCGCCTTGAAGGCCCAGCCGTTGCCCTCGCGCGACACCTTCGAGATGATCATCGCGGTGTGCGGGCCGGAGTCGGTCAGCTGGTACCGGGCGACCTCGGGCGAGCCGGGGGTCGAGTCGTCGATGATGCGGCTGAACGCGTTCTGCACGGTGTCGAAGGTCTGGCGACTGTAGCTGCTGATCACGAAGACGATCTGCTGGACGGACGGGGCCACCTTCGAGAGGTCGACGAGGATCGTCTCGTCGTCGCCGTCGCCCGCACCCGTGAGGTTGTCGCCGGTGTGGGTGGCCGAGCCGTCCTTGCTGGCGAGCTGCTGGAACCAGATGGTGTCGAGCACCTTGCCGGTCGCGTCGAAGAAGATCGCCGAGGCGTCGAGGTCGATGTCGGGGGCGGAGGAGCGACCGAAGAGGCCGCGCTTCACCGGTGCGACGCCGTCCCAGCCGAGGCCCAGACGGATCCGCGTGAGTGCGCCACCGTCCTGCTTCGTCAGTGAGAGCGACTGGCCCTTTTCCAGACTCAGACCCATGGTTCCGTCTCCTAGATGCATCATCGTGTTGCGGGTGGTGAGGTGTCCGACGTGCGCCCCCGGCCGAAGCTGGGAGCGCACGTCAACGTTATCGGTTCAGCGAGGTGAACGCCCGGATTCCCGGTCCGTTCAGAGCAGACCGCGCGAATCGGAGCTATTCGCCTGCAGCTCGTGGGCCCGGGCGAGCAGCCGCTGGAGCTCCTCGTCGTCGGCCGCCTTCGCCTGGTGCTTGGGCTTCAGGTTCGCGAAGGACTTCTGGCGCTCGACCATGCGGGTGTAGCTCGTCTCGAGTTCGACCTCGTCCACGTGGTGTCCGTCCGGGATGTCCTCCGGGGAGTCGGCGTGGTCGACGATCTTCTTCGCCTGGGTGCGGGCGTCGCTGATGATCGTGTGCGCACGACCGGCCGGGCTGAGGAGCGAGGCGAGGACCGTGACGGTCAGGATGCCGATGATGACGATGAGCGACAGGCCCGTGCTGATCTCGAACACCGGGATGTGCTCGCCACCGTTGAGGAACGGCAGGGTGTTCTCGTGCAGCGCGTGCAGGACGAGCTTCACACCGATGAAGCCGAGGATCGCCGCCAGACCGTAGCTGAGGAAGATGAGGCGGTCGAGCAGGCCGTCGATGAGGAAGTAGAGCTGACGGAGGCCGAGCAGCGAGAACGCCGTCGCGGTGAAGACGATGTACGGGTTCTGCGTGAGGCCGAAGATCGCGGGGATCGAGTCGAGCGCGAAGAGCAGGTCGGTGCCGCCGATGGCGACCATGACGAGCAGCATCGGCGTGAGGACCTTCTTGCCGTTCTCGATGGTGACGAGCTTGTCGCCGTCGTAGCGGTCCGTGGTCTTGAAGAGACGCTTGGCGAGTCGGATGACGAAGTTGTTCGCGTCGTCGCTCTCCTCTTCCGGGCGGAGGAGCTTGATCGCCGTGAAGATGAGGAACGCACCGAAGATGTAGAACAGCCAGGACCAGGCGTTGACCGCGGCGGCACCGAGGAAGATGAAGCCGGTGCGAGCGATGAGGGCGAAGACGATGCCGAAGAGGAGCACCTTCTGCTGGTCGGCCCGCGGGACGCGGAAGCTCGACATGATGATGAGGAAGACGAAGAGGTTGTCGACCGACAGGGCCTTCTCCGTGATGTAGCCGGCGAAGTACTCGGATCCGAGCGTGCCACCGCCGAAGAAGAGGACGCCGAGGCCGAAGACGATGGCGATGCCGACGTAGAGGGCCGACCACTTCGCGGCTTCCGGCAGCGTCGGCTCGTGGGCCTTGCGCACGTGGAAGATGAAGTCGAAGGCGAGGAGGGCCAGAATGCCGACGATCGTCAGCAGCCAGACGTATCCGGGGATTTCCATGGGCTGTGTTCTCCGCAGCGCTCGAGGTGGGGGACAGTTGAGGGTTAGTTGGTGCTGTCCCACTATATAGTTGGTATGGTCCAACGAACACCCGAACGCCCGTATTCAGAAAGAATTCAGCTATGAGCGAGGATCTCGGCCCAGACGACGCCGGTGCGGTCATCGAAGCCTCGCTCGCGACGGTGTCGCGCTGGTCGAGCCGGGCCGACAACCGACGGACGCTGCACGACGCCGACGGCGCGGCACTCACGAGCACCGACGCCTGGCTCCTCGACTACGTGCTCTCGGCCGGGCCGATCCGCATGTCCGCCGTCGCCGGCTGGATGTCCGTCGACAAGTCGACCGCCACCGCCGAGGTCCGCCGCCTCGAGCAGGGCGGGCTCGTCGAGCGCGTGACCGACCCGAGCGACCGCCGCGCCGTCCTCGTGAGCGCCACCGAGGAGGGCCGGATCGCCCTCGACCGGCACCGGCAGGCGGCCCAGCAGGTCTACAACACGCTCGTCGGCAAGTGGAGCGAGCGCGACCGCACCGAACTCGCCCGGCTCCTGTCGCGGTTCGTCGACGAGTTCTCCTGGGTCAGCGACGCGGTGTCCCAGCACAACGCGAGTCGCTGACGCGGTCCGTCGACGCGGAGTCGCAGACGCGTCAGTCGCGCACCAGCTCGTACACCGTGCTGCGGTGCACCGGGAAGATCCGCTCGACCCGGTACCCGAGCGCTTCGAGGTCGGCGACGTCCGGGGCCGCGTCAGAGCCCTCCACCGCCCAGACCCGCGGGTGGCCGGCGAGCTCGTCGTGGAGGTCCGCCAACGGGGCGGCGAGGTCGGCCAGCTCGGGGCGCTCGCGGTAGCTCTCCACGAGCGCCACGTCGTCGAGGCCGGTGAACGCCGTCGGGTACAGGTCGATGGCGAGTCGGGACTGCCGCGAGGGCTTCACCGACTGGTCGAACACGACGGCGTCGCCCGGCGACGCGTGCGCCTGGACGACCTCGGCGGTCTGTCGGAGGTCGCTCCCGTCGTCCTTCGCGAACGGCCCGCGTTGCGTCACGAGGACCGGGACCGCGACGGCCATGACCAGGACGACGCCGACGGCGGTCGCCACGGCACGGTCCGCGCGCGCCGGGAGGAGCCCGACGAGCGTCCGGAGTCCGAGCGCCATCATGATCGCGACGGCCGGCACGCAGAAGGTGACGTAGCGCAGGTTGTACATCGGGGTCACGAGGGCGTTGCCGATGATGAGCAGGACGGTCGGGGCGAGTGCCCAGACGGCGACCATCGCGAGCCCTCGCCGCTCACCGACGGCGCGTCGCATCGTGAGGACGCCGATCGGGGCGAGGACGATGAGCGCCCAGGCGACGGCGGCGAAGACGGGTTCCTGGAACCACTGGCCGATGAACACCGACTCCGGGGTCGCGTAGTCGCGCCGCCCGAGGAACGCGATCTGCCCCCGCTGCGCGATCCCGGCGATCACGATGGGGACGCCGAGGAGCAGCGCCCCGGCGAGCGACCAGGCCCACGCCCGGACCACGGCGCGTCCGGGGCGCTGCAGGAGCATCCAGGCGGCGTGGACGATCAGGAGCATGGCGAGGTAGAGGAACAGGTACATCGAGGCGGCGCTCGCGACGGCGAACAACGCCCAGCTGCGGCGCGAGGTCGACCGGCGGCGGACGAGGGAGACGAACCACACCGTCAGCCAGACGACCGCCGCCATCCCCAGCGCGTACGAGCGCGTCTCCGCACCCATCCGCGTCACCTGCGGGATGACGGCGAAGAGCAGTCCGGCGGTGACGCCGACCGCCGGGGTGAAGAGTGACCGCGCGAGCACCACGACGCCGGCCGCCGCGAGGCCGACGCCGATCGCACTGGGGATCCTCGTGGCGGCTTCCGCGGTTCCGAAGGCGCCGGTCCAGAGGTGCAGGAACAGGTAGTAGAGCCCGTGCACGGCGTCGATGTGGCCGATCATCCCGAACATCACCGGGAGCGGACGCTCCGCTGCGAGGACGCTCGCCGCCTCATCGCCCCAGTACGACGGGGTGCCGATCCCGATGAGCGAGACGACCGTGGCGAACACGCCGACGAGCGGGGCGATCGCCCGGCCGGCGAGACGCGCGCGGAGCATGCCCCAGCGTTCCTGCGGGCGTCCTGTCGGCACGGTGATCGTCGCGGTCATGGCTTCTCCTCGGACGCGACCACCTGACGCGTCGGCCCATCGTCCGCCGCGCGGATGAACGGCAGCAGAGAGATCCCTGTGAGGGCGCCCGGCTCACCAGCGCAGCCGGATCAGCGGTTCGTCTGCGCCTCGAGCTCGTCCGGGTAGCGCCCGCCGACGATGTGGACCGAGTCGGATCGCTCGGTGAGCGCATGGAGGTCGGCCTCGCTCAGGGTGAGGTCGGCTGCACGGAGGTTCTCCTCGAGGCGGTGCGGTTTCGTCGTCCCCGGGATCGGGACGATCCACGGCTCGCGACCGAGGAGCCAGGCGAGCGCGACCTGCGCCGGGGTGGCGTCGAGTCCGCGGGCGAGTTCCGTGATGCCCTCCAGCAGCGCCAGGTTCTGCTGGAGCGCCTCCGGGGCGAAGCGGGGGATGCTGGCCCGCAGGTCGTTGCCCTCCTCGAACCCGGTCGTCGTGTCGATCGTGCCGGTGAGGAACCCCTTGCCGAGTGGGCTGAACGGGACGAAGCCGATGCCGAGTTCCGCACAGGCCGCGAGCACACCCTCTTCGGGGCGTCGCCACCACAGCGAGTACTCGGACTGGACCGCGGTGACCGGCTGCACGGCGTGCGCGCGCCGGATCGTCGACTCGGCTGCCTCGGAGAGGCCGTAGTGCTTGACCTTCCCGGCCGAGATCAGCTCGCGGACGGCCTCGGCGAACTCCTCGATGGGGTGCTCGGGGTTCACGCGGTGCTGGTAGTAGAGGTCGATCGTGTCGATGCCGAGGCGGTGGAGCGAGCCGTCGACGGCCGTCGCGACCTCGTCCGGGCGGAGCATGCGGCCCGTCGCCGCGTGGGTGTCGGGGTCGACGTGGTTCGCGAACTTGGTGGCGATGACGACCTGGTCCCGGACCGGGCGCAGTGCCTCGCCGACGAGTTCCTCGTTGCGGTGGGGTCCGTAGATCTCCGCGGTGTCGAAGAAGGTGACGCCGCGATCGACGGCCGAGCGGAGCAGGTCGATCATCGGGCCACGGTCGGGACGGCCGCTGTAGCCGCCGGTCATGCTCATGCAGCCGAGGCCGATGGCCGAGACCGTGAGGCCGCTGGTGCCGAGGGTGCGTGTGTGCATGGGGACTCCTGGGGTTCGGGGTGGTGCGTCGGGACGGAGGTGGGGTCGGTGGAGGTCTGGTCAGTGGGGGTCGGCCGGCGCGGTGGTCGTCGCGAGTGCCCGGGTGGCCGCCCAGCTGGCGAGGAGGGTGAGGGCCTCCTCCGTGGGGGTGCCGGGTTCCGCGGCGTAGATCATCAGGCTGAGGCCGGGGTCCTCGCGGAGTTCGGCCGCCTCGAAGACGAGGTCGACCTCGCCGACGACGGGGTGGATGAAGTGTTTGCGGCCCGTGGTGTGTCGGCGCACATCGTGCATGCCCCACTTGCGGCGGAACGCCTCGCTGCGGGTCGAGAGCTCGCCGACGAGGTCGTGGAGGCCCTTGTCGTGCGGGTCGCGTCCCGCCTCGCCGCGGAGGATCGCGACGGTCGCGTCCGCCGCCGCGTCCCAGTCCGGATAGAAGCGGTCGGCGTGCGGGCGGTCGAGGAAGCAGAAGCGGGCGAGGTTCGGGGGACGGTCGGATCCGTCGAACAGGTCCACGTACATCGCCCGGCCGAGTGCGTTCGCCGCGAGGATGTCCATCCGGCCGTTCCGGATGATCGCGCAGCCGGCGGTGATGGAGTCGATGATCACCTGCAGCCCCGGACGCACCGTCGGTGTGCGGGACGGCTTGGTGGGGCGTCGGGTGGAGACCGGCCCGGCGGCCCGGGCGAGGGCGAACAGGTGCTCGCGTTCGGCGTCGTCCAGGACGAGTGCCGTCGCGATGGCGTGCAGGACACTCTCGGAGGCACCGCGCAGGTCACCGCGTTCGAGTCGCGAGTAGTACTCCACGCTCATCCCGGCGAGGAGGGCGACCTCAGCCCGACGCAGCCCCGGGACCCGACGGTTGGGGCCTGCCGGGAGCTCGACCTGCTCGGGGCGGATGCGTGCTCGACGAGTGACGAGGAACTCGCGAACGTCCTCTCGGTTGTCCATGCCGACGAGCCTAGACACGTCCCGACCGGCGAGGGAGGCCCTGCCGAAACACCCTTCAGCGGGGTGCCCGGGTGGGGAGTTGTCCCCATCGCGCCGACGAGCAGGGGCGGACAGACTGCAGGAGTCCGCTGTCGAAAGGAACTCCGATGCAGCTCTCCCGCGTCACCGCCCTGATCACCGTCCCGATCGCCGCCGCCCTCGTGCTCGCCGGATGCGGCATGCTGCCGGGCCCCGAGGCGAAGCCGAAGGAGACGGCGTCCGCATCGGCATCCGCGACCCCGTCCGAGAAGCCGAAGGCATCGGGATCCGCCGACGGTGAGGTCACCGAGCCCGGTGCCGAGGTCGGCATCGACGAGGAGATCGTCTACGAGTCGCAGGGCACCGACGACGTCACCGCACTCATCAGCGCGAAGCTGACCGAGGTCACGCCCGCGACGCCTGAGCAGGTCTCGTTCCTGAAGTCGCAGTTCGACGGCGGCGAGCTCGACGGCCTCGACCTCACGCTCATCCGGCTCGAGATGACGAAGGTCTCGGGCGACCCGGTGGCGTTCAACAGCGACGCGACCTCCTTCGCCCCGGTCGACGCCGACGGCGAGAAGGTCCAGGAGGTCACGCTCATCGGGTGGGACGAGTGCGGCTCCGAATCCTTCACGGAGGAGTTCGACGGTGGAGCACCGATCACCCAGTGCTACGTCGCGGCTGCACCCTCGGGCGGCAACGCCCCGGCCGGCCTCATGTACGACGGCGGGTTCACCGAGCCGAACCCGTACGACTCCTACGACGGAAAGCCGATCCTCCTCATCAAGGACTGATCGCCGCAGACAGACGAACGCCGGTGACCCGTGGGGTCACCGGCGTTCGTGTGATCTGGAGGTCAGTTCTTGAACGCGTCCTTCACGTTCTCACCGGCCTGCTTCACGTCGGACTTGGTCTGATCGGCCTTGCCCTCCGCGACGAGCTTGTCGTTGTCGGTCGCCTTGCCGACGGCCTCCTTGGCCTTGCCAGCGAGGTCCTCGGCGGCGTTCTTGATCTTGTCTCCGGCGCTCATATATTGCTCCTCACGTGTTCTTCGGGCTGTCGATCCGCACTGATCGAATCCGACAGGGCGACCTGGTGGACGCACTTCAGGTCTACACCCGAGGCCCAGCCGAGTCACAACGAGGTCAGCGGACTCCCAGACAACGGGCCGTCGACGACGCTGAGCGGATAAACTCGTGGGCGGTGTGCCGGGAAGTCTGGTCGGCGGGTGGTCCAAGCAGGGCCGCTCCGACGCTCGACCGATCCCGCCCCGAAGGACTCCCATGACCGATGCACCGAACCACCACGAGCTGCCGGCCGATCAGGCGCCGCACTCCATCTGGCGCGGCATCCACCAGACCCTCCAGCAGGACACCGTCGGCGGAGCGCTCCTCGTCGTCGCCACCGCCCTCGCCCTCGTCCTCGCGAACACCGGCGCCTCCGACTTCTACCTCGGTCTCCGCGACTTCACCTTCGGCCCCGAGGCACTCCACCTGAACCTCTCCGTCGGCGCCTGGGCGGCCGACGGGCTCCTCGCGATCTTCTTCTTCGTCGTAGGGCTCGAACTCAAGGAGGAGTTCGTCGCCGGCAAACTCCGGAACCCGAAGACCGCCGCGCTGCCGATCGCCGCAGCGGTCGGTGGCGTCGCCGTGCCCGCGCTCATCTTCGTGCTCGTGAACCTGCAGTCCGGCCCGGACGCGCTGCAGGGCTGGGCGATCCCGGCCGCGACGGACATCGCCTTCGCCGTCGCGGTCATCGCGGTGGTCGGCAAGTTCCTCCCGCCGGCGTTGCGGACCTTCCTGCTCACCCTCGCCGTCGTCGACGACCTCATCGCCATCAGCATCATCGCGATCTTCTACACCGACCACATCGAGTTCCTGCCCCTGGCGCTCGCCGCGGTGCCGCTCGCGATCTTCGCCGTGCTCGTGCAGCGCGGCGTCCGGGCCTGGTGGATCCTCATCCCCCTCGGTCTCGCCACCTGGGCGCTCATCCACGCCTCGGGGATCCACGCGACCGTGGCCGGCGTCCTGCTCGGCTTCATGGTGCCCGTCGTCGCGACGAAGCGCGCGCGGGTCCGGGTGGGGGAGGATGCGAGCGGCAAGCCGATCTACGACGGTCTCGCCGCACATTTCGCCGACCGCTGGAGCGTGGTGGCCACCGCGGTGGCCGTGCCGATCTTCGCGTTCTTCTCCGCCGGCGTCGTCATCGGTGGGCTGTCCGGCCTCGTCGAGTCGTTCCAGGACACGATCGCGCTCGGCATCGTCGCGGGTCTTGTGCTCGGGAAGCCGCTCGGCATCACCCTGACGACGTTCCTCGTCACCCGGCTGCCAGGCCTGCGGCTCGACCCCTCGATCCGGTGGGTCGACCTCGTCGGCATGGCCTTCGTGGCCGGGATCGGGTTCACGGTGTCGCTCCTCGTCGGTGAGCTCTCCTTCGGCGTCGGCAGCGAGTCCGACGACCACGTGAAGGTGGGGGTGCTCGCCGGTTCGCTCATCGCGGCGGCCATCGGTGCGGCGATCCTCAGCGCGCGGAACCGGGTCTACCGTCCGGAGGTCACGCCTGGAAGTAGTACGCCGAGTGGAGACGACAGCCGGGGTTGAACGCCGCGGAGCAGTTCGGGCACGCGTCGACCGTGAGGTAGCGCTCGATCGTCAGCTCGCTCGAGCACACACCGCACAGGATCGCCTCGCGGTCGCGTTGCTCGCGCGGCCACTGCTCAGCCGGATGGTCGGCGCATTCGGCGTGACACCGGTGGCACGGGTAGTACTCGCCGCAGCAGGCGAAGCGGATGGCGATGACGTCGAGAGGCGTCGCGTAGTGCACGCACCGCGTCTCGTCGTCCACGGTGCGGCCGAGCACCCGCACCCCGCTCACCGGACGCCCCGTGCCGTGAGGGCGTCGCCGAGTTCGTCGGCGTGCTTGAGCGACACCACGAGGAACGGGACGACGAAGGTGACGGGGTTGGAACGCACCCCGCGGGCGCGTTGGGCGTCCCGCACGCCTGCCGCCAGCCGGGCGAGCACCGGGATGGTGTTGATCGCGACGGCGAGCATGAGGGCGATCCTGGCCGGGTCGACCCCGAACCGGCCGAACGGTCGGAGGGCGCGCTCGAAGGCGTCGAGCAGGTCCGCGACGCGGGTGCTGAGCACCAGCAGGGCCGCGAGGAGGATGGCCGCGACGATGCGTGCGGTGTTCGAGACGGCCGACTCGAGGTCGACGAAGAGCAGCTGGCCGATGACGGTGATCGTGATGATCCAGCGGATGAGCACGAGCTGACGGCCGAGCTCCGCGAGGCCCAGTCCGGACACGAGGTACGCGAGCACGGTGACCGCCGCGGCGATCCCCGCCGTCCACCAGCTGGTGGGCAGCAGCGAGATGGCGAGGACCACGAGGAGGATGCCGAGGGCTTTCGGTCCGGCGGGCGCCCGATGCAGCCAGCCGGTCCCCGGTCGATACAGGGTGATCACGACGTCACGTCGCCAGACTCGCGCGATAGCTCGCGATGACGTCGGCCGGGTCGCCCTGCGCCGTGACCCGACCGCCGTCGAAGAGGAGCGCGACGTCGCAGCGGGCGGCGAGCTCCAGGTCGTGCGTCACGAGCACGAGCTGGTGCCCGGCCTCCGGTCGCAGGAGATGGCCCGCCACGGACGCACTGTTGCGGGCGTCGAGGTAGGCCGTCGGTTCGTCGGCGATGAGGAGCGCCGGCCGGCGGATGACCGCGCCGCACAACGCCAGGAGCTGTTTCTGGCCGCCGGACAGCTCGTGGGCGGAGCGGTCGGCGAGGTCCGTCAACCCGAACTCCTCGAGTGCGTGCGCGACCCGCTCGGCGGTCTCGGCCTTCGATCCCGACGTGCCGCGCAGGGAGAAGGCGACGTCTTCGGCGACGGTCGGCATGACGATCTGCGCGTCCGGATTGCTGAACACGATGCTCACCAGGCGTCGCAGCCGGGCGGTCTCCCGCGCGGTGTCGACGCCGTGGACGTGGACGGTGCCCGTCGTCGGTCGGCTGAGGCCGCCGAGGAGGCGGGCGAAGGTCGACTTGCCCGAACCGTTCGCCCCGATGACCGCGATGCGTGCGCTGTCGAGCTGGAGGGTCACGTCGTCGAGGGCGGTGGTGTCGCCGAGGCGCGCGGTGACGCGGTCGAGTCGGAGGGCTGGGGGTTCGATGTCCTCGATCATCGCACGACCTCGAACACGGCGGCGACGCCGAGGCCACCGCCGACCGAGGCTGCGGCGAGGCCGAGGGTGCCGGCCGGGGCTCCGCCGCGGACGAGCCGGGAGAACAGCCGGACGACGGACACCGCGCCGCTGGCACCCCAGGGGTGGCCGAGGGCGAGGGCGCCGCCGTCGGCGCAGAGCCGCTCGTCGTCCTCGGCGACGCCGAGCCGGTCGAGCACCGCGAGGGTCTGCGCGGCGAACGCCTCCACGAGCTCGACCGCCTGGACGGAGGAAAGGTCGACATCCGCCCGCTCGAGGGCCTCGAGGATCGCGGGGGCGGCACCGATCCCCGGGAGAGCCGGGTCGCATCCGACGACGGCGTGTCCGCGCAGCGCGAGGCCGGCCACCGTCCCTCGGGAGGTGGCTCCACCCGGAACGAGGAGGACGGCCGCGGCTCCGTCGCTCACGCGGCAGGTGTTGCCGGCGGTGAGTGATCCGTCCGCGAAGAGCGGGGTGAAGCGGGGGAGCAGGCGGTCGAGGTGCCGCGTGGTCGGCTCGTCGTGGTCGGCCGCGCCGGACAGGGAGACCAGCTCCTCGGTGAACCGGCCCGCCTCCTCCGCGACCGCCGCGCGGTGCGTGCTCCGCGCCGCGTACGCGTCCTGGCGTGCGCGGGAGACCCCGTCGTGGCGCGCGAGATCCTCCGCCGCCCGCGTCATGTCGGGGTCGTGCCAGCCCGCGGGCGCGAACGGAGCGCGGGCGTAGGCGACGCCGTCGACGGAGCGCACCGGCGCGGTCGAAGCGCTTTCGACCCCGCCCGCGATCCGTGGTCGCGCGTCGCCGGCTGCGATCGCGGTGGCGGCCTCGATGATCGCCGCGAGCCCGCTGCCGCACTGACGGTCGACCGTGAGGCCGGGCACCGCGAACCCGAGCCCGGCGCCGAGGGCGGCGACCCGGGCCGGATTGCCGCCGGGACCCATGCAGTTGCCGAGCACGACGTCGGCGATCTCGGGCGCTCCACCGAGCACCGCACCTGCATCCTCGTGCACGGCGCGGACGACCGGGACGGCGAGCTGTTCGACGGTCAGCGCGGCGAGGGCCCGACCGCGCGTCGCGATGGGCGTGCGGCGCGCGGCGACGACCACCGGTCGGGTGCTGATGTCAGGGCGCAATGGTGGACACCTCCCCGGCGCGGACGCGCTCGATGACGGCGGCTCGCGCGGCCTTCCCCGTGGTCGTCCGGGGCAGTTCGTCGACGATGAACCACCGGCGCGGGTGGTGCGACGGCGGGAGGAGGCGGGAGACGGCCGCCCGCAGCTCGGCGCGCGTCGGACGGGCGCCCGGCCGCGCTTCGACGACCGCGGTGACCAGTTCGCCGACGCCGTCGTTCGGGAGCCCGAACACGACGGCGTCCGTGATGTCGTCCACCAGCCGCAGCGCCTCCTCGACGTCGGACGGGATCACCGTCGCGGCGGCCGTGAGGATCGCGTCGTCGCTGCGTCCGAGGAGGGAGAGCCGAGCGCCGTCGAGTCGGGCACGATCACCGACCGTGGCCCAGACGCCGTCGCGGTGCAGCGCTCCCGACCCGCCGAGGGTGCTGCTCGCGAGGTAGGGCGACCGGACCCAGAGCACCTCGTCGCGCACCTCGAGCTCGACCCCGGGGAAGGCGCGGAGGCCCGGCTGCTCCGGGTCGGTGCCGTCGTCGACCGCGACGAAGGAGAGTTCGGCGGCGCCGTAGTACGAGACCACGCGGACGCCGAGGGCCGTCGCCCGCTCACGGAGCGCCGGATCGAGGGAGGCGCCGCCGACGAGGGCCGCGCGCAACCGCGGGGGCCGGCCGTCGTCGAGGAGCCGCCGCAAGCCGTTGGGGGTGCCGTGGAAGAGCGTCGCGTCCTGCGCCTCGCCGGCGGTGAGGACGTGACGGCTCGGCAGCATCAGCCCGAACCCGGCAGCCGCAGCGTGCGCGATCGAGAAGAGCGACAGGGAGGAGGCGGGCGGCGAGGCGAGGGCGAGCACGTCGTCGGGGCCGGCGCCGAGCAGCTGCGCGACCGGCGCGAACGAGCCCGCCCAGGAGCCGGCGGTCCGCAGCACGATGCGCGGGGTGCCCGTCGTGCCCGAGGTCGTCGTCGCCCACGCCTGGCCGGGCTGCGGTCCCGCAGCGCTGGCGCGATCGCAGACGGCGCGCCAGTACGGGTCGCTCCACCGATCGTCGCCGAGCAACGGGACGTCGCCCGCCGCGCGGACCTCCAGCGCGCGTCGGACGAGTTCCGCCGGAGCCCCTCCCCGCAGCGGGACGATGCGTCCGGCGTCCGTCGTCATGCGACCCTGGCGGGCTCACCCGGTCGCGTCGACCCGACAGCCGCGGCGTGCCGGAACGCCCGGGGGTAGGCGCGGGCCAGCGTCATCGTGATCACCGTCGCGAGCACCGCCTTGACGAGGTCGCCGGGCAGGAAGACGAGGCTCTGCAGCACGGTCTCGCCGAGCGACAACCGGGTGACGAGGGACTGGACGGGGACACCGACGGCGTAGATCACGACGATGCCGCCGAGGAGGACGCCGAGGGCCGTCCGCCACCAGCGCAGCCGTCGGCCGCCGGCGTGCACGATGAGGCCGATGACGAATGCGCCGACGATCCAGCCGAACAGGTAGCCGGCGCTCGGACCGACGAAGACGCCGACCCCGCCCCGACCACCCGACAGCAGCGGCAGCCCGATCGCGACGAGGGCGAGGAGGACGAGCATCGAGAGCATCCCGCGCCACGGACCGAGGATCGCACCCGCGAGCATGACGCCGAGGGTCTGCGCCGTGATCGGGACGGCACCGAGGACGGAGAACGCCCCCGGCAGCCCCAGGGCGGCGACGATCGCGGCGAAGACGGCGATGCGGGCGATGTCGGTCGCGTCGATCCGGAGCCTGCTCATGTGATGCCTCTGTCTCGGGGAGGGATGGTCGATCCGTCCAGGCGATCCGGGTGGTCGATTCCCACCTGAACACTGTTCACCTGAACAGCGTTCACTATAGTTGGAACCATGTCCGGTTCCGCAACCACCCGTCGCCATCGGCGCGACGACGTGGCCGACGTCGCCCTCCGGATCCTCGACGACCACGGCCTGGCAGACCTCACCATGCGTCGCCTGGCCGCCTCCCTCGACGTCCAACCGAGCGCGCTCTACTGGCACTTCGAGAACAAGCAGACCCTCATCGCCGAACTCGCCGACCGCATCGTCGACGCCCACCCGGCCCCGGTCGACGCGGTCGCAGACGCCGGCGCCGACTGGCGGGAACGGACCCTGATCGAGGCGGCAGCCCTCCGGGACGCCCTGCTCGCCTACCGCGACGGCGCCGAGGTCGTCTCGAGCACCTACGCGCTCGGGCTCGGCTCCGGACGCGTGCTCCGCCGACTGACGGACGCCGTGGCGCTCGCCGGTCTCGACGAGGCGACCACCCGACGAGCGGGCACCGCGCTCCTGCACTTCGTCCTCGGCCATGTGTCCCACGAGCAGCAGCGCCTGCAGTACGACAGCGTCGGCGTGCTCGGTGCCGGCGCGACGTCCGATCCGCGAGACCCCGATGACCAGGCGGAGGGGTTCGCCTTCGGTGTCGGACTGCTCGTCGACGGACTCGGGGCGCTGGTGGTCCGCTGAGACGGATCACCGTGGTGGGTCACCGAGGCGGATCGCTTACCACAGCGGCGTGAGCGGACGCCTATCCTCCAGCTGTGGCGGAGCCCAGGGTAGCGTTGGCGAGGACACGAGGAGGACCGACGATGGCGATGGGTGATGACGACGATGTGGACATCGTCATCGACGCCTGGGCCGCGGCGTTGCCCGACGTGGACTTCGCGCCGCTCGACGTCGTGTCGCGCCTGCGCCGGCTCGTCCCGCACCTCCAGGAGGTCCGTCGGGTGTCCTTCGCGGCCAGCAAGCTGCGGCCGTGGGAGTTCGAGTTCCTCTCCATGCTGCGGCAGCACGGCGCCGAGGGGATGACCCCGTCGATGCTCGCCGGCCGACTCCACGTCACCAGCGGCAACCTCGCGAGCCAGCTCGACCGCTTGGCGGCCCGCTCGCTCGTCGTCCGCCAGAAGAACGCGGCCGACGGCCGGAGCAAGATCGTCGTCCTCACGACGCTCGGCCGGCAGCGGGTGGACGAGGCGATGCGCCGTCTGGTGGCCGACGAGAACGCGATGCTGTCCGGCCTCAGCCGTGACCAGATCTCGGTGCTCATCGAGAGCCTCCGGGTGATCGGCGCGACCCTCGAACGTGGCGAGGGGCGCGGCTAGCCCTTCGACAAGCTCAGGGACCGGGGTGGGGCTCAGGGACCGGGGCTCCGCCCTACTCCACGAGCTTGCCGACGACGGAGACGTCCTGCATGAGCTCCTGGATCTCCGCGGGGATGGCGGGGATCGCCTCGCGCTCGATCCGGCCCCGCCCCGACCAGACGAGGTTCACCTGCAGCTCCTCGTCGAGCTCCGGGAAGTCGGAGCGGTTGTGGCACCCGCGGGTCTCGCGACGTTCGAGCGCGGCCTCCAGGGTGGCGCGGGCCGCGAGGGCGGCCGACTTCAGGTCGAAGGCGTGAGCGAGGTCCTGGAACCCAGCGATGTCGGGGTGGACGCCGACGTCCGCGATCCGCGCCTCGATCGCGTCGAGCTCGGCGAGCCCGGCGAGGAGCCCGGCCTCGTCGCGGACGACCCCCGCGTGCTCGGTCATCGTGTTCCGGATCGCGCGCTGGAGGGCGCGCACGTTCTCGGGTCCGTCGCTGGCGAGGAGCCCGTCGATCTCCGCCCGTGCCTCGTCGACCGCCTCGGCGGAACGGACGTGGGCCTCGAGACCCGCCGAATACTGGGCTGCGGCCTCGCCGACGATGCGCCCGAACACGAGCAGTTCGATGAGGGAGTTGCCGCCGAGCCGGTTCGCGCCGTGCAATCCGGACGACGCCTCGCCGATCGCGTACAGCCCGTCGACGTCCGTGCCGTGGTCCTCGGGCCGCACCCACACGCCGCCCATCGAGTAGTGCGCCGTCGGGGCGATCTCGATCGGGGTGGTGGTGATGTCGAGCATCTGCAGCTCCAGCAGCGTCTGGTACACGCGTGGCAGGCGGCGCATGATCGTCTCGCGCGGCAAGTGCGAGACGTCGAGGAGCACGCCGCCGTTCGGGGTGCCGCGCCCCTCCTTGATCTCGGTGTACGCGGCCAGGGCGACGCGGTCGCGGGTCGACAGCTCCATGCGCTCGGGGTCGTACCGCGCCATGAAGCGCTCGCCGAGCCCGTTGCGGAGGATGCCGCCCTCGCCGCGTGCCGCCTCGGAGACGAGGGTCCCCGCGGCGTTCTCGGGCTCGATGAGGCCTGAGGGGTGGAACTGGACGAGCTCGGGGTCGCGGATCCGGCCGCCGGCCTCGACCGCGAGGCGGAACGAGTCGCCGGTGTTCTCGTCGCGGCGCGAGGAGGTGCGTCGCCAGATCCGGTTGTGGCCACCCGCCGCCAGGATCACGGCGTCGGCGTGGATGAGGTAGCGGGTCCCGGTCTCGAGGTCGAAGCCGTACGCGCCGAAGATGACGTTGTCGCGGACGAGGAGCCTCGTGATGTAGACGGTGTCGAGGATCGGGATGTCCAGCTGTGCCGCCCGGTTCACGAGCGTGCGCTGGATCTCGAGTCCGGTGTAGTCGCCGGCGAAGGCCGTGCGCCGGAAGGTGTGGGCGCCGAAGAACCGCTGCGAGATCCGGCCGTCCTCCTCGCGGGCGAAGGGCATGCCGTAGCGCTCGAGGTCCTCGATCCCGCGGGCGGCCCCCTCGGTCACGATCTGCACGGTGTGCGGGTTGGCGAGCAGGTAGCTCTCCTTGAGGGTGTCCGCGGCGTGCTGCTGCCAGGAGTCCTCGGGGTCGATCGTCGCGAGCGCCGCGTTGATACCGCCGGCCGCGAGCGAGGTGTGTGCGTCGGCCTTCTGACGCTTGCCGACGGCGATGACGTCGACACCCCGTTCGGCGAGTTCGATCGCTGCGCGGAGACCGGAGCCGCCCGTTCCGATGACGAGGACGGAGGTGGACAGGCGTTGCTCGTGCACGGGAGACTCCTTCGGCGATGCGGCGCGTGATGCGCTCACCCGTGCAGCATAGGCACGCTGATCCGAGGAACCAAGGTAACCCTAACTGAGGCTCGCCTTATCGGTAGTCCGGGAATGCCGGGCCGGCTCCATCGGCTCAGAACCGCAGGTCGTCGGGCCGTTCCAATTCGATCCAGGTGTCGACGTCGGGCCGGACGGTCGCCGGGGCGGCTTCCAGGACGTCCGCCCGGCTCAACGGCCCGAAGTCGAGGCCCGTGATGCTCACGAGGTCGAGGATCGGCAGCTGGAAGGTACGGAACGGGCCGAGTGGCGGTACGGCATCGTCGTCGCGATCACCCGTGGCCGTCGGCTCGTCGAGGTCGATGTCGTCGAGCTGCGCGGACTGATCGAGGAGGTAGCCGGAGGCCGCGAGCGCACCGGCCGACGACCACGCCGCCACCTTCCAGAACCGCTTCGGGATGCGGATGCCGCGGTAGAGCGGATCGTCGTCGGCGAACACGGGGCCGGTGAAGACGGACAGCCGCAGCCGTCCGGCCGAGGCGTACTCGAGGACGAGGTCTTCGAGGCCGTTCCAGAGCTCGAGGGACTGGTTGAAGTCCGCGGCCTGCGGAGCCGCGTTCGTGTAGCAGAAGGTGTCGACGTTGGCCCGGCGGGCGACGTCCGCAGGACCCCACACCGGGTCCCGGCGGCGCACGAGGTGGCCGCGGTCGAGGTCGTTCCGCGCGTAGAGCTCCGGTCCCGCCTGCTCGTCGGCGGGGATGCGCTCGTCGAGGTGCCAGTCGTCGCCGCGACCCAGGTCGAGCAGGGCGGCACCGTCGATGTCGACCCCGGTGGCTGCTGCGAGCCGGCGGTCGGGGTCGAGGAGGACGGAGAAGTGCGTGTAGTCGAGGCGCCGGAGTCGAGCGCGTTCCTGCGGGTCGTTCGGGGCCGGGAGGGCGAGCGGTTCGTCGATGTCGAGGAAGCCTGAATCAAAGCCGGTCATGGGTATGAGTCGATCATGATTTGGATCGAATCGGAACGCTGAACGTCTGCCCGCATCTCCCCGTCTCCGAGCGTTCACCGCGGAGCAACCGGTTCTGCAACAAATGAGAGCGCTCTCTTGACCTCGTCCGAACGAGCGCTTAGTGTGTCCTGCATGCCCGTGGGAACGTTCCCACGGGATTGGACCGCGGACCCTGCAGACGGGTTCAGCGGCCACCGAAGCGCACACACAAAGGAGTGACTGTGAACAGCACGCGCCGCGGCATCGCCGCCGCATCCATCGCGGGGGCCTCGATCCTCGCCGTCCTGGCCAGCGGGTGCAGCTCGCCCGCAGGCGGTGGCGGAGACGAGAAGATCACCCTCTCGGTCACGACGTTCGGCACCATGGGCGTCGACGCCAACTACGAGCAGTACATGGAGGAGCACCCGAACATCACCATCGAGGCGACCAACCTCGAGGGTGGTGGAGCCGCGCGTGACGACGCCTACGCGAAGATCGCCGCGGGCACCGGCCTGAGCGACGTCGTCGCCATCGAGGAGGGCTGGCTCGGGACCATCTCCGAGGTGAGCGACTCCTTCGTCGACCTGCGGGACTACGGCATCGAGGACGTCAAGGACACCTGGCTCGACTGGAAGTACGAGCAGGGCACCGACGCCGAAGGCCGCGTGATCGGCGCCGGTCTCGACATCGGCCCGCAGGGCATCTGCTACCGAGGCGACCTCTTCGCCGCCGCCGGCCTGCCGAGCGACCGGGCCGCGGTCGCCGAGTACCTCGGCGGTGAGGACGCGACCTGGGACCGCTTCTTCGAGGTCGGTGAGGAGTACGTCGCCGCGACCGGCCAGGCGTTCTACCACAGCCCCCGATTCTTCTGGAACTCGTTCGTGAACCAGCAGGAGGAGGGCTACTACAAGGCCGACGGCGAGACCCTGAACATCGAGGGCAACGACGTGCTCAAGGAACAGTTCGAGAAGATCGTCGAGGCGGAGAACGCCGGCCTCGGTGCCGGTCTCCCCGGCTGGGACGTCGGCCCGGAGGCCAAGGAGGGCAAGTTCGCCACCTACATGTGCCCGAGCTGGATGCTCGGCATCGTGCAGGGCTACTACGACGAGGGCACGACCGACAGCGGCTGGGACTTCGCCGACGTGATGCCCGGCGGTGCGGCCAACTGGGGTGGCGCGTTCCTCGGTGTCGCCGAGAACTCCGAGCACAAGGAGGAGGCGGCCGAGCTCGCCCTCTGGCTCGCGTCCCCCGAGGCACAGGCTGCGTCGTTCGAACTCGCCGGACCGTTCCCGAGCACGCTCGACGGGCAGGAGCTCGTGAAGGGCTCCACCAACCCGTTCTTCAACGACGCACCGGTCGGCGAGATCTTCGCCGCACGATCCGAAGGCGTCGTCGCCCAGGTGAAGGGTCCCGAGGACTCCAACATCCAGGACAACGTGTTCGGTCCGATCCTCGACCGCGTGAGCCAGGGCGAGATCACCGACGGTGAGACCGCCTGGAACGAGGCGGTCAAGCTGCTCGACCAGCTCGTCGGCTGACCTCCTCTCCGACGCAGCTCGCCGGGGCGTCCGTTCGCACGCGGACGCCCCGGCACCCCTCCCGCTCCCTCCTTCGGATTGGCAGAGCCATGACCAGCACCGCAACCGTCCGCCGGCCACCGGCCGCGCTGACCTTCAGACAGAAGCTGAACCGCTTCGACTACCGCGCGTCGCCGTACCTGTACATCGCGCCGTTCTTCATCCTCTTCGCCCTCATCGGCATCTTCCCGATCGTCTACACCTTCAACGTGTCGCTCTACGAGTGGCACCTGCTGAAGGGGCAGGGCGACTTCGTCGGACTCGACAACTACGTCTCGGTCCTCTCCGACCCGTTCTTCTGGAACGCGTTCGGCAACACGATCAGCATCTTCCTGCTGTCGGCCGTCCCGCAGCTCGTCATCGCGACGGTGATCGCGGCGCTCCTCGACCAGACGCTCCGCGGACGCACCTTCTGGCGGATGAGCATCCTGCTGCCGTACATCGTCGCGCCCGTCGCCGTCGCCGTCATCTTCCTGCAGATCTTCAACCAGTACCACGGACCGATCGCCGGGCTCCTCGAGGCGTTCGGGCTCGACCCGATCCGGTGGGCGTTCGACGTCTTCCCGTCCCACGTCGCCATCGCGAGCATGGTGAACTGGCGCTGGACCGGGTACAACGCCCTCATCCTCCTCGCGGCCATGCAGGCCATCCCGCGGGACGTCTACGAGTCGGCCGCCCTCGACGGCGCGAACAAGATCCGACGGTTCTGGTCGATCACGATCCCGATGATCCGGCCGACGCTCATCTTCGTCGTCATCACCTCGACGATCGGCGGGCTGCAGATCTTCACGGAACCGAAGCTGTTCGACCCTCGGAGCAACGGGGGATCGGACCGGCAGTTCCAGACGATCGTGCTCTACCTGTACGAACTCGCCTTCCCGAGACGCGACTTCGGGCGGGCCTCCGCGACGGCGTGGATCCTGTTCCTCGTGATCATCCTCGCCGGGCTGATCAACTTCGCGATCACCCGGGCGATCCGCACGAACGACGCACGCCCGGTGCGCATCCCGAAGGTGCGCGACCCCCTCATCACGACGCGGGCGATCACCACCACGTCGACCAAGCGCCGTGCGAACACCACGAGCCGTGCGGACACCACGAGCACCACCGAGCAGCGAGGCGGACGAGCATGAGCACCCTGATGGAACGCACCCGGACCGCACCACCGGTGACATCCGCGGAACCGCAGTACCGGAAGGGCAAGGACCACGAACGGCCCGGCGTCCTCACCTACGCCATCCTCATCGCCTTCTTCGCGGTCTCCGCGTTCCCGCTGTGGTGGTCGTTCGTCATCTCCAGCCGGCAGTCGTCCGACACCAACCTGGTGCCGCCGGCGATCCTCCCCGGCCCGAACTTCCTCAGCAACGCCACGAAGGTGTTCGAGTCGGCGCCCTTCCTCCAAGCCCTCGCGAACAGTGTCATCATCTCGGGCGCGATCACCGTCTCCGTCGTCTTCTTCTCCACACTCGCGGGGTACTCCTTCGCGAAGCTGAAGTTCCGGGCGAGCAACGGCCTGCTGCTCGCCGTGATCGCCACCATGGCCATCCCCACCCAGCTCGGCATCATCCCGCTGTTCATGCTCATGGCCGAATGGCAGTGGGTCGGGACGCTGCAGGCCGTCATCATCCCGGGACTCGTCACCGCGTTCGGCGTGTTCTTCATGCGCCAATACCTCGTCGACGTCATCCCCGACGAGCTCATCGAAGCGGCCCGGGTCGACGGCGCCTCCATGTGGGGCACCTTCTGGCACGTCGCCCTCCCGGCCGCACGCCCGGCGATGGCGGTCCTCGCCCTCTTCACCTTCATGGCCGCGTGGACGGACTTCCTCTGGCCGCTCCTCGTGCTCGGACCGCGGAACCCGAGCGTGCAGACGGCGCTCGCCGCACTGAGCGCCAGCGGGGGACAGACGCCCGACCACTCGCTCGTCCTCGCCGGCGCGGTGCTGTCGGTCATCCCCCTGCTGATCCTCTTCATCCTCGCGGGCAAGCAGTTGGTCGCCGGGATCATGCAGGGCGCGGTCAAGGGGTGACGCCCGCGCCGCATAAGGTGTCTTCACACCGGCACGACTGAGGAGACACACCATCGACACCGATGCGGACATCACCGTCCCCACACTCATCGCGGTCGCGGCGCTCGCCGGCGTCTCGAAGTCCACCGCCTCCCGGGTCATAAACGGCTCCTCCCAGGTGACCCCGGAGGCGGTGGCCTCCGTGAACGCCGCCGTCGAGCAACTGCACTACGTGCCCAATCGCGCGGCCCGCAGCCTCGTCCGCCGGCGGGCGCAGACGATCGCGATGGTCATCCCGCAGCGCACGGCGGAGTTCTTCGCCGACCCGTACTTCGCCGAGGTCATCCAGGGCGCCGCCATGTACGCCTCGTCGACCGACTACACCCTGACGCTCCTGATCGAATCCGACGTCGACCCCGACAAGACGCGTCGGTTCCTCACGGGCGGCAACGTCGACGGGGCGCTGGTGCTGTCCCATCACACGAGCATGCAGGCGTACGCCAAGCTCGCGGCCTCACTCCCGGTGGTCTTCGGGGTCCGTGGGGTCGAACCGACGGACCCGCCAGGGCACGTGGTCGACGTCGACAACGTGGAGGCGGGTGCGCTCGCGACGCGACGGCTCGTCGAGGCGGGGCGGCGTGACATCGCGACGATCACCGGTCCGCTCGACACGGCGGCGGGCGTCGACCGTCTGGCGGGGTGGCGACGCGCGCTGGGTGCCGCCGGGCTCGAGCCGGGGCTCCAGGAGGAGGGCGACTTCACGCCCACGAGCGGTGCCCGGGCGATGGAGCGGTTGCTGGCCGCCGGGCGGCCGGTCGATGCGGTGTTCGCGGCATCCGCGCAGATGGCCACGGGGGCGCTCGGGGTGCTGCGCGACCGGGGGATCCCGGTGCCTGTGCGGATCGCGATGACCTCGGTCGACGACAACGTGTTCGCGGCGGACGCCTACCCGGCGTTGACGACCGTCGACCTCCGCACCGCTGAGAAGGGGGCGCTGCTCGTGCAGACCCTCCACCGGCTGATCGCCGGTGAGGACGTCCCCGAGATGACGACGATCCCGTGCGGGTTGGTGGAGCGCGACTCCGTGTGAGGGTGCGGGGCTCCAGCCCCTTCAGAACCGGATCTGCGTCTTCGGTCCGGCTCCCGTCGCCCGGGGGAGTCCGTCTGCGAGCACCTGCGGGACCTCGTCGAGGGTGATCACGGTGCCGATCAGGCGTCGGACGGTGTCGGGCATGGCGGCGAACCGGCTGGCGGCTTCGTCGATGCACGCCGAACCGCCGAGGACGGCGTGGACGGTCGCGTCGCGGGCGATGAGCGTGCCGGAGGGGAGGCCGGCGTCACCGGCGGGCACCCCGAGCAGGGCGATGCGGACGCCCGCGGTGGCGTTGTCGAGCAGGCGACGCGTGACCTCGCCGGAGCCGGTCGCCTCGATGATGACGTCGAACCGTTCGTCGCCGAGCTCCGCCGGATCGCGGGTGTCGAGGCCGAACCCGGCTGCGAACCCCCGGTCGGATTCGCGTCGGGCGGCGACGGTGACGGTGCCTCCGGACTCGGCGGCGAAGAGCGCGGCGAACATGCCGAGGGTCCCCGCGCCCCACACGAGTACGCGGTCGCCGGGGCCGGCCTCGGTGAGGCGGACGCCGCGGAGCGAGCAGGAGGCCGGCTCGACCATCGCACCGAGGTCGGCTTCGACGCCTGGTGGGAGGCGGTGCACGGCGCGTTCGGGGAGGACGAGGAGTTCCGCGAGGGCGCCGTCGAGTTGGCCGAGCACGCCGAGTTCGAGGTGTTCCGGGCAGAGGTGGTGGCGTCCGGATGTGCAGCGTTCGCAGTGTCCGCAGCCGATGAAGGTGTCGCCCGTGACGAGGTCTCCCGGGGTCGCCGTGGTGACGTCGTCGCCCACCGCGACCACGCGGCCCGCCCACTCGTGCCCGGGTTGGAGCGGGAGCGTGGTGCGGCCGTCGGCCAGGTAGGGCATCGTGCCGCGGAAGAGGGCGACGTCGGTGCCGCAGATTCCGGCGCGTTCGATGCGGATGAGGACGTCGTCGGGGCCGGGCTGCGGGTCCGGTCGGTCGAGGACGGTCGCCGTGTTCGGGGCGGTGATGCGTAGGGCTCTCATGCGGTCTCTCCATCGTGACGGCGTGTGTGCTCAGCAGCGTACTGCCGGTGGGTCGTCGGTGTGCGGTGGGGGCGGTCGCGTGGCCTGCGCGAGGCTCGCCGAACCCGACAGACCCGGTCACCGAGCCTGTCGAGGTGTGCCGAGCGGCAGGGCCGCGTCCCGACCGACTCCCGCCAACTAACCCCGGTCACTGAGCCAGTCGAAGTGCTCATCGGGGCATCTCCACACCCTCCCGAACTCGGCATCTGGAATGTCAGTGGTCCATGGTGGACTGGAGTCATGACCGAGACCACCACCTTCGCAGTTCGAGCTGGCGACGAGTACGCCGCGCAGCTCGCGGAGTTCTCGGATGAATACGCGGAGATCGGCCGGCTCCGCGCCGTGCTCGACGCGCGTGAAGCGCGCCTGCTCGCCAAATCTGCTGCGTACGCGGACGCCCTCGCAGACACGGTGGTTCCCGCCATCTACCCGCCCGCGGAGCGGCGGGCACTGTCGCGCCGCTCGACGTGCGCGATGCTCGCGATGGCGACCCGCTCGGCCGAGCGGACAGTCCTGCATNGTTGGCGGCACTGGAGGCTGGCCTCATCTCCGGCCGGCATGCGCGCACGATCACGGACCAGCTCCGCGAGGTCCCGACCGTCGGCCGTGTCTCCTTCCTCGCCGAGGTCCTTCCCATCGCGGAACGGTCTACCGTTGCGCGGCTGAAGCAGCTCGCGAAGGACCTTCGCGAGCGACTCCACCCGGAGTCCATCACGGCACGTGCAGCGCGTTCCGAGGCTGACCGCCGCGTCGAGTTCGAGCCCGCTTCAGACGGTATGGCCTGGGTGCATCTGTTCACGACCGCT